>NZ_JBEZHR010000010.1:0-274138 GCF_040650655.1 Streptomyces sp. NPDC048636 | reverse complement strand
CCGCGAGGACGACCCTCCGCCTTGCGATCGCACGCCCCAGACGCCGCGGGGCCCGCCCTCCGGGCGAACGGCGCTACTTTCGAAACACGCCCTAGGCCCTGCTCGTGCCAGCGGCCGGGGCGGGGCCCGGCCGCTGGCCTTCGGGTCAGTGGCCGACGCGCGGCAGGAAGGAGACCATCTTGCTGCCGTTCCGGGCGACCAGCACATCCTGATAGCGCAGGAGCTGGGGCGAATCCCCGAGCCCCGGCTTGCCGGTGGCGACGTGATCGCGCCAGACCTGCTTGCCGGTGCGCAAATCGAGGCCGGACACATCACCGGTCGGGCTGTAGAAGTACACGACCCCCTGCCTCGCCGACACCACGGGAGACGCGATGCCGCCCGTCAGCGTGGCCTGATCCTCCATCCTCACGCCCACTGGTCGGGTCCACAGCGTCTCTCCGGTGGTCAGGGAGTAGGCCGAGGCCATGCCCTTCCGGGATACCGAGATCAAACGATCGCCGATGACTTCCGAGACCGCCGGGTTCCCCTCGGTCCGATAGGTGTGTGTGGTCTGCTTTCCGGAGCCGCTGATGAGGGTCAGCCGTAGGTCCTTGCCGGTCGCCTCCTTGGCCTGGGCCAGGACCATCCGGTCCCCCGAGGTGCCGAGGAGCTGCTGCCTGCCGGGGCCGGTCATGATCTTCTCGGCAGTTCCGGTGGCGGGGTCGAGTCGGAGGACGTCGGTGTCGTGCGGCTCCTCGGTGTCCCGCGTACACAGGAGATAGGGCACGCCGCTCAGCACCGCCCGCTGACACTCGGTGCCCTTGTCCCAGGTGTGGCGCCACTTCTCCTTACCGGTCAGCGGGTCGAGGGCCGAGACCGTACGAAGCGACGGGGTGTTCGCCAGCACCGCGCCGTCGATGAGCATGGCGGCCTGGTCGGTGCGGTCGTCCTGCGGCATCTCGACCGTCCACCGCACATCGCCGGTGTCGGCGTCCACCGCCAGCAGATCGGTACCGCCCCGGTAGTCCCCGTTCGGCTGCTTCGCCGCGGTGTGATTGCGGTAGGTGTAGACGACGCCATCGCGCACGGCGAACGGGTGGTCGTTCCCTCCGCCTTCGCCCTTGACCTTGACGGTCCACAGCCGCTCGCCGGTGTTGGCGTCGAACTTCGCGGCGTCGTAGGCGGACCCGGCGCAGTACAGCGCGGAACCGTCCACCAGACAGCCCCGTTCGCTGGCGCCCGGGACGCCGCTGTGCCACGGCTGCCAGCCCTGCGGCGACGCCGCCGGGCGCACCGGCCGGTCCTGCTCGGCCGCACCGCCGACCCCCAGGCCGAACACCGCCCCCACGGTGATCGCGGCAACGGCCGCCGCCGCCCCCGCGGCCTGCGAGAATCGGCGTCGGCCGCGCCGCCGGACCACCTTCTCGGCAAGGTCACCGGGCGCCCGCACCCCGTCCAGGGCGACCGCGTGCAGCGTCTCCCGGACCTTCTCCTCCACCCGCTCCGTCGTCATCCCTGGATCCCCTTCGGTGTATAGCTGAGTGACCGCGCCTGCTCCGCGCGCTGTTCGGGCCCGAGCTCCGGTACGAGCGCGCGGAGCTTGGCGAGCGACCGGTGCGCGGTGCTGCGCACCGTGCCGACCGGACACCCCAGCAGCGCCGCGACCTCGCCCTCCGGCAGGTCCTCGAAGTAGCGCAGTACGACCACGGTCCGCTGCCGCTTCGACAGTTGACGGAGCGCCGCCCACAGCGCGATCCGCAGCTCCGGGTCGGACCCGGCGTCGGCGTCCGTCTCGGACTCCGGCAGTACGGGCACCGTCGTCTCGGCGCGGTGTCTGCGCAGCCGCCAGCGGCTGACCTGCTGGCGGTACATGATCTGGCGGATATACGCCTCGGGCTGCTCGATACGCGCCCAGCGCCCGTAGGCCTTCATCAGCGCGATTTGCAGCAGATCCTCCGCCGCGTGCCGGTCCCCGCCGGTGAGCAGCACCGCGAGCTTCAGCAGCGCGGTGGAGCGCATCGCTACGAACTCCCGGAACTCGTCGTGACTCGAGTCCTTCATCGACCCTCCTGTTCTCTGCAACCCTCACGACGCGATGGGCCGCCCGCGGCTATCCATCAGGGGGTGAAATCAGTGGTGTGCGCCCTGCGCGGACCTCTGAGTAAGAACTACTCTCTCGCCTGCATGTCCTCCAGTGCAGGGTGAATGTGTTGAACTCACCCATTCTGTAGGGAAGTTGAGGCATACCACCTCGCTTCCCTCGTACACATAGGCGGAGTCGGCTCATGGATAGAAGAGGCTTTCTGCGCACCACCGCTGGAGCGGCCGGTGCGATGGCCCTCGGCGGATCCGCCGTTATCGGCGGAGCTCAGCCGGCAGCGGCTGCCAGCGATGGCCGCCTTTCCCATTGGTATCGCTCTCGAGAGGACTACCTCGAGAGCGAGGACCGATTCGCCTGGACCGACGAGTGCCAGGGTCTTGCGCGAGCGAGATACGGCGCCGAGGACTGGTGGTGGGTCGTCTGTTGCTCGACGGAAGAACTGCCGGAGTGGAGAGGAATCCACAAGCTCAACTTCCGTTGGGAGCGCGTGGACTTCCTCGCCTACGACGAGAGATGGTGGCCGGAGGGGGACAACAAAGACCACGTCGGCGCCATCCATGCGAACAACCACATCGTGGCGGGAAACTACGCCGGGCGGCTGTACGTTCCGGTCGAGCACGGGACACCGCGTGTCTGGATAACGAAGCCGTTCGGTGCCACGGACAAGGTTCCGGGGGAGATGTACTACCTGGGCGTCGAGGGGAGCGGCCGATATCAGACCAGCGCCCCGTGGTGCTCCACCGACTTGGACGATGCCCGCCATGTTGTGCCCTCGGGCGCTCCGCTGACTCCCCATGGCGCATACCTCTACAGTTCCGATGACGACACCGACATCGTGTACGGCTACAAGTACAACCGCTCGTATCCCGGCGGTGCGCCCCCCAGGTTCGGTCAGCTCCAGGCGATGCGTGCGTCCCGACTGCCGCACGCGCTGGTCAACATCGCGGGTGGGTTCGTCAAGGGTGGACGACTCCATGTCTCCCGCGAGGGGGATCCTGGCCAGATCATTTGCTTCAAGCTCGGTCGCGAAAATCCCGGCCTGGACATGTACGACCTCGATCCCATGGTGATCGAAGGCACGTACACCCTCACTGAGACCGACGACGTGGTGGATGGCGCCACGGAAATCGAGGGTCTTTGCTACGCCCCTGTCGAATGGCACGACGCCGGAGGGCATCGCTCCAAGGTCAGCATGGTGGTGCTTGACCAGAACGGCTTCACGGGACGGCAGGACAACGCCTGGATCAAGCACTACGACATGCCGGACAGCCAGGCGCCCTGAGCGTCGGTGTCACTACCGGCGCGCCCGCTGCCCGCTGCCCCTCGTCGACCCGATGGGCAGCGGGCGGTCGCACGGCTCCGGCGAGCACCTCACCGGCCACCCTCCGAGTGGTTGTCGACGACCAGGACCTCGGTGGTGAGCATCAGGGACACGACGGACGCGGCATGGGTCAGAGCGGCACGAACCGCCTGAGCGGGATCGATGATGCCCGCTTCGAGCAGGTTGCCATAGCGTCCCGCCAGTACGTCGAAGCCCACACCGGTCTCGGACTCGGCCACTTTCGAGGCCACGACGGAGCCGTCGTGGCCCGCGTTCTCCGCTATCCGCCGCAGTGGCTCGACGAGGGCATGCCGGACGACCCCGATGCCGATGGACCGGTCGTCCACCCTTCCGGGAGCGCTGTTGAGCGCCTTGGCGCTCTGTGCGAGGCAGGCGCCACCGCCGGGCACGACTCCCTCCTCGAGTGCGGAACGGGTGGCCCACACCGCGTTCTCGACCCTCGCCAAGCGCTCTTTGCGTTCCGCGTGTGTGGCGGCACCCACCTTGATGACACAGGACCCACCGGCCAGGTTGGCGGCTCGTTCGAGCAAGGTGTCCCGGTCAACGCGGTCATGAGGCAACGTCTTGCGCGCTGCCTCCGCCTTGATCTGGCCGGCTCGGAGAGCGATATCGCGTGCCGGGCCGTGGCCTGCGACGATCGTCGTGTCACGGTTCGTGACCGTCACCCGGCGGGCGCCACCCAGCATGGCCAACTCGGCCTTTTCGAGTGTGGTCCCGGTTTCATCGGCCACCACGGTCGCGCCGGTCACGGTGGCGAGGTCCCCGAGAATCGCATCACGCTGTGTTCCCGTTCCCGGGGCCTTCACCGCCACTGTCGTGACGATGCCACGTGCCGAGTTCGCGAGCAGTGCCGACAGGGCGGTGCCCTGGACATCACCGGCAATGATCAACAGCGGCTGACCGGAGCCTGACTGGAGAATCCTCTCCAGCAACGGCCTGAGAGAATCGACGGAGGAGATCGTGCCCCGGTGGATCAGGACATGGGGATGGTGAAGAACGGATTGCGCGCTGACCCTGTCCGTGGCCATCTCCGGTGAAAGGTAGCCCCTGTCGATCTTCACCCCTTCGTTGAACTCCAAGTGGAGACCGAGGGTGTGTCCCTCCTCGACGGTGATGATGCCGCCTTTGGCCATTGTCTCGACCATCAAGCCGCCGACCTCTGGATCCTTCGCCGACAGTGAGGCGACGGCGGCGAGCTCCTCCGGACCCGCGACGCGGCGAGTGACGGATCCGACATACCGGCAAACGGTCCGTACCGCCGCGTCCATCCCCTTCTTCAGACCCACCGGGTCGGCGCCTGCGGCGACATTGCGCAGGCCCTCGCGGAGCATCGCCTGGGCCAGCACGATGGCCGTAGTCGCTCCGTTGCCGGTCGCTCTCTTGGTCCGTATCGCGGCTTCGGTGACGAGCTGTACGCCGAGATTCTCGAAGGGGTCGGCCATATCGATATGCCGGGCGATCAGAAGCCCGTCACCGGTGACGGTCATGCCGCCGCCCCGCACCTTCTTGAATGCGCCGTCCTTGGGTCCGACCTCGACGTTTCCGATGACGACATTGCGGCCCCCGGGCCCGATCGTCACCTTCGCGACGTCCGCGAGTGAGTTCACGCCTCGTTGCAGCGAACGGCGCGCGGCTTCATCAAACAGCAGAGTGCTGCTCACCAGTTGACTCAAGCTCTCTCGTGTGAGGCCCGCCCTTTCGTACGGCGGCGCGGGCCGCCGGGCGGTGGGGGTCCGGCGGCATGGGGCTCCGGGCATGGGCCTTGTGTCCGCCGCTCCGAGCCTGCCAGGTCGGCGCTCGCGGACTGTAGGTAGTCGATACTCACGTGTGTGTTCGGCGGGGAGGCGCAGGTCAAAAATGCGTCGAACGCCGGGCCGGTCTCTGAGAGGGTCATGCGCGACCTGTATGCGCCGCGAAAGGAACCGCCCGTGCCCCGCGCCGTCACGCTGATCCGCTCCGCGTCCCTCTCCGACGTCGCCGAGTACGCCTACGCGGCCACGGCCCCCGCCGAAGCGCGGCTGATCTTCCTCGCCGGAGCCTGCCCGCTGAACGACGACGGCTCGACGGCGGCGATCGGGGACGTCGCCGGGCAGGCGGCCAAGGCCGTGGAGAACATGCGGACGGCCTTGGCGGAGGCCGGGGCGTCGCTGGAGGACATCATCAGCACCCGCGTCCTTGTGGCCTCCACCCGCCAGGAGGACCTGGTGGCGGCATGGGAGGTCTACCGGGACGCGCTGGGTGAGCACGACGTACCCAGCACACTGATGGGGGTCACGGTGCTCGGCTACAACGACCAGCTCGTGGAGATCGAGGCCATCGCCGCCGTACTGGATTCCTGACCGGCGGGAGGGGCTTGATGACGGTCACCCTACGGGCGGAGGCGACACCGTCCGCCGCCGCGCTCCTGCTGCGCCCGTGGCGTGAGGACGACGTCGGACCGCTGGTCGAGGCTTATCGCGACCCGACGTTGCGTCGGTGGACCAGGCTGCACGTCGAGAGCAGCGAGGACGCGGTGGCGCGGCTGGAGCTCCGGCGGCGTGGCTGGGAGACGGGCGAACTGCTGAGTCTCGCCGTGCACGAGGAGGAATCCGGCGCCGGTGAGCGGCGGTTGGCGGGCGAGGTGGTCCTGAAGCGAACCGACACGGGCCGGGAATCCGCCGAGGTCGGTTACTGGACGGCGGCCCATGCCCGCGGCCGGGGAGTGGCCCCGCGTGCCCTCGAAGCGCTCACCCATTGGGCCTTCGCCACCTTCGCGGCCGAAGGGCTGGAACGTCTCGAGCTGATGCATCAGGTGGACAACGTCGCTTCGTGCCGGGTCGCGGAGAAGGCCGGATACCGGTTCCAGGACATCCTTCCCGCCCGGCCGCCGTTCCCCCGGGACGGTCATCTGCACCTCCGCAGAGACGGTGACGGAAGTTCAAAAAGCGCTGGACAAAAAAGAGTTGGGGAGTATGGGATGGGTGGCACGTGCTGAGCAGCATGTAACGGGGAGAAATTTGTGTCATCTCATGAGGCGGGCGGTGCCGATGGCGCCACCCGGGTACCACCTCTCGACGGGGCGTCGGCGCGTCGCCGGAGCGCACCGCCACCGAACTCATCGCCTTCCGCGGGCCACCGCTGGGCGACCCGTGGGATTCCCTCGCCATCGAGGCCCCGGCACGTCCGGGCCCGGGGGCGGTTCCCCACGTGTGGGTGCACAGTGAACCGGCGGTCGGCGATTCACTGATACCGACGGCCGGTTGAGCCCGGTGTGCCCTGCCCGCAGCGGTAGGGGCACCTTTCGCGCGGCGCTCGACGTCGACGACACGTCCTGGGCGCGGGGCCGCGGCTGAGCCTATGCGGGCCCTCCGTTGGGCCCTCGGCTCGTCCTTGCCCGTCCCCGAAACCGCCCCTGCCCCGGCCCGTAGTCAACGCGCGTCACCAGCGCGCCGCGACCGCTGGCCATGCATCCGTGGCGGGTCGGCGTGCCATGCCCGGACGGGGCCTCCCCCGCGAGAGCGAACATCCCGGCGCCTCCCCACGGCGGCGGGACGGAAGAAGAAAGGAAAGGCTCATCAAGAACAGCCAGGAAAACCCGGAGAACCCCGGCAACCGCCTCACCCGTGGGAAGGGCAAGGCCGCACGCGCGGTGTTCGTATCGGCCCTCTCCCTCGGCCTCGCCACGGCGGGCACGGTCGCCTACGCGGCCCAGAGCCGGGCGACGACCGGGGACTCCGGAAACCAGACGAGGATCATCGGCGGTCACGACTCCACCGAGAACTACTCGTTCATCGTCTCGCTCCAGAAGCAGCGCGGCGACGACCCCAACGGCCACTACTGCGGTGGCACCCTCGTCGCCTCCGACTGGGTCCTGACGGCGGCCCACTGCGTCACCGGGAACGGCGGCGTGAACGACCCCAAGCCGTACCACGTGCGGATCGGCTCCCTCGACCGCACCAAGGGCGGCGAGGTCGCCAAGGTGAAGAAGTTCGTGGTCCACCCGGACTACCAGATCTCGGACGACAAGGGCAGCGCCCACGACCTCGCGCTGATCCAGCTCGCCTCCAAGGTCTCGAAGAAGCCCGCGCCGCTGGCGGTCAAGACGCCCGCGGCCGGGGAGACCATCAAGGCGACGGGGTGGGGTTACACCAAGGCGACGGGCAACGACCCCTCGCAGCTCCCGGTCAAGCACCGCGAGGTCAACCTGCCGGTGCTGGCGTCGGACACCGACAAGTGCGCCTCCAACCCGACGGACGGGGACGCCTGGGGTATTCGTAAGGGCGACTTCTGCACCGACAACCCGGGCGGCAAGGCCGGGACCTGCGGCGGCGACTCCGGCGCGCCCGCGCTGGCCAAGGCGGACGGCCGCTGGCGGCTCACCGGCGTGACCAGCCGGTCCGTCGGTGACTGCGCCTCGACGCCGGACATCTACCCGAGCGTCGCGGAGCACCAGGAGTGGATACACAGCCACATCGGCTGATGTCCCACCTCGGATGAGCTCGGATGGGCTCGGATCACGGAGGGGGCTCCCACACCGGCCAGGTGTGGGAGCCCCTCTTTGAGCAACCGGGCCGTGGCGGGCGTACTGGGAGGGGGCACCGTCGCCCCCTGACGCCGGGGAGCAGCCCGGCACCACCCGTCCCGACCCGGAGGTATCCCACCCGTGGCCATCACCGAGGCGCCCCCGCCCCAGGGGGAACGGCGCGAGGCGGACGGGGCGCGGCGGCGGCAGTCGGCTTCCTCACTCGTCCTGACCATGCTGCTGCTTCTGGTGGTGGTGGCGCAGGGGCCGATCCGGCGGGTGCTGGCCGCGCCCGCGATGGAGAGCTGGATGACCGTGTTCGTCGCGGTCGTGGTCCAGGCGCTGCCGTTCCTGGTGCTCGGCGTGGTGTTGTCGGCTGCCATCGCGGTGTTCGTCCCGGCGTCGTTCTTCGCGCGGGCGCTGCCGAAGCGGCCCGCGCTCGCGGTGCCCGCGGCCGGGGTGGCCGGGGCGGTGCTGCCCGGATGCGAGTGCGCCTCGGTGCCGGTGGCCGGGGCGCTGGTGCGCCGTGGTGTCACCCCGGCCGCGGCGCTGGCGTTCCTGCTGTCCGCACCGGCGATCAACCCGATCGTGCTGACCGCCACCGCCGTGGCGTTTCCCCGTGAACCGCGGATGGTGGTCGCCCGGTTCGTGGCGAGTCTGGTCGTGGCGTGCGCGATGGGCTGGCTGTGGCACCGGCTGGGGCGCACCGACTGGCTGCGGCCACCGGCCCGCCCGTCGGCCGAAGGGCTCGGCAAGGGCGCGGCGTTCTGGGCGTCCGTACGGCATGACGTGATGCACGCCGGTGGCTTCCTCGTCGTCGGCGCGATGGTCGCGGCCACGCTCAAGGCCGTGGTCCCGGCGGGCTGGCTGCGGGCCGCGGCCGATCAACCCGTGGTGTCGGTGCTGGTGCTGGCGGTTCTCGCGGTGCTGTTGTCGATCTGCTCCGAGGCCGACGCGTTCGTGGCCGCGTCCCTGTCGCAGTTCTCGCTCACCGCGCGGCTGGCCTTCCTGGTCGTGGGGCCGATGATCGACCTGAAGCTGTTCGCGATGCAGACCGCCACCTTCGGGCGCGGGTTCGCGCTGCGGTTCGCGCCCGCCACCTTCGCGCTGGCCCTTGTGGTGGCGGCCCTGACCGGGGCGGTGCTGCTGTGAACCGGCAGGCCCAGGCGGCCGTGTTGTTCCTGACCGGTGTGGCGCTGCTGCGGGCCGGGTTCACCGATCTGTATCTGCGGTACGTCAAGGCCGGGTTGCGGCCGCTGCTGCTCGCGGCCGGGGTCGTGCTGATCGCCGCCGCCGTCGCCACCGTCTGGTACGAACTGCGCGACCGGCGCCGGCCACGCGGCCCGGGTGCCGCCCAGCCCTTGGCGGCCGAGAGCCGCCAAGAGGCCGGGCCGGCCCGCGACGCCGAGGCGCCCCGCGGGGCGGGGGAGTGCCACGGCGCCCAAGTGGCGCACCATGCCGAGGTGGCTCGCGGCGCGGGGGCGGTGCGCGGCGCGGGGGTGGCTTGTGGCGTTGAAGCGGCTCGCGACGCTGAGGTGTCCCGCGGGGCGGGGGAGTGCCACGGCGCCCAGGTGGCGCACCATGCCGAGGTGGCTCGCGACAGTGAGGTGGCTCGCGGCGCGGGGGTGGCTCGCGATGCCGAGGTGGCTCGCGGCGCGGGGGTGGCTCATGACGCCGAGCCATCGCGCGACACCGAGTCACCGCGCGGTGCCGGGCGGGGTCACGGCGCCGCCCCGCACGGGCATCGTGAACCCCGTGTCTCCTGGCTGCTCGTGCTGCCCCTGGCCGCGCTCATCCTGGTCGCCCCGCCCGCCCTCGGGTCGTACACCGCCATGCGCAGCGGTACCGCCCTGCAACCCTCCTGGGGCTATCCCGACCTCCCCGGCCGCGACAGCGGCGACTCCGTCCGGCTCGGGCTCGCCGACTACGGCGGGCGCGCGGCGTTCGACCACGGGCGCTCGCTCGGCGACCGGCGGATCACGATGACCGGTTTCGTCGCCCTCGACCGCGGCGGCGCACCGTACCTCGTCCGCATGGTCCTCAGCTGCTGCGCCGCCGACGCCCAGCCCGTCAAGATCGGGCTCGCCGGGCGGATTCCACCGGTGCTGCAACCCGACTCCTGGTTCGAGGTCACCGGCCGCTACACCGCCCGGCGGGCCAAGGACCCCGTCAACGGCGGTGCCATCCCGTATCTGAGGGTGGACCGGATGCGGCCGGTCCGCGCCCCGCACGATCCGTACGAGAGCTGGGGCGGCTGAGCCCAGCTCACGGGCACCACAACACCGCCCCCCGCGCGGTGTCCCGCGCTGTGCGACGCTGGAGCCCGGTCCGCGCGTACGGTGCGCGGCTGGTACACGAAGTGAGGCTTTCGGCGTGCACAAGCCCCGATGGAAGACCGCGGGGGCAGCCCTTCTGCGGGTGACGGCGGTGTGGGCGGTGTCCACGCTGACGATGCTGGCGCTGGCCGGGCTGCTGCCGGACTTCCGCCTCAAGTCCGACGACGGCGACAGCACCACCCGGATCGCCATCACCGCCGCGAGCGGGGCGGGGGCGTTCGGTGTGCTGAGCGCGCTGGTGTGGCCGCTGCTGGTACGGGCGTTGCTGCTGATGCCCGCGCTGGTGCTGGGCCTGCTGGTGTTCGTGCTGAACGGTTCGATGCTGCTGCTCGCGCTGAGCCTGCTGCCCGACGGACGCGGCGCCGTCGAACCGGAGACCGCGATCGTCGTGGCGGCCGTGATGTCGGCCGCGTCGTCGGCCACCAGCACCTTCCTGACGGTGCGGGACGACGGCGCGTACCGGCGGCGGCTGGCGCGGCTCGCGGACCGCAGACGGCGGCGGCTCGGTGAGGACGGCGGCCGGGCGCTGCCGCCGGGCACGATCTTCCTCCAGCTCGACGGGGTGGGCCACGCGGTGCTGCGGGAGGCGCTGCGCGCACGGGACGGCAGAGCGCCGCTGATGCCCACGGTCGCCCGATGGGTGGGCGGCGGCCACCGGATGATGCCCTGGCGCACCGACTGGTCCAGCCAGACCGGCGCCAGCCAGCTCGGCATCCTGCACGGGTGCAACGAGGACGTGCCCGCCTTCCGCTGGTACGAGAAGGAGACCGGGGAGGTGATGGTGAGCAACCGGCCGACCGGCGCGGCCGAGTTGCAGCGCAGAGCGGCGGCCGGGGCGGGGCACGAGGGACTGCTGACGGTGGACGGCGCCAGCCGGGGCAACCTGTTCACCGGGGGCGCGGACCAGCTCGCGCTGGTGCTGTCGGTGGCGGCCCGGCGCGGCAGGCACAACCGTTCCCGGTCCGGCTACTTCGCGTACTTCTCCGATCCGGCCAACGCCACCCGCACCGCCGTGTCGTTCCTCGCCGAGGTCGTCCGGGAGCTCGGCCAGTCCACCCGGGCGAAGCTGCGCCGGGAGCGGCCACGGGTGAAGCGCGGCGGGGCCTACCCCTTCATCCGGGCGTTCGCCACGGTCGTGGAGCGGGATGTGGTGGTGGCGGCGGTGATCGGGGACATCCTCTCCGGGCGCACCGCCGTCTACGCCGACCTCGTGGCGTACGACGAGGTGGCGCACCACTCCGGGCCGCGCAGCCGGGACGCCAGGCAGGTGCTGGCCCGGCTCGACCGGTCGATCGCGCTCATCGCCAAGGTGGCCGAGCGGGCGCCGCGCGGGTACCGGATCGTGTTGCTGTCGGACCACGGGCAGAGCCCGGGCGCCACGTTCGCGGGGGCGTACGGGCTCACCCTCGAGGACCTGGTGCGGGCCGGATGCGGGCTGCCGGTGTCCCGGCGGGCCGGGCGTACGGAGAGCGGTGCGGAGGCACGCGGCGCGGAGGCGCGCGAGGCGGCGCGGGCGGCGCTGCGGCGGCCGGAGAAGGACGGGGAGGGGCGGGGGACGCCGGGCCGGACGTCCGACCCGGTCGTGCTCGCCTCCGGCAATCTGGGGCTGGTGTCCTTCCCCGATGTGCCCGGCCGGATGACCCGCGAGGAGATCGACGCCCGCCACCCGGCGCTGCTGCGCACCCTCGCCGACCACCCCGGAGTCGGATTCCTGCTGGTGACGTCCGCGACGCACGGCGCGGTGGTGCTGGGGCGCGGCGGCGCGGAACACCATCTGGACACCGGGCGGACCGTCGGGACCAGTCCGCTGACGGCCTTCGGACCGGGCGCGGCGGCGGCCGTCCGCCGCACCGCGCACTTCTCCAACACCCCCGACATCATGGTCAACTCCGCGTACCACCCGGAGACCGGCACGGTGCACGCCTTCGAGGGGCAGATCGGCTCACACGGCGGACTCGGCGGGGAACAGGGCCATCCCTTCCTGCTGTGGCCCGCCGAGCTGAGCCCGCCCTTGGCGGAGGGGGAGGAACTGGTGGGCGCCGAGCGGGTGCACACCGTGCTGCGGAGGTGGCTTGCGGAGGCGAGCGGTCCACAGATCCCGCAGGTCCCGGACGTCCCGCAGATCTCCGAGCCGCCGGAGGAAACGCGGTTGAACGGTGCGGCCACCGCACCATTTCCCGTGGTCAGCCGGGTTGCGCCGAATAAAGGCCGGTGATTTGGGTGCGCCATACATCGTCCATGACGATGTGCGCATGCCCGACCAGCACCACCCGCGCCGCTTCGGCCTGCCCACGGCGACAGCACTCGTCATGGGGAACATCATCGGAGGCGGCATCTTTCTGCTGCCCGCGTCCGTCGCCCCGTTCGGCACCCTCAGCCTGCTCGCCTTCGTCGTCCTGACGGTCGGCGCCATCGCGCTCGCGCTGGTCTTCGGGCGGCTGACCGAACGCGATCCGCGCACCGGCGGTCCGTATGTGCACGCCCGCGCCGCCTTCGGCGACTTCGCGGGCTTCCTGTCGGCCTGGTCGTACTGGACGATGACCTGGGTCAGCAACGCGGCGCTCGCGGTGGCGGCGGTCGGCTACGTACACGTCCTGATGCCGGGCCACGACAGCGAGGGCGTGAACCTCGGAGTGGCGCTGCTGGCGCTGTGGCTCCCGGCGCTGGCCAACCTGGCGGGGACCCGCTGGGTCGGCGCGGTGCAGATCGTCTCCACGGTGCTCAAGTTCGTGCCGCTGTTCTTCGTCGCCGTCGTCGGGCTCTTCTTCTTCGACCCGGACAACCTCGGCGCGTTCGACGAGACCGGCAGCGGCGCGGTCGGCGGGCTGTCGGCCGCGGCCGCGATCCTGCTCTACAGCTATGTGGGCGTGGAGTCGGCGTCGATGAGCGCGGGCGAGGTGCGCGACCCGGAGCGCAACGTGGGCCGGGCGAGCGTGCTCGGCACGATCGGCGCGGCCGTGGTCTATCTGCTCGGCACGGTGGCGGTGTTCGGCACCGTCGCCCACGACGACCTGGTGAACTCCACCGCCCCGTTCTCCGACGCGGTGAACGCGATGTTCGGCGGCGCGTGGGGCGGCACGGTGATCGCGGCGGCCGCGGTGGTGTCGATCGTCGGCGCGCTCAACGGCTGGATCCTGATGAGCGCGCAGGCCCCCTACGCGGCGGCCCGGGACGGGCTCTTCCCGGCGGCCTTCGGCACCAGGCGGCGCGGTGTGCCGACCTTCGGGGTGTTCGTGGGGGTGGTGCTGGCCTCGCTGCTGATCGTGGTCAACTACACCTCCGGCTCGGGAGGGCTCTTCGAGATCCTCGTCCTGATCACCACCTTCTCGGCCACGGTCCCGTATCTGCTGGCGGCCGGCGCGCAGCTGTACTTCCTGCTGTCGGGGCGGCGCGAGGACGTGCGGACGGGACGCTTCGTCCGGGACGTGACCCTGGCGCTCGCGGGCTTCGGCTTCTCCTTCTGGCTGGTCGCGGGGGCGGGGTACGCGGCGGTGTACCAGGGTGTGCTGTTCCTGTTCGCGGGGGTTCCGGTCTATGTGTGGATGGCGGCGCGCCGCGCACGCGAGGCGGCCGCCGCGCCGGAGCCGTGCCCCTCGGCCGGGGTGGCCCCCGAGACCACCCCGATCCCGGCCGACTCGCTCACCTGACCCGAGACCGGGCCACGCCCGCGCGCCCGCCCGGTGCCCGCCGCTCGTGGCACGAGGGCCCGATTCCTGAGCCGCGCCCTGGGCGTCGTGCTGCCGCTCCGCCCGTCGCCGGCTGGCGGTCCGGTGGTCTCCGCTGTGCGTCGTGATGCGCCACCCGGCGTCCACCGAGCGGGCCGGGCACGCGGCGCCGCCGCCCGTGCGCCCATGGGGCAGGGCGCTCATGGGCGTCTGCCCAGGGCCGGGGAGTCGGGCGCCGCAGGTGTCCCAGGACCATCGGCGGCCCGGCTCGACGTCGCCCGGTGCGCCGTATCACCGGGCCGCTCCGTGGGCGTCGGCCGGGGCGGCGATCGACCCGGCCACCGCGGGCCGTGAGCCACGGCGCCCCGGTGGGCCGGGCCCCGCGCTCGCGCGAGTGACGGCGCGGCGCCCCCGCCCCCGGCCGGACGTCCGGGGCGCGACCGGGCGTGGCTCGCGAGGGACGCCGGGCCCGCTCGCCGTCCCGGCCCGAGGCCGGGCGCCCGGGGCGGAACGGGTGTAAGCAGGATGTATGCGCGCTCGGCTTGACTTCACCCGTCGTGACGGGTCACGACGGCGGCCGCCGCCCGCGCTGTACGCCATCCCCGTGGGCATCCTGCTCGTGATCACGGTGATCGACGTCAATGCCCCGCCCCATGTCCATCTCGGCCCCTTTCTGATCGCCGCACCGGCGATCACCGCGTCCTTCGCGAGTGCGCGCGGGACCGCCGCGATCGGGGTGCTCGCCGTGATCGCGCAGATCGTCATCGGGATCCTGCACGGCGGGCTGACCACCGCGAACCACCAGGCGCAGATCTCCGCGCTGATCGTGATCTCGGCGCTGGTGGCCAGTTTCCGGTATGCGACCGATCGCCACCGGCGGCGGTTGCGGCAGGTGAGATCGGTGGCCGTGGCAGCACAGGAGGTGCTGCTACGGCCGCTTCCGGGCCGGGTCGGACCGCTTCGGATCGCCTCCGTGTACATCTCGGCCGAGGAGGAAGCCCAGATCGGCGGCGATCTGTATGCCGCCGTACGGGGCGAGGAGGCGACCCGGCTGGTCATCGGGGACGTACGCGGCAAGGGGCTGCCCGCGGTGGGGGACGCCGCCGTGCTGATCGGCGCGTTCCGGGGGTCCGCGTACCGCAAGCTGTCGCTGCCCGGGCTGACCGCCCACCTCGGCCAGGCGGTGCGCTGGAACTGGCGGCATACGCCCGGGCGCGACCAGGACGCCCTGGAGTCGTTCGTGACCGCGGTGGTGCTGGACGTCTACGACGACCGGCCGGTCGTCGACATGATCAACTGTGGCCATCCGCCGCCCCTGTTGCTGCACGGTGGTGCGCTCCATCCGGTGGACGGCTCCGACCCCGCGCTGCCGCTGGGGATGGCGGACTCGTCGGACGGCGACTACACGATCGATGCGTTCACCTTCGAGGACAACGATCTCCTGGTGCTGTACACCGACGGCTTCGTCGAGGCCCGGGACGCCGGCGGCACGTTCTATCCGATGACCGAGCGGCTGGCGGGCCGGGACTGGGGCAGCCCGGAGGAGCTGGTGCGCTACCTCCACGACGATCTGCTGCGGTATGCCGGGGGCAGGGTGAACGACGACGCGGCCGTGGTCGCCATCGCCCGCTGCCCGGAGGAGTCCTCTACGGCCCCGGCCTGAGACGTCCCGCTGAGGCGTCCCGCTGAGGCGTCCACCGGCCGCTCACCGTCTTCCCGCGTCGGCCGACGGGGCGGGGACGGGTGCCCCCGGGCCGCCGGGGGAATCCGGCGGTATCCGGCGCGACCAGCGGCCCGCGATCACCGCGCACATGACCGGGGCCGCCCGCCTCATACCGACGCCGGGCGCCGGTCGGGCCCGTGGTGGCGGCTGATGTTCCGCTCCAGCAGCTCGGTGGCGCCCCTGATCCCGACGGCCCCCGTCTCCTGGGTGTCCGGCAGCCGTCCGTCGGCGTGCTTCAGATCGACCAGCGCGCCGTCGATCGCACCGTGGGCGGCGAACAGACACGGGGTGCTGTAGATGGCCACATTGACGTCCAGGTCGGAGAGTTCGGACAGCGACAGCCGCGGCGACTTGCCGCCCGCGATCTGGTTGAACAGCAGCGGCTTGTCCCCGACCACCTTGCGGATCCGCCGGATCCACTCCACGCTGCGCACCCCGTCCACGAGGACGACGTCCGCGTCCGTCTCCGCGAGGGCCGCGGCCCGCCGCAGGATCTCGGACTCCTCGGTGGCGTCCGTCCGCGCCACCACGACCAGTTCCCGTCTGCTGCTCAGCACCAGTTCCAGCTTGGCGAGGTAGTCCTCGAGCGGCAGGATCAGCTTGCCGTCCGCGTGACCGCACCGGCGCGGCCGCCTCTGGTCCTCCAGAATGACTCCGGAGGCCCCGGCCCGCTCCAGCCGCTGCACCACATGGCAGGCGACTTCGGGGTCCACATAGCCGTCGTCGATGTCGACCAGCAGATGGTGCTCGGGGAAGGCCAGCCGCAGCCGCTCCACAAATGCCAGCATGTCGGGCCAGGCGATGAAACCGATGTCCGGAAGCCCGTAATGGGACGCGGCGAAGCCGAATCCCGATACGAAGAATCCATTGTAGTGCTGGGCCGCGATGGAGGCCGAGTACATGTCGTAGATACCGATGAGCGGTGTGGTGCGAGGCGATCCGATCGCTTCTCGCAGCTCTTTGCCGTAGCACATGGTCCAGAAGATGCCGGGGGCTCCTTGCAATCCGGTCGAACGTGCCTTGAGGCGGCGCACGGCGGGCCGCGACGGCGGCTTGGCAGCGGCTTGGCGGCCACAACAAACCACCCCCGCATGCCGAGTCGGACGTGGGGTAGGCGCAACATGTCTGTCCAGTGAAAAGAGTTGCCTGTGCCGGTCACGACCGATTCCGAAGCCCCCGCCCCGGCCGCCGATGCCGCCGTCCGTCACCCTCGGTTGCTGCGGGCCGTCAAGCGCCGCAAGAACCCGCCGCTGCGCCGCAGCGATATCCTGGTCACGGAGGAGAGAGCGGTCCGGAAGGCCGTGAAGGCGGCGGCTCTGGGAAATGCCATGGAATGGTTCGACTTCGGGATCTACAGCTATCTCGCGGTCACCATCGGCAAGGTCTTCTTTCCGTCCGGAAATGGTACCGGCCAAGTCCTCTACTCGCTGGCGACGTTTGCCGTCGCGTTTCTCGTACGGCCGCTCGGCGGACTGTACTTCGGGCCACTCGGCGACCGCATCGGGCGCAAGAAGGTCCTCTCCCTCACCATGATCATGATGGCGTCCAGTACGCTCGCCATCGGACTGATCCCCGGATATGCCACCATCGGACTCTGGGCGCCCGTCCTGCTCATCCTCTTCCGGATGCTCCAGGGCTTCTCGACGGGCGGTGAATACGGCGGGGCATCCACGTTCATCGCCGAGTACTCGCCCGACAAACGCCGTGGATTCTTCGGCAGTTTCCTGGAATTCGGCACCCTCATCGGCTACACCGCCGCCGCCGGAACGGTCACGGTCCTCACCGTGACGCTCTCCGACTCCTCGATGCAGTCCTGGGGCTGGCGCGTTCCGTTCCTCGCCGCCGCCCCGGTCGGGCTGATCGGTCTCTATCTGCGGCTGAAGCTGGATGAGACGCCCGCCTTCCGGAAGCTGGAGGAGGACGGCGCCGGTACGGCCGAGGAGCGGGACACCCCGCCGTTCTGGCAGGTGTTCCGCGGCCAGTGGCGGGTGATGGTGCTGTGTGTCGCCCTGGTGGCCGCGTACAACATCACCGACTACATGCTGCTGTCCTATATGCCGACGTATCTCTCCGACACCCTCGGTTACAGCGCCACCAACGCCCTGGTGTCCATCATCGTGGTGATGCTGGTGCTGATGGCCGCCATCACCTTCGTCGGCCGCCTCTCCGACCGCATCGGCCGCAAACCGCTGCTGATGGCCGGTTCGGTCGGCTTCCTGGTCCTCGCGGTGCCCAGTTTCCTGCTCATCAAGGAGGGCAGCGCCGTCGCGGTGTTCACCGGGCTGCTTCTGCTGGGGCTGTGTCTGCTGCCGTACGTCAGTGTCATGTCGGCGTCGCTGCCCGCGCTCTTCCCGACCGATGTGCGCTACGGCTCGCTGTCCATCGCGTTCAACATCTCCGTCTCGCTGTTCGGCGGCACCACTCCGCTGGCGATCGAGAGCCTGGTCAGCGGCACCGGCGATGATCTGATGCCCGCCTACTACACGATGGCCGCGGCCCTCGTCGGCATCATCGCCACCGCCGTGATGAAGGAGACCGCCCGTAAGCCGCTGGAGGGTTCCCCGCCCGCCGTGGCCACCAAGGAGGAGGCCATCGAGCTGGTGGCGGCCCAGCGCTCCTGACCGCCCCGCTTCCGACCGCCACCATGACCTCAGAGGTCATCGACCCGCCCGGCGGCCCTGCGGCAGGGTGAGGGCAACGGATCCCGGGCCGGCGCACTCCGGCTCGGGATCCGGTCCCTGACCAGCAGCATTCCTGTTGAGGAGCGTGTTTTTCCGATGACCTACGACTACGACGCCGCCGTCGCCCGCTACTTCGAGGCGTGGAACGCCACCGACGCCGACACCCTCGCCAAGGCCGTGGCCGCCGCCATGACCGAGGACGCCGGTTACACCGACCCGCTGTCCGAGGTCCGCGGCCACGGGCAGCTCGCCGCCCTCATCGCCGGGGCCCATGAGCAGTTCCCCGGCTTCGAGTTCCGCCACACCGGCACCGCCGACGGCCACCACAACATGGTCCGATTCACCTGGGAGCTGGTCGCCACCGCCGACGGCTCCGCGCCGGTCGCCGGATTCGATGTGATCACCCTGGCCGAGGACGGCCGGATCCGCTCCGTCCTCGGTTTCCTGGACCGCGTCCCTACGGCGTGAGGAGCTCCCCCAGGGCGGCCGCGGTCTCCCGGTCCGCCGGGAGGAAGGTCTCGATGGCCAGCTCGGAAACGGTCACGTCCATGGGGGTGTTGAAGGTGGCGATGGTGGAGATGAAGGAGAGCACCCGGCCGCCGTGCTCGATCATCATCGGGAGGGCGAACGGCGCGTGGCACCGGGCCGTGGCGCTCTCCCGGCCGCCGCGCTCCGGCAGCGGATAGCCCATCACCTCGTCGTGGATCGCCCGCAGCGCGGGGGAGCGCAGCACCGAGAGCTGGCGGTCCATCTGGTCCAGCAGATGGCCGCGCCACTCGAGGAAGTTGTGGATACGGGGGGCCAGGCCCTCCGGGTGGAGGGTGATGCGCATCGCGTTCAGCGGGGGAGTCAGCAGATGCTCCGCGACCCCCTCCAGCAGCATGGCGATCCCGCGGTTGGCCGCCTGCACCTCGTAGGTGCCGTTCACCACCAGCGCGGGATACGGCTCATAGCCCGTCAGCAGCCGCTCCATCCCCTCGCGCAGCGTCTCCATCGACGGGTCGTCGACCGCCCGCTCCGGGAACTGCGGGGCGTAACCCGCGGCGAGCAGCAGCGCGTTGCGCTCGCGCACCGGCACCTCGAGATGGTCGGCGAGCCGCAGCACCATCTCCTGGCTGGGCCGGGAACGGCCGGTCTCGATGAAGCTGATGTGGCGCGAGGAGGAGTCGGCGCGCAGCGCGAGCTCCAGCTGGCTGATCCGCCGGCGGCTCCGCCACTCGCGCAGCAGCTCGCCCACCCCGGCCGACGTGGCAGTTGTCATGGGAGGAAGGTAACCGAACGCGGCGGGCGGAGGTGGCAGGGTGGGAGGCGCTGATCCACCGTCCAGGACGAAGGGAATGCCATGGCAGTCGAGCCACTCGGCCAGCAGGAGATCCAGGACCGTCTCGTCTCGCTTCCCGGCTGGTCGTGCGGAGACGACCTGCTCTCGCGCCACTACGCCTTCGGCGGCCATCCGCCGGCGGCCGCGCTGGTCGCGGAGATCGCCCGGATCCAGGAGGAGCTGGGCCACCACTCCGAGATCACCCTCGGCTACAACACGGTCGGGGTCACGGTGAACACCCACAGCGTGGGCGGCAAGGTGACCGAGCTGGACTTCGCCCTCGCGGCGCGTATCGAGGCGGCGGCCTCCGCGCATGGAGCGCGCACCGCGTGAGCTGACCAATCCGCCGTCCGTACGGCCCCGAATACCCGGTGGAAAGTACACCGGTGGCCGGTCGGCGGAGTGCGGACGCCGACGGCCCTGCTCCAGGAGGCAGACCGATGAGCGACGTGGCCGCCGCCCTCGCCCCCTACGCCGAGCGCCTGCTCGGCGCCCCGCTCCCGGTGCGGCTGTGCGCCTGGGACGGCAGTGAGGCGGGGCCGCCGGGAGCGCCCCGGGTGCGGCTGCGCTCCCGGCGGGCGCTGCGCGGGCTGGTGTGGCGGCCCACCGGACGGGGGCTGGCCGAGGCGTACGTCGGCGGTGATCTCGAGGTCGAGGGCGACCTCACGGAGGGGTTGCGCGCCCTGTGGCACGCGGTGCGCGGACGCGACGCGCCGCCGCCCGGAGCCGCGCTGGCCGTCCGCGCCACCGCGGCCGCCACCGTCGTCCGGCTCGGCGTCGGTGTCGGCGCCGTCCGGCCGTTCGCCCGCGCCGCCGCGGCCACCTCCGCGGGTCCGGACGTCACACCCGAGTTCCACGAACGGCTGCTGGACCCGTCCATGGCCCTGTCCTGCGCCTACTGGACCCGCCAGGACCCCGCGTACCGGCTCGCCGACGCCCAGCGCGACAAGCTGGACGTCATCTGCCGCAAACTCAACCTGATGCCCGGGGCCCGGCTGCTGGACATCGGCTGCGGCTGGGGAGCCCTCGCCCTGCACGCCGCCGACCGCTACGGCGCGCAGGTCACCGCCGTCACCACGGTCCGCGAGGAACGTGACCTGCTGGCCGGACGGATCCGCGAACTCGGCCTGGGCCACCGGATCGACGTCGAACTGGGCGACCACCGCGCCCTGCGGGGCGGTCAGTACGAGGCCGTCGCCTGTGTCGAGGCGGGTGAGTACATCGGCGACGAGCAGTACCCGGAGCTCGTCCGCACCCTGCACCGGATGCTCCGCCCCGGCGGCCGGGTCCTGGTCCAGCAGATCTCCCGGCCGTCCCCGGCGGCCGACCCGGGACCGCCGCTCGCCGCATACCTCGCCCCCCGTCTGCGGATGCGCCCGCTCGGGGAGACCATCGCCCTGCTGGAGCGGGCCGGTCTCGAGGTGCGCGCCTCGGAGTCGCTGCGCGAGCACTACGTCCGCACGGTCACCGCCTGGCGCGCCACGCTGGAGGCGGACTGGGAGGGCTTCCGCCGTCTCGTGGGCGAACCCGCCGCCCGCGCCTGGCGGTTGAGGCTGGCCGGGGTGGCCCTCGCCCTGGAGGAGGGCCGGATGGGCCTCGACCAGATCCTCGCGGTCCGCCCCACCGACCGCGGCTCCAGCTGTATGCCGGTCACCCCCGAGACCTGGTACCCGGCCCCCACACCCGCCTGAACGGGCCCGAAGGGGCGCGGGGAACGGCGCGCCCGGCCACGACGCGGCCGCGGACACCTGACGGCACCTCGCGCCACTTCCCGCGGAGCGCTCACGCGTGGGTGCGGGCCTGTCGGAAGCGGACCAGGCCCGCGGCCAGGTCGACGAGGGGGTCCGGGTAGTCCAGGCGGGACCGTTCGTCCTCCGGAAGGCGCCAGGGCGTATGGACACGCGGGCCCTCGACCCCCGCCAGCTCCGGGACCCAGCGGCGCACATACGCGCCGTCCGGGTCGAAGCGCTTGGCCTGGGCGAGCGGGTTGAGGACGCGGTTGGGGCGGGTGTCGGTGCCGGTGCCCGCCACCCACTGCCAGTTGAGCTGGTTGTTGGCCATATCGCCGTCCACCAGCAGGTCCAGGAAGTGCCGGGCGCCGATCCGCCAGTCCGTGTACAGCGTCTTCGTCAGGAAGCTGGCCACCAGCAGCCGCGCCCGGTTGTGCATCCAGCCCTCGTGGCGGAGCTGCCGCATTCCGGCGTCCACCAGGGGATAGCCGGTGCGGCCCGCCTTCCACGCGGCGATCTCCGCCTCATCGGCACGCCACCGGTCCTGGCGGGCGCGGTAGTCGGTGTGCGCGGCGTCCGGGCGGGCGGCCAGCACCTGATGGTGGAAGTCCCGCCAGGCGAGCTGCCGGACGAACGCGTCGGCGCCCTCGCCCCCCGACTCCCGCGCCCGGCGCACCAGTTCCACCGGTGACAGACAGCCGAAGTGGAGGTAAGGGGAGAGCCGGGAGGTGGCGTCGGCCGCCAGATCGTCGTGGTCGTCGGCGTAACCGCCGAGCCCCGACCGCCGCCAGGCGTGGAACCGGCGGCGCCCGGCGGTCTCGCCGCCCTCGGGCAGCCCGGGGGAGGGAGTGCCCGGAGCGAACGAGGACACCGCCGACAGCGGTTCCGAGCGCAGGCCCGGCAGCTCCGGCACCGGTACGGCGCGCGGGGCGGCCAGCACCCGCCGCGGTTCGACCCCCTGCCAGGCGCGGAAGTACGGGGTGAACACGGCGAAGTGGTCCTTGCCCGCCGGGACCACCTCGCCCGGTTCCACCGCCGTCACCACCGCGCCGTGCACCCGCAGCGCCCGTCCGTCCGCGGCCAGCGCCTCCCGCAGCCGCGCCTCGCGCCGCGTCGCGTAGCCGCTCACCCCGCCCGCGAGATGGACCTCCGCGGCGTCCGCCCGGTCCGCCACCCGGCGGATCTCCGCCACCGGATCACCCTTACGGAGGAGCAGACGGCCGCCGCGCGTCCGCAGCGCCGCGTCCAGGTCGGTCAGGGCGTCCGCCAGGAACGCCATCCGGTTGGGCACGGCGAACCCCGTACGGACCAGTCCGGGGTCCAGTACGAACAGCGGAACGACCTGGTCGGCGGAGCGGAGCGCGGCGTGCAGCACGGGGTTGTCGCGCAGTCGCAGATCGGAGGTGAAGACGGCGATCGAAGAAGTCACCCCGTCCGTTTACACCGGCTCAGCCCGAGGGGAACGTCATCAACGCGACCGGATCGGTCGTCGGCGCCTTCGATCCCCCGGCCGGCTCCACCGTGAGCCCCATGGCCGACGACCCCCCGACCGGCCCGCGCAGCAGGGTCGCCGCACCCCCGTCGGAGGTGTGCAGCAGCCCCGCCGAGCGCATCGTGCCCCCGTCGCTGAACCACAGCTGGTAGACCCGGCCCGAGGGCGGTTCGGGCAGTCCGGAGGCGAGGAACACCGCACGGTCCAGCCCGCGGGAGACCACGACCGAGCCGGTGGCCCCGTCCTTGAGCTTGCCGCCGCGGGTACGGGCGTCCGGCGCGGCCAGCACCCGGGACACCTCCTCCACCTCGGTGACCCGCCGCTCGGCGCGGCTCGCCGAGTCCCGTGCGTCGGACGCCTGCCGGTACTGCCACACCGCGGCCCCGCCGAGGGCGGCGGCCCCGGCCAGACAGGCCGCCAGGGCGAAGCCCAGGACCCGGACCCGGCGGTCACCGCGCCGCCGCGATGCGGCGTGGGACTCACGGGACCGGCCCTCGTGGGACCGGCCGTCGCGGGACCGGTCCTCCTGGGCCCGGCGGTCCTGGGCCCGGCGGTCGTCCCGGCCGTCATGGGACGGCACCCGCGGCGGCTCCTGACGGACCGTGGCGATCCGCCGCATCACCTCGTCCTTCATCAGCGGGGACGGCGTCAGCGAGGTGGCCACCGCCAGCCGCCCCGCGGTCTCCCGCAGCTCCCGCACCTCCTGCGCGCACGCCTCGCACACCGCGAGATGGCGCTCGAACTCCTCCAGCTCCCGGCCCGACAGCGCGTGGACGGCGTACGCCCCGGTCAAGGTGTGCAGTTCGGCTCCGGTCATGCCCCGACTCCCATACAGTCCCGGAGCCGGATCAGCCCGTCCCGGAGTCTGGTCTTCACGGTCCCCAGCGGCAGCGCCAGCAGCTCCGCCACCTCGCGGTAGGTACGGCCCCGGTAGTACGCGAGCGTCACCGACTGCCGTTGCAGCTCGGTCAGCGTCCGCATACAGCGGCGCACCTGCTCCCGCTCCAGCCTGGCCTCCACCTGCTCGGTCACCTCGTCGAACGCGGGGGTGCGGGCCAGCAGCGCGGCCCGCGCCTCACGGTCGGAGGCGGCCTGCGCGGAGCGCACCCGGTCCACCGCCCGCCGGTGGGCCAGCGTCATGATCCACCCCATGGCGCTGCCCCGCCCCGGCTCGAACCGCGCCGCCGACCGCCACACCTCGACCAGCACCTCCTGGGTGACCTCCTCGGCCTGGGCCGGGTCGCGCAGCAGACTGCGCGTCAGCCCGAGGACGGGGCCGCTGACCGCGTCGTACAGGGCCGCGAACGCGTTCTGGTCCCCCCGGGCCACCATGTGGAGCAACTCCTCGAGGGCCGGGCCACGGGCGGCCGGTCCGCCGATGTACACGGGTTCTCTCACAGGCCGTCCTTCCGGGATCAACGATGCGGCGCACACGCAGGTGTCGTACCTCATTCGTCGCCCGGACGGGCGTGGATTGGAGGAAGCTGCTCCGAAGATGCGCGCGCGAGATCGCCGTGCGGGAGAGCGGACGGGAAAGTTGCCGATCCGGCAACATGCGTTGGCGTTCCGGCATGACGCGCGGGAAGCTCGGCCCCATGACCGGACATCAGGGCGCGGACGGCGCCCACACCCAGGCACACCACCACCACGCCGATATCGACTGGAGCGTCCACGGTCCGCTGCTGGAGCGGGGCGCCGAGCTGAGCGCCCCCGTCCACCGCGAGGCGGGGAGGTGGCTGGCGGAGCGGACCGGCCGGGAGGTGCGCCGGATCCTCGATGTCGGCAGCGGCCCCGGGGTGGTCTCCTGCCTGTTCGCCGAGGTCTTCCCGGAGGCCGAAGTGGTCGCGGTGGACGGTACGCCGGAGCTGCTGGAGCGGACCCGGGAGCGCGCGGCGCGGCTGGGGCTCGCCGATCGTCTCACCACCCGCCACGCGGAACTGCCCGGTGACTTCGGGACGCTGGGCGAGGCCGATCTGATCTGGTCCAGCAAGACCGTGCACCACCTGGGCGACCAACGCGGCGCGGTGCGCGAGTTGGCCCGGCTGGTGCGCCCCGGGGGAGTGCTGGCGCTGGCCGAGGGCGGGCTGCCGCTGCGCTGTCTGCCGCGTGACGCGGGGCTCGGCCGACCCGGTCTGCTGGCCCGGCTCGAGGCCCTCGACGGGGAGCGGTTCAACGAGATGCGGGCCGCGCTGCCGGAGACCGTGGACACGGTCGAGGACTGGTCCGCGATGCTGACCGAGGCCGGTCTCGAGGCGGCCGCCAGCCGTACCTTCCTGCTCGATCTGCCCGCCCCGCTGGACACCCCGGCCCGCCGCTGGCTCCAGGCCGAACTGGGCCACCGGCGCGAGGCCGCCGCCGACCTGCTGGCCGACGGCGACCTCGTGGCGCTGGACCGGCTGCTCGACCCCGACGATCCTGCCGGGATCATGCGGCGGCCAGACGCCTTCGTGCTGAGCGCCCAGACCGTCCACAGCGCGCTGCGGACGGGATGAGCCGGGTCAGCTGGTGGTCAGGGTGAGGTTGTAGGCGGAGAGGATCGGGTTCAGCGGCTGGTAGTACGTCGTACCGCCGCTGGTGCAGTTGCCGGAGCCGCCGGAGAGGACGCCCTGGCCCTCGCTGCCGGAGATGTACGGACCGCCGGAGTCACCGGGCTCGGCGCACACACTGGTCCGCGACACGCCCCTGACGGTGCCCTGGCTGTACTGCACGCTGGTGTTGTGCTGGAGGATCGTGCCGCAGTGCCAGCCGGTGGTCGAGCCGGAGCGGCAGACGGACGAACCGGCCGGGGCCTGCTGGGAGCCGCCGACCACCACATTGGTGTTGTCGGCGCCGACCACCCACGGCTGGGGCGTCCAGTTGTCGTTGGTCTCCACCCAGGCGTAGTCGTTGCCCGGGAAGGTGGATCCCTGGAAGGAGCCCTGGGCCACCCGGTTGTATCCGGCGGTGGAGTCCCCGGGGTCGCCGCAGTGTCCGGCGGTGACGAAGCCGTTGCGGTCGCCCTGGGTGACCGAGAAGCCGATCGAGCAGCGCGCGGAGCTGTTGATGTAGTACGCCTCGCCGCCGCGCAGGTCGTACAGCGGCCGCGGCCGCTCGGGCGACTGCACCACCCGGACCACCTCACGGTCGGCGCCGCTCGCGGAGACGAAGTCCGTCGCCCCGGCGGTGTTGGTCGCCTGGACCACCACGCTGTTGCTCTTGAGGTCGACGTACCAGGCGGAGGCGGCGTCCACGGCCGGGGCGCGCGAGGCGGCGGCCCGGTCCAGGGCCTCCTTGGCGCCGGTGAGCTCCCGCAGGCTGTGGTCGACCACCGCGGCCTTGGCGCCGCTGGCGGTGATGGTGCCGCTCTGGCCCCGGTCGGTGGTGGCGACCGTCAGCTCGGCGGTGTTGCCGCTCACCCAGGCGCCGCCGTAGCTGCCGCCGAGGCTCTTGCGCAGACCGGGCTCGGCGGCACCGGCCCGGTACTCGTTGTTGATCCGGGTCTTCGCCTCGTCGGCGGTCAGACCGAGGTCACGCTGCATGGCGGCGAGCATTCCCGGCGGGATCTCCCGCTGCGGTCCATGGGTGGGATCTCCGGGGTCGGCGGCCGCGGGTATGCCGGTGCTCAGGAAGAGGGCGGCTATGGCGACGGTGCAACCGGCGGCCAGTTCAAGGCCGTGACGGCGTCTGCGGGGCATGGGCTGTCTCCTCAGGCGTAATAAGCAGTCACGCTGTGTGCCTTACTGAGCGCCAAGCGTAATTGTGGGTGCCGAGGACCGCTCGGCGGACGCCGGAGGCCCCCCCGAGGAGGCGGGCACGACAACGCCCCGCCGCGTGGTGCGCGGCGGGGCGGTTGAGCCGATCGGCCGTCAGGCCGGTGCCGGGTCAGGTGATGTTGAAGGTGTCGGGGTCGGGACCGAGACGCTCGCCCGCGTCCAGCGACCCGATGGCGGCCAGGTCCTCCGCGTCCAGCTCGAAGTCGAAGACGTCGATGTTCTCCGCGATCCGGGACGGGGTCACGGACTTGGGAATCACCACATTGCCGAGGTCGAGGTGCCAGCGCAGCACCACCTGGGCGGCGGACTTGCCGTGCTTGGCGCCGATCGCCGCCAGCTTCGGGTCGTCCAGCAGCCCCTTGCCCTGGCCGAGCGGGGACCACGCCTCGGTGGCGATGTCATGGCGTGCGTTGAACGCCCGCAGTTCCGACTGCTGGAGCCGCGGATGCAGCTCCACCTGGTCGATCACCGGGACGACCGAACCCTCGGAGAGCAGCCGCTGGAGATGGGCGGGGTGGAAGTTGGAGACCCCGATGGCCTTGGCCCGGCCGTCGGCGTAGATCTTCTCGAGTGCCTTCCAGGAGTCGACGAACGTGTCCACCTCGGGCAGCGGCCAGTGGATCAGATACAGATCGATGTGATCCAGGCCCAGCTTGGTCAGCGAGGTGTCGAAGGCGCGCAGGGTGGCGTCGTAGCCCTGGTCGGAGTTCCAGAGCTTGGTGGTGACGAACAGCTCGTCGCGGGCGATGCCCGACGCGGCGAGCGCCTTCCCCGTGCCCTCCTCGTTGCCGTAGATGGCGGCGGTGTCGATGCTGCGGTACCCGGCCTCGAGCGCCTGCCCCACCGCGACCTGCGCCTCGTCATCCGGAACCTGCCAGACGCCGAAACCGAGCTGCGGCATCCGGACGCCGTTGTTGAGGGTGATGAAGGGGATCTTGCTCACGAAAGGTCGATCCTTCTACGTCGGATACAGATACGTACTACCCCTGAGTCAACGATCACCGCCCCCGCCGCATTCCCTCCCCGGCCCGGCCAGGAACATCCGGACGACCGAACCGGCCTGGGACGGCTCGTTGTCCGCCGAGCGGTCCGGCGGGGGCTAGGCCGTGTCGTTCGGATCTTTCGCGGGTCCGCGACGCCGGCTACGGCACCTCGCGGCGTTGTCGCCAGACCCGAGTACGCCCAGTACGCGGGTCAGGCTCCGCCTTGCGATGCACCGCATCCGACGCCGCGGCCTGATCCGCGAAGATCCAAACGACACGACCTAGGCGGGGGCGGTGGTCAGGGCCAGCCGCGTCGCGCGGGTCCGCTCGGCGGCCCGGCGCGCGGCGTCGGGCAGTGCCGGGACCGTGCGCAGGAGGCCGTAGAGGTCGGCCGCGAAGGCCGCGGCGTGCGCGGCGGACAGCGGGCCGTGGTGGGCGACCACCACCTCGGCCGCCCCCGCGAAGAGCGGGGCCAGGGCCGCGCCGTCGGAGCAGCCCAGCACCACACCGCGCAGCCGCGCCCCGGTCAGCCTGCGGTACGCGGCCAGTAACTCCGCGACCCGGGTGACCGGGGTGCGGTACGGCGCCCCGTGGGTGTCCTCGAAGACGAGCGCGGAGTCCTCGCGGCGGCACACCAGATGGAGCACATCGGGGCGTACGGTCAGCACCCGGCGCAGATCGGTGGCGGCGGCCGCCGGGCACCAGTCCACGGTCAGCGCGCCCCGCGCCGCGCGCTGGATCTCGGATAACTCCCGGCCCTCCGGAACGGCCCCGGCCACCAGCACCCGCCGGACCCCGCCCGCACAGGGCTCGGGCACGGCCGCGCGGAACACCTCGTTGTGCGGATAGGTGCGCAGGGCGGCGGCCAGCAGCCGGAGTCTGCCGTCGGCCACCTCGCCCCCGGCCACCGTACGGGCCACCGCGGACCAGAACGCCCCGGCGGCGGGGCCCGGCGCGGGCGGGTCGGACGCGGCGGGCGCGGCGGGCGCGGCGGGGAAACCCGCTCTGCGAAGCAGACCCACCGCGCTCGGACCCGGCGGGAAGACCCGCGTCAGCTCCTGGACCTCCGTCGCCGTCAGCGCCCCGCCCGCGTCCTCCACGGTCCGCAGCTCTCCCGTCCTCGTCCGTGCCCGTCCCCGCCGTCCGCCATCATGCCGGGTACCGGCGGGCCGCCGCCCAGGTCACCGAGGTGCCGTCAGTGGCAGCGGGTCCGCGATCTCCTCCCGGAAGCGGTGCAGGGTGTGGCCGTCGCGCACGGTGGCGCCGACCGCGACCGCCGCCCGGGCCCTCGCCCCGCGCGGCGCCCGGACCACCATGGCCAGCCGGTACGTACCGCCGATCCGCACCGCGTGGGTGTGCCGGATCTCCCAGCCCGGATCGGAGCGCAGCTCCCGCCGCGCCTCGAGGGAGATCCGCTCGCCCGGGTCGGCCCGGCCGGGGTCGAGGAAGCCCAGCCGCGGCCCGAGCCGGGCGGCCGGGGAGAACGGCACGTCCGCGGCCGCCTCGATGCGCTGCCGCGGGGTCATGGACCAGGCCACCGGCTGGAAGGCCGTGGCGCCGTCGCGCACCGGCTCGGCCGACAGCGTCACATCGAGGTTGAGCGTATGCAGCTCGGGCTCCGGCGCGTCCCGGGCGCAGGTCACCGAGCAGTGCAGCAGATGGAAAACGGCGCTGTGCGCCTCGGCGTCGAGAAAGGCGGACAGCTCCGGATCCCCGCCGACGAGCTCCGCCGTCACGGGTACGGACACCGGCCCGCCCAGGACGACGCGCCCGGTCAGGGCGGGGACGACGGCGGGCCGGGGTGTTTCCTCGGACGGCAGGGACAGGGTGCGTTCGGGAAGGTCGGGGAGAATGACGTCGATCATTGCGTGCCCCCTCAAGCGGCTCAGTTCGGGTAAGCGGCTCAGGTTGTGCTCACTGGTACAGCGCTTCGACTTCGACGGCGTACGCCTGCTCGATCGCCGTCCGCTTCAGTTTCAGCGAAGGCGTCAGCAGACCATGCTCCTCCGAGAACTGCGCGGCAAGTATCCGGAACGTACGAATTGACTCCGCCTGCGAGACGGTGGTGTTCGCCGCGACCACCGCCCGCCGGATCTCGGTCTCCAGGTCCGGGTCCCGGACCAGCTCGCTGGGCGGCAGCTCCGGTTTGCCGCGCATCGTCAGCCAGTGCGAGACCGACTCCGGGTCCAGCGTGACCAGCGCCGCGACATACGGGCGGTCATTGCCGACCACGATGCACTGGGCGACCAGCGGATGCGCCCGCACCCGCTCCTCCAGGCCCACCGGCGACACCGACTTGCCGCCGGAGGTCACCAGGATCTCCTTCTTCCGTCCGGTGATGGTGAGGTAGCCGTCGTCGTCCAGGGCGCCCAGGTCACCGGTGGCGAGCCAGCCGTCGCGCAGCACCGTGTCGGTGGTCTTGGGGTCGTTGTGGTAGCCGCTGAAGATCTGCCCGCCGCGCAGCCACACCTCCCCGTCGTCGGCGATGTACACCGAGGTGCCGGGGATCGGCATGCCGACCGTGCCGTAGCGGGTGCGCTCGGGCGGATTGGCGGTGGCGGCCGCGGTGGACTCGGTGAGCCCGTAGCCCTCGTAGATGGTGACGCCCGCGCCCGCGAAGAACAGCCCGAGCCGCCGCTCCATGGCCGAGCCGCCGGACATGGCGTGCCGGATCCGGCCGCCCATCGCCCCGCGCACCTTGCTGTAGACGACCTTGTCGAAGAACTGGTGCTGCATCCGCAGCGAGGCACCCGGTCCGGGCCCGGTGCCGAACGCCTTGGCCTCCTGCGCCTCCGCGTACCGCACCGCGACGTCCACGGCCTTGTCGAACGGCCCGGACCGGCCCTCGGCCTCGGCCTTGCGCCGCGCCGCGGCGAAGACCTTCTCGAAGATGTACGGCACGGCGAGGATGAAGGTCGGCTGGAAGGTCTGGAGGTCGGGCAGGAGCGCGGCGGCCGACAGATTGGGCTGGTGGGCGAGTTTGACCCGGCCCCGGATGGCGGCGACCTCCACCATCCGGCCGAAGACATGTGCCAGCGGGAGGAACAGCAGGGTGGCCGCCTCATCGCCCGGCTTGGAGTGGAACGCCGTCTCGAACCGCTCGACGATGTTGTCGCACTCGGCCATCAGATTGGCGTGCGAGATCACACAGCCCTTGGGGCGGCCGGTGGTGCCCGAGGTGTAGATGATGGTCGCGGGCTGGTCCGGGGTCATGGCCCGGCGGTGCCGCTCCACCATCTCCTCGTCGACCGTCTCCCCGGCCGCGAGCAGTTCCTCCAGCGCTCCGGCGTCCAGCTGCCACAGCCGGGCCAGCTGGGGCAGCCGCCCCACCACCGAGCCCACCGTCATCGCATGGTCCTCGTGCTCGACCACACAGGCGGAGACCCCGGCGTCATGCAGACTCCAGAAGACCTGCTCGGCGGAGGAAGTGGGGTAGAGGGGGACGCTCTGGGCGCCCAGGGTCCAGAGCGCGAAGTCGAAGAGTGTCCACTCGTAGCGGGTGCGGGACATGATCGCGACGCGGTCGCCGAACCGGACCCCCTGCGCCAGCAGTCCCTTGGCGAGCGCCATCACCTCGTCCCGGAACTCGCCCGAGGTCACGTCCTGCCAGTGGCCGTCCGCCGTCTTCCGGGCGAGCGCCACCCGGTGGGGATCGGCGTCCGCATGCTCGAAGACGGCGTCCGCCAGTCCTCCGGCCTGGGGCGTCGTCGCCATCGGGGGGACGGTGAACTCGCGCAATACCTGCTCCTTGAAGCCGCTCCGCACAGCGCCGCGACGCTACCGGATCGGGCCGCCGATGCGGGAGAGGCCCTTTGTGCCCGGTACGCGCGAAATGCGTGGCGGCCCGTGAGGTGAAAGGCTGTCAACCGGGGCCTCTAGGGGGCTGATTGCTCAGAGTCGCGTCCTGTGCACCGCATGTGTGGCTCATATGTAACGGATTTCTGCACGGAATCTCTCCGATGGTGGCACAGGGCCCGCGCGAATGGCGCCGACAGGAGGCCGCACGGCCGCCCGTGCCATGGCGTCACACGGCCGATCGCCGTACGGCGGTGCGAAGTCGGGAGTCCCGGACGCGGGGTCTCGCGCCCGGCCCGGAGCGGCTGCCGGACCCCTCGTGATCAAGCCAGGTGTGTCCACCGTCACACCGCCCGCGGACCTCCCTGCCCGGTGTCCCCGACCGCTTTGCGGGCGATCAGAAACGCCTGCGGGGTGGACTCGCTGTGCGACTCCGTGTGCTCCGGACCCCGCACCGTCCGCGCGTGGACCGGCAGCCCCGCCCGGTCCAGCAGCTCGGCGATACGGTCCGGCCGCCACCGTCGGAAGGTCAGCTCCACCGGGTGGCCGAACGCCTCCGTGAAGCACAGCGGATCATCGCCCACCTGGAACGCGACCAGCAGCCGGCCGCCCGGCGCCAGCACCCGGTGGAACTCCGCGAACACCTCCGGCAGCCGCTCCGCCGGGACATGGATGGTCGAGTACCAGGCCACCACGGCCCCGAGCGAACCGTCCGGCTGGTCCAGGGCCAGCATCGATCCCTCCTCGAACCGCAGCCCCGGATGCTCCCGCCGGGCCAGCGCGACCATCCCGGGCGACAGATCGACGCCGAAGACGGACAGCCCCAGACCGTGCAGATAGGCGGTGATCCGGCCAGGACCGCAGCCGACGTCGGCCACCGGTCCGCCCCCGGCCTCCCGTACGGTCTCGGCGAAACCGGTGAGCAGCGCGCGGTCCAGCGGCCTGCCCGCCAGCACATCGCCGAAGCGCGCGTCGTAGTCGACGGCGACGGTGTCATAGGACGCCCGGGTGGCCCGGAGGAAGTCGGCTTCGGTCATGAGCAGGCACCCTAGCCAACCCTGACGACAACGCCCGTGCGTGGGACGGGACATGTGCGGGTCCCGGGCGCACCGCCCGGCCCGGGACCCGAGGGGTTCAGCGGTGGGCGGACCGTACGCGGTCCAGCGGCAGCCGGACCAGGGCGCCGGAGCCATGGCCGTCGAGCGGCGCGTTGAACTCCCGGACCTGGCGGAGTTCGGTATCGCTCAGCGCCCGGCCGTAGAGCCGGAACTCGTCGAGATCGCCCGTCATCCGGGACCGGCTGTCCACGGTCTGGCCGAGGTGGACGGCAAACGGCGAGGTGCGGCTGACGGTGCCGGGGGCGTCGGGCGCGGTGGCGGTGGCGCCGCCGTCCACGCTGAGGGAGAGCCGTCCGCCGGAGCGGGTCAGGGCGAGGTGGTGCCACTGGCCGTCGTTGTACGCGGCGCCGGTGCTCACCGAGGCGCTGGTGAAGGTGGCGAAGCCGTTGACCGTGGTGATCAGCGCCCGGATCCGGTTGCCCGTCGGTTCACCGCGCAGCCAGACCTGGGGCTGCTTGGTGCCGATCCCGCCCATCCAGAGGAAGGGGTGCTGTCCCGAGGCGGCGGAGTAGCGGAACCACATGCTCACGGTGAAGTCACGGGTCCCCAGCGGCAACGCGTCACGGTACGGCAGCCGTACCGCGTCATCGGTGCCGTCGAAGGACAGCCCGCGGCCGAACCGGCCCTCGGTGCCGGACGCGCCGCCGAGCACCGTCGCGGGCCGGGCGCCGGGGGCGCGGTCCTCGGTGGTGGGCGCGGGGGCGCGGCGCGGGCCGAGCCAGTCCTCGGTGAACCGGGCGAAGCGGATCTCGTCGCGCGCGTCCACCGCGCCTCCCTCGTAGAGCAGTCCGACCGTGTCCCGCGAGATCGCGGCCATGTCCGAGTAGCCGGACCAGTCGGTGGTCACCACCGCGCCGTTCTCCACCCCGTCCCAGCTTCGGGCCTCGTCCCAGGAGGAACGGATCATCATGGTGCGGCGCCGGTCCGGGTCGGCGGGGGCGGCGAACAGCAGTCTGCCGTGGCCGCCGCGGCCGGAGTCGGACAGCCGCAGGATCGAGCCCTGCACCTGGGGGGTGGGCAGATCGGGGACGGTGCGGAAGGGCGTGGTGAAGCTCTGACCGCCGTCCCGGCTGATGGCGTAGTCACGGTGGCCGAGGTCGGTGCCGTCCTGCTCGCGTCCGCTGACGTAGACCGAACCGTCGGAGCGCTCCACGAGCGTCATCTCGGACGGCTTCTGCCGGAAGGTGCCGTCCGCCGCGATCGGGAAGGTGTCCACCGCGCCGAGCTTCCAGCGCCGGCCGCCGTCGTCGCTGTAGGCCAGCGCGGCGTGGTTATGGGTGATGCGGGTGCCGTCGTGGCTCTCGGTGTTGACGGTGAAGAGAAGACGGCCCTTGTGCCGGCCGTGCCGGAGCTGGATGCCGTGCACCGGGCCGGTGGCGTACCAGGAGTTCCAGGACGGCGGCAGCAGGGCGGGGCTGAGATCCTCCGGCGCCGACCAGCTGGCGCCGTCGTCATCGCTGTACTGGAGGTGCGGGGTGCGGTCACAGGGCACCTCGCAGCTCTGGGAGTCGTCCCGGCCGGTGTTGTACGTGCTGGCGAGCACGATCCGGCCGGTGCGCCGGTCCACCACGGGCGCCGGATTGCCGTGGGTGTCCCCGCCGCCCTCGTTGATCACCTGGAGCGGGCCCCAGGTGCGGCCCCCGTCGGTCGAGCGCTTCAGCACCAGGTCGATATCCCCGGCGTCCCCGCAGTTGTCCACCCGGCCCTCGGCGAACGCCAGCAGGGTGCCGTCCTTGGACTTCACGACCGCCGGGATCCGGAAGCAGGAGTACCCCTGCTCCTCGGCGGCCTTGAACAGCACCTGCTGCTCGAATCCGGAACCGGTACGGGCCGCGGACGCGGGGGAATCCGCGTCCGCGGCCCGTACCTGAAGCGGGGTCAGGGCGAGCGCCGCGACGGCGAGCAGCACCGTCGCGCGGCGTCGCCATGGTCTGGTGCGGAGAAGGGGAACTGACGCCATGGTCACGACCTGCCCTTCGGACGGTCCGTCAGAGCCGCCTGGGCGGCACGGGATCTGGACATCGGGACGTCCGGCCATGACATCGGGCCATGACATCGGGCCATCAGGACATCAGGACATCCCATGTCACAGAGGTGACTGGGCTGAAAGTTTCTCGTCTCCCGGCCCGCCGCCACAAGGACCCTGCGTCAGATCTCTCCGGAACAGGGTGTGTTGGGGCCATTCGGCGGTTCCGCGGAAGATCGGGCTTCAGCCCCCGTCGACCGCGCTGCGCAGGGCGATGCGCTCCTCGCCCGCGTACACGTTCATCGAGCTGCCGCGCAGAAAGCCGACCAGGGTCAGCCCGGTCTCCGCGGCCAGGTCCACGGCCAGCGAGGACGGCGCCGAGACCGCCGCCAGCACCGGGATCCCCGCCATGACGGCCTTCTGCGCCAGCTCGAACGAGGCACGGCCGGAGACCAGCAGCACCGCCCCGGACAGCGGCAGCGCCCCTTGCTGGAGCGCCCGTCCGACCAGCTTGTCCACCGCGTTGTGGCGGCCCACGTCCTCCCGGACGTCCAGCAGTTCACCGTCCGGCGTGAACAGCGCCGCCGCGTGCAGCCCGCCGGTCCGGTCGAAGACCCGCTGCGCGGCGCGCAGCCGGTCGGGGAGGGCGGAGAGCGTTTCCGGCTCGATCCGCGTGTGCGCCGCGTCCGCGTCGGCCGGTGCGAGCGACCAGCGCGCGGTGGTCCGCACCGCGTCCAGACTGGCCTTTCCGCACAGCCCGCACGACGACGTCGTATAGACGTTCCGCTCCAGGGAGATGTCCGGGACGGCGACGCCGGGCGCCAGCCTCACATCCACCACGTTGTACGTGTTCGAGCCGTCCTCGGTCGCGCCCGCGCAGTAGACGATGTTCGCCAGCTCGTCCCGGCGCCCGAGCACCCCCTCGCTCACTAGGAACCCGGCAGCGAGGGCGAAGTCATCGCCGGGTGTCCGCATGGTGATGGCGAGCGGCTTGCCGTTCAGCCGGATCTCGAGCGGTTCCTCCGCGACGAGAGTGTCCGGCCGCGCGCTGACCGCGCCGTCCCGGACGCGGATGACCCGGCGCCGCTCGGTGACCCGTCCCATGTCGATCAGTCCCGCTTCCGTGGCTGGTTCCGTACCGTCCCCATTGTCCAGCACGGATTTCCCGGCGACGCCGTGGTCACGGGCGGACTGGGGTCACGCCCCGGGGCCGACCGGACCCGCCATCCGATCCACCGCCCGCTTGGCCTCCAGCAGATCCGCGTCGGTGAGCCTGCGGTAGACCTTGACGGCCTCGACCGTCTTGCCCCCCCGGGCCAGTCGCTCGACCTCGTCGAGGCCGGGCACGGTCATGGCGATACCCATCTGCTCCATGACCAGGTCGAGCTTCTCCTCGATCCGCGCGACCCGGCGGTCCAGGCGCCGTATCCGGCTGTCGACGGCCGGGTAGACCATGATGAGCACGAAGAGCGTGACGTAGGCGGCTATCTCCATGACGGGTGAGCGTAGCGGCGGGGTGCTCCTCGGCGAACGGTTCACCTTGTCCGCAGCTTGCCCCGCCACCGTCCGCCCGTGATCGCCTACCGAGCGTCGCATCGGGGGTGGCTCCCCGACCCCCGTCACCCCCTGTCCGCACCGCCCGGGGCGGTACGGATACGCAGGTGAAACGCACTCCAAAAGCTTGGTATCGTTGTGCGTGTCGCCGCGGGGACCGCGGTGCAGACACCTTGTCCGGGTGGCGGAATGGCAGACGCGCTAGCTTGAGGTGCTAGTGCCCTTTATCGGGCGTGGGGGTTCAAGTCCCCCCTCGGACACCATCGAGAAACCCCAGGTCACCTGGGGTTTTCTGCGTTTCTGGGCAGGGCACGTCAGCTCCTCTGACTTCATCGTTGAGGAAGCGGTCCTCCTGAGGCGTCTCGGGGGGATCGAGTGACCTGCGATCTGCTCGACCACATCCTTGAGGTGGGCGCGTGGCGGAATCTCCCGGAAGGGGCCGGGCGTGGGCCCGGCCCCTTCCGGTGGTGCGCGTCTCGGCTACCGGCAGCCCTGCGCCTCGACCGCCGTCGGCAGATACGCGCGCAGGAAGCGCTCGAGCGCCTTGCGGCGCTCGGAGACGTCTTCCGGGGCGGGGGAGGAGAGATGGACCTCCAGCGCCAGCGTGGTGTCCTTGCCCTTGGGCGGGCAGGACGTGGCGACAAGCGCCCCCCGGTCCGCGAGCCGGGCATCGTCGCCGATGTCCACCTTCTTCGGGTTGCCGTACCGGATCAGAGCGTCTTCCTTGACCTTCAGGGGGTCATGGCCCTTGGTGACGGAGTCCCGTTTGATGCTGAGCGCCGGCACATAGCCGCTCTTCCCATCGGGCACCACGCTGATGACGCATTCCTGGCCGATGTCCGACGTGATGGAACGCGTCTTCAACTTCTCGCCCGCCGGCAGCAGCGGGGCGAGCAGATCGGGGTCGACCTCGGTGCCGCAGACCTTCTTGGGCACCGTGTAGTCGCGGGATTCCCCGCCACAGCCGACGGCACCCACCAGAAGCACCCCGCTGAGCACAAGGAGGGAACTGCGTTTCAACGGGATGCTCCCCTGGGTCAGTGCGAGGGCTGTCGGCCGGGGAGGCCACGGGCGGTCGCGTTGCCGCTCAGCGCCGACCTGTCGATGTCCTCGCGGGCGGTGTATTCGTCGAACGGGTGGTCGGGGTACTGCTTGTTCCAGATCTCCGCGAACGCCTTCAGCTGCTGAGACCGTCCTTCGAACGTCTCGCCGTTCTGCTTGAGGTTCTCCGCACCGATGCGCGCCTCCTCGTCCAGGCGCCAGGCGTAGGACGCCATGAACAGTCCGCGGTCCACGGCACCGGCCACATTGCCCTCCGGGATGAAGGCCGCCACCGTTCCGGCGCCCTGGTAGGACCACAACGTCTTCCACGCGGCGTCCTGTTTGTCCGCCGCCACCTTGTCCGCCAGCGCCTGGTACCGCGCCTCTTCCAGGAATCCCACCGTGTGCCCGGCACGCTCGAGGGTCTGCTTGGGGTCCTCGGGTTTGTCGTGGTGGATGTCGTGGACGATCTCGCGGTTGATGCCGTCGTTGAGCAGGCCGTACGCGTCCTGGTCGCGCGACACCTGCTTGGTGACCTCCAGCAGCTGCTTGCGGTCCAGCTGCCGGGGGTCGCCGGGGTCGTCGTCCTTGGCGGAGGCGGTCTGGTGGAACTCGTCACCGTGGTTGACGAGGATCTTGGCCATGTCGTCCCGCATCTCGGGCGGGAAGTCGTCCTTCTTGGCGGAGAGGTAGTCCAGCGACTGGTCCAGGATCTCCCGGTGGGCCGGGGTGTGCGGGGGAGCCTTCGCCGAGGGGTCGCCCGGGTCGACTCCGGTGGCCGCGGCGGTGAGCGCGGCTCCGGTGGACTCCCAGTACGGCCGGGGGGTCTTCTGCTCGTGTACCTCGCCGTAGCCGCCGTCCGGAATCGAGTCGTCGAGCACCGGCCGGTCCTTGAGCACCCACTTCAGGTTGTCCTGCGGCTCGTGAGTGCTGAAGAACTCGGTGGAGGCGTCGGGGGTCCTGGACAGCGCCTTCATGAACCCGGTCATCGGGTCCCGGCCCGCGTCCTTGTCGTCGCCGAAATGCAGGGGATCGTTCTGGGCCAGGGCGTCCGGCGTGTCCCAGGGCAGTACGTTGTGGCGCTTCGGGTTGCCGACGCCCCCCAGCTCCACGTCACCGGTGTGCTTCTTCTCGTAGGCCGTGAGCTGGTTGCCGTAGTGGGTCAGGAAGTCCTTGTCGTAGGTGCCGTTCCGCATCAGATTGCTCATCAGCTGGAACCCGTAGCCGCGCTTCTCACCGTTGCTGTCGGCGAATTGATGGCCGCCGAGCGCGACCACCTGGTCCTTCCACTGGTGGATCCCCTCGCCGTCCTGGCGCGAGGCCAGGCCAAGGGTGGTGCCGAAGCGCTGCTCCATGGTGCGGAGCAGTTTCATCCGCTCGTCCCGGTCGGGGTTCCGGTAGGAGTTGTCGTTGCCGTCCCAGGAGTTCAGGTCGGTGGCGGCCGACCAGAACTTCAGTGTGCCCTTGGCGCCGAGCTCCCCCGCCACCCGTTCGGCGAAGACGGGATCCCCCTGGTGTGCCTTCAACAGGTCGTTGAGCTGGGTGAGTTGCTTGTTGCTGAGCTTGGTGGGGTCTTTCTCGGCCAGCTTGACGAACGCGTTGGAGGCGTCGATGGACTTCTTCGCGGCGCCGAAGCTCTTGAACCCGGTGGAACCGAAGTCGTACTTGTCCTTGGCGTGGAAGCGGAGCGCCGCGGCCGCCGTGCGGTCGGTCTCGGCGACCTCGCCCAGGAGGGTCTTGATCTGATCGGCGACGCCGTCGACCTGGCACTGTGTCGGCTTCATCTCGACGTCGTCACGGGCTTTGACGGTGCCCTGGGCGGTGATGTGGATGTCCTGCTTGGCCGCCCACTCCACGATCTCGCCGAGCTTCTTCTTATGGGCGATGAACTTGTTGTAGGCGCCGCTGAGCACCGTGTGCACACTGCGCGCCTCGGTGAGGATGTCCTGGAACTGCTCCGCCGTCTTCGTGGTGAACGCCTTCGTCACCGTGGCGTTGTCGCCCTTCCAGTCTGCCCCGTTGGCCTTCTTCGCGAGATCCGCCGCGCTGATGTCCCCGTCACCGCCGTTGGCGAGCTTCTCCAGCTTGTCCACCATCGTCTTCCAGTCGGTGACGGCCTTGTGCAGCGTCCCGAGCCGCAGATCATGGAGTTCTTGGTACGTCAGCCCCATGGTGTTGCTCCCCCGTTCTCGTACCGCACTTCGCGGTACGTCTTTCCGCGTTACCGAGTTCTCGTGGTCACTTGATGTATTCGTATATGCGCGAAGCGGTCATGTGTTTGCCCTCGAGGTTGGTCATCCCCGTGACGATCTTGTGCTCGTCCTCGCGGTGCGTGGCGCGCGTGTAGTCGAGGTGGTTCGAGATGAGTGCGCAGGCTTCCTTGAGCGTCTGCAACTTCGTATTCCACGCGTCGTGCAACTCGGTGAGTGCGGACCCCGTGTCCAGGCCGTCGTTGAACAGCTCGATCGACGCGTCGAAGGTGTTCTGCCGGGCGTGGTCCCCGTACGTGGACAGCCGTCCCCGCAGATCCCGCCCCATGTCACCGACCTTGCCCAACTGGTCGTCGCGGACGACGAGGTCGCCGTCCGGGGTCTTGCCCGAACCGTCGCCGCTGCCTTTCGCCTGATTCAGCTGCGTATGTACGGGCTGCTGGTCGGTCGCCTCACTCTTCCGGTGATTCCACTCCTCCTTGAAGGACATGCTGTGTCGCCCCCTGGTCCGTGAATGGCATGGAAAGCAAAACCCTATCAAGGGGTTAACGGAAGGGGGCGACAACAGTGGTGCCGCTAAAGGGAGTTGCGAAGGGATCAGACGATTCATTCCGAAAAGACGGACTCGGCGTACCCGGCCGCCCACGCGGAGTTTCCGGGGGTGTCAGCCCGCGGCGGCGAACACGGCGGTGCGGCCCAGCGCCACCGAGAACTGGTCGACCACCTGCCCCAGCGCCTCGGCCGCGCCCGGCGACACCGTCACCCCGCCGTCCGGCCGGACGGTGATGTCCTTGTCGAGGGTGAACCAGCCCTGGACGATATGGGCCGCGCCCATCGACGACAGCACCGGCCGCAGCGCGTAGTCGATGGCCAGGACGTGTGCCGTGGTGCCGCCGGTGGCCAGGGGCAGCACGGTCTTGCCCGCGAGAGCGTACTGCGGCAGCAGATCCAGCAGCGATTTGAGCAGCCCCGAGTAGGCGGCCTTGTAGACGGGGGTGCCGATGACGATTCCGTCCGCCTGCTCGACGAGTGCCGTGGCGCGGGTGATGGCCGGATGGCTGAAGTCGGCGCCGAGCAGGGCGGCGGCGGGCAGCGTACGGACGTCCAGCGGGACCACCTCATGGCCCTGGTCGGTCAGCCGCGCGTCCAGATGGCGCAGCAGCCGGGCGGTGCGGGAGGTGGCGGAGGGGGAGCCGGAGAGGGACAGCACGATGGCCATGGGGGACCTTTCGGGGGAACCGGGGGCACGGGGGATGGGGAGAAGAAGCCGCACGCGGGCAGGGCAGGGGGAACCGGCATACGGCGGCACGAAGGCGGGGGCCGGACCGGCCGGATGTCGGAACGGGAAGGCGCGCAGGGCGTGCCATGGCGGCGTTCCGTGTGAACTCAGTGGGGGAGAGCGGCGGAATACGCTCGGGCCCGGCGCGGGATCAGGCCGGACAGCAACAGAAGGAACTGGAGACACGCGCGAGGTCGACATGGCGTCGCCGCGTGAGGTCCTGTCGCTTCATGCCATCGATCCAAGCAGCGGAAAGTCCGGCCGGTCAAGGAGGACCGGTGGCCATTCCATATCCCGGACACACCGCCGGGACCCGTCTCAGGGGTGACGGCGCTTGATCATTTCGGCGCACTTCTCGCCGATCATCATCGTGGTGATGCACGGGTTGACGGCGACCAGATGCGGCATCACCGAGCCGTCGCACACCCGCAGCCCGCTCACCCCCTTCACCCGCAGCTGGGGGTCGAGCGGGGCGCCCGGGTCGTCCGGCGCTCCCATCTTCACCGTGCAGGAAGGGTGGTAGACGGTGTTGTGGGTCTGCCGGATGTAGTCGAAGAGCTCGTCATCGGTGTTCACTTCCGGGCCGGGGGCGAGTTCGGCCCCCGCCCACAGGGCCAGGGCGGGCCTGGCCGCGATATCGCGGGCCACCCGGAACCCCTCGGTCATCACGCGGATGTCGTGTTCGTGAGTGAAGTAGCGGGGGTCCACCCGGGGTTTGTCGCGGAAGTCGCGGGTGCGCAGCCGGACGGTGCCGGTGGAGCGGGCGCGGGTCACATTGGGGGTGAGGCAGAAGGCGTTCTCCGAGGTGGGATAGTTACGCCGGTAGGTGTTCATGTCGAACGGCACCGAGCCGTAGTGGAACATCAGGTCCGGCCGGTCCAGGTCGGGTTCGGTGGGGGAGAAGATGCCGATCTCCCACCACTGGGTGGAGCTGGTGACCATGGGCTGCTCGGCGTTCCACATGATCACGCCCTCCGGGTGGTCCTGGAGGTTCTCGCCGACACCCGGGGCGTCCACCACCACGTCGATGCCCACCTCGCGCAGCTGGCCGGCCGGGCCGATACCGGAGAGCATCAGCAGCTTCGGGGAGTCGATGGCGCCGCAGGAGACGATGACCTCGCGCCGGGCGTGCACGGTGTGGGTGTGGATGAGGTCGGGGGCCAGATACGCGACGCCCGTGCAGCGCCGGTCCTCGTTCAGCACCAGCCGTTTCGCCTGGAGCCCGGTGCGCACCTCGAGGTTGGACCGTTCGTCCATGACCGGATGCAGATAGGACACCGAGGCCGAACAACGGGTGCCGTCCTCGCGCGCGTTGATCTGGAACCAGTTGGCGCCGCGGACCACGGTGGTGCCGGTGTTGAACGCGACGGTGGGGATACCGGCCTCCTCGCAGGCCGCGAGCAGTGCCACACCGCACGGGTCCTTGGGCGGCACGCTGCGGAGGGTGACCGGGCCGTCGTGGCCGTGGTGGTCACCGGGCGCGTCATTGGACTCCAGCCGCTCGAAGAGCGGGAAGCAGTCCGCCGCCGACCAGCCGTCCAGCCCCTGAGCGGCCCATTCGTCGAGGTCCTCGGCCGGGGCCCAGAAGGCGATACAGGAGTTGTGGGACGAGCAGCCGCCGAGGACCTTGGCGCGGGCGTGCCGCATGAAGCTGTTGCCGGACTCCTGCGGTTCGATGGGGTAGTCCCAGTCGTAGCCGGACTCCAGCAGTCCCATCCAGCGGTCCAGCCGCAGTACGTTGTCGTCGCCGACGTCCGAGGGGCCCGCCTCCAGCAGACACACCGAGATCGAGGGGTCCTCGCTCAGCCGCGCCGCCACGACCGACCCGGCCGTACCGCCACCGACCACCACGTAGTCGAACTCGTCCACGGACCTCTCCTCACGGGGTGGTGGGGGCGGCGTGCTCGGCGAGCACGCCCGTGTGGTTGCGCTGGACGAACCAGTAGTAGGCGAAGCCACCGAGCGCGACGACGCCGATGAACAGGAACGCGCCCCAGCGCAGATACCAGTGCTGGGGACCGGTGGCGTTGTAGACCTCGGCACGCGGCCAGGCGAGGTTGATGGACATCGCCAGCCCCCACAGCACCGCGAGCACATTGACCGGCAGCCCGAACCGGCCCAGCGAGAAGCGCCCTTCGGCCGGTTTCCACTCGCCCCGGAGCCTGCGCAGCAGCATGGGCAGGGTGACCATCAGATAGGCGATGTAGATCATGATGATCGCGATACTGGTGACCACCGAGAAGATCTGCGGCTGGTTGATGTTGATGACCAGGATGGCGACCGCCACCAGACCGATGAGGATCGCCGGGAGCAGCGGCGTCTGGAACCGCGGATGCACCCGGGCCAGCTTGGAGCCGCCGGGGAGGTTGTTGTCCCGGGCCATGGCGAACATCAGCCGGATGCCCGCGGTGTGCACGGCCAGCGCGCATACGGTGATGGCGATGACCACGCACCACAGCACGATGTCGCCGATGGTGCCGCCGAGGGTCGACAGCACCACGTACTGCAACCCGTCCACCGAGAGCTGTTTGGCTCGCAGGTTCTCCACCGCGAGCAGGGCGAAGAGCAGGATGAGCCCGCCGATGATGAACGAGGCGACCAGCGCCCGCAGAATGGCACGTGGCGCGTTGCGGGCCGGGTTCAGGGACTCCTCGCCCAGCGAGGACGCGGTGTCGAAGCCGTACATCACATAGGCCGAGGCCAGCGAGGCGGTCAGGAACGCCCCCAGATAGCCCAGATGCTGTCCGCTGCCGAGGCCGTTGGTCTCCAGCACGGCGGACGGTCCGCGGGTGATGTGCGCGGCCAGCAGCAGGATCAGCACGATCGCGGCGATCAGCTCGATGGCCACGCCCGCCGAGTTGATCCGCGCCATCAGCTTCACACCGAAGCCGTTCACCAGCGTGGTGAACAGCACCAGGATGCTGCCGAGCACCACCGCGTTGGCCGCCCGTTCGGTACCGCTGCTGCCGTCGCCGATGAACTGGAACCACGCGGAGATCTGCGGCAGCGTGATCTGGTACGCCAGTGCCACCGCGGCCAACGACACCATGGTGGCCGTCATCATCATCCAGCCGCCCAGCCAGCCCACATGCGGACCGCCCAGCAGCTTGGACCAGTTGTAGACCGATCCGGCCACCGGATAGCGGCCCGCCAGTTCGCAGAAGCAGAGCGCCACCATCAGCTGGCCCGCGAACACCATCGGCCAGGACCACCAGTAGGCCGGGCCGCCGTGGTTCACCCCGAAGTAGAACAGCTGGAAGGTGCCGGTGAGGATGGAGATATAGCTGATCCCGGCGGCGAAGGTGTGGAAGTTGCCGAGGGTGCGCTTGAGTTCGGGACGGTAGCCCAGCTCGGTGATCGAGTCGTCGTCGTGGCCGCCCTCGGGACGGGCACCCGGCGACGGCTCGGCGGGCTCGGTCGCCGTCATACGGACCACCTCCGCGGTGTCATGAGCCACCTCCGCGGTGTCATGAGAACCACCTCTGCGGGCGGGGCGCGGTGTTGCGCCAGATGTGCTTGGCCTCCTGGTACTCGGCGAGCCCCGCCGGGCCCAGCTCGCGCCCGATCCCGGACTGCTTCATCCCGCCCCATTCCGCCTGCGGGACATAGGGATGGAAGTCGTTGATCCACACGGTGCCGGCGCGCAGCCGGGAGGCCACCCGCTGCGCCTTCTCCGCGTCCTGTGTCCACACCGCCCCGGCCAGCCCGTACACCGTGTCATTGGCCAGCGCGACGGCCTCGTCCTCGTCGCGGAACCGCTCCACGGTGAGCACCGGGCCGAACGACTCCTCCTGCACCACGGACATGTCCGGGGTGCAGTCGTCCAGGACCGTCGGCAGATAGAAGTAGCCCCGCTCGAGATCCGGATCGTCCGGCGGCGCCCCGCCGCAGCGCAGCACCGCGCCCGCGTCCAGCCCGGACGCCACATAGGCCGCCACCTTCTCGCGGTGCGCCGCGGAGATCAGCGGGCCGCTGCGGGCGTCCTCGTCGAACGGACCGCCGAGCCGGATCTGCCGGGCCCGGTGCACGATCTCGTCGATGAACGCGTCGTGCAGCTGCTCCTGGACCAGCAGCCGGGCCCCCGCCGAGCACACCTGCCCGGCGTGCAGGAACACGGCCATCAGGGCGTAGTCCACGGCGGTGTCGAAGTCCGAGTCGGTGAAGACGATGTTGGGGTTCTTGCCGCCCAGCTCCAGCGCGATCTTCTTCACGGTGGGCGCGGCGGCCGCCATGATCCAGCGCCCGGTGACCACACCACCGGTGAACGACACCAGGTCCACCCGCTCGTCCGTGGCCAGCGGCGCCCCCACGGTCGATCCGGCGCCCAGCACCAGATTGGCGGCGCCCGGCGGTACCCCGGCCTCGGCCAGCAGCCGGATCAGCCCGATGGCGCTGTGCGGGGTCAGCTCGCTGGGCTTGAGGACGAAGGTGTCCCCGGCGGCGAGCGCGGGTGCGACCTTCCAGGCCGTCTGGAGCAGCGGGTAGTTCCACGGTGTGATCAGACCGCAGACCCCCACCGGCTCATGCACCACTCTGCTGTCCACTTCCGCGCTGCCCACGTCGATGACCCGCCCCGGGCTCGCGGAAGAGATCAGATTGCCGAAGTAGCGGAAGCAGTTGGCGATGTCGTCGAGGTCGTATTCGCTCTCCACCAGCCGCTTTCCGGTGTCCAGGGACTCGGCGCGGGCGATGTCGGCCTTGTCGCGCTCCAGCAGGTCGGCGACGCGCAGCAGCAGCCTGCCGCGCTCGGCGGCCGGGGTGCCGGGCCAGGGGCCGCGGTCGAAGGCGTCTCGGGCGGCCGCGATGGCCGCGGCCGTGTCCTTCGGCCCGGCCTCGTCGATCGTGGCCACCGGACTGCCGTCCGCGGGGCAGCGGATCTCACGGGTGTGTCCGTCGAGGGCGGCCGTCCAGCTGCCGCCGATGAAAAGCTCCGGCATCTATCGCCTCCGGGCTCGGACGGAGTGGCCGACCCCCGTGGTGACCGTGGTGACACCACGCTCGGTGATCCTTCGCCGTCCCTCGGTCCCCCGGGTGCGCGAGGCCGGTCCACACACCGAGCGTAAGTGGCGCCGGTCTCCCTCGCACGGCGTAACCGGGACGCGGCCGCTGATCGGCGGGGGTGGGCGGTGACGGGCGGGTGTGACGGCGACGGGCGGGTGTGCGGGTGTGACGGCGACGGGCGGGTGTGCGGGTGTGACGGCGACGGGCGGCGCGGGACGGGAGCGGGCGGCGCCGGGCGGACCGCGGCTCTCCCGGCGCACTCCCTCGCTCCCGCCACCCCGCTCGCGGTCCGGGCGGCCGGGTCCGGCGGCCCCCGAGCCGGAAACCCTGGGGTTCCCCAGGCCACCCTGGGCCGATGCCCTTACGGCCGGTACATCTTCACCGTGCAGAATCCTCGTCATGGTCCACGAGTCCGAAGCCCCCCGCGCCCTCGCCGACGAACTGCTCACCGCCCTCGACCCGATGCCGTATCCGCGCCGGATGCACGAACTGGCCGTACGGACCAGGGCGGCCACCGCACGCGGTGAACTCGGCGCGCTGATCGTCGAGTTGGAACGGCGGGGGACGTATGAGCGGCGGCTCGCGGCAGCTGCCGCGTCGGTCGGCGGCCGGACCGGCCACCTCGAGGAGCGGCTGCTGGACCCGGACCCGGTGGTGCGCCACCACGCCCTCGCGGTGGCGCGTGACGGGGACGGTATCGACGACGAGGCGCTGGAGACGGCGTTCCAGGACGCGCCCGCCGCCGTACGCCGGGAGCTGGCACGTACCGTCGTCGCCGGGCGGCGCACCGCACTCGCCGACCGGCTGATCGACCCGGTGCGGGAGCGGTGGGGCGACGCCGAGGCGGCCCGGCTGCTGCCCGGCTGTGGAGCGGACACCCTCGCGCGGCTGCTGCCCGCCCTCTTCCACGCCGTCGGCGGCTGGCGCGCCCTGGTCGCCCGCCACCCCCGCACCTTCCTCGACGAGGCCGAGCGGCAGCTCACCGCGTTGCCCCAGGCGCTGCGCGACGCCTGGTGGACGCGGTACGCACACGGTGTGGCGCTGGCCGTGCCCGCCGAGCCGGACCGGGTGCTGGATCTGCTGGAGGATGTGTGCCACGGCGTGCTGCCGGTCCCGGTACGGCACCGGCTGTCCGCGCTGATGGCCGCCGACCCCACGCGTACGCTGCGGCTGCTGCTCACCCCCGACCAGGCGCCCCTGCTGCGCGGCCGCGGCCTCGAACGGGCCGTACTGCGCCGCCTCGTACGTGCCGACCCGCCCGAAATCCCCATGCTGGCACGGGCGCTGCGGCACGACCCGGACGCGCTGGCGCGGCTGCTGGCCGCGCTGCCGCCCGGCCGCCGCGCCGATGTCTTCGACCACGCCACCGCGGAACACGACCGCGACCACACCTCCATCGACCCGGCGGTCCTCGATGTGCTGCCGCGTGTCACGCGGCAGGAGGAGGCGCGCCGGATGGCGGCGCGGGCGCGGGACCGCGGGGCGCACTGGACCGCGGTGCTGGAGGCCGTGGCGTATCTGCCGGTCGACGAGGCGCGCGAGGAACTGCTCGGCGCGACACGCCGTTCCGCCGCGGAGGACCGCGCCCTCGCCTATCCACTGCTGATCCGCAATGCCGCCCACTCCGGCGACCCCGCCGCCGTCACCTCCCTGCTGGACCTGCTGGAGCGGTTGCGCAACGAACAGGACCCGGTGCGCGCGGCCGCGCTCGGCGCGCTCGCCACCGTCCCTCCCGCCCTGTTCACCGACGACGCCGCCGACCAGCTGGACCGGGTCGCGGGCGACGCGATCCAGGCCCGGGACTCCTCCCCGGCCACCCGGCGGGCGCTGCGCGGGCTCGCCATCGCGCTGCTGCGCGAACACGCCGTCACCGGACAGCGGGAGCTGCTGGGCTGGGCGTTGCGCACCGTCACCCGGCTGGCCGGGCGGGTCGGCGCCGCCGACCTCGGCAGACTCGACCACACCCTGCGGCGCGGCCAGGAACACGCCGTCTTCGAGGCGCTGCGTCCCTGGCTCGAGGCGGGCGCCGACCGGGTCGACCACGAGCTGACGTTCGCCCTCGTCCGCTCGCTCGGACGGCGCGCCCACGCCATGCCCGAACTCCAGGAACTGCTGCACCAGGCCATTCAGTTCGGCAGCGACACCACCGCCCGAACCGCGGTCGAGCTGTGGCTGGAGCCGCCCGGTGAGCGCGACGCGCGGGTCGCGGAGCTTGTCGCACAGGACCCCTCGGCGGCCGTACTGCCGCCCGTCCTCGCCGTGTTGACACGTCGGCGCACCGATCTGCTGGACCTCGTCCTGGCCGACACGCCGCCCTACGGCCGGTTCCTCACCCCCGGCACCGCGTGGACCCCGCCCGCCACCCATGACGCCGACCGCTGGCTGCCCCGCCAGCAGGCCGCCGCCGCACGCCTGCTGGAGCGGACCGTCGCCGACACCTCCCGTCCGGCCCATGAGCGCACCTCGGCCCTCGCCCGCGCCGCGCTGATCCCCGGCACCGGCGCCACCGCCGTACGGGGCTGGGCCGGTGTCGATGACACGGTGCTGGCCGAGGCCGCCCTCGCCGCGCTCGCGCACACCGACCGGCCCGGGGACGCCCTGCCCGCACTGCTTGCCCACGCGGGCGGCGACCGGGCCCGGGTGGCGATGTACGCGGCCACCCGGGCGGCCCGTTACACCGCGCCCTCCCTGCTGGCGGCCCCGATCCGCGGCGTGCTCGCCCCGGACGGGGTGGCGACGGCCGTACCGGCCGTGCCCCCGAAGGTCACCAGACGCAAGGAGGCCGCCCGGCTCGCCGCCACCCTGCTGCCGGTGCCCGATGCCGCCACCCTCCTCGCCGACGCCCGTGAGGTGCCCGGTCAGCACCACGACGTCCAGGCCGCCTGCGTGGCCTTCGCGGCCCGGCTGCTCGACGCCGAGCGGGCCTGGGAGATGCTGACCGCCGCGGCGGGCGGGCGGCGCGAGCTGCGCCACGCCGTGCTGCGCGTCCATCCGCTGGACCTGCCCGAAGCCCACCGGGCGCGCTACGCCCAGCTGATACGCGTCGTCTGCGACACCGACGACCCCGAGGTGGCCGCGGCGGGCCATGCCGCACTCGCCCTCTGGTCGCCCTGGGCGCCGGACGTGGCGGCCGTCCTCGTCACCGCCATCACCGATCTCGACAACCGGGCGGGCTGGGCCTCCGCCGCCGACGCGCTGCTGGCCCTGGTGGCCGCCGCCCCCGACGGCACGCCCGAGGACAATCCGCTGGCCTGGGCCCTCGCCGCCCTCGCCACCGCCGACGCCCGGCCGGACACGCCCGACGCCGCGCCGGGCCGGGACCGCCCCGCGCGCCGCCGGATCCGCCACCTCGCCACCCGGCTCGCCGGGCGCACCCCCGGCGGCGCCGCGACACGCCCGATGCGGCGCGCCGCCACCGCCGCGGCCGAACTCCTCGCCGGATACGAGACGTTCATCCCCGACGCCGCCCATGTCCTCGTCCACGTACTGGACCTGGACTCCCGCCCCGGCCCGCTGGCCGCCGCGCTCGCCCGGCTTAGCCGCCTCCACTCCGCCCGCCCGGCCCTCGCCGCCCGTACCGCCGACGTACTGCACCGGCGGCTGAACGCGGCGGCGCGGCCCGGTTCCGACGAGGCGCTGCGGCGTGCGGCGCGGCAGCTCGGCGAGGACGGCGGACACGCCGCCGGGCTGTTCGCCACCACCGTCACCGAGGCGGGCGGCCGTCGCACCGACTGGTCGGAGCCGTGGCGCGAGCAACTGCGTACGCTGCGCGGGCATCCGCACCCGGACGTACGGGACGCGGCGCTGCTGGTGGCCACGGCGGAGGAGTAGGTGCGGCGCCCCGGCCCGCGCGGCGCCCCGGCCCGCGCGGCGCGGGTCAGCTGTTCTTGCGCCAGGCGGCCTCGCCGTAGTCGTAGCCGTACTCGGGGCGGCCCTTGGCCCCGCTGGTGCGGAACGGCGCGCCGTGGTCGTCGATCCGCACCGTCCCCTCGCGCCCGCCGCTCGACCACTCCAACTCCAGATACCAGCGGCAGTCGCAGCCGGAGGTACGGGCGTTGATCCGCAGCACCTCCGGGTCCGTGTCCGACACGCGGTACGGGAAGCGGACGGCGGGGAGCGGCTTGCCCGCGTCATTGCCGTCGGTCGGGCGGGCGAGCGGACGGGAGGCGTCTAGATCGACCGAGAACGCGCGCGGGGTGAGGGAGCCGCCGCAGCCGTTCTCCATCGCGAACGACGACCACGGCAGCGGGCCGCTCCGCCCCACCACCCGTACGTGCAGTGCCTGGAGGACCACCGCGGACGATGCCCGGCCCTGCACCGTGACCTCCACGTTGGTGGTCCCGCCGTGCACGGCGCCGTAGGCCGAGGCCCATGTCGGCGCGTCCTGCTCGGTGGGCGGCGGGGCGACGTCGGCGGGCGGCCGGTCGATGAGGTAGCGGTGGTCGCAGCCGTTCTCCCACACATGGGAGCGGGTGCTGAGGGTGAGCGGGGTGCGGGAGCCGCCGTTGCCGGGCGTGTCGTCCGGACGGCCGGACGCGCCCGGTGAGGGCGCGGCGGAGCCGCCGGAGGGGCCACCGCCGTGGCGCCGGTCGTTCTTGCGACGCGGCGCGCCCGACGCGTGCTTGTCGCCGCCCGTCTCCGCCCGGTCCAGACGGCCGCGCGCGGTCGGGCCGACGGGCGCGGCGGACCGTGGGTCGGCGGAGGACCGGGGCGAGGCGGTGTCCTTCCGCCCGTCGTCGCCGGGCGGCCGCACCTCCACCGCCGTGATGGCGAGCACGACCATGGCGGCGGCCCCGGCCATGAACGCCCACGGCCGCCGTCGCCAACCGCGGCGCGGGGCCGCGCCCTCGTCCGTGGGTACGGCCCGCAACCGCCTCTGTTCTTGGGAGCCGCCCCCCACCGCCGCCCACCGCACCCGAGGCCGTACGCCGCCCGGCCCGGACTCGCCGGACGAGGAAGCCGGTTGAACCGCCCCGGCACCGCCCCGCCCGCCCCGACGCCTCCACCCCCGAGCCGCGCCGTGCGTCCCGGCGCCGTCGCCTGGCCCACCGCTCGGCTCCGCCGTGCCCCGGCGTGTCCCTTCGTCCGTCGCAGCACCCCCACCACGCCCGGCGCTCGGCCCCGCGCACGGCTCCGCCGCCGGTGGCTGAGCAGGGGTCTCTCGGCCGATCGCCGTGGCCCGCCGCGCACCGCCGTGGGTGCCGGCGAGTGGCGCGGCGGACGGCTCCGCCGTGGGTGCCTGGGCATCGGCCCCCGTGTCCGGCGCTCGCCCCGAATTGCCGTGAGGGCCCGGCCCGGAGCCGTGTTCGGCGGACGGCGCGGCGGACGGCTCCGCCGTCGGTGCCTGGGCGTCCGCGCCCGTGTCTCCGTTCGCCGTACCGCTCGTCGCCGAGCCCGCCCGCGCGTCGGCACCCGCTTCCGTCCCCGCCCCCGCGCCCGTCCCCGTCGTGGGGCGGGGTCTGCCCGGGGCGCCGCCCCGGGGGGTTCTGGCCCCGTCGGCCAGGACCCAGCGGCGATGGAGGGCGATCAGCTCCTCCGGGGTGGCTCCGCAGAGCCGGGCGAGCCGTTCCACCGGCGCGTACTCCGCCGGGACCGCGTCGCCGTTGCAATACCGGTGCAGCGTGGACGTGCTGACGTGCAGTCGCGTGGCCAGCGATCCGTAGCTGCGGCCCGACCGTTCCTTGAGGGCCCGCAGGCTCTCCGCGAACTCCGCGACCTCATGGGCGCTCCCCATGGAACCGCCCCCCTTCCCCGTGTCTCCCCGTATCCCCACCCGCTCGCGTCCCGCGGGTGTCCCGCGAACGCGTTCCAGGCTGTTGTCATACCCCCAAGTCAGCGTACGTGCAGGCATTCCAGCGTCCCGGATGCCTCGACTTTCCTGGCGTCCGCGCCCCGGCGGCCCGCACGCTTAGGACCTGCCGCCGCGGACCGCCCGGCGGCACCCGTGAACCGTGACATGACAGGTCCACCGGCATGAGTCGTACCGCTGTCGCCCTCACCGCAAGAGACGGGGAATCATCTGATGAGCATGGTCAAGCACGCACTCCGCACCGCCGCCGCGGGGGCGGTGGCCGCGGCCGCCGTCCTGGGGGTGGCCGGGACCGGCCCGGCCCTGGCCGCGGCCCCGGGCACACCCGGCCACCTCGTGCCGAGGGAACTTCCGCCGCACCCCCGCTCCGACTGGTACGCGGGTGACGTCACCGAGGGGCTGCCGGAGAACGTCCCGTTCTGCGTGGCCAGGACCTTCCCCTCGGCCGGGTCGACCCACCGCACCTTCTGGACCGAGTACGACACCGGCGCCAGCCAGATCGTGGTGCGGACCGGCACCGTGGACGCCGCCCGCACACTGGCCGCCGCCGCGGAGAAGAAGATCCGGAACTGCGCCGCCAACTGGCAGCGGGACTACCCCGAAGGCACCGCCTCGTGGCGGGACTACGGCGCGCTGCCGGCCGAGGACGGCGCCCATGTCTACGGCGTCCACACCTCGTACCCGGACTCCGAGCCCGGGATCCACCTCTACGGCGTGGGCCGGGACGGCCGGACGGTGACCGTCGTCCAGTGGGGTGAGATGGGCGGTTTCGACCAGGCTCCGGTCGCGGACTTCCAGCGGACCACCACGACCGCCGTCGTCAAGCTCTACCACCCGTAGGGCCGCGGGGCGGCCCGGGGGCAGGCGGTCACGCGCGCGCAAGGGGGGTGCGCGTGGCCGCCGCCCCGGCACGTCCTCCGGCGGATATGGTCGGGACACCTCGCACCGACCCGGACGACACCGACCGGACGACACCGACCGGAGGTCCCCGTGCCGAACGGCTCGCTCTCCCTGGCCGCCGCGCTCCATCTGCTCGCCTTCGACCCGGAGACCGGCAGACCCGCCGGGGCCCACACCGGGCTGCTCGTCCGCGCCGGAGCCCTCACCGAGCTCGCCCAGCGCGGGCTGCTCACCGACACCGACGGCAGGCCCCGTCCGGTGCCCGACGCCATGACCGGGGACCCCGCGCTCGACGGGCTGCTGGAGCTGATCGGGGAGTCCCGGCCGCGCACCTGGGCCTCCTGGGTGGGGCATCAGCCGCGGCTCACCGAGCACGCCGTGCGCGATCAGCTGGTGGCCGCGGGGTATCTGCGCGTGGAGACACGGCGCGTGCTGGGGGTGTTCCCGCGGAGGGAGTACCGGCTGGAGCGGACCGATCTGGTGGCGGGGATGCGCGAGGACGCGGTGCGGGTGCTGCACGGCGACCAGCCGGTGGCCGAGGTGTCCGAGCGGGACGCGGCGCTGGTCGCACTCGCGGCGGCGGGGGAGCTGCGGACCGTGGTGACGGTCAAGGACGCGAAGCTCCACAAGGAGCGCATCACGGAACTGGCGGAACGAAGCGGGGGAATGGGGCCGGTTCTGGAGAAAGTCATCGCACAGGTGCGTGCGGCCCTCGCCGCGGCGGTCACCACGGCGATCCTCGTGGCGACCACGTCCCCGGGCGGCACCTGAGGGGCCTTCGACGGCCCCGGGTGCGGCGGGCGGGGGGCGCTGAGCCGTCGGCTCAGGCGGGGGCGTCTCCCAGCAGCGAGGCCAGTCCGTCGTCCAGGTTCATCGCTCCGCTCTCGCTGCCCTCCGCGACCGCGGCGTACGAACGGCCGAGGAACCGCAGCAGATCGCCGGTGTCGAACTGGACCATGGCCATGCCCTCGGGGGCGTGGAACTCCAGCACCGTGCGCTGCGGACCGCACGGCCACATCTGCACATCGCCGTTGCCCGCGGGCCCGCGCAGCCCCGCCGCGAGCAACTCCCGCCCGAACGTCCACTCCACCGCGGTCCCGTCGAGGGAGGCGGACGGCGGGAAGGAGACGCGCACCGCGAACGGGTCGTCGGGCTCATAGCGCAGACAGGCCGGGATGGCGCGTGCCTCGGGCGTCGACGCGATGAGGTGCGCCTGGACGGCTTGGTCGATGACTGTGGACAACGCCGGCTCCCTTGTTCTCGGTGCGGGTCCCCGCCTCGCTTACGCCCGTTAAGACGTACGGGCGATCACACCAGTGCACCCACCGTTGCTGTGACGTATGTCACGACTGATTTTTCGAGGGGACATAGGGCATTTAGGCTTGCGAAAACCATGCCCGGTCTCGGGCGCCGTGCGGAGCTGTTACAAAACTCCGCCGCCGGCGAGGCACCACCCCAGGGGTTGTTCCACCATGCACCAACGTCCCGCGGCGCTCGACGCGGCCGCCTACCACCGCCTCTACGAAGCCGAATACCCGCGTCTCGTCGCGTATGCGCGCACCCTCACCGGTAACCCCTGGACCGCCGGCGACCTCGTCGCCGAGGCCCACTACCGGGTGTGGCGCCGGGTGCGGAGCGGGCAGCCGATCGCCGCCGTCGCCGTACCGGCCGAACTCACCAGCGCCGTGCGGGGGCTCTCCGCCGCCGCCGCGAGCTGGGGGCCGCCGCAGCGCGCTTCCCATCTCGAACCGCTGGTGGAGGTCCTGGGCGAACTGCCGCAGCGCTGGGTCACGGCACTGTGGCTCGCGGAGGTGGACGGGCTGTCGCCGGAGGGTGTGGCCCGCCGTCTCGGCACCCATGCCGACGGCGCCGCCGCGCTGGTGGAGCGGGCCCGGGAGAGCCTGCGCCAGGAGTATCTGCGCGCCCAGCCGGGTGCCGCGGCGAGCGCGGCCTGCGGTGCGCACTGGGAGCGGATGCCCGCGCATGTGCAGGGCGTCGACACTCCGCACCAGGCCGAGCAGATAGCCGTGCATATCGAGGGCTGCCAGGACTGCCGCGGCCGGATGGAGCAGATGGTGGCGGCCGACGGCCGGCTGTCCGCGCTCACCGGACCGGCGTTGCTCGCACTGCTGGACCGCGGTACGGCCGGCTGGCTGGCACCGCTCGCCGCCGCCTTCGGCGGAGCCACGGCGATGACCGCGGCCACCCGCACGGTGCCGCTCGGCGCCGCGCACGCCGCCACCACGGGCGGCACGCTGGTGTCCACCCGGCGTTCGATGCGCCACCTCATGCGCGGACAGGTGCGCCAGGCCGGACCGGTCGCGGCCACTGTCGCCGGTGTCGGTGTGCTGCTCGTCACGAGCGCGGCGGTCGCGGCCGGACTGGCCCTGACCGACGGCGGAGCGGCCGAGCCGGGGCAGCCCGCGGCGGCGTCGGCGCCGTCGGACCCGGGCGGGGCCGGGGTGCCGCCGCAGGGGCTCGAGTCGTCGGAGTCGGCGGGTTCGCCGGAGAGCTCCGCGTCCTCCCGCAACCCGGACGACCTGCGGTCGGAGGCCGCGCGTGAGGCTTCCCGGCACCGGCCGTCCAGCAGCGCGCCCGCGGGGCGGTCGCCGTCGGACGTGCCGTCGAGCGCGGTCTCCCCCTCGGGTTCGGCACCGTCCTCCGCCGCGCCGTCATCCCCTTTGTCCTCTTCGCCCTCGTCGCGGCCGACTTCACCCGGTTCGCCCTCCTCGTCGCCTTCGGGTAAGCCGTCCGATCCGTCCTCCCCGTCGCCGACGGACGACCCGAGCGATGACCCGACGGGCGACCCGACCGACGGCGGTACGAGCGAGCCGACCCGGCCCGGTGAGCCCGGCGAAACACCCGGCGACGAGCCCGGTGGCACCCCGAGCGGGAGCTCCACGCCGAGTGGCGAGCCGACCGCCGAGCCCACGGCCAAGCCGACCGCCAAGCCCACCGCCTCGTCCGCCGACGGCTCGGAGGAGTGTGTGTCGGTGCTGGTGCGGGTCTGCGTCGACAACAAGCGCTGAGCGCCGCCCGGCGTACCACCGAGGTCCGGGGCCACGGCCGCTGCTCCCCGCAGCGACCGTGGCCCCGGACCCGTTTCGCACGGCACCCCGACCCGTCGCGGTACGGGATTCTCCCGCTCACTACCTCACTCATCCGTGGACGGCGTCCCGCGGATGGGCTAGCTTCCAGCTCCATGAGGGGCATGGGGATCGTGAGCATGATGAGACGCACGATGGCGGCCGGGCTCTGCGCGATGGCGCTCGCCGCCGTGACGACGGCGCCCGCGCGGGCCCAACCGGCGGGCGACCAGGGCCGGTCGGGGGTCGGGTGGCGGCTCACGGAGAGCGGCACCGACGCCCGGTTCCGCGGGCTGGCCGCGGTCAGCCGGAACACGGCGTGGGTCGCGGGCACCAAGGGCACGGTGCTGCGGACGCGCGACGGGGGGCGCGATTGGCGCGATGTCTCCCCGCCCGGTGCGGAGGGGCTGGAGTTCCGCGACGTCGAGGCGTTCGACGCCCGGCGCGCGGTGGTGCTGGCGATCGGTGAGGGCGAGGCGTCCCGGATCTTCCGCACCGACGACGGGGGCGCGACCTGGAGCGAGAGCTTCCGGAACGACGATCCGCGCGCCTTCTACGACTGCGTGACCTTCTTCGACTCCCGGCACGGGATCGCGCTGAGCGATCCGGTGGACGGCCGCTACCGGATCCTGTCGACCGGGGACGGCGGCCGCAGCTGGCGCGTCCTGCCCTCGGACGGTATGCCCGCCGCACAGCAGGGCGAGGCCGCCTTCGCCGCGAGCGGGCAGTGCCTGGTCTCCTCCGGCGGGCGGAACGCGTGGTTCGCCACCGGTGGGGCGGCCACCTCCCGGGTCTTCCACACCACCGACCGCGGCCGCACCTGGACGGTGGCCGACACCCCGGTCCCCGCGGGCGATCCGGCGCGCGGGGTGTTCGCGCTCGCCTTCCGCGACGCCCGGCACGGACTCGCCGTCGGCGGCGACTACCGGCCCGACCAGCAGTCCCCGCGCGCGGCGGCCGTCACAGGCGACGGCGGATCCCGCTGGACCACGGCGGTCCGGCCGCCGTCCGCCTACCGCTCGGGCGTCAGCTGGCTGCCGTACAGCCGCCGGGCGGCCCTGGCCGTCGGCCCCACCGGTACCGACCTCACCACCGACGCGGGCCGCAGCTGGCGCACCGTCGGCACCGGTTCGTACGACACCGTCGACTGTGCCCCGGACCTCGGCTGCTGGGCGGCGGGGGAGAAGGGCCGGATCGCCCGGCTGGGGATCACGGCGGCGCGATGACCGGGCGTCCGCCGGACCCCGCCCCGTGACGGGGCCCGGCGGAAGTGCGGGAGGCGTGGTCGACGAGTCGCCCGGGGCGCCCCGGTGGTGTGCGGCGCCCGTGGCTCCGCACAGTGGGTCAGGGCGCCGGCTGCTGTCGGTAGGGCTCCAGCGCCGGAGCCGTCTTGGTGGCGATGAACTCGGTGATCGTGTACGTGGCCACGCCCTCGACCGTGAACGGGTTGGTGGTCACCAGCGTCTCGAGCGCCGCGCGGTCGCCGCCGACCGCCACGATCACCCCGCCCTCGCGCGGTTCCTTGCGCCCCGAGGCGAGGAAGACACCCGCCGCGTACTGCGCGTCCAGCCAGGCGATATGCGCGGGGAGCAGGGCCTCGACGCGGTCGAGGGGTGCCGTGTAGGTCACGTCCAGGATGAACATGATCGGGATAGTAGCGTGATGCCCACGATGACCAGCACAGATCCCCCGCGTTACGAACTGCCGTCCGGCTGGCCCGGCGACGAGGCCGAGGCGACCGCCGTCCAGGAGCGGCTGCGGAGCTCCGTCGTGACCGCCGGGGAGGTGGCCCCGCCGGGCACGGGCACCGGCCCGGTGGCCGGGGTGGACGTGGCGTACGACGACGAGCGCGGGGTGGTCGCGGCCGCCGCGGTGGCGCTGGACCCCCGCACCCTGGCGGTCGTCGGGGAGGCGACGGCGGTCGGCCCGGTCACCTTCCCCTATGTGCCCGGACTGCTGGCGTTCCGTGAGATACCGGCGGTGCTGGACGCGCTCGGCGCCCTCGACCGGGCCGGTCACCGCCCGGACCTGGTGGTGTGCGACGGCTACGGACTGGCCCACCCCCGTCGCTTCGGGCTGGCCAGCCATCTGGGGGTGCTGACGGGGCTGCCGGTCATCGGCGTCGCCAAGAACCCGTTCACCTTCCGCCACGCCGACCCCGGACCGCGCCGCGGCGACTGGTCACCGCTGCTGGACGGGGACGAGGAGGTCGGCCGGGCGCTGCGCACCCGGGACGGGGTGAAGCCGGTGTTCGTCTCGGTCGGCCACCGGGTCGACCTCGACAGCGCCTGTGCCCACACCCTCCATCTCGCCCGGGAGTTCCGGCAGCCCGAGACCACCCGGCGCGCGGACGCGCTGTGCCGCCGGGCGCTGGCGGACGCGCGGTCCCCCCGAAGCTGACCGGCCGACACGACCGCGTCGGCGGCCCCGGCGGTTCCGGCCGCCTCGGAGGGCCCGACCGTCAGACGCGGCGTGTCTCGGCCAGGAAGCAGCCGTACTCCACACCGCGCACATGCACCGCCGCCACCCGCGGATCGCGGTAGAGCTCCTCGAGCCCCTCCTCGATCGTCGGGGTGCCGACGTCCAGCAGCAGTCCGCCCAGGATGGAGCCGTCGGCGGAGTACGCCCGCAGCACCCGCCGGTCGCCGCGGAGGCCGTCCGGGACGCCGGGGCCGGTGAAGCCGTCGCACTCCTCGCGGTGGACGAAGACCGGGCCGGTCTCGTTGTACGGGCCCGGGTCGGCGCCGCTGTCCAGCGCCCAGCGCAGCAGCGGGGAGTAGGAGAGCAGCACGATGGTCTCGTGCGGCAGGCTGCGGCCCAGGCAGCAGCGCAGCGGTGAGTTGCCCTCCGCGTCCTCCACCACGACACGCGGCGCACGGTCCGCGTCATCGGCGATCCGCAGCCGCTTCAGCGCCTCGGGCGCGATGGCCCGGAGCTCGTACCGGGGGGTGGGGTGTTCTGTCGTGCCCGTCTGGGGGATGTCGTTGTCGTTCATATGGCTCATGCTGATCGGGGAAACCAGCCCATGCTGGCGGTATTCGGACACCGCGCTGGAGGGTGGGCGGGTCGGCCGACGGGCCACTTGACAGCGGTGTCGGGGCTGAGCGAGATTCAGCCGAGACATAGGACGTCCCACGTCTCTCTTGCCCGGGTATCTCCCGGTACACCGCCGGGATATGGCAGGGCGTCAGCTGTCGCACGGCCATCCGTCCGGGCTCCAGGCCACCCGTTCCAGAAAGCTGGGTTGTGATGAGTCTTCCGGCTCCGCTCACCGGTGTCGTACCGCCCCTGTGTACTCCGCTCACCCCCACCGGCGCGATCGACACCCGCTCGCTGGCCGCCCTCGCCGAGCGGCTGATCGGCGCCGGGGTGAGCGCGCTGTTCGCGCTCGGCTCCAGCGGCGAGGCCGCCTATCTGGACGACCGCGCGCGCCGCACCGTCCTGGAGACGGTGATCGCGGCGGCGGACGGCCGGGTGCCGGTGCTCGCCGGGGCGATCGACATGACCACGGCACGGATCCTGGACCACGCCCGGACCGCCGCCGGGCTGGGCGCGGACGCCGTCGTGGCCACCGCGCCCTTCTACACCCGCACCCATCCGGTGGAGATCGCCGACCACTTCCGGCGGCTGCGCGACGGTGCCGGACTGCCGCTCTTCGCCTACGACATCCCGGCCTCGGTCCACTCCAAGCTGACCTCCGCGACCGTCCTCCCGCTGGCCGCCGACTCCACCCTCGCCGGGCTGAAGGACAGCAGCGGTGACGACGGCGCGCTGCGCAGACTGCTGGTGGAGATCCGGCGGCGCACCCCGGATTCCCGGTTCTCCGTGCTCACCGGATCCGAACTGACCGTGGACGGGGCCCTGTTGGCGGGCGCCCATGGGGTGGTGCCGGGGTTGGCCAATGTCGACCCGGACGGCTATGTCCGGCTCTACGCGCACGCCCGTGCCGGACGCTGGGACCGGGCCGCGGCCGAACAGGACCGGCTGGCCGCGCTGTTCGCCCTCACCGACGCCGGTGACCCGGCGCTGATGGGCGGAAGTTCCTCGGCGCTGGGAGGTTTCAAGGCCGCGCTGCATCTGATGGGTGTCATCGGCTGCCCGGCGACCGCCGCGCCCCAAGTACCGCTGGACGACGCGGCCGTCAAGACCGTCCGTCATGTCCTCGAGGAAGGGGGGCTGTTGCCATGACCGCCGCCGCGCCCTGGTACCGGGAGGTCTCCCGCGGCCAGTGGAAGTCCATGGCCGCCGCCTGGATCGGCTATCTGCTCGACGGCTTCGACTTCGTGCTGATCACCCTTGTACTGACTGAGGTCGCCGAGGAGTTCGACCTCAGTACGGCGTCCGCGGCGAGCCTGGTCTCCGGCGCCTTCATCACCCGCTGGCTCGGTGGCGCCCTGCTGGGTGCGATGGGCGATCGCTACGGCCGTAAACCGGCCATGATCGCCAGCATTCTGCTCTACTCGCTGGGCACCTTCGCCTGCGGCTTCGCCTGGAACTATTTCAGCCTCTTCGGCGCCCGCCTGTTGATTGGCATGGGCATGGCTGGCGAATACAGCGCGAGCGCCACCTATGTGCTGGAGAGCTGGCCCGCCCGGCTCCGGAACCGCGCCTCCGGCTTCCTCATCTCGGGCTACGCGGGCGGCACCATCCTCGCCTCCGAGCTCTACCGGTGGGTGGTTCCGCACTGGGGCTGGCGCTGGATGTTCTGGATCGGCGTACTGCCGGTGTTCGTCGCGCTGTGGGTGCGGCGCGCGCTCCCCGAGGCCGCGGACTGGCGCCAGGAGGTGGCGGCGGACGACGAGCCGCGGCGCAACCCCTTCGCGCCGCTGTTCACCGGGCGGTGGCGCGGCGGGATCAACACCACACTGGCGGCGGCCGCGAGCGCCGCGCTGTTCTGTGTTTTCACCCCGGTGGGCGCGGGCTGGCGCTGGCCGCTTTCGCTGCTGGCGGCGGGGTGTCTGTTCGCCTTCGCCGCACAGCTCGGCGGACGGCGCGGCTGGCCGCTGTACACGGCGCTGATGGTCACGGTCTTCTGCGCCTTCCTCTACAGCTGGCCCATCCAGGCCCTGCTGCCGACCTATCTGAAGTCGGAGCTGGGCTACGCACCCGGCGAGGTCACCGACGTGATGTTCTACGCCGGGTTCGGGACCATGGCGGGCTGCTGGCTCGCGGGCTTCGTGGGCGACCGGCTGGGCACCCGGCGCGCCTACGCCTGCACCCTGCTCGCCTCGCTGGCCTTCGTCTTCCCGGTGTTCGCGGTGCGGAACAGCCTGGTGGGCCTCGGCGTGCTGCTGTTCGTCCTGCTCGCCCTGAGCCAGGGGATCTCGGGCATCCTGCCCCGGTACATCGCGGGCCACTTCCCGACCCGGACCCGCGCCGCCTCCCTCGGCTTCGTCTACAACACCGGGGCGCTGGGCGGCGCGGTGGCGCCGGTGCTCGGCGCCGATCTGGCCGAGGGGATGCCGCTCGGCCAGGCCCTGGCGGTGCTCACCTTCGGGCTGACCCTGGTGGTGATCGTCCTGGTGGGAGCCGATGTGCCGCGGCGGCTGGGGCGGCTGACCGATCCGTCCGGCGGCGCCGACCACCTGGTGCCCGAGCGGCCGTTGTCGGTGGCGGACGCTAGCGTGGGGAAGACCGGTGGGGATCGCGGGACACCGGCCGTCTGACACCCGTGGACCGCGCAGCGCAGGAGGAGCCGATGGCCGCGTCGAAGGACCCGCTGAAGGTGCGGGACGCGGTGCGCGCATTCGCGCTCGGCCTCCCCGGCGCCTGGGAGGACTCCCCCTGGGGGGACGCGGTGGTCAAGGTCGGCAAGAAGATCTTCGTCTTCCTGGGGCCGGACGACGGCGACCGCACCCCCGGCGTCACCGTCAAGCTGCGGGACGAGGCCGCCCACGCCCATGCGATGTCCCAGCCCGGCGCCGCCCCGACCGGCTATGGCCTCGGCCGCTCCGGATGGGTGTCCATACCGCTCGCCGAGGGCGCGTCCGGGGCCGACCTGCTGTGCGACTGGGTCGAGGAGAGCTACCGGACGATCGCCCCCAAGCGGCTGATCGCGGAGCTCGACGCGGACTGACGGCACCCCCGGGCGCACCGTTCCCCCGGGCCCATCCGTGGCCCGCCCATGGCCCATCCGTGGCCCCGTCGGCCAAAGTCCGGCCGGGCCATGGCCCTTCGCCGTCCACGGCCCGGCCCGGGGGCTTGTGGAATAGGGCATGCCTTCTTAGCATCGGCGGTGTTACAGCAAAACTGTCACAAGGTTTGGGGTCCGATGGTGGCGACAGAGGACGGGGCACAGGCGGGCGGCCCGCTGTCCGGGGTCCGCGTGGTGGAGCTGGCGGGGATCGGACCGGGCCCCTTCGCGGCCATGGTCCTCGCCGATCTCGGCGCCGATGTCGTCCGGGTGGACCGGCCGGGCGGCACCGGTGGCCTGCGGATCGATCCCGACTACGACATCGCCAACCGCAACAAGCGCTCCGTCCTGCTCGATCTGAAGTCCGACGGCGGCCGGGCCGCCGTGCTCGACCTCGCCGAGCGCGCCGACATCCTCATCGAGGGCTACCGCCCGCGCGTCGCCGAGCGGCTCGGCGTGGGGCCGGAAGCATGTCTGGCGCGCAACCCGAAGCTGGTCTACGGCCGGATGACCGGCTGGGGCCAGGACGGCCCGCTCGCCCCGACCGCCGGACACGACATCGGCTATATCGCCGTCGCCGGGGCGCTGGGCATGATCGGCGCCGCCGACGGACCGCCGGTGGCCCCGGCCAACCTCCTCGGGGACTACGCGGGCGGTTCGCTGTACCTCGTCATCGGTGTCCTCGCCGCCCTCCAGCACGCCCGCGCGGGCGGCCCCGGCCAGGTCGTGGACGCCGCGATCGTGGACGGCACCGCCCATCTGACCGCCGTGATCCACGGCATGATGGCCGCCGGTGGCTGGCAGGACCGCCGTGGTGCCAACCTCCTGGACGGCGGCTGCCCGTTCTACGGCACCTACGAGACCTCCGACGGCGGTCATATGGCCGTCGGCGCCCTGGAGCGCAAGTTCTACGCGGACTTCGCCGACCGGCTCGGCATCGCCGACCAGGCCCCGCCCCGCGAGGACTTCGAAGCCTGGGGCACCCTGCGCTCCGTCATCGCCGCCCGCTTCAAGGAGCGCACCCGCGAGGAGTGGACGGCGGTCTTCGACGGCTCCGACGCCTGTGTCGCGCCCGTGCTGTCGCTGCGCGAGGCCCCCGGACACCCCCATCTCGCCGCCCGTGGCACCTTCACCGAGCACGGCGGCATCACCCAGCCCGCGCCCGCCCCGCGCTTCTCCGCCACCCCCGGTACGGTGCGCCGCGCGCCCGCGCAGCCCGGCGCGGATGTGGCGGAGGTGGCCCGCGACTGGGGCGTCGCCCTCCCGCGGGAGTCCGCGGAGAGCGCCCCCGAGTCCACCCCCGAGACCACCGCCGAGACCGCCACCGAGGAGACCCCGTCGTGACCCGGACGCCCCTGACGCGCCAGATCTTCACCGCCGAGCACGACGCGTTCCGCGAGACGGTCCGCACCTTCATCGAGAAGGAGGTGACCCCGCACCACGAGCGCTGGGAAGCCGACGGCGTGGTCGACCGCGCGGTGTGGCGCGCGGCCGGACGGCAGGGGCTGCTCGGCCTCGCCATGCCCGAGGAGTTCGGCGGCGGAGGGAGCGACGACTACCGCTACTCCGCGGTGATCTCCGAGGAGCTGGCCCGCGCGGGCGCCTCCGGGTTCGCGGTCCCGCTGCACAACGACATGATCGGCCCGTACCTCCGGACGCTGGCCACCGAGGAGCAGAGGCGCCGCTGGCTGCCCGGCTTCTGCTCCGGCGAGCTCATCACCGCCATCGCCATGACCGAGCCCGGCGCGGGCTCCGACCTCCAGGGGATCCGCACCACCGCCACCGACGCGGGCGACCACTGGGTGCTGAACGGCTCCAAGACCTTCATCTCCAACGGCATCCTGGCCGACCTGGTGATCGTGGTCGCCCGGACCACCCCGGAGGGCGGCGCCAAGGGGCTGAGCCTGATCGTCGTCGAACGCGGTACGGAGGGCTTCGAGCGCGGCCGCAACCTCGACAAGATCGGCCAGAAGGCGCAGGACACCGCCGAGCTGTTCTTCCATGACGTCCGGGTCCCCAAGAACAACCTGCTGGGCGAGTTGAACGGCGGCTTCGTCCATCTGATGACCAATCTCGCCCAGGAGCGGCTGACCATCGCGGTCTCTGCCATCGCCGCCGCCGAACACGTCCTGGAGCTCACCACGGCGTATGTCAAGGAGCGCGAGGCGTTCGGCCGGCCGCTGGCCAGGCTCCAGCACATCCGCTTCGAGATAGCCGAGATGGCCACCGAATGCGCCGTCACCCGCGCCTTCCTGGACCGTTGCATCACCGACCACACGGCGGGCGGGCTGGACGCGGTGCAGGCGTCCATGGCCAAGTGGTGGGCGACAGAGCTCCAGAAGCGGATCGCCGACCGCTGTCTCCAGCTCCACGGCGGCTACGGCTATATGACGGAGTACCCGGTCTCCAAGGCGTTCACCGACGGCCGTATCCAGACGATCTACGGTGGCACCACCGAGATCATGAAGGAGATCATCGGCCGCTCCCTGCTCGCCGACTGAGCCTCCCGCCGTCCCCCCTCACTCCCTCGAAAGGCTGCTGACGTGAGCACCGAAGCGTATGTGTACGACGCCATCCGCACCCCGCGCGGGCGCGGCAAGGCCGACGGGGCCCTGCACGGCACCAAGCCCGTCGACCTCGTCGTGGGGCTGATCCACGAGATCCGGCGCCGGTTCCCCGACCTCGACCCGGCCGCCATCGACGATGTCGTGCTCGGCGTGGTCAGCCCGCTCGGCGACCAGGGATCCGATATCGCCAAGGTGGCGGCCATCGCGGCCGGGCTGCCGGACACGGTCGCGGGCGTCCAGGAGAACCGCTTCTGTGCCTCCGGGCTGGAGGCCGTCAACCTGGCGGCGGCCAAGGTCCGTTCGGGCTGGGAGGACCTGGTGCTCGCGGGCGGTGTGGAGTCGATGTCGCGGGTGAAGATGGGCTCCGACGGCGGTGCCTGGTTCGCGGACCCGATGACCAACTACGAGACCGGCTTCGTCCCGCAGGGCATCGGCGCCGACCTCATCGCCACCATCGGCGGCTGGAGCCGCCACGACGTGGACACCTTCGCCGCGCTCTCCCAGGAGCGGGCGGCGAAGGCGTGGAAGGACGGTCTGTTCGACCGCTCGGTGGTCCCGGTCCGCGACCGCAGCGGGCTCACCGTCCTCGACCGCGACGAGCACATCCGTCCGGGCACCACCCCCGAGACGCTGGCCGGGCTGAAGCCCTCGTTCGAGGCGATCGGCGAGGCGGGCGGCTTCGACGCGGTGGCGCTCCAGAAGTACCACTGGATCGAGGCCATCGACCATGTCCACCACGCGGGCAACTCCTCCGGCATCGTGGACGGCGCGGCCCTGGTCGCCATCGGCAACCGCGAGGTCGGCGAGCGCCATGGACTGACCCCGCGCGCCCGGATCGTCTCCGCCGCCGTCACCGGCTCCGACCCCACCATCATGCTCACCGGCCCGGCCCCGGCCACCCGTAAGGCGCTCGCCAAGGCCGGGCTGACCATGGAGGACATCGATCTGGTCGAGATCAACGAGGCGTTCGCCGCGGTGGTGCTGCGCTTCGTGGAGGACATGGGGCTCAGCCTGGACAAGGTCAACGTCAACGGTGGCGCGATCGCGATGGGCCACCCGCTGGGGGCGACCGGCGCGATGATCCTCGGCACCCTGATCGACGAGCTGGAGCGGCGCGAGCAGCGCTACGGCCTCGCCACGCTGTGCGTGGGAGGCGGCATGGGCATCGCCACCGTGGTCGAACGTCTCTGACCACCCCCGACGCCCCTCCGACCGACCTCCCTTCCCCTTGGAGACCGTGCCATGACCGAGACCACCACCGCGTCGACCATCCGCTGGGAGCGGGGCGACGACGGCGTCGTCACCCTCGTCCTCGACGACCCCGACCAGTCCGCCAACACCATGAACGCCGCGTTCATCTCCTCCCTCGAGGCCATCGCCGACCGCGCCGAGGCCGAGCGCGACTCCCTCCGCGGCATCGTCATCACCTCCGCCAAGAAGAGCTTCTTCGCGGGCGGTGACCTCAAGGACATGATGCGGGCCGGGCCCGAGCACGCCCAGGAGATGTTCGAGGCGAACCTGCGCATCAAGCGGGGGCTGCGCAGGCTGGAGACGCTCGGCAAGCCCGTCGTCGCCGCGATCAACGGCTCGGCGCTCGGCGGCGGACTCGAGATCGCCCTCGCCTGCCACCACCGCGTCGCCCTGGACGCCCCCGGCTCCCGTCTCGGCTTCCCCGAGGTCACCCTGGGCCTGCTGCCGGGCGGCGGCGGTGTCGCCCGTACCGTCCGGCTGCTCGGGGTCACCGACGCCCTGCTCAAGGTGTTGCTCCAGGGCCAGCGTTACGCCCCGGGGCGCGCCCTGGAAGCGGGTCTGGTGCATGAGGTGGTGGACACCCCGGAGGAGATGGTCAGCCGGGCGCGGGCGTTCATCGACGCCCACCCCGAGTCCGTCCAGCCCTGGGACGAGAAGGGCTACCGGATTCCGGGCGGCACCCCGGCGCATCCGAAGTTCGCGGTCAACCTGCCCGCGTTCCCGGCCAATCTGCGCAAGCAGCTGAACGGCGCCCCCTACCCGGCGCCGCGCAACATCCTCGCCGCCGCCGTCGAGGGCTCACAGGTGGACTTCGAGACCGCGCAGGTCATCGAGGGCCGCTACTTCACCGAGCTGGTGATCGGCCAGACCGCCAAGAACATGATCCAGGCGTTCTTCTTCGACCTCCAGGCGGTCAACTCCGGGGCCAACCGGCCGCAGGGCATCGAGCGTCAGCAGGTCCGCAAGGTCGCGGTGCTGGGCGCCGGGATGATGGGCGCGGGCATCGCCTACGCCTGTGCCAGGGCGGGTATCGAGGTCGTGCTCAAGGACGTGTCCACGGAGGCCGCCGCCAAGGGCAAGGCGTACTCCGAGGGGCTGCTGGCCAAGGCGCTCGCCAAGGGCCGCACCACCGAGGCCGAGCGGGACGCGCTGCTGGCCCGGATCACCCCCACCGGTGAGGTCGGCGACCTCGCCGGCTGTGACGCGGTGATCGAGGCGGTCTTCGAGGACCCGGCGCTCAAGCACAAGGTCTTCCGGGAGATCGAGGCCGTGGTGGAGCCGGACGCGCTGCTCTGCTCCAACACCTCCACCCTGCCCATCACCGTGCTCGCCGAGGGGGTGCAGCGCGCCGACGACTTCATCGGGCTGCACTTCTTCTCGCCGGTGGACAAGATGCCGCTCGTCGAGATCATCAAGGGCGAGCGGACCGGTGAGAAGGCGCTGGCCCGCGCCTTCGACCTGGTGCGGCAGATCAACAAGACCCCGATCGTGGTCAATGACTCGCGCGGCTTCTTCACCTCACGCGTCATCGGCCACTTCATCAACGAGGGCGTGGCGATGGTGGGGGAGGGCATCGACCCCGCCTCCGTCGAACAGGCCGCCGCACAGGCCGGTTACCCGGCCAAGGTGCTCTCCCTGATGGACGAGCTGACCCTGACCCTGCCGCGCAGGATCCGCGAGGAGACCCGGCGGGCCACCGAGGAGGCGGGCGGCACCTGGCAGCCGCATCCGGCCGACGCCGTCATCGACCGTATGGTCGAGGAGTTCGACCGCCCCGGCCGCAGCGGTGGGAAGGGCTTCTACGACTACGACGAGGCCACCGGCAGGCGCGGCAAGCTGTGGCCGGGGCTGCGCGAGCACTTCGGCGGCGGCGGCGAGGGCACCCGCCTGCCGTTGCGGGACATGTCGGAGCGGATGCTCTTCTGCGAGGCCATCGACACGGTGCGGCTGCTGGAGGAGGGGGTGCTGACCTCCGTCGCCGACGCCAACATCGGCTCGATCCTCGGTATCGGCTTCCCGGGCTGGACCGGCGGTGTGCTCCAGTACATCAACGGCTACGAGGGCGGTGTGGCCGGATTCGTGGCGCGCGCAAGGGAGTTGGCGGCGGCGTACGGTGAGCGGTTCACGCCGCCCGCGCTGCTGGTGGAGAAGGCCGAGCGGGGCGAGCGGTTCGCCGACTGACGAGCACCGCCGGGGCGATGGCCACGACCGCCGGTGGACCGGGACGAACCGGTCCACCGGCGGTCGCCGTCAGCCGTCTTCTGTGCGCTCCGCCCGCGCGTCCCGCGCGTCGAGGTCCTGTCCGTACCAGGCGCGCAGCTCCTGCTTCATCGACCGCTGGAAGGCGATCACCAGCGCCTGCACCACCAGCGGCTGCATATGGGCCGACAGCGACTTCTTGGCCCGCACCCGCTCCGGTCCGGCCTCCGACTCCTGGTCCCGCCGCGGCCCCCACACCTCGTCACGGAACAGCCGCCCCAGCTCCCGCGCCGCGGAGCGGGTGTGGTCCACCACCACGGCGTGCGCCGCCAGTATCGTCTCCAGCTCGATCGGCACGTCCAGCAGCCGCATCGCCAGGTTGAGCACCCGCGGATCGATCCGGAAGACCTCCGGATCCCCGGTGGGCTCCAGGGCGTCGAGCGCGGCCAGCCGGTCGATGTCCTCCCGCGTCAACTCCCGCCCCGCGCGCCGGGACAGCTCCGCACGGCTGATCTCCTCGGCGGTGTCCGGGGCCCAGGAGGCCACCATGGCGCGGTGGATGGCCAGGTCGTCGGGGCTCATATCCTCCGGGAGCCGGCCGAGGTAGCGCTCGATGGCGGCCAGCGTCATCCCGTGGTGCTGGAGCTCCTCGATCAGCGCGAGCCGCGAGAGGTGTTCGGCGCCGTAGTGGCCGACCCGGCGGGGGCCGATCACCGGTGGTGGCAGCAGTCCACGGGTGCCGTAGAAGCGGACCGTGCGGACGGTCACCCCGGCACGCGCCGCCAGTTCGTCGACGGTGAGAGTCGGTTCCTCGGTGTCGGGGGTGGTCATCGGGGCGTGCCTCGCTCTCCGGTGTGGCTGCTCCATCGGGTTCATCAGTATTGCTGTCTCATCACTACTGTGAAACCTCTCGTCCCAACCTCGCCATCGCACGGCACGGTGAGAACGGTTGACGCCCCTCCGCTCGCTCAATACTGTGCGACCCCGTTCATCTCTGTTTGGTTTCTTCGGATTCTGTGAGGTGGAGTGGGAATTGAATACAGGTAACGGCAGAACCAGCAGCGGCCCCCGCGGCCCGGTCCGACAGCTGATCGCGGTGGTGCTCGCGATGGCCACCGCCGTCGGGCTCGGTCTCACGGCCGCGGACACCGCCACCGGCCGGGCACCGGCCGCCGACGGGTTCCCCGCGGAGGTGCACCGCTATCTCGAGGACCCCGAACGCACCGGCGAGGGCCAGGAACCCCCGCACGCCCGGCTCCGCCCGGACGGCCCCGACCGGCGGAAGTGGGAGCGCAGCCTCGACGGCCGGTGGCGGTTCGCCCTCGCCGACCGCCCCGAGGACGCCCCGCGCGGCTTCTGGAAGGAGGACTACGACACCTCCGCCTGGAGACGTGTCCAGGTACCGCACACCTGGCAGACCGATGACCTCGACCATCCGCTGTTCCGCAACGTACAGAGCGAGATGGCGCCCGACGCCCCGCCGGAGGTGCCGCGCGACACCAACCCCACCGGGGCGTATGTCCGCACCGTCCAGGTGCCCCGGGACTGGGACGGCCGCCGTCAGGTGATCCGCTTCGACGGGGTCACCTCCGGCTGGTTCCTGTGGATCAACGGCCGGTACGTCGGCTACGACCAGGGCGGCTACGTCCCGGCCGAGTTCGACGTGACCGGCTATCTGCGTCCGGGCACCAACCGGATCGCCGTCCAGGTGCACCGCTGGAGCGCCGGGTCCTATCTGGAGGACTACGACCAGTGGCGCTACGCGGGCATCTTCCGCTCGGTGACCCTGTACGCCACGCCCACCACGCGGATGCAGGACGCCTACGTCACCACCGATCTCGACGACTCCTACCGGGACGCCACCCTGCGCACGGCGGTGGACATCGCGCGCACCCCGGGCGACACCAGCGGCCCGCACCGGGTCACCGGTGTGCTCTACGACCCCCGGGGGCGCGAAGTGCGGCGGCTGAGCGCCGAGGAGCACGCCGGGAAGGCCGAACTGACCGGGCAGATCACCGATCCCGCCAAGTGGTCCGACGAGGCGCCGAACCTCTACACGCTGGTGCTCACCCTGCGCGACCCCGGCGGCAGGGCGGTCCAGACCGTCCGCCAGAGCGTCGGTTTCCGTGAGATCGAGGTCAAGGACAGACTGCTGAAGCTCAACGGCAAACGGGTGCTGATCCGGGGCGTCAACCGCGCCGAGACCGACCCGGCCACCGGACGGCACGCCACCCGCGCCCGGATGGAACAGGACGTCCGGCTGATGAAGCGGCTGAACGTCAACGCCATCCGCACCTCCCACTACCCCTCGGACCCCTATCTCTACGAACTCGCCGACCGCGAGGGCATCCTGATCGACGACGAGATGGAGATCGAGACCCACAGCCACGAGAGCTGCCCGCAAGACTGCCTCGCCGAGCGCCCCGAGTGGCAGAAGGCGTTCCTCGACCGTCACCGCGGCATGGTGGAACGCGACAAGAACCACCCCAGCGTCATCCTGTGGGACACCGGCAACGAGGCCGGGCTCGGCAAGGCCCACTACGCCATGGCCGAGTGGACCAAGGAGCGCGAGCCCACCCGGCCGCTCTACCACCAGTCCAACTGGCCCGACGGCGACGCCCCGTTCGCCGATGTGGCCGGACCCCGCTATCCGACCCCGGCCTCCCTGGAATCCAAGGCCAAGAGCTTCGACAAACCCATCGTGATGGGCGAGTACGCCCACGCCATGGGCAACAGCCTCGGCAACTTCCGGGAGTTCTGGGAGGTGATGCGGTCCCAGCCGCGCGCCCAGGGCGGTTTCATCTGGGACTGGGCCGAGCAGAACATCCGCCGCCCGCTCATCACCACCCCCGACTCCTCCGGCAACAACATCGCCGCGAGCCTGTCCGGCAAACCGGAGGTCGTCGACGGGGGGACCGGATCGAGCGGTGACAAGGCCCTGTACCTGTCCGGCCTGGACGACTTCGTCGAGGTCTACCGCGATCCGCGGCTGGACCTCACCGGCAGCTCCGTCACGCTGGACGCCCGGGTCAAGCCCGCCGACCCCTGGACCGGTGACTTCACCATCGTCAGCAAGGGCGACCAGTACGTGCTGCGGATGAAGGACAAGGACACCCTCGAATTCACGATCACCAGCGGCGACAAGCCCCGTACCGTCACCGCGCCCGTCCCCGAAGGCTGGACCGGCGCCTGGCACCGGGTCACCGGCACCTACGACGGCACCGCGCTGCGCCTCTATGCCGACGGTAAGGAGCTCGCCGAGACCGCCTGGAGCGGCCGGATCGACTACACCGGCTTCGACCTCGGCGTCGGCCGCAACACCGACACCATGGAGGACGGCTGGACCGGCCGCACCGCCAAGGGCACCATCGACCGGGTCCGCGTCTACGACACGGCCCTCGGCACAGGCCGACTGGCGGCGGACGAGGACCCCGCGCGCGACGCCCTGATCGCCCTGGACTTCGACGACTTCAGCCGCAAGGGGAGCTATCTCTCCTACGGGCTCTACGAGTCCGGGGTGGACGGCCTGGTCACCGCCGACCGCAAGCCCGAACCCGAGACCGCCCAGCTCGCCTGGGTACAGTCACCGATCAGGATCACCGAACCGTCCGGTGGCGGGGCCCGTTCGGGCAGGATCACCGTCACCAACGAGCGCGCCTTCACCGGCACCTCGGATCTGAAGCTGCGCTGGAAGGTGACCGAGGGCGCGAAGACCGTCGCGAGCGGCAGCCACGCCCTGGACACCGGCCCCGGGAGCAGCGAGCGGATCCAGCTCCCCGCCCCGCCCGCCGATCCCGGCGGCTACGAACGCCACCTCACCGTCGAGGCCGTCACCGCCCGTGACACCGACTGGGCGAAGGCCGGACACGTGGTTTCCTTCGGCCAGTTCGCGGTCGGGGGCGACAAGGTGCCCGAACCCGCCGCCCGCCCCGACGGCGGCCCGGTCAAGGCCACCGGGAGCGGCGACACCGTGCGCGTCACCGGCGAGGGCTTCGGCTACACCTTCGACAAGGAGAAGGGCACCCTCACCTCGATGCGCGTGGACGGCCGCGAACTCCTGCGCTCCGGGCCCGAACTGGACGCCTGGCGCGCCCCGATCAGCAACGAACGCTCCGACTGGGGCACCGCCGAGGGCAAACGGTGGCGCACCCTGGGCCTGGACCGGCTGCGCACCACCGTGGACGGGGTGGAGGTGAGCCCCGGCGACGACGGCACGGTCACCGTCACCGTCCGCTCCACCGCCGCCGCCCCCGATGTCAGCGGCGCGTCCTTCGGGCAGACCGTGGCGTACCGCGTCGACGGCTCCGGCGGGATCCGCGTACGCCATCGGGCCGAGGCGCAGGGCGCCTTCCGTGAGCTGTCCTATCTGCCGCGGATCGGGCTGAAGCTGCGGGTGCCCCAGCGGTACGACACCTTCCGGTGGTACGGCCGCGGCCCGGTGGAGAACACCAACGACCGCAAGGACGGCACCCCCATGGGGGTGTGGTCCTCCTCGGTGGCGGACCAGTACGTGGAGTACCTGAAGCCGCAGGACCACGGGAACCACGACGAGGTGCGCTGGGCCTCGCTCACCGACGGGCGCGGCGGCGGACTGCTGGTCTCCGGTGACCTCGAGGTGGCCGCCACCGCGTACGACGAGCTCGACCGCGCCGCCTATCCGCACTTCCTCGAGCGCAACGACGGCTGGCACACCCTGCACGCCGACCACGCGGTCACCGGAGTGGGGGACACCCCCCATCCGGTCCGCGACTCCTACCGGGTGGAGGCCGACCGGGCCTATGACTACACCCTGACCCTGCGCCCGCTCGGCCCCGGCACCGACTCGCCCTAGCCCGGCGCGGATCCGTGCGCGCCGGACGGGCGTCAGCCGCCCGCCCGGCGCGCACTACCGCGGCGCCGGTGTCAGCGCCGGTGGGCGCTGTGCGTGGCCTGGATCCGGTCCCAGGACTTCGGCTTCGCCACGGCCTTGGCCGGACTCACCGCCGCGTCCCGCGCCGCCGCCGCGGCGGGCTTGGACGGGGTGTACAGCCAGGTGCCGAAGAGCTCGTTCAGCGGCTCGCCGGACACCTTCTCGGCGTACGTCACGAAGTCACGCACCGAGGCGTTGCCGTACTGGTTCTTCTTCGTCCAGCCCTTGATGATGGCGAAGAAGTCCTTGTCACCGACCTTGTTGCGGAGCGCCTGGAGGGCCAGCGCACCCCGGTCGTAGACCGCGTCGTGGAACTGGTTCTCCGCACCCGGGTCGGCGGGCTTCACCGTCCAGAACGGGTCGTCCGCCGGGTAGGAGGCGTAGGTGTAGTCCGCCAGCTCCTGCGCGGTGCCCTCGCCCTCCTTCTCCGACCACAGCCACTGGGCGTAGCTGGCGAACCCCTCGTTGATCCAGATATCCCGCCAGTCCTTCAGCGAGACGCTGTCGCCGAACCACTGGTGGGCCAGCTCATGGACGACCACCGAGGCGTTCGCGCCCCTGGAGAACTGGCGGGGGCTGTAGAACGGCCGGGTCTGGGTCTCCAGCGCGTACCCGGTGGGCACGTTCGGCACATAGCCGCCCAGCGCCTCGAAGGGGTACGGGCCGAAGACCGTGGACTCCCAGTCCACGATCTCCGCCGAGCGCTCCACGCTCGCCCGTGCCGCGCCCGCGTTGTCGCCGAGGTCCTTGCTGTACGCGCTGATGACCGGCAGACCGCCCGCGGTGGTGTCCTTGGTGATGTCGAACTTCCCGACCGCCAGCGTGGTCAGATAGGTGGCCTGCGGTTTGGCGGAGCGCCAGTTGTAGCGGGTCCAGCCCAGCCGGGAGCTGGTCGACTGGAGGGTGCCGTTGCTGATCGCCTGCGTCCCGTCCGGAACCGCGACCGACACGTCGTACGTGGCCTTGTCCAGCGGATGGTCATTGCTGGGGTACCACCACCACGCCGCCTCCGGCTCATTGGCCGCCACCCCGCCGTCCGGGGTGCGCAGCCAGGCGGTGAACCCGCCCGCCTGCACCTTCGACGGGGTGCCCTGGTAGCGCACCACCACGGTGAAGGGACGGCCCTTGTCCAGCGGCGTGGCAGGGGTGATCTCCAGCTCGTGGTCGCCGGTCGCGGTGAACGCCGCCTTCTTCCCGCCCACCAGCACCTCGCTCACATCCAGCGCGAAGTCCAGGTTGAAGCGCGACAGGTCCTGGGTGGCGGTGGCCAGGACGGTGGTCGTGCCCTCCAGCCGGTCCGTCGTCGGCTGGTACTTCAGCCGCAGGTCGTAGTGGGAGACGTCGTACCCGCCGTTGCCGTACGACGGGTAGTAGGAATCCCCGAGGCCGGGGGCGCCCGGGGTGGCATCGGCCGCCGACGCCGGGATCGCCAGCAGCAGGCAGGCCGCGGCCGCGCCCGGGACGAGGAGTCTGTGGTGACGCACGAGTCCTCCAACTCGTAGGGGAGAACGATCACTCGCGACTCTATGTACTCCCGGTGGCTTCCGCCCGTCCATCCCGCCGTCTGACATGTAATCGACATCCGGCCGATACGCCCCCGGCCGCGGAACCCCCGGTTCCCGGTGCGCGCCTCTTCTGCCCGGGAGTTGACTCGCGCTACCGTCCGGCCGTGCTGCTACCGAGGCGGAATACCCGCATCCACTGGACCACGCTGATCCTGTTGTCGGTCACCGCGTTACTGGCCGCCGCCGTCACCCTGCTGCCCCCGCTGGGCGCCCAGGCCGCCCACGCGGCCACCGCCGGACCCGGCGCCGGGGAGAGCAGACCCGTCTACTCCTACCGGCACGCCATACGCGAGTCCGTATGGGTGGACACCAGGGTCGACGGCGACGCGGACGACAGGACCGACCGTGTCGCCGTCGACATCGTGCGGCCGCGCGAACCGGCGCAGGCCGGCCGTCGCATCCCCGTCATCATGGACGCCAGCCCGTACTACGCGTGCTGCGGACGCGGTAACGAGAGCCAGACCAAGACCTACGACGCGGCCGGAAAACCCGTCCGGTTCCCGCTCTACTACGACAACTACTTCGTACCGCGCGGCTACGCCACCGTCCTGGTCGACCTCGCCGGAACCAGCCGCTCCGACGGCTGTGTGGACATCGGCGGCCGGTCCGACATCCAGTCCGCCAGGTCCGTCGTCGACTGGCTGAACGGCCGCGCCCGTGGCTATGACGCCCCCAGCGGCGGCAGAGCCGTCACCGCGAGCTGGTCCAACGGCGCCACCGGAATGATCGGCAAGAGCTACGACGGCACCGTGGCCAACGGAGTGGCCGCCACCGGCGTCAAGGGGCTCAAGACCATCGTGCCCATCGGCGCCATCTCCTCCTGGTACGACTACTACTTCGCCCAGGGAGCCCCGCTCTTCGACTCCGGCCCCGACGCCCTCGCCGACGGCATCGAGAGCGACGCCGCCCATGGACGCTGCGCCGAAGTGCAGCGGCGGCTGGTCGAGGGAGCGCCGCGGACCGGTGACTGGACCGGGCTGTGGAGCGCCCGCGACTATGTGCCCGACGCCCGGAAGGTGCGCGCCAGCGTCTTCGCCGTCCACGGTATGCAGGACCTCAACGTCCGGACCAAACACCTCGGACAGTGGTGGAACGCCCTCTCCCGCGCGGGGGTCGAGCGCAAGATCTGGCTCTCCCAGACCGGCCATGTCGACCCGTTCGACTTCCGGCGCGGCGACTGGGTGCGCACCCTGCACCGCTGGTTCGACCACTATCTGATGGGCGTCGACAACGGCATCGAACGCGAACCGATGGCCGATGTCGAGCGCGCCCCCGACCAGTGGTCCACCGACCGCGTCTGGCCCCCGTCCGGCACCCGGCAGACCACGCTGCGCCCGCGCGGCGGCGACACCCCCGGTGTCGGTGTTCTCGGCACCCGGCGGGCAGCGCCCGGCACGACCGAGACCGTCACCGACAACCCCGCGCTGAGCGAGGCCGACTGGTCCGCGCGGCTGGGGCAGTCCACCCCGGACAAGGCGGGCTTCACCACCGGGCCGCTGAGCCGACCGCTGCGGCTGTCCGGCTCGGGCACGGTGACCGTCACCGCCACCCCCTCCACCACCAGCGCCCACCTCTCCGCCGTCCTGGTCGACGTCGGCCCGGCCACCATCCGCGACTACACCGGTGACGGCGAAGGGATCGTCACCCATGACCGGCGCACCTGCTGGGGGAGCAGTACCGAGGGCGACAGCGCCTGCTTCAAGGAGACCGCGGCCGATCCCGCCGGGGTCGACCACACGGTCATCAGCCGCGGCTGGGCCGATCTGGGCAACTACGCCGGTGACGGCAAGGGCCGCCCGCTGACCCCGGGCAAGCGCTACACCCTCACCCTCGACCTCGCCGCCACCGACCACATCGTCCCGGCCGGACACCGGCTCGCCCTGATCATCGCCGGGACCGACGCGGGACTCATCGAACCGCCGGACACCACACCGCGGCTGACGCTCGATCTGCCCCGCACCTCCGCCCGGCTGCCGCTGGTCGGCGTAGTGCCGGACACCACCGGCGCTCCGTCCGCCGGACCGCTGAAGAAGGGCGTCGCCGCACCGGATCCGGGACGGGGCGACCGGATGCCCGGCGCCCGCACCACCGGCTGACCCACCGCCACGCGGTGTCCGGCACCCGCCGGGCACCGCGTGTCCGCCGTGGCGCCGGACGTCGGCCGGGACGGCCGCGCCGGTGGAGAAACCCGACGTCGAACGGGGTATCCGAGCCGAGCCCTCGGGTACAGTGCGTCGCGCATCAGCGCGACAGCCACCCCCCGGCTGCCGAGGAGGCACCCGTCATGCCCTCGTCCCCCTTGTGCTGCGCGCGGCGGTCTGCGGCGCCATGGGCGCGGTCCTGAGCGGATCCGTACTCATCGCCCCCGCACGAGCCCAACCCTCCCCGCCCCGCACCGGTTTCGAGACCAGCCACGGCGCCCGCTGGACCTCCCGAGCCGAGGAAACGGCGTTCCTGGCCACGGTGGACAAGGCGAGCCCCCGGGTCGCCGTCGACCGGATCGGCACCACCGCCCAGGGCCGCCCGCTGCGTCTGGTCCGGGTCGGTGCGGACAGCGCCCCGGCCGACCCCGCCCACGCCACCCGCAACACGATGCTGCTGGTGTGCAGCCAGCACGGCGACGAACCGTCCGGCCGCGAGGCGTGTCTGTCCACCGTCCGCCGCTTCGCCTACGCCAAGGACGACGCCACCCGTGACTTCCTGAAGCGCACCGACGTCCTGGTCGTGCCCACCGCCAACCCGGACGGCCGCGCCGCGGACACCCGTACCAACTCCCAGGGCCTGGACATCAACCGGGACCACATCGCGCTGGAGTCGGCCGAGGCCCGCGCCATGGCGGCCGTGATCCGCGACTGGGCCCCCGACACCGTCTACGACCTGCACGAGTACTCACCGACCGCCCCGTACTACATGAAGGACGTACTCACCCTGTGGCCACGCAACCTCAACACCGCGGACACCGTGCGCCACGAGGGGCGGACCCTGTCCAACGGCCATGTCCGGCCGAGCGCCGAGGCCGCGGGCTACTCCACCGGGGACTACGGCATCTGGACCGACCCGGAGACCGGTGAACCCGTCGAACAGGTCGCCGGAGACGGCCAGGAGCGGATCCTGCGCAACACCGTCGGGGTGAAGAACTCCGTGGGGCTGTTGGTGGAGACCCGCACCGATCCCCTCACCGACGAGGAGGAGGCCGACCCCGCGCTCAACAACCGGCGGCGGGTCGGCTCCCACCTCGCCTCGCTGAACGGTGCCCTCGGCTACGTCACCCGGCGGCGCGACCGGATCGAGGCCGTCACCACCACCGCCCGGCTGGCCGGATACGCCGACCGTGGTCCGGTGTACCTCGGCGGCGCCGACAACGACCCGGCCGAGGAGAACGAGATCCTCCGGGACCCGCCGTGCGGCTACCGGCTGGACGCCGCGCGCTACGGCGAGGTCGAGGACGAGCTGGCGCTGCACGGAGTGCGGGTCCGCCCCGATTCCGGCTCCGCCGGCGGGGTGCTCGTACCGCTGCGCCAGTCCGCGCGGGCGCTGGTGCCGCTGCTGCTGGACGAACGCGCCGCGTATCGCCTCACCACCGGACGGCCCGCCGATGACTGCTGACCGCCGGAAGATGCCTCCCATGGCGGCTGCCGGGCCGTGCCCGACCCGTCGAAAAGAACGAGGAAACCGGCGCTGACCTGGCAATCCGGGACATAGCGACGCCTTGGAAGGTGGCATACCGCACCGACTGCTGGGTAGCCGGGAAGTCGTCGATCAAACATCTTTCACCTCCAGTGAAATCCAGTGAGAGGTTCTTGCGTGACGGAGACAGGTAAGACCACGGGGGACGCCAAGGGCGGTCCTCCGGGCACAACAGCTGATATCGGAGCTTCGGAGGGTCCGGAGCACCGGACCCCCCGGACCGACCGTGTGGTGTTCGGCGTCTCCGCCGCGCTCACGCTCGCCTTCGTCATCTGGGGCGCGGTCGCCACCGACACCCTCGAGAACGCCTCGACGGACATGCTGTCCGGGCTGATGCACAACGGCGGCTGGGCCTTCGTCCTCGTCGCGTCGGGCTTCGTGGTCTTCGCGCTGTGGCTGGCCATGAGCCGCTACGGGAAGATCACGCTCGGGAAGGAGGGCGAGGAGCCCGAATTCCGCACCGTGTCATGGGTCGCGATGATGTTCAGCGCGGGTATGGGCATCGGGTTGATGTTCTACGGCGTGAGCGAGCCGCTGTCGCACTTCGTGAGCCCGCCGCCGGGCACCGACCCCAAGGGCGCGGCCGAGGCGATGGAAACCGCCATGGCCACCACGCTCTTCCACTGGACGCTGCACCCGTGGGCGATCTACGCGGTGGTCGGTCTGGCCATCGCGTACAGCACCTTCCGGCGCGGCCGTCGCCAGACCATAAGCGCCGTCTTCACCCCGCTCATCGGCCGTGGCCACGCCAACGGCTGGGCCGGCCGGGTCATCGACATACTCGCCATCTTCGCCACCCTCTTCGGCTCCGCCGCCTCGCTGGGTCTGGGCGCGCTCCAGATCGGCAGCGGTATCGAGGTGCTGGGCTGGAAGAGCGATGTGGGCACCGGGCTGCTGGTGACCGTCATCGCGATCCTGACGGTGGCGTTCATCGCCTCCGCCGTCTCCGGTGTGGCCAAGGGCATCCAGTGGCTGTCCAACATCAATATGGTGCTGGCGCTGTTCCTGGCCGTCTTCGTGTTCATCGCGGGCCCGACGATCATCATCCTCGATCTGCTGCCCACCTCGATCGGCGGCTACATCGGCGATCTGCCCCAGCTCATGGGCCGCACCGAGGCCACCGGCGGCAAGTCGGTCGCCGAGTGGCTGAGCAGCTGGACGGTCTTCTACTGGGCCTGGTGGATCTCCTGGACGCCGTTCGTCGGCATGTTCATCGCCCGCATCAGCCGCGGCCGCACCATCCGGCAGTTCGTGGGCGGTGTGATCCTCGTGCCGAGCACCGTCAGCCTGCTGTGGTTCGCGATCTTCGGCGGCTCGGCGATGAAGCTGAAGGCCGCGGGCAGCCTGAGCAAGGAGAGCACCCCCGAGGGGCAGCTGTTCGGCGTGCTCGACCAGTACCCCATCGCGGGTGCCATGAGCCTCCTGGTGATGATCCTCGTCGGCATCTTCTTCGTCTCCGGCGCCGACGCGGCGTCCATCGTGATGGGCACGCTCTCGCAGAAGGGCGCCTTCGAACCCACCCGGTTCGTCGTGGTGTTCTGGGGCGTGGTGACCGGTGCGGTCGCCGCCGTCATGCTGCTGGTCGGCGGCGGTAGCGGCGATGCGCTCACCGGCCTCCAGAATCTGACGATCCTGGTGGCCGCGCCGTTCGCCGTGGTGATGGTGGGGCTCTGCTGGGCCCTGATGCGGGACCTGCGCCGGGACCCGCTGATCGTCCGTGGCGAACGGGGCGAGGAGGCGGTCGAGATGGCCGTCATCGCCGGACACGAGAAGTACGACGGCGAGTTCGAGATCCGCATCGGCCCGGCCACCCCGCCGGACCCGCCGCGGGACGGCGACGGCGCGGACGGCCCGGTCGACCCCGCCCCCGCGGGCAAGGCGTAGCCCTTCCGGTCATCAGCGGCCCGGCCCGGTGTCATCCACCGGGCCGGGCCGTCCGCGTACCCCCGGTCCGCCGGGCGACGGGGGCGTGGCGCATGCGCGCGGTCAGCCTGTGCGCGGTCAGCCTGTGCGTGGTCAGGCAGACAGCCGGGCCGCTTGGTGGGCGCAGCCCCAGGAGACCGTGACGCCCGCGCCGCCGTGGCCGTAGTTGTGCACGAGGCGGGCGCCGTCCGGGAGTTGTCCGGTCTCCAGCCGCACCTGGGCGCGTGCCGGGCGCAGGCCCACCCGGTGGGCCAGCACCCGGGCGTTCGCCACCCCCGGGTGGACCCGGGCGCAGCGGGCGACGATCGCGTCGGCCGTCGCCGGGTCCGGCTCCAGCCCCCAGGCGTTCTCGCGCGCGGTGCCGCCGAGCACCAGGCCGTACGGCTGCGGCAGGACGTACAGCGTGTCCGACGCGGCCCCGTCGGCGGCCACCAGCCACTTCTCGACACCCGGGTTCTCCACGACCACCAGCTGCCCCTGCACCGGGTGCACCCCGGTGTCCGGCACCAGCTCCCGCGCGCCCAGGCCCGTGCTGTTCACCACGAGCGGGGCGGCCCGCCCGGCCTCGGCCGGGGAGGCGGCCGCGCGCTCCTCGACCGTTCCGCCCGCCGCCTCCAGGCGCCGCCGCAGATAGCCGAGATAAGTCGGCATGTCGACCAGCGGAACGCGCGCCCGCAACCCCGCCGAGAAGCCCTCCGGCAGCTCGTCGGGGCGCGCCGGGCGCAGCCCCGGCACCTCCGCCGCCCAGGGCCCCAGCTCCTCGACGCCGAGACCCGTATGCGTGCCCTCGACCAGCCGGACCCCGGTCTCCTCCGGCCGGGCCGCCAACTCCAGGAAGGCGCGCAGCGTCTCGACGGACCAGGCGGCCACCCGCTCCTCCGGTTCTATCCGGTACGGCCACCACAGCCCTCCGGCCACCGCCGAGGTGGTGCGCCCGGCCGGGTCGCGGCTCCACACCGCGACCCGGCGGCCACCCTCGGCCAGCACGATGGCGCTGGTCAGACCGATGACTCCACCGCCGATGACAATCGCGTCGCACGTCATGCCCGGAGGCTATCCCCGGGGCGGGGGCCGGACGCCAGACCGTCGTGCGCACTTCCGGTTCGCAGGTCGGATGTGTCGCCGATCGGCGGTTATACAGGCGCGTCGCGGTGTCCATGCGCCGATGAGTGAATACTTGGGGCATGACCTCCGAGTACGTGACCTTCGGGCTGACACCGGCCGTCCGCGCCGGCGATGTGCTGGCCGACGGCACGTATCAAACCCACCGTGACTTCCTGGACTTCCTCGTGGCGGGCAGTCCGCTGCTGCCGCGCCTCGCGGACCTCGACGTGGTCTCCCCGCTCGCCTGCGACCTCGACCCCGCCGTCTTCACCGACCAGGTCCGCGGACTGCTGCTGGAGACGGACGCACCGCTCGACGGCGGCCGGTTCGTCCTCTACGGCTGTCCGGAGTGCGAGGGCCCGGCGGGCGAGGGCCTGGCGTGCGGCGCGGTCACCGCCGTCGTCGAGCGGGACGGGCCGGACGTGGTGTGGCGGGACTTCGTCTGGCAGACCGACCCCGGCACCCCGGACCTGGCGCGGGACGGCTTCCCCGGCGTCGGCCCCTACCGCTTCCACGGCGACCAGTACCGCACCGAGCTGAAGTGGCTGCTCACCGACGACGGCGGCCCGGACGCCCGCCCCGCGCCCCGGGCGCTGCTCATCGGCCACCGCGTCGCGGTCCTCGCCAAGCTGGCCGCCGCGCTGCGGCGGATCGGCATCGGCGCGGAGATCACGCTCGACGCGGCGGGCGCGCACCCGGAGGAGCTCCGCAAGTACGGCGTGGTGGTCTTCGGCCGGACCGTGGGCCGGGACGAGCGCGACGCGGTGCGGGACGCCTGCGCGGCGGCGCGCGCCGATGTCGTCTTCGTGACCGGGCACGTCCCCGTCGTCCCGCTGCTGGTCGCCCAGGTCGAACAGGCCCTGGACCGCACGCCGTTCGACCGCCGCAGACTCCTCGGCCTGCGGGCGTCGGGCACGGCGGCGGTCGTCGACGTGGCCTCCCCGTGCCGGGTGCGGCTGGCGGTCCACCGCCTGGACCGGTTCTCCCGCCCCCGGAGCCATGAGGTGTTCGACGGACAACTGGAGCCGGGCACCCACCGCCTGGTCCTGGACGCCCGCGCCGTACGCGGCGAGGCGTATGTCGTGGCCCGCACCCGGGACGCGGTCCTGACGGCTCCGGCGGACGGCCCGGCCGACCTCGTCTAGAGTCCTCCGCCGAGAAGGGGGTCGATGTCGATGGACGGGTCACGGGACACGGGAGAGCGCGCGGAAGGATGGAATCCGCGAGCGGCGGGTGCCGAGCTGTTCGAGGCCGTCGACCGCGACGACGCGGCAGCGGTCCGATCACTGCTGGCCGGTGGCGCGGACATCGAGGCGGCCGACCCACGGTCCCCGTTCCACGACGGCGAGACCGTGCTGATCGGCGCGGCGGGCCGAGGAGCCGCGGACACGGTGCGCCTGCTGCTCGATGCCGGTGCCGAGGTCAACGCGCGCTCCGCGTCGGGATGGACCGCGCTCATGCGGGCGTGCGATGCCGGGCACCTGGACTGCGCGCGTGTGCTTCTCGACGCCGGGGCAGCGGTGGGGGCACGCAACGACGAGGGCTACACGGCCCATGGACGCACCGCGATCAGAAACACGGAGCTGATACGGCTGCTCGAGGAGCGGGGCGCGGACTGACCCCGCGGAAAACGGGGCGGCGACGACCCCGGCCCGGCGATTAGGATCGCCGCTGATGAATGCCACTCTCGTCGCCAAGGACCTCGCCGCGGGCCACGGCGACCGCACCCTCTTCTCCGGTCTCGACCTCGTCGTCGCCCCCGGCGAGGTCATCGGCCTCGTCGGGGTCAACGGCGCGGGGAAGTCCACTCTGCTGCGGCTGCTGGCGGGGCTGACCGACCCGGAACACGGCGCGGTGCGGCTCAGCCCGCCGCACGCCACCGTCGGCCACCTGCCGCAGGAGCCCGACCGGCGGGCCGGGGAGACCGTACGGGCCTTCCTGGCCCGCCGCACCGGTGTGGCCGCCGCGCAGGCCGAACTCGACGCCACCACACAGGCGCTGGCGGACGGCACCCCCGGCGCGGACGACGCCTACGCCGTCGCGCTGGAGCGCTGGCTCGCGCTCGGCGCCGCCGACCTCGACGAGCGCGCGGACGAGGTCGCCGCCTCGCTCGGGCTGGACATCTCCCTGGACCGGCCCATGACCGCCCTCTCGGGCGGGCAGGCCGCCCGTGCCGGACTCGCCTCGCTGCTGCTCAGCCGGTACGACGTCTTCCTCCTCGACGAGCCGACGAACGACCTCGACCTCGACGGGCTGGCCCGGCTGGAGAGCTTCGTCACCGGGCTGCGCGCCGGGACGGTGCTGGTCAGCCACGACCGCGAATTCCTCACCCGCACCGTCGACAAGGTGCTCGAACTCGACCTCGCCCAGCAGGAGGTGAACCTCTACGGCGGTGGCTACGCCGCCTATCTGGAGGAGCGCGAGACCGCCAGGCGGCATGCCCGCGAGCGCTACGAGGAGTACGCGGACACCCGCGCCTCCCTGGAGGCACGGGCCCGCACCCAGCGCGCCTGGATGGAGAAGGGCGTCAAGAACGCCCGCCGCAAGGCCCCCGACGGCGACAAGATCGGGCGGAACGCGCGGGTGGAGGCCACCGAGAAGCAGGCCGCCAAGGCGCGTCAGACCGACCGGCTCATCGAGCGACTCGACGCGGTCGAGGAGCCGCGCAAGGAGTGGGAGCTGCGGATGGAGATCGCCGCGGCACCGCGCGCGGGCGCGGTCGTGGCGACCCTGCGCGGGGCCGAGGTGCGGCGCGGCGACTTCCACTTCGGCCCGGTCGACCTCCAGATCGACTGGGCGGACCGGGTCGCGGTGACCGGGGCCAACGGCTCGGGCAAGTCCACCTTGCTGGCCGCCCTGCTCGGGCGTCTGCCGCTGGACGCGGGGGCGGCGGCGCTCGGCCCGGGTGTGGTGGTCGGCGAGGTCGACCAGGCCCGTGCGCTCTTCTTCGGCGGGGAGGCGCTGCTGGACGCGTTCGGCGCGGCGGTGCCGGAGCTGGAGCCCGCGGCCGTACGGACCCTGCTGGCGAAGTTCGGGCTGAGGGCCGCACATGTGCTGCGCCCCGCCTCCACGCTGTCGCCGGGGGAGCGGACGCGTGCGGCGCTGGCCCTGCTCCAGGCCCGTGGGGTCAATCTGCTGGTGCTGGACGAGCCCACCAACCATCTGGACCTGCCCGCGATCGAGCAGCTGGAGTCCGCGCTGGCCTCGTACTCCGGCACGCTGCTGCTGGTCACCCACGACCGTCGCATGCTCGACGCGGTCCACACCACCCGCCGCCTCCAGGTGACCGACGGCCACCTCACCGAGTCCTGACCCACGTCGCCCGACCTCCGCGGCCTCAACGGGCCGTGGCCGAAGGGCCGGTGGCGGGAACGGCCGTGGCCCGGCGGGCTGTGCTCGCCGGGCCACGCGTCATACGCCGTATCGTGCCGCGTTCGTCAGCGACGCTTGGGGTCCAGCAGCCCCGCTCGCCGCAGGGCGTCGGCCATCGCGCCGTTCGCCGGGGCCGCGTCGCGACCGCCGCCACGGCCGCCCTGGCGCTGCTGCGGGGCGCCCCGTCGGCCGCCGCCGCGCGGTGCGCGGCCGTTGTCGGGGCGCTCGCGGTCGCGGTCACGACCGCGGTCACGGCCACCGCCGCCACCGGAGCCGCCGCCCGCCTCGTCGTCCAGCCGCAGCGTCAGCGAGATCCGCTTGCGCGGGATGTCCACGTCGAGGACCTTCACCCGCACGATGTCACCCGGCTTCACCACGTCCCGCGGGTCCTTGACGAACGTCTTGGACATCGCGGAGACATGGACCAGACCGTCCTGGTGCACACCCACGTCCACGAACGCGCCGAACGCCGCCACGTTCGTCACCACACCCTCCAGGACCATGCCGGAGGCGAGGTCGCCGATCTTCTCGACGCCCTCCTTGAACGTGGCGGTCCTGAACGCGGGGCGCGGGTCGCGGCCCGGCTTCTCCAGCTCCTTGAGGATGTCCGTGACCGTCGGCAGACCGAAGGCGTCGTTCACGAACTCGTCCGGACGCAGGCTCCGCAGCACCGCCGTGTTGCCGATCAGCGAGGTCACCTCACCACCCGCCGAGGTGACCATCCGGCGCACCACCGGATACGCCTCGGGGTGCACGCTGGAGGCGTCCAGCGGGTCGTCCCCGCCGCGGATCCGCAGGAAGCCCGCGCACTGCTCGTAGGCCTTGGGGCCGAGCCGGGACACGTCCTTGAGGGCGGTACGGCTGCGGAAGGGCCCGTTGGTGTCGCGGTGGGCGACGATGTTCTCGGCGAGCCCGGCGCCGATTCCGGAGACCCGGCTGAGCAGCGGGGCGGAGGCCGTGTTGACGTCGACCCCGACACCGTTCACACAGTCCTCGACCACCGCGTCGAGCGAGCGCGAGAGCTTCACCTCGGACAGGTCGTGCTGGTACTGGCCGACACCGATCGACTTGGGGTCGATCTTCACCAGCTCGGCCAGCGGGTCCTGGAGGCGGCGGGCGATGGAGACCGCGCCGCGCAGCGAGACGTCCAGGTCGGGCAGTTCCTGGGAGGCGAAGGCCGAGGCCGAGTACACCGAGGCGCCCGCCTCCGAGACCATGACCTTGGTGAGCTTGAGCTCGGGGTGCTTGGCGCACAGCTCGCCCGCCAGCTTGTCGGTCTCGCGGGAGGCGGTGCCGTTGCCGATCGCGACCAGCTCGACGCCGTGCTCACGGGCCAGCCGGGCCAGCTTGTCCAGGGACTCGTCCCACTTGTTGCGGGGGACGTGCGGGTAGATGGTGTCGGTCGCGGCCACCTTGCCGGTGGCGTCCACGACGGCCACCTTCACACCGGTGCGGAAGCCGGGGTCCAGACCCATCGTGGCGCGGGTGCCCGCCGGGGCGGCGAGCAGCAGATCGCGCAGATTGGCGGCGAAGACGCGCACCGCCTCGTCCTCCGCGGCCTGCCGCAGCCGCAGCCGCAGATCGATGCCGAGGTGGACCAGGACCCGGGTGCGCCAGGCCCAGCGGACGGTGTCCAGCAGCCAGGGGTCGCCGGGGCGGCCGCGGTCCGCGATACCGAAGCGCTGGGCGATGGAGCGCTCGTACGAGGAGGGGCCGGGCTGCTCGGCGGCCGCGGGCTCCTCCGGCTCCAGGGCGAGGTCGAGGACCTCCTCCTTCTCGCCGCGGAACATCGCCAGCACCCGGTGCGAGGGCAGCTCGGTGAACGGCTCGGAGAAGTCGAAGTAGTCGGCGAACTTGGCGCCCGCCTCCTCCTTGCCCTCCCGCACCTTGGTGGCGACCCGGCCGCGCCCCCACATCCGCTCGCGCAGCTCGCCGATGAGGTCGGCGTCCTCCCCGAACCGCTCGGTGAGGATGGCGCGGGCGCCCTCGAGCGCCGCCGCCGGGTCCGCGACGCCCTTCTCGGCGTCCACGAAGGCGGCCGCGGCGGCGGTGGGCTCCACGGACGGATCCGCCAGCAGCCCGTCGGCCAGCGGCTCCAGACCCGCCTCGCGCGCGATCTGCGCCTTGGTACGGCGCTTGGGCTTGAAGGGGAGGTAGATGTCCTCCAGCCGCGCCTTGGAGTCGGCCCCGCGGATCTGCGCCTCCAGGGCCTCGTCCAGCTTGCCCTGGGACCGCACCGATTCGAGGATCGCGGTGCGCCGCTCCTCCAACTCCCGCAGATAGCGCAGCCGCTCCTCGAGCGAGCGCAGCTGCGCATCGTCGAGCATCTCGGTCGCTTCCTTGCGGTAGCGCGCGATGAACGGCACGGTAGAGCCGCCGTCGAGCAGCTCGACGGCGGCTTTGACCTGCCGTTCCCGTACGCCGAGTTCCTCGGCGATCCTGCCTTCGATGGACGTCGTCACGATCACGCTCCGCTTTCGGTATGCACTGCCTCTGCATTGTGGCAGGTGGCACCGGTGAAGCGGTCGCGGCCGAGGGATTACGGCGGGGCGGGAGTCGCGGCGGACCGGGGGCGGGTGGACGTGTGGACGGTCAGACGTGCCGGCGGCGTCCGCCGCGCGCCGTGTCCGAGGCACCGCCGAAGAGGCGGGCCACGGCCCGGAAGGGGAGCGTCACCACGGCGGCGAGGGTGGAACCGATGGCGCGGAGCACGTCGGCGATGGCGCGGAACACGGAATTCTCCAATCAGTCGCGGGCGTCGGATCGGCAGCCACCGCCGGGCGCCGTACGCACGCGGAGCACGGGCGTTCGCCGGCGTGCGCGGCGCGCGGTTGAGCACCCGGTACGGGCGGCCGATCGCGCACATTCACCGGGTATCCCGGCCCGGGCAGGACAAACCCCGGCCGCCCACGACCGGGGGTCATGGGCGGCCGGGGTGTGCGCCGCGGCGGGGCGGGTCAGTGCTTGCCGATGAGGTCGGCGGGGAAGGCGCCGCGCTCCAGCGCGGTCGTGGTGAAGGCCCCGGCCAGCTCGGTCAGCCGGGCCACTCCCGCCGCGCCCAGGTGCTCGTACGGCGCCGCGTCCAGGCGGTCCGTCTCCTCCTCCAGCGCGGCGCGCAGCTGTACGCCCGCCTCCGTCAGCTCGTTGTCCGCGGTCAGCAGTCCGCGGCCGCGCAGCCGGTCCTGGGCGGCCGTCCACTCCTCCTCGGTCCAGCCGCGGGTGCGCAGGATCCACTTCGGGGACATCCCCTTGCCGGAGGCGGCGTGGCTGGCCAGCGACTCCACCCCGTCGAGCCCGGCGCCGACCAGCGTCATCAGATGGCCGTCGCCGCGGTGCTCGCGCAGCAGCGTGGCGGCGTGCCAGAACGCCAGATGCGGGGCGTCCGGGGTGGGCAGATCGGCGTGCGCGGAGTACAGCGGGCGGGCGGCCCGGGAACACGCCTCCGTGGCGCGTACGGCCAGCTCGGCCGCCTCGGCCATATCCTTGGACGCGACGGTCTCGTCGCCCAGCACCCGCCGCAGCACCGAGTCGGCCGCGCGCAGCCGGGCCTCGAGGGCGGCCTCGGGGGAGATCACGTCCCACACCTTGGGGAGGTGGCGGGCGATCAGCTCATGCTTGAAGTTGTAGAAGGTGGCGGTGACGGTCCCCGCCCCGACCCGGCCGAACGCCGCCGCGCGGCTCACGAAGTAGACGGCCCCGCGCTCCTCCATGCCCAGCCGGGCCAGTTCATGGCCGTAGTCCGGGGCGAAGTAGACGGCCGAGTGGAGCGGGTTGACGACGGTGTAGCAGCGGCGTGCGACACGCTCGGGGAGTGAGGTCATGCGCCGCACGTTACCGGCAGGTAGGGGGAGTCGGAAGCCCGGGTTTCCCGGTGGCCGCGGCCGCCCTCATACGGCCGGGGGCGTCCAGCGGAAACGGGGTGTCCGGCGGCCGAGGAACGCGGCCACGCCCTCCTCGGCCTCCCCGCTCGTACGCGTCTGCTCCCGCCAGTACGCGATCCGCTCCGGGTCCGCCGGACCGGCCGCGAACTCCTTCGCCGCCGCCTGGGTGAGCTGTGAGCGCGAGATCAGGACCTGGGCGAATGCGGCCACCCGCTTGTCCAGACCGCCCACCGGAAGCACCTCGTCCACCAGCCCGGTGCGCAGCGCCCGCCCGGTGTCGATCAGCTCGCCGGAGAACAGCAGATACTTCGCGGTCGCGGGGCCGACCAGCTCCACCAGCCGCCGGGTGGAGCCGGGGGCGTAGACGATGCCCAGCTTGGCCGGGGTGATCCCGAACCGCGCGCCCTCCTCCGCGAACCGCAGGTCACAGGCGGCCGCCAGCTGGCAGCCGCCGCCCACGCAGGAGCCGCGCACGGCGGCGAGGGTCGGCTTGGGGAACGCGGCGAGGGCCTCCTCGGCGGGCAGCGCCGCCCCGGTGGTCTCCTCGAAGGTCGTGCTGAGCGCACCGATGTCCGCGCCCGCGCAGAAGGTGTCCCCGTCGCCGGTGAGCACCAGCGCGCGTACGGCCGGGTCGGCGGCGAGCCGGGTCAGCAGCGGGGGCAGCGCGTGCCACATGCCGGGGGTCATCGCATTGCGCTTGGCGGGGTTGCTGATCACCACGGTCGCTATGCCGTCGGCGATGTGGTGGTGCAGGCAGGGCTCCATGCGGCGGATCGTATCCGGGCCGGGCACCGGGGCCGCGGGGGTCCGGACCCCCGCTCGCGTCCGGACGAGGGATGTTCACCAGGGGTGCCCCTAGCCGGGCGGGAATGATCCTTCGCGTGACGCTGGCATACGCCAACGATCAAAAGCAGCCAATAGACGTTAACTTCTGATCAGTTCGCCGGTCCGTACCAACGGATTCCCAACACTCGACGGGAGTGGTGGTCGGGCCGCGGTGATGGGTGGGTATCGGACATGGAGATCGTCGGAAGAATCCCCTCGGAGCAGGGACATGCGCCGCCGCGCAGACCCCCCGTCTACGACGGGGTGTGGCGGTTCACGGCCCCGGCCCTGGACTCCTCCGTTCCGCAGGCCCGGCACGCCGTGCGCGACCTGCTGACCCGTCAGCGGGTCCCCGTCCACGGCGAATTGCTGCCCAACCTGCTGCTGATCGTCTCCGAGCTGGTCACCAACGCGGTACGGCACGCCGCACTGCTCTCCCCGGAGATCGCCGTCGAGGTGTCCCTCGGCCCGGACTGGGTCCGTGTCGCCGTCGAGGACAACCATCCGTACCGCCCGGTGGCGCTCGCCGCCGACCAGGGCGGCACCGGCGGACGCGGGCTGCTGCTCGTCCAGGCGATCACCGAGGAGACGGGCGGGATCTACGACGTGGACCACACGGCAGGCGGCGGCAAGGCGGTCTGGGCCGCCCTGCCGCTGGCCGTCGCCGGGGCGGCTACCAGCCCGCCCCGGCCCCGGTGAGCTCGCGGATCACCGGCCTGGCCGCGTCCAGCACGGTCGGGAACCAGGCCGAGAACGGATGGTCCGAGCGCAGCCGCGCCAGCTGGTCCGGGGTGACGAAGGCGGTTTCGCCGATCTCCAGCGGATCCGGCCGCGGAGCCACCCGGACCAGCCCCGCGAAGAGGTGGTTGTACTCCTGCTCGACCAGGCCGGAGGCCGGATCCGGGTGGTTGTAGCGGACCGTGCCCGCCTCGCGCATCAGCGCGGGCGCGAGGCCCAGCTCCTCCCCGGTCCGCCGGGCCGCGGCGACGAACGGCGGCTCGCCGGGGTAGGGGTGGCCGCAGCAGGTGTTGGACCAGACACCGGGGGAGTGGTACTTGCCCAGCGCCCGCCGCTGCAACAGCAGCCGCCCGGCCCCGTCGAAGAGGAAGACCGAGAACGCCCGGTGCAGCCGGCCCGGGGCGAGGTGCGCGGAGAGCTTCTCCGCGGTGCCGATCGTCGTGCCGTCCTCATCGACCAGCTCAAGCATGATCGGTTCGGCGGAACCGCTCGGCGCGGGGGGCGCGGTGGTCTCGGCGGAGCGGCCGTTGGGTGGTGTGATCGGCATGACCATCCTCGTCGTCGCGACTCTTGAGCCTGCAAGTCTGCCGCATGTGTACCCGCTGTTCGTGTCAGTGGCACAGCGTCAGTGGCACAGCTTGGCCTCGTGATCGGCGTGCCCACCCGGTTCCAGCTGGAATGTGCAGTGCCCGACGTCGAAATGGCGCCCCAGACAGCCCTGGAGGGCGTGCAGCATGTTCTCGTGGCCCACCGCGTCCAGCGCCCCGGGATCGACGACCACATGGGCGGAGAGCACCGGCATACCGGAAGTGATCGTCCACACATGGAGATCGTGCAGCCCCTCGACACCGGGGAGGGCGAGGATATGGGCGCGCACCGCGTCCATGTCGACATCCCGCGGCGCCGCCTCCAGCAGCACGTTCAGCGTCTCCCGCAGCAGCTTGAAGGTGCGCGGGACGATCATGAGCGCGATCAGCAGCGAGGCGATCGGATCGGCCGTCCGCCACCCGGTGGCCAGGATGATCCCGGCCGACACCAGGACCGCCACCGAGCCCAGCGCGTCCGCCAGCACCTCCAGATACGCACCGCGTACGTTCAGGCTCTCCCGCTGGCCGCCGAGCAGCAGCGCCAGCGACACCGCGTTCGCGGCCAGCCCGATGGCGCCGAAGACCATCGTCAGCCCCCCGTCGCTGGGCGCGGGGTGCATGAACCGCAGGACGGCCTCGTAGAGGATGTAGCCGCCGACGCCGAACAGCAGCAGACAGTTGCCGAGCGCGGCCAGGATCTCCGCACGGGCGTAGCCATAGGTACGGCGCGGGCTCGGCGGGCGGCCGGCGAAGTGGATCGCCAGCAGCGCCATCGCCAGCCCGAGCGCGTCCGTCGCCATATGCCCGGCGTCCGCCAGCAGCGCCAGCGAGTCCGCGAGCAGCCCGCCGACGACCTCCACGGCCATCACCGTCAGGGTGATGGCCAGTGCGATCCGCAGCCGCCACCGGTGGGCGGCGCCCGCGGTGGCGAGGCCGCGGCCGTGGTCGTGACCCGCACCCATCCGTCTACGGCCCTCCTCACGCACCGCGGTCCCCTGTCACCAGTGAACTACGGCCGGGGGCGACACCGGCGGTCGGCGGCGCCGCCCGGGTCAGCCGCGCGCCTCCGGGTGGCGCAGGCACCAGCCCTCCCACGCCGACTCCACCATCGCCCGGACCCCGTGCCGGGCGCTCCAGCCCAGCTCCTTGGCGATCAGTTCGGTGGATCCCACGACCCGGGCCGGGTCGCCCGCCCGGCGCGGCTCCACCACCGGGCCCGGCTCCGGACGTCCGGTGACCTCCGCGATCAGATCGGCCATCTCACGCACCGAGACCCCCTGACCGGTGCCGATGTTCACGGTCAGATCGCCCGGCTCCGACTGGGCGGCCAGCCGCCGGGCCACCGCCAGATGGGCGGACGCCAGGTCCTCGACATGGATGTAGTCACGGACGCAGGTGCCGTCGGGGGTGGCGTAGTCATCGCCGAAGATCCGTGGGGCCTCGCCCTTCGTGATCCGCTCGAACATCATCGGGATGATGTTGAACACCCCGGTGTCCGCCAGCTCGGGCCGGGTGGCACCCGCCACATTGAAGTAGCGCAGACAGCCCGTGGACAGTGAATGAGCCTTGCCCACCGCCCTGACCAGCCACTCTCCGGCCAGCTTGGTCTCCCCGTACGGGTTCACCGGCACACAGGGGAGGTCCTCGGTGACCAGTTCCACATCGGGCGTCCCGTAGACCGCGGCGGAGGAGGAGAAGAGGAAGCTGCGGATCCCGGCCCCGACCACCGCATCCAGCAGCACCGTGAGGCCGTGCACATTCTCCCGGTAGTAGCGCAGCGGCTGCTCCACCGACTCCCCGACCTGCTTCTTCGCCGCGAGATGCACCACTCCGGTCACGTTCAGCTCGGCGAACGTGGTGTCCAGCAGCTCACGGTCGAGCGTGGACCCGCGCACCAGGGGCACCTCGGCGGGCAACCGGTCCCGGACGCCGCTGGAGAGGTCGTCGAGCACGGCCACGGACTCTCCCGCCTCGGCCATGGCCCGCACGACATGCGACCCGATATATCCGGCACCACCTGTGATCAGCCATGTCATGACCGCACCCTATCCACCGCCGCCCAGGGCCGGGCGTTTGTCGCGGACAGCCGCCATCCACCATGATGATCGACGGCGGGGCGGAAGCGGTCGTTCCCCCGATCGGGCGATGAATGTGCGGTGAACGGGCGCTTCTCTCGATCCGATAGCCTCTGCCGACGTGCCGCCCGCCCCATCCGGGGCCGGGGCGTGCGATGCCCGTTGCCCGCAGGGGCCCCCGGCCGGTGCCAGACGGCACGGCCACCATGTCAGCTGCCAAGGAGTGAGTTCGTCTGCCGACCGCGATTCTCACCGGTGACCCGATCGCGGGTTCGTCCCTCGAGGACGATCTGCGATCGCTGGGCTTCGATGTGCGCAGGGCGCCCGACGCGGCCGGAGCGGCGGCGGAGCTCGCCGCCATCCCGGTCCGCGAGCGGGTCGCCCTCGTCGACGCGCGCTTCGTGGGCCACGTCCACGCGCTGCGCCTGGCGCTGACCGACCCCCGCTTCCCCGCCGCCGCCGTGTCCGGCGCGCTCGCTGTCCAGCCCGAGGCCCGCGCCGCGCTGACCCGCGCGGTGACGGCCGCCACGTCCGCCCCGGAGACCGCCGCCGTCCCGGCCCTGGAGTCCGCGGCCCCCGGCCCGGCCCCGGCCGACGGCGCGAGCCACGCCGCCGGTGTGACGGACGCCGCTGTGACGACGGCCACCGGCGCGGTGCTGCCCGACGACCTCGCCACCGCCCTCGCCACCGAGGGCGTCACCCCGCACCGGCCCGAGCTCGGTGTGCTCGTCGCCGCCGTGCCCGGGGACGCCCCGGAGCGGGCCAGGACCCGGGACGCCGTCGACGCGGTGGACGACGAGCGCGTCCGGCTGCGTACCGCGGTGAAGTCGCGCGACGGCTTCTTCACCACCTTCTGCATCAGCCCCTACTCCCGCTATCTCGCCCGCTGGTGCGCCCGGCGCGGACTGACCCCCAATCAGGTCACCACCGCCTCCCTGCTGACCGCGCTCATCGCGGCGGCCTGCGCGGCCACCGGCACCCGGCCCGGGTTCATCTCGGCCGGGGTGCTGCTGATCGCCTCGTTCGTCCTCGACTGCACCGACGGCCAGTTGGCCCGCTACTCGCTCCAGTACTCCACGCTCGGCGCCTGGCTGGACGCGACGTTCGACCGGGCCAAGGAGTACGCGTACTACGCGGGGCTCGCCCTGGGCGCCGCCCGCGGCGGCGATGACGTCTGGGCGCTCGCGCTGGGCGCGATGGTGCTCCAGACCTGCCGCCATGTCGTGGACTTCTCCTTCAACGAGGCCAACCACGACGCCACCGGCAACACCAGCCCCACCGCCGCCCTCTCCGACCGCCTCGACAGCGTCGGCTGGACGGTCTGGCTGCGCCGGATGATCGTGCTGCCGATCGGTGAGCGCTGGGCGATGATCGCCGTACTCACCGCGTGCACCACCCCGCGTATCACCCTCTGGGTCCTGATCATCGGCTGCGCGCTGGCCGCCTGCTACACCACCGCGGGCCGGGTGCTGCGCTCGCTCACCCGCCGTGCCCGGCGCACCGAGCGCGCGGCCCGCACCCTCGCCGAGCTCGCCGACTCCGGCCCGATCGCCGAACTGATCGCCAAGGCGGCGGCCCGCCGCCCGAGCGGCTTCCTGGCACCGCTGATCGCCGCCCTCGGGGCCGCGCTGCTGGTGTCCTGCGCCGCCACCGCCCCCGGCGGCTGGCTGCCGGTGGCCGCGGCCGGCGGATACGCGCTCTGCGCGGGCCTCGCCGTGGCCGCACCCCTCAGCGGTCCGCTGGACTGGCTGGTGCCGCCGGTCTTCCGCGCCGCCGAATACGGCACGATCCTGGTGGTGGCCGCCCGCTCCGAGGTGAACGGTGCCTTGCCGGCGGCTTTCGGGCTGGTGGCCGCGGTCGCCTACCATCACTACGACACGGTGTACCGCATCCGCGGCGGCGCCGGGGCGCCGCCGCACTGGCTGGTTCGGGCGATCGGCGGGCACGAGGGGCGGATCCTGGCGGTCACGGTCGCCGCCGCCCTGCTGCACGACCAGAACCACGGTTTCACCATCGCGCTGACCGCACTCGCGGCGGCCCTCGCGCTGGCGGTGCTCATCGAGAGCATCCGCTTCTGGGTGTCCTCCGGAGCACCCGCCGTACACGACGAAACAGGAGAACCCGCATGATCGGCCTCGTGCTGGCGGCCGGCGCCGGACGGCGTCTGCGCCCCTACACCGACACCCTCCCCAAGGCCCTGGTGCCCGTGGGACCCGAAGGGAAGGAGGGCGAGCCGACCGTCCTCGACCTGACTCTCGGAAACTTCGCCGAGATCGGGCTGACCGAGGTCGCGATCGTCGTCGGCTACCGCAAGGAAGCCGTGTACGAGCGCAAGGAGGCCCTGGAGCAGCGCTACGGCCTCAAGCTCACCCTGATCGACAACGACAAGGCCGAGGAGTGGAACAACGCCTACTCCCTCTGGTGCGCCCGTGACGCCATCAAGCACTCGGTGATCCTCGCCAACGGCGACACCGTGCACCCGGTCTCCGTCGAGAGGACCCTGCTCGCCGCGCGCGGCGACGGCCAGAAGATCATCCTCGCGCTGGACACGGTGAAGCAGCTCGCCGACGAGGAGATGAAGGTCGTCGTGGACCCCGCCAAGGGCGTCCAGAAGATCACCAAGCTGATGGACCCGGCCGAGGCGACCGGTGAGTACATCGGCGTCACCCTGATCGAGGGCGAGGCCGCCGCCGACCTGGCCGACGCGCTGAAGACCACCTTCGAGCGCGACCCCGACCTCTACTACGAGGACGGCTACCAGGAGCTGGTCAACCGCGGTTTCAAGGTCGACGTGGCCCCCATCGGTGACGTCAAGTGGGTCGAGATCGACAACCACGACGATCTGGCGAAGGGCCGTGACATCGCGTGCCAGTACTGACGAGGCTCATCCCCTCGCCGCTTGTCGTCGACATCCGCCGGGGGGCTCTGGACGACCTGGCGGGCGTCCTCGCGGACCAGCGGATCTCGTCCTCCGGCAAGCTGGCCGTCGCGATCAGCGGCGGCTCCGGAGCCGTGCTGCGCGAGCGGCTGGCCCCGGCCCTGCCCGGCGCCAGCTGGTACGAGGTCGGCGGCGGCACCCTGGATGACGCGATCAAGCTGGCCGACGCCATGAAGTCCGGCCACTACGACGCGGTCGTGGGGCTCGGCGGCGGCAAGATCATCGACTGCGCGAAGTTCGCCGCGGCGCGGATCGGCCTCCCGCTGGTCGCCGTCGCCACCAACCTCTCGCACGACGGTCTCTGCTCACCGGTCGCGACCCTGGACAACGACGCGGGCCGCGGTTCGTACGGGGTGCCCAACCCGATCGCCGTGGTCATCGACCTCGATGTGATTCGCGAGGCGCCCGTACGGTTCGTCCGCTCCGGTATCGGCGACGCCCTGTCCAACATCTCCGCGGTCGCGGACTGGGAGCTGTCCAACCGCGAGACCGGTGAGCAGATCGACGGCCTCGCGGCCGCGATGGCGCGCCAGGCGGGCGAGGCCGTGCTGCGGCACCCGGGCGGCGTCGGCGACGACGGCTTCCTCCAGGTGCTGGCCGAGGGTCTGGTGCTCACCGGTATCTCCATGTCGGTCGCGGGGGACTCCCGCCCGGCGTCCGGCGCCTGCCACGAGATCAACCACGCCTTCGACCTCCTCTTCCCCAAGCGCGCGGCCAGCCACGGCGAGCAGTGCGGTATGGGCGGCGCGTTCGCGATGTATCTGCGCGGCGCGCACGAGGAGTCGGCGTTCATGGCCCAGGTGCTGCACCGGCACGGGCTGCCGGTGCTGCCGGACGAAATCGGTTTCACCGTCGAGGAGTTCGTGCAGGTGGTGGAGTTCGCTCCGAAGACCCGCCCCGGGCGCTACACCATCCTCGAGCACCTCGACCTCTCATCCGACGCGATCAGGGACGCATACGCCGACTATGCCAAAGCAGTCAGTCAAGCCATCAGTGGCTGAACTCCGCCCGGTCGTTCACCCCGCGGGTGTGAAGGACCGGCGGAGCGGTGAGCACTGGGCCGGGCGCCTCTATATGCGCGAGATCTCGCTGCGCTGCGACCGGCACCTGGTGAACACGCGGGTCACGCCCAACCAGCTGACCTATCTGATGACCGTCTTCGGCGTCCTCGCCGCCCCGGCCCTGCTGGTGCCGGGGGTCGTGGGCGCCGTTCTCGGCGTGCTGATGGTCCAGCTCTATCTGCTGCTGGACTGTGTCGACGGCGAGATAGCCCGCTGGAAGAAGCAGTTCTCGCTGAGCGGTGTCTATCTGGACCGCGTCGGCGCCTATCTGTGCGACGCCGCGGTGCTCGTGGGCTTCGGTCTGCGCGCCGCCGATCTGTGGGGTTCCGGGCGGATCGACTGGCTGTGGGCCTTCCTGGGCACCCTGGGCGCGCTCGGCGCCATCCTGATCAAGGCCGAGACCGATCTCGTCGGTGTCGCCCGGCACCAGGGCGGGCTGCCACCGGTCAAGGAGGCGGCCTCCGAGCCGCGCTCGTCCGGTATGGCGCTGGCCCGCAAGGCGGCCGCCGCGCTGAAGTTCCACCGGCTGGTCCTCGGCGTCGAGGCGTCGCTGGTCATCCTCGCGGCCGCGGTCGCGGACCAGGTGCGCGGCGATCTGTTCTTCACCCGGCTGGGCGTTGCCGTACTGGCGGGTATCGCCATCGTGCAAACCCTTCTTCATCTGGTGTCCATCCTCGCGTCGAGCAGGCTCAAGTGAGCCGCGCCACGATGACGGTCGGCGCGGTTGTCCTGACCATGGGCAACCGCCCCGAGGAGCTGCGTGCGCTGCTCGACTCGGTCGCCAAGCAGGACGGCGATCCGATCGAGGTGGTCGTCGTGGGCAACGGTTCACCGCTGCCCGAGCTCCCCGAAGGCGTACGGACCGTCGAGCTGCCCGAGAACGTGGGCATCCCGGCGGGCCGCAATGTCGGTATAGAGGCGTTCGGACCGGGCGGATCAGAAGTCGATGTACTGCTCTTCCTCGACGACGACGGGCTGCTGCCCGGTGTCGACACGGCCGAACTGTGCCGTCAGGCGTTCACGGCGGATCCGAAGCTCGGGATCATCTCCTTCCGGATCGCCGACCCCGACACCGGTGTCACCCAGCGTCGTCATGTACCCAGGCTGCGCGCCTCGGACCCGATGCGGTCCTCCCGGGTCACCACCTTCCTGGGCGGTGCCAACGCGGTCCGCACCACGGTGTTCCAGCAGGTCGGTGGGTTGCCGGACGACTTCTTCTACGCCCATGAGGAGACCGACCTCGCCTGGCGGGCACTGGACGCCGGCTGGATGATCGACTACCGGTCGGACATGGTGCTGCACCATCCGACCACCGCCCCGAGCAGGCACGCGGTCTACCACCGGATGGTGGCCCGCAACCGCGTCTGGCTGGCCCGGCGTAACCTTCCTGCCCTGCTCGTCCCGGTCTATCTGGGTGTCTGGCTGCTGCTCACACTGGCCAGGCGGCCGTCGAAGACCGCGCTCCGTGCCTGGTGGGGAGGGTTCCGTGAAGGCTGGAAGACACCGTGCGGTCTCCGCCGGCCGATGAAGTGGCGTACGGTATGGCGCCTGACCCGACTGGGCCGCCCTCCGGTCATCTGACAAGCTCGTAACTGATACGCATCGGGCGCGACCCGGGGCGCCGCCCCGGTCAGCGCACCCTGAGGACGAAAGTGTCAACTGTGAGCGAGATTACGCACGACAGTGCGGTCGCCGTGAGTCCCACCTCACCCGACGACGGCCTGTCCCCGGCCGAGCTGGCCCGTAAGCACGGGCTGTCGGTCAGCGGTGCCCGGGTGGGGCTGGGCGAATACGTCCGGCAGATGTGGGGCCGGCGTCACTTCATTCTGGCCTTTTCGCAGGCCAAGCTCACGGCCCAGTACAGCCAGGCCAAGCTGGGCCAGCTGTGGCAGGTGGCCACCCCGCTGCTGAACGCGGCGGTGTACTTCTTCATCTTCGGCCTCCTGCTGGGCGGCAGGGGCGGGCTGAAGAACGAGCAGTACATCCCGTTCCTGGTGACGGGTGTGTTCGTCTTCACCTTCACCCAGAACTCCGCCATGGCCGGGGTGCGGGCGATCTCCGGGAACCTGGGGCTGGTGCGGGCGCTGCACTTCCCACGGGCCTCGCTGCCCATCTCCTTCTCGCTCCAGCAGCTCCAGCAGCTGCTGTTCTCGATGATCGTGCTGCTGGTGGTGCTGCTGGGCTTCGGGCACTTCCCGGACCTGTCCTGGCTGCTGATCGTCCCGGTGCTGGCGCTCCAGTTCCTCTTCAACACCGGTGTGGCGCTGATCATGGCGCGGATGGGTGCCAAGACGCCGGACCTGGCGCAGCTGCTGCCCTTCATCCTGCGTACCTGGATGTACGCGTCCGGTGTGATGTACCCGCTGGAGCACATGCTCAAGGAGGCCGGGGCGCACTCCTGGGTCTCGGACGTGCTGCTGGCGAACCCGGCGGCGGTCTATATGGACCTGATGCGGGTCTCGCTGATCGACGGTCTGCCCGAGGCCCTGCCCCCGCACGTCTGGGCGCTGGCGCTGGGCTGGGCCGTGCTGGTCGGTGTCGGTGGCTTCGTGTACTTCTGGAAGGCAGAGGAGCAGTACGGCCGTGGCTGAGCAGATTCTCGACAAGGCCGCTCAGGCCGGCAGGCCGAGCGAGCCCACGCAGACGGACTCCACCGGGGCGCGTATCCCCACCGTCATCGCCGACGATGTGCACATCGTCTACCGGGTCAACGGCGGCCCGCGCGGCCGGGGCAGCGCCACCGCCGCCCTGAGCCGGATGCTCGGCCGGAAGAACGCTCCGGGCATGCGCGAGGTGCACGCGGTGCGCGGGGTCACCTTCACCGCCTACCGCGGTGAGTCGATCGGTCTGATCGGCTCCAACGGCTCGGGGAAGTCCACCCTGCTCAAGGCCGTCGCGGGGCTGCTGCCCACCGAGCGCGGCCAGGTCTACACCGACGGCCAGCCGTCGCTGCTCGGTGTGAACGCGGCGCTGATGAGCGATCTGACCGGCGAGCGGAACGTGATCCTCGGCGGACTGGCCATGGGGATGTCGCGCGAGCAGGTCCGCGAGCGTTACCAGGGCATCGTCGACTTCTCCGGTATCAACGAGAAGGGCGACTTCATCACCCTGCCGATGCGCACCTACTCCTCCGGTATGGCGGCTCGGCTGCGCTTCTCCATCGCGGCCGCCAAGGACCACGATGTGCTGATGATCGACGAGGCGCTGGCCACCGGTGACCGGAAGTTCCAGAAGCGCTCCGAGGCCCGGATCCGCGAGCTGCGCAAGGACGCGGGCACGGTCTTCCTCGTCAGCCACAACAACAAGTCCATCCGGGACACCTGTGACCGGGTGCTGTGGCTGGAGAAGGGCGAGCTGCTGATGGACGGCCCGACCGACGAGGTCATCAAGGCGTACGAGAAGGAGACGGGCAAGTAGCCCGGCCCTGCCTTGCTCCCCGCTCTCGGTGTACGACAGAGCCCCACCGGTCCGTTCCGGTGGGGCTCTGTCGTACACCAAGGGCAGGCGTCACTCGAACGGCTGACGCATGTATCCAGAGTGTCACATCGCGTATCTGTAGGGACAAGCGCGAAGGGCTTCTGCGTATGCACGCGGCATGCCCACTCATCTCGTCCGAGGGGAGAAGCAGCACCATGAGGAGACGCCGCGGTACGCCACACCTGGCCCACACCAACTCGACCAGCCCGTAAAGACACTGACACACAATGGTGAAGCGGTATGAGTTGTTGTAGATTGAACTGCTGAGATAAGAGCCGACGCGTGTGGTATGGGACGTGCCCACCGTCGTGCAGTTGGGAGCCGTAGCGATGGATCACGAGCAAGCGGAATTGTTGGGACGACTGTCCGATGCTCTCGGTCCGGTGCCGCGCGAAGTGATCGAGAATGCGCAGGCGCTCTTCAGAGAAAACGCGGCTCGTCGTGATGGGGACGAGAATGCGGAAGACGGGTCGGAGGAGCTGAAGGACGAGGTCCGCGAGAGCCGTTCGGCCCATGCTTCTCAGGCGTAGTCCGGCGGCTCACCGCGTAGGCCCGCAGCCCGGCGGCGCGAATGTGGGAGACAAGGGCGGTGTCGCTTTTCTCCACCCGCCCTTGTTCCTGGAGAATCTTCTTCAAATGCGCCAGACAGCGTGACCTGATCGGCCCGATGGAACCGCGCGGCATGGCGAGTGTCTCGCTGATCTCGTCGTAGGACATCGGCGGATCCGTCACCAGCAGGCCCAACAGCGCCTGGCATTTCGGCGAGAGCGAGCAGAAGGCCGCTAACACCTCGTCATCACGCTCCCGTGCGAGGGCGGCGTCCTCCGGCTGCGGTGCGGAGGTCTCGGGCCGGTCGAACGCCTCGGCGCCGCCAACCGGAATGTTTCGCCCCGATTTCTCCAGATGCTTGAGGCTCTCCCGGCGCGCCGAGGTGGAGATCCACTGTGCCAGCCGCTCGGGCGAGCGCAGCTTGTCCAGATGCTGTACCACGCGCATCCAGGTCGCCTGGCTGACATCCGAGCAATCCGCCGGACTGAGTCGATGAGAACGGGCAATGGCCCAGATGAGCGGCGCATACCGCTCGACGATCTGATTCCAGCAGTCCTGATCCCCATCAAGGCAGCCGTCGACCAGATCGCTCAATGATCGTGCGTGCACGTATCCCCCCGTGTCTTCATTTTGCTCCTGGCGCAACGCGGCGGACCGAAATGGGAATCCTCGGTTCCGTCTGTTCGCCAGGTGTCGCGAGGTGAGCAAGAATCAAATTCACCTCAGCTACGAGTGTTCACTATAGAGCGGCGCCAATGGCGCCTGTCAACTGTTTCATGGCCGGTCACACACGTTGACTGGCGGGTAGCCAGTCTTCCGCTGGTGAACCGGGGGAGGGAGCCCCTGAACGCATGTCCAGGATGTGGATTTACTCTCTCGAACTGATTGACGCCGGATGGATGTTGGGGTGCCGGGAGGTGCTGCGGAGGGGTCCGGCCGGCCGCCCGGATCCCCGCCCGGCCGGTCCGGAGCGGCCGCCGGGACGCCGTCGCCCCCTTGCGTGAACCAGAGGCACCGCCGCTGCTGCTGTTCACTAAACAGAGGCGCTGTATCGTGTGGCTGTACGCCGGGTAGCCGAGCGGCGGGGCATCAGGGGAGGGGGACGCGTGTCGCCAGGGGAAGCGCACGTCGCACCGTATTCACGGCGCGAGCGGCTGCGTATCGCGACCATCCGCGAGATCAAGGACGTGGCCCGCACGCTCCTTGTGCAGGAGGGCCCGGAGAACGTCACCATCCGGGCCATCGCGCGTGAGATGGGTATGACCGCGCCAGCCGTCTACCGCTACTTCAGTAGCCGTGATGCGCTCATCCTCCAACTGCGGGTGGACATTTTCGAGGAGATGGCCCGCTTCATGCGCGGCGTCCTCGGCAAGCTCCCGGAGGAGGAACCGGGCCGCAGACTGATCAGCGGCGCCCGCGCGCTGCGGATCTGGGCGATCAAGCACCCCCATGAGTTCGGCCTCATCCTGGGGCCATGGGCCCCCGGCCTCGGCCGTGAGGAGACCAAGCCCGAGCGCCATATGGGCCTGGTCCTCGGCTCCGTCTTCTCCGATCTGGTCTCCGATCTGTGGCGGCTGCGCGGCTTCCCCGCCCCCGAGGGCGAGGAGCTCGACGCCGGGCTCGCCCGCCAGCTGACCACCCTCAGCGAGGACCAGGACGTCGATATGCCGCCCGGCGCCATCGCGGTCATGCTCCGCTGCTGGGTGCGGCTGTACGGAGTGATCTCCATGGAGGCGCTCGGTCATATGTCCTTCGCGCTGGCCGAGGGGCACTCCTTCTTCGAGTTCGAGCTGCGCAGCCTCTGCACGGTGCTCGACATCGACGAGTTCTACGAGGAAGTGGCCTAGGCCCTGTCCTGCCGATCGTCGCGGGCCCGCGACGCCTGGCACCGCGCCTCGCCGCGTCGTCGGGGTCGTCCGAGTACGCCCAGTACCCGCGCGCCCGGCCCGGCGGCGGGCCGGGCGCCGCCCTCGCACGGGGTGCGAAGCGGGCACATGGGGGTGTACTTCCGTACATCTGTACACCGAGAGGCGTAAGCTGTAGCAATGCCCAACCGGATCATGTCGGAACCGGGCCGTTGTCGCCTGTTCGGGGGCTCCGGGCCGGACGCCCTTGACATGGTGGCGCGGCGTGTCCGGATCGTGCCGACCCTGGTAACCGGTGTAGAACGGGGGATGTGACGGCATTGGCTACACGGCCCCTCTCCAGCGCTTCCACGGGCTCCGGTCGCCGGGATCCGCATGGCGTCCTGGTCCTCGCCCGTACGCCTGGCTGTCCACGGTGACCGTCGAGGACGAGCGCAGCCGTTCCTTTACCACGTCGAGCAGTCCGGGCGACGGACAGCAGGCCGCCCGCGCCGTGCTCGCCAAGGCCGCGCACGAGAACTTTCCCGTCGCCCCCTTCTTCCTGCCGCGCGCCTGGCGCACCGACCTCATGGCCATCTACGGCTATGCCCGGCTGGTCGACGACATCGGTGACGGCGACCTTCCCCCCGGCGGCGCCGACGCCCGGCTGCTCGGCCTCGACCCCGGCGGCGCGGACGATCCGCTCGCCCTGCTCGGCGCCTTCGAGGCGGACCTGCACCGGGTCTTCGACCCCGCCGCCACCCCGCGCCATCCGCTGCTGCGCGCCCTGCGCCCCACCGTCCGCCGCCACGGCCTCACCCCCGGGCCCTTCCTCGGCCTGATCGAGGCCAACCGCCAGGACCAGCGGGTCCGGCGGTACGCCACCTACCAGGGGCTCCTGGACTACTGCGAGCTGTCCGCCAATCCGGTGGGGCGGCTCGTCCTCGGTATCACCGGCACCGCGAGCCCCGAGCGGATCCGCCGCTCCGACGCGATCTGCACCGCGCTCCAGATCGTCGAGCACCTCCAGGACGTGGCGGAAGACCTCCGCAGGGACCGCGTCTACCTCCCCGCCGAGGACATGAAACGCTTCGGGGTGACCGAGGCCGACCTCACCGCTCCCCGCGCCGGCGCACCGGTGCGCGCCCTGGTCGCGTACGAGGCCGAACGCGCCTGGAGCCTGCTGAATGAAGGCACCCCGCTGGTGGGTAGCGTCCACGGCAGACTGAAGGTGTTGCTGGCCGGATTCGTGGCCGGGGGGAGAGCCGCCTTGCGGGCGGTCGCGGCCACGGGACATGACGTACTCCCTGGACCGCCCAGGCCCACCAAGCTCAGCCTGCTGCGCGAGGTGGGGGCGACACTGCGAAGAGAGGGGTGAGCCGGACCGTGAACGGATCTCCGCACGCGTCCGCGCCAGTGCTCGCGGCGTACCGTTACTGCGAGGCCGTGACCGGGCACCAGGCCCGTAACTTCGCCTATGGCATCAGGCTGCTGCCCACGGAGAAGCGCCATGCCATGTCCGCGCTCTACGCCTTCTCCCGCCGGATCGACGACATCGGGGACGGCACCCTCGACGCCGACGCCAAACGGGCCCGGCTCGCGAGCACCCGCACCCTGCTCGGCCGGATCCGTAACGGCGGGATCGGCGAGGACGACACCGATCCGGTCGCCGTCGCGCTCGCCCACGCCGCCCACCGCTTCCCGATCCCGCTCGGCGGGCTCGAGGAGCTGATCGACGGTGTGCTGATGGACGTAGCCGGGCGGAGCTACGAGACCTGGGACGACCTCACCGTCTACTGCCGCTGTGTGGCGGGCGCCATCGGGCGGCTCTCCCTGGGGGTCTTCGGGACCGTGCCCGCCGCCGGGCACAGCGAGGACGAGCTCGGGCGCGCCCCGGAGTACGCCGACACCCTCGGCCTCGCCCTCCAGCTGACCAATATCCTGCGGGACGTCCGCGAGGACGCCGCCGCCGGGCGGACCTATCTGCCCGCCGAGGACCTGGCCAAGTTCGGCTGCTCCACCGCGTTCCGCCGCTCCACCGCCCCGCCCGACGCGGACTTCACCGGCCTGGTCCACTTCGAGGTGCGGCGGGCCCGGGCGCTGTTCGACGAGGGCTTCCGGCTGCTGCCGCTGCTGGACCGCCGCAGTGGGGCGTGCGTGGCCGCCATGGCGGGCATCTACCGCAGACTTCTGGACCGTATCGCCCGGGACCCCGCGGCCGTCCTGCGCGGCCGCGTTTCGCTGCCCGCCCACGAGAAGGCATACGTCGCCGTGCGCGGGCTGGCCGGACTCGACGCCCGCGCGGTCGCGCGCCGCCGGCTCGGGGGGACGGGCTCATGACGGCCCCCCTCATCCGCCCCGGCCCCCGGGGTGCGCCACGGGCGGAGGGCGCCGGGCGCGGCCGTACCGCCCTGGTGATCGGTGGCGGCCTCGCCGGGACGACGGCGGCGCTCGCGCTGGCCGACGCCGGGATGAGGGTGACGCTCCTCGAAGGGCGGCCCCGCCTCGGCGGTCTCGCCTTCTCCTTCCGCCGCTCCTCCTCCGCGGGCGAGCTGACCGTCGACAACGGCCAGCATGTCTACTTGCGCTGCTGCACCGCCTACCGGTGGTTCCTGGACCGGCTGGGCGCGGCCCGACTCGCCCCGGTCCAGGGCCGGTTGGACGTTCCCGTGCTGGACGCCGAGGCCCGCCCGGGGCGTCGGCTGGGGCGGTTGCGCCGCACCGCCCTGCCGGTGCCGCTGCACCTGGCCGCGAGCCTGGCGAGCTATCCGCACCTCAGCCTCGCCGAGCGGGCCGGGGTGGGCCGTGCCGCGCTCGCCCTGGGACGGCTGGACCCCGAGGACCCGGCCCTGGACGGTGAGGACTTCGCGAGCTGGCTGCGCCGCCACGGACAGTCGCCGCGCGCCGTCGAGGCGCTGTGGGACCTGGTCGGCGTGGCCACGCTCAACGCCACCGCGGAGCATGCCTCGCTCGGCCTGGCCGCGATGGTCTTCAAGACCGGACTGCTCTCCCGGCCCGGCGCCGCCGACATCGGCTGGGCCCGCGCCCCGCTCGGCGAACTGCACGACACCCACGCCCGCGCCGCACTCGACACCGCGGGCGTCCGCACCGAGCTGCGCACCCGGGTGACGGCCGTCTCCCGCGCACCGGAGGGCCGCTGGCGCCCGCACCTCGCCGACGGGGCCGCCACCGCCCGCCCGCTGGACGACGCCGACACCGTGGTGCTCGCCGTACCCCAGCAGGACGCCCACGCCCTGCTGCCCGACGGCGCCCTCGACGACCCGGACCGGCTGTTGCGCATCGGCACCGCGCCCATCCTCAATCTGCATGTGGTCTACGACCGCACCGTGCTGCGCCGTCCGTTCTTCGCCGCCCTCGGCAGCCCCGTCCAGTGGGTCTTCGACCGTACGGACGCCTCCGGGCTGCGGCGGGCCCCCGGGGCCGGACCGAGCCAGTACCTGGCGGTGTCGCAGTCCGCCGCCCACGACGAGATCGACCGTCCGGTGGCCGAGCTGCGCGCACGCTATCTGCCCGAGCTGGAGCGGCTGCTGCCCGCCGCGCGGGGTGCGCGGGTGCGGGACTTCTTCGTCACCCGCGAGCGCACCGCCACCTTCGCCCCCGTCCCCGGCGTCGGCCAACTGCGGCCCACCGCCGCCACCAACGCACCCGGTCTCCATCTGGCCGGTGCGTGGACCGCCACCGGCTGGCCCGCGACCATGGAGGGCGCCGTGCGCAGCGGGTTGTCCGCCGCCCGCGCGGCCCTCTCCGACATCGGCCGCCCGCATGTGAATCACCTTCCCGCCCCCGGCGGGGAGACGCCCGAGGAGGCGGCATGAGCACCACCACAGAAAACAGAGGAGAGACCGTGACCCCGGCGACCCCAGCTGTCGACACCGCGAGCGTGAACGCGCTGCTGGAGCGCGGCCGCACGCTTGCCACGCCGGTGCTGCGCGCTGCCGTGGGCCGGCTCGCCCCGCCCATGGACACCGTCGCCGCCTACCACTTCGGCTGGATCGACGCCGAGGGCCGCCCCGCCGCGGGCGACGGCGGCAAGGCCGTCCGCCCCGCGCTGGCCCTGCTGTCCGCCGAGGCGGCGGGCGCCGCCCCGGAGACCGGGGTGCCCGGCGCGGTCGCGGTCGAACTGGTCCACAACTTCTCCCTGCTCCACGACGATCTGATGGACGGCGACGAGCAGCGCCGCCACCGCGACACCGTGTGGAAGGTGCACGGTCCGGCCCAGGCCATCCTGGTCGGGGACGCGCTGTTCGCCCTGGCCAACGAAATACTGCTGGAGCTCGGCACCGCGGACGCCGGTCGGGCCACGCGTCGGCTCACCTCCGCCACCCGGGACCTGATCGACGGTCAGGCCCAGGACATCTCCTATGAGCACCGGGAGCGGGTGACGGTCGAGGAGTGTCTGGAGATGGAGGGCAACAAGACCGGTGCGCTGCTCGCCTGCGCCGCCTCCATCGGCGCCGTCCTCGGCGGGGCCGACGACCGCACCGCCGACGCCCTGGAGCGCTACGGCTACCACCTGGGGCTCGCCTTCCAGGCCGTCGACGATCTGCTCGGCATCTGGGGCGACCCGGAGGCCACCGGCAAGCGCACCTGGAGCGATCTGCGGCAGCGCAAGAAGTCCCTGCCGGTGGTCGCCGCCCTGGCCGCGGGCGGACCGGACTCCGAGCACCTGGCCCAGATCCTGGCGACCGACGCCCATAAGCCGGACGCGGAGTTCGCCGACTTCTCCGAGGAGGAGTTCGCCACCCGCGCCGCGCTGATCGAGCAGGCCGGCGGGCGGGACTGGACCTCGCAGGAGGCCCGCCGCCAGCACACGAAGGCCATGGAGGCGCTCGACGCGGTGGACATGCCCGCCGCCGTCCGCGCCCAGTTCGTGGCGCTCGCCGACTTCGTCGTGGTCCGACAGCGATGATCGCTTCGCGCCGCGGCTAGCTCGCAGTCGCCGGCCGGCACCCCGCCGGGTGCCGGCCGACTCAAGGCCCCAACGACGCCAGCTCGCACACTGGAGAGGGGAAGCCATGACAGCGACAACCGTCCAACCCTCCGAGTCACCCGAGTCCGAGACGTTAGGCGCCGCGCGGAAGGCGACCGCCCGCGCGGTCGACCACCTGCTGTCCCGCCAGGACGCGCAGGGCTGGTGGAAGGGCGACCTGGAGACCAACGTCACCATGGACGCCGAGGATCTGATGCTCCGGCAGTTCCTGGGGATCCAGGACTCCCGCCTCCTCGACGCCGCGGCCCGCCACCTCCGCGCCCAGCAGAGCGCGGACGGCACCTGGGCCACCTTCCACGGCGGCCCGCCCGAGCTCTCCGCCACCGTCGAGGCGTATGTCGGCCTCCGGCTGGCCGGGGACGAGCCCGACGCCCCCCATATGGCCGCGGCCTCCGCCTGGGTGCGCGCCGAGGGCGGCATCGCCCGCAGCCGCGTCTTCACCCGCATCTGGCTGGCCCTCTTCGGCTGGTGGCGCTGGGAGGACCTGCCCGAGCTGCCACCCGAGATCATCTACTTCCCGAAGTGGCTCCCGCTCAACATCTACGACTTCGGCTGCTGGGCCCGGCAGACCATCGTCCCCCTCACCATCGTCTCCGCCCACCGGCCGGTCCGTCCCGCGCCGTTCCTCCTCGACGAGCTGCACACCGATCCGCGGCGGCCGAGACCGCCGCGCCGGCCGGCCCCGCTGGCCTCGTGGGACGGCGCCTTCCAGCGGCTGGACCGGGCCCTGCACGGCTACCGCAAGGTCGCCGTCGGACCGCTGCGCCGGGCCGCGCTGCGCTCCTGCGCCCGCTGGATCGTCGAGCGCCAGGAGAACGACGGCTGCTGGGGCGGCATCCAGCCGCCCGCGGTCTACTCCCTGATCGCCCTCCACCTCCTCGGCTACGACCTCGACCATCCGGTGATCCGCGCCGGGCTGGACTCGCTGGACCGCTTCGCGGTGTGGCGCGAGGACGGCAGCCGCATGATCGAAGCCTGTCAGTCCCCGGTCTGGGACACCTGTCTGGCCGCGATCGCACTCGCCGACGCCGGACTCGAGCCCGACCACCCCGCACTGGTCAAGGCCGCCGACTGGATGCTCGCCGAGCAGATCGACCGGCCCGGCGACTGGTCGGTGCGCCGCCCCGAGCTGCCCTCCGGCGGCTGGGCGTTCGAATTCCACAACGACAACTACCCCGATATCGACGACACCGCCGAGGTCATCCTGGCGCTGCGGCGGATCGACCACCCCGAGCCCGAGCGGATCGAGACGGCGGTGCGGCGCGGTATGCGCTGGACCCTGGGGATGCAGTCGAAGAACGGTGCCTGGGGCGCCTTCGACGCCGACAACACCAGCCCGCTGCCCAACCGGCTGCCGTTCTGCGACTTCGGGGAGGTCATCGACCCGCCCTCGGCCGATGTCACCGCGCATGTGGTGGAGATGCTCGCCCATGAGGGCCGGTCCTACGACGCCCGTACCCGGCGCGGGATCGCCTGGCTGCTGGCCGAACAGGAGCCGAGCGGGGCCTGGTTCGGCCGCTGGGGCACCAACTACGTCTACGGCACCGGCTCCGTCGTCCCGGCGCTGATCACCGCCGGGGTGCCCGCCTCCCACCCGGCCGTCCGCCGCGCGGTGCGCTGGCTGGAGAGCGTCCAGAACGAGGACGGCGGCTGGGGCGAGGACCAGCGCTCCTACCCCGACCCCGAGTGGATCGGCCGCGGCGCCTCCACCGCCTCCCAGACGGCGTGGGCGCTGCTGGCGCTGCTGGCGGCGGGGGAGCGGGAGAGCAAGGCGGTCGAGCGCGGGGTCGACTGGCTGGCCGCCACCCAGGACGAGGACGGCTCCTGGGACGAGCCGCATTTCACCGGCACCGGCTTCCCCTGGGACTTCTCCATCAACTACCACCTGTACCGGCAGGTCTTCCCCCTCACGGCACTCGGGCGATTCGTCCATGACGAGGCCACCGGGGCGCGGCCGCGGAGATCCTGATGCCCGCCGGACCGGCCCCGGAGGCCGGGCGCCCGCCGCTGCTGATCGCCTGCGCGCTCGGCATCGAGCGGTTCGCCCTGCGGGCGGGCGGCACGGACGGCGCCGCCGGGCCGGTGACCGTGGTGCGCACCGGTATGGGGCCGCAGGCCGCGGAGCGCGCGGTGGACCGGGCGCTGACCGGCACCGCCGCCGCCCCGGCGGTCCCCACCGCCGTCATCGCCACCGGCTTCTGCGCCGGACTCGTCCCCGGGATGCACCCGGGGGACCTGGTGGTGGCCGACGAGACCCGTGACCCGGCCGGGCACACCGTGTGCGCCGGTACCGCCTTCCTCGCCGACGCCCTGGCGGAGCTCGTACCGTGCGGGCCCCGGCGCGGTCCGCGGCGGACCGTGCACATCGGTCCGCTGGCCGGTTCGAACCATGTGGTGCGGGGCGCGGAGCGGGCCGCGCTGCACACCACCGGAGCCATCGCGGTGGACATGGAGTCCGCCGCCACCCTGCGCGGCGCCGTGCGCCGGGGCGCCCGTCCCGTTGCGGCCGTACGGGTGGTCGTGGACGCCCCGGAACATGAACTCGTCCGGATCGGCACACTGCGCGGTGGAATATCGGCTTTCCGGGTACTACGGACGGTTCTTCCCGCGTTCCTTGACTGGCACCGTAAATCGCTGCTCCCAGGAGGTGAGCTAGATGGCCATGCCTCTCCGACAGACCATCCGGGTCGCGACGTATCTCTTTGACCAGAAGGTGATCAAGCGCCGGGAGAAATTCCCGCTGATCGTGGAGCTCGAGCCGCTCTTCGCCTGCAACCTCAAGTGCGAGGGCTGCGGAAAGATCCAGCACCCGGCCGGGGTGCTCAAGCAGCGCATGCCGGTCGCGCAGGCGGTGGGCGCGGTGCTGGAGTCCGGGGCGCCGATGGTCTCCATCGCGGGCGGTGAACCGCTGATGCACCCCCAGATCGACGAGATCGCCCGGCAGCTGGTGGCGCGGCGGAAGTATGTCTTCCTGTGCACCAACGCGATGCTGCTGCGCAAGAAGATGGAGCTGTTCACCCCCTCCCCGTACTTCGCCTTCGCGGTGCATATCGACGGGCTGCGCGAGCGGCACGACGAATCCGTGGCGAAGGAGGGGGTGTTCGACGAGGCGGTGGCGGCCATCAAGGAGGCCAAGCAGCGCGGCTTCCGGGTCACCACCAACTCCACCTTCTTCAACACCGACACCCCGCAGACCATCATCGACGTGCTCAACTACCTCAACGACGACCTCAAGGTGGACGAGATGATGATCTCGCCCGCCTACGCCTATGAGAAGGCGCCCGACCAGGAGCACTTCCTCGGTGTGGAGCAGACCCGCGAGCTGTTCAAGAAGGCGTTCGCGGGCGGCAACCGCCGTCGCTGGCGGCTCAACCACAGCCCGCTGTTCCTGGACTTCCTCGAGGGCAAGACGGACTTCCCGTGCACCGCGTGGGGCATCCCCAACTACTCGCTCTTCGGCTGGCAGCGCCCCTGCTACCTGATGAGCGACGGCTATGTGCCCACCTACCGCCAGCTGGTGGAGGAGACCGACTGGGACAGCTACGGCCGGGGCAAGGACCCGCGCTGCGACAACTGCATGGCCCACTGCGGCTATGAGCCCACCGCCGTGCTGGCCACCATGAGCTCCCTGAAGGAGTCGCTGCGCGCCGCGCGGGAGACCGCCACGGGAGGCCGGTGACACCATGAGAGCGGGGGAGCCCGTCCCATGCGACCCGCCCGCCCCGCCGGGCGGGTCGCGCGCCCCGCGCCGCCGCTCACGCCGCCTCCTGGCCGGGCCGGTGGGGGTGGGCGGTGCCGCCCCCGGGTACCCCGGACGTCACCGTGAGCCGACACACCAGGAGGGGATCCGAGCATGCCGTTGTTGGAGAACATCCGGGGGCCGCGCGACCTCGCCGCGCTGACCGGGGAGGAACTCGCCGCGCTCGCCGAGGAGATCAGGGAGTTCCTGATCACCGCCGTGGCCAGGACCGGGGGCCATCTCGGCCCCAACCTGGGCGTGGTCGAGCTGTCCATAGCACTGCACCGCGTCTTCGACTCACCGGTGGACCGCATCCTGTGGGACACCGGCCACCAGGCGTACGTCCATAAACTGCTCACCGGCCGCCAGGACTTCTCCAAACTGCGCCACCAGGGCGGACTCTCCGGCTATCCGTCGCGCGCCGAGTCCGAGCACGACGTCATCGAGAACAGCCATGCCTCCACCGTGCTCGGCTGGGCCGACGGCCTGGCCAAGGCCAACGAGGTGTCCGGCCGGGCCGACCGGCATGTGGTCGCCGTCATCGGGGACGGGGCGCTGACGGGCGGTATGGCCTGGGAAGCCCTGAACAACATCGCCGCCGCCCGGGACCGGCCACTGATCATCGTGGTCAATGACAACGAGCGCTCCTACGCGCCCACCATCGGCGGCCTCGCCGACCATCTGGCGACCCTCCGCACCACCGACGGCTATGAACGCGTCCTGGCCTGGGGCAAGGACGTACTGCGCCGCACCCCCGTGGTGGGCGAGCCGCTGTACGGATCGCTGCACGGTGCCAAGAAGGGGTTCAAGGAAGCCGTCGCGCCGCAGGGCATGTTCGAGGATCTGGGGCTGAAGTACCTCGGACCCGTCGACGGCCATGACACCGAGGCCGTGGAGTCCGCGCTGCGCCGCGCCAAGCGGTTCCACGGCCCGGTCCTGGTCCACTGCCTCACCGAGAAGGGCCGGGGCTACCGGCCCGCCCTGGAGGACGAGGCCGACCGCTTCCACACCGTGGCCGCCATGGACCCGCTCACCTGCGCGCCCCTCATCCCCTCCGGCGGGCGCTCATGGACCTCGGTGTTCGGCGAGGAGATGGTGCGGATCGGGGCCGAGCGGCCCGATGTGGTCGCCCTCACCGCCGCCATGCTGGATCCGGTCGGCCTCGGCGGCTTCGCCGAGGCGTATCCGGAGCGGGTGTGGGACGTGGGCATCGCCGAGCAGCACGCCGCGGTCTCCGCGGCCGGGCTCGCCACCGGCGGCCTCCACCCGGTCGTCGCCGTCTACGCCACCTTCCTCAACCGCGCCTTCGACCAGGTGCTGATGGATGTCGCCCTGCACCGGTGCGGGGTCACCTTCGTCCTGGACCGGGCCGGTGTCACCGGTACCGACGGGCCCAGCCACAACGGGATGTGGGACCTGTCCGTGCTCCAGGTGGTGCCGGGGCTGCGGATCGCCGCCCCGCGCGACGCCGATCAGCTCCGCGCCCAGCTGCGCGAGGCGGTCGCGGTGGACGACGCCCCGACCGTCGTCCGCTTCCCCAAGGAGTCGGTGGGCCCGGCGATTCCGGCGCTCGGCCGGGTCGGCGGGATGGATGTGCTGCGCCGGGACGCCCCGGACGGCGGTGAGGTGCTGTGCGTGGTGGCCGGGGCCATGGCCGCCACCGGGCTGCGCGCCGCCGAGCTGCTGGCCGAGCGCGGAATCCACTGCACGGTCGTGGATCCGCGCTGGGTCAAGCCCGTGGACCCGGAACTCCCCGGGCTCGCGGCGCGCCACGCGGTGGTGGCGGTCATCGAGGACAATGTGCGCACCGGCGGGGTGGGCGCGGCGGTGGCCCAGGCGCTGCGGGACGCCGATGTCGACCTGCCGGTGCGGACGTTCGGCATCCCCGAGGCGTTCCTGCCGCACGCCAAGCGCTCCGAGGTGCTCGCCGGGATCGGGCTGACCCCCGCCGAGATCGCGGGCCGGATCGGCGCGGCCCTGGCCCGTACCGACGCCATGCGCGGCGCCCGCCGCGCCATCCGCAGCACCGCCGCCGAGGAGAGCCGGGCATGACAGCAGCCGAGCAGGACAAGGGTTTCGACCTCGGGCAGCTCCTGGCGGAGCGCTCCGGTGAGCGCTACGAACTGCACACCCGCCATCTCAACCACCAACTGCCGCGGATGCTGCGCACCATCGGCTTCGACAAGGTCTACGAGCGGGCCGAGGGCGCGTACTTCTGGGACGACGAGGGCCAGGACTACCTGGACATGCTCGCCGGGTTCGGAGTGATGGGCCTGGGCCGCCACCACCCGGTCGTCCGCAAGGCGCTGCACGATGTGCTGGACGCCTCGCTCGCCGATCTGACCCGTTTCGACTGCCAGCCGCTGCCCGGGCTGCTCGCCGAGAAGCTGCTGTCCCACGCCCCCCACCTGGACCGGGTGTTCTTCGGCAACAGCGGTACCGAGGCGGTGGAGACGGCGCTGAAGTTCGCCCGCTTCGCCACCCGGCGGCCGCGCGTCCTGTACTGCTCGCACGCCTTCCACGGGCTGACCACCGGAGCGCTGTCGGTCAACGGCGAGGACGGCTTCCGCCAGGGCTTCGCCCCGCTGCTGCCGGACACCGCGATCGAGATGGGCGATCTGGCCGCGCTGGAGCGGGAGCTGGCGCGCGGGGACGTGGCCGGGTTCGTCGTCGAGCCGATCCAGGGCAAGGGGGTGCATGAGGCACCGCCGGGCTTTCTGCGCGCCGCCCAGGAGCTGCTGCGCCGCCATAAGGCGCTGCTGATCGTGGACGAGGTGCAGACCGGTCTCGGCCGCACCGGGGACTTCTTCGCCTACCAGCACGAAGAGGGCGTCGAACCGGATCTGGTGTGTGTGGCCAAGGCTCTCTCGGGCGGCTATGTACCGGTCGGGGCCACCCTCGGCAAGGAGTGGATCTTCAAGAGGGTCTACTCCTCGATGGACCGGGTGCTGGTCCACTCGGCCAGCTTCGGGTCCAACGCCCAGGCGATGGCGGCCGGGCTCGCCGTCCTGTCGGTGATGGAGGACGAGCAGGTCGTGGCCAACGCCCGGCGGACCGGCGAGCTGCTCCGCGAACGGCTCACCGCCCTGGTGGACCGCTATGAGCTGCTGCATGACGTACGCGGCCGGGGCCTCATGATCGGCATCGAGTTCGGCAGGCCCGACTCGCTCGCGCTGCGCGGCCGCTGGGCGATGCTCCAGGCCGCGCGCAAGGGGCTGTTCGCGCAGATGGTCGTCGTCCCGCTGCTCCAGCGCCATCGCATCCTCACCCAGGTCTCCGGCGACCATCTGGAGGTGATTAAGCTGATCCCGCCGCTGATCATCGGCGAGCGGGAAGTGGACCGTTTCGTCGGGGCGTTCACGGCTGTCATGGACGACGCACACGGGGGCGGCGGTCTGATGTGGGAGTTCGGACGGACTCTCGTCAAGCAGGCGGTGGCCCACCGCTGAACCGACGGGGGAACGGGGAATGCTGGACCCGCACGCGATACGGGCCGTCAACACACTGACCGCGCGCTGGGCGCGGGTCGCCGTGGCGGACGAGGGCACCGTCTTCACCGGCACCGGGGTGTGGGCGCTGCTGGCGCTTCTCGCGGGCGGGTCCGCCGGTCCGGCCCGCGCCGAGCTGGAGGGCGCGCTGGGGGTGGGCGCGGACGGCGCGACGTCGCTGGGCCGTGCCCTCGTCGGGGCGCTGGCCTCGATGGACGGTGTGGACGCGGCCACCGGGCTGTGGACCCGTCAGGAGCTGCCCCTCAGGCCCGAGTGGGAGGCGGAGCTGCCGCCGGGCGCGCGCGGCGCGCTGACCGGCGACACCGACCGGGACCGGAAGGAGCTGGACGGCTGGGCGTCCCGGCAGACCCGGGGCGAGATCGCGCGGATGCCGGTGCCGGTGGGCCCGGACACCGTGCTGGTCCTCGCCGGTGCGCTGCTGCTGAAGACCACCTGGGTACAGCCGTTCCGGGTGGGCTGGATGTGCCCCTCCGGCGGGCCCTGGGCCGAGCGGTCGCTCGCCGGACTCACCCGCCGTACCACGGATCTCGACGGCACCCTCAAGGTCGTTCCGGACACCCCGGCCGGACCGCTGACCTTCTCCGGGGTCGCGGGTGACAACGGCCTGGATGTGCATCTGGTGCTCGGCGGCGAGGACGTCGGCGGCGCCGAGGTGCTGGCGGCGGGGATCACCGCCCTCGCACAGCCCGGGCTCCCCGGTTCACAGCTGCCGCTCGGTGCCGCGGGCCCCGGCGTCAGCGTCCAGGAGGTCACCGGTTTCGACCCGACACCCCAACTGGTGCTCAACACCCCGCAGTTCACCGTGCGGGCCGACCACGATCTGCTGGATCACGAGGAGCTGTTCGGGCTGCGGTCGGCGCGGGACGCCACCCAGGGGCACTTCCCCGGGATCAGCCCCGTGCCGCTCGCGGTCTCCTCCGGGGGCCAGTCCATGACGGCGTCGTTCAGCCGGGAGGGCTTCTTCGCCGCCGCCGTGACCGCGTTCTCGATGGAGGTGGGCGGGATACCGCAGCAGAAAGCGAAGATGATCAGCGTCGGCTACGACCGGCCGTTCGGCTTCCTGGCCGTGCACCGCGCCACCGGGCTGGTGCTGGCGGCGGGCTGGGTGACCGAGCCCGAGGCGGGTGCGGAGAGCCGCTTCGGGCCGCGGCCGCGACCCCGGCCGCGACCCCGGCCGCGCGACTGAGCAGGGGGCCGGGGGAGCACCGGCCCACCCGGTGTGTCAGTCGGTGAGCAGTCGCTCCCGCAGCCGCTCGCGCTGCGGGGCGGTGAACCCGAGCCCCTCGGTGAGATAGCGCTCGGAGTCGCCCCAGGTCTCCTCGATCGTGGTGAAGGCGGCCGCGAGGTACTCGATACGGGCGTCGAACAGCGGCAGCAGCAGCGTCAGCACCTCGGGCGACATGGTGTCCTCGCCCCCGCCCTTGCGCCAGATCTTGTAACGGCGATGGGCGGCGGCCGACTCCAGGTAGTCGGCCTCGATCACATCCCGTTCCACACCGAGCGCGAGCAGGGTCACCGCGATCGAAAGACCTGCCCGGTCCTTGCCCGCGGAACAGTGCATCAGCACCGGTGAACTGTCCTCCGCGATGGCGCCGAGCATCCGGCTGTGCTCACCGAGCCGGGTGGTGAGGAGGGTCCGGTAGGAGTTGATCATCCGCTGCGCGGCGCGCCCCTCGTCCAGCAGCTTCCGCAGGGTGTTGAGGTCGCCCTCGCGCACCATCGTCCAGAACCCGGCGCCGTCGGCCGGGTCGGACAGCGGGAGATTCACATTGCGCACGCCGTTCAGCGTGACGTCGGGCCCCTCCAGCTTGATGTCGGCCGCGTTGCGGAAGTCGAAGACCGTGTGCAGCTTCAGCGCGTCGAGGAAGACGGTGTCCTCCTCCGTGGCATGGGCGAGATGGCCACTGCGGAACAGCACGCCCTCGCGCACCCGCCGGCCATCGGCGGTCGGCAGACCGCCCAGATCACGGAAGTTGCGTACCCCCACCAGTGCGGCCTGGGGGACCTTCGGGGGCTGCTGCGTCACGGGCGCTCCTGGAGTTCGGCCGCCTGGGTCTCTGGTCGGCGGAAATGGGCTCTGCCGACCATACGACATGTGTTCACAGGGCAATCAGACCCGCGGAAGCGTGCGGGGGCATTGCCGTACCGGACCACCTCCCCGATGCTGTGGGCACCTGTTGAGAATTGGGGAAGTGTGATGATTGATATCGGCGGAAACGGTCGGATCTGGGTGCTGTCCGGGCGGCGCAGCAGCTATGCCCTGCACCTCACCGACCGCGATGAACTGCTCCATCTGCACTGGGGACCGCGGATCGCGGTCGAGGACGCCGAAGCCCTGGCCGCCGAGCCCGACCCACCGGAGCGGCCCTTCGAATCCCGGCTGGACGGACGCGAGGAGTATCCGGTCGAGGGCGGACCCCGCTTCGTCCGCCCCGCCCTGTCGGTGCGCACCCCTGATCTCCGCGGCACCGAGTGGCGCTTCGAACGCGCTGCCGTCGGCGACGACGGTCTCGCGCTGCGCTTCCACGATCCGCTGCACCACCTCGGGATCACCCTCCACTACCGGATGCGCGACGACGGCGATGTCCTCGAGCGCTGGGCCACCCTCAGCCACACCGGCACCGCCGACCACCCGTCGCTGGAGCTGCTGCGCGCCGACTCCGCCGCCTGGTCGCTGCCGGCCCGCGACCGCTGGCGGCTGACCCATCTGTACGGGCGCTGGGCGGCCGAGAGCCGGATCGCCCGGACCGATCTCACCCCCGGGGAGAAGGTGATCGGCAGCCGCCGCGGCCACACCAGCCACCACCATCTGCCCTTTGCCGCGCTGGACGGCGGGGACGCCACCGAGGAGAGCGGTGAGGTCTACGGCTGTGCGCTCGCCTGGTCCGGGTCCTGGCGGATCGCCGTCCAGCAGTTCTCCGACGGGGCCGTCCAGACGGTCGGCGGTATGGGCCACGACGACTCCGGTCAGCTGACACTGGCGCCGGGGGAGTCCTTCACCACTCCGGTCTTCGCGGGGCTGTGGACCGACGGCGGTTTCGGTGCCGCCAGCCGCGCCTGGCACTCCTGGCAGCTCGCCCATGTCATCCCGGACGCCGACACCCCGCGGCCGGTGCTCTACAACTCCTGGGAGGCGACCGAGTTCGACGTCGGCGAGGGCCAGCAGCTGGAGCTGGCCCGGATCGCCGCCGATCTGGGGGTGGAGCTGTTCGTCGTCGACGACGGCTGGTTCGGGGCGCGGACCTGCGACCGGGCCGGGCTCGGCGACTGGACCCCCAACCCGGACCGCTTTCCGCACGGTCTGAAGCCGCTGGCCGAGGAGGTGCGCGCACACGGTATGCGGTTCGGCATCTGGGTCGAGCCGGAGATGGTCAACGCCGACAGCGACCTCCACCGCGCCCACCCCGACTGGGTCCAGCACCACCCCGGCCGGATACCCACCGAGTTCCGCCACCAGCGGGTGCTCAACCTCGCCCGCCCGGACGTCCGCGAGCATCTGTGGGAGCGGCTGGACGCCCTGCTGAGCAGCGCCCCCATCGACTATGTGAAATGGGACTTCAACCGCTCGTTCTCCGACGCGGGCTGGCCGGGCGACGGCTATCCGCAGCGGCTGTGGGCCGAGCATGTGCACGGGCTGTACGCACTGCTGGGGCGGCTGCGCGCGGCCCACCCCGGGGTCGCCTTCGAATCCTGCGCGGGCGGCGGCGGCCGGATCGACCTGGGGGTCCTCCGCCTCACCGACCAGGTGTGGACCTCGGACAACACCGACCCACTGGACCGGCTCGCCATCCAGCACGGCTTCGGCCAGCTGCACCCGGCCCGGGTGATGGCCGCCTGGGTCACCGACAGCCCCAACGTCATGGGCAACGCCCGCGCCTCCTCGCTGCGCTTCCGCTTCGTCAGCGCGATGGCCGGAGTGCTGGGCGTCGGCGGCGATCTGCTCCGGTGGAGCGAGGCCGAACGGACCGAGGCCCGCGACTGGGTGGCGCTCTACAAGCGGGTGCGGCCGATCGTCCAGCACGGTGAGCTGTACCGGCTGCTGCCCCCGGACGGGGACCGGCTCACCGCCGTCCAGTACCTCCGCGGTGACGAGACCGTGGTGCTGGCCTGGCTGCCCGCGCAGCACTACGGCGAACCGCGGCTCCCGGTGCGGCTGCGCGGTCTGGACCCGGCCGCCCGCTACGAGGACCGGGCCACCGGAGAGGTCCACCGGGGCGCGGTGCTCCTCCACCGGGGACTGCGGACCGGGCTGCGCGGTGACCTCGACGCGGCCGTATTCCACCTTCGCCGCATCTGACCCAGTGGGATACATCACCACACGTCAACCCCTGGTTACGGTGGCGTAAGTCACGCCCCGAGGTGAATGATGTCCTGACGTGGCAGACGATTCGAAGATAGTGAACGGTGGGATCGGGTCGTACGCAGCCGTCGGGGACAGCTTCACCGAAGGCGTCGGCGATCCCGGACCTGACGGGGTGTTCGTGGGCTGGGCCGACCGGCTCGCGGTCCTGCTCTCCGATCAGCGGCCCCAACACGATTTCCGCTACGCCAACCTCGCCGTGCGCGGCAGGCTCCTCGACCGGATCGTCGAGGAGCAGGTGTCCCGCGCGATCGAGCTCGGCCCCGACCTGGTCTCCTTCTGCGCCGGAGGCAATGACATCCTCCGGCCCGGCAGTGACCCCGACGATGTCGCCGCCCGCTATGAGACGGCCGTCTCCGAACTGGTGGCGAACGTCGGCACGGTGATGCTGTGCACCGGTTTCGACACCCGGGGCGTACCGGTGCTCCGTCATCTGCGCGGCAAGATCGCCACCTATACCGCCCATGTGCGGGCGATCGCCGACCGCTATGGCTGCCCGGTGCTGGACCTGTGGTCGCTGCGCTCGGTCCAGGACCGCCGCGCCTGGGACGACGACCGGCTCCATCTGTCGGCCGACGGGCACACCCGGGTGGCGCTGCGGGCCGGTCAGGTGCTCGGCCTCGAGGTGCCCGCCGACCCCGACCAGCCATGGCCGGTGGAGGGGCAGCGCAGCGCGGCCGATGTGCGCCGGGACAATCTGCACTGGGCGCGCGAGTATCTGGTGCCGTGGATCGGACGACGGCTGCGCGGGGAGTCCTCGGGTGACCACGTCGAACCCAAGCGCCCCGATCTGCTTCCGCTGCGGCCCTGAGTGGTCCCGAAGGAATAGGGGCAGACCCCCGTTGGCGCCGCTGTCATCGCGGCGGCGCTGTCGCTGTCCCTATTCCCTCGGCACCGCTCGTCCCGCGCGGTCCCGCGTGCCGGACCGCGTCCGCGGTCCTAGGCCAGATACGCCCAGACGGCCCGGCCCGTACCGCCGTGCTCGGCCCGTACTCCCCACGCCTCGGACAGGGCCTCCACCAGCATCAGACCCCGGCCGCCCTCCTGGTCGACCCCTACCGACCTCGCCTGCGGCACCGACCGGGCGCACCCCTGGTCGGCCACTTCCAGCCGCAGACGGGCGCCTATGAGCTGCAAGGAGCAGCGGACCTCTTCACTGGAGGTGTGGCGGACGGCGTTGGTGAACAGCTCGGAGACGACCAACTCGGCGCTGTCCTGGGTGTCCTGGACCACACCCCATGAGCCCAGCCGGAACACGACATGCCGTCTTGCCTCCGCGACGGCTGTGCTCAGCGCCGGGAGACAGAACACGTCCTGGAGGCACGAAGCGACCATGGTGCCGCCGCGCCCTAACCGGAGAGCCTCGTAGGAAGGAGCCACGTCGACACTATGCTCTGTGAGACTCGCGCATGGCAAGGTTCAATCTGTAAATTACAGAATCGCAAGCGCAGGCTGTTCGAGAAGCTGAGCCCATGCCAGACTGCTGTGCTGTGAAGGTATTTGGAGGGGAACGATAGTGGCGGATGCGCGGGCGGGCGGAGCCCCGACCGTCCTGCGGGTCGTGCTCGGCAAGCGACTCCAGGATCTCCGGGAGAAGGCCGGGCTGTCGTTCGAACAGGCCGGCCGCGCCCTCGACGTCACCCACGCCACCATCCGCCGTATGGAGAAGGCCGAGGTCGGCCTGAAGCTCCCGTACGTCGAGAAGCTCCTGCGCACCTACGGCGTGGCCGACCCCGAAGAGGTGGAGGGCTTCCTCGCGCTCGCGCGCGAGGCCAATAAGAACGGCTGGTGGCACCGGTTCCGCGATGTGCTCCCGGAGTGGTTCAACACCTTCGTCAGCCTCGAGGGCGAAGCCAATCTGATCCGTGCCTACGAACCGCACTACATCCCCGGGCTGTTGCAGACCGAGGACTACGCCCGCGCCGTGCTGTGGGCCGGTATGCCGCACGCCCCCGAGTCCGAGATCGAGCGCAACGTCGCCCTCCGGATGGAGCGCCAGGCGCTGCTGACCCGGGACCGCCCGCCGATGCTGTGGGTGGTCATGGACGAAACGGTGCTGCGCCGCCCCATCGGCGGGTCCGAGACCATGCGTGCCCAGATCGCACGCCTCATCGAGGTCGCGGAGGCGCCCCACATCAGACTCCAGGTCATGCCGTTCGACGCCGGTCCGCACCCGGCGATGTACGGGCCCTTCCATATCTTCCGGTTCCCGATCCCGGAGCTGCCCGATATCGCGTATACGGAGACGCTGGTCAGCGGCTCCTACTTCGACCACCGCGATGATGTGTCGGCGTTCCTGGAGGCCCTGGACCGGATGTGTGCGCAGGCCGCGCCTGCACAGACCACACAGGCCATCCTGGGTGGCATTCGCAAGGAGATCTGAACGATGGATCGCATATGCGGGAACCGCGTCTACAGCGGCATGCCGGCGAGGGAACTCGGCAGCGAGGGCTGGCACAAGCCGTGGAGCGGTGGCAACGGGGGAAGCTGCGTCGAGGCGATGAGGCTCAAGGACGGACGGGTGGCGCTGCGACAGTCGACCGATCCCGACGGTCCGGCACTCATCTACACCCACCTCGAGATGAAACGCTTCATCCAGGGGGCGAAGGCGGGGGAAGCCGACTTCCTGCTGCTGTGACGCCATTGACGTCCGAGCGAGGTTCACGGGGGCCGAGGGGAAACGGTGTGATCCGAGGGGAATGGTGTGACCGACCGGCGGTTCTCCGCGAAGGAGATCGATACCAGCAGACCGCATCCGGCCCGGATGTACGACTACTACCTGGGGGGCTGGGACAACTACGAGACCGACCGCGAGGCCGCCGACCGGATCATCGCGGCCTCACCGGACATCGTCGACAGCGCCCGCGCCAACCGGGACTTCATGGCCCGGGCGGTACGTGCCGTGGTGGCGGACGGGGCGCGGCAGATCATCGACGTCGGCACCGGGATACCGACCTCCCCCAACACCCATGAGGTGGCACGGGAGATCGCACCGGAGACCCGGGTGGTGTACGTCGACAACGACCCGATCGTCGCGGCCCACGCCGACGCCAAGCTGACCGGCACCCCGGGCACCGGCTTCGTGGTCGCGGACGCCCGGACCCCGGAGAAGATCCTCGCCGACCCGGTGGTGCGGGAGCTGATCGACTTCTCACAGCCGGTGGCGCTGTTGCTGGTCGCGGTGCTCCACTTCGTCACCGACGAGGAGGACCCGGCCGGGATCGTCACCACCCTGACCGGGCCGATGACGTCCGGCGGTCATCTGGTCATCAGCCATGGCACCACCGACTTCCACGGCCATGTCCAGGTGGCCGACGAGGTCTACCGGAAGTCCACCGCCCGGCTGAGCCTGCGCCGCCATGAGGAGATCCTCCCGTTCTTCGACGGGTTCGACCTGCTCGACCCGGGTCTGGTGCGGGTGCCCCGGTGGCGGCCCGCTCCGGCCGCCACCGACCCCGAGCGGCTCGGTCCGGTCGGCGTCTACGGAGGGGTGGGCCGCAGGCGCTGAAGGCCCGGGGAGCCGAGCCCGGTCCAGGCGGCCGGGATCCGCTCCAGCACCCCGCCCGCGAAGACGTCGTACAGCGGCAGCGACTCCAGGTGCACATAGCCGATATGGCAGTCGCACACGCTGAGCGGACACGGGCGGGGACGCAAGCCCGCGCGGTAGGAACCGTCGTAGAGGTTGCCCAGCTCCTCGGGGACGAAATGGCAGCGGCGCACCGTGCCGTCACCGTCCACCGAGATCACCGAGGCGCCGGTCCGGCACGGCAGACCGGCGCTGCGGTGCGGATGGCGGCTGAAGCCGAAGAGCGGGTCCAGCGCGGTCCACCGGTCCGCCTCGGCATCGGTGTAGGTATGGCCCTCGGCCGCGTTCACCCACAGATAGACCCGCTCCGGGAGGTCGTCACGCAGTCGGCGCGCGGCCTGGAGGTGCTCCGGCAGCCCCACCACGCCCACGCTGTGCCGCACCCCGCGCCCGTCCAGCTCATGGGACTTGGCCAGGAACCGGTGGTAGGGCGTCTGGCCCGGGTGGTAGGTGCACCACAGCGCGAGGGTGTCCGGATCGGCCCGCTCCGTCCAGCCGGTACGTCCGCTCAGATTGGTCTGGATCGCCACCCGCCGGATATGCGGCAGATTGCTCAGCCCGATCAGCGCCTCGCGGTACCAGGAGCGCACCAGCCCCTCGCCCCACGGGGTGAACAGCACCGAGAGCCGGTCCTCGGTGCGCTCCGCCGCCCATGTGGTGAACCGCTCCAGCGCGGCCCGGTCGGCGCGCAGCCGCTCCGGGCTGTCCCGGCGCTTGGCGAACGGGCAGTACGGACAGTCGTAGTCGCACGAGGCGAGCGGACCCCGGTACAGGATGGTCAAGTCCACGCCGCGCTCCGTCACTTGAGGTCGTACGCGGCCATGGCGGCCCGTACGGCGGGTGAGAACAGCTCGGGGCCCAGGGCGTCGGAGTAGGCCAGCCCCTCCGCCGACAGCCGCAGCAGGTCCGGTGCGGCGCCGGAGTCCAGCCAGCCGCGCTCCGCGAACCGGGCCAGCTCGGCCGGGAAGTCCTCGGCCGGATCGCCCGCGAACCGGGCCCGGTAGTCGGCCAGTGGCATCCCCTGCGCCTGGAGCAGCGATTGCAGCAGATGGCGGCGGCGCGCCTCGTCCCCGGTCGTGGTGCGGCCGTGCTCGGCCCGGGCGAAGTCGGCGGCGGGCCGGGAGAGGTAGTCGTCGATGATGCCGCGTATCTCCCGCATCTCGACGGCGTAGTCGAAGGAGTAGTGCAGACCGGAGGTGTAGGAGCGGGCCCCGCAGCCCAGGCCGATCATGCCGTCGGTCTGGCAGGCGTAGTCCTCGCCGCCGGTGGCGGGCGCGTCCGCACGGCGGAACATCCGCATCGACACCTGCTCATAGCCCTGGGCCAGCAGATGGTCCCGGCCGTACCGGTACAGCCGCAGCCGCCGCGCGTCCCATTCCGCGTCGGTCTCCGGTACGCCCCTGCGGCCGAGTCCGGTCAGCGGGCGGACGTACAGCGGATAGAGATACAGCTCCTCGGGGCGCCAGCCGAGGGCGGCGTCCAGGGACCGCCGCCAACTGCGTTCGGTCTGGCCGTCGATGCCGTAGATCAGATCGATGTTGAGCACCGGGATCCCCGCCTCCCGGATCCGGCCGAGCGCCGCCTCGACATCGGCCCGGCGCTGCGGACGGACGGCCGACCGGGCCTCCTCGTCCACGAAGCTCTGCACACCCAGGCTCAGCCGGGTGGTGCCGCGCCGGGCGAGCACCGCGAGCCGGTCGGCGGTGGCGGTGGCCGGGGACGCCTCGACCGACAGTGGTACGGCGGCCACCTGCGCGCCCATCCGCCGCTCGGCGATATCGCACAGCCGCTCCAGCTCGGCCGCCTCCAGGAACGTCGGAGTGCCGCCGCCGAAGGCCGCGCCCGCGAAGCGGGCACCGTCACCGAGCGCACCGGCCACCGCCTCCGCCTGGCGCTCCAGCGCGTCCAGATAGGCCGTGGTCAGACCGTCCGGCGCGCCGATCCGGGTGAAGAGGTTGCAGAAGCCGCAGCGCACCTCGCAGAACGGGATGTGCAGATACAGCGAGAGCGCGTCCTTCGGCTCGTCCGCCCACAGCTCACGCAAGTCCGGCCGGTCGGGCAGCGGCCGGTACGCGGTCTTGTGCGGATAGGCGTAGACATACGCCTGGTAGGGGCGGACGGGTGCGAGCGCGGTGCTGCCGGGGTTCATCGGGCCTCGAGGAAGAAGTGGGTGTACGGCACGGTCCAGACGACCTCATGGCCGATCCGGTGGCCGGTATGGCCGTCCTCGCCGTACGCCGTGCCGTGGTCGGAGCAGACGATCGCGAACGCGGGCCCCCGTCCGCCGACGGCGGCGAAGAGGCGGCCGATATGGCGGTCCACGTACTCCAGCGCGGCGGCGTGGGAGGCGCGGGAGTCACCGCTGTCGCGGGTGGCGCCGGGCAGGTGGAACCAGTTGGGCTGGTGCAGTGCGGACACGTTCAGGAAGAGGAACAGCCGCCGGTCGGGGTCGAGACTATCGACGACCTTCTCGGCACATGCCACCTGTGCCTCGAAGGAGGTGGCGGAGGGGACGCCGAACTCCGGCTCCCAGTGGCTCTCCCGGAACAGCCCCGGCAGCACCGAGCCGAACGCGCCCTGCTTGTTGAAGAAGCCGACACCGCCCACGCACACCGTGTGGTACCCCGCCGCGGCCAGCCCCGACACCAGATCCGGGGTGTCGAAGACATAGGTGCCCTCGGCGGTGGTCCCACTGCCCGCGAACCGGGCCGCGAACAGCCGCCGGTGCGGCCCCGGCGCCGCCGGGGTGGGCAGGAAGCCCGCGAACATCGCCTGGTGCGAGGCGTAGGTGAAACTGCCGGGCGCATGGCGCTCGTCCCAGACACCACCGGGCAGCCGGCGGGCCAGATGCGGGATCCGGCCCGCGGCGGCCAACTCGGCCGCCACGTCGTACCGCAGTGTGTCAAGGGTGATCAGCAGCAGGTCGTGGCTGCCCACCACCTCGTTCATATCCGGTTCAGCCAGCGGCATCGCGGGGGTGCTCCTCGGGGTCGTGCGGAAACGCGCTGCCGCCGTCGCCGTGCTGATGGGCGCGCGGCACGGCGGCGATCTGCGCGGCATAGGTGTCCAGGCCCTCGGCCCCGCTGCCGGGCAGCCCGGTCAGCCGCGGCAGCAGATCGCCGAACGCGTTGACCTCGCCGACCGCGAACCGCCGCCAGCCGGTGGTTGGCAGCAGATCCACCCCGACGCACAGGGTGCCGGGGAAACGGGCCGCCGCGCGCTCCGCCGTCTCCAGCACCGTCTGCCACGCCACCCCGGCCGCCTCGGTGGCGGCACGGGCGGCGGCCAGATCGCCCCGGACACCGCCGAGATGGAGATTGGTCATGGGGGAGCGGCTGGTGCGCACCACCGCGTGGGTGGCCCGGCCGCCGATCACCACCACCCGCAGATCGGCCGCCCGCCTGTCCTGGGACGCCTTGGGCAGCCAGTGCTCGATATGCAGTCCGTCCGGCGCCAGCGTGTCGACGATCGCGGCGACCTCCGCCTCGGTGTCGTACCGCCGCACCCGGAGCGAATTGAACAGCCGGCCGTCCTCGGTGCGCTCCACCGAGGTGGTGGCCCGCACCCGCCCGGGCCCCGCCGTCTCCATGGCGAGCACCCCGGACGCGGACGAGCCGTGCGCCAGCTTGACGAACGCGCGCCGCATCCCGGAGCTGCCGAGCGCGGTGCGCACATCGTCCCAGCCGCGCACCGGCGGCGCCTGCGGCCCCGAGGTCGGCGACGGCGGTACGGGCACCCCTGCCCCCTCCAGCACCCCGTGGCACAGCCGCTTGTCGAACAGGACGGCCAGCTCGGCCGGATCGTCCAGCAGAGCGGCGCCCGCCGTGCGCGCCGCGGCCCCGATGCCCCGTACGCATGCGGTGAACCGGGCGTACCAGCGGGCGGTGCCCTCCACCCGGGTCGGGTCGGAGGTGCCGCGCAGCAGCCACTCGACCTCGTCGTCCTCGCCGGGGGAGTCGATCCGCACGGTCTCGCCGGAGGTGAACTCCGGTCCGTCGCACAGCACATCGCGCCAGGGCAGCACCCGGGGCGCAGGCAGCCCGGCACCCCGCACCGCCTCGCCGAACATCTCCACCCGGCGGTTGTGCGGATTGCCGATCACCGTGAACCGGACGGCGTCGCCGGTCCTCGGCGCGGACGGCGGCATGGCCGCACTCCTCTCCTCCTCACCCGGTGCGGGGGCGTCCGTCACTCGGCCACCGCGGTGTACCGGTAGATCTCGTCGCCGTCATGGTCCTCATCGCCCCGTTCGTCCAGCTCCACCGTCACCCCGGACGGCTCCAGGGCGTCGCGCAGCCGCTGGGCCATGGACGGCGAGAAGAAGTTGTGGTCGAGGTTGAGCCGGGAGAGATGGGTGAGCGGCTGGCCCTCCAGCAGCGCCTGGCCACCGGTGTCGGTGAGGACACCCATGGACAGGTCGAGGGAGGTCAGCTGGGCGACGAGGGGCGCCGCGGCCACGGCGGCGGCGATCTCGTCCTGTATCTCGCTGTTCTGGAGGCCCAGATGGCGCAGGGCCGGGAACCGGCCGCCGGTCAGCAGCGGCGCGAGATCGGCGGCGCCGGCGTCGCCCCCGTACTCGTCGACGCCGAGCCACATCTCCAGGTGCTCAAGGGCCGGCAGGGTGCTGCCACCGACCCCGCGCACCACCTCACCGGGCAGTCCGCCGGTTTCGAAGCGCAGGGTGCGCAGCCGCTCATGGGTGACCGGCGGGAACTCCAGCTCGGTGCCGCCGCGTACGCCCAACTCGACCAGCCGCGGGAAGGCGTGGAGCAGCGGGGTCACATCGGACTGCCGGATCCAGGAGATCTCCTGCTCCTCCGGCTCGATGTCGCCGATGAACAGCGCCTCCAGGGAGGTGAACCGGTCCTTCGCCGCGACCAGCGGAGCGATGACAAAGCTGGAGTCGTCGCCGTACTCCCCCCAGGCACTGGTGATCAGCGCCCGCACCCGGGAGACGTCCACCGTGTCCAGGAACCGCTGGAACAGCGGGCCGTAGGCCTCATCGGCGTCGTCATACGGGTTGGCGCAGATACGCCAGGCCACACTGTCGGGTGCGGGCAACGCCTCCTGCTCATCGGGCGGGAAGTCGAAAGCCGGGAGGCCGTGCAGTTCCTCGAGATCGGGCATGGAGGGATCTCCTGGGACGGTCGGGCGGATACGCGAAGCCGGATGGCCTGTGCGAAGAGTTGTACCAAGGGGCACCGACAGCCGGGTCGGCGGGCGTTGTCGGACCCTCCCCCTAGCGTCATGACCACCGATCGGGCCGTCGCGTCCGGTGGGCCGACGACCGCTGCGCCGAAGGGGAAAGAGCATGTACCGACAGGGTGATGTCCTGATCGTGCCGGTGGCACCGGAGGCGTTGCCGCCGGGACCGGCACCCTGCCCGGACAGCCGAGGGACGGCCGGGGGCGGCTGGTGCTGGCGCTCGGTGAGGTGACCGGACACGCCCATGCGGTGGTCGGGCCGGGCACCTTGGTGCGCGAGCAGGGTCCGTTCGGCGTCGCGTATCTCCATCTGCCCGAGGGCGGGCGGGTGGTGCACGAGGAGCACGCCGCGATACCGCTGCCCAAGGGGTGGTACCGCGTCGTGCGTCAGCGGGAGTACACGCCGGGCGCCGTGCGCGTCGTGGCCGACTGAGAGCGGGGGAGCGCCCGATGACCGCGATGACGACGATGACCACGGGGATGACGAACGGTATGGACGGGACGGCGGAGACCGAACGGGCCGCGCACTGGCGGGCGGTGGCCGCGGCCACCGGCCCCGCCGACCGCGCGGCGGCCGAGGCGGGGGTGCGCCTCGCGTACGAGACCGCGGGGCTGGCACCGCCGGAGGCGTTCGTCTGGGTCGGCTCGCCGCTGGCGGGCACGGCGGCCGCGCTGCTGCTCACGGGGCGGCGGGACCGGCTGCCGGAGGAGTTGGCGCGGGCGGCGGCGGACGCGCTGACGGCGGCCGGGGTGCGACCGGAGCCGGGCGCGGCCGGGGCCTCGGTACGGGAGTCGGTGCGCACTCTGCCCTGGGCGCGTGCCCGGTGTGAACTGCTCGCCGCCCTGGGCCCGTCGGGCTGGGCCGAGCGCTGGGCCCGTACCGGCGCGCCGCTGTGGGAGATCACCCGCGGGCTCGCCGAGCGCATCCGCACCGGGCTGACCGAGACGCTGACCGCGGATTCCGACGCGGAGGAGTCCGTGGTGCGGCTCGCCGCGCTGGAGGCCGTGGCGGGACAGCATGACGCGCCCTGGCTGGCCGCGGTCACCGCCGACGAGGGCGCCGGACCCGATCCGCTCGCCGGAGTGGCCGCGGTCGCCCGCGCCGCCGGATGGTGGTGGCCGTACGAGAGGGCCGTGATCCTCTCGGAGCGGCCGGTGGAGCTGCACCGCGACGAGGCCGGGCGGCTGGACCGGGCCGATGGACCCGCGCTCGCCTTCCCCGACGGTTTCGCGCTCCACTCCTGGCGCGGGATGCCGATGCCCGCGGACTTCCTCGAGCGGCTCGGCGAGCTCACCCCGGACCGCATCCTCCGTGAGGAGAACGCGGAGCTGCGCCGGGTGATGCTGGAGCACTACGGCTACGAGCGCTATCTCGCCGAGTCCGGCGCCGAGCCGGTGGACCGCGACGAGACCGGTGTGCTGTGGCGCGTCCAACTGCCCGACGACGAACCGGTGGTGATGGTGGAGGTGGTCAACTCCACCCCGGAGCCGGACGGCACGCACCGCACCTACTGGCTGCGCGTGCCGCCGCGGGTCAGGACCGCCCGGGAGGGAGTCGCCTGGACCTTCGGACTGGACGCCGACACCTACGCGCCGGAGCGCGAGACCTGACCGGGGGCCGGAGCCGGGGCCACGGCCTGGTCCGCCGCCGGGGCCGCGGCCGGGAGGTCACAGCTGTCCTTGAACCCCTGACTGGTCAGCCCGAGCGCCGAGTTGATCCGCGAGCGGAGGTTCTCCACGGCCACCATCGCGGTCAGTTCGACCAGCTGCGCCTCGTCGAGGTTCCGGCGCAGCCGCTCCACGAGGGCGTCGTCCACGGTCGGCGGGTTGGCGGTCATGGCCTCGGCGTACTCCATGACGTCCCGCTCCAGCGGGGTGTAGACGTCGCTCTCCCGCCACGTCGGCACCTCGCGCAGCTTGCCTTCGTCGATGCCCTGGCCACGGCTGACCCAGTAGCCGAAGTCCATGCACCAGGAGCAGCCGATGGAGGTGGCCGAGGCCATCTCGGCGAGTGCCCTGAGCCCGGGGTCCAGGGTCTTCCACTTGCTCAGCGACTGCTCGAAGCGCAGATAGCCGAAGAGCACCCGCGGGTTGTGGGCGAGCGCCTTGCCCGGGTCGAGGACCTTCCCGTAGGTGCGCTTCGAGTACCACTCCATGGCGCGGTAGAAGAGGGTGCGGCGCGGGGTGAGGGAGATACGTGACATGACGGGTGCCTCCGTACGGGGCTGTGGTGCCGCGGCGGTCGCTGCCGCCCTTCCACCCGTACGACGGAGCGCCCGGCCCCGGATGTGACATCAGCGGATGTGCGCCGCGTCACGCCTTCCGGCGTACGCCCCGGCGGGCAGTGGACCGGACGGAAAACCGGGTGCGCGGACCGGGCGGCCCGCGTCAGCCTGGAGCACATGGCGTGGACCACGACGGACGACCTCGACACGTTCCTTGCCGCGGCGGGCGCATTTCTGCGGAAGCGCCCCGCCGAGCACACCGTCCTGCTCACGGTGGCCTCCTCGCTGGCCGCGGCGGGCAGCGACCGGTACGGGGAGCGGCCGCCCCACTACGGATGGTGGCGCCCGGAACCAGAGCCGGGGGCCGCGGCGGACGGGGCCGGGGACGCGGCCGGGGCCGTGGGCGGGGCGTTCCTGTGGACCCCGCCCTACCCCCCGGTGCTCTCACCACTGCCCGACCTGGCCGCCGCGGAGCTGGCCCGGGTCCTGGCCGGACGGCACGCGGAGCACGGCCCGCTGCCGCCGGTCACCGGGGTGAACGCCGGGCGGCGCACCGCCGAGACCTTCGCCACCGCCTGGCAGCGGCTCACCGGGGCGACCGCGGAGGTCGACCGGACCCACCGGCTCTACCGGCTGGGCACCCTGACCCCGCCCGAGCCCGCGCCGCCCGGCCGGGCCAGAGCGGCCACCGCCGCCGACCGCGCGCTGCTGCTGACCTGGTACGAGGGGTTCGCCCGGGACACCGGGGCGCTGAAGGGCGATGTCTCCCGCGCGGTGGACGACCGGCTCAGCCACGGCGGGGTCACCCTCTGGGAGGTGGACGGCGAACCGGTCGCGTCCGCGGCGGTCAGCCGCACGGAGGCGGGGATGGTCCGGGTCGCCCTCGTCTACACCCCGCCTGAGCTGCGGGGACGCGGTTACGCCGGGGCCGCGACCGCGGCCGTGAGCCAGCTGGCGCGGGCCGCCGGTGCCGGGGAGGTGCTGCTCTTCACCGACCTGGCCAAGCCCACCAGCAACGCCCTGTACCAGCGGCTGGGATACCGGCCGGTGGAGGACCATCTTCAGCTGTCCTTCAGCGAACCCGGAACAACACCACCCGTCGAGTGAGTTGTGTTATTGCAGTACAGCAGCGCAGTAGCGCAGACCGTGGGGTGATCCGCCACCCCCTCATCCTGGAGGTCTCGTGACCGGCTCCCGTCCGCACCGTTCCCGGCTCGCCGCCGCCCTGCGCCCCGCCGCCTTCGGGGCGGATCCGGCCGGGGAGCGGCTGGAGCGCATCCGCCGGTCGCCGAACTTCGCCGACGGCGTGTTCGTCAACCCGGAGGGCGCCCGCACCGCGCCGTCCGGTTCCATGCTGAAGTTCCTGCCCACGTACTTCCGCAAGGAGGAGCGGATCCGCCGGGCCCCGGCCGGGCCGGTGCCGGTGCATCCGACCACCCTCGCCGATCTGGCCGCGCCGCCCGGCTCCGGACTGCGGCTGACCTGGATGGGCCACTCCAGCGTGCTCGCGGAGATCGACGGCCGCCGGGTGCTGTTCGACCCGGTGTGGGGCAGCCGCTGTTCACCCTTCGCCCGGATGGGGCCCAAGCGACTGCATCCGGTGCCGGTGCCGCTGCGGGAGCTGGGCCCGGTGGACGCGGTGGTGATCTCCCATGACCACTACGACCACCTCGATATGCCCACCGTCCGGGCGCTGGTGCGCACCGGCACGATGTTCGTGGTGCCGCTCGGTGTCGGCGCCCATCTGGAGCACTGGGGTGTTCCGGCCGACCGGATCACCGAGCTGGACTGGCACGACTCCACCGAGCTGGCCGGGCTGACCCTCACCGCCACCCCCGCCCGCCACTTCTGCGGCCGCGGGCTGCGGAACACCCAGCACACGCTGTGGGCGTCCTGGGTGGTGGCCGGACCGGAGCACCGCGTCTACCACAGCGGGGACACCGGGTACTTCTCCGGTTTCGCGGAGATCGGCGCGGCATACGGCCCGTTCGACGCGACCATGATCCAGATCGGCGCCTACAGCGAGTTCTGGCCGGATATCCATATGACCCCCGAGGAGGGCATGCGGGCCCATCTCGACCTCCAGGGCGGTGAGCCCACGCGGGGGATCATGCTGCCGATCCACTGGGGCACCTTCAATCTGGCCCCGCATCCGTGGGAGGAGCCCGCCGAGGGCACGGTCACGGCGGCGCGGGCCGCCGGGGCCTCGGTGGCCGTACCGCCGCCGGGCCTGCCGTTCGAACCGGAGCATGGACTGCCGCGGGACCCCTGGTGGCGGGCGATCGCGGCCCGGCCCGCGGCCGGGGTACCGCCGGAGGCCGCCCCCACCTCCACCCCGGCCGCCGCGCAGCCCTCCGCCGCGGGGGCCGGCGAGGGCGCCGGGCCCGCGCTGCCCGTACCGCAGCCGTAGCGCATCACTCCTCGCCTCACTTCTCGCATAACTCCCCGAGCGGAAAGGCCCGTTGCGGCGATGCGGCCGCGACGGGCCTTTCGTATGTCTCATCCCGCGCACACCCCTTGTGGTGGACATGGCGTGCTCGCTTCAATGGTTAGGAAAGGTTCCTAACGGATGAGGTCACCTCGGCCCGCCCGGCACTCCGGGCGGGCCCGAACCCTCTCCGCGCGTACGCCCCCACCGTCGACAGGGAACGAAACGGAGTCCTCATGTCCAAGCCCATCGGCCTCACCGCCGCGGCCGTGGCCCTAGCGGTACCGATAGCCCTCGTGCTCACCGGCGTCGGATCCGGACAGGCGTCCGGCAAGCCGTCCTCGCCCGGCGCCCGCGGGCACCACTCGGCGCACAAGGCCGCCGCGACGGCGTCGGTCGGGCTGGACGATCCGGCCAAGAAGGAGATCGCCATGAAACTGGTCTCCAGCGCCGAGAACTCCTCCCTGGACTGGCGCGCCCAGTTCGGCTACATCGAGGACATCGACGACGGCCGCGGCTACACGGGCGGCATCATCGGCTTCTGCTCCGGTACCGGCGACATGCTCGACCTCGTCGAGTACTACACCGAGCGGAAGCCGGACAATGTCCTGGCCGCGTACCTCCCGGCGCTGCGTGAGGTCGACGGCGGCGACTCCCACGACGGCCTCGACCCCGACTTCACCGAGGACTGGCGGAGGGCCGCCTCCGACAAGGCGTTCCAGGACGCCCAGGAGCATGAGCGCGACCGCGTCTACTTCAACCCCTCGGTCCAGCGCGGCAAGGACGACGGCATCGGTGCGCTCGGCCAGTTCATCTACTACGACGCGATCGTGATGCACGGCCCCGGCGACGGCGCCGACAGCTTCGGCGGCATCCGCAAGACCGCGATGCGGAACGCCAGGACCCCGGCGCAGGGCGGCGACGAGGCCACCTATCTCCACGCCTTCCTCGACGCCCGCAAGAAGGCCATGCAGACGGAGGAGGCCCACAGCGACACCAGCCGGGTCGACACCGAGCAGCGGAAGTTCCTCGACGAGAAGAACTTCGCTCTGAACCCGCCGCTGAAGTGGAAGGTCTACGGCGACCCCTACGCGATCAACTCCTAGCCGCGCGGCCCCCTTTGACGGTGGCCTCCGCGGACCGTCGGCGGGCGGCGACCGGGCTCAGCGGGATGCCGCGACCAGCGCCTGCATGACCCTCAGATCGTCGCCCGCCTCCGGATGCCACTGCACCCCGAGTACGAACCGGTCGGCCTCGGGCAGTTCGACTGCCTCGATCAGTCCGTCGTCCGCCGCGTAGGCCGAGGCCACCAGTCCCTTGCCCAGCTCGTCCACCGCCTGGTGGTGGAAGGTCGGCACCGACAGCGGCTCCGGCAGGACCTCGCCGAGCAGGGTCCCCGGCACCGGCTGGACCAGGTGGCGTTCGAAGACCCCGGGGGCTCCGGCGTGGCCGTCCAGGTGCTGGATCAGCGTGCCGCCGAGCGCCACGTTCAGCAGCTGGTGGCCCCGGCAGATGCCCAGCAGCGGGGTGCCACCGGAGAGCGCGGCCTCGATGAGCGCCAGTTCCCAGGCGTCGCGCTCGCGGGCGGGCGGACCGGTGCGCTCATGGGGTTCCGCGCCGTAGTGGAGCGGTTCCACATCAGGGCCGCCGGAGATCACCAGGCCGTCGAGGCGGGAGACGACTCGGGCGGCCGCCTCCGGGTCCTCGTCGGGCGGCAGCATCGCGGCCAGCCCGCCCGCCTGCTGCACCAGCCGGGGGTAGCCGACGGGCAGCAGCGCGGCCGGGAGGTCCCAGACGCCCCAGCGAGCCGAGGACTCCAGATAGGTGCTGATCCCGATCAGGGGCTTGGACAACGGGGACATCCTCTTTCCTCGGCTCCTCGGTTCTTGACGTTTCCCGGGTCCCGGTCGCGTCTGTGCGCCGGGTGCGGTCAGTCGCGGGACAGTTCGGCCTCGGCCTCCGCCAGCGCGGCGAACTCCTCCTCGGGCGCCGCGGCCACCAGCCGGTGGCGGCTGTAGAAGGCGAAGTAGGCGAGCGCCACCGCGTACACCCCGAGGGCGATGAACGCCGCGTCCTTGTCCACCAGGAAGGTGGCCACCAGCGCCGAGCAGGCCAGGACGAAGGCGATCGACGACGTCACCGTACCGCCGGGGGTGCGGTAGGGCCGCTCGAGATGGGGTTCGCGGCGGCGCAGCACGATATGCGAGAGCGACATCAGCGCATACGAGATGGTGGCGCCGAAGACCGCCACATTGAGCATCCGGGCCCCGTCACCGGACCAGGCGGCCAGCGCGAACCCGATGGCGCCCGGGACCAGCAGCCCCAGGTAGGGGGCCTTGCGGCGGCTGGTCAGGGAGAGGAAGCGGGGCAGGTATCCGGCGCGGGAGAGGGCGAACAGCTGCCGGGATCCGGCGAAGATCAGGGAGAAGAACGAGGCCACGAGACCGGCGAGCCCGGCGTAGTTGACGATGCGGGAGAGGACCGTGGCCTTGCCGTCCGGCTGGAGCGCCTCGACCAGCGGGTTGCCCGCCCCCTGCACCGCGTCGGCGCCGCGGGCGCCGGTGGCGGCGAGGAAGGTGATCAGGGCGAGCAGCAGCAGGATGCCCATGGACCAGGCCATGGCCTTGGGCAGGGTACGGGCCGGGTCGCGGGTCTCCTCGGCGGCCAGCGGCACCCCTTCCACCCCCAGGAAGAACCACATGCCGAAGGGGAACGCCGACCAGATGCCGAGCAGACCGAACGGCAGCCAGGAGCTGGCGCCGAAGGCCGAGTGGTCGACCTTGATGTCATTGAGCGAGGCGGAGTCGAAGTCGGTGAAGGCGGCCACGGCGAAGATCAGCAGCGCGGTGACGGCTATCGCGGTCACGATCAGGCTGAAGCGCAGCGCCTCGCCCACCCCCCACAGGTGGATGCCGATGAAGATGACGAAGCACGCCAGATAGACCGGCCAGCTGGACTCCAGCCCGAACAGGCCCAGCGACTCGACGTAGTCACCGATGAAGATGGAGATCGCGGCCGGGGCCAGCACGTACTCGATGAGGATCGCCGTACCGGTGAGGAAGCCGCCCCAGGGACCGAGCGCCCGCCGGGCGAAGCCGTAGCCGCCGCCCGCGGTGGGCAGGATCGCCGCCAGCTCGGCCAGGGCGAACACCATGCAGGTGTACATCAGCCCCATCAGCACCGCGGCGATGGCCAGACCGCCGAAGCCGCCCTCGGCCAGTCCGAAGTTCCAGCCGGAGAAGTCGCCGGAGACGACGTAGGCGACCCCGAGGCCGGTCAGCAGCAGGGGGCCCGCGCTGCCGCGCCGCAGGGTGCGGCGCTCCAGATAGCTGTCCTCGGGGGATGCCGGGCCGCCTGGCGGTGCGGCGCTGAGGGAGGTACGGGCGGAGTCTGTTCCGTCGGCCATGGGGTGCTCCTGCTCCACACGAGGGGGTGGCAAAGGTGTGGGGCCATACCTTTGTCTCCCATCGGGAGATGCGCAAGCCCTCTGCGGAAAAGGTTCGTCAACCGCGACCCCTGGGGGAGGCCCCCGGGAGAGTCCCCGGTGCGTCCCGGCGGGCCCCGGCGCACCGAGAACACCTACCGCCTCGCGCTAGACGAGGAAGCCGCGCAGCAGCGCCGCCGTGCCCTCGCAGTGCTCGCGCATCACCTCGCGCGCGCCCTCCGCGTCCCCGTCGAGCACCGCCTCGACCAGCGCGGTGTGCTGTGCCTGCGAGTGTTCCAGATTGCGCACCAGAAGCGGAATGCAGTCCAGCAGATCATTTACCGACGCCCGCACGGCCGCGTACTGGGCGGCCAGTGTCGGGGAGCCCGCCAGCTCCGCCAGCGTGAGGTGCAGCATCGTGTCCAGCCGCCGGTAGTCGGCGAGCGGGGCGTCCCGGGTGGCGTCCAGGGCCGCCCGCAACCGCTTGACCTGCGCGTCGTCCAGTCCATGCGCGGCGCACAGCCCGGCCGCCCCCACCTCCAGGACCTCCCGGAACCGCAGGGTGTCCTCCACGTCCACCGCCTCGACCCGGCGCCGCAGCTCGTCCTCGCCGCCCGCGGCGGGCTCGGGGCGGGCGCGGACGAAGGTGCCGCCGTACCGCCCGCGGCGGCTCTCCACCAGCCCCTGGTCCTGGAGCACCTTGAGCACCTCGCGCAGCGTCACCCGGCTGATCCGCAGCCGGTCCGCCAGCTCCCGCTCGGCCGGGAGCCGCCCGCCGTCCGGGACCAGCCCCAGCCGGAGCACCTGGAGTATCTGCTCGAGCGCTTCCTCGAAGCCGTTCCCGGCGCGCACCGGCCGCAGCACCGGCGCCAGCCGGTCACCGATCCGGTCGCCCGACGCACCGCCGCCGCCCCCGCTCTGGCTGTCGCTCATCGAACCGTCCGCACCTACTTCCCAATCAATGGTCTGCGGTATTACCTTATGGCCTTCCGGCGCTGCAATCTTCGCAGGAGGACCACCGTGGCAGACCGCACGCCCCCGCTCTCGGTCGATGAGCTGACCCGACTCGTGAACGCCGGGGAGATCGACACCGTCGTCCTGGCCTTCACCGATATGCAGGGAAGGTTGCAGGGCAAGCGGTTCGCCGCCCGCTTCTTCCTCGACGACGCCCTCGAGCACGGCACCGAGGGCTGTAACTACCTTCTCGCCGTCGACACCGATATGAACACGGTCGACGGCTTCGCGATGTCTTCCTGGGAGCGCGGCTACGGCGACTTCGCCATGCACGGCGACAACGCCACCTTGCGCCGCACCCCCTGGAACCCCGGCACCGCGCTGCTCATCGCCGACCTCGGCTGGCACGACGGCTCACCCGTGGTGGCCTCCCCGCGCCAGATACTGCGGCGCCAGCTGGACCGGCTCGCCGAGCGCGGCTGGACCGCCTACGCCGGCACCGAGCTGGAGTTCATGGTCTTCAACGACACCTACGAACACGCCTGGAACTCCGGCTACCGCGGCCTGACCCCCGCCAACCAGTACAACGTCGACTACTCCGTCCTCGGCACCGGCCGGGTCGAACCCCTGCTGCGCCGCATCCGCAACGAGATGGGCGCGGCCGGGATGATCGTCGAGTCGGCCAAGGGCGAGTGCAACCTCGGCCAGCACGAGATCGCCTTCCGCTACGACGACGCGCTGACCACCTGTGATCAGCACGTCATCTACAAGACGGGCGCCAAGGAGATCGCCGCGCAGGAGGGCAAGGCGCTCACCTTCATGGCCAAGTACGACGAGCGCGAAGGCAATTCCTGCCATATCCACCTCTCGCTGCGCGACGAGTCCGGGGTGCCGGTGCTCGCCGACGACGAGGGTGAGTACGGCATGTCGAAGACGATGCGCCACTTCCTGGCCGGACAGATGGCGGCCATGCGGGACTTCACCCTGCTCTACGCCCCCAACATCAACTCCTACAAGCGGTTCCGGCCCGGTTCCTTCGCGCCGACCGCCGTCGCATGGGGCCCGGACAACCGCACCTGCGCGCTGCGGGTCATCGGCCACGGACACGGCCACCGGCTGGAGAACCGCCTCCCCGGCGGCGATGTCAATCCGTACCTCGCCGTCGCCGGCATGGTGGCGGCCGGGCTCTACGGCATCGAGAACGAGCTGGAGCTGCCCGAGGTGTGTACCGGCAACGCCTACAACGGCGACGCCGAGCATGTCCCGACCACTCTGCGCGACGCCGCCGAGCTGTGGCGGAACAGCCCCATCGCCCGGGCCGCCTTCGGCGACGAGGTGGTCGAGCACTACCTCAACATGGCCCGCGTCGAACTGGACGCCTACGACACCGCCGTCACGGACTGGGAGCGGTTCCGGTCCTTCGAGCGCATGTGAGGAACCATCAGGTGACCAACCAGCACCCGCACGAGCACCAGGTACTCAACCCGGCGACCGAGGAGGTCATCGCCACCGTCCCGGCGGCCTCCGCCGCCGATGTGGACGCCGCCGTCGCCCGGGCCACCGCGGCCCAGCGCGGCTGGGCCGCCCTGGCCCCCGCCGACCGGGCCCGGCTGCTGCGCCGCTTCGCCGCCGCCGTGGACGACCACATCGAGGAACTGGCCGCGCTGGAGGTCCGCGAGGCGGGCCATCCGATCGGCAACGCCCGCTGGGAGGCGGGCAACGTCCGGGACCTGCTGGACTACGCGGCCGGCGGAGTCGAGCGGCTGACCGGCGGCCAGATCCCGGTCGCCGGTGGCCTGAACATCACCTTCCATGAGCCGCTCGGTGTGGTGGCGGTGATCGCGCCGTGGAACTTCCCCATGCCGATCGCCGCCTGGGGCACCGCGCCCGCGCTCGCCGCGGGCAACGCCGTTCTGCTCAAACCCGCCGAGACCACTCCGCTCACCGCGCTGCGGCTGGCCGAACTCGCCCTGGAGGCCGGGCTTCCCGAGGGCCTGTTCCAGGTGCTGCCCGGCGCCGGACCGGTGGCGGGCACCGCGCTGGTCGAGCACCCCGGCGTGGCCAAGGTCGTCTTCACCGGGTCGACCGCGGTCGGCAAGGAGATCATGGCCAGGTGCGCGGCGGGGGTGAAGCGGGTGACGCTCGAACTCGGCGGCAAGAGCCCCAACATCGTCTTCGCCGACGCCGATGTCGAACTGGCCGCCCGTTCGGCCCCGGGGTCGTTCCTCGACAACACCGGACAGGACTGCTGCGCGCGCAGCCGCGTCCTGGTCCAGCGGAGCGTCTACGACCGGTTCATGGAACTGCTGGAGCCCGCCGTGACCTCGTTCGCGGTCGGCGACCCGGCCGACCCCGCCACCGCCATGGGCCCGCTGATCTCGGCGGCCCAGCGGGAGCGGGTGCGCTCCTACGTCCCCGAGGACGCGCCCGCCGCGATCCGCGGTGAGGCCCCCCGGGGCAAGGGCTTCTGGTACCCGGCCACCGTGCTGGCGGCCACCGGCCCCGACGACCGCACCGCGGTCGAGGAGATCTTCGGCCCGGTGGCCGTGGTGCTCCCCTTCGAGGACGAGGCCGACGCCGTACGGCTGGCCAACGCCACCGACTACGGCCTGTCCGGCTCGATCTGGACCCGTGACGTCGGCCGCGCGGTGCGGGTCTCGCGCGCCGTCGCCGCCGGGAACCTCTCCGTCAACTCGCACGCCAGCGTGCGCTACGCGACCCCCTTCGGTGGCTACAAGCAGTCCGGCCTCGGCCGGGAGCTGGGCCCCGACGCCCTGACCGCCTTCACCGAGACCAAGAACGTCTTCATCAGCACCGAGGAGCAGTGACGTGACCGAGACCCCCGTGTGCCGCCGACTGGTCGGCCGTACCGCCGTCATCACCGGAGCGGGCAGCGGCATCGGCCTGGCCACCGCGCGCCGCCTCGCCTCCGAGGGCGCCCATGTCGTCTGTGCCGATATCGACGAGGCCGCGGGCAAGGCCGCGGCCGACGAGGTCGGCGGGCTCTACGTCCGGGTGGACGTGACCGATCAGGAGGAGGTGGAGGCGCTGTTCAAGACCGCGTACGACACCTACGGTTCGGTCGACGTCGCCTTCAACAACGCGGGCATCTCGCCCCCCGACGACGACTCGATCCTCACCACCGGGCTGGACGCCTGGAAGCGGGTGCAGGAGGTCAACCTCACCTCCGTCTACCTGTGCTGCAAGGCCGCGCTGCCGTATATGCAGCGGCAGGGCAGGGGCTCCATCATCAACACGGCCTCCTTCGTGGCCGTGATGGGCGCCGCGACCTCGCAGATCAGCTACACCGCCTCCAAGGGCGGCGTACTGGCCATGTCGCGCGAGCTGGGCGTGCAGTTCGCCCGCGAGGGCATCCGGGTCAACGCGCTGTGCCCGGGGCCGGTCAACACCCCGCTGCTGAAGGAGCTGTTCGCCAAGGACCCGGAGCGGGCCGCGCGCCGTCTGGTGCACGTCCCGGTGGGCCGGTTCGCCGAACCGGAGGAGATGGCCGCCGCCGTGGCCTTTCTCGCCAGCGACGACTCCTCGTTCGTCAACGCGGCCGAATTCCTGGTGGACGGAGGTATCGCCGGCGCGTACGTCACGCCCGTGTGACGGATGTCCGGCCCGTGTGACGGAAATGTGTTCGAGGCACTCGGGGTAAAGTTTTGGCCATAGAGTGGCTCGCGTGAGCATGACGACACCACCCGGCTGGTACTCCGATCCCGAACATCACGGCTCCGGCCCCGCGCCCGAACGCTATTGGGACGGGTCCGCCTGGACCGAGAACCGACGCGGGGCGCAGGGCGGGCCGGAAGCGCAGGCCGTGCACTACGCGCCCACGATGCACGCGATGCCGTCCGTGCAGGGCCCGCCGGCTCCGCCCGGCCCGCCGGGCCAGCCACCGGTCCCGGGGTATCCCGGGGCCCAGGCTGCTCCCGGCGCGCCCGTACCCGGATACCCGGGAGCACCGGGCGGCGTTCAGCCAGGTGGTGCGCCGGGCGGCAGTTCGAAGACCGGGGCGCTCGTCGTCGCCGGAGTCGTGCTCGTCGCGGCGGTGGTCGGCGGCGTGATGCTGTTCCAGGACGATGACGACAAGGGCTCCCGGGCCAAGGGGGGCTCCGCGGCCAAGGTGCCCGGCGGGAAGGGCGGGGGCAGCGTCAACATCCCGCCGTCCGGCCCGTCCGGGGGCGGAGCCAACGACCCGTCCGCCGTCGAGGACCGGATCAACCACATCAGCGTGCCCCTTCTCACCGGCTGGACGGAGTACAACGGCGTCAAGGACGGGGTGGGGCTCTCCGGCGCTCCGACCCCTTGCGCGAAGAAGCCCGAGAAGAGCTGTGCGCGCGGGGGCATTCGCACGCTGATCGCCTTCCCCGAGGACTTCAAGGCCAAGACGGCGGAGGGGATGGCCAAGGAGGACATCCCGACGAACGCGGTGGACGCCTACAGCAAGGAAAACTACGGCGGCATCGTCTCGCACAAGGAGCTCAAGTCCGAGGCGGTCACCGTGGCGGGCCAACAGGGCTATCGCGTCCTGTGGCAGGTGGACAACGCGGTGGGCGACGACGGATACGTCCAGTCCCTCGTCTTTCCGAATCCCAAGGGCACGGCGGGCTCCGCCGGCGAGGGGACGCCCAAGACGATGGTCCTCGTCAGCTTCGCCATCGACAAGAACGCCGCCGCGCCGCCGCTCTCCCACATGGACACGATCACGCAGGGCATCAAGGCCCTGAACTGACGGAGGCGTACGGGCCCGGTGTACGGCCCCCGACTCGTGGCCATAAGGTGACGGCGTGACCACGAACACACCTCCCGGCTGGTATACCGACCCCGGTGACGCAGGCAACGGTCCCGGCGTGGAGCGCTGGTGGAACGGCTCGGCGTGGACCGAGTACACCCGCGGTGGCTCCGGGACGCCGGGTATGTCCTACGGTGCGCCCACGCTGCCCGGCCATCTCCCCGGGCAGCCGGGCGGCGGGCAGGGAGCCGGGCGCGGGCGCGGTCCGAAGGTCGCCGCGCTCGTGGTGGCCGTAGGGGTCGTGGTCGCCGCGATCATCGGTGGCATCGTGCTGCTGGGCGACGGCGGGGGCGACGACAAGGACCGGGCGAAGCCGACCCCCACCGTCTCCACCTCGCCGGACGACAACGGCGAGCCGTCACAGCCGCCCACCGACGCCCCCACCGATACCCCCAGCTTCGACCCGGACAACGCGCCCGACCCGGCCAACGGCATCAGTCTGCCGGTGCTCTCCGGGTGGCAGGCGGGCCGCAGCAGCTCCGGCGGGGCCGGGGTCACCACCTCCCGCTACCCCTGTCCGGGCGACCCGTCCACCGAGTGTGTGCGCGGCGGCGCCTTCTCCCGGACCGCCAGCGGCTACAAGGCGGACACCGCCAAGGGCATAGCCAAGGAGGACATCGCACAGAACGCGGAGGACTCCTACGGCAAGGACGAGGAGAGCAGCCGCAGGGCGTACGGCGGGATCACCTCCCATAAGCAGCTCAAGGCCGAGTCGGTCGACGTCGCGGGCGGCAAGGGCTATCTCGTCCGCTGGAAGGTGGTCACCAAGAAGGGCGACGACGGCTATGTCCAGTCGGTCGTGTTCCCCTCGCCCACCGTCCCCGACACCATGGTCGTGGTGCGCTTCGGTTTCGACGTGAGCGACAAGGCGCCGTCGCTCGGCGACATGGACAAGATCCTCAAGGGCATCAAGGCGCTGGCGGGCGACGGCCGTACCATCTGAGCCCCGGCCGCCCCACCGGGCAGGTCCTAGCCCCACCGGGCAGGTCCTAGAGGAACGTATGCCCCTCGCCCCGGTACGTCGGTACGGAGGCCACCACCCGGTCCCCGCTCTCCGCGTCGAGGAGATGGAGCGCCGCGAAGCGCTCGCACAGCTCACCGGCCTTGGCGTGCCGGAACCACACCTTGTCGCCGATCAGCAGATCGTCGGCGGCCGTGCCCAGCAGCGGGGTCTGCACCTCGCCGGGCCCCTCCATCGGGTCGTACACCAGCCCCTCGGGCAGATACGGCACCGGCAGCCGGTCCGCCCCGGCCGCGCCCGACGCCGGATATCCGCCGCCCAGCACCGTCACCACCCCCACGCCGGGGCGGCGCACCACCGGCTGGGCGAAGAGCGCGGCCGGACGGCCGGCGAAGGAGGTGTAGTGGTCGAAGAGGCGTGGCTGGTAGAGCCCGGACCCGGCGGCTATCTCCGTCACCGCGTCCTCGGCCGCGGTGTGCTGCACACTGCCCGTACCGCCGCCGTTGACGAACTCCAGGTCCGCCACCGCGCGCACCGCCCGGACCGCCGCCGCGCGGCGCTCGGCCAGCTCCCGGCGGGCGGTGGTCTGCATCAGCCGGATCATCCGGGAGCGCAGGGGACGCCCGGGCACCGCGTCGCCCACACCTGCCACATGCCCCTCGTACGCCATCAGCCCGACCACCCGGAAACCGGGGCGGCGCTGCACCGCCCGTGCCAGTTCGGCCAGTTGGACGGGGCCGCGCAGCGGTGAGCGCCGGGCGCCCACCCGCACCCGGCCGCCCAGCAGCCGGAGCGAGGTGTCCAACTCCAGGCAGACCCGGACCTCTTCGGTCCCCGCGCGAACGCTCTCGATCAGATCGAGCTGGCCGAGGCTGTCGACCATGACCGTCACCGCCGCCGCGAGCTTGGGATCGCTGGTGAGCGTGGCGAACCCGTTGCGGTCGGTGGAGGGGTAGGCGAGCAGGACATCGTCGAAGCCCTCGCGCGCCAGCCACAGCGACTCCGCGAGCGTGAAGCTCATGATCCCCGCGAACCCGTCCCGCGCCAGCACCCGTTCCAGCAGCGCCCGGCACCGTACCGACTTGCTCGCCACCCGGATCGGCTTGCCTCCCGCCCGGCGCACCAGATCCCCGGCGTTGCTGTCGAACGCCCTCAGATCGACGATGGCCAGGGGCGCTTCGAGATGGGCGGTGGCCCGGTCGTACCGGGCCCGGTCAGCGGCGGCAGACGGCATGGACGCAGCTTGCCAGACCGCTATTACCACTGGGTAGAGGGCAGCGGTGCGCGGCCCCCGTGGTGCACCGTAGAGTGTCGCGCACGCCACGACCGGCAGGTCAGGGGCGTGATGTCCGTATACGGGCCCGCCTGTCCGAATGGCGGTGGGGCGGCGCGGCGAACCGGACGGAGTCAGGTGAAGCAGGTCCTGAAGCGCGCGAGGGGGTGCGGATGAGCACCGACGCCGAAGCGGCGCATTCGTCCCGCGGTACGCCCCCGCCACATCCCGCGCATCCACCCACCCCGCCACGGCGTGCGCACACCGTGCCCGCACAACCCTCCGCTCCTCCGCGCCCCACCGCACCCCCCGGCCGCACCCCGGACCTCGCCCCGGACCCGGACACCCCCGTGCTCGGGGTGCCCGCCAAAGTCCCCCTGCCACGCGGCTCCGGACCCCGCGGCGACCGTCCGCCCTCCGCAGAGCGGCCGACCGGCCCCCGGACGCCCCCGCGCCCCGTCGGTCCGCCGCACCCCGCGACGCCCGGCGGAATACCCGGCGGAGCGTACGGCGCCGCCACCGGCCGCCGTCGCTCCCCCGGCCGTGCCGCGGCCGCCGCCGCATGTCTCATCCTCGGCCTCGGACTGCTCGGTGGGGCGGCCGCCGGAAGCTGGCTCGACGGCGGCGCCGAGGCGCCGCCGTCCACCGCCGACACCTACGCCCACGCACGTACCGCCTGGCACACCGTCCCCGTCGACACCCTCTTTCCGCGCACCCTGCACGGTGCGGGCGAGGGCCCCGGCGGCGCCGACCGCAGCTGGACCCGGATCGCCGTCGCCCCCGACAGCAGCTGCGGCGGCGGATTCGACCCGCTGCTCGGCAGGGCACTGGCCCCGGTGGGCTGCAAACGGTTGCTGCGTGCCACCTACACCGACGCCACCAGCACCAACGTCACCACCGTCGGCCTGCTGATCGCCACCTCCGACGCCCCCGGGATGCGAGCGCTGCACAAGCGCTTCGCCACCGAGAAGCTCGACGAACGCACCGATCTGCTGCCCCGCCCGTACGCCGCGAAGGGCACCGCCGCCGCCCGGTTCGGCGACGACCAGCGCGCCAGCTGGCATATCCGGATCCTCACCGACGTCCCCGCCGTCGTCTACAGCGTCAGCGGCTTCGCCGACGGCCGGAAGGTCACCGACCCCAGCCCGGCCGAGGAGGCCATCGACCGCGGTGCGACCACGGCCCCCGCGCAGTCGGGTCTCGGCCATGACGCCCGCGCTCTGTCCGACGAGATCGTGACCGCCTTCCGCCGTGGACTGGCCGCCGTCCAGGAGGGCTCCGCATGACCGGGACGGGACGGCGGCTGGCCGTCGCCCTCGCCGCCGCCGGACTGGCCCTGCTGCCCGTCGCCCCCGCACGGGCCGACGGCATACAGGCCCAGGAGTGGGCACTCGACACCCTCCATGTCCGGCAGGCGTGGCAGACCACCAAGGGAGCCGGAACGACCGTCGCGGTCCTCGACACCGGCGTCGACTTCGACCACCCCGACCTCAAGGGGCAGGTGAAGCCGGGCAAGGACCTCATAGGCTTCGGCGCCGGACCCGGCGATCGGGCCTGGGCCCGCCACGGCACCGCCATGGCCGGAATCATCGCCGGACGCGGCCATGGCTCGGCCGGCGGCGACGGTGTGCTCGGCGTCGCTCCCCGGACGAAGATCCTGCCGGTGCGCGTGATCCTCGAGGACACCGACCCGGACCGGAAGAAGGCCCGTTCCTCGCGCGGCAGCGCGCTCGCCGACGGTATCCGCTGGGCGGCCGACCACGGCGCCGACGTGATCAACCTGTCGCTCGGCGACGACAGCGAATCCGCCCACCCCGAGCGCGCCGAGGACGCCGCCGTCCAATACGCCCTGCGCAAGGGCGTGGTGGTGGTCGCCTCCGCGGGCAATGGCGGGGAGAAGGGCGACCGTGTCTCCTATCCGGCCGCCTATCCCGGTGTGATCGCCGTGACCGCCGTGGACCGCTACGGCAGCCGCGCCGCGTTCTCCACCCGCCGCTGGTACGCCACCGTCTGCGCGCCCGGTGTCGATGTGGTCATCGCCGACCCCGACCGGCGCTACTACGAGGGCTGGGGCACCAGCGCGGCCGCCGCCTTCGTCTCCGGTTCCGTCGCCCTCGTCCGCTCCGCCCACCCCGAACTGAGCCCCCGTCAGATCCGTCAACTGCTGGTCAGCACCGCACAGGACGGCCCCGAGGGCGGCCGCAGCGATGAACTCGGCGCGGGCGTGGTGGACCCTGCCGCGGCCATCGCGGCGGGCGCCGAGCTCACCCCGCGCGCCCAGCGGCCCGCCGCGGCGGCCGCCGCGCACCGCTACTTCGGCCCCGGCCCCGGCCGCGCCACCGGTCACCGGAAGGAGGGCGGCGCCGGCCGGGCGGCGCTGTTCGCCGGGCTGGCCGGACTGGCCCTGGTGGGGGTCGCGGTCGTGCTGTGGCGCGGTGCGGGCCCGCTGCGGCCGCCGCTGTCGTTCACCAGCCGCCGTCCCCGTTGAGGGCGGCGGTGGTCGCCGCGACGGCCCGCCGCGCCGCCTCCTCCACCAGCGCGACCCCGGTCTCCATCCGGGGACTGCCGTCGGAGAGCACCACCACCAGGTACTCGCGGCCACCCGCGGTGACATGGCCGATGCTGTTGACGTCCCACAGTCCGGTGGCGCTGCGCGGCAACCAGCCGTTCTTCAGCCGGAATCCGAGGCCGGTGCCGTCGGCGGCGGCCGAGACGCCCCAGCTCTGCTCGTCGGCGGTGCGCCCCATCAGCGTCCTGATGTAGCTCCGGGACTCCTCGCTCAGCGCCGAACCGCCCTCGAAGACGGCGCGCAGCAGACGCAGCTGATCGGCCGCGGTGGTCCGGGTCAGCCCCCACCGCCCGGCCGGGCCGCCGTAGGTCTCGGTCAGCCCCAGCCGCCGGTGTGCCGCGTCGAGGCCGTCGGCGCCGCCGATCGTCCGCCAGAGCGCGCTCGCCGCGCCGTTGTCACTGTGCTCGATCATCGCGGCGGCATGCGCCTGCTCCTGGCCGGTCAGCTCTCTGCGCGCGTCCTGGGCCGTCAGCAGCAGGGCCGCGAGGATCCCGACCTTGACGATGCTCGCGGTGTCGAACCAGCCGCCGCCGTATGTGCCGATCGCCCCCGACCGGATGTCCCGCAGGCCCACGGAGAAGTACGCCCCGGTGTCGTCCGCCACCGGGGTGAGGGCCGCGGTGAGGGCCCCGGTCAGCGTCCGGGCCGGGGGCGGCGGCGCCGGCCGTCTCCCGTCATCGCGCCTCACCCCGCCTCCTTGGCCTCCGCTCGCCGCCGACCGTTCCGGGCTGGGATTCGGTCGCTCCGGGCCCGGCCCCGACCGTTCAGGGCTAGGACCCGGTCGTTCCGGGCCCGGTCCCGACCTCTCCGGGCTCGGACCCGGTCGTTCCGGACCGGCCGCCGGTCGCTCCGGACCGCCCGCCGGACGGGAGGATCCCTGGTCCCGCACATCTGCCGTGCCACAGCCGAGCAGCGGCAGCGTCAGCGCGGCGAGGGCCGTGACCGAGGCGACCCGGGTGACCCGGGTGACCGGGGTGGGCCGCCGGGTCTGTCGAGTGTCGGTGCTTCCGTCCGGGGACGCCAGATGGCCTGCTTTCGTCCATGATGAGGAAATGATCAACATCTGATCAGTAAAGACCGCTCCCCGCCGACCGTGCGGTTGCCTCGCCCCCGATACCCTCGGCACGTGGCGTTCAAGAACATTCCCGACCCCGGCTTCTCCGGCGACGACGGCTCCGCCGATCCCCGCCTGACCGCGGCGCTCGCCGCTTGGGCCGATGACCGCTCCACCGAACCCGAGGTGCTGGCCGCGCTCACCGAGGCGCGGCTGCTGGTCCCGGTGGTCGCCGTGCTCGGCGAGGTGGAGGAGGGGCCCGGGGGGCTGCGCCGCGAGAAGAGCAGCGATATGGCGGTGCCGACGCTCCAGGCCCCCGGCGGGCGCCGCGCCCTGCCCGCCTTCACCTCGACCGGGACGCTGGCCCGCTGGCGCCCGGACGCCCGCCCGGTGGCCGTACCGCTGCGCCAGGCGCTCGAGGCCGCCGCCCACGAGAAGGCGGACACCCTGGTGCTGGACCTCGCGGGCCCGGTGCCCTACCAGCTGACCGGCCCGGCCCTGCTGGCCCTCGCCGAGGGCCGGACCAGCGCCGATCCGCTCGGCGACCCCGCCGTCACCGAGGCGGTGCGCGGTGTGCTGGCCGCCGAGCCGGATGTGGTCCGGGCCCATCTGGGACCGGCCCGGGACGCCGACGGCATGCTCGCGCTCGCCCTGGCCCCACGGGCCCCGGCGCGGGAGACGGCGCAGCGGGTGGCGGGTGCCCTGGCCTCGGACGAGGTGCTGCGCGCCCGGCTGGTGCGCGGGCTGACGCTGGCGCTGCTGCCGCCGGACGCCACGGTGCCCGGGGAACCGCTCTTCCGCCGCTGAGCCGGGCCGCCTGAGCCGGACCCCTGAACCGGACTCTGACCGGACCTCTGGCCGGACCGCTGAGCCGGCCCCCGCGACGGGTGCGGAATCAGCCGCGCCGACCCCTCTGACCCGGGCCGCAATCGAACCAACGGGCGAAATCTCCTAAATCACCACACAATGCATAAGGCAACTGGCGGTCCGATCGGCAAGAGGAGAGCGCCATGGAGACGAGAACGGTCGTAGCGGAGTGCATAGGGACCGCGATGCTGGTCCTCTTCGGAGTCGGTTCCCTGGTCCTGGCCGGCGACTACATCAACGCCCTCGGCATCTCGCTCGCCTTCGGCTTCACGCTGATCGCGATCGCCTACGCGTTCGGGCGCATCTCGGGCTGCCACATCAACCCGGCGATCACCCTCGGGGCACTGCTGGCCAAACGCATCGACATCCGTAAGGCCGTCGAGTACTGGGTCGCGCAGCTGGTCGGCGCGATCATCGGCGCCGCGGTGCTCTTCCTGCTGGCCAAGCAGGTGCCACGGCTCCAGACCGACGGCGCGTTCGGCACCAACGGCTATGGCGGACGGTCACCGGTGGGTCTGGGGGCGGGCGGGGCCTTCCTCGCCGAGGTGCTGCTGACCTTCCTGCTGGTCTTCGTGTTCCTCATGGTGACCCAGCGGGCGGACCGGAAGGCCGAACAGGGGGAGGGGCTGGAGGAGGAGCCGTCCGGCTTCGAGCCGATTCCGATCGGCCTCGCCTACACCGCGGTCAACCTGATCGGCATCCCGCTGACCTGGGCGTCGGTCAATCCGGCGCGCAGTCTGGGCCCGGCGCTGTTCGCGGGCGGCGCGGCGCTGTCGCAGCTGTGGCTGTTCCTGGTCGCGCCGCTGGTCGGCGGCGTGCTGGCCGCGGTGGTGCACCGGTTCACCCATCAGCACCCGGTGGGCCAGGCCCAGCGGGAGCAGACCACCGAGAAGCCCGCGGCCGGGCCGTGGGGGCGGATGCGCGGCGGCCACCGGCCCGAGGCGGGCGGCCCCGAGGCCAAGGGCCCCGAGGCGGCCTGAGCGGCCTGCGGCATCCAGGGCCGCCCGGCGCCGGGGCCTCAGCTGAAGACCGGCCCGGTGAACTTCTCGCCCGGCCCCTGACCCGGCTCGTCCGGCACCACCGACGCCTCGCGGAACGCGAGCTGGAGCGACTTGAGGCCGTCCCGCAGCGGGGCGGCGTGGAAGGAGCTGATCTCCGTGGCACTCGCCGTCACCAGCCCCGCCAGCGCGTTGATCAGCTTCCGTGCCTCGTCCAGGTCCTTGTGCTGCGGCCCCTCCTCGGACAGCCCCAGGTTGACCGCGGCGGCGCTCATCAGGTGCACCGCGACCGTGGTGATCACCTCGACCGCGGGGACCTCCGCGATGTCACGGGTCAGACGGTCGAAGTCGGGTGCCGGCTGCCCGGCGTTGGCGTCGCTCATGGTGGTCGGGGCTCACTTCCTGGAGGAGGGGAATGCCCAGCCTAGGGGGCCGCCCGGAGCCCCTCGTACGGGCGGGTGCCGAAGAACCCGGCGGGCGCGCGGTGAGCAACACTCCGCGGTCCTGGTAAAGTGGGTGAACGACCGGCCGGTCACTCGCGTGCCCGGCCCACAAGTGGAGGCTCCTCCGAGCTCCCACCTCCCGGCCCCCGGTCGGCAGGTCATCGGTCAGGCTGCGCCCCGCGGTATCACATCGCGGCGGTGCTCCCGGTCAATGAGGAGCCCCGCCTGTGTACCGTCCGGGGCGTTTTGTGTGTCACGGCGCGGTGGTCTCAACCGAAACAGACGTTACGCGGCAGTCCGCCAGGCGGTCGCGTGGTGCAACCGAGGAGGATCCATCAGCGCCGAGCCCCGCATCAACGACCGGATTCGCGTCCCCGAGGTGCGACTCGTCGGTCCCAGCGGCGAGCAGGTCGGCATTGTGCCGCTTGCCAAGGCCCTGGAGCTTGCGCAGGAGTACGACCTCGACCTGGTCGAGGTGGCGGCGACCGCCCGTCCGCCGGTCTGCAAGCTCATGGACTACGGAAAGTTCAAATACGAGTCGGCCATGAAGGCCCGTGAGGCGCGCAAGAACCAGGCGCACACGGTCATCAAGGAGATGAAGCTCCGGCCGAAGATCGACCCGCACGACTACGACACCAAAAAGGGTCACGTCGTCCGGTTCCTCAAGCAGGGTGACAAGGTCAAGATCACGATCATGTTCCGTGGCCGTGAGCAGTCCCGGCCCGAGCTCGGCTACCGGCTGTTGCAGCGGCTCGCTGAGGACGTCCAGGACCTCGGCTTCGTGGAGTCCAACCCGAAGCAGGACGGCCGAAACATGATCATGGTCCTCGGTCCGCACAAGAAGAAGACCGAGGCGATGGCCGAAGCCCGCGAGGCGCAGGCCGCCCGCAAGGCGGAGCGCCAGGGCGGCAGCTCCGTGGAGGAGCCCGCCGAGGAGCCCGCCGAGGCGTGATCGCGAGGCGCGAGCCTCCATCGCCCACCCGGGGCCACCCCACGGCTCCGGAGACCAACCGAAATACCAGACGCTTCCGTACGCCGGATCACGGTCACCGCCGTGCCCGCCCGGTACCGGAAGCGCCCCCGACGAGGAGTGAACGGCGACATGCCGAAGAACAAGACGCACAGCGGTGCCCGCAAGCGCTTCAAGCTCACCGGTTCCGGCAAGGTCATGCGCCAGCGCGCCGGTCGCCGCCACCTTCTCGAGCACAAGCCGTCCACGTTGACGCGCCGCCTGGCCGGCAAGACCGAGATGGCCCCGGCCGACGCCAAGAAGATCAAGAAGCTCCTCGGCAAGTGACGCCCCGCCCCGCCGAGGCGGGGTGTGCGCCGAGCCGACCGGGACCTATTCGTTTCCGGGCCGTATGAGTCACCCGCGGCCCCGTACAAGGAGTTAAACAAGTGGCACGCGTCAAGCGGGCAGTCAACGCCCACAAGAAGCGCCGGGCGATCCTCGAGCAGGCCAGCGGCTACCGCGGCCAGCGGTCCCGCCTGTACCGCAAGGCCAAGGAGCAGGTCACCCACTCTCTGGTCTACAACTACAACGACCGCAAGAAGCGCAAGGGCGACTTCCGGCAGCTGTGGATCCAGCGCATCAACGCCGCTGCCCGCGCCAACGGCATGACGTACAACCGCTTCATCCAGGGTCTGAAGGCCGCCAACATCGAGGTGGACCGCAAGATCCTCGCCGACCTCGCGGTCAACGACGCCAACGCGTTCGCCGCGCTGGTCGAGGCGGCCCAGAAGGCGCTGCCGAGCGACGTCAACGCCCCGAAGGCGGCGTGACGCCCCGCGCGATACCGGCGATACGGACCCGCAGGTGATCTTTCACCTGCGGGTCTGTGCGTGCCGGAGCCGGTCCGGTACCGACGACGGCCCACCACCAGGAAACGAGAGTCCATGGCGGCCCCTGAGCTGACTTCCCTGAAATCGCCGCGCGTCACGGCGGCGCGACGGCTCGCCAAGCGCAGCTTCCGCGGCAAGGAGCGGCGGTTCCTCGTCGAGGGGCCGCAGGCCGTACGGGAGGCCGTCGACCACCTCGTCGAGGTCTATACGACCCCCGAGGCCGCCGACCGCCACCCGGAGATCGTCGCCGCCGCCCGGGCCGCGGGCGTCCCGGTGCTCACCGCCTCCGACGAGGTCGTCACGGAGATGTCGGACACCGTCACCCCGCAGGGCATCGTCGGGCTCTGCCGCTTTCTGGACTCGCCGCTGACGGAGGTCCTGCGCGCCCGGCCGCGGCTGGTCGCCGTCCTCGCCAACGTCCGCGACCCCGGTAACGCGGGGACCGTGCTGCGCTGCGCGGACGCGGCCGGGGCGGACGCGGTGGTGCTCACCGACGCCTCGGTGGATCTGTACAACCCCAAGGCCGTCCGTGCCTCCGTCGGCTCCCTCTTCCATCTCCCGGTCGCCGTCGGCGTGCCCGTGGAACGCGCGGTGAGCGCGCTGAAGGAGGCCGGGGCGCGGGTGCTGGCCGCCGACGGGGCGGGGGAGCGGGACCTGGACTCCGAGCTCGACGACGGTCTGCTCGGCGCCCCCACCGCGTGGATCTTCGGCAATGAGGCATGGGGGCTGCCGGAGGAGACCCGCGCACTCGCGGACGAGGTGGTGCGCGTTCCGATCCACGGGAAGGCGGAGAGCCTCAACCTCGCCACGGCCGCCGCCGTATGCCTCTACGCGTCGGCTCGTGCGCAGCGCGCTCCCGCGGGGTGCCGCTCCGTCACATCGACCTAGTAGGGTTGCCCCCTCTGGGGGCCCAGGAGGGGGTGTGGGGATGGACGTCAGGACCTCCGGCGCCAGGGCGGCCGACGCCCGCGCGCCCGGAGCGGAGCTGCCCGCCGCCGGGGAAGGGCCGCCGGAGCCCGACGAGATGATGGCCGCGCTCGGCCTGCACCCCGACGATCTGCCCGACGGCCTGGTGGTGGCCGATGGCACCGGCCATGTCACCTGCTTCAACGCCGCGGCGGCACGGATCACCGCCACCCACCCCAAGGACGCCATCGGCGCCCCGTTCGAACGTGCCCTGCCGTTAGAGGACCTGGACGGCCGCCGCTGGTGGGCGCTGACCGATCCGTACGGCGGGCTGGCCACCCGGGTCGGCCAGCCGGAGCGCAATCTCCTGCTGCCCGGCGGCCGGGAGGTGCTGGTCTCCGCGCGGTACGTCCGCGAGTACCCCACCGGACCGGTGCGCCGGCTGGTGGTCTCGCTGCGCGGCACCGAGGCGCGCCGCCGCACCGAGCGCAGCCACGCCGAGCTGATCGCGACCGTCGCCCATGAGCTGCGCTCGCCGCTGACCTCGGTCAAGGGGTTCACGGCCACCCTGCTCGCGAAGTGGGAGCGGTTCACCGACGACCAGAAGCGGCTGATGCTGGAGACCGTCGACGCCGACGCCAACCGGGTCACCCGGCTGATCGCCGAGCTGCTGGACATCTCCCGGATCGACTCCGGGCGGCTGGAGGTGCGCCGCCAGCCGGTGGACGTCGCCGCCGCGGTCCGCCGCCATGTCCAGGCGCTCACCACCGCCGGACACTGCGCCGAGCGCTTCCTGATCAAGGTCAGGGGGCCGCTGCCGGATCTGTGGGCGGATCCCGACAAGATCGACCAGGTGCTGGGCAACCTGCTGGAAAACGCGGTGCGCCACGGTGAGGGAACCGTCACCATCGAGGTGGCACCCGCAGCGGTCGGACCCGCCGCGGACGGTCAGGCCGGGGACGGCCCGGCCGTGGAAGGCCCCGCTGTGGAAAGGACCGCCGTCACCGTGAGCGACGAGGGCCCCGGTATCCCCGAGGAGTCGATGAGCCGCGTCTTCACCCGCTTCTGGCGGGGCAGCAAGCGCGGCGGCACCGGCCTGGGCCTGTACATCGTCAAGGGCATCGTGGAGGCTCACGGCGGCACCATCACCGTCGGCCGGGCCCGCGGCGGCGGGGCCGAGTTCCGATTTACCCTGCCCGTGGGCACCCCGGCCTATCTGCTCTGAGGCCGCCCACGGGCTTCCCGCGGAACAGCAGAGCTCGTACGCCCCTTAGACTCGGGCTTTGGCACCTTTGGCGTCCCTTGTGGTCCCTGGTCGCAGCAGCCGTCGAGCGGGGTCGCGCAGCCAGGGGGCACCTCCCAGCGGTAGCTGGGGACAATCGGAAGCACGGGAAGAGATGTCCGCACCCAATAAGTCGTACGACCCTGTCGAGGTCGAGGCCCTGAAACCGGAAGAGATCGCCCGGATGCGGGACGAGGCGCTCGCCGCCATCGCCGCCGCGGGTGACCTCGAGGCGCTGCGCGAGGTGAAGGTCGGCCACACCGGCGACCGCTCACCGCTCGCGCTGGCCAACCGCGAGATCGGCGCCCTGCCGCCGCACGCCAAGGCGGACGCGGGCAAGCGCGTCGGCCAGGCCCGCGGCCAGGTGAACCAGGCGCTCAAGTCCCGTCAGGAGGAGCTGGAGGCGGAGCGCGACGCCCGGGTGCTGGTCGAGGAGGCGGTGGACGTCACACTGCCGTACGACCGCACCCCGGCCGGTGCCCGCCACCCGATCACCACCCTCTCCGAGCGCATCGAGGACGTCTTCGTGGCCATGGGCTACGAGGTCGCCGAGGGCCCCGAAGTGGAGGCCGAGTGGTTCAACTTCGACGCGCTGAACTTCCCGCCGGACCACCCCGCCCGCGAGATGCAGGACACCTTCTTCGTGCGCGGTGCGAAGGACGGCGAGTCCTCCGGTGTGGTGCTGCGCACCCACACCTCACCGGTGCAGATCCGGTCGATGATCGACCGTGAGCCGCCCATCTATGTGATCTGTCCGGGCCGCACCTTCCGCACCGATGAGCTGGACGCCACCCACACCCCGGTCTTCCACCAGGTCGAGCTGCTTGCCGTGGACGAGGGGCTGACCATGGCCGACCTCAAGGGCACGCTCGACCACATGGTGCGGGAGCTGTTCGGCGAGGGCATGTCCACCCGGCTGCGGCCGAACTACTTCCCGTTCACCGAGCCGTCCGCCGAGATGGACATGCTCTGCTACGTCTGCCGCGGTGAGTCGGTCGGCAACCCCGACCGCCCCTGCCGCACCTGCTCCAGCGAGGGCTGGATCGAGCTCGGCGGCTGCGGCATGGTCAACCCGCGGGTGCTGGTGGCCTGCGGTATCGACCCGGAGAAGTACAGCGGGTTCGCCTTCGGCTTCGGTATCGAGCGGATGCTGATGTTCCGGCACCACGTGGAAGACATGCGAGACATGGTCGAGGGTGATGTGCGCTTCACCCGGCCCTTCGGGATGGAGATCTGATGCGGGTCCCGCTTTCTTGGCTGCGGGAGTACGTCGACCTGCCCGCCGGTGAGACCGGCCGTGACGTACAGGCCAAACTTGTCGCCGCCGGGCTGGAGGTCGAGACCGTCGAGCAGCTCGGCGCCGGTCTCAAGGGCCCCCTGGTGGTGGGGCACGTCCTGGCCATCGAGGAGCTCGAGGGGTTCAAGAAGCCCATCCGCTACTGCCAGGTGGATGTCGGGCAGGCCAACGGAACCGGCGAGCCGCAGAACATCGTCTGCGGCGCCCGGAACTTCGCCGTCGGCGACAAGGTCGTCGTGGTGCTGCCCGGCGCCGAACTGCCCGGCGGCTTCGCGATCTCCGCGCGCAAGACCTACGGCAAGACCTCCGAGGGCATGATCTGCTCCGCCAGTGAGCTGGGCATGTCCGACGACCACGACGGCATCATCGTGCTGCCGCCGGAGTACGAGGTCGGCACCGACGCCATCGAGCTGCTGGAACTGGTCGACGAGGTCCTCGACATCGCCGTCACCCCCGACCGGGGCTACTGCCTGTCGATGCGCGGTGTCGCGCGTGAGACCGCCACCGCCTACGGGCTGCCGCTGCGCGATCCGGCCCTGCTGGACGTGCCCGCGCCCAACAGCCATGGCTACCCGGTCAAGGTGGCCGATCCGGTCGGCTGCGACCGCTTCACCGCCCGTACCGTCACCGGGCTCGACCCGCAGGCGCACTCCCCGATCTGGCTCCAGCGCCGCCTCCAGAAGGCCGGGATGCGCCCGGTCTCCCTCGCCGTCGACATCACCAACTATGTGATGCTCGAGCTCGGCCAGCCGCTGCACGCCTACGACCGCACCCGGATCAACGGCGCGATCGGGGTGCGCCGTGCCGAGCAGGGCGAGAAGTTCACCACCCTCGACGGCACCAAGCGGGTACTGGACGCCGAGGACCTGGTCATCACCGACGAGAGCGGGCCGATCGGTCTCGCCGGGGTGATGGGCGGCGCCCACACCGAGATCGCGGACGCGGTGACCGACCCCGGGACCGGAGAGGTGCGCGGCACCACCGAGGTCGTCATCGAGGCCGCCCACTTCGCGCCGGTCTCGATCGCCCGTACCGCCCGCCGCCACAAGCTGTCCTCGGAGGCGTCCAAGCGGTTCGAGCGCGGGGTGGACCCGGAGGCCGCCTCGGCCGCGGCCCAGCGCACCGTCGATCTGCTGGTGCTGCTCGCGGGCGGCACCGCCGAGGCGGGCGTCACCGAGGTCATCTCGCCCGGCGCCCCGCACACCCTCACCCTGCGCGCCGACCACCCGGACCGGGTGGCGGGCGTGGCGTACGGCCGGGAGGCCGTGGTGCGCCGCCTCCAGCAGGTCGGCTGCGATGTCTACGGCGCCGACGACCTGACCGTCACGGTGCCCAGCTGGCGGCCGGACCTCACCGACCCCAACGACCTGGCCGAGGAGGTCATCCGGCTCGAGGGATACGAGAACCTCCCCTCGACGCTGCCGCGGCCGCCCGCCGGGCGCGGGCTGACCGAGCGTCAGCGGCTGCACCGCCGGGTCGGCCGGGCGCTGGCCGGTGCCGGGTATGTGGAGGCGCTCAACTACCCGTTCATCGGCGCGGAGGTGCTCGACCAGTTCGGGCTGGCCGCCGACGACCCACGCCGCGACCTGGTCACGCTGGTCAACCCGATCTCGGACACCGAGCCCGCGCTGCGCACCACCCTGCTGCCCGGGCTGCTCGGTGCGCTGCGCCGCAACGAGGGCCGCGGTGAGCACGGTCTCGCGCTCTTCGAGACCGGTCTGATCTTCCGCTCCAGCGGGGCCCGGCCGACCGCCGTCACCCTGCCCGTGGACCACCGTCCCACGGACGAGGAGATCGCCCGGCTGGACGCCGCCCTGCCGCGTCAGCCGCGCCGCGCCGCCGTCGTGCTGTCGGGCGCGCGTGAGCAGTCCGGATGGTGGGGCGAGGGCACCCCGGCGAGCTGGGCCGACGCGGTCGAGGCGGGCCGGACCGTGGCCCGTGAGGCGGGCGTCGAGCTGATCGTCCGTCAGGACCAGCAGGACCCCTGGCACCCGGGCCGCTGTGCCGCGCTGCTGGCCGTCGTGGACGGTCAGGAGATCCTGGTGGGCAACGCGGGCGAGCTGCACCCGCGGGTCACCAAGGCCCTCGGCCTCCCGGAGCGCACCTGCGCCATGGAGATCGAGCTCGACCGTCTGGAGGAGGCGGGCTCCGGCCCCGTCGAGGCGCCGCGGGTGTCCACCTTCCCGGTGGCCACACAGGACGTGGCGCTGGTCGTGGACACCGCGGTGGCCGCGGCCGAGGTGGAGGCGGCGCTGCGCGAGGGCGCGGGCGAACTGCTCGAGTCCCTGCGGCTGTTCGACGTGTTCACCGGTGAACAGCTCGGTACGGGCCGGAAGTCGCTGGCCTACGCGCTCCGCTTCCGTGCCGCCGACCGTACGCTGACCGCCGAGGAGATCGCGGTGGCCCGGGACGCGGCGGTGGCCCTCACGGCCGAGCGCACCGGCGCCGTGCTCCGCGGCGCCTGATACGGAGGGCTCGCCGACCGGCCGACACCGGTTGTGCGAGCCCACAGGGCGCGCCTCGTATCCGCGGGGCGCGCCCTTCGCGCGCCGTTCGCTCTCCCGTCCGTGGAGCGGCGGGTTGTTCGGCTCCACCGGCGAACGCCATCACACGATCAGGTGAGAATCGGAAGCCTCTGGTCCATTTGACAGTGGCTGTCGCGAGAATCGTCCCGGTCGCACGGCCCAGGTCAGGACCGATCCAGGACCGGCTTCAGAGTCCCGTTCAGGACCGGCTTCGGGGCCCGCCGACCGCCTCATTGGCTGTGAACGGGGGCGTCGCATGATCGGAAGCAGGCCGGGAGGCGAGCCGCCGGGAGCGGCCCCACCGTGCACACTGAGGGCCCCCGCCGCGCTGTTGTGCGGATGGCTGCTCGGCATCGTCGTCTGGGAGCTGAGCTGCCCCTACGGACCACGGCTGATCCAGCTCCTGGCCGCCGCGCCCGCCATCGCCTGCGCCTTCACCGGCAGCAGACTGTGCATGCTGCTCGGCGGGGCCAGCGCGCTGTTCGCCCTCGTTCCACTGGGCGTCCCGGCCCCGGAGAGCTCCGCCGACGCCCTGGGCACCCGCCTCGGAGCCTGTGCGGCCATCCTCACCGTGGTCGCGGTCGGCTACCTCACCACCGGCCGCCACTCCCGGCTGGTCCGCGAACTGGAGCGGGCCCAGGAGGTGGCGGACGCCGCCCAGCGGGCCGTGCTGCGCCCGCTGCCGCCCCGTCTCGAGGGCATCGAGCTGGCGGGCGGCCATCTGTCGGTCAGCCGCGGCGCGGCGGTCGGCGGCGACCTCTACGAGGTGTTGGCCACCCCCTACGGCGTCCGCGTCATCATCGGGGACGCCCGCGGCCACGGCCTCGCCGCCATCGGCACCGTCGCCGCCGTCCTCGGCAGCTTCCGCGAGGCCGCCCACGAGGAGCGCGGACTCGCCGACGTGCTGCGGCGATTGGACCGCGCCCTGGAACGCCACCTGCGCGAGCGCGCGGGCGGTGCGTACACCCCGGAGAGCCCCGAGGCCGAGGAGTTCGTGACCGTCCTGCTGCTGGAGGTGGGCCCGGACGGCGAGGTCACCGCGCTCAACTGCGGCCACCCCTGGCCGTACCGGCTCCTGGAGCAGCCGGTCGGCCCCGCCACCGCCCGGCAGACCGCGCCCGGTGAGGTGCTGCCCCCGCTCGGCCTCTTCCCGCTCCCGGCCGAACTGCCCCTGGCCCCTTGCGCACCGCTGCCTCCCGGGGACGCGCTGGTGCTGCACACCGACGGCGCCGAGGACGCCCGGGACGTGGACGGTGTCTTCTTCCCGCTGCGCCGCGCCCTCGCCGAGGCGGCGGGCCCCGGACCCATCGTCCCGGCCGCGGTGGTCGAGGGGGTCCGCTCGGCGGTGCTGCGGCACACCGGCGGACGGCTCAGCGACGACATCGCGCTGGTCGCCCTGCGCAACGACCGCCGTCCGGTGTCGGCCACCCCCTCGCTCTCCGTCCCGGCCGGCGATGCCCGGCACGGCTGAGCACTCCGCCGGAAGTGCCGTGCGGTGGGGTCGTCGTCCGGTTCACACCCCGTGCGAATCGGCCTCCACTACGCTGGCGCCACCGAGGGCGTCGGGAGGGCGAGATGGAGCCCAACACACTGCTCGACTCCGTACTCGACGAGGCCGGGATCTCCCATGCGGGGCTGGCCGCGCACATCAACGAGGCGGGCCGGGCACGGGGCATGACACTGCGCTACGAACACACCGCGGTGGCGCGCTGGCTGAAGGGACAGCGTCCGCGCGGCCATGTGCCGGACCTGATCTGCGAGGTGCTCGGCGAACGGCTGCGCCGCGCACTCACCCTGGACGACATCGGGCTCGGCACCCCCGGCAGCCCTCGCGGGCCCGCCACCCCGCTCACCGGATTCGTCGAGCGCGCCACCGCGCTGTGGCGCTCCGACGAGCAGCAGCGTCCGCATGTCATCGCCGCACCCGCGGTCACCGGCACCTCCGCCGTCATCCCGGTGTGGGAGTGGGAGAACCCGCCCGAGGACTCCGATGTCTCCCGCCACGGGCTGACCCGCGTCAGCATGTCCGATATCGCGATGCTGCGCGCCGCCCGCGCCCACTACGAGCAGCTGTACCGCAAGGCCGGGGGAGTGGCGACCCGGGCCCGGGTGGTGGGCTTCCTCAACGCCGAGACCGCGCCGCTGCTGCGCGGCAGCTATCCCGACGACACCGGCCGCCAACTCCACCGCGCCACCGGCGGGTTGGTGGCCATCGCCGGTATCTGCGCCTACGACTCCAACGCCCACGGCCTGGCCCAGCGCTACTTCCACCAGGCGCTGCGGCTGGCCAAGGCGAGTGGCGACCGGGGGCTCGGCGCCTATGTGATAGCGCTGCTGGTCAACCAGTCGCTGTTCATGCGGGAGTACCGGCCGGCGGTCGCCTTCGCCGAATCCGCGCTGCGCGCCGCGGGCACCCAGATCACCCCCGCGCTCGCCGCCGACCTGTACGCCATGCAGGCCAAGGCATACGCCCGGCTCGGCGACGGCGCTGGGGCGCTGGCCTGCATCCGGCGGGCCGAGACCGCCGCCGACCGGATCCGCCCGGGCCAGGAGCCCGACGAGACCGGTTATGTGCAGCCGGGCCTGGTCAACGTCCAGGTGGCGGAGGCCCTGTTGAGCCTGGGCGACCTCGGCGCCGCCCGGGAGCACGCCACCGCCGCCGTCGGCACCCCCGCCCACGACCGGGGACGGGTGCACCGGCTCGCCATGCTCACCCATATCGAGCTGCGCACCGGCGACGCCGACCGGGCGGGCGCCACGGCCGTGGAAATGACCGAGCGGGCCCGCGGGATGGAGTCGCAGCGGTTACGCGACCGGCTGCGCGCCGTCCGGGAACACCTCGCGGCCAGCGGGTGCGCGGCGACCAACGAGGCCGCGGAACTCATCGACGGGGCACTGCGCGTTCCTCTCTGAGCGCGCTCCGCACTCTCGTCAGCGGCTGGCCGGGGATTGCCATCTGTGCGGCGGAAGGTGGCCGGTAGTGCGGTGGAAGAATCTCAGGGAGCGGACCGTGTACGAGAACCGCTGGTTCCGGGTCAATCTCGCCGATGTCAGACTCCCCGACGGCCGCCATCTCGACCACTATCTGATCCGGCTGCGGCCGGTGGCGGTGGCCACCGTGGTCAACGCGGCCAACGAGGTGCTGCTGCTGTGGCGGCACCGCTTCATCACCGACGCCTGGGGCTGGGAGCTGGCCGCGGGGGTGGTCGAGGACGGCGAGAGCGTGGAGGACGCCGCCGCGCGGGAGATGGAGGAGGAGACCGGCTGGCGCCCCGGGCCGCTGCGCCATCTGCTCTCTGTCGAGCCGTCCAACGGGCTCACCGACGCCCGCCACCACATCTACTGGGCCGAGGAGGCCGCGTACGTCGGCCACCCGGAGGACGACTTCGAATCCGACCGCCGGGAGTGGGTGCCGCTGAAGTCGGTGCCCGATCTGGTCGCACGGGGCGAGGTGCCCGCGGCCAACATGGCTGCGGCGTTGCTGCTGCTCCACCACATCCGTCTCGGCTGACCGCGGGCCCGGCGGGACTTCGCGGACCCGCCCTAGCGTCCCGCCGTCTGCCACACCGCGAGCGCCAGCGAGGAGAGACCGGTGAGGGCGGCGATGGAGGGCAGTGGCCAGCGCCCGTGTTCCAGGATCCGGATCCGACCGGTCAGTTGGCCGACGTCCTCCTCCGCCTGTTCCCCCCGGTGGTCGAGCAGGGCGAGCCTGCCGTCGACACGGGTGAAGCCCACGTCGACGGTGCGGCGGAGCTCCGCGAGCTCCACGGATAACGCAACGTGGTCGGGCTCGGTGGTCACGGGTTGATCCCCTTCCGGATGTATGTCCGTGCAGTGGTCACGTAGCTGAGTCAACCGCTTACCGGGGTCGCGCGGGAGAGTGTGCGGCGGGGGTGTGTGAGTCACCGGCGCACACCCCGTGCGAACGGTGGCGCAGGTCCGGCCCGGCCCTTCCGCTTCCTGTTCCGCTTACGGCGTGTTCCGGCTCATCGCGGGTACTCGGGGCATGCGTGGGGGTGGGCTTCACGCGGAGTGAGCAGGGAGGGCTGTGCGTGCATACGACCGCTGCCCCGCTGTGGGAATTCGGCGCCGATCAGGGAGTGCGGCAGTTCGCCGAGCTGGGTATCGCGCTGGTGCTCTCCACCCTGATCGGGCTGGAGCGGGCCGTCCAGCAGAAGAGCGCGGGGCTGCGCACCCACACCCTGGTCGGCGTGGGCAGCGCGCTGTTCATGCAGGTCTCGCAGTACGGCTTCGCCGATGTGCTGCTGCGCGACCATGTCACCCTGGACCCCTCCCGGGTGGCGGCGCAGATCGTCTCCGGTATCGGCTTCATCGGCGGTGGCCTGATCTTCGTCCGGCGGGACGCCGTGAAGGGGCTGACCACCGCCGCCACCATCTGGCTGACCTGTGCGGTGGGCATGGCCTGCGGTGGCGGGCTGGCCCTGCTGGCCACCGCGGCCACCGCGATCCACTTCCTGGTGGTGCGCGGCTACCCGATGATCACCCGCAACCTTCCGGCCATCTGGGCGGAGGAGCAGGTGGAGGTGCAGCTCTCCTACCGGATCGGCGGCGGGCTGCTGCCGCGGGTGCTGGAGCTGTGCACCGCGGCCGGGTTCCGGGTGCTGCGGGTCCGGGTGGACCGGGCGCCCTGGAAGGACCGGGGCCGCCCGACGCGTGGGATGCGCGCCGACGAGGAGAGCCGCCCCGGTATCCCGGGCGTCGCCGAGGTGCAGGTGGCGCTGGAGGGCACCGGGGACGTCCACCGGCTGGTGGGGCAGATCTCCGAGCTGGACGGGATCCTGGGCGCCGACGCGGGACGGGACCTGGACTCCTCCGACTGACGCACCACGGGCCCGCCTCCGCCCCGGAGGCGGACACGGGCCCATGGCGAGCGGTCACCGGGCGCGGACCGGCAGCGCGTGCGGACCGGCGGCCGGATCAGTACGCGTAGAAGCCGGAGCCGCTCTTACGGCCCAGGCGTCCCGCGTCCACCATGCGCAGCAGCAGCGGGGGAGCGGCGTACAGCGGCTCCTTGTACTCGGCGTACATCGAGTCGGCGATGGCCGCGATGGTGTCCAGACCGATCAGATCGGACAGCTTCAGCGGGCCCATGGGGTGGGCGCAGCCCATCTCCATACCGTTGTCGATGTCCTCCCGGCTGGCGATCCCGGACTCGAACATCCGGATCGCGGAAAGCAGGTACGGGATGAGCAGTGCGTTGACCACGAAGCCGGAGCGGTCCTGGGCCCGGATGGCGTGCTTGCCGAGGCCGTCGTGGACCAGCGCCTCGGCGCGCTTGATGGTCTCGTCGCTGGTGGTCAGCGCGGGGATCAGCTCGACCAGCGCCTGGACCGGGGCCGGGTTGAAGAAGTGGATGCCGATGACATGGTCCGGCCGCGAGGTGGCGACGGCCAGCTTGACCAGCGGAATGGACGAGGTGTTGGAGGCCAGGATCGCGTCCGGGCGGGTCACCACCTGGTCGAGCACCTGGAAGATCTCGGTCTTGACCTGCTCGTTCTCCACGACGGCCTCGATGACCAGATCGCGGTCGGCGAACTCCCCCAGATCGGTGGTGAAGCTCAGCCGGTCCAGCGTCGCGTCCCGCTCCTCCTCGGTGATCTTGCCGCGTTCGGCGGCCTTGCCGAGGGAGTTGGTCAGGCGGGTCCGCCCTATCTCCAGGGCTTCGCCGGTGGTCTCCGCGACCATGACGTCCAGGCCGGAACGGGCGCACACCTCCGCGATGCCCGCGCCCATCTGGCCGCAGCCCACCACTCCGACGCGTTCGATGTCGGTCACATCGTGCCTTTCGCTGATCACTGATCTGTCTGCCGGGCTGTGTCGTCCCCCTGTGGCCCCAGACGTTACCTCCCGGTTATGGGCGGGGGGCCGGGCGGGGGCCGGATCCATCCGGCGTCGTCCGCTCCCTGTCACCCCCGCGTCACCACCCGTTTCCGCGTGGACGCGCGCGCCCGGACGCCCGCGCGGGAAGAGTTGATGTCACCGGGTTCGGCGGCCGGCGGAGCCGACCGTCGCGGGAACCGCGGCAGGCATTGCCGGACGCCCACAACAGCCCCATCATCAGCGGGAGTCAGGGACGGCAGCGGGAGTCGGCGGCGAGCGGCGAACGAGGAGTCGGCATGGGGCAGATCACGCGCAGAAGTCTCACGGTGGCGGCGGCCGGGGCGCTGGCGGGCGCCACCACGGCGGGTGAGGCGATGGCGGCCGGGCGGCGGCCGCGGCCGCGTCGCCAGTTCCGCGGGATGTGGCTGGCCACCGTCGCCAACCGGGACTGGCCCTCCCGGCCCGGTCTCCCCGCCGAGCAGCAGCGGGCCGGACTGCTCGCCTTCCTCGACACCGCCGTACGCCGCCGGCTCAACGCGGTGATCTTCCAGGTGCGGCCGACCGCCGACGCGCTGTGGCCCTCGCCGTACGAGCCGTGGGCGGAGTACCTGACCGGCGCCCAGGGCCGGGACCCGGGCTGGGACCCGCTGGGCACCGCCGTGCGCGAGGCGCACCGGCGCGGTCTGGAACTGCACGCCTGGTTCAACCCGTACCGCGTGGCCAACCACACCGACCCCGGAAGGCTGGTCCCCACCCACCCCGCCCGCCGCCACCCCGAGTGGGTCGTGACCTACGGCGGAAAGCTCTACTACAACCCCGGGCTGCCCGAGGTCCGCCGCTTCGTCCAGGACGCGATGCTGGACGCCGTCGCCCGCTACGACATCGACGCCGTCCACTGGGACGACTACTTCTACCCCTATCCGGTCGCGGGCCAGGTCTTCGACGACGACGCCGCCTACGCCCGCTACGGCGGGGGTTTCCCGGACCGGGCCGCCTGGCGCCGGGACAACATCGACCGGCTGGTGCACGAGACGGCCGTACGGATCAAGCGGCTCAAACGGGGGGTGCGGTTCGGCATCAGCCCGTTCGCCGTCTGGCGCAACGCCGCCACCGATCCGCGCGGCTCACAGACCACCGCCGGGGTCCAGACCTACGACGACCTCTACGCGGACACCCGCGGCTGGGTGCGGCGCGGCTGGCTGGACTACATCGTTCCGCAGGTCTACTGGAACATCGGTTTCGCCGCCGCCGACTACGCCAAGCTGGTGCCCTGGTGGGCGGAGGCGGTGCGCGGCACCGGGGTGCGGCTGTACATCGGCGAGGCGCTGTACAAGGCGGGCGATCCGGCGCAGCCCGCCCCCTGGCAGGACCCGGCGGAGCTCTCCCGCCATCTCACCTTCGACCGGGACTTCCCACAGGTCCGCGGCAATGTCTTCTTCTCGGCGAAGGAAGTGGCCGCCGACCGCAACGGCGCCATGGCGCGCGTGGTCGCCGACCACTACGGGTGCCGGGTGCGTCCGCCCCGCTGAGCCGGATCCGCGGCGCTAGCGCCGCGGGCCGGTGGCCAGGTGGCGGACGACCGCGTCAGGGCCCGGGGAGAACAGGCACTCGTGGCCGTCGTCCTCGTAGCGGACGCGGTAGGGCGGTGCGCCGTGGTCCCCGAGCACTTCGATGATTTCCGCGGTCCGGTCGTGAATGCCGACAACCCTGCCGTGCACCAGCAGTTTGTCGCCTACGGTCGCCTCCATCTGCATGACCTCCTACGGCTGTCCTTCAGGACAATCCCTGTGGCCAGTTTATGGCCGCTCCTCCGGGTTTGCGCCTGCCCGGATGGCATTCCGTCGCGTCGTCTGCGTCGTCTGCGTCGTCTGCGTCGTCTGCGTCGTCTCCGCCGTATCCCGCGTCCGCGGCATCCGGGCCCGCTGGGTCACCCCGATACACACCAGGACCGCGACCGCGGCGGCCGGGGCGGCGGGGGAGAGGTCCTCGTGCAGCAGCAGCACCGACCACACCAGGGTCAGCAGCGGCTGGGCCAGCTGGAGCTGGCTGGCCCGCGCCACCCCGATCGCGGCCATCCCGCGGTACCAGAGCAGCAGCCCAAGGAACTGCGAGCCCACCGCCAGCCACAGCAGTCCGGCGACCGCGTGGACGCCGAGGTGGACCGGTTCGTACCGCAGCGACAGCGCCGCGCCCACCGCGGCGAGCGGCAGACACCCCACCAGCGCCCAGCCGATCACCTGCCAGCCGGGCAGCTGGGCGGCCAGCCGCCCGCCCTCGGTGTAGCCCGCCGCGCACACCAGCAGCGCGACGAACAGATAGAGATCGCCGGTGGTCGGGGTGCCACCGCTCTGCTGCACCGCGAAGGCGATCACCACCGCGGCCCCGGCCAGTGCCGCCGCCCAGAACACCGGGGACGGCCGCAGTCCGGTGCGTACGGCGGAGAAGGCGGCGGTGGTCAGCGGCAGCAGACCGACGACCACCGCCGCATGCGAGGTGGTGGAGGTCTGGAGGGCGAGCGTGGTCAGCAGCGGAAAGCCCACGACCACCCCGGCGGCCACTACCAGCAGCCCGGCCCAGTGGCGGCGGTGCGGTGGCGGAACCCGCAGCGCGGCCAGCGCCCCGCCCGCGACCAGCGCGGCGAGCACCATCCGGCAGGTGGTCACCGACCAGGGGCCGAAGCCCTCGAGCCCCCAGGCGGTGGCGGGGAAGGTGAGGGAGAAGGCGACCACGCCCAGCCCGGCGAGCAGGGTGCCGGTCCTGGGGCCCTCGGCGTGTGCCGCGTCGCCCGGCCGGGGCCCTTCGCCCCCGGGCACCGCTATCGTGCGGGGGGCGGTAGCGCTATCCTGTGCTGTCATGCATGAGCGTAGCAGTGTGACCGAGCTGGCCGAAACGCTGCGGAAAGAGCTGAATCGCTACTCACCAGGTGAGAAGCTGGCCTCCAGTCGTGCCCTGGTGGAGCGCCATCGGGTGAGCCCGGTGACCGTCTCCCGCGCCCTCGCCGCGCTCGCCGCCGAGGGGCTGGTGGTCACCCGCCCCGGCGCCGGAGCCTTCCGCGCCGCCCCTTCCCGCCCCGGGACCCCACGGCCGGGCGACACCTCCTGGCAGGAGGTCGCCCTGAGCGTGGAGACGGCGGGCGAGGCCGTACCGCGCTCGGTCGACGCCTCGGGCGTACTGGCCACGCTCACCGCCCCGCCGCCCGGCATCCTGGAGCTCAACGGCGGCTATCTCCACCCCTCCCTCCAGCCCGAACGCGCCCTGGCCGCGGCCCTCGCCAGGGCCGGAAGGCGGCCCGGCGCCTGGGGCCGCCCGCCCATGGAAGGGCTCACCGAGCTACGCGAGTGGTTCGCCCGGGAGATCGGCGGCCCCGCCGGAACCCTCGCCGCCGCCGATGTACTGGTCACCGCGGGCGGTCAGGCCGCGCTCACCTGCGCCCTGCGCGCCCTCGCCCCGCCCGGCGCCCCCGTACTCGTCGAATCCCCCACCTATCCCGGCATGCTGGCCGCCGCCCGCGCCTCCGGACTGCGCCCGGTCCCCGTCCCGGTGGACACCGACGGGGTGCGCACCGATCTGCTCGCCGAGGCGCTGCGCGCCAGCGGCGCCCGTGTCTTCGTCTGCCAGCCGCTCTTCCAGAACCCGACCGGAGCCCGTCTGGCGGCCGGACGGCGGGCCGAGGTGCTGCGGATCGCCCGTGCGGCGGGCGCCTTCGTCATCGAGGACGACTTCGCCCGCCGTCTGGTCCACGAGGACGCGCCGCCGCTGCCCGCCCCGCTCGCCGCGGACGACCCCGACGGGGTGGTGGTCCACGTCTGCTCGCTCACCAAGGCCACCTCGCCCAGCCTGCGGGTCGGTGCGCTCGCCGCCCGCGGCCCCGTCTTCGAGCGGCTGCGCGCGATCCAGGTCGTCGACAGCTTCTTCGTCCCCCGCCCGTTGCAGGAAGCCGCCCTGGAACTGGTCGGCGCCCCCGCCTGGCCCCGCCATCTGCGCACCGTGGCCGCCGAGTTGCGCGCCCGGCGCCAGGCGATGGTCACCGCCCTCGGGCAGGAGTTGCCCGCTCTCGCCCTGCCCCATGTGCCGCCCGGCGGCTACCACCTGTGGCTACGGCTGCCCCGGCGCACCGACGAGGCCGCGCTGGCCTCCGCCGCGCTGCGCGCCGGGGTCGCCGTCGCCCACGGCCGCCCGTACTTCTGCGCCGAGCCGCCCGCCCCGCACGTACGGCTCAGCTTCGCCTCGGCGGCAGGCGCCGGTGAGCTCGCCGAGGGGGTCCGGCGACTGCGCACCGCCTGTGCCGAGGTGCTGGGCTGAGCGGACCTTAGCCGGGACGCCCCCGGTCTCGGCGGCAAATCGGGTCGCCGCGCGGACCGCGCTGCTGATAGGAACACCCCCATGAACGACGGCTTCGAGATATCCACCGACCCGGCGCGGCTCGATCCGGCCCGGATCCACCACTGGCTCTCCACCGACGCCTACTGGGCCCTCGGCCGCACCAGGGAGAAGCAGGACAAGGCGATCGCGGGTTCGCTCAACTTCGGCGTGTACGACACCGCGTCCGGCGCCCAGGTCGGGTACGCCCGCGTCGTCACCGACTACGCCACCTTCTCCTGGCTGTGCGATGTCTACATCGACCGCTCCGCCCGCGGCGAGGGGCTGGGCACGGCTCTGGTCACGGCCGTCCGCGACCATCTCGCGCCGTACGGGCTGCGCCGCATCCTGCTGGCCACCGACGACGCCCACGGCGTCTACGCGAAGCTGGGCTTCGTACCGCTGGAGGACCCGGCCAACTGGATGCATCTGCTCTTCTCCCGGCAGCCGTCCGCCAGCGACGGAGGGTGAATACGATGCCGGGATGACGTTCCGGCTCACGCTGATCGCCGCCGCCCGCAGCTCCTCCCGGCTCGGCGAACGGTTCGACGACGAACGGCCCCTGGACGTCGAGGGCCGTATCGCCGTGGAGCGGGCCGCGCCCGCGCTGATCCCGCTGGCCGCGGCGGAGCTGCGCTACTGCTCGCCCTCGCCGCGCAGCCGGGAGACCGGCGACGCCCTCGGCTTCACCCCGCTCGCCCAACTCGCCCTGCGCGACTGTGACATGGGCCGCTGGCGGGGCCGTACCCTCGCGGATGTGATGGCGCGCGAACCGGCCACGGTGGACGCCTGGCTCGCCGATCCGCGCTCCGCCCCGCACGGCGGGGAATCGCTGCTGGACTTCATCACCCGCGTCGGCGGCTGGCTGGACACCCGCCCGGTCGAGGAGCACGCCAAGATGGTCGCGGTCGCCGATCCCGGGGTGATACGCGCGGCCATGATGTACGCCCTCAAGGCGCCCCCGCACTGCTACTGGAACGTCGACGTCCAGCCGCTGGCCACTCTCACCCTCACCGGTCTGCCGGGCCGCTGGCGACTGCGGATGGACGGGGACGCGCTGCGCTGACACGCTCCGCCGACCGGGCCGCTCCACCCCGTCCGGGGGCGCCCGTTCACCTGGATGATCTTGTCAGGTCGCGGGGGCGCCCGGGCCCGGCGAGGCTGACGGCGGAGCCGTGTCCGTGGTGTGACACCGGGTCAGACCGGACGGCTCCACGGATCCCGGGAGTCGTATGATGCGCCGCTTCGCCCCTCTCGCCCTCAGCGCCGCCGCTCTGGCCACCACCCTCGTCTGGGCCTCTCCGGCGGCGGCCGGTTCGCCGGTCCCCAACGGTGGCCACTCGGGGGACGGCGGCCGGACCGAAGTCCTCCAGCTGGTCGCGCGGCAGACCCAGACCGCCTTCATCGACCACGGTGACCCCGGCCCCAGCCAGGGGGACGAACTCGTGCTGGCCGGAGACCTCCTCCGGGGCTCCACCGTGGTCGGGCAGTTCGGCGAGGTCTGCACCCTGACCCGGGTCGGCCCGGCGCCCGACTCCTTCGACCAGCAGTGCGTGGGCACCCTCACCCTCCCCGGCGGGGACATCACCCTCCAGGGACTGATCTCGGTCACCGCCGCCGGACCCGGTCAGGTCACCGTCGCGATCACCGGAGGCACCGAGCGCTATCGCACGGCCCACGGCGTCATCAGCGCAGTCAACACCAGCGACACCGAGACCCAGCTCGTGCTGCGCATCATCCTCTGACCGCACGGCGGAGCAGGACCGGCCGGTCCGGACGGCGGCGGTGCGCCACCGGCCGGACCGGCCGTCCCGTCTCAGGGCGCGGGGGTGAAGACCAGCGAGGCGTTGTGGCCGCCGAACCCGAAGGAGTTCGCCAGCGCCGCCGTCAGCGCGCCCCGCCGCGGCCCGCCCGCCACCACATCGAGCTTCACCTCCGGGTCCAGGGTGTCCAGATTGCTGGTCGGCGGGATGACACCGTCGCGTACCGCGAGGATCGCCGCCAGCGCGCCCACCGCCCCCGCCGCGCCGAAGAGATGGCCGGTCATCGACTTGGTCGCGGTGACGGCCGGATGCGCCCCGACGGCCTCGGTGATGGACCGGGCCTCGACCAGATCGCCCTTGGGGGTCGAGGTGGCGTGGGCGTGGACGTGCCCGACCGCCAGCGGGGGCAGCCCCGCCGACGCCAGCGCCCTCCGCATCGCACGCACCTGGCCCTCGGGATGGCTCGCGGTGATGTGGTACGCGTCCGAGGTCACCGCGGCGCCCGCGAGCGCCGCATGGGCCCGGGCCGTCCGCGCCGCGGCGAACCCGGCGCGCTCCAGCACCACCACCGCCGCGCCCTCCCCGATGACAAAGCCATCGCGGTCCACGTCGAACGGGCGGGAGGCCAGGGCGGGTTCGTCATTGCGGGTCGAATGGGCCTTGGCCTGGGCGAACCCCGCCATCGGCAGGGCGCAGACGCAGGCTTCGGTACCGCCCGCCACCACCACGTCGGCCCGGCCCAGCCGGATCAGATCCAGGCCCATCGCGAGGGCCTCGGCCCCCGACGCGCACGCGCTGACCGGGGTGTGGGCGCCACCGCGCGCTCCGAGTTCGATGCTGACCCAGGCCGCGGGCCCGTTCGCCATCAGCATCGGCACGGTGTGCGGTGACACCCGCCGCACCCCCGACCGCTCGAGGACGTCGTCCTGACCCAGCATGGTCAGCGCCCCACCGGTGCCGGTCCCGATCACCACGGCCAGCCGCTCCGGGTCGACCGCGGGCGTTCCCGCGTCAGCCCATGCCTCCCGCGCGGCGATCAGCGCGATCTGCTCACAGCGGTCCAGCCGCCGCGCCTGGACCCGGTCCATCACCTCGGTGGGCTCGACCGCGAGACGGCCCGCGATCCGCACCGGCAGCCCGGCCGCCCACTCCTCCTCGATACGGCCGATCCCGGACCGCCCGGCCAGCATCGCGTCCCAGGTCGAGGCCGCGTCCCCGCCCAGCGGTGTGGTCGCCCCGAGCCCGGTGACCAGCACCGGTTCGGCCATCGGGTCGGTGTGGGTGTGCGCTGTGGACATTCAACAACCCCCTTTGTCGCAGTGATACAACCCCTCCCCTCGGTCAAGACTCGGTCGAGAGAGGAGGGGTTGCCCTTCACATGCCAATCTGCCAGGGGAGTTGAGCGTGATCACATGCCGTCCGGCAATGAGTGTGATGCCGGAGATTTGTAGGGATACCTCAAGAGAGGCTGTAGATCTGTCCAGTCTGAGCCCCCTCCACGGACCGGACGTACGCCTGGGCGACCCGGGCCAGATCGACCGGCTCCATCCCCGGGAAGAAGTCCCCGTAGTCCGCCAGGCTCTCGGTGAAGACCGTCGGGCTCACCGCGTTGATCCGCTGCGGGGCGATCTCGATGGCCGCCGCCCGGACGAACGCCTCCACCGCGCCGTTCGCCATGGACGCCGCGGCGCCGGTGGGGATCGGCTCCCGCGCCAGCACCCCGGTGATCAGGGTGAAGGAGCCGCGTCCGGCGATCCGCGGCACACCCTGCCGCACCAGTTCGAGCTGGCTCAGCACCTTCCCCCGGAACGCCGACAGATAGTCCTCCGGCGCCAGCTCCGTCACCGGCTTGTACGGTACGTCGCCCGCCGCGCTGACCACCGCGTCCAGCCGTCCGGCCCGCTCGTACAGCTCGGTGATCCGCTCCGGGTCGGTGATGTCGTACCGCAGCTCGCCACTGCGGCGTCCGGCGGTGAGTACCTCATGGCCGCGCCCGGCCAGCGTTTTGGTGACGGCCGCGCCGAGCTTCCCGGCCGCCCCGATGACAAGAATCCTCATGGCGATGACGCTAGATCCACTCCCCGCTGTCAGGGAAATGCCGTCTGCGCTGCACTTATGCTGTGGGGTTATGAATGTGGAGCTGCGCCATCTGCGGGCCCTGGCGGCGATCGGCGACGAGGGAACCATCACCGGTGCCGCCGCCGCCCTGCACATCAGCCAGCCCGCGCTGTCCCGCACCCTGGACCAGCTGGAGAGCCGGACCGGCACCCGGCTGGTCGAGCGCACCACCCGGCGGCTGGCCCTCACCGAGCCGGGGCGGCGGCTGTGGGAGCACGCCCACCGCATCCTCAACCAGCTCGACCAGGCGCTGGCGGAGGCCACCGCCGGGCCCCGCCCGCTGCGGATCGGCTTCGCCTGGGCCGCCCTCGGCCGTCACACCGTGCCCCTGCTGCGCGGCTGGCGGGAGGAGCACCCCGGCGTCCCGGTCCGGGTGCACCGCCGCGACGACCCCGAGGCCGCGCTGCGCCGCGGCGAACTGGACGCCGCCTTCCTGCGCACCCCGCCGCCGGGGGACCCCGGGCTGACCGCCCTCGCCCTCTACACCGAGCGCCGGTTCGCCGCCGTGCCCGAGGGCGGGCCGCTCGCCCGCCGCTCCGCGCTGCGGCTCGCCGATCTCGCCGGTGAACAGGTCGTTCTCTGTGCCACCGCGGCCACCTCCGGCTCCGGGCTCTGGCCGGAGGGCGGCCGTCCGCACACCTTCGAAGTGGCCAACGTGGACGAATGGCTCACCGTGATCGCCACCGGAGAGGCCGTCGGCGTCACCGCCGAAGGCACCGAGCACAGCCATCCGCACCCCGGGGTCCGCTATCTCCCGCTGCTGGACGCGGACCCCGTGACCGTCCACCTCGTCACCCCGCACACCCCCACCCATCCCGCCGCCCGGGCCTTCCGCGCCCATGCGCGGCGTCATACGGCCGATTCCCGAGGGCCCTTTCGAGAGGGGCCCGAACACGAGATATCTTGATGTCGAGCAATGTTGCAGACGTGGAGGAGCGGAGCACCCGGTGACTGACTCGACGATCATCTACACGCACACCGACGAGGCCCCGGCCCTCGCGACGTATTCCTTCCTGCCCGTGATCGAGGCGTACGCCTCGACCGCCGGGGTCACCGTGGAGCGCCGGGACATCTCCCTGGCCGGGCGGATCATCGCTCAGTTCCCCGAGCGTCTCGAGGAGGGCCAGCGGATCCCCGACGCCCTCGCCGAGCTGGGCGAGCTCGCCAAGACCCCCGAGGCGAACATCATCAAGCTGCCGAACATCTCGGCGTCGATCCCGCAGCTGAAGGCGGCGGTCACCGAGCTCCAGCAGCAGGGCTACGCACTGCCGGACTACCCGGACGACCCGAAGACCGACGAGGAGCGCGACATCCGCGCCCGCTACGACAAGGTCAAGGGCAGCGCCGTCAACCCGGTGCTGCGCGAGGGCAACTCCGACCGCCGCGCCCCCGCCTCGGTCAAGAACTACGCCAAGGCGCACCCGCACCGCATGGGCGCCTGGACGGCCGACTCCAGGACCAATGTCGTCCACATGGACGGCGACGACTTCCGCTCCACCGAGAAGTCCGCCGTCATCGCCGAGGACGGCTCGCTGCGCATCGAGCTGACCGGTGACGACGGCTCCACCACCGTGCTGCGCGAGTCCGTACCGGTACTCGCCGGTGAGGTCGTGGACGCGTCCGTGATGCGGGTGGCCGTGCTGCGGGAGTTCCTCGCCGCGCAGGTGGCCCGCGCCAAGGCCGAGGGCGTGCTGTTCTCGCTGCACCTCAAGGCCACGATGATGAAGGTCTCCGACCCGATCGTCTTCGGCCACGCGGTGCGCGCGTTCTTCCCGAAGACCTTCGCCGCCCACGGGGAGACGCTGGCCGCGGCCGGTCTGACCCCCAACGACGGCCTCGGCGGCATCCTCAAAGGTCTGGACTCCCTCCCCGAGGGCCCGGCGATCAAGGCGTCCTTCGACGCCGAGCTGGCCGAGGGGCCGGAGCTGGCCATGGTCGACTCCGACCGCGGCATCACCAACCTGCATGTCCCGAGCGATGTCATCGTGGACGCCTCCATGCCCGCGATGATCCGCACCTCCGGCCATATGTGGGGCCCGGACGGCGAGGAGGCCGACACCCTCGCGGTCATCCCGGACAGCAGCTACGCCGGGATCTACCAGGTCGTCATCGACGACTGCCGCGCCAACGGCGCCTTCGACCCGGCCACCATGGGCTCGGTGCCCAACGTCGGTCTGATGGCGCAGAAGGCCGAGGAGTACGGCAGCCACGACAAGACCTTCGAGATTCCCACCACCGGCACCGTGCGCGTCCTGGACGGTTCCGGGAACGTGGTGCTGGAGCAGGTCGTCGGCGCCGGTGACATCTTCCGGATGTGCCAGACCAAGGACGTGCCGATCCGCGACTGGGTCAAGCTGGCCGTCACCCGCGCCCGCGCCACCGGCGACCCGGCCGTGTTCTGGCTCGACGAGGGCCGCGCCCACGACGCCAACCTCATCGAGAAGGTCAAGGCGTATCTGCCGGAGCACGACACCGAGGGCCTCGAGATCAAGATCCTCGCGCCGGTCGAGGCGATCGCGTACTCCCTCGAGCGCATCCGCCGTGGTGAGGACACGATCTCGGTCACCGGCAACGTCCTGCGCGACTACCTGACCGACCTGTTCCCGATCCTCGAGCTCGGCACCAGCGCCAAGATGCTCTCCGTGGTGCCGCTGATCAACGGCGGCGGGCTGTTCGAGACGGGCGCGGGCGGCTCGGCCCCCAAGCACGTCCAGCAGCTGGTCAAGGAGAACTACCTGCGCTGGGACAGCCTGGGCGAGTTCCTGGCCCTCGCGGTCAGCTTCGAGCACCTCGCCCAGAAGACGGGCAACGCACGCGCCCAGGTGCTCGCCGACACCCTGGACCGGGCCACCGGCTCGTTCCTGAACGAGAACAAGTCGCCGAGCCGTCGCGTCGGCGGGATCGACAACCGCGGCAGCCACTTCTACCTGGCCCTGTACTGGGCCCAGGAGCTGGCCAAGCAGACCGACGACGCCGAGCTCGCGGGCGCGTTCGCGGCCCTCGCCAAGACGCTCACCGAGCAGGAGCAGACCATCGTCGACGAGCTGATCGCCGTACAGGGCTCGCCCGCCGAGATCGGTGGCTACTACCAGCCCGACGCGGCGAAGGCGTCGGCGGTCATGCGCCCGTCGGCCACTCTCAACCAGGCCCTCGCGACCCTCGGCTGACGCCGACGCGAGCGCTCCGGCGCCGTGACCCGCACCGCCCCGACCGGCATCCGCCCGGCCGGGGCGGTGGTGTCCCGACTGGCGTCCCGCCAGGTTCAGTTGGACAGCAGCCCGCCGGTGTACGGATCCTCGGCGAGCATCCGCCACGAGTGGGCGGGGGTCCGGAACGCCTCCGGGGCCACTGCCTCCACCATCGCGTCCACCCGGCTGCTCAGCAGGGGCAACGGGTCGAACACCCGGCAGGTGTCCGCGGCGGCGCCGTCCCAGCGGTGCCACTCCGTCCGCAGCCGCTCGTAGATCCACACGGCGTACAGCAGTGCCGACAGGTCCCGGTTCAGATAGGCGGCGGGTTCACCCTCCCCGTACCAGTCCGGCAGCTCCAGCCGCCCGGTGGCACCGTCGAGGGCGACCGTGAGGTCGTGCGGCCACCAACCGAGCGCGAGGAAGTCGCGCTGGTGGGCCCGGCCCGTGGCCGCACCGGAACCGTCCGGCTCCGTCCCCGCGAAGGAGTCGGGGTGGGCCTCGGTCATGGTGCGCAGCGGCTCGTCGCCGACGCCGAACAGCTCACCGCCGAGCGGCAGTCCGACCTCGGTGAGCAGCCGTCGGGTCGGCTCGTGGGTGAGCTGCTCCGGCAGCTCCTCCGGGCGGTAGTGGCGCACCCGGCCCTCGCCGTCCAGCTGGGCGAGATCCCGCACCAGGTCCGGTCCGAAGGCGTACGCCAGACCGTCCACCGGACCGGGCCGGGCGCCCCAGGCCAGGGAGCGCACCAGCAGACAGGTGCGCCAGTGCGCGGGAGCGGCCTCGGCGCCGAACAACGCCGGACCGGCGGCGCGCAGCCGCCCCGCGGCCGCCTCGATCACCTCGGCCATGACCCGCGGTCCGCGCTGCCCGTCGTATGCGTCGCTGTCCCGCGCGCCCTCCGTCACCCACTCACAGGTGTCGATCAGTGCCGCGAGGGCGGGCAGCGAGGTGGCGAGGGGATCGTGGACCGGCTCCGTCTCCGCCGACGCGTGGCGCGCGGCCCCGGCCCACTCACCCAGCAGCACCGCGCCGGTGGCGCCGTCGAGCACCACCCGGCTGCCGCAGTAGTCGGTTGTGCCGAGTGCCAACAGCCGCCCCTCGCCGACCAGTTGCCCACCACGGGTGGTGAAGGGCTCCAGCGTGCCACCGCGCAGGGCGGTGAAGTCGAGATCGGCGGCGGCCTCCGGCAGCCCGCACTGGACCAGGAACTCACGGCTCGGCCCGTGGGTAAGCCCGTCCGGCAGCGCGTCGGCGGCCAGTCGGCACCCGTGAAGTGCCGTCGTTCCGGTGTCCATGCCCGCCTCCCCGGGATCAGCGAGGTGCCAGTATGACGTCATGCCGAACGCGCGAGCGATGAACGGGGAATCCCTGTACGAGAGTGAGTGAATCATCCGTGTTCTGGGTGGACTCGCGGACCCCTCGCCGCCTGCCCCTTTCTGCCCCGCGCCGCCATGGACCGTCGATCGCCCAGGCCGACGTGACTCACTCAGCCGCCGCGAGCAACGCGTCCACCGCCGCGCGGATGAACTCGTCCTCGGTGAAAGTCCGCCACCCGGCGGAGTCGTGAAGGCGGTGGTCGCCGTTGGGCACGTCGCGCAGCAGCCGCGCGGCCGGCAGGGCGGCGGGGCCCATCCGGGTCAGGTACCGCACCGCGGCGAGGATGACCGGCAGACAGCTGCCGTCCGTCAGTGGCCGTACGGCCGTCAGCAGGGCGGGGACCGTGTGCTCGGTGTCACCCGTCGCGGCCCAGAGGGCGTGGGCGGCCTCGACACCGGTCCAGTCACCGGCGGCGGTCAGGGTCCGCAGCCGGTCCGCGTAGCGGGTGGCGTACGGGCCGAGGTCCGCCAGCCGGCGCAGGGCGGCGCCGGGGAACGTGCCGTCCGTGGCGGCGGGTCCCAGCACCGCCAGGGGCAGCTCCGGGTCACCTCCGGTCTTCCAGTAGGCCCAGGCGGCGAGTTGGGCGTCGGCGCCGCCTTCGAGCGCCCGGGCCCGCAGCAGTTCGCACGCCTCGCCGTCCGCCGCCCCGATTCCCGCCAGGGCCGTCGCCGCCGTCGTCCACGGCCGGTCGTCCGCCAGCAGCGGCAGCAGCCGTGGCACGGCCGCCGCGGCGGCCGTGCCCCAGGCGGCGAGCGCCGTGCCGAGTCCGCTGGGCACGGCGTCGTCCGCGACGGCGAGGAGCCGGTCGCAGATCACCGGCAGCAACTGCTCGGCGTGGTCCGGAAGGAGTGCGAGGACCTCGTCGAGCGCGGGCAGTACGGGATGGTGCACGCCTCGGCGCGCGCCGCTGTGCGGGGAGAGCCAGGTGAACCCGGGGCGGGCGCCGGTGACCAGCTCGATGAGGTCAGGTACGCAGCGCGGGTCGTTCATCCGCGCCAGGGCCCAGAGCGCCGCGTCGCCGACCGTGCCCTTCCGGTGTGCCGCAGGGAGCCCGGTGTCGTCCAGCAACCCGGCCACCGCGTCCGCATGGGCGGTGGCCGACGGCCCGAGGCACGCCAGCAGTTCCGCCGCCAGATACCGCGCCTCGGCGGCCGGGTCGTCCAGCCGCGCCGCCAGGGCGGGCAGCAACGCGGTGGTGGTGGTGGGGGGTGGGGGGGCCGCCACTCCGCCGCCAGTCCGCCCGCCTGGGCAAGCGCGCCGATCCGCTGTTCCTCGTCGGGGTGGTCGGCCAGCAGCCCCAGGACGAAGTCCGGGGACGGGCCCGTGAACAGGAGGGCCGTCATCGCCTGGGCGCCGCGCGCGCCTCCGTTGTCCACCATGCTGGTGCCCTGCCACTCCGCCACGCCGGGATCCCGGATCGCCGCCAGGACGAGGTGCAGCTCTCGCACCGGCAGGTCGGGATCGCCCGGCGCCAGGGCGTGCACCGCCGCCAGCCGCAACTGCGGCTCCGGGCCGTGCAGCAGACCGCGCAGCAGATCGTGCACCCGGGCGGCCTCCGGGCCGGCCGGCTCCCGTCCGGTCGCCCGGCCGAGTGCGAGGACCAGGTCCAGCCGGGTCTTGGGATCCTCCTCCGTCTCCCAGCACCGCAGCAGCGCGGGCAGTACGAGCTCTCCGGCGCTGTGGCAGACACCGACGACCTCGACTGCGGCCCGCCGGATCTCCGCCGAAGGATCGGCCAACAGGGCCAGTACGTCCGGCAGTACGCGTGACCAGGAGGGCACCCACCCCGGATCCAGGGACCGTTCGGCGACCTGCCCGGCCTCGTACGCCAGCATCGACATCAAGTCCAGCACCGCGCGACGGCTCGGCACCTCCGGCAGCGAGGCCAGCCGCAGCAGAAAGGGGAGCGCCGCCGAGGCGGCCGGACAGATCCAGCCGCCCTGGTGGAAGAGGAGGTTGAGCAGGTCGTCCGCCGCGTCGTCGGCGTCCTCCGGATCCGGCCCGGCACATCGGCGCAGCAGCCCCGGTACGTCCTCGGCGGTTCCGTAGTGGTGGCGCAGCCCCGCCCAGTCGACCTCGTCCAGCCCCTTCCAGATGCGCGCGACCGTACCCCACTCAAGACGAGGGCGGTCGGTCGGCGCGGGCCGACGAGTGCGCGCAGCATGCCGATGCCCGCCACCACGGCGGCACCGTGCAGGACGACGGCGACGGCTGGGCTCTCCGGCAGGGTGGCGTCGGCGGGGTGGGCGAGCGCCACGAACAGGGTGAGGGGCAGTTTCCAGCCGCTCCAGGCGAAGAGCGGACCCGAGCCGAGCCAGCAGAGCGCGAGCGGCAGTCTGTGGGGCAGCCGTGGCTGCCGGGGCGGGCGAGCAGGAAGCTCCCCGATCGGCAGCAGCCCCGCAGCGAACCCACCAACCCACGACACCTTGATCAGCGCATCCGGCGTCAGCGCCACAGCCGCCCCGTAACCCGCCCAGCGCCCCGCCCGGTCCCACCGTTCCATCCGGATGCCCCCTCGTCGGGATCCACTCCGGGGCCTCCGCGCGCCTCGCCACGTCCCCTGCCGGGCCGGTTCACCTCCGCCGCCCGGCGGAGCCCGGCTCGTCCTTCCGGCCGGGCTCATGGCGATAACGGGGTGCTTCGGCCTGCCCGTTGCCGGGCGGACCGGCCAGTGGGGCGGTGACCGCGGGAAGCTCCCGCAGCGTGCGGAGGGGGGAGCAGAGGAGCGGGAGGAAGGCACCGGCCATGCAGATCGCGCCCGCCCAGACCGCCGTACGTACCCCGGCCGTCTGGCCGACGAGGCCACCGAGGGCGGAGCCGACGGCCAGGGCGCCGGTGAGCAGGAATCGGACGGTGGCGTTCATGCGGCCGAGCAGGGGATCGGGGGTCATGTGCTGGCGCAGGGTGACACCGAGGACATTGCCGATGCCCGTCCTGACCATGGCCGCGAGCCATCCGGCACCGGCCACCCACAGCCACGGCCCGTCGTCGACCAGTGCGACGGCGAGCACGGCGGGGGAGAACCAGAGGCCGGACAGCACCTGGGCACGGCCGTGGCCGAGGCGGACGGCGAGCCGCCGGGCGACTCCGGCGCCGATCAGGACGCCCAGGCCGCCGGCGGCCCAGAAGGCCCCGAGCGCCCCGGCGGGCAGGCCCAGTTCACGGGTGAAGAGCACCGGCAGCATGGCGTTGATCATCTGTGCGCCGAGGTTGCCGAGGGCCGCGGCGAGCGTCAGCGCGCGCAGCTCGCGGCTGCCGAAGACATGGCGCAGCCCTTCCGCTATCTCGGCGCGCAGCCGTCGCCGTTCCGCCGGTGCCACGGCGGGAGGGCGTTGTCGGCCGATGCCTGTGAGACCGGTGGCGGAGGCCAGATAGGCGACCGCCCCGCCGAGTATCGCCAGTGGTGCCGTGAGGAACTGGACCAGGAGTCCGCCCGCCCCGCGTCCGGCGATCCCGGCCCCGGCCATCAGGCTCACGAGGGCGGCGTTCGCCCGCACCAGGCGTTCGCGGCCCACCAGTTCGGGCAGGGCGCTCTGCGAGCCGACGTCGAAGAACACCGTGGCACAGCCGTTCAGCAGGACCACCGCGTACAGCTGGGGCAGCGACAGCACCCCCAGCCACCACGCGACGGGGATCGAGGCGAACAGCACCGCGCGGGCGGCGTCGGCGGCCACCAGCACCCGGCGGCCGGGCAGGCGGTCCACCCAGGCGCCCGCGGGCAGGCCGATGAGGAGGAAGGCGGCGGTGGACAGCGCGGCCAGCGCACCGGCCTGGCCGGGGCCCGCGCCGAGTGCGGTGACGGCGAGCAGCGGGATCGCCACGTAGCCGACGTTGCTGCCGAGGTGGCTGAGGGCGCCCGCGGCGAAGAGCCTGCGGAAGTCGTGCGACCGCCACGGGGAAGGGTGCGCTTCGGTCATGCGCGGTACGGTGCGCGACCGCTGACCGCTTCTCCCATTGATTTACCCTGAACTAAATGATCGAGATCGAACTCGGCTTGGAGGACGTGGCCCGGACCCGCTTCGCGATCTCCCCGCTGTGGGAGGTGGTGGCCAGCGTCCGGGTCCTCAAGGGCGCGGACGGACACGGCCTGCACCGCACCTGGGCGGAACGGGTGCGCCCCCGGCTGGCGGCGGCGGACCTCGATCTGGGCCCGCTGTTCGACCTCGTTCCGGTGCCGACGCGTTCGGCCTGGGCCGGGCGCATCCCCGGATTCATCTGCCCGCCGCCCACGACACCGCTGCCGTCACTGCACGTGGAGCTGGCGACGGTCCGGGCCACCCCGTCCGCCCTGCTGCACACGACGGCCGAGGTGCCGCCCGCACGGATGGCGGCGCTGCGCGCCGACCCGGCGGCCGCACTCGGGCGGTTGGCCGACGTGATCGAGGCGTACTGGGAACTGGCCCTGGCGCCCTACTGGTCGCGGATCCTCACCATGCTGGAAGGCGACATCCGCTACCGCGCCGGCCGCCTGGTCGAAGGCGGCGCCCAGCACCTCTTCGCGGACCTCGACCCCCAGGTCGCCTGGGCGGGGGGCACTCTGCATCTGGATCACCGCACCGCGCGCGGGGCGCGACAACTGGCCGGTCGGGGCCTGCTGCTGGTGCCGTCCGTCTTCGTGTGGCCGCGGGTGTTCTCCGTGCTCGTCGAGCCATGGCTGCCCACCCTGCGCTACCCGCCGCGCGCCGTCGGCACGCTCTGGCACACCCGGCCCGTGACCGTGTCCGATGCCCTGGCGGGGGTGCTGGGCCGCTCCCGCGCGACACTCCTGACGGAGCTGACCGCCCCCGCCTCGACCACCGACCTCGCCCGCCGCACCGGGCTGACGCCCGGCGGCGTCTCCCAGCACCTGACGGCCCTGCGCACCGCCGGTCTGGTCAGCGCCCACCGCGCGGGCAGACAGGTGCTGTACGCGCGCACCCGCGCCGGAGAGACCGTTGTGGAAGCCGCGGGCGAGGGATCACCACCGTCCAGCGCCCGCCCGTGAGGCCAGCGCTCAACTGTGGTGACGGAGCGCGTGAGGCGGCCCGTTCGGCCGGCTGAGGCGTGGTCAGGCACCGGACGCACGAAGCCCGGCCACCGCCCACTTCGCCCGGGTGGACAGCGGGCTGAGCTCCTTCGCCGACTCCTTGGCGATCGTGCGCAGCAGAAGCCTGGAGTGTGCCATCGTCGTGCGCGCGAGTTCCGCGTCACCGGCTTCGATCGCCGCGAGCGTCAGCTCCAGGTGCTGCTCGGTGATCAGCTGGCCGAGTCTGCGGCGGTGCCACTCCCGCACCGTTGCGTCCGGTGCGGTGCTGTCGGCGCCGACCGCCGCCCGGGCCCGCTCCAGCGCCCGCCCCGCCGCGAGGAGGTCTCCCTTGCGGCGTTCCAGGCGCGCCAGTACGTACGCCTCCGAGGCCCGCTCCCGCGCGGTGTCCTGCAGCCAGAGCAGGCAGAACTGGGCGCGGGCCGCCTGCGCGTGATCGCCGATTTCTTCCAGCGCGCGGCTGAGCTTCCGGAGCCGGTCCGCGTCCGGGCCCGTGTCGTCCAGCAGGCGGATGAGCGCGACCCGGGCTTGCTCGACCCGCCCCTGCCGGTGGGCCAGTTCGATCCAGGTGAACTCGCTCTCCGCGGCCACGGCCCGTCCGGCCCACTCCACCGCCTCCGCGGTGTCGGTGATCTGCCCGGTGGTGGCCGACCGCAGCAGCGGAACGTCCCCGTCCAGCCCGTGCGAGGCCACCAGCGCCGCGGCCAACCACCGCTCCTCGTACCACTCGGACCGCTCCGCGTTCTCGCACTCCAGCAGGAAGCGCAGCAGCGGCAGATCACCGTCACGGCGGTCGTACCGCGCCGCGCGCAGCACCCCGGCCCGCAGCACCGGATCCCCGGCCACCTCCTCGCGCGCGCCGTGGTCCCCGGAGCGCAGCCGCTCCAGAGCCTCCTGCCCGGGGGTGAGCACGATGTCGCGCAGGGGCTGCCGGAAGGGCTCGTCCAGCCGGTAGGCCACGAGCTCCGCGGAGTTGAGCAGCACATGGTCCGCTCGGTGCGCCGGGCGGCCGACTCCGACCGGGCGAGGAGTTCGGCCAGCGGCCGGTCCGGCAGACCCAGACCGTCGATCAACGCCGCCCGTCGCGCGTCCAGGTCCGGGACGAACTCCTTCCGTGCCTCGTGGTCCGCCGCGCGTATCGCGGCGCGCAGGCTCTCCTCGTCCAGTCCGGCGGAGCGGGTCTCGCACCACCAGGGCAGTCGGACCAGGATCTCGAGCGCCTCGCCGACACTGTCGGCGAACAGCGCGGCGCCTCCCTCGGAGGACGCGTGGAGCACGGCCGATCCCCCGGACAGGAAATACGTCCCGCCGGTGTCGTCCCCCGCGATCGGCTCCAGCGACCCACCGGACGCCAGGTGCACCTCCTCGACGTGGTATGTCCGGCGCACATCGAAGTGGAACGGGAACGCGGCCAGTTCGGCCAGATCGGGGCGGGCGCGCAACAGGTCCAGAACGCGGTCGGTCATACGGCGAACCCTAATCAGGCCCCGCCACTCACCCCATGGGCTCGCGGTGGTGTCAGGGGGCTCGCATAGCCTCCGCGGTGACGGCGCGGGCGGGTGACTCGCGCGGAGGGGCGGACGGTGACATGGGTGACCACACTCCGTGGGGGGCCGGGCGCGATCGGCACGCCGCGCTGATCGTCAGGACCGACCACGGCGACGAGCGGGCATGGGCCGCGGTGCGTGCGGAGCGGATGAAGCCCTGGGGGGACGGAGACTTCGCACGGTACGTCCACATCGTCGACGATCCGGCGTGGGCCGGATCCACACCGGCCCGGATGCTCTCCGCGGCGTCCGCCGACGCGGAGCTGGGCGTGGTGTTCCTGGCCGACCGCGAGTCCCTGGCGGACGGCCCGTGCACTCTGCTGGCACTGGCGGTGCTCACCAGGGACGAGTGCGACAGCGACGAGGAGTTCGAGGCGGACGGTGGCCAGTTCCGCACGGTGGCGGCCGGAGTCCACGAGATCCACGCGAACCTGATGATCGCCAACCTGTCATTCGGTGACTTCAAGGAGGCGGCACAGGCGGACCCTCAGGGCGTCTTCCGCGGGTTCGCCACGTGAAGAACGTGAAGAACATGAAGAACATCAAGAAGCAGAGGGATGGCCCTGTCAACGCGGGCCGGCGGCTCCGTCGGGGGCGCTGTGGTGCCGGTCGGTCAGGGCTGTGATTCCTGCTGCGGCCGCTTGCCGGCACCCAGCCGCGTTCACCGATGGGCGGCCAGCACTGCCGCGAGGCCCTCTCGCAGATCCATGACGAAATACTCGGGAACCTCCAGCGACGCGAAATGTCCCCCCTTCTCGGGCGACCTCCATCGGACGATTCGCCGGTACCGCTCCTGTGCCCAGGGTTGCGGGCACTTTTCGATGTCGCGGGGATACACAATGATTGCTGACGGGACGTCGACCCGGAGTTCGGGGTCGAGCGAGAGGTGGCTTTCGTAGTAAATGCGGGCTGACGATGCGCCGGTCCGCGTCAGCCAATACAGGGTGACGTTGTCAAGAACCCTGTCCATGGAAATCGTCTCGAACGGGCTGTCTTCGGTATCTGTCCACTCAGCGAACTTGTCAAGGATCCAGGCGAGAAGTCCGACTGGTGAGTCGACGAGCGAGTAGCCGATGGTCTGCGGTCGGGTCGCCTGCTGCTTCGCGAACGCCGCGCGGGGGCCGCCCCAGAAGTCGTGGGTTTCCTCGGTCCATTTGCGCTCGGCCGCCGTCAGCCCGTCCGTTGTCAACCCGGGCGGTGACTGCGCGGTCGTTGTGTGGATGCCGAGAACGTGCGCCGGGAACCTGCCGCCGAGGACCGTGGTGATCGGACCTCCCCAGTCGCCGCCGTGGGCTACGAACTTGCTGTAGCCGAGCCTTCCCATCAGTTCCACCCACGCGGCCGCGATCTTTTCGATTCCCCACCCGGTGGTGGCCGGCTTGTCACTGTAGCCAAAGCCTGGCAACGACGGGACCACGACGTGGAACGCCGGTGCGTCCGCGTTTTTCGGATCCGCCAGTTCGTCCACTACATCGATGAACTCGGCGATGCTGCCCGGCCAACCGTGCGTCATGATCAGAGGAGTGGCATCTGCGCGCGCGGATCGGCGGTGCAGGAAGTGGATTCCCAGATCATCAATGGTCGTGCGGAACTGGCCGATCTGGTTGAGGCGCGCTTCGAACGACCGCCAGTCGTACCCGGTGCGCCAGTAGTTCACGACATCGACGAGGTCGGCGAGCGGAACGCCCTGCTCCCATCGGTGCGGGCCGGGCGCGGCGCGATGGACCGTCTCGGCCTCCGGTAGTCGCGCCGCGGCCAGCCGCGCACGCAAATCGTCGAGGTCGGCGTCTGTCGCGTGGGCTTCAAAGGCTTGCACGTCGCTGGTGGGACGGGGCATGAGACCTCCTGGCCATCGTGGAACCGGCTAAGACGGTTCTAGCAGTTCTCCGAGCCACGCCGCAACCGGCTAAGGTGGTTCCATGTGTGCCGCGTTTCCTGACTTCCGCCTCGGTAAGGTGCTGGCGACCAGCTTCACGGGGACTCTGTCGGAGCGTCATGGCGACGCCGTGGAGCGCATTCCCGTGCCGCACCGACTCGTCGACTGGCTGACGGTGAACGGACTGGCGGTGGACTCGTGCACCCCCGCCCAGCTCGCCCTCGCCCGGGAGCTGAGGGAGTCGATTCACGTCGCCGCGACAGCGGCCGCGCTCCAGGACGCCCTCCCTGTCTCCGCTGTCCACGTCATCAATGACCGCAGCGCTCAGGGCCGGGCCGCGGCGATCCTGACGCCCGAGGGTGAGCGGCGCTGGCAACTCGGCTCGGCTTCCTGTGTGGAAGACGCCCTCGGCGTGATCGCCGCCGACGCGATCAGCGTCATCGCGGGTGAACGCGACGGAAAGCTGGCCTTGTGTGCGTCACCGACCTGCCGGGCCGCCTTCTTCGACACCAGCCAGAGCCGCACGCGCAGATGGTGTGACATGAACACGTGTGGGAATCGCCAGAAGAAGGCGCGCTTCCACGCCAACCAGCGCAAAAACCCCTGATCAGTGGAGTGATCGTCACCCCGGTTGCCCCAGGGGCTCCCATGTCCGCGACCCCTTGGCTGTGACGGCGCCCCCTCCTTTGCATAAAACTGCCTTCGATCGTATAGTCATGCCATACCTGAGGAGGAGCGATGGCGGTACGTGCTGCGGTGGCGGGGGCGAGCGGATACGCGGGCGGCGAGCTGCTGCGTCTGCTGCTGGCCCACCCCGAGGTGGAGATCGGCGCCCTGACCGGCAACTCCAACGCCGGACAGCCGCTCGCCGCCCTCCAGCCGCATCTGCTCCCGCTCGCCGACCGGGTGCTCGAGCCGACCGGCGCGGACGTCCTGGCCGGACATGACGTGGTCTTCCTCGCGCTGCCGCACGGCCAGTCCGCCGCCGTCGCCGAGCAGCTCGGTGACCGGGTCCTGGTCATCGACTGCGGCGCCGACTTCCGGCTGGCGGACGCGGCGGACTGGGAGCGGTTCTACGGTTCGCCGCACGCCGGTACCTGGCCCTACGGCCTGCCCGAGCTGCCCGGGGCCCGCGCCGCGCTGGCCGGGTCCACCCGCGTCGCGGTGCCGGGCTGCTATCCGACCGCCGTCTCGCTCGCGCTGTTCCCCGCCTACGCGGCAGGGCTCCTCGAGCCCGAGGCCGTGATCGTCGCCGCCTCCGGCAGCTCCGGCGCGGGCAAGGCGCCCAAACCGCATCTGCTGGGAAGCGAGGTCATGGGCGCCATGAGCCCGTACGGCGTGGGCGGCGGCCACCGGCACACCCCCGAGATCATCCAGAACCTCTCGGCCGCGGCCGGGACGCGCGTCTCCGTCTCCTTCACCCCGACCCTGGCGCCCATGCCCCGCGGCATCCTGGCCACTTGTAGCGCCAAGGTCAGGCCCGGGGTGACGGCGGAGGCGCTGCGGGCCGCGTACGACAAGGCGCTGCGGGACGAGCCGTTCGTCCGGCTGCTCCCCGAGGGCCAGTGGCCCTCCACCGCCGCCGTGTACGGATCCAACGCCGCGCTGCTCCAGGTCGCCCTCGACGAGGCGGCCGGCCGCGCCATCGTGATCAGCGCCATCGACAACCTCACCAAGGGCACCGCCGGTGGCGCGGTGCAGAGCATGAACATCGCCCTCGGCCTCCCCGAGGAGCTGGGACTTTCCACGATCGGAGTCGCTCCATGAGCGTTACGGCCGCCAAGGGGTTCACCGCCTCGGGCGTCGCGGCAGGGATCAAGGAGAACGGAAACCCCGATCTCGCTCTTGTCGTCAACAACGGGCCGCGCCTGGACGCCGCGGGTGTCTTCACCTCCAACCGCGTCAAGGCCGCCCCGGTGCTCTGGTCCGAGCAGGTGCTGAGGGGCGGACAGGTCTCGGCGGTGGTCCTCAACTCCGGTGGCGCCAACGCCTGCACCGGTCCGCTCGGCTTCCAGGACACCCACGCGACCGCCGAGAAGGCCGCGGACGTCCTCGGGCACAGCGCGGGCGAGGTGGCCGTCGCCTCCACCGGGCTCATCGGCCTCCGGCTGCCGATGGACGCGCTGCTGTCCGGTATCGGCAAGGCCGCCGACGCCCTCTCCCCGCACGGCGGCGCCAAGGCCGCCATCGCCATCAAGACCACCGACACCGTGCACAAGACCGCCGTCGTGCAGAGCGCGGACGGCGCCTGGACGGTCGGCGGGATGGCCAAGGGCGCGGGCATGCTGGCCCCCGGCCTGGCCACCATGCTCGTCGTCCTCACCACCGACGCCGAGGTGGGCGCCGCGGAACTGGACGCCGCGCTGCGCGCCGCCACCCGCACCACCTTCGACCGGGTGGACTCCGACGGCTGTATGTCCACCAACGACACGGTGCTGCTGCTGTCCTCCGGCGCCTCCGGGACCGCCCCGGACCGGGCCGAGTTCGCCGAGGCCGTCCGCGCGGTCTGCGACGACCTCGCCCGGCAGCTGATCGGGGACGCCGAGGGCGCCTCCAAGGACATCCGTATCGAGGTCATCGGCGCGGCCACCGAGGACGACGCCGTCGAGGTGGGCCGTTCCATCGCCCGGAACAACCTCCTCAAGTGCGCCATCCACGGCGAGGACCCCAACTGGGGCCGGGTGCTCTCCGCGATCGGCACCACCTCCGCCGTCTTCGACCCCGACCAGCTCAACGTCGCCATCAACGATGTGTGGGTCTGCAAGAACGGTTCGGTCGGCGAGGACCGTGAACTGGTCGATATGCGCTACCGCGAAGTGCGGATCACCGCCGATCTGTCCGCGGGCGCCGAGTCGGCCGTCATCTGGGCCAACGATCTGACCGCCGACTACGTCCACGAGAACAGCGCGTACTCCTCATGACGCAGACCAGCCCCGCCACCCCGGACCCCGCTTCCCGGCCCGCCGCCCGTAAGCACACCGCGTTGCCCAAGGCCCGCACCCTCATCGAGGCGCTGCCCTGGCTGACCCGTCACCACGGCAAGACCGTCGTGATCAAGTTCGGCGGCAACGCCATGGTCGACGAGGAGCTGAAGGCCGCCTTCGCCCAGGATGTGGTCTTCCTCCGGCACGCCGGACTGCGCCCCGTCGTGGTGCACGGCGGCGGCCCGCAGATCAGCGCCCAGCTCGACAAGCTGGGCCTGGTCTCGGAGTTCAAGGCCGGACTGCGGGTCACCTCGCCCGAGGCCATGGACGTCGTACGGATGGTGCTGGCCGGACAGGTCCAGCGCGAGCTGGTCGGTCTGCTCAACCAGCACGGCCCGCTGGCCGTAGGGCTGACCGGCGAGGACGCCCACACCATGACCGCCACCAAGCGCTGGGCCGACGTCGACGGCGAACGGGTGGACATCGGCCGGGTCGGTGAGATCACCCGGATCGAGCCGGGCGCGGTCCGGGCGCTGCTCGACGACGGCCGGATCCCGGTGGTCTCCTCCATCGCCCGCAGCGCCGACGACGGCCATGTCTACAACATCAACGCCGACACCGCCGCCGCCGCGCTCGCCGCAGCCCTCGGCGCCGAGACGCTGATGGTGCTCACCGACGTCGAGGGGCTGTACGCGGACTGGCCCGACAGCGACGAGGTGATCAGCCAGCTCACCGCGAGTGAGCTGGAGAAGCTGCTGCCGGAGCTCGCCAGCGGCATGGTGCCCAAGATGGAGGGCTGTCTGCACGCCGTGCGCAACGGCGTCACCACCGCCCGGGTGCTCGACGGCCGCGTCCAGCACTCCATCTTGCTGGAGATCTTCACCGACGAAGGCATCGGCACCATGATCGTGCCCGACCCGGACGCCACGGCCCAGGACGACGAGGGGGAGGACCAGTGAGCAACACCGGACTCGCACAGCGCTGGCAGGGGGCGCTGATGGACAACTACGGCACCCCCCGCCTCGCCCTCACCCACGGCGAGGGCGCCCGGCTGTGGGACGCCGACGGCAAGGAGTACCTGGACTTCGTCGGCGGTATCGCCGTCAACGCCCTCGGCCACGCCCACCCCGCCGTCGTCCGGGCGGTCTCCGACCAGATCGCCACCCTCGGCCATGTCTCCAACCTGTTCATGGCCGAACCGCCGGTGGCGCTCGCCGAGCGGCTGCTCCAGCTCTCCGGCCGGGCCGGGCGGGTCTACTTCTCCAACTCCGGCGCGGAGGCGGTCGAGGCCGCGTTCAAGATCGGGCGGCGCACCGGCCGCACCCATATGGTGGCCGCCACCGGAGGCTTCCACGGCCGCACCATGGGCGCCCTCGCGCTGACCGGCCAGCCCGCCAAGCAGGAACCTTTCCTTCCGCTGCCCGGCGAGGTCAGCCACGTTCCGTTCGGCGACACCGAGGCGCTGCGCGCGGCCGTCACCACCGACACCGCCCTCGTCATCGTCGAACCGGTGCAGGGCGAGAACGGCGTGGTGGTGCCCCCGGCGGGCTACCTCGCCGCGGCGCGCGAGATCACCCGGGCCACCGGCACCCTGCTGGTGATCGACGAGATCCAGACCGGAATCGGCCGCACCGGACACTGGTTCGCGCACCAGGCGCAGGGGGTGGAGCCCGATGTGGTCACCCTCGCCAAGGGGCTCGGCGGTGGACTGCCGATCGGCGCGACCCTCGCCTTCGGGCCCGCCGCGGAGCTGTTGACCCCAGGTCAGCACGGTTCCACCTTCGGTGGGAACCCGGTGGCGTGCGCCGCCGCCCTCGCCGTGCTGGACACGCTGGAGGCCGATGGGGCCCTCGACGGCGTCAAGCGCGCGGGGGAGCGGCTGCGTGACGGGATCGAGTCGCTCGGCCACCCGTTGATCGGCCAGGTCCGTGGCGCCGGGCTGCTGCTGGGTATCGTGCTCACAGAGTCCCTCGCGCCACAGGTGCAGCAGGCGGCTCAGGACGCGGGACTCCTGGTGAACTCGGTGGCTCCGGACGTGGTCCGGCTCGCCCCGCCGCTCGTCGTCGCCGACGGCGAGATCGACACCTTCCTCCGGGGACTGCCCGCCGTCCTGGACGCAGTCCACGAGGGCCACGGGGAACGACGATCCGGAGACTGACGAGACGATGACCGAGGCGCAGCACACCGAGGCCCAGGACGACGCCGGGACGAACCACAACGGTCCGTCCGTGCCGCAGACCCGCACCGCGCGCCACCGCCGGATCGTGGACATCCTGAACCGGCAGCCGGTCCGCTCCCAGAGCCAGCTCGCGAAGCTGCTCGCCGACGACGGACTCTCCGTCACCCAGGCGACGCTCTCCCGCGACCTGGACGAACTGGGCGCGGTGAAGATCCGCAACACCGGTGGCGAGCTGATCTACGCGGTGCCCAGCGAGGGCGGCGACCGCACCCCTCGCGCCCCGCTCGGCGAGTCGGCGAGCGAGGCGCGGATGGCGCGGCTGGCGGGTGAACTCCTCATCTCCGCCGAGGCGTCGGCCAACCTGGTGGTGCTGCGCACCCCGCCCGGCGCCGCCCAGTTCCTGGCCTCGGCCATCGACTCGGCGGAGCTGCACGCCATCCTCGGCACCATCGCGGGGGATGACACGGTGCTGCTGATCAGCCGGGACCCGGCGGGCGGCCAGGCGCTCGCCGACCATCTGCTGCGGCTGGCCCAGAAGGCGCGCTGAGCGCTCCGCCGTGCCCGCGAGATGCCGTCGGGTGGCCGCGGCCGCGTCGTGGCCGGTCGCGCTCACGCGGCGGAGCCGCACATCGACACCGCCCGCGCCCCTTCGGGGCGTCCCTCAGGCCGGACTCGGCGGCAGGGGCAGCGGCAGCCCCGGCAGACCGTCGATGCTGTGCGCGATGTGCTCCTTCTTCTCGAAGTAGCGGCCGAGCGAGTCGTCGTCCTCCCGCCGGAAGCGGTCACCGTGCAGGGTGCGCTCCTCGCGGTAGTCCAGAAACGGGACCGCGTAGCCACAGGTGTCCCGGATCAGCTCGGCGGTCACCACGATGACCGCGCGCAGCCCGTGCGCGTCGATGTCCACCCCGGAGAAGTGCTCCAGCAGCCCGGGGAACCGCGGGTCGTCACGGAACACCGGCTCCCCGCGGCCGTGCACCCGCACGATGTTCGGCGGGCCGGTGAAGGCACACCACATCAGCGTGATGCGTCCGTTCTCCCGCAGATGGGCGATGGTCTCCGCGTTGCTCCCGGCGAAGTCCAGGTACGCCACGGTTTGTTCGTCGAGTACGGCGAAGGACCCGGCCAGCCCCTTGGGGGAGAGATTCACCGTCCCCTCGCCGTCCAGCGGGGCGGTGGCGGTGAAGAAGATCTTCTGCTGTTCGATGAAAGTCCGCAGCCTGCCGTCGATCCGTTCGTACACCTTTCCCATGTGGCGCATTATCCGCCGGGGTCGCGGCCCCGGGGATGGTTCCATGGGTGATATGGCCGACAGGAACCGGCCCGGCGTCCGTGTCCGCCGGGTCTACGAGCCACCGGAGCCGGACGACGGCACCCGGGTCCTGGTGGACCGTATCTGGCCCCGGGGCCTGGCCAAGGACGACGCCCGGCTGGACGGGTGGGCCAAGGCCGCGGCCCCCTCCACCGAGCTGCGCCGCTGGTACGGCCACCAGCATGAGCGCTATGCCGAGTTCGCCCGGCGCTACCGCGCCGAACTGGCCGACCCGGAGCGGGCCGAGGCCGTGGAGCGGCTGCGGGAGCGCGCCGCGGAGGGCCCGCTGACGCTCCTCACCGCCACCAGGGACCTCGACCACTCACATGCCCCGCTGCTCGCGGACGCCGTGCGCGGCCACCGCTGATCACGGGATCCGGGTTCGCGGGAGTACGGGGGCGCCCGGTTCACACCCCGCACAGGTCCGCCGCGTACCGGGCGAAGCCGCTGGTCTGCCAGGTGGTACCGGCCGCCGTGACCACGAACGCCTCGGCCCCGGCCAGCCGTTGCAGCCACGGGCGGGCCCGTTCCGCGCCCATCGCGCAGGCCGCCGTCGCCCAGGCGTCCGCGTCGGCCAGACTGGTGGCGAGCACGGTGACCGAGGCCAGTCCCCGCACCGGGGGGAGACCGGTGTGCGGGTCCAGGACGTGGCAGCCCCGCTCGGCCGGGCCCGAGGTCGCCACCGCCAGCTCGCCCTGCGCCTCCACGACGGCGATCAGCTCACCGCGCCGATGCGGATCGGCCACTCCCACCCGCCATGGCCCGCCGTGCACCTGCACATCACCGCCACCGTTGACACACACCGACCCGGCGCCCGCCGAGACCAGCATCCGGGCGGCACGTTCCACCGCCCACCCCTTGACCAGACCGGTCGGATCCGGCGTTCCACCGGCGTAGCGGGCGCTGAACCAGCCGCCGCTGCGGTACTCGGCGTCCTCGCACATCCGCAGCACATCGCGGACGTCCGGATCGCACTGCGCCGGTGTCAGCTCACCGCGGGCCACCCTGCTGATCTGGCTCTCCGGCCGGAACGGGGAGAACAGCTCGTCCACCCGGTGCAGCCCCACCACGGCCCCGTCCAGTGCGGCCTGCACCCGTGGCCGGGCCGCCTCCTCCACCTCGCGCACATCGAAGGAGAAGACGGTGCCCATGACGTGTTCGACATGGCGCAGCGGTTCGAGTTCACAGCTCATTTCACACCTGCCTTGTCGAGGGCGCTCTGGAGCGAGGTGGCGTACCCCTGACTGGTGTAGGTGGCACCGGAGACGGTGTCCACCTTCGCCGCGGCCACCGCCTGCTGATTGAGCTTGGGCACCGCGTCCTTGGCGATCTGCACGCTCTGGGGCTCGGTGTCGGGGGTCTTGACCGCCTGTGCCGAGGTGATCTTCGTCCCGCTGAGGGTGAGGGCCACCTGTACGGGCCCGTACTGGGTCCGCGCCTCGTCCCCGGTGACGGTCCGGGTGGCGGCGCCCCCGCCGCCCGCCTTGCCGCCGCCCGCCTTGCCGCCCTGCGCGGCGCCGCCGTCCGCCGGTGCGGTGGCGGCGGCCGGCGGCGCCTGTCCGGCCGCTCCGGGCTGGGCGACGGTCTCCCCGCCCGAACCGGGCTGTTTCAGGGCGAGCAGCGCCACCACACCGGCGACGGTCGCGGCCGTGCCCAGGATGATGCGGCGCAGCGGATGCTTCCTCTTCATGGCTTCACCTCGGTCACAGCGGGGGAACGTCGGTCAGGGCGTCCGGCCCGGTCGCACCGGGCCGGACGGTCACAGCTCGAAGGATTCGTGGTGGATGCGGCGGTCCGGCACACCGGCCTCGCGCAGCGCCCCGTACGCGTGCTCGGCCAGTCCCGGCGGCCCGCACAGATAGACGTCGTGGTCCTCGACATCGGGCAGCAGCGACCGCAGCCGCTCCGCGGTGATCTCCGGACGGGCGCCGTCCGGGCCGTTCACCGCGTACAGCAGCCGGGCCCCCCGTTCGTTCGCGATCTGCTTCAGCTCCCCCCACAGCGCCAGATCGTCCACGCTCCGGGCGCGGTACAGCAGGGTGAGGTCGCCGCCCCGGCCGGGCAGCGTCTCGAACAGCGCCCGGATCGGGGTGATCCCGGCCCCGCCGGCGATCATCAGCACCTTGCCGCGGCTGCGCCGCCCCGCGGTCATCGCCCCGTACGGCCCCTCCGCCCACACCCGGGTACCGGGCTCGAGCGAGGCCAGCCCGGAGCTGTGCCCGCCCACCGCCTTCACGGTGATCCGCAGCAGCTGCGGCCGGGGCGGCGCGGACAGCGAGTACGGATGGGAGCCCCAGCGCAGTCCGGGCGCCAGGAAGCGCCACCGGAAGAACTGTCCCGCCTCGGCGCCCAGCCGGTGCAGCCGCCGCCCCTTGATCAGCACCGACACCATCCCCGGCGCCTCCTGCACCACGGACGCCACCCGCATCCGGTGCCGCAGGTTCAGCCGCAGCGGCATCAGCAGCCGGTACCAGACCACCAGCGCGGTGACCGTGCCGTACAGCGCGTACCACGCGGTCCTGGCCGTCTCGTCCCCGACGAACTCCGCACCGGTGGAGAGCTGGTGCCAGAACGTCAGGAACACCGCGCCATAGGTCAGCAGATGCAGGTAGTACCAGACCTCGTAGGAGATCCGGCGGCGCACCATCCCCGCCGAGATCAGCCCGATCACCACCAGCGCCACGGTGCCGATGGTCGCCTCGAGCATGTCGGGGAAGTCCGTCACCACCGTCACGGCCTGCTCGACCAGTCCGGTGCCCGCCTGTTCGGCGTACCCGGCGACGATCAGGCCCACATGCGCCACGATCAGACACAGGGCGTACCGCCCGCTCATCGCGTGCCACCGGGCCACCCGGTCCGACCCCACCCGCCGCTCCAGCGCGGGCACCCGCGCCATCAGCAGCACCACCAGCGCCAGTACGTATCCCCCGAGCAGGCCGCTGAGCCGTCCGGCCCCGGTGAGCCACTGGGTGGTGCCCTCCACGTTGGGGGTGTTCCGCCACCACAGCGACAGCACCGCCGCGGCCCCCGTCCAGCTGAGCACGAGCAGCGGCACGGCGGGCGAACGGCGCGGCCGGATCCGGCGCATGGTCTGCCGCCGCCCGGCCCGGCTGTTGAGTAGCGTCGTCACGGCCTGTCCCCTTCGCTTAAGAGCTCCGGCGAACGGAGGTACGGCTACGAGGTCCCGATGACTCAGACGCGGCCGGAATTCATGGGTTCTGCCGTGAGCGGGGCTTTCAGGATGACGTGAAGTCGTTCGGTGATCACGTCGCCGATGCGGCGGACGCCGCCGGTTCGTTGGGCGCCGGCAAGGACATACCTGAGCTGGGACTGGTGGGCGCGGCGCTCGCCCTTGACCACGGCCCCGAATGCCCGCAGGCCGTCCGAAGGCTCCGGTTCGTTGTTGCTCGCGTTCTCCGCCATACCTGTTCAACGCGCCCAGGGGCAGGGTCGGTTACGCGTACGGTCCGACCGGCCGTACCCGTACGCCCGCTCCCCGTACGGGCCGCTGACCTGGTTCGACCCATCGGGCAACCGGAACGGTGGCCGCATGTCCGCCCCAGCACGGCAGGAGGCCCAAGCCCCCGCCACCGTACGCACCTTCACCCGTCGGCTCAGCCCCACCCGGAGGGGAGCCAGGCTCGCCCGGCTGCTCGTGGTCCGGCAGCTGAACGCATGGGAGTGTCCGAGCGAACCGAACGCTGACGCCGCCGCGATCGTCGCCGAACTCGCGGCAAACGCCGTCACGCACGGCCGGGTGGCCGGGCGGGACTTCGAGGTGGGGCTCGTCCTCACCGGGCCGACGCTACGGATCGAGGTCGCCGACACCCGTGCCGAACGACGCCCGTCCGTCGTCGCCGACCCGGGCCCGGACTGCGAGAGCGGCCGTGGACTACTCCTGGTGTCGGCCCTCGCCACCCGCTGGGGCGTCGCCGAGCGGCGCGGCCCGGGGAAGACGGTCTGGGCCGAGATCGACCTCAGCGGTGGTGGCGTTTGATCGGATAGGAGACGTCGGAGCGCGGCTCCCGCTCGGACTTCTTCCGGTCGTGGTGGCGAAACTTGATCGGGTAGGACACCGTCGAGCGCGGTTCGGGCCGCTTCTTGCCGCTCGCTCTGCCCTCCTTCTTGCTCTTCCCCTCGTCCTTCTGGACGTGCACGGGATACCGCCCCGTCCGATGCGGCCCGGGTGACTTTCCGTCGCCGGAATCGCCGTCGCCCTGGCCGTTGATCCACAGCACCCCCGCCACGACGACACCGAACACCATCGTCTGATTCCACTTGACCGGCACCGACTCCCCCTCGGTCCACAGCTGCGCATGCCCCCGCACCGGGCATGGTCCCATCCACCGGGGGGGGGGGCGCACCGGGGCGCCGCCCACCCCCGCAGGGCCGGGGCGGTTCGATTTGACGAAACATACGGTGCAGTGCATACTTATGCCAGTCAGTGCATGGAGCGTAAGGAGAAACCCGTGACCGAGCGCGTCGTACTCGCCTACTCGGGCGGCCTGGACACCTCCGTCGCCATCGGCTGGATCGCCGAGGAGACGAACGCCGAGGTCATCGCGGTCGCCGTGGATGTCGGCCAGGGCGGCGAGGACCTGGATGTCATCCGCAAGCGCGCGCTCGCCTGTGGGGCCGTCGAGGCCGAGGTCGCGGACGCCAAGGACGAGTTCGCCGATGAGTACTGCCTCCCGGCGATCAAGGCCAACGCTCTGTACATGGACCGTTATCCGCTGGTGTCGGCCCTCTCCCGGCCGACGATCGTGAAGCACCTGGTCGCGGCGGCCAGGAAGCACGGCGCCAGCACCGTGGCCCATGGCTGCACCGGCAAGGGCAACGACCAGGTGCGGTTCGAGGCGGGCATCTCCTCGCTGGCGCCGGAGCTGAAGTGCATCGCGCCGGTCCGGGACTACGCCATGACCCGGGACAAGGCCATCGCCTTCTGCGAGGCGAAGAACCTGCCGATCGCCACCACCAAGAAGTCCCCCTACTCGATCGACCAGAACGTCTTCGGGCGGGCCGTGGAGACCGGCTTCCTGGAGGACATCTGGAACGCGCCGATCGAGGACGTCTACGAGTACACCTCGAACCCGGCCGAGCCGCGGGAGGCCGACGAGGTCGTCATCACCTTCAAGGAGGGTGTGCCGGTCGCCGTCGACGGCCGCCCGGTGACCGTCCTCCAGGCGATCCAGCAGCTCAACGAGCGGGCCGGGGCCCAGGGCGTCGGCCGGATCGACATGGTCGAGGACCGGCTCGTCGGCATCAAGTCCCGGGAGGTCTACGAGGCCCCCGGCGCCATCGCCCTGATCACCGCCCACCAGGAGCTGGAGAGCGTCACCGTCGAGCGGGAGCTCGCCCGGTACAAGCGGCAGGTCGAGCAGCGCTGGGGCGAGCTGACCTACGACGGTCTGTGGTTCTCGCCGCTGAAGCGGGCCCTGGACGGTTTCATCGACGAGGCCAACCAGCAGGTCTCCGGTGATATCCGGATGACTCTGCACGGCGGCCGGGCCGTGGTCACCGGACGGCGGTCCGAGCAGTCGCTGTACGACTTCAACCTCGCGACCTACGACACCGGCGACACCTTCGACCAGTCGCTCTCCAAGGGCTTCATCGAGATCTTCGGCATGTCCAGCAAGATCGCCGCCAAGCGGGACCTCCAGCAGTAGCCTCGGACCCGAGACAGACGCGTCAGCCGCCTCCCCGCCCCGTCCGCGGGGAGGCGGTCGCACACCCACAGCCATGAGGAGCAACAGCGTGAGCAACGGCAACAGCGGCGACGTCCGGCTCTGGGGCGGCCGCTTCGCCGACGGGCCGTCCGAGGCACTGGAGAAGCTCAGCGCCTCCGTGCACTTCGACTGGCGCCTGGCGCCGTACGACATCGCCGGGTCCCGGGCCCACGCCCGGGTACTCCACACCGCCGGGCTGCTCACCGCGGACGAGCTGGCGCGGATGCTCGAGGGGCTCGACCTGCTGGCGGCCGACGTCGCCTCCGGCGACTTCACCGGCACCCTCGCCGACGAGGACGTGCACACCGCGCTGGAGCGCGGACTGCTGGAGCGGCTCGGTCCGGACCTCGGCGGCAAGCTGCGCGCCGGACGGTCCCGTAACGACCAGATCGCCACCCTCTTCCGGATGTATCTGCGCGACCACGCCCGGATGCTCGGCGGTCTGATCGCCGACCTCCAGAGCGCCCTGGTCGGACTGGCCGAGGCGCATCCGGATGTGGCGATGCCCGGCCGCACCCACCTCCAGCACGCCCAGCCGGTGCTCTTCGCCCATCACGTCCTCGCGCATGTCCAGGCGCTGTCCCGGGACGCCGAGCGGCTGCGCCAGTGGGACGAGCGGACCGCCGTCTCGCCCTACGGCTCCGGCGCGCTCGCCGGATCCTCCCTCGGACTCGACCCGCGGGCGGTCGCCGCCGACCTCGGCTTCGAGCACGGCTCCTCCGCCAACTCCCTGGACGGCACCGCCTCCCGCGACTTCGTCGCCGAGTTCGCGTTCATCACCGCGATGATCGGCGTCGATCTCTCGCGGATCGCGGAGGAGATCATCATCTGGAACACGAAGGAGTTCTCCTTCGTGACCCTCCACGACGCCTTCTCCACCGGCTCGTCGATCATGCCGCAGAAGAAGAACCCGGACATCGCCGAGCTGGCGCGCGGTAAGTCCGGGCGGCTGATCGGCAACCTCACCGGCCTGCTGGCCACCCTCAAGGCGCTGCCGCTCGCGTACAACCGCGATCTCCAGGAGGACAAGGAGCCGGTCTTCGACTCCTGTGACCAGCTGGAGGTCCTGCTCCCGGCCTTCACCGGCATGATGGCCACGCTCACCGTCAACCGGGAGCGGATGGAGGAACTGGCTCCGGCCGGGTTCTCGCTCGCCACCGATATCGCCGAATGGCTGGTCCGGCAGGGTGTGCCGTTCCGGGTGGCGCATGAGGTCGCGGGCTCCTGCGTCAAGGAGTGCGAGCTGTCCGGTATCGAGCTGGACCAGCTGACCGACGAGCAGTTCGCCAAGATCTCCCCGCATCTCACGCCCGAGGTCCGCTCCGTCCTCAATGTGCCCGGCGCGCTCGCCTCGCGCAGCGGCCGCGGCGGCACCGCCCCGTCGGCGGTGGCCGTTCAGCTCGCGGAGGTCAAGACGGACCTCACCGCCCAGTACGAGTGGGCCACCGCCAAGGCTTGAGCGCACAATGGGCCCCATGGGCTTCTCGCGACTCGCGGACATCACCGCCCCCGCGGCCAGGATCGGACTCGGCCTGGCCGCGGTCGGCCGTCCCGCCTACCTCACCCTCGGCCGGGACCGGGACCTCCCGGCCGAGCGCACCGTCGAGGCGATGCACCGGCGCAGCGGTGAACTGCTGGACACCGCCTACGCCCACGGGGTGCGCTATCTGGACGCCGCGCGCTCCTACGGCCGGGCGGAGGAGTTCCTCGCCGACTGGCTGGCGGCCCACCCGAGCGCCCGGGACGTGGTGGTCGGCAGCAAATGGGGCTACACCTATGTCGCGGACTGGCGCACCGACGCCGCCACCCACGAGGTCAAGGACCACAGCGCCGCCGCGTACGAGCGGCAGCGCGGGCTGACCGACGCCCTGCTCGGCGACCGGCTGGACCTCTACCAGATCCACTCCCTCACCCCCGACAGCCCGGCCCTCACCGACCGCGCGCTCCACGAGCGGCTGGCCGCGCTCGCCGCCGAGGGCGTCACCATCGGCGTATCCACCAGCGGACCGCGCCAGGCCGACGCCATCCGCGCGGCACTCGCCGTCGAGACCGGCGGAGCGCCGCTGTTCCGCACCTTCCAGACCACCTACAACCTGCTGGAGCCCTCGGCCGGGGCCGCGCTCGCCGAGGCCAGGGAGGCGGGGAGGGCGGTCATCGTCAAGGAGGCCGTGGCCAACGGCCGGCTGGCCGTGCCCGAGGCCGCACCGCCCGCGCTGCGCCAGGTCGCCGAGGAGACCGGGTCCACCCCGGACGCCGTCGCGCTCGCCGCCGTACTGCACCGGCCCTGGGCGGATGTGGTGCTGTCCGGCGCGGCCACCACGGCCCAGCTGCGCTCCAACCTCGCCGCGGCCACCCTGCGGCTGAACGAACGCCAGCTCGCGCTGGTCGACGCTCTCGCGGAACAGCCGGAGGGGTACTGGCGCCACCGCGCCGAGCTGCCCTGGGCCTGACCCCGCTCCCGCGGCTACAGCGTGTCGAGGAACGCGCCCACCGCCCGGGCGTACGCCTCCGGCGCGTCATCGTGGATCCAGTGCCCGCACCCCGCGAACTCCCGCAGTCCGGTGTGCGGACGGCGGTCCGCCATCTCCCGCGCGTGCCCGGGCGGCAGCAGCGAACTGTGCTCACCGCGCATCAGCAGCGCGGGACAGGACGAACCCAGCCACGCGTCCCAGAAGTCACCGCACAGCGCCCGCTGGGACGCCATCATGTGGGCGGGCTGGAAGAGCAGCCGCCAGCCGCCCGCCTCCCGGTCCGGCTCCGCGCTGTCGAGGAAGTACGTGGCGTCCGGAATGCCCCGGGACTCGATCGCGGCCCGCAGCGCCTCCCGGTCCGCGGCCCAGGTCGGCCAGGTGGACACATCGAGCACCGGATGGGCGACCACCGGCCGGTCCGTCACCGCGCCGATGTCCTCGACGACCAGCGCGGCCACCAGCTCCGGATGGCGGGCGGCCAGGGTGTAGGCGGCGACCGCGCCGGTGGAGTGGGCGACCACCGGGACGGGTCCGAGGCCGAGTTCGGACAGCAGCGCCTCGGCGTCGGCCACGTACTCGTCCAGGGTGAACGGACCACCGCCCCCGGTGAGCCCGTGCCCCCGCTGGTCGAGCGCGATCACCCGCCGGGCGGGGGCGAGCGCGGCGGCCAGCGGGGCATACATCCGGCCACGGCCGAAGTGGCCGTGGAGGGCGAGGACCGGCGTGCCCGGCCCGCCGAAATCGGTGACGGCGAAGCGGCGGCCCCGCAGCGGGACGAACGCGGGGGAGGGCACGGTCGAGGTGGTCATCGGCGCACCCTAGTGGCCTCACCTCGGCGGTGGCCAGGGGCTTTGCCCCCGGGGTGACGGACGGTGGCCGCGCCCGTCAGGCGGCGGCCTTCGCCTTGGTGGCGTAGATGTCCACGTATTCCTGACCGGAGAGCCGCATGACCTCGCTCATCACCTCGTCGGTCACCGCGCGCAGCACATACCGGTCCCGGTCCATGCCCTCGTAGCGGGTGAACTCCAGCGGCTCGCCGAACCGGACCTCCACCCGGCCCGGCCGGGGCAGCCCCTTGCCACCTGGCTGGATCCGGTCGGTGCCGATCATCGCGAACGGCACCACGGGGGCGCCGGTCATCAGCGCCAGCCGGGCGATACCGGTCCGGCCGCGGTAGAGACGGCCGTCGGGGGAGCGGGTGCCCTCGGGGTAGATACCGAAGACCTTGCCCTCGTCCAGCACCCGGCGGCCGGTCATCAGCGCGGCCACACCGCCGCGGCCGCCGTCCCGGTCCACCGGGATCATGCCGACACCGGTGAAGAACCAGGCCATCAGACGGCCCTTGAGCCCCTTGCCCGTCACATACTCGTCCTTGCCGATGAAGAAGACCTGACGGTCGCAGACCAGCGGCAGGATCATCGAGTCGATGAAGGTGAGGTGATTGCCGGCGAGGATCACCGGGCCGGAGCCGGGAATGCGCTGCGCCCCCTCGACCCGTGGGCGGAACATCAGGCGCATCAGCGGACCGAGTACTGCCTTCAGAAACGCGAATCGGGACAACGGGTCCTCCGGTCGGGGTCATGTCCGGCGCGTCCGGTGTACGGTCCGTCATCGCACCGGACACTCGCGCCGCCTTAGGACGATACTCGCCGGTCGCGCCCCCGCGCACACCGGGTTCACCCACCTGATACGCGCTGTTGACATGCGTTTCCCGCGCGTTTCCGCCGACGTCTCCCGTACATAAGGCGCTCCCGCCTACCATCAGCCCGTTCTCTGACAGGTCGTTTACACGTGTGCTGGACATCAGAGCGAGGAGTGCTCATGGAGCGGGAGCAACAGCCCGGACGGCGCGCCCTGCTGGGGGCCGCGGCCCTCGGCGCGGGAGCGGTGGCGCTCAGCGGCGCGGGCACGGCCGCGGCGGCGGACACCTCCGGCGGGGCGGGTACCGCCACCGAGGCGGGCGCGGCGGACTCCGGGCGGGTGCACGGGCTGCCGGTGCCCACCGTCATCGGCCACCGCGGCGCCAGCGGCTACCGGCCGGAACACACCCTCGGCTCGTACCAGCTCGCCCTGGACATGGGCGCGCACGTCATCGAGCAGGATCTCGTCCCCACCAAGGACGGCCATCTGGTCTGCCGTCATGAAAACGACATCACGGCCACCACGGACGTCTCGGACCACTCCGAGTTCGCCGACCGCAAGACGACCAAGACCGTGGACGGGACCAAGCTCACCGGCTGGTTCACCGAGGACTTCACCCTGGCCGAGCTGAAGACGCTGCGCGCCAAGGAGCGCATCCCGGGCACCCGTCAGCGCAACACGCTCTACGACGGCCGCTGGGAGGTGCCCACGTTCGAAGAGGTGCTCCAGTGGGCCGAGCGGGCGGGCCGTGAGCGCGGCCGCCCGGTCTGGCTGCACGTCGAGACCAAGCACCCCACCTACTTCCGCAAGCTGGGGCTGGGCCTGGAGGAGCGGGTCGCCAGGCTGCTGCGCCGGTACGGCCGTCACAAGAAGAGCTCCCCGCAGTTCCTCCAGTCCTTCGAGCCCAGCAGCATCCAGCGGCTGCGCAAGCTGGTCGACACCCCCTCGGTGGTGCTGCTGTCCACGCTCACCAGCCGCCCCTGGGACTTCGTCGAGGCGGGCGATCCGCGCACCGTGGCCGACCTGGTCAAGCCGGAGGGGCTGAAGTGGATCGCGCGCTTCGCCCAGGGCATCGGCCCCGATCTGTCGGTGATCATCCCGCGCACCGCCGACGGCAAGCTGGGTACGCCCACCAGCGTGGTCAAGGACGCGCACGCGGCCGGGCTGTTCCTGCACCCGTACACCATGCGCAACGAGAACAGCTTCCTGCCGACCGAGTTCCGCCGCGGCACCGACCCCAACGCCTACGGTGACGCCTTCGGCGCCTTCAAGGCGTACTTCGCCACCGGGATCGACGGCCTCTTCTCCGACAACGCGGACACCGCGCTGCTGGCCCGGGCGGACTTCGTCGGCGAGCACTGAACGAGCGCCGAGGACTCCGGCCGCCGGGACACGGGCGTCAAGTCCCGTCCCGGCGGCCATACGGTCGGGTGACACGGCGGCGCACCGGCAACCGCACCGCGACCGGTCCACGTCCCGCCCGGCATGGACCTAGTGGAGGAACTGCGTCCGCTGCTGGCCGCGGAGGCGGCGGCCGAGGCGTACGCCGCCGGTGTCGAACCCGCCGAGCTGGAACAGGCCGTCTGGCTACGGCTGCTGGAGCGCACCCATGACACCGGCCCGCCACCGGAACCCGCCCGCTGGCTGCGCGGCGCCGTCCGCGCCGAGGTGCGCGGCGCCCGCCGCCGGGCCCGCCGCGAGGTGCCGTACGACCCGGTGGACGACGGGCCGCCGGAGGGCTCCGAGCCCCGCCCCGCCGAACAGGCCGTGCTGACCGCCGAGACCGGGCGTGTGCTGCGCGCGGCGGTGCGGCGGCTGCCCGGCCGCTGCCCCCGGCTGCTGGGCGCGATGCTGTCCCGTTCGGACCCGACGTACCGGGAGATCGCGGGCGAGTTGGGAATGTCACAGGGCAGTCTGGGGCCCGTGCGTTCCCGATGTCTGGGTTGCCTGCGCAGAATGCTCACGGCGGAGATTGCGGCTCCTGAACCCTGGGGAAAGGAGCGTTAGACAATCGGCGCCCGGGAGGCGACCGCACCACCGCGCGGCACTTCCCTCCAGGGCCATGAACCCCGGTCGCACCGCTACCCTCACCGCGGCCGGAGGACCGAGAAAAGGGGAGGCATGCGCACATGGGCATGAGCGTGACCATCTCCGCGGCGACCGCGGACGACGCCGAGCAGATCCTCAAGCTCCAGTATCTGTGCTATCAGGGCGAGGCCGAGCTGTACGGGGACTACTCCATCGAGCCGCTCACGCAGACGCTGGCCGAGCTGCGCGCCGAACTCGGCCAGGCGTGTGTGCTGGTGGCCCGGCTCGGCACGGAGGTCGTCGGCTCGGTCCGCGGCGCGGTCGACGACAAGGGCACCGCCGCCATCGGCAAGCTCATCGTCCACCCCCGGATGCAGCGCCACGGGCTGGGCGGACGGCTGCTCGCGGCCATCGAGGGACGGCTCGCCGAGGAGCGGGCCGCCAAGCGCTACCGCCTCTCCACCGGCCACCGCAGCAACGGTCGGCTGTACCGCAAGTACGGCTACGCCCAGGTGGGCACCGAAGAGGTCAACCGCCGGCTGAGCCTGGTCACGCTGGAGAAGGACGCCTCGGCGTCGGTCTTCGCCGCCAGCGCGTAGCCCCGGCCGTCACCGTCCGACGGGACGGGCCGCCGGACGGACCGGGCGCCATGTCGCTCAGTCCGTCCGGCGAAGCCAGAGCAGACCGGTGACCGGCAGGAAGATCGGGATGAAGAGATAGCCCATCCCGTAGTCCGACCACACCGTCTGGTCGGGGAAGGCGGAGGGGTCGGCGAGCGTCCAGGTGCCGATGGTCAGCACCCCGATCAGCTCCGCCGCGCAGCACACCATCGCCGCCCGGCGCGCGCCCTCACCGCCGCGCACCAGTGAGACGGTGATGAACGCGTAGACCGCGGCCGAGACCGCCGAGAGGACGTAGGCGAGCGGTGCCTCGTGGTACTGGGCGATCAGCTGGTAGATCGAGCGGGACGCCGCCGCCACCGTGAACACCCCGTAGAGCAGGACCAGCAGCCGCCCCGGCCCCTGGCCGAGACCGGTCCGCCGGGCCGCCGGTGGCGATGGCTGCGCGGACCGTGACGCCCCGTCGGCCCGTGACGACGCGGACCGCGACGATTCCGTGGACTCAGCCACCGATGCCTCCCCAGATGTCGTACAGCCGCACCTCGAGCACGGCCAGCACCACGGCCGCCGCCGCGACCGTCGCCGAACCCCAGCGGGTCCGCTCGGCCAGCGACATGAACGCCGCGATCGGCATGGCGAGTGCGGAACCGATCAGATACGCAACGAAGATCGCCACGCCCTGGTCGGGTTCGGCCCCGCCCGCCAGCCGGACGATCCCGACCACCAGCTGGACGATGGCCAGCAGGGCCACCACGGCCATGCCGATGAAGTGCCAGTCCTTGGTGGGCTGGTCGCGATAGACGGCCCAGCCGCACCAGGCGGCGAGCAGAAGCGCGGTCACACCGAGCGCGACCGTCAGCGCCGCGATCAACGGGACCTCCGTGCGGGGCGATGGCGCACACAGGGGGTGACAAGCATAAGAAGACTGTAATCGCCCCTGATGACCGCGTTGTCATCGGCCCCGGGCCCCGGAACCGCCCGGCTGGCCGGGGCGTATGGGCCGCCACGTACGCTGCGCGCCATGAAGATCTCCGCTGACGCCCTGCTGTTCGACAACGACGGAACCCTGGTCTCCTCCCTGGAGTCCGTCGTGCGCTGCTGGACCCGCTGGGCGGGGGAGTACGGCGTGTCGGCGGAGGACTTCGCGGGGGTCGAACTGCACGGCCGCCCGGCCGACGACATCATCGGCGATCTGCTGCCCGCCGAGCGGCTGGCCGGGGCCCGCGCCCGGATCGACGAGCTGGAGCTGGCGGAGGTCCCCGGCGGGGTCAAGCTGCTCCCGGGCACGGCGGAGCTGCTCGCCGGGCTGCCCGCCGCCCGCTGGGCGGTGGTGACCTCGGCGAACGGACAGCTGGCCCGCGCCCGGCTGACCGAAGTGGGGCTCCGGCCGGGGACGCTGATCAGCGCGGACGACATCACCCGCGGTAAGCCCGACCCCGAGCCGTTCCTGCTGGCCGCCGAGCGGCTGGGGGTGGCCCCGGCACGCTGTGTGGCCTTCGAGGACGCCCCGGCCGGGCTCGCCTCGGCCCGCGCGGCCGGGATGCGGACCGTGGCGTTGACCACAACGGTCCCCCGTGCCGAGCTGATCGCCGACTGGGTGGTGGAGGACCTGTCGGCCGTGTCGGCACAGGCCACCGACGGGGGCGTGGAGCTCACCGTACGAACCTGAGCGGTGTCTTCCGCTTGTCCACGGACTGGTCAACGGCGTCCGTTATACGGACATGGTGGATCGGTCCGTCCCGCTGTCTGCTTTACTTGCGGCCATGACCACGACGAGCTTCCGCATCCCCGCGACCGAGGCGTTCACCGCGCCCGGTGCTCGTTGTCGGTGTCGAATGTGTGACTGCTGAGGGCCCCTGTCCGAGTCTCGCGCCCCGAAGCGAGACCGCCGAGCCGGCCGCCGCGCGCCCATAACGCGCCGGACCGAGCTGCCCCGCGTCACCGGAACCCGTAGCCGCGACCGCGTCCTGCCGGCGCGCCCGCTCGGGTCCGCCCTGCCGCGTTCCGCAATGAACGAACCGTGCCCGGCACCAACCCCGCCGCGCACTCAACAGTGACGGAAACCCTGTGATCACCACCACGGACCTGACCAAGGTCTACCGCTCACGAGGCCGCGAGGTCACCGCCCTCGACGGCGTCGATCTGCATGTCCGCGAGGGTGAGGTGTACGGCGTCGTCGGCCAGAGCGGCGCCGGGAAGTCCACCCTCATCCGCTGCGTCAACCTCCTGGAGCGCCCCACCTCCGGCACCATCTCCGTCGACGGTCAGGAGCTCACCGCGCTCGCCGGGCGCGGATCCGCGCTGCGCCAGGCCCGCAGCCGGATCGGCATGGTCTTCCAGCACTTCAATCTGCTCTCCTCGCGCACCGTGCTGGACAACGTCGAACTGCCGCTGGAGATCCTCGGCGTCTCCGGCAAGCAGCGCACCCGCAAGGCCCTGGAACTGCTCGAGCTGGTCGGCCTCGCCGGCAAGGCGAAGGCATACCCGGCCCAGCTCTCCGGTGGCCAGAAACAGCGGGTCGGTATCGCCCGCGCGCTCGCGGGCGACCCCAAGGTGCTGCTGTCGGACGAGGCGACCTCCGCCCTCGACCCCGAGACCACCCGCTCGATCCTCCAGCTGCTGCGCGACCTCAACCGGCAGCTGGGCCTGACCGTGCTGCTGATCACCCATGAGATGGAGGTGGTCAAGACGATCTGCGACTCGGCCGCGCTGATGCGCGACGGGCGGATCGTGGAGTCCGGCCGGGTCACCGATCTGCTGGCCACCCCCGGGTCCGAGCTGGCCCAGGAGCTGTTCCCGGTCGGCGGGGTGCCGTCGGCCGAGGACCGCACGGTCGTGGACGTCACCTTCCAGGGCGAGGCCGCCACCAAGCCGGTCATCTCCCAGCTGTCCCGTACCTACAACATCGACATCTCGATCCTCGGCGCCGCGATGGACACCGTCGGCGGCAACCAGGTCGGCCGGATGCGCATCGAACTGCCCGGCCGGTTCGAGGAGAACGTCGTCCCGATCGGCTTTCTGCGCGAGCAGGGGCTCCAGGTCGACGTGGCGGCGATCGCCGACGGCCCGCGGGTGGCGGCATCCACCACCCAGCTGCTCAAGGAGGGCGCCAAGTGACCTGGTCCGAGATGGAGCCCCTGCTGGAGCAGGCATGCTGGGACACCCTCTACATGGTCGGCTGGTCGGGGCTGATCGCGGTGGTCGGCGGACTGCCGCTCGGTGTGCTGCTGGTCCTCACCGACCGCGGCGGTGTCCTTCAGAACGTGGTCGTCAACAAGGTTCTCGGCCAGATCGTGAACATCGCCCGCTCCATGCCCTTCATCATCCTGCTGGCGGCCCTCATCCCCTTCACCCGGCTGATCGTGGGCACCACCATCGGGCCCGAGGCCGCGATCGTGCCCCTGGCGATCGGCGCCATCCCCTTCTTCGCCCGGCTGGTGGAGACCTCGGTGCGCGAGGTGGACGGCGGTCTGGTCGAGGCCGTGCAGTCGATGGGCGGCTCCACCTGGACCGTCGTCCGCAAGGTGCTGCTGCCCGAGGCGCTGCCGTCGCTGATCTCCAGCGCCACCACCACCGTCGTGGCGCTGCTCGGCTACTCGGCGATGGCCGGTACGGTCGGCGCCGGCGGACTGGGCGACCTCGCCATCCGCTACGGCTACCAGCGGTTCGAGACCGATCTGATGTGGATCACGGTCGCCGTCCTGGCCGTGGCGATCTCCGTCATCCAGTTCACGGGTGATCTCGCCGCGCGCTCCCTGGCGCACCGCGGCCGCTCCTCGGCCGTTCCCCGGCTGGTGCTGCTGCGCCCCCGTGGCGTCCGGTCCGCTCCGGCGTCGTCCACGACCGGGTCCGCCGGAACGACCGGTGAACCGGCCGCCGCCGCACCCGCGGACACACCGTCGGACACCGAACCCGCGGACACCGGGCCCGCCAAGGTCCGCTGAGCCACACCCCCCACACCCCCACAGCCCCACCCCTCGCACCCGGCCTCCGCACCCGCGGTGGCACCGTGCGCCCCAGAAGAAAGGCACTTTTCGTGCGTAACACCACCAAGACCGTCACCACCGTCCTCGCCGCCGGAGCGCTCGCCCTCGGTCTGTCCGCCTGCGGCACCGAGAACGGCGCGAGCAAGGACGGCCCCCTCATCGTCGCCGCGAGCCCCGTCCCGCACGCGGAGATACTCAACTACGTCAAGGACCATCTGGCCCAGAAGGCCGGTCTCGACCTGGATGTCCGGGAGTTCACCGACTACAACACCCCGAACCTCTCCACCCAGGACGGCTCGGTCGGTGCCAACTACTTCCAGAACAAGCCATACCTGGACGACTTCAACAAGAAGAAGGGCACCGACATCGTGCCCGTCGTCACGGTGCACCTGGAGCCGCTCGGCCTCTACTCGCACCAGGCGAAGAAGACGGGCGACCTCACGAAGGGCGCCACCGTCGCCCTCCCGAACGACACGGTCAACGAGGCCCGTGCGCTGAAGCTGCTGGCCGCCAACAAGGTCATCACGCTCAAGGACGGCGCCGGCACCGAGGCCACCCCGAAGGACATCACCGCCAATCCCAAGGGCCTGAAGTTCAAGGAGCTCGAGGCCGCCCAGCTGCCGCGGGCACTCGACGACGTGGACGCCGCGGTGATCAACGGCAACTACGCCATCGCGGCCGACCTCAAGCCCGCCAAGGACGCCCTGGTCCTGGAGTCCCCCAAGAACAACCCCTACGGCAACTTCCTCGCCGTGAAGAAGGGCGAGGAGAAGGACCCGCGGGTCAAGAAGCTGGCGAAGCTGCTCACCTCGCCCGAGGTGAAGAAGTTCATCAAGGACAAGTACGCCGGCTCCGTCCTCCCGTCGTTCTGACCCGGCCCGCTCCCGGCCGACGGAAGCTCAGGGCTCCGCATTCCGGCACACAACCGGATGCGGAGCCTTCCGCTTCGCCACCCCGTCATGCGTTTCGCCTGGCCGATGCTGCATGCTGGGCTCTCTTGACGGCTACGGAAAACGACCCCCGGTTACGGAGCGGCGCATGACATCCACCTTCCCGGACATCTCCATCAGCACCGAACGCCTGGTGCTGCGCCCGTTCGAGGAAGCGGACGTACCCGCGCTCGCGGACATGATGACCGACGAGCTCGTGGTCGCCTGGACCAGGGCGCCCTATCCGTACACCCAGCGCGACGCACGCGATCAGGCGCTGCGGCTCGCCCCGGCCGAACGCACCACCGGCCGCGGAATCGTCTTCGCCGTCGCCGAATTCCTCACCCAGCGACTGGTGGGAATCGTCCATCTGCGCAATACCGACTGGCGGGTTCTGGGCGCGGAGGTCAGCTATATCACCGCGCCCTGGGCGCGCGGTGAGGGCTATGCCTCCGAGTCGGTGCTCGCCGTCGCCCGCTGGCTCTTCCACGACCAGAAGTTCGAGCGGCTGGAGTTGCGCACCGCGGCCGACAACACCGCCGCCCAGCAGGTGGCCCAGAAGATCGGCTGCATCAGCGAGGGCGTACTGCGCAACGCCGGGATAGCCCGCACCCAGACGGAGGACGGCGGCTGGACGGATCTCCGCACCGACCTCATCGTCTGGAGCCTGCTCGCCGAGGACCTCGACGGGATTCCCGAATCCATGGCGGGATCCGACGGTTTCGGCGGCTATCCCACCTACTCCGATTGGGGCTGACCCGGCCCGGCGCGCCCCTCGCGCCCCCGGCGCACCACCGCGTGCCATGCCCCCGCTCCGGCGGTCCGGACCAAGCGGGGTAATCTGCCCGAGCCCGCGTACCCACGTACCGGCCGCCCGAGCCGGACCCGCGCCACCCGGGCGTCCGCGTACCTGGCCGCCCGCGAACCCTCGCGAGCGCACCCCGCCGCACCCGCGGCACACCGCCGGGCGACCCGACCGATCCACCACACCCAGGGGAGACAGACGACGATGGCCGACCGCGTCACGGTGATCGGCTGGGACGGCTCACCGCTCACGGACGTGGCCCGCTCCGCCCTCGGCGCGGCCACCCTCGTGGCCGGTGCCGCCCACCACCTGGCGCTGCCCGAAGTGCCACCTGGCGCCGAGCGGATCCGGCTCGGCAGCGTGGACCTCGCCGCCCGCCGCATCGCGCAGCACCGCGGCTCACCCGTGGTCCTCGCCGACGGCGACCCCGGCTTCTTCGGCGTCGTCCGCGCGCTGCGCGCCCCTGAGCACGGCCTCGAGGTCGAGGTCGTCCCCGCCGTCTCCTCCGTCGCCACCGCGTTCGCCCGCGCCGGGATGCCCTGGGACGACGCCCAGGTCGTCGTGGTCGCCCACAGCCGCGATCTGCGCCGCGCCGTCAACGTCTGCCGCGCCCACACCAAGGTCGCCGTCCTCACCTCGCCCGGCGCCGGACCCGCCGAACTCGCACTGCTCCTCGGCCCGGTGCACCGCACCTTCGTCATCTGCGAGGCCCTGGGCACGGAACGCGAGCAGGTGACCGTCCTGACCTCCGACAAGGCCGCCGACCACGCCTGGCGCGACCCCAACGTGGTCATCGTCATCGGCGGCTCCGGCACCACCCCGCCACCCGGCGGCCAGCCCACCGCGGCCGCGCGCGGCGCCCTCCAGAGCGGCGGCTGGATCGCCGGACGCGACCCCGGCTTCCCGGGCGCCGTCCGGGGCTGGGCGCTGCCCGCCCCCGCCTACGCGACGGTGCTGGGCGAGAGCGAGTCCCAGCAGCTGCGCGCCGCCCAACTCGCCCGGATCGGACCGCGGGTGGGGGACCTCGTCTGGGACATCGGGGCGGGCAGCGGCGCGGCCGCGGTGGAGACCGCCGGTTTCGGCGCCGCCGTCATCGCCGTCGACCGGGACCCGGACGCCTGTGAGCGCACCGCCACCCTCGCCCGCCGGTTCGGCGTTCAGGTCCAGGTCGTCCAGGGCGTCGCCCCCGACGTCCTCGAGGACCTGCCGGAACCGGATGTCGTGCGCATCGGCGGCGGGGGCGCGTCCGTGGTCGCCGCGTGCGCCGCGCGCCGCCCCGAGCGCATCGTCACCCACGCCACGACCCGGGACGAGGCGGAAGCCGTCGGACGGGCCCTGGAGGACGGCGGCTACGCCGTCGAATGCGTCCTGCTCCAGTCGGTCGAGTTGGACACGCGGGGGTGGACCGAACGCGAGCGCGCGGTGGCCTTCCTGCTCTGCGGCCACCGCCCGCACCAGTGATTTTGGCCCTGTGACGTTCGCCCCGAGCTTCGCCCCGGTGACCTTTCGGGGGCATCGCGCGGGGTAGGCTGGCGGATCGTTGTACTGCCTGTGCCGCTGCCCGGTGTTCGGCGCCTTATCGGTCAATGGCCGGAATATGTGCCTCCCTTGTCGGGGTCGCGGTAGGCAAGCCACGGGCGTGCTACGTGCCGCGCACGGCGCACGCTCGTTCTTCCTCAGGGGGCTTGCTCTCGGCGGTAGGCGGTTGGAAGGAGCACTAGCGATGGGCGAGGGGTACGCATGACCGACACCGGCCAGGTCCCGGGTGAGGGACAGCCGGAGAACGCAGGCGGACGACTCGGACACCCGCACCCGGCGGATGTCCACTCCCCGCCCGCCGACGCCGGTTACATCGAGCAGCCGCAGCCCGGTGCCGCTCCCTACCCCTACCTCGACCCGCAGGAGACCGGCGGTGAGGAGGACGATCTGCTGCTGATGCCCGGGGCGCAGGGTGCCTGGAGCGAGCAGCAGGCCCAGTACCAGCAGCCGTCGGCCGGGATGCCGCCGCACGGGACGGGGACGTACGAGGGCGGTGTGCCGGACCCGGCCGCGGCCGAGTACGCCGGTACGCAGATGTCCGAGCCGATGGCCATGGCGCCGCGGTCCGCCGAACCGCAGCCCCCGTCGGTTCAGCAGCCGCTGCCCCAGCCGGTCCAGCAGTCCCAGCCGCAGCCCGCGCGCAGGCCGCTGCACATGGGCCCGCCGATGCCCGACTCGTCCAATGGCGTGGTGCGTTCGCTCGCCGACCGGGGCCCGGCGTCCGCCCGGCACAACGGGACGGCTCCGCATGTCGAGCCGCCCGTGATGGAGCCGGAGCCGGAGCTGGTTCCCGAGCCCGAGGCCGTGTCCCCGGCCGGGGCACAGCCCGAGCCGCAGCCCGAGCCCGAACCTCAGCCCGAGTACGCCATGGAGCCGGAGCCGGTCCCGGAGCCGGAGCAGTCGGCGAACGGCGCGTTCGTGATGGATGCTCCGGGCGCGCCGGGCGCGGACTACGCCAGCGCGCCCGAGTACGCGGCGGGGCCGCAGTACTTCGCCGCCCCGCCCGAGACCGCTGCCCCGCTGCCCGGGCCGCAGCTCGCGGACATTCCGCAGCCGGGGGAGGCATGGGACTCCGCGCAGCCGCAGCCGCAGCCGCAGCAGCCGCAGCCCGATCCGATGCCCGCTGCCGCGCCCGAGCCCGAGCCCGAGCCGCTGCCGCTCTACGCGGAATCGGTCGGCCCTGAGGCGGCGGAGGACGTCGAGGCGCCCGAGCCGGTCCAGAGCGCGGAGATGCCCTCGGCCTCGATGCCCCCGGAGTACACCGGTCTGCCGGAGGCCGGTGAGCCGGAGTCCGGGGAGACGCCCCCGGCCGGTGTGACCATCCCGGCGCAGGGCGGCGAGCCCGTGATGGAGCCCGCCCATGTGCCCGCGCCCCACGCCGCGGCGCAGGGTGCCGACGCGGCCATGACCGAGGAGCCGGTCGTCGGTATCCCGGCCCAGATGCAGCCCGGTCCGGCGGCCGAACAGCTCGACGCACAGCCCGCCCCGGCCACCGACCCCGTGGCGGAGATCCCGGCGCAGCTGGCCCATGAGGCCGTGACCACGGCGGGCGAACCGGCCCCCGCGGCGGAAGAGGCCCCGGTGGAGTGGGCCCCGGTCGTGGAAGAGGCCACGACGTCGGCGGAGGAGACGCCGCGGCCCGCCGAGGAGGAACAGCTCGCGGACACCGTGGACACCGTGGTCACCGCGGAGCCGGTCGCGGTCGGCCCCGGTCACCCGATAGTCACGGACGAGCAGCCGCAGCCCGCCGAGGCGACCGAGTCCGTCGAGGAGCCCGTCGAGGAGGCGGCCGCGCGTCAGGAGGCCGAGGCGCTCGCGCCCGGGGCGGACGCGGTGGAGGAGGCCCGAGCGGAGGAGCCGACCGCACTCCCGCAGACGGAGGCCGCTCCGGAGGAGACCCCGCAACGGGAACTCGTTCAGCAGGACGTCGTTCGGCAGGAGCCCGTTCAGGAGGAGCCCGTTCAGGAGGAGCCCGTTCAGGAGGAGCCCGCGCAGGGCGAGTCCGTCGGAGTGGAGGCCAGCGCGGCCGAGCCCTCGCCGGAGCCCGAGCCCACGGCCGTCGAAGACGAGGCCCCCGCGGCCGAGGCCGAAGAGACCCTGGACCCGCAGGCCGTCGCCCCGGAGACGGCGGCTGCCGAAGCCGACGCCCCCACGGAGACGGAGGCGCCGCGGCCCGCCGCCGAGAACGCGTCGGCCGAGCCCGAAGCCGACCCCGAAGCCGAGGTCGAAGCCGAAAGCGGCGCGGAGCCCGAGGGGGTCGTCGACGCCGAGGAGTCCGCCCCGGCCGAGGCGCCCGACGCCGTCACCGAAACCGCCGAAGAGACCGAGCCGGAGCCGGAGCCGAAGCCGGAGCTCGAGCCCGAGCCGCTGGGCCCTCCCGCCGAGGGATACGCCGAGGCCGAGCGCGCCGCCGTCCACCGCGTGATGCGCGAGCGCCGTGACATCCGCAACGGCTTCCGTTCCGACGCCATCCCGCACGAGGTGCTGCTGCGCGTTCTCGAGGCCGCGCACACCGCGCCCAGCGTGGGCCACTCCCAGCCGTGGGACTTCGTGGTCATCCGCTCCGAGGAAACCCGGCGCACCATGCACGAGATGGCGATGCGCCAGCGCACGGCATACGCCAAATCCCTCCCCAAGGGCCGGGCCAAGCAGTTCAAGGAACTGAAGATCGAGGCGATCCTCGAGACCCCGGTCAACATCGTCGTCACCGCCGACCCGACCCGCGGCGGCCGTCACACACTGGGCCGTCACACCCAGCCCCAGATGGCGCCGTACTCCTCCGCGCTCGCCGTGGAGAACCTCTGGCTCGCGGCCCGCGCCGAGGGACTCGGCGTCGGCTGGGTCAGCTTCTTCGACGAGCGCGAGATGGTGCGGGCGCTCGGGCTGCCCGAGCACCTCGAGGTCGTCGCGTACCTGTGCGTCGGCTACGTCGACGAGTTCCCGGAGGAGCCGGAGCTGATGCGGACCGGGTGGTCCAAGCGCCGCCCGCTGTCCTGGGTCGTCCACGAGGAGACGTACGGGCGCCGCGCCCTGCCCGGCGAGGACCCGCACAATCTGCTCCAGGAGACCCTTCAGGGCATCCGCCCGCTGGACGCCAAGGCGCTCGGCGAGGCATGGGAGCGGCAGAAGCGGATGACCAAGCCGTCCGGCGCGCTCGGCATGCTGGAGATCATCTCCGCGCAGCTGAGCGGACTGTCGCGGCAGTGCCCGCCGCCGATCCCGGAGCCCGCCGCCGTGGCGATCTTCGCGGGCGACCACGGGGTGCACGCCCAGGGCGTCACCGCCTGGCCGCAGGAGGTCACCGCCCAGATGGTGGCCAACTTCCTGGGCGGCGGCGCGGTGTGCAACGCCTTCGCCGGCCAGGTCGGCGCCGAGGTGTGCGTGGTCGACGTGGGCGTGGCCAGCGATCTGCCGAGCACCCCGGGACTGCTGCCGCGCAAGGTACGGGCGGGCACCGGTGACTTCACCACCGGTCCCGCGCTGAGCCGCGAGGAGGTGCTGCGCGCCCTGGAGGTGGGCATCGAGACCGCCCGCGACCTGGTTGCCGCCGGGAACAAGGCGCTGCTCACCGGTGAGATGGGCATCGCCAACACCACCGTCTCGGCCGCCCTGGTCGCGGTGTACACCGGCGTGGACCCGGCCGAGGTGACCGGGCGCGGCACCGGTATCAACGACGAGATGCACGCCCGCAAGATCGATGTCGTACGGCGCGGTCTGGAGCTGCACCAGCCCGACCCGGCGGACCCGATCGGGGTGCTGTCCGCGTTCGGCGGTCTGGAGCACGCCGCGATGGCGGGTCTGCTGCTGGGCGGTGCGTCGCTGCGCACCCCCGTGATCCTGGACGGGGTGAGCGCGGGGGCGGCGGCCCTGGTGGCGCGGGCCATCGCTCCCGAGGTGCTGGCCGCCTGTATCGCCGGGCACCGCAGCGCGGAGCCCGGACATGTCGCGGCCCTCAACAAGCTGGGGTTGCGTCCCCTGGTCGATCTGGATCTGCGGCTCGGTGAGGGCACGGGCGCGCTGCTCGCCCTCCCGGTGGTGCAGAGCGCCGCGCGCGCGATGCACGAGGTGGCCACGTTCGACTCCGCCGGGGTCACGGAGAAGAACTGAGGCGCGTGCCCCCGCGACGTAGGGTGTCCGCGGGGGCCACGGCCCACTGTTGATCAGCCGCTCCAGTGCCGCAGCGGCAGGCATTCGCATGAGGAGAGCCGCACCGCCATGTCCGAGAACTTCGCCTACCCCGTCGGACTGCGCCTTTCCGGGCGGCGCGTCGTCGTGCTCGGAGCGGGCCAGGTCGCCCAGCGCCGGCTGCCCGCGCTGATCGCGGCGGGCGCGGACATCCTGTTGATCTCCCCGTCCGCCACCGCCTCGGTGGAGGCGATGGCCGAGGCGGGCGAGGTCCGCTGGGAGCGTCGCCGGTACCGCGCGGGCGACTTCGAGGGCGCCTGGTACGCCCTGATCACCACGGACGACCCGGAGGCCAACGCGGCCGCGTCCGCGGAGGCCGAGGAGCGCCGGGTGTGGTGTGTGCGCAGCGACGACGCCGAGGCGGCCTCGGCCTGGACACCGGCCACCGGGCGCAGCGAGGGCGTCACCGTGGCCGTGCTCACCGGACAGGACCCGCGTCGGTCGGCGGCGGTGCGGGACGCGGTGGTCGAGGGGCTGCGCGACGGCACGCTCGCCGCGCCGCGCCACCGGGCCCGCGGCCCGCGGGTGGCCCTCGTGGGCGGCGGCCCCGGCGATCCGGATCTGATCACCGTGCGCGGCCGTCGGCTGCTCGCCGAGGCGGATGTGGTCGTGGCCGACCGGCTGGGACCCCGCGATCTGCTCGATGAACTCCCGCCGCATGTCGAGGTGATCGACGCGGCGAAGATCCCGTACGGCCGTTTCATGGCCCAGGAGGCCATCAACAACGCGCTGATCGAGCACGCCAAGGCGGGCAGGGCGGTGGTCCGGCTCAAGGGCGGCGACCCGTTCGTCTTCGGCCGCGGTATGGAGGAGGCACAGGCCCTGGCCGAGGCCGGGATCCCGTGCACCGTGGTGCCCGGAGTGACCAGTGCCATCAGTGTGCCGGGCGTGGTCGGGATCCCGGTCACCCACCGCGGGGTGGCCCATGAGTTCACGGTGGTCAGCGGGCATGTGGCGCCCGAGGACCCCAGCTCGCTGGTGGACTGGTCCGCGCTCGCCCGGCTGCGCGGCACGCTGGTGCTGCTGATGGCCGTCGAGAAGATAGGGGCCATCGCCACCGCGCTCATCGGGCACGGCCGGGCCGCGGACACCCCGGTCGCGGTGATCCAGGAGGGCACCACCGCGGCCCAGCGACGGGTGGACGCCACGCTGGCCACGGTGGCGGAGACGGTGACGGCCGAGGGTGTGCGGCCGCCCGCGATCGTGGTGATCGGTGATGTGGTCACCGTCGCCTCCCCCGACCACCCCTGACCCGCGCCCCCGCGGCGTAACCGCGGGTAACGTAAATCGCGTCTGCCGCATTGGCACCGCAACCAGGACAAGGCAGTATCACTCAAGTGGCTGATCTCATCACCGTCGATGATCCCGACGACCCGCGGCTGAGCGATTACACGGGTCTGACCGATGTGGAGCTACGGCGTAAGCGGGAACCCGCCGAGGGCCTGTTCATCGCCGAGGGCGAGAAGGTGATCCGACGCGCCCGGCAGGCCGGTTACGAGATGCGCTCGATGCTGCTGTCGTCGAAGTGGGTCGACGTCATGCGCGATGTCATCGAGGACGTCCCGGCACCGGTCTACGCGGTCAGCGCCGAGCTGGCCGAGCGGGTGACGGGCTATCACGTCCACCGCGGCGCCCTCGCCTCCATGCAGCGCACCCCCCTGCCCGAGGCCGGGGACCTGCTCGCCGGAGCCCGGCGCGTCGCCATCATGGAATCCGTCAACGACCACACCAACATAGGCGCGATCTTCCGCAGCGCGGCCGCCCTCGGTATGGACGCGGTGCTGCTCTCCCCGGACTGTGCCGATCCGCTCTACCGGCGCTCGGTCAAGGTCTCGATGGGCGCCGTCTTCTCCGTTCCCTACGCCCGGCTGGAGACCTGGCCGCGCGGACTGGAGTCGGTGCGCGAGGCGGGCTTCACCATCCTCGCCCTGACCCCCGACGAGAAGGCCACCAGCATCGACGACGCGGCCCCGCACCGGCTGGACCGCGTCGCCCTGATGCTGGGCGCCGAGGGCGACGGCCTCTCCGCGCAGGCGCTGATGGCGGCGGACGAATGGGTCCGCATCCCGATGGCCCACGGCGTGGACTCGCTCAACGTGGGCGCGGCCGCGGCGGTCGCCTTCTACGCGGTGACCGCGGGCCGCCCCCAGCACTGACCGACCGGACGCGAGCCCGCGGGGCACCGGGCGCGGGGGCGCTCGGCGCGGGGGCCTAACGCCACCCGCCGGCGTGGCCGGTCGTGGCGGAGACGCCGGGCGACGCCGGTGGGGTGCCCAGTCCGTTCGCCGGGCCCTCACAGCCCTGCGCCGCGGCGATCCCCAGCGCCACCAGCAGTGTCACCACCACGAATACGGTCAGCCGCTGCCGCAGCAGCCGGGGGTTCGGGCCGCCCGGCCGCCGCCCGTTCGGCGTCGTCCGCACGGTACGGGCGGGCGGGCCCGGGCGGCGGCGCTGCGCGCCAGGACGCGCCGGGGTGTTCCGCCCCGTCGCACGCCCCGCACCCGTACCGGCCCCCGGACGGGGCGACGAACCCCGCGAGGCGGAACCCCGGGACGGTGTCCCCCGGGGCGCCGGAGTGCCCCCCGGCCGCCGCTCGGTGTGCTGCTCCGCGTACTGGTCGGCGCGCCGCCCGGTGGGCCTGGAGTCGGCCGGGCCGTACGAGCCGCCGTACGGCTGCTGCCCCTGGCCGTGCCCCTCGCCCTGCCCATGCGCCTCGCGCGCCGCGATCTCCTTGAGCCGCAGCGACAGTTGCAGGGTGCTCGGCCGGTCCTCCGGATCCTTCGCCAGACAGGCGTGGAGCAGCGGAGCCAGTGCGTCCGGAACTCCGATCAGCTGAGGCTCCTCGTGCACCACCCGGTACAGCATCACCTCGGAACTCCCGTGCCCGAAGGGGGAGTCGGCCGTCGAGGTGTAGGCGAGCGTGGCGCCCAGCGCGAAGACGTCGGTCGCCGGGGTCACCGTGGCGCCCCGCACCTGCTCGGGCGCGAGGAAGCCGGGGGAGCCGACCGCCGTACCGACGTGGGTCAGTGTGCTGGCCCCGGTCGCCCAGGCGATGCCGAAGTCGATGATCCGCGGGCCCTTGGGGGAGAGCAGGATGTTCGACGGCTTGAGGTCGCGGTGGACCACCCCGGCCTCGTGGACCGCCAACAGCCCCTCGGCCAGCGCCGACCCGATCGAGGCGACCTGCGCCGCGGGCAGCGGGCCCTCCTCGTTCACCTTGTCGTGCAGGGACGGACCCGGCACGTACTGGGTGGCGAACCACGGGCGGTCGGCCTCGAGGTCGGCCGCCACCAGACGCGCCGTACAGCCGCCGCGGATCCGCCGGGCGGCCGACACCTCACGGGCGAACCGGGACCGGAACTCCCGGTCCTCGGCCAGATCCGGCCGGATCACCTTCAGCGCCACGCGCTGCCCGCGCCGGTCGGAACCGAGGTAGACCACCCCCATACCGCCGGCACCGAGCCGTCGGTGAAGGCGGAAGGAACCGACGACACGCGGGTCCTCGCGCCGGAGCCGCATCATCGCCATGTCCGTCCCCTGCCTCCGGGTGGGGCGGGCCCTCCCGGGCCCTGGTGCGAGCCCTCGTGGGGAGCCCCATCCGCTGCCGTCCACTGCCGTCCGTCTGACGTGCACAGCTTACGGATTGACGGCCCCGTGCGCTCAGAGGCCGCGCATGCGTCGTCCGACGGATTGTCAGTCCCCCCTGAGATCCTGGAGATGTGGGCCGGAGAGGTGGCAGTCGGCGCCCGTGCCCATGTGTGCGTGATCTCAAGGAGCCGTCTCAGAAGGGGGATTGAGACCGTGAAGGGTGACCGTGTGGAGATAGTGGTGGACGCCGGGGATACGACCCGGACGTATGACGTCACGGCGAGCAGGGCGGGCCGCCGGGTGGAGACGGCGGTCCGGCGCGGGGTGGTGGAAGTGAGCGAAGTCACCCGTAATGGGTCCGTTGTGCGCACCGCGCGTTTCCTGTCCGCCCGGGTGCTGGCCCTGGTGGAGCAGCCGATGCCGCGGAGCGGTGGAGAAGAGGGGGAGGGCGAGGACGCCTGACGGGCGGAGGGCGGGCGCCGGGGGCGGGCCGCTGCCCGTCCCCGCTGCCCCGGTCCGCTCGCCCGGGCCCCTTCCGGGATGACCCCGGTGCGGAGGGACACATCTCCACCCAGGGGAGTACGCACGGCCGCCCGGGGTCATCCTCCGGGAGGCCCGTCAATCGGTACGAAGGCATGACGCCGAGCACCTCGGTGCGCCCCTAATGTTGTCGTCAAGCGGCGGGCGCAGCACTCGTCCCCCGAGGTCAGACGCTCGCCGCCCCAGATGTGAAGGAGGAAGGACGATGGCGGACACGGCTGGACGTACGGTCTTCCACGCGCGGCGGCGCCGAGGCACCGAAGCGTTCGCCAGCCCCACACCGGGCACCCGTCATCCCCTGGTCGCGGTGGCCATGGTGCTGCCGCTGGCCGTCCTGCTGAGCATCGCCTTCGGCGGCTGGGAAGCCGTCGTCACACAAGCGTCGTCCGTGGCGGGAATGTTGGGGCGCTGAGCGCTCCGGGTCCAGGAGAGCGGCCTGGGCCGGGGACTTCCTGTCATCAACCCCGTGGGGACGGGGGTGCGGCGGACGGCACGAGTGCCCGGACAGCTGGGGAGCTGTCCGGGCATCGCGCCGTTCAGGGCTGCGTTGGGTCTCCGGGTCGGGGGGAGTCTGCCCCCGGGAGCCCGGTCGCGGCGGCCGGTCGCCGTCTCGCGGCCGTCGGTGCGTACGCCCAGGCCGAGGAGTTGTCCAGGCTTCGCGTCGCACGGAGCCCCCGCGGGCAGTCACGGGTCACCAGGCACAGCCGAGCCCGGCACGCCGTGCCGCTACGAGCCGGGGCTCGGCCCCGAGGTCCCGCCGTCGTGCCGCGACGAACCGGGTCCGGGCCGAGACCACCGTCCCGGCGCCGTCGCCGAACCAGCGGACCCCGCCCCTCAGCGGGTGGTTAGGATCCGGACCACGTCGTCATACAGGGGGAGCCGTGAGCACAGCGCGGACATGGCTGGCCGACGCCGCCGGACGGCTCCGCCCCGACTCCCGCGATGAGGCGGTGGTCCTCGCGGACCGCCCCGATGGCACCGTCGTCCGCCGGGGCGCGGTCGTCGCCAAGGCCCATGCGCCGGAGGCCGATCCGGCCGCGCTGGCCGCCCGGCTGTACGTCGCCGCACATCCGCGCTGTGCCGGGACCCTGCTCGCCCCGCTGTCGGAGGCGGTCGATGTCTCGCCCGACGGACGGCGGATCACCCTGTGGCCGTACGGCGAACCGGTCGCGCCGGACGCGCCCGAGGCCGCACCCTGGGCGGAGGCGGGGACGCTGCTCGCGCGGCTGCACACCGTCCCGCCCACCGCACTCCCCGGCCCGCTGCCGCCGATGCGCGGTCCCGCCAAGGCGGCCCGTGCGATGGCCCGGCTCCGGGCGGCGGCCATCGCCCCGGATCCCCGGCTGACCGCCGCCGCGCGGGCGGTGGAGCGGGCCTGGGCGGGGCTGCCCGGATGGGCGCGCGCGGCAGACGGGCACGGAACGGCCGGATCCGGCTCCGCCGCGCTCTGCCACGGCGACTTCCACCTCGGCCAACTCGTCCGGCACCACGGCCGCTGGCTGCTGATCGACGTCGATGACCTCGGCCTGGGCGACCCCGGCTGGGACCTGGCGCGCCCCGCGGCCTGGTACGCCGCCGGGCTGCTCGCGCCCGGGGACTGGGAGCGGTTCCTCGGGGCGTACCGCGCCGCGGGCGGTACGGCGGCGGGACCGGACGACCCGTGGCCCCGCCTCGACGTACCGGCCCGGGCACTCACCGCGCAGACCGCCGCACTCGCCCTGGCCAAGGCGGCCACCGCGGGGCGGGCGTTGGACGAGGCGGAGGAGGCCATGGTCGACGCCTGTGTGCGCATCGCCCGGCTCAGCGAGGCCGTAGGGTGAACTCACCGCGGCCGGGCGGATGTTCCGGCGGCGTTTTGTCCGTACTTGAGGGAGATGAGCGGACCATGCAGTGTCCCAAGTGTCATGCGCCGATGCATACGTACAACCGCAACGGCGTGCAGATAGAGCAGTGCAGCGGCTGCCGGGGGATCTTTCTGGACTACGGGGAGCTTGAGGCGCTGACCCGACTGGAATCGCAGTGGACCCAGCAGGCACCGCCGGTGCCGCCGGGGCCGCCCGCCCCCGGCGCACCGCAGGGATACCCGGCCGCACCCGCGTGGGGCGCGCCGCTCCACGGCCACCACGGTCATCACGGCCACCACAAGCATCAGCGCGGTTTCGGCCACATGCTCTTCTCGTCATGAGGTCATGAGGTGAGGACATGAAACGGCGGAGGGCCGGAGCTGATCGCTCCGGCCCTCCGCCGATCGGTGTGGACGATACTGGGATTGAACCAGTGACCTCTTCCGTGTCAGGGAAGCGCTCTCCCGCTGAGCTAATCGTCCTGGGGACCGCGTGTGTACTGCGTGCGCGATACTGGGATTGAACCAGTGACCTCTTCCGTGTCAGGGAAGCGCTCTCCCGCTGAGCTAATCGCGCGAGAGGGGCCCCTGAGGGCCCCAGTGGACGATACTGGGATTGAACCAGTGACCTCTTCCGTGTCAGGGAAGCGCTCTCCCGCTGAGCTAATCGTCCGAGGTGGAGACGGGATTTGAACCCGTGTAGACGGCTTTGCAGGCCGTTGCCTCGCCTCTCGGCCACTCCACCAAGCGCGGGGGTATGGAAGCCCCCACTCCGAGCGGACGACGAGATTCGAACTCGCGACCCTCACCTTGGCAAGGTGATGCTCTACCAACTGAGCCACGTCCGCAGATGTCGATTCCCGGGGCGCTTCCGCACCCCGGCGACGTGTTGAACTCTAGCGGATTCCCGGGCCAGCTCAAATTCCGTTTCCGCAGCGTGCTGCCCTGCTGATGCGGTGCCCTCCCGCCCGGGGCCCCGCCCCCGTCCCCTCCGAAGCCCCTGTGACCAGGGCGCCATAGACTCACAACCGTGCACAACCTGCCCCCTCTCGCCCGCTTCGGCGGCCTGCTCGCCACTGATCTTCGTGATGTGACCAGTGATCCCTCGGCGCTGGACTCCCGGGGTTTCTGGGCCGTTGTCGCGGACTTCGAGGGCAGTACGGTCTGTGCCCGCTTCGGTGACGTACGGTCCGCGCCCGTGCCCGCCCCGGTGCCCGGTGCCTGGCGCGGCCCCCGGCCGGGGGACTGGACCTCCTCCCTGGACCGGGCCGCCTACACCGAGGGCGTACGGCGTATACGGCGCCATATCGCCGCCGGTGAGGTCTACCAGGTCAATCTGTGCCGGGTGCTGTCCGCGCCGCTGCCCGACCCGGACGCGGCCGATGTGGACGCGCTGACGGCCCTGCTGGCCCTGGGCAACCCCGCCCCGTACGCCGGGACGGTCCGGCTGCCCGCCCACGGGGTGGAGGTGGCCACCGCCTCGCCCGAGCTGTTCCTGCGCCGCACCGGCCGCACCGTGGAGTCCGGTCCGATCAAGGGCACCGGCCGGAGCCCGGCGGATCTGCTGGAGAAGGACCACGCGGAGAACGTGATGATCGTGGACCTGGTCCGCAACGACCTGGGGCGGGTCTGCGCCACCGGTTCGGTGACCGTCCCCGCGCTCTGCGCGATCGAACCGCACCCCGGACTGGTCCACCTCGTCTCCACGGTCCGGGGTGAGCTGGCCGACGGGGCGGGCTGGCCGGAACTGCTCGCCGCGTCCTTCCCGCCCGGCTCGGTCAGCGGTGCGCCCAAGTCCAGCGCCCTGGGCGTCATAGAGCGGCTGGAGACCGCGCCCCGCGGCCCGTACTGCGGTGCGGTCGGCTGGGTGGACGCCGACCGGGGCACCGCCGAGCTCGCCGTCGGCATCCGGACGTTCTGGATGGACCGGCCGCCGCCCGGCCCTGGCGGTGGCGGCGCCGTGCTGCGCTTCGGGACCGGGGCCGGAATCACCTGGGGCTCCGACCCGGAGGACGAATGGGAGGAAACGGAACTGAAGGCGGCCCGGCTGCTCGCGGTAGCGTCGGATGTACAGCAGCCGACGGGAAGGGCGACACGATGACGACGCTCACGATCTGGCTCGACGGATCTCTGCGCGAGGCCGACACCGCCCGGGTTTCGGTGTTCGACCACGGACTGACGGTCGGCGACGGTGTCTTCGAGACGATCAAGGCCGTCGAGGGACGTCCCTTCGCCCTCACCCGCCATCTGCGGCGGCTGGCCCGCTCCGCCCACGGTCTGGGCCTGCCGGAGCCGGACCAGGACGAGGTGCGGCACGCTTGTGAGGCGGTCCTCAAGGCCAACCCCATGGCGCTCGGACGGCTGCGGATCACCTACACCGGCGGCTTCTCCCCGCTGGGCTCGGACCGCGGCACCGAGGGGCCCACGCTGGTGGTCGCCGCGGTCGAGACCGAGCGGCGACCCGACACCACGGCCGTGGTCACCGTTCCCTGGGCGCGCAACGAGCGCGGGGCGCTCACCGGCCTGAAGACCACCTCGTACGGCGAGAACGTGGTCGCCCTCGCCCGCGCCCGGGAACACCGGGCCAGCGAGGCGCTGTTCGGCAACACGGTCGGCGCCCTGTGCGAGGGCACCGGCTCCAATGTCTTCGTGGCCCTCGACGGCGAGCTGTACACCCCGCCGCTCACCTCCGGCTGTCTCGCGGGCATCACCCGTGCCCTCGTCCTGGACTGGGTGGGCGCGCGGGAGGCCGACCTGCCGCTCGATGTGCTGGGGCGGGCCGAGGAGGTCTTCCTGACCTCCACCACGCGCGATGTGCAGGCGGTGCACCGGGTGGACGACCGCGCCGTGCCGGGCGCCCCCGGGCCCGTCACCGCCAAGGCCATGCGGATCTTCACCGAGCGGGCGGCGGCGGACATCGACCCGTGACGGCCGCCCGTCGGCCCACCGGACCGTGACCGGCTTCCTGACCGACGCCGCCGTGGCGCCCGAAGATCCGCCGAAAATCTGATGACGGGCGCGCACCGGGCGGGTACAACACCAACGTGACCACCACCCTGCGGCCCACCGGGCCCGAACAGCGCACCGACGGCGGCGGACGTGCCCGCTCGTACGAGGTGTGCGTCAACAGCCGCCCCGTCGGCACCGTCCGCCTCGCCACCGACGCCAAGCTGGGCCCGGCGGCCGGCCGCATCGAGCACCTCGGCGTCGACGAGGCGGACCGGCACCGCGGCCGCGGTACGGTCGCCGCCCTCGCCGCCGAGGAGGTGCTGCGCGGCTGGGGCTGCGCCCAGCTCCTGGCGACCGTGCCCGCGTCGGCCACCACCGCCCTGGGGCTCGCCACCGCCCTCGGCTACCGCGAGCGCGGCCGCAATATGGTCAAGCGGCTGACCGAGCCGCCCGCGCTCCCCGCGGGCAGCGGGATCCGGTCGCTCACGGAGGCCGAGTACCCGGCCTGGTACGCCCACGAGCGGGCCGACTACATCGGGGAGCTGCGCGAGCGCGGGTTGAGCGAGACGCAGGCCGAGGCCAAGGCGGACCACGACTACACGACGCTGCTGCCGCGGGGCAGGGACACCGCCGGCGTCCGGCTGCGCGTCCTCGTCCACGACGGCGCCGATGTGGGCACCCTGTGGGTCGCGCTGCGCGAGGGGGCGGCGGACGCCGCGGAGGCGGGGGAGGCGTATGTGTTCTCCGTCGAGGTGGCCGAGGAGCACCGCGGCCGCGGTCACGGCCGCACGCTGATGCTGGCCGCCGAGCGTGACGCGCTGGCGGAGGGCGCCCGCAGCCTGGGACTTCATGTCTTCGGCGGCAACACCCCCGCGCTGCGGCTGTACGAGTCCCTCGGCTACGAGCCCGTCGAGTACCAGCTGTTCAAACCGCTGCTGTAGGACCGGCGCTCCGGACCACGGGGCTTCCCGCGGGTCAGGAACGCCCGTCCAGCAGCCGGACGGCGATCTCCTCGATCCGCGCCCGCAGCCCCTCCTGGCTCTTGCCGCCGTCGAGCCGCTCACCGCCGATCACATAGGTGGGGGTGCCGGTCACCCCGATCGCCTTGCCCTCGGCCTGGTCCGCGTCCACGATCAGGATGTGCCGCCCGTCGATCAGCGCGGTGTCCATCTCCTCGTCGTCCAGGCCCAGTTCACGGGCGATCTCCACGAGCAGCAGCTCACCCCGCTCGGCCAGCTCCTCGGTGCGCGCCAGTACGGCCTCGGTGTACGGCCAGCCCTGGCCCTGTGCGAGGGCCTCCTCGGCCGCCTGCGCCGCGGCGTGGGCGTGACGGTGCCGCTCCAGCGGGAAGTGCCGCAGCCGGATCTCCAGGGTGTCCCCGAAGCGGTCGCGCAGCGCGCGCAGGTCCGCCAGCGCCGTACGGCAGTCGGGGCATTGCAATTCGCACCACACATCGAGTACGGCGGTCGCGGGGTCGGTGTCGCTCATGGGGTCAGTCTTCCAGCCCGCCGCCGTGGGACGGCACCCGGAGGGAGCTCGGCCCGGGGGAGGAGCCCGTCCCGGAGATCTCCCTGATCCCGCGCCCCGGCCGTGGCCCCTTCCGCCCCCGGGGGTGCACGATGGAGGGACCGGACATCCGTCCCGGCATCCACCGGCAGGAGGCCCCCGATGCTGACCGACACCGTCTGTGCCGCGCTCTCCGCGGCCGGTCTGGGCATCGCCGGTGTGACCGCTTACCGCAAGCGGTTCCTGGCCGCGGCCCGGATCGCCGCCTACGCGCTGCTGCCGCTGGGCCTGGCGATGACCGGCGTCCTGGACTGGATCACAGACCTGGTCTTCAAGCCGACCGTCTGGGCGGGCTTCGCCGTGCTGGGGCTCTCCTGGGCGCTGTTCATGGTGACCCGGGCCGTCGAGCGCCGCCGGGGCGGCACCCGGAAGGAGCGCCGCGCGGCCGCCGCGGCCGAGCGGGGCGGTGCGCTGGCCCCCGCCGCCTCCGATCCCGCGCTCGGCGCATCCGACGACAAGGCGGCCAAGGCGGCCAAGGCGGTGAAAGCCAGCAGGTCGGCCAAGGCGTCCGGGGGGTCGAAGAGCAAGGCTGGAACCGGCTCGGACACAGAAGATTTCTCAGACATCGAGGCGATTCTCAAAAAGCACGGAATCTGACGAACTACCGGTCAAAATCGGCACGATGGTCGCAGCTGGGGTCGGCGCTGGGCCATGATCTGCCGCGAGATGCTGCAAACACCTGGGGAGCAGTCCCCCATCGAAGGCCCCCCTGTACCACCGAGCGAGGAGTCACGTGGCTGCCTCTTCGCCCTCTCCCAGCCGCCGCTGATGCTTTTCCTGGCGGTCATAGGCACCCTGCTCGTCGTCACCGCCCTGCACGACCTCTACCGGTGGTGAGAGCGCCGTACACCGGCTCAGCCGGTGGCCGCCTCCCGGCGGCGCGCCCGGTAGGCGGCGACATGCAGCCGGTTTCCGCAGGTGCGGCTGTCGCAGTAGCGCCGGGAGCGATTGCGGGACAGATCCACGAACGCGTGGCGGCAGTCCGGGGCCTCACAGCGCCGCAGCCGCTCCCGCTCGCCCGCCACCACCAGGAACGCCAGCGCCATGCCACCGTCGGCCGCGAGGTGGTCGGAGACCGACGCGCCCGGCGCGAAGTAGTGCACATGCCAGTCGTAGCCGTCGTGATCGGTGAGCCGGGGTGTGGTCCCGGCCTCGGCGATCATCGCGTTGAGCAGTTCGGCCGCGCGCTGGGTGTCACCGGCGTCCTCGGCCGCGGCGAAGACCTCGGCGAACCGGGACCGCACGGTGCGTACGGCGGTCAGATCACGCTCACCGAGCGTGCCGGTGTCGCTGATCGCATGGCGGTCGACAAAGCCGCGCAGGCCGTCGACATCGGTGAGTCCGTCCGTCTCCGCGCCCTCGGGCGCGGTGTTCACCAGATCGACGACCATGTCGAGCGCACACCGGGTGTCGTGATTGATCAGCACCATTGGCTCCCTGACCGGCCGGGTCGGAGGCTGCTTGGACCGCCCCTCGGTCCGACCGACTCTAGCGGCGTGCGGCGCGCGGTGTGACACCGCGTGCCGTCAGGGGGTCACACACGGTGGTGCCGTCGCCGCGGGCGGTCCCGCGGCGACGGCACCGTCGCCTGCGCTGTGTCGTGTCGGAATGCCATGGTCGGGATGTCACTACCGGAAATGTGGTCTCCCGGCTCGCGCCGTCTCCCCGAGTCGGACGGCCGCGCGCTCAGTTCTCGCCGGGTCTCAGCTCTCCGCCAGGATGTGGGAGAGCTCTGTGTCGAGATCGAAATGGCGGTGTTCGGTGCCGGGTGGCACCGCGGCGTCGGTCCGCTTCAGGAACGACTCCAGGGCCCGCGCCGGGGCCTCGAGCAGGGCCTCTCCCTCAGGCGAGCTCAGGGCGATGCAGACGACGCCCTGACCGTGGCTGCGGGACGGCCACACCCGGACGTCGCCGGTACCGGTGGGCCGGTGCAGGCCCTCGGCGAGAAGGTCGCGGGCGAACACCCATTCGACCGTCTCTTCGGCTCCGGTGTGGAAGGTGGCGTGCACGGCGTAAGGGTCGGCCGTGTCATACCGCAGTCCCGCGGGTACAGGCAGTGAGGACTCGCTCGACACAACGAGGCGCAGGTGCAGCTCGCAGCTGACCGTGGTGTTCATAAGCGCCAGGGCCTTTCGCTCAGTGTGCGCTCGGGGATTCGCACGTCGGCGAAATCGACATGCCACCTACGGTGCCGTTGTAAACCCCTCTGACCGTTTTGCGGCTCTTCTGGTAGCTCGGGCGGCCCAGCTCGCGAGCGGTTGGTACCGCCGTTCCGGTGACTGAAAACGATCAGGTAAGTTGGTTCACATGAATGCGGAGAGTGACGAGCGGCAGGAGGCCGTCGCGCCGGCGGCGGCCGATGTCGCGACGGGGGACGATTCGCGGGGCGGGGAGCCGATTTTCGGCTCCCGGGCGCCGCAGTTCATCAAGCGGTCCCGCACCCTGCACCTCAGCTGGCAGGTCGGCGTCTTCGTCGTCGGCCTCGCGGTCGTGGTCGCGGGGATCATCATGCTGCCGCTGCCCGGCCCCGGCTGGCTGGTGATCTTCGGCGGGATGGCGATCTGGGCGACCGAGTTCGTCTGGGCGCAGCTGGTGCTGCGCTGGACCAAGCGCAAGGTCACCGAGGCCGCGCAGCGCGCCCGGGATCCGAGGGTGCGCAAGCGCAATCTGATCCTCACCACCATCGCCGTGGTCATCTGCGCCGCGGCGATCTCGGTGTACGTGTGGAAGTTCGGCATCGTCATGCCCTGGAAGATCAAGGAGTGACCGCGAGGGCCGGTCGCCGTGGCCCGCCCCCGCCCGGGGACTGGTCATGAGCACGGTTCGGCATGCGCTAATGTTGGCCGTGCGCCCGGGCGATTAGCTCAGTGGGAGAGCGCTTCGTTCACACCGAAGAGGTCACTGGTTCGAACCCAGTATCGCCCACCCCGGACCGAGGGCCCGTACGGCTGACCGCCGTACGGGCCCTCGGCGTTGTATGCCCCGCGACCCCAACCGGTGGGCGGCGGCGGCCCCTTGGCGTTCGCTGCGCCCGCCGGCCGGTGTGGGTGTGCCGCGGCCGCGTACGGCGCAGACTGGCCCCATGGACTGGTGCCGCTACCGCTTCCGCAGCCGATGGGACCTCGACGCCCCGCCCGCCGCCGTCTTCGCGGTGCTGGCCGACGGCGACAGCTATCCGTGCTGGTGGCCGCAGGTCAGGGAAGCCCGGCGGATCGACGAGCGGACCGGTGCCGCCCGCTTCCGTTCGCTCTTCCCGTACGACCTGGAGGTCACCGTCCATGAGGCCCGGCAGGATCCGGCGGCCGGTCTCCTGGAGATCATGTTCTCCGGCGACTTGGAGGGCTGGGCGCGCTGGACGGTCACGGCCCGTGACGGCGGCACCCGGGCGTTCTTCGCGCAGGAGGTGGTGGCGCGCAAACCCCTGCTGCGCCGGCTCGCCCTCCCCGGGCGGCCCGTATTCCGTCTCAACCACGCCCTGATGATGCGCGCCGGGCGCCGTGGCCTGCGGGCCCACCTGGGCGCGGCGCGCGCCGGGCGGCCCGGGGCGCCACCGGCTCCCGGCGGGAATCCGGTTTGAACCAAACCCGCCGCGACCTGTATTGTTCAGGTCGTTCCGCCGGGGGAGACCCCCATCGGACACTCCGGGCGATTAGCTCAGTGGGAGAGCGCTTCGTTCACACCGAAGAGGTCACTGGTTCGAACCCAGTATCGCCCACCCCGTGAGGCCGGGCCGCCATAGGCGGTCCGGCCTCAACTGTGTGCGCTTGTACGGCCGGTGCACGGGTATCCGCATAAAGCTTCCACGTTGAACATTGGAGGGGAACCCATGGCCGTAGCGACCACAGCCGTCCTGTCCCTGGACTGCGCCGAACCCGAGGAGCTCGCCGAGTTCTACGCGGAGGTGCTCGGCGCCGAGATACTCGCGGTGACCAACGCCGACCGTATCGAGCTCGTGGCGCCCGGGGGTTCCCGGATGGCCTTCCTCCGCGACCACGGCTACGCCCCGCCGAGCTGGCCGCGTCCCGACGACTCCCAGCAGGCCCATCTGGAGCTGCTGGTGGAGGACATCGACGCGGCCGAACGCAAGGTGGTGGACCTGGGCGCACGGCCGCTGGAGACCCGGTTCAACGGCGGTCCGCGCGATGTCCGGATCTACTCCGACCCGGCCGGGCACCCCTTTGTGCTCCGCCTCGGCTGAGCCCCGGACGGGGCGCGGGGGCGGTGACGCCGCGGCGGTCCGGCCCGTGCGCGGCCCCGTGAACCTGTGAACCCACGATCCTGCGGCCGTGTGTGACCCGGGGGAGCGCCGTCAGGCCGCGGCCGGCAGATCGGGACGCAGCGGCCAGGCCGGATCGCACACCTCGTCCGAGCCGTTGAGCGCGAACCACGCCTGGAGGCCGCGGGCCTGCGCCGCGTACCAGATGGTCTGCCGGGCGTGCAGCTCGGCGAGGGTCAGGGTCTCCAGCCGCGAGGCGAACCGGCGGCCCACCGCCCGCACCACTTCCAGGGAGGCCAGCGCGTCCGCCGCGGCGTCATGCGCCCCGGTCAGCTCCACGCCGTAGTGCTCGCACAGATCGGTGAGCGTACGGCGCCCCTTGCGATAGCGGTCCAGATGCTTGTCCAGCACCCGGGGATCGAGCACGCAGAGTGAGCGCAACGAAAGATAGCCGGACAGGCTGGAGTTGCGATGGCGCTTCAACTCGCGGTCCAGCAGCGTGAGATCGAACGGCGCGTTCATCACCACCAGCGGGGTGCCTCGCGCGCTCTGCTCCGCGATGCCCCGCGCCACCTCCTCCATCACCGGCGCGGGCCAGCGGCCGTGGCGCTGGAGATGAGCGTCCGTCAGCCCATGTATCTCGGTGGCCGCGGGCGGCACCGGTATCCCAGGACTCACCAGCCAGCGACGGATTTCCGGCAGACAGCCGGTCCCGCGCTGGACGACAAGAGCGGCCGACACGATCCGGTCATCCTCGACATCGACACCGGTGGTCTCCGTGTCGAACGCGGCGAGTGGCCCCTCGAACCAGGACGGCATGGCCTCAACTCCTCGTGCGTGATCGTGCGATGACACCTGCAACCCGCCCCGACCAGGTGATACCCGGAGGGAGGTGGTCGAACCACCGCTGTTTGCCGTCGACCTGACGGGGAGACAACACAGGTGTACGGACCGGCGGACGACCGGAAGGCGTCAACAGTCATGGCGCTCGCTCAGCCCGATCCGGCCCCGGCGGCGAGCGGTCTGCTGTCCGAGCGGATCGCACCCCCGCGTGGCCATATCGCCACCACCGCCTGTATGGAGACCCTTCAGGTGGGGTATCTGCACGCCGTCGCGGCGGCCGCCGGCTGCTCGCTGGCGCAGCCCTTCCCCGACCACGGCATCGACTGGCATGTCAGCCACAGCGCGCCCGGCCACGCCGTGGACGACGAGGTCACCATCAAGGTGCAGTTGAAGGCCACGTACCAACTGCCGCCACGGCCGCGCGGGCCGACCTTCGCCTTCACCCTGGACAACGACCACCTGGTGAAACTGGCCCGCACCCCGGTCTCCGTGCACAAGATCCTCGTCGTGATGATCGTGCCGCGCAGCCAGGACGACTGGCTGCGCGCCGGACACGACCGACTCGCTCTGCGGCACTGCTGTTACTGGATCAATCTGGCGGGCCACCCGGTCACCGGGCGCCGCCGGACCACCGTGCGGATCCCGACCTCGCGGGTCTTCGACGACCGCGCGCTCTGCGAGATCATGACCCGGGTCGGGGCGGGAGGGAGACCGTGATGGACCGGTACCGGCCCGGGGGCGAGCCAGCGCCCGCCCCCGCCACCCCGCATCCCGACGAGGTCGATCCGGCCGTCCTCGGCGCGCTGCTCACCCGGCACGGCTGGCGCCGCCGCGGCGGGGCACCGGGGCGATACGCCCGCTGGACCCCGCCGGGGCAGCTCGCGGGCGGCACCAGCCTGCTGGTGCCCGAGACCCGGCAGTTCCCCGACAGCGGCGATCTGCTCGGTGAGGCGCTGATGGCGCTGGCCCGCAGCGCCGCCCCGTCCGCCCGCGAGGTGCTCACCGGTCTCGCCGTGCCCAGCGACGAGATCCGCTGGCGGCGCGAGGTGCCCGAATCCCGCGGCGGCACCGCCGCCTGGACCGCGCAGGAGCGGCTGCGCACCGCGGCCCGGGGGATGCTGCTGGCCGGTGCGCTCGCCGCGCACGGCCGTGCGGGCTACTACGGCGCGCGGCACCTCCGGGCGGCCGAGGAGTTCCTGGAGCGGGTGCTCACCGGCCCGGCCGGACCCACCTCCGCCGGCCGGGCGCTCACCGTCTTCGTCCCCGTCGAGGACGGCCGTGCCGCGACCGCCACCCTGCTCCGCGCGCTGCACGCCCTCCGGGACGCCGTGGACTACCAGCGCGCCACCGGTGGGATGGAAGCCTTCGACGCCGCCGTCGAGGCGGGGGTGAGCCGGGAGCTGACCGAGGCCGTCGTCGCGCTGGTCCAGGGCACCGAAGGGGCGCGGGTGGCCCTGGAGTGGTCCCCGGCCGCCGGTGCGCCGCCGGGGTTCCCGCTCCGCCCCGAGCCGGTGGAGTTCTCCCCGGGCGACCTCCCGGGGCTCCGCGAGGCGGGCGCCCGTTATGTACGGGACGAGCCGTCGGTGACCGTGCGGCTCACCGGAGCGGTGGTCCGGCTGCGCCGCCCCGGCCCCGGCGGCCCGGGCGCGGTGCGGCTGCGGGTGCTGGCCGGGGCCGATGTGGCACAGGTGCGCATCCTGCTGGCCGAGGACGATTACCGGGTGGCCGGCCATGCCCATCTGGTGGGGCTGCCGATCCGGGTCAGCGGGCGGCTGGAGAGCCGGGGCGGCTTCCGGCGGCTGACCGGGGCCACCGGCGTCACCCCGGTCCAGGTCGACGAGGCGGAGCGGGACCGGCTGCTCAAATCGCTCCAGGAACACCTGGACTTCTTCGAGGAGGCGTGCGGCGGCCCCTGACCGCCGGGCTCACGGCGGCGCGCGGGGCGGCCGGTCCGGGCGCCGGGGAGAGCGGCGCGGGGCGGCCGGTCAGCGCGCTCCCCGCCGTTTCGCGGTCGGACCGGTCGGCTCGGTACGATTCACGCTGCGCGGCATTCGCCGCGGTGAGCCACCCATCAGTCAGGAGAGACCGGTGTCAGATGTCCGTGTGATCATCCAGCGCGATTCCGAGCGGGAAGAACGCGTGGTGGCCACGGGCACTACGGCCGCGGATCTCTTCACCGGTGAGCGCTCGATCGTCGCCGCGCGCGTGGGCGGTCAGCTGAAGGACCTGGCCTACGTACCGGCCGACGGCGAGGAGATCGAGCCGGTCGAGATCACCAGCCAGGACGGTCTGGACATCCTGCGCCACTCCACCGCGCATGTCATGGCGCAGGCGGTTCAGGAGCTGTTCCCCGAGGCCAAGCTGGGCATCGGCCCGCCCATCAAGGACGGCTTCTACTACGACTTCGACGTCGAGACCCCGTTCCACCCGGACGATCTCAAGCGCATCGAGAAGAAGATGCAGGAAATCCAGAAGCGCGGGCAGAAGTTCTCCCGCCGCGCGGTGACCGACGAGGCCGCGCGTGAGGAGCTGGCGGGCGAGCCGTACAAGCTGGAGCTGATCGGCCTCAAGGGCTCCGCCGCGGACGCCGCCGAGGGCGCGTCCGCCGAGGTCGGCGCGGGTGAGCTGACCATCTACGACAACCTCGACCCCAAGACCGGCGAGCTGTGCTGGAAGGACCTCTGCCGCGGTCCACACCTGCCCAGCACCCGGAACATCCCGGCCTTCAAGCTGATGCGCAGCGCCGCCGCGTACTGGCGGGGCAGTGAGAAGAACCCGCAGCTCCAGCGGATCTACGGCACCGCCTGGCCGACCAAGGACGAGCTGAAGGCCCATCTGGACTTCCTCGCCGAGGCCGAGAAGCGCGACCACCGCAAGCTGGGCTCCGAGCTGGACCTGTTCTCCTTCCCCGATGAGCTGGGTTCCGGCCTCGCGGTGTTCCACCCCAAGGGCGGGGTGATCCGCAAGGAGATGGAGGAGTACTCGCGCAGGCGCCACGAAGAGGCGGACTACGAGTTCGTCAACACGCCGCACATCACCAAGGCGCGCCTCTTCGAGACCTCCGGCCACCTCCCGCACTACATGGAGGGCATGTTCCCTCCCATGGAGTTCGAGGGCCAGGACTACTACCTCAAGGCCATGAACTGCCCGATGCACAACCTGGTGTTCCGGGCGCGCGGACGGTCCTACCGCGAACTGCCGCTGCGGCTCTTCGAGTTCGGCACCGTCTACCGCTATGAGAAGTCCGGTGTCGTCCACGGCCTCACCCGGGCCCGGGGCTTCACCCAGGACGACTCGCATATCTACTGCACCAAGGAGCAGATGGCAGATGAGCTCGACAATCTGCTGACCTTCGTACTGAATCTGCTCCGGGACTACGGTCTGAACGACTTCTATCTGGAGCTGTCCACCCGGGACGACTCCGATAAGTTCATCGGCGGGCCGGAGCAGTGGGAAGAGGCCACCGAGGAGCTGCGCAAGGCCGCTGAGAAGCAGGGCCTCGAGCTGGTCATGGACCCGGGCGGCGCGGCCTTCTACGGTCCGAAGATCTCCGTCCAGGCCAAGGACGCCATCGGCCGTACCTGGCAGATGTCGACGATCCAGGTCGACTTCAACCAGCCCGAGCGGTTCGCGCTGGAGTACACGGCGGCGGACGGTTCGCGTCAGCAGCCGGTCATGATCCACCGAGCGCTGTTCGGCTCCATCGAGCGGTTCTTCGCGGTGCTGCTGGAGCACTACGCGGGCGCCTTCCCGGTGTGGCTGGCCCCGGTGCAGGCGGTCGGCATCCCGATCGGCGACACCCATGTGCCGTACCTGGAGGAGTTCGCGGCCAAGGCCAAGGCCAAGGGGCTCCGGATGGAGGTGGACTCCTCCTCGGACCGTATGCAGAAGAAGATCCGCAACGCCCAGAAGTCCAAGATCCCATTCATGATCATCGCCGGTGACGACGATGTGACGGCCGGAGCGGTCAGCTTCCGCTACCGCGACGGGTCGCAGAAGAACGGCATCCCGGTCGACGAGGCGCTGGCCGAGATCATCGACGCGGTGGAGCGGCGCGTGCAGGTCTGAGCCGAGCCGCGGGCGGCAGCCCGCGGAGGTGCCGGGGGGCGGTCCCGGAAGGGGCCGCCCCTCACCGCTTCCCCACCCTTCCTGGGCGAATATGCTGGCCCGCATGACGAGTGAGCCGGAGCAGCAGTTCGGAGTGGGGACGCCCGATGCGTTCCAGCGCCTGTGGACGCCCCACCGGATGGCGTACATCCAGGGGGAGAACAAGCCCACCGGCCCGGGGGCCGGTGATGGCTGCCCGTTCTGCACCATCCCGGAGAAGTCCGATGAGGACGGCCTGATCATCGCGCGGGGTGAGCACGTCTACGCGGTGCTCAATCTGTACCCGTACAACGGCGGCCACCTCATGGTCGTGCCGTTCCGCCATATCGCCGACTACACCGAGCTGGACGCCGGGGAGACGGTGGAGCTGGCCGAGTTCACCAAGGCCGCCATGACCACGCTGCGTACCGCCTCCGGCGCGCACGGTTTCAATATCGGGCTCAACCAGGGCTCCGTTGCGGGCGCGGGGATCGCCGCCCATCTGCATCAGCATGTGGTGCCGCGCTGGGGTGGCGACACGAACTTCATGCCGGTGATCGGCAACACCAAGGTGCTGCCGCAACTGCTCGCCGACACCCGCCGGATGCTCGCCGCCGCCTGGCCGCGCCCATAGGCCCGGGGCCGGGCTCCTGGCCCGGGGGCCGCTTCCTGGGCCCGGGCCCCCTGGCGGGGCCCCGGCCGGTCAGGCGTCGTACAGATCGGCCTTCTTGGGGGACGCGTCCTGCACCTGGCCGCTGAGCGCCAGCGAGCGGTTGCCGAAGCGCTCGGTGTCCACGCCGTGGTGCTTGAGCACACCGATCGCCGCCTCGTGGACCACCCGCAGCACGGGGGTGGCCGCCCGCAGCGCGTCGTCCGCCATGAACCGGTGGCGCCAGGGCTTGTCGGCCCAGGCGTGGCGCAGTCCGAACGGCTCGGGCAGCACCAGCTTGCCGCCCAGGTGGTCCAGGACCGGCGGATACCAGGTGAAGGGGGCGCGCGCGGTCAGCCGCACCACCTCCTTCGTGTCCACCAGCGGCAGCGGAACCGACTTGGTCTCCCAGAACCGGAAGGCCTTGCTGACCGTCTTGGACGGCGCCGACGGCTTGCTGGTGAACAGCGGATGCACCGGCCCCAGGGCATGGCCGGTGACCTCGATCCGCAGCGTCTTGTGCAGCAGGGTCACCGTGATCAGCAGCGTGATCACCAACTGGCCGTCCCACAGCACGAACTGCACACCCAGGTAGTGCCGGTCACCGGCGCCGAACTGCTGCTGGTCGCAGATCCGCTGGAGCTCGACGCCCCGTATCTGGAAGCCCTCCTCCTCGGAGGTGCCGCCGCGCTCGACCGCCTTGGCCCCCTCGCCGATGGGCGAGACCACCCAGTGGCGCACCGAGGGGGTGGGAAAGCCGCCGGTGTGCAGCGGGCTGCGCTCCAGCATCCGGAGCTGGTCGTGGATCGCCCGTATCACGTCCCAGCTGCGGAAGGGGTCGATCTCCTTCTCCGGCTCGGCGGAGACCAGGTCCTCGGCCAGCTGCCAGCTTCCCCAGCGGGTGCCCATGCCCAATATGCCCTTGGGCCCGGCGTAGAAGACCACATTGCTGTACTGCTCGGCGGTGAGCTTGTGGAGCGCCTTGCGCAGCTCCTCGGCGGAGGTCTGGCCCGGGTGGTTGGGCACCGTCTCGGGCACCTTGGCGCCCACACCGCCGCCCGCGAGCAGCCCGCCCCAGGAGTCCCGCAGGTCCCGCGCGGTGCGCTCGCAGATCTGCTTGGCGATGTACCAGCCGATCACCGGGGCCACCACCACCCCGCGCAGATAGAAGCCCCAGAAGCCACCGAACGGCAGCTTGATCAGGAAGATCAGGGTGATCACCGTGAGCGCGATCAGCAGCGCCGTGCCCAGCGCTCCCATCCGCTTGTCCTGGGCACCGGCGACCGAGCGCCGCAGCTGGAAGGCGCCGAGCCACAGCAGCACTCCGGGGAGGAAGAGCAGCCCGAAGATCACCATGACGACGCTGAGCCGGGCGTCCCGGGTCTTGCGGATGTTGTTGGCGGCGAGGCAGTGCTCCACGACCGTCTGCGGCTCGGTCCCGAAGGACTGGATCACCTGGCCCCGGCCGCCGCCGAGCATCCGCGTCTGGACCGCACGGGAGAACGCCTCGCCCAGATTCGGCTCGAACAGCGATATCTTCGGCGCCGTGACCGCCGAGACCGTCCACTCCGAGTTGGCGTCGAGCAGCTTGGCCACGGGCCCGTCACGGTAGGCGGCCGAGGCGAGTGCCTGCGTCGCCGCCGTCTGCCCCGCAGCCCCCGACAGAGGCACCTGTGCCCCGGGACTGAAATCGAATCCGTCCGTCACCAACGCCCCCAATACCGCACGCCGCTTGCGCTGCGACCTCAGCGTATCGGGGGTGTGCACCACCTGTCGCCAGGGCGTGCCCGCCTGTGGACAACCGTGCGGGCGAACAGCCGCCCGCCCCACCGGAGTCGGGACGGGCGGTGCGGCGACTACGCGGCAACTACGGCGACTACGCGGCAACTACGCGGCGGCAACTACGCGTCCGCGTAGGCGCCTTCGCGGATCCGTTCGGCCAGCTGCTGCGGCATCGGCTCATGCCGGGCGTAGGAGCGGCTGAACCGCCCGGTGCCATGGGACAGTGAGCGCAGATCGACGGCGTACCGCCCGATCTCGATCTCCGGCACATCCGCTCTGATCAGGGTCTGGCCGCCGCCCGACTGTTCGGTGCCCACGACCCGGCCGCGGCGGCCGGACAGGTCGCTCATCACCGCGCCCACGAAGTCGTCCGCGATCAGCACCGACACCTCGACCACCGGCTCCAGCAGGTCGATCCGGGCGTCGACCGCCGCCTCGCGCAGCGCGAGCGCACCCGCCGTCTGGAACGCGGCGTCGGAGGAGTCCACCGAATGCGCCTTTCCGTCCAGCAGCGTGATCCGCACATCGACCAGGGGGTAGCCCGCGGCGACGCCGCGGGCCGCCTGCCCGCGCACACCCTTCTCGACGGACGGGATGAACTGCCGCGGTACGGCCCCGCCGACGACCTTGTCCACGAACTCGATGCCCGAGCCGCCCGGCAGCGGCTCCACCTCGATCTCGCAGATCGCGTACTGGCCGTGTCCACCGGACTGTTTGACATGCCGTCCGCGCCCGGCGGCCTTGCCGCGGAAGGTCTCCCGCAGCGAGACCTTGTACGGCACCGCGTCCACCTGTACGCCGTACCGGCTGCGCAACCGCTCCAGCGCGACGTCCACATGGGCCTCACCCAGACACCACAGCACCACCTGGTGGGTGTCCGGATTCTGCTCGAGGCGCATCGTGGGATCCTCGGCGACCAGCCGGGACAGCCCCAACGACAGCTTGTCCTCATCCGGTTTGCTGTGCGCCTCGATGGCGACGGGCAGCAGTGGATCGGGCATCTGCCAGGGCGCCATCAGCAGCGGGTCGTCCTTGGCGGACAGCGTGTCGCCGGTCTCGGCGCGCGTCAGCTTGGCCACACAGGCCAGATCGCCCGCGATGGCCTGGGGGAGCACCCGCTGCTGTTTGCCGAACGGCGAGGAGAGGGCGCCCACCCGCTCGTCCACGTCGTGGTCCTCATGGCCGCGGTCCTCCAGGCCGTGCCCGGACACATGGACCGTCTGGTCCGGACGCAGCGTCCCGGAGAAGACCCGGACCAGGGAGATCCTGCCGACGTAGGGGTCGGAGGAGGTCTTGACCACCTCGGCGGCCAGCGGACCGTCCGGATCACAGCGCAGCGCCGGACGCGGGACGCCCTCGGGCGTGGTGACCTCGGGTGCCTCGCGCTCCAGCGGAGTGGGGAAGCCGCCGGTGATCAGCTCCAGCAGCTCGGTGGTGCCCAGGCCCTGTTTGGAGCCCTCGGCGGCCGGGGCGGCGGCCAGCACCGGGTGGAAGCTGCCGCGCGCGACGGCCTTCTCCAGGTCCTGGATGAGCGTTTTGACATCGATCTCCTCACCGCCGAGATAGCGGTCCATCAGGGTCTCGTCCTCGCTCTCGGCGATGATCCCCTCGATGAGCCGGTTGCGGGCCTCCCCGATCAGCGGGAGCTGGTCCGGCACCGGCGGTGTCTCGGTCCTGGCCCCCGAGGAGTAGTCGAAGACCCGCTGGGAGAGCAGCCCTATCAGCCCGGTGACCGGGGCATGGCCGTCCGGGGCGGGTTCGCCCCGCAGCGGCAGGTACAGCGGGAGCACCGCGTCCGGATCGTCGCCGCCGAAGCTCTCCTGGCACAGCGCCGTCATCTCCTCGAAGCTGGCCCGGGCCGCCTCCAGATGTGTGATCACGATCGCCCGCGGCATGCCGACGGCCGCGCACTCGTCCCAGACCATCCGGGTGGCCCCGGCGATGCCCACCGCGTCCTGGGCGGCGGAGACAACAAAAAGGGCCGCGTCCGCTGCCCGCAGACCGGCCCTGAGCTCCCCGACGAAATCGGCGTACCCCGGGGTGTCGAGGAGATTGATCTTCATCCCGCCCCATTCGACGGGGACCAGGGACAGCTGTACCGAGCGTTGCTGCCGGTGCTCGATGTCGTCGTAGTCGGAGAGACAGCCGCCGTCCTCGACCCTGCCCGCCCGGTTGACCGCGCCCGTCGCCAGTGCGAGGGCCTCCACCAGCGTCGTCTTTCCCGTCCCGCTGTGGCCGACCAGCACCACGTTCCTCAGGGAGCTGGGCCGGTCGGCCGCCACTGCCCTTCCGGCGGCCCCTGGATGTGTACTCGTCTTGTCGCCCATGTGTCTCGCCTCCCGGTCGACACCTCGCGATACTTCGAGCTTTCCACCGAGGTAACGGTGCGTCCATACGTCGCACATCCGGGCGTAGTGCGAGCCCGGTGCGGGAGCGGCCGACGGGTGCGCGGCGCCCCGGCGGGGCGTGGCTACGATGGGCGCGCCGGTGGCCCCTTGACCATCCGGCCCAATTCGACCCACCGGGAAGGCCATGCTGAACAAGTACGCGCGTGCATTCTTCACGCGTGTTCTCACACCGTTCGCCGCCCTGCTCATCCGTCTCGGGGTCAGCCCCGACGCGGTGACCCTCGTCGGAACGGGCGGTGTGATCACGGGCGCACTGGTCTTCTACCCCCGGGGGGAGTTCTTCTGGGGGACGGTGGTCATCACCCTCTTCGTCTTCTCCGACCTGGTCGACGGCAATATGGCCCGGCAACTGGGCCGCTCCAGCCGCTGGGGGGCGTTCCTGGACTCCACCCTCGACCGGGTCGCCGACGGCGCGATCTTCGGTGGGCTGGCGTTGTGGTACGCCGGTAAGGGCGACGACAATGTGCTGTGTGCGGTGACGATCTTCTGTCTCGCCAGCGGCCAGGTGGTCTCGTACACCAAGGCGCGCGGCGAGAGCATCGGGCTGCCGGTGAAGGTCAACGGGCTGGTGGAGCGCGCCGAGCGGCTGGTGATCTCGCTGGTGGCCTGCGGCTTCTCCGGGCTGCACACATTCGGGGTGCCGCATATCCAGATCCTGCTGCCGATCGCCCTGTGGATCGTCGCCGTGGGCAGCGCGGTGACCCTGGTGCAGCGGGTGGTGACCGTGCGCCGCGAGGCCGCCGAGGCGGATGCCGAGGAGCGGACGGTGACCCAGGGGGGCGAGTCACGGTGAAGGATCGGCTGACCGACGCGCTCTACGGGCTGGGCTGGAGCGCGGTCAAGAAGCTGCCGGAACCGGTCGCCACAGGGCTCGGGCAGCGCATAGCCGATCAGGTATGGAAGCGGCGCGGCAAGGGCGTGCTGCGGCTGGAGACCAATCTGGCGCGGGTCGTCCCCGATGCCTCCGCGCGCCGGCTCGCGGAACTGTCGCGCGCCGGTATGCGCTCCTACATGCGCTACTGGATGGAGTCCTTCCGGCTGCCGACCTGGAGTCCGGAGCGGATCCGCACCGGCGTCGACATCCACGACGCGCACCATCTGACGGACGGGCTGGCCAGCGGCCGGGGCGTGATCCTCGCGCTGCCCCATATGGCCAACTACGACCTCGCCGGGGCCTGGGTCACCACACGGCTGGGCGTGCCCTTCACCACCGTCGCCGAGCGGCTGAAGCCGGAGACGCTGTACGACCGCTTCGTGGCCTACCGCGAGGGCCTGGGCATGGAGGTACTGCCCCACCAGGGCGGCAGCGCCTTCGGGACGCTGGCACGGCGGCTGCGCGCGGGCGGTCTGGTGTGCCTGGTCGCCGACCGCGACCTGTCGTCCTCGGGCGTGGAGGTCGACTTCTTCGGCGAACGCGCCAAGATGCCCGCCGGACCCGCCCGGCTGGCCGCCCAGACCGGCGCCCTGCTGCTGCCGGTCACCCTCTGGTACGACGACACCCCGGTCATGCGGGGGAGGGTGTACCCACCGATCGAGGTCGCCGCCTCCGGCCCCCGCGCCGAGCGGGCCGCCGCGATGACCCAGCAGATCGCCGACGCCTTCGCGGCGGGGATCGCCGAGCACCCCGAGGACTGGCATATGCTCCAGCGGCTGTGGCTCGGGGACCTGGAGCCGCGTCCGGCGACCGATACGGCCGCCCGCCCGGTGACGGGGGCCTCCGACGGCTCCGGAACGGAGAAACCGTGAGGATCGGCATCGTCTGCCCGTACTCCTGGGACGTCCCCGGAGGCGTGCAGTTCCACATCCGCGATCTGGCCGAGCATCTGATCCGGCGCGGCCACCAGGTCTCGGTGCTGGCCCCCGCGGACGACGAGACCCCGCTGCCGCCCTATGTCGTCTCCGCCGGACGCGCCGTGCCGGTGCCGTACAACGGCTCGGTGGCCCGGCTCAACTTCGGCTTCCTGTCCGCCGCGCGGGTGCGCCGCTGGCTGCACGACGGGTCCTTCGACGTCATCCACATCCACGAGCCGACCTCGCCCTCGCTCGGTCTGCTCGCCTGCTGGGCGGCGCAGGGGCCGATCGTGGCCACCTTCCACACCTCCAACCCCCGCTCCCGAGCCATGATCGCGGCGTATCCGATCCTCCAGCCCGCGCTGGAGAAGATCAGGGCGCGGATCGCGGTGAGCGAGTACGCCCGGCGGACGCTGGTCGAGCATCTCGGCGGCGACGCGGTGGTCATCCCCAACGGCGTCGACGTGGACTTCTTCGCCGACGCCGAGCCCAAGGAGGAGTGGCGCGGGGACACGATCGGGTTCATCGGCCGGATCGACGAGCCCCGCAAGGGCCTTCCGGTGCTGATGCGCGCCCTGCCGAAGATCTTCGAAGCGCGGCCGGAGGCCCGGCTGCTGGTCGCCGGGCGCGGTGACGAGAAGGAGGCCGTCGCGGGGCTGCCGGCCGCGATGCGGGAGCGCGTGGAGTTCCTGGGCATGGTCAGCGACGAGGACAAGGCGCGGCTGCTGCGCAGCGTCGACGTCTACCTCGCGCCCAACACCGGCGGTGAGAGCTTCGGGATCATCCTGGTCGAGGCGATGTCCGCCGGGGCCGCCGTCCTGGCCAGCGACCTGGACGCGTTCGCCCAGGTCCTGGACGGCGGAGCGGCCGGAGAGCTGTTCGCGAACGAGGACGCCGACGCGCTGGCCGCGGCCGCCGTGCGGCTGCTGGAGACCCCGGAGCGGGTGGCCGAGCTGCGCGAGCGGGGCCGCCGCCATGTGCGCCGCTTCGACTGGTCCACGGTCGGCGCGGACATCCTCGCGGTGTACGAGACGGTGGCAGACGGCGCGGCGTCCGTGGGCGCCGACGAGCGGGCCGGGCTGCGCGCACGCCTGGGCTTCGCCCGCGACTAGGTCGTGTCGTTCGGGTCGAACGACACGGTCCAGCCCCGCGGGCCGCGCCGCGCCCCCTCGCCGTCCGGCATCCGCGGGTCCCTCGGCACCACGTCGGGCAGGCGGCGAGCGCTGAGCGCCTCCGCGTCGCGGGCCGCTCGCCGACGGCCTCCGGTCCGGGTTCGTACCGGCGCCGGTACGGGCCCCACCGTCGTGCCCTCACCCGGCGACCGGGCCCGTGTCCGTGTCCGTGTCCGTGTCCGGGTGCTGTGCCAGCGCCAGCGCCAGCGGCGCCGTCGCGGGTCTCGGGGTGAGCCTCCGGAGGGGGAGCGGGGCGGCCGCGGCCCGGATCGTACGGCGCCCGCCCCGGGCGCCAGCCGGTAGCGTGGCGCGCCGTGAGCACTCTCATCTGGATCGCGGCGGCGCTGATCATCATCGCCGTCTACCTGAGCTGGACCGCGGGACGTCTCGACCGGCTGCACAGTCGGCAGGACGCGGCCCGGGCCGCCCTGGACGCCCAGCTGCTGCGCCGCGCCTCGGTCGCCCAGGAACTGGCCACCGCGGGGGTGCTCGACCCCGCGGCGTCGATGGTGCTGTACCAGGCCGCCCACGCCGCCCGGCAGTCCGAGGAGGAGCACCGGGAGGTCGCCGAGAGCGAGCTGAGCCAGGCGCTGCGGGCCGTCTTCGAGGAGAGCGCGCAGGTCGAGGCGGTACGGGAGGCGCCGGGCGGCGAGGAGGCGCTGGGCGAGCTGACCGAGGCGGTACGGCGGGTCCCGATGGCGCGGCGGTTCCACAACGACGCGGTGCGGGCGGCCCGGGCGCTGCGCCGCCACCGCACGGTGCGCTGGTTCCGGCTGGCCGGTCACGCCCCGTTCCCGCTGGCCTTCGAGATGGACGACGAGCCGCCGTCCGCACTGGCCGCCCGCGCCGGACACTGAACCGCCCGCGGCGGGCCGACGCCATTGCCGACCCCGTTGACGCCGACCCCGCTGACGTGGGACGTCGCCGCCTTCGAGCCACCGGCCCGCAATTGGCCCTTGCCGCGCGCGGTGCCCAGCCGCTTGTGTCATCCCTGTAGCACAGGCGCCATCGACCTGGACCGGATGGCCGGGTCATGAACCGGTATCGAACGGCCCTACGATGGGCTCATCGCACTTTTCATCATCGAGTGAGGTCAAACCGTGTCCAGCACGCCCGCCAGCACGTCCAACTCCGAGGCTCCCGCGACCGGCACCGCCCGCGTCAAGCGCGGTATGGCCGAGCAGCTCAAGGGTGGCGTGATCATGGACGTCGTCACCCCCGAGGAAGCCAAGATCGCCGAGGACGCCGGTGCCGTCGCGGTCATGGCCCTCGAGCGGGTTCCGGCCGATATCCGCAAGGACGGCGGAGTGGCCCGGATGTCCGACCCGGACATGATCGACGGCATCATCGACGCCGTCTCCATCCCGGTCATGGCCAAGTCCCGGATCGGCCACTTCGTCGAGGCCCAGGTGCTCCAGGCCCTCGGCGTCGACTACATCGACGAGTCCGAGGTCCTCACCCCGGCCGACGAGGTCAACCACAGCGACAAGTGGTCCTTCACCACGCCGTTCGTCTGCGGCGCCACCAACCTGGGCGAGGCCCTGCGCCGGATCGCCGAGGGCGCGGCCATGATCCGCTCCAAGGGCGAGGCCGGTACCGGTAATGTCGTCGAGGCCGTGCGCCACCTGCGCCAGATCAAGGGCGAGATCTCCCGGCTGCGCGGGCTGGACAACCACGAGCTCTACGCGGCGGCCAAGGAGCTGCGCGCCCCGTACGAGCTGGTCCAGGAGGTCGCCGCGGTCGGCAAGCTGCCGGTCGTGCTGTTCTCCGCGGGCGGTGTGGCCACCCCGGCCGACGCCGCGCTGATGCGCCAGCTCGGTGCCGAGGGCGTGTTCGTCGGCTCCGGCATCTTCAAGTCCGGCGACCCGGCCAAGCGCGCCGCCGCCATCGTGAAGGCCACCACCTTCTACGACGACCCGAAGGTCGTCGCGGAGGTCTCCCGCAACCTCGGCGAGGCCATGGTCGGCATCAACTGCGACACCCTCCCCGAGAGCGAGCGCTACGCCCAGCGCGGCTGGTAATCCGGCTGGCTTCGGCCATCGCACCGGAACCACCCGGCACCACGCGTCCCGGCGGACGCGTGGTGCCCCCGACGTCCCGAGAGGTTTTCGTTCCGTGTCTCCCTCGACTTCCTCCTCCGCGCCGTCGGCGCCCGCCACGGCCGAGGACGCCCCGGTGATCGGGGTGCTCGCCCTCCAGGGCGACGTCCGGGAACACCTCGCCGCGCTCGCCGCGGCCGGTGCCGATCCCCGGCCCGTCCGCCGCTCCGAGGAGCTCGCCGAGGTCGCCGGACTGGTGATCCCCGGCGGCGAGTCGACCACCATGTCCAAGCTGGCGGTCATCTTCGGGCTGCTGGAGCCGGTGCGCGAGCGGGTGCGCGCGGGCATGCCGGTGTACGGCACCTGCGCGGGCATGATCATGGTCGCGGACAAGATCCTCGACGGTCGTGACGACCAGGAGACCGTCGGCGGAATCGACATGATCGTCCGTCGGAACGCCTTCGGCCGTCAGAACGAGTCCTTCGAGGCCGGGATCGATGTCAAGGGCATCGACGGCGGCCCGGTCGAGGGCGTCTTCATCCGCGCGCCGTGGGTGGAGTCCGTCGGCGCGGCCGCCGAGGTGCTGGCGACCTTCGACGGGCACACCGTCGCGGTCCGGCAGGGCCATGTCCTCGCGACGTCGTTCCACCCCGAGTTGACCGGCGACCACCGGGTGCACGCGCTTTTCGTCGCCATGGTGCGGCAGTCCACGCGGGGCCGGGCCCGGTAGGATCGCAGGCGTTCGTACAGCACTGGGTTACGCGAAGGAGACAGGCGGATGTCCGGCCACTCTAAATGGGCTACGACGAAGCACAAGAAGGCCGTGATCGATGCCAAGCGCGGCAAGCTCTTCGCGAAGCTGATCAAGAACATCGAGGTCGCCGCGCGAACCGGCGGCGCCGACCCGGACGGTAACCCCACGCTCTTCGACGCCATCCAGAAGGCCAAGAAGAGTTCGGTTCCGAACAAGAACATCGACAGCGCGGTCAAGCGCGGTGCCGGTCTGGAAGCGGGCGGCGCCGAGTACGAGACGATCATGTACGAGGGTTACGGCCCCAACGGTGTCGCGGTGCTCATCGAGTGCCTTACCGACAACCGCAACCGCGCCGCCTCCGACGTACGCGTCGCCATGACCCGCAACGGCGGTTCGATGGCCGACCCCGGCTCGGTCTCCTATCTGTTCAACCGTAAGGGCGTGGTGATCGTCCCCAAGGGTGAGCTGACCGAGGACGACGTGCTCGGCGCGGTCCTGGACGCGGGCGCCGAGGAGGTCAATGACCTCGGTGAGTCCTTCGAGGTCATCAGCGAGGCCACCGACCTGGTCGCCGTCCGCTCCGCGCTCCAGGGGCAGGACATCGACTACGACTCGGCCGAGGCCAACTTCGTGCCCACCATGCAGGTGCAGCTCGAAGAGGACGGTGCGCGCAAGATCTTCAAGCTGATCGACGCGCTCGAGGACAGCGACGATGTGCAGAACGTCTTCGCCAACTTCGATGTCACCGACGAGGTCATGGCCAAGGTGGACGCCTGACGTTCCCTCAGCACATGGGTAGCGGGCGGGTCGGCGGGGACACACCCCACCGGCCCGTCGGCGTTGTCGGTGGCAGCCGCTAGCCTGCGTCAGCAGCTGATCGAAGCGGCGGTGAGCGGCGGTGAGGGGAGGAGCGTCGTGCGGGTGCTGGGTGTGGACCCGGGGTTGACCCGGTGCGGTATCGGTGTGGTCGAGGGAGTCGCGGGGCGCCCGCTGCGGATGCTGGGCGTCGGCGTCGTGCGCAGCCCGGCGGAGGCCGAGATCGCCGACCGCCTCGTCCTCATCGAGCGCGGTATCGAAGAATGGCTCGACGCCCACCGGCCCGGATTCGTCGCCGTGGAGCGGGTGTTCAGCCAGCACAATGTGCGCACCGTGATGGGCACCGCCCAGGCCAGCGCCGTCGCGATGCTCTGCGCCGCCCGCCGGGGCCTGCCCGTCGCGCTGCACACCCCCAGCGAGGTCAAGGCGGCCGTCACCGGATCGGGACGGGCGGACAAGGCCCAGGTCGGCGCCATGGTCACCCGGCTGCTGCGGCTCGACGCACCGCCCAGACCGGCCGACGCCGCGGACGCGCTGGCGCTCGCCATCTGCCATATCTGGCGGGCGCCCGCGACCAACCGCCTCCAGCGGGCCGTCGCCGCCCACCGCACCACGAAAGGCCGTACTCCATGATCGCGTTCGTCTCCGGTCCGGTCGCGGCCCTCGCCCCGGACACCGCCGTCGTCGAGGTCGGGGGTGTCGGCCTGGCGCTCCACTGCACCCCCGGCACCCTGTCCGGGCTGCGCCTCGGCGAGCCGACCCGGCTCGCCACGTCGCTGGTCGTGCGCGAGGACTCGCTCACCCTCTACGGCTTCGCGGGCGACGACGAGCGCCAGGTCTTCGAGCTGCTCCAGACCGCCAGCGGGGTCGGCCCCCGGCTCGCCCAGGCCATGCTGGCCGTGCACACCCCGGACGCGCTGCGGATCGCCGTCTCCACCGGGGACGAGAAAGCGCTCACCGCCGTCCCCGGCATCGGCAAGAAGGGCGCCCAGAAGCTGTTGCTGGAGCTCAGGGACCGGTTGGGCGAGCCGATCGGCTCCCCCGTGCCCGGCGCCCGCCCCGCTCCCGCCGCGGGCTGGAGCGATCAGCTGCACACCGCCCTGGTCGGCCTCGGCTACGCCCCCCGGGAGGCCGATGAGGCGGTCGCCGCCGTCACCCCCCGGGCCGAGGCGGCCCTCGTCGACGGCGCCGCGCCCCAGGTGGCGCAGCTGCTGCGGGCGGCCCTCCAGACCCTGAACCGCACACGGTGACCGGACGGCGTCGCGCCGGGGTGCGACCGGCGGCACCGCGCAAGACGGCAGCGCTCAGGACGGCACGGCGCAAAACGGCACCGCTCAAGACGACATCGCGAGGCGATACGCAGTGAACTGGGACGACACCGCACCGGCCACCGCCGATGAGCTGCCCCCCGGCGCGGGCGGAAGGCTGGTCGGCGCCGACGCCGATGGCGAGGACCAGGCGGTGGAGGCCGCGCTGCGCCCCAAGGACCTCGGTGAGTTCGTCGGCCAGGAGCGGGTGCGCGAGCAGCTGGACCTGGTGCTCAAGGCCGCCCGGCAGCGTGGCGGCACCGCCGACCACGTCCTGCTCTCCGGCGCCCCGGGGCTCGGCAAGACCACCCTCTCGATGATCATCGCCGCCGAGATGGGCGCCCCCATCCGGATCACCTCCGGCCCCGCCATCCAGCACGCGGGTGATCTCGCCGCGATCCTCTCCTCCCTCACCGAGGGTGAGGTGCTGTTCCTGGACGAGATCCACCGCATGTCCCGGCCGGCCGAGGAGATGCTCTACATGGCGATGGAGGACTTCCGGGTCGACGTGATCGTCGGCAAGGGGCCCGGCGCCACCGCCATCCCGCTGGAGCTTCCGCCGTTCACACTGGTCGGGGCGACCACCCGGGCCGGACTGCTGCCGCCACCGCTGCGCGACCGCTTCGGCTTCACCGGCCATATGGAGTTCTACGCCCCGGCCGAGCTGGAGCGCGTCATCCACCGCTCCGCCGGGCTGCTCGACGTCACCATCGGGCCCGAGGGCGCCGCCGAGATCGCCGGGCGTTCCCGCGGCACGCCCCGGATCGCCAACCGCCTGCTGCGCCGGGTGCGCGACTACGCCCAGGTCAAGGCCGACGGCGTGATCACCCGCGAGATCGCCGCCAGCGCCCTGGCCGTCTACGACGTGGACGGCCGCGGTCTGGACCGGCTGGACCGCGCGGTGCTCAGCGCCCTGCTCAAGCTGTTCGGCGGCGGCCCGGTGGGGCTGTCCACGCTGGCGGTGGCCGTGGGGGAGGAGCGCGAGACGGTCGAGGAGGTCGCCGAGCCGTTCCTGGTGCGGGAGGGGCTGCTGGCCCGTACCCCCAGGGGGCGGGTGGGCACGCCCGCGGCCTGGGCCCATCTGGGGCTCACCCCGCCGCCGCAGACCGGTGCGGGCGGGCAGAAGGGTCTGTTCGAGGCATGAGGGCGCGGTTCTTCGGCATCATGGGCCGAAGAGCGAATAATGGCGGCGTCAGGAACCCCGACACCCTGCCGGGCGTTGTTCCATTGGCGTGGGCTCGCTTAGACTCCGCCGATGCCGACCGTATGCCGTCCGGGAACCGTGCGGTGTATCCATCCCCGAAAACCAGGCCGCATCCCCGCGGTCGTGTGAAGGAATTTCCGTCCCGTGAATATCGTGACTCTCCTGCCGTTCATCGTGCTCATCGGGGCCATGTTCCTGATGACCCGATCGGCCAAGAACAAGCAGCGCCAGGCCGCCCAGATGCGCAATGAGATGCACCCCGGCACCGGTGTGCGGACCATCGGCGGCATGTACGGCACGGTCAAGGAGGTCAACGACGACACGGTCCTCCTCGAGGTGGCCCCCGGCGTGCACGCGATCTACGCGAAGAACGCCGTGGGTGCCGTCCTCCCCGACGAGGAGTACAACCGCATCGTCCACGGCATCGACCCCGAGGCCGACGGCCACGACCCTGTCGTCCCCGATGACGCCTCCTCGCTGACCGGGGGTGCGCACACCGACGCCGACGGCGATGACGCCGAGAAGGCCGACGAGGCCGAGAAGGCGGACAAGGTCGAGAAGATCGACCTCGGCAAGGGCGACGCCGACACGGCGGACGCGTCCGACGGCGAGAAGCGGGACGGCAGCACCGACGCGAAGTAGACACGTACTGGGAACCGCGGCGCCCACCGCTCGGCGTGCCGCGGTTTCCGGACGGTTAGGGCTCCGCAGGGGCCGTCCCCCACAAGACTTCGTGGCCGCCTGCCGCACCCCGGGTGCGGGGCGGTTGGACAGGGAGATACGACAAGGTGGCAGCACCGAAGAAGCGCCGCAAGTCACCCGGGGCACAGGGCAGGCCCGGACGCGCCCTGGCAGTGATCCTGATCGCCATCGTGGCGCTCACCGGGGGGATGTTCCTCTCCGGTCACACCACGCCGCGGCTGGGCATCGACCTCGCGGGCGGCACCAGCTTCACGCTGGAGGCGAAGAACCAGCCGGGCAGGCCCAACGCGATCAACACGGACAATATGAACACGGCCGTCAGCATCATCGAGCGGCGTGTGAACGGTCTGGGTGTGTCCGAGGCCGAGGTCCAGACGCAGGGCAACAAGCACATCATCGTGAACATCCCCAAGGGGACGAACGCGAAGCAGGCCCGGCAGCAGGTCGGCACCACCGCCCAGCTCTACTTCCGCCCGGTGACCACCTCCACCACCTCCGGCGGGAAGACCCCCCAGCCCACCCCGACCCCCACCGCCAGCGGCGACAAGGGCGACAAGGCTGACAAGGGCGACAAGAGCGACAAGGGTCAGCAGGGCGACAAGGACAAGCAGGGCGGTCAGCCCTCGGACGGTCCGTCGGCCAGCGCCAGCACCCAGGGCCGCGCCGTGCCCAACGCGCTGAAGGCCGACAAGACGCCGACGCCGGACCCGTCGAAGACCCCCAAGGGCGACCAGACCAAGAAGCCCTCCGCCCCCGACGGGCAGAAGCAGCTGGCCAAGGACTTCGCCGCGCTGGACTGCACCACCAAGAAGGGCCGCGCCGCGGCGGCCGAGAAGGCGGCCAACGCCAAGCCGAGCGACACGATCGTCGCCTGTGGCCAGAAGGGCGACGCCAAGTACGTCCTCGGCCCCTCCCAGGTCGAGGGCACCGACGTGGACGACGCCTCGGCCGTCTTCGAGAGCCAGAACGCCTCGGGCTGGATCGTGCAGCTCGACTTCAACGGCAAGGGCTCCAAGAAGTTCGCCGATGTGACCGGCCAGCTGGCGTCCAAGCAGCCCCCGCAGAACCGCTTCGCGATCACCCTCGACGGTGAGGTCGTCTCCGACCCCGAGGTCAACACGGCGATCAACGGTGGCCGCGCCACCATCTCCGGCGGCTTCACCCAGCAGAGCGCCGAGGACCTGGCCAACGTGCTGTCCTACGGCGCCCTCCCGCTGACCTTCGACATCGCGGACGAGACCACCGTCTCCGCCGCCCTCGGCGGTGAGCAGCTCCACGCGGGTCTGATCGCCGGTGCCATCGGTATGGCCCTGGTCGTGCTCTACCTGGTCATCTACTACCGCGGTCTGGCCCTGGTGGCCATGGCCAGCCTCGGCGTCTCCGCGGTGCTCACCTACACGATCATGGTGCTGCTCGGCCCCGGTATCGGCTTCGCGCTGAACCTCCCGGCGGTCTGCGGCGCGATCGTGGCCATCGGTATCACCGCCGACTCGTTCATCGTCTACTTCGAACGGATCCGGGACGAGATCCGGGAGGGCCGCACGCTGCGCCCCGCCGTCGAGCGCGGCTGGCCGCGGGCCCGGCGCACCATCCTGGTCTCCGACTTCGTGTCGTTCCTGGCCGCCGCGGTGCTCTACATCGTCACCGTCGGCAAGGTGCAGGGCTTCGCCTTCACCCTGGGTCTGACCACGCTGCTCGATGTCGCGGTGGTGTTCCTGTTCACCAAGCCGCTGATGACGCTCCTCGCCCGCCGCCCGTTCTTCGGGAACGGCCATCCCTGGTCCGGTCTGGACCCCCAGCGCCTGGGAGCCACACCGCCCCTGCGCCGGCGCCGTTCCGCCCCCGCCGACACGAAGGAGGCGTGAGATGTCGCGACTCGGCAATCTCGGCGCCAGGCTCTACCGAGGCGAGGTCGGCTACGACTTCGTCGGCAAGCGCAAGATCTGGTACGGCATCTCGATACTGATCACCATCACGGCCATCGTCGGCCTGGCGGTGCGCGGCCTCAACATGGGCATCGAGTTCTCCGGCGGCGCGGTCTTCACCACGCCCAACTCCAGTTCCAGCGTCTCGACTTCCGAGGTCCGCCACACCGCAGAGGTGGCCGCCGACGGCCACACCGTGGTCGTCCAGGAGCTCGGCCGCGGCGGTCTGCGGATCCAGATCAGCGAGCTGGGCACCAAGGAGGCGCTGCCGGTCCAGGAGGCGCTGTCCAAGAAGCTCGGCGTCTCCACCAACAAGATCGACACCCAGCTGGTCGGCCCGAGCTGGGGCGAGCAGATCGCCAGCAAGGCGTGGCAGGGTCTGGCGATCTTCATGGTGCTGGTGGTGATCTATCTCGCCATCGCCTTCGAGTGGCGGATGGCACTGGCCGCCCTGATCGCGCTGATCCACGACCTGACCATCACGGTCGGGGTCTACGCACTGGTCGGATTCGAAGTCACCCCGGGCACCGTGATCGGTCTGCTCACGATCCTCGGTTATTCGCTCTACGACACCGTCGTGGTCTTCGACGGCCTCAAGGAAGCGTCGAAGGACCTCACCAAACAGAACCGCTTCACCTACAGCGAGATCGCCAACCGCAGCCTCAACTCGACCCTGGTGCGCTCCATCAACACCACGGTCGTGGCGCTGCTGCCGGTCGGCGCGCTGCTGTTCATCGGTGGCGGTCTGCTCGGCGCGGGCATGCTCAACGACATCTCGCTGTCGCTGTTCGTCGGCCTGGCCGCCGGTGCCTACTCCTCGATCTTCATCGCCACTCCGCTCGTCGCCGATCTGAAGGAGCGCGACCCGCGGATGAAGGCGCTGGCCAAGCGGGTGCGCGCCAAGCGTGCCGCGGCCGCCAAGGCCGAGGCCGGTGGCGACAAGCCGGCCGAGGAGGGCGACAGTGGCGCCGACCTCCAGGACGCCGCGGCGGCCCCCGCCGGGGTCGTCGGCCAGCGCAGCCAGGCCGCCTCGCGAGGCCGGGGCCGTGGCCGACCGTCGGGCAAGCGCCGATGAGCGCCGGGACGACGGGCACCGCGACCGGTGAGCAGGGTGGCGCGGCCGGATTTCACGGCACCGCCGCCGAGGAGCTGCGCGGGCTGCTGCTGAGCCGGATCCAGGATGTGCCGGACTATCCGAAGCCGGGCGTGATGTTCAAGGACATCACCCCGCTGCTGGCCGACGCCGCCGCGTTCGGTGCGCTGACCGACGCACTGGCCGAGCTCGCCGTCCGGCACCGGGCGGACAAGATCGTGGGCTTGGAGGCGAGGGGCTTCATCCTCGCCGCCCCGGCCGCCGTCCGCGCCGGGATCGGCTTCGTCCCCGTCCGCAAGGCCGGGAAGCTCCCCGGGGCGACCCTGGCCCAGGCGTACGAGCTGGAGTACGGCACCGCGGAGATCGAGATACACGCCGACGCCCTCACCCCGGGCGACCGGGTCCTGGTCATCGACGACGTGCTGGCCACCGGCGGCACCGCCGAGGCGTCCCTCCAGCTGATCCGGCGGGCCGGCGCCCAGGTCGCCGGGGTGGCCGTGCTGCTGGAGCTCGGCTTCCTCCAGGGCCGCGGCCGTCTGCTGGGCCCGCTCGACAGCGCACCGCTGGAGGCGCTGATCACCATCTGAGCGGTATCGGGCCGATACCGCCGCCGGAGGGCGGGGACCTGCGATCATGCCGGGTTCCCGCCCTCCGTCATGCCCGCCCTCGCCCGCTCCGCCCGACCGACAGGCAAGCGGAGTGGCGGGATCGATACCATGGCACCCCGACCTCTTGAGGTCCGGACCGCTTGAGGAGTGCTCTTGCCAGACGAGGCCCAGCCGCTCTCGCCCCACGTCCGCCCGGGAGGATCCCCCTCCGCGCACCCGGACGCGCCGACCGCCGCCGAGCCGACGGCGGCCTCCGGCACGCCCCGGACCAGCGGTGACAGCCCGGCCGCGAGCGGCCCCGAGCAGAAGGGCCCACGGCCCGCCGCGGGCCGTGGCAGCAGCCTGCCGTCCACCGCCGCCCGCCCGGCGACCGGCCCCGCGCCCCGTTCGGGTTCGTCCAACCGCGTCCGGGCCCGCCTGGCCCGCCTCGGCGTCCAGCGCTCCAGCCCGTACAACCCGGTGCTGGAGCCCCTGCTGCGGATCGTCCGCGGCAACGACCCCAAGGCCGACGCGGGGACCCTGCGGCAGATCGAGCGCGCCTACCAGGTGGCCGAGCGCTGGCACCGCGGCCAGAAGCGCAAAAGCGGCGATCCGTACATCACCCACCCCCTCGCGGTCACCACGATCCTCGCCGAGTTGGGTATGGATCCGGCCACTCTGATGGCCGGGCTGCTGCATGACACCGTCGAGGACACCGAATACGGCCTGGACACCCTGCGCCGTGACTTCGGCGACCAGGTCGCCCTGCTCGTCGACGGCGTCACCAAGCTGGACAAGGTCAAGTTCGGCGAGGCCGCCCAGGCCGAGACCGTGCGCAAGATGGTCGTCGCCATGGCCAAGGACCCGCGCGTCCTGGTCATCAAGCTGGCCGACCGGCTGCACAACATGCGCACCATGCGCTACCTCAAGCGGGAGAAGCAGGAGAAGAAGGCCCGCGAGACGCTGGAGATCTACGCTCCGCTCGCCCATCGCCTGGGCATGAACACCATCAAGTGGGAGCTGGAGGACCTCGCCTTCGCGATCCTCTACCCCAAGATGTACGACGAGATCGTCCGGCTGGTCGCCGAGCGGGCCCCCAAGCGCGATGAGTACCTGGCCGTCGTCACCGACCAGGTCCAGGGCGATCTGCGGGCGGCGCGCATCAAGGCCACCGTCACCGGGCGGCCCAAGCACTACTACTCCGTCTACCAGAAGATGATCGTCCGCGGCCGCGACTTCGCCGAGATCTACGACCTGGTGGGCATCCGGGTCCTCGTCGACACCGTCCGTGACTGCTACGCGGCGCTCGGGACCATCCACGCGCGGTGGAACCCGGTGCCCGGGCGGTTCAAGGACTACATCGCGATGCCCAAGTTCAACATGTACCAGTCGCTGCACACGACGGTCATCGGGCCCAGCGGCAAGCCGGTCGAGCTCCAGATCCGCACCTTCGACATGCACCGCCGCGCCGAGTACGGCATCGCCGCGCACTGGAAGTACAAGCAGGAGGCCGTCGCCGGTGCCTCCAAGGTGCGCACCGATGTGCCCCGCAAGCCCGGCAAGGACGACGCCATCAACGACATGGCGTGGCTGCGGCAGCTCCTGGACTGGCAGAAGGAGACCGAGGACCCCGGCGAGTTCCTGGAGTCCCTGCGCTTCGACCTCTCCCGTAACGAGGTCTTCGTCTTCACGCCCAAGGGCGATGTCATAGCGCTGCCGGCCGGGGCCACCCCGGTGGACTTCGCCTACGCCGTGCACACCGAGGTCGGCCACCGCACCATAGGGGCCCGGGTCAACGGCCGCCTGGTGCCGCTGGAGTCCACCCTCGACAACGGTGACCTGGTCGAGGTCTTCACCTCCAAGGCGGCGGGCGCCGGGCCCTCCCGCGACTGGCTGGGCTTCGTGAAGTCCCCGCGCGCCCGCAACAAGATCCGCGCCTGGTTCTCCAAGGAGCGCCGCGACGAGGCGATCGAGCAGGGCAAGGACGCGATCGTGCGGGCGATGCGCAAGCAGAACCTGCCCATCCAGCGCATCCTCACCGGTGACTCACTGGTCACCCTGGCCCATGAGATGCGCTACCCGGACATCTCCTCGCTCTACGCGGCCATCGGCGAGGGCCATGTCTCCGCGCAGAACGTGGTCAACAAGCTGGTCCAGGCCCTCGGCGGCGAGGAGGCCGCCAACGAGGACATCGCCGAGACCGCGCCGCCCATGCGCAGCCGCACCAAGCGCCGCTCCAGCGCCGACCCCGGTGTGGTGGTCAAGGGTGTCGAGGACGTCTGGGTCAAGCTGGCCCGCTGCTGTACGCCGGTGCCGGGCGACCCCATCATCGGCTTCGTCACCCGCGGCAGCGGCGTCTCGGTGCACCGCGCCGACTGTGTCAACGTGGACTCGCTCTCCCAGCAGCCCGAGCGCATCCTCGACGTCGAGTGGGCACCCACCCAGTCGTCGGTCTTCCTGGTCGCCATCCAGGTCGAGGCGCTGGACCGGTCCCGGCTGCTGTCGGACGTCACCCGCGTCCTGTCCGACCAGCACGTCAACATCCTGTCGGCGGCCGTGCAGACCTCCCGCGACCGGGTGGCCGTCTCACGCTTCACCTTCGAGATGGGCGACCCCAAGCATCTGGGACATGTCCTGAAGGCCGTACGCGGCGTCGAGGGCGTCTACGACGTGTACCGGGTCACCTCGGCCCGGCAGCGCTGAGCCAGGCCCCACAGGCGCCGTACAGCGACGAACAACGGCGGCCCCGGTGATCCGGGGCCGCCGTTGTTCGTCGCCGTCGCGTCGGACGCGTGGGCGCGGCTCGCTCAGCCGCCGAACTCCTCCAGGCCCTTGAGCGCCTGGTCCAGCAGCGCCTGCCGCCCCTCCAGCTCCTTGGCCAGCTTGTCGGCCTTGGCGTTGTTCCCCGCCGCGCGGGCGGCGTCGATCTGCTTGCGCAGCTTGTCCACCGCGTCCTGGAGCTGGCCGGTCAGCCCCGCGGCACGGGCCCGCGCCTCGGGGTTGGTCCGCCGCCACTCCACTTCCTCGGCGTCCTGGAGGGCGCGCTCCACCGCGTGCAGCCGCCCCTCGATCCGCGCCCGGGAGTCCCGCGGTACATGGCCGATGGCCTCCCACCGCTCGTTGACCGACCGGAAGGCCGCGCGGGACGCCTTGAGATCCGAGATCGGCAGCAGCTTCTCGGCCTCGACGACCAGCTCCTCCTTGCGGGCCAGGTTCTCCCGCTGCTCGGCGTCGCGCTCGGCGAAGACCTCGCCACGGGCCTGGAAGAAGACGTCCTGCGCCCCGCGGAAGCGGTTCCACAGGTCGTCCTCGGCCTCGCGCTGCGCGCGGCCCGCGGCCTTCCAGTCCGACATCAGCTCCCGGTACCGGGCGGCCGTGGGCCCCCAGTCGGTGGAGCCGGACAGCGCCTCGGCCTCGGCGACCAGCTTCTCCTTGGTCTGCCGGGCCTCCTCGCGCTGTGCGTCCAGCGCCGCGAAATGCGCCTTGCGGCGCTTGGAGAACGCCGAGCGGGCGTGCGAGAAGCGGTGCCACAGCTCGTCGTCGGTCTTGCGGTCGAGACGCGGCAGCCCCTTCCAGGTGTCGACCAGGGCGCGCAGCCGCTCCCCGGCGGCCCGCCACTGCTCGCTGGCGGCGAGCTCCTCGGCCTCGGCGACCAGTGCCTCCTTGGACCTGCGGGCTTCCTCGGTCTGGTGGGCCTTGGCCGCCTTGCGCTGCTCACGGCGGTTCTCGACGTCCCCGGCGAGCTTGTCGAGCCGCTTCTTGAGCGCTTCCAGATCACCGACCACATGGTGCTCGTCGACCTGCTGCCGGATGTGCTCGAGGGCGGCCGTCGCGTCCTTGGCGGACAGGTCGGTGGTCTTCACCCGGCGCTCGAGGAGGCCGATCTCGACGACCAGGCCGTCGTACTTGCGCTCGAAGTAGGCGAGGGCCTCTTCCGGAGAGCCCGCCTGCCACGATCCGACGACCTGCTCGCCGTCGGCCGTACGCACGTACACGGTCCCCGCCTCGTCGACGCGGCCCCAAGGCTCGCTGCTCACAGCGCCTCCTCCACATGATGCCGGGGCGGGCGCGCGGCCCGCCGGCATCGTCCACAGTTTCTTCCGGCCGGGAAACGCCCGGGCCGGTCCCACAGCAAGGTGGCAGCCATCGGGGCGGGCACCCTACACAACGCCAACATAGGCGAACCGTGCCCCGGCTGTCCGTATCCTGCGCGACCGAAATTTCGCAGTACGCACGTCAGAGGCGTCAGGACGCGGAGACCGTCGCCTTGTTGATCTTCACGGTCGCGTTCGGGGCGGTGTTCCCGGTCTGGTCCGGGGGAGCGGCGCCCGCGTTGCCGATCTTCTTCAGGACCTTCATCCCGTCCTTGGTGACCGTGCCGAAGGGGGTGTAGTCCGGTGGCAGCTGGCTGTTCTGGTAGACGAGGAAGAACTGGCTGCCGCCGCTGTTCCGGCCCTTCTTGGTCTGGGCGTTGTACTGGTTGGCCATCGCCACCGTGCCGGCCGGGTAGACGTTCCCCTTGAGCGAGGGGTCCTTCAGGTTCTCGTCCGGGATCGTGTAGCCCGGGCCGCCCCGGCCGGTGCCCTGCGGATCGCCGCACTGGAGCACGAAGATGCCCTGGTTGGTCAGCCGGTGGCAGGAGGTGTGGTCGAGGTAGCCCTTCTTCGCCAGGAAGTCGAAGGAGTTGACCGTGTGCGGCGCCTTGTCCGCCTTCAGGTCGATGGGGATGTCCCCACAGGTCGTCTCCAGCTTCATGGTGTACGAGCCCGCCTTGTCGATGGTGACCTCGGGCTCCTTCTTCCAGGTCATCTTCTCGGGCTTCTCGCCCTTGACCTTCTTCGCGCCCTCGGCGCAGGGGTCCGGCGCCTTCTTCGTCGGCGGCGGGGTGGGGGGCGTGGCGGCGGAGTCGTCCTTCGTCTTGTCGTCGCCGCCCCCGGACAGCGCGCCCACGGCCGCCACCGCGCCGCCCGCCGCCAGCACCACGGCCAGCGTCGAGGCGATCACCGTGTTGCGACGGCGCGCCTTGTCCCGGGCCGTCTGGCGCCGCTGCTGCTGCCGAAGGTACTTCTCCCGGGCGAGTTGCCGCCGCCGCTGCTCGTTAGTGACCACCGGGTCGTCTCCTCCTGGCGTGTGCCGTCGGTCTCATGACTGATCGCTCGGCCGTACCGTATACGGGTTCGCTGTGGCGGGGCCGCCGCCGGTAGGCTCTGGAGCTGCCGACATTCTTCTGCCGGACGACCTTTAAGGACGATCGTGCTCATTGCCGGGTTCCCCGCCGGGGCCTGGGGGACCAACTGCTACCTGGTCGCCCCCGCCGCCGGCGAGGAGTGCGTGATCATCGACCCGGGCCATCAGGCGGCCCAAGGAGTCGAGGAGGCGATCGCCAAGCATCGGCTCAAGCCCGTCGCCGTCGTCCTCACCCACGGCCACCTCGACCACGTCGCCTCGGTGGTGCCGGTCTGCGGCGCCCATGACGTACCGGCCTGGATCCACCCGGCGGACCGCTTCATGATGAGCGACCCCGAGAAGGCCCTCGGCCGCTCCATCGGTCTGCCGCTGCTGGGCGAGCTCACCGTGGGCGAACCGGACGACGTCAGGGAGCTGGCCGACGGCGCCGAGCTGAAGCTGGCCGGGCTGGAGCTGACCGTCGCCCACGCACCGGGCCATACCAAGGGGTCGGTGACCTTCCGGATGCCCGAGCAGACGGACGTCCCGTCCGTCTTCTTCTCGGGCGACCTGCTGTTCGCCGGCTCCATCGGACGCACCGACCTGCCCGGCGGCGACCACGGCGAGATCCTCCAGTCGCTGGCCCGTGTGGTCCTGCCGCTCGACGACTCGACCGTGGTGCTGTCCGGCCACGGCCCCCAGACCAGCATCGGCCGCGAGCGCGCCACCAACCCCTTCCTGCGGGAGGTGGCCGCTGGCCTCGGAGACGGCACCCAGGAGCCGGCTCCGCGACGAGGAATGTGACGAGAGAACTGCCGTGAGCACCTTCAAGGCCCCCCGGGGCACCTATGACCTGATCCCGCCGGTCTCCGCGACCTATCTCGCGGTGCGCGAGGCCATCGCCGCGCCGCTGCGGCGGTCCGGCTACGGCTATGTGGAGACCCCCGGCTTCGAGAACGTGGAGCTCTTCGCGCGCGGTGTCGGGGAGTCCACCGACATCGTGACCAAGGAGATGTACACCCTCACCACCAAGGGCGGCGACGAGCTCGCACTGCGCCCCGAGGGCACCGCCTCGGTGCTGCGCGCCGCGCTGGAGGCCAATCTCCACAAGGCCGGATCCCTGCCGGTCAAGCTCTGGTACTCCGGCTCGTACTACCGCTACGAGCGCCCCCAGAAGGGCCGTTACCGCCACTTCTCCCAGGTCGGCGCCGAGGCGATCGGCGCCGAGGACCCGGCCCTGGACGCCGAGTTGATCCTCCTCGCCCACAACGCCTACCGCTCCCTGGGGCTGCGCGACTTCCGCATCCTGCTGAACTCGCTGGGCGACGCCGAGTGCCGCCCCGTCTACCGGGCCGCCCTCCAGGAGTTCCTGCGCGGTCTGGACCTGGACGAGGACACCCGCCGCCGGATCGAGATCAACCCGCTGCGGGTGCTGGACGACAAGCGCGACGCCGTCCAGAAGCAGCTGACCGGCGCACCGCTGCTGCGCGACTACCTGTGCGACGGCTGCCGCGCCTACCACGCCGAGGTGCGCGAGCTGATCAGCGCGCAGGGCGTGACCTTCGAGGACGACCCCAAGCTGGTCCGCGGGCTGGACTACTACACCCGCACCACCTTCGAGTTCGTCCACGACGGCCTCGGCTCCCAGTCCGCGGTCGGCGGCGGCGGCCGCTACGACGGCCTCTCCGAGATGATCGGCGGCCCCGCCCTGCCCTCCGTCGGCTGGGCGCTCGGCGTGGACCGCACGGTGCTGGCCCTGGAGGCCGAGGGCATCGAGCTGGACCTGCCGGACGCCACCAGCGTCTTCGCGGTGCCGCTCGGGGAGGAGGCCCGGAAGGTCCTCTTCGGTGTGGTGGCCGAGCTCCGTACGGCGGGCATCGCCACCGACTTCGCCTACGGTGGCAAGGGTCTCAAGGCCGCCATGAAGGCGGCCAACCGCAGCGGCGCCCGCTATGCGATCGTCGCCGGTGAGCGCGACTTCGCCGAGGGCGTGGTCCAGCTCAAGGACATGGAGTCCGGCGAGCAGACCCCGGTCCCCCTCGACAAGGTCGTCCCCACCCTCCGCACCAAGCTGAACTGACCCCGGCGAACGGCCACTTGTGCCCCGTCACCCCTGCGGGGATGGCGGGGCACGGCCGTGGTGCGCGCAGCGGGAGACGGGCCGGTGCCGACGGATCGTCAACGAGACGATGGCCGATTCATCCCGCCTATGCGGGACATGACCGCACGCCGGTCCCCGGCGCCGTCGAAGCGGGTATCCGGCCAAGCACGATGACCCTGTATCACTTGCCCAACGGCCCTGATGGCTGGTCAACGCGGACATGGTCACGAGCCTGGTGTGGCGGGCGGTTTCGGGGGACGACCGGGCGGGCGGTCTTATGTCCGTCGAACGGGGGATACGCGATGATGGCCGGGCCGTGCTGTCCGGGCCGTACGGCGACGCCCGGTGCGGCACAATGGCCGTGCCCGACGGGGCTGGACACTGTGGGAGAGCGACGGACGGCGATATGGCGACGACAGTGATGGACGACGTGGAGTCCGGGGAGACGCGGGAGAGCGTGCGGACCGGGACCGGAGGCGGTCGCGCCTTCGCCCTGCTGCTCGTGATCACCGGAGCGCTGGGGCTGCTCGCCGCATGGGTCATCACGATCGACAAGAACAAGATCCTCGAGGCCAAGGCCGAGGGGAAGACCTTCACCCCCGGGTGCAGCCTCAACCCCATCGTCTCCTGCGGCAACATCATGGAGAGCGACCAGGCCCAGGCGTTCGGCTTCCCGAACCCGATGCTGGGGCTGGTCGCCTACGGGATCGTCATCTGCGTGGGGATGTCCCTGCTGACCGGGGCCCGCTTCCCGCGCTGGTACTGGCTGACGTTCAACGCGGGCACGCTCTTCGGCGTCGCGTTCTGCACCTGGCTCCAGTACCAGTCGCTGTACGTCATCGGCTCGTTGTGCCTGTGGTGCTGCCTGGCCTGGGTCGCCACCATCGTGATGTTCTGCTACATCACCGGCTACAACATCAAGCACGGTTACCTCCCGGCGCCGGAGGGGCTCAAGCGGGGGCTGCTGGAGTTCCACTGGGTGGTGCCGGTGCTGTGGGTGGGCATCATCGGGATCATGATCCTGACCCGCTGGTGGGACTTCTGGACCGGCGCCCAGGGCTGAGCGGGCGACCGCTCGGCGGCGGGCGTTGTCGGTGGGGTGTCATAGGCTTCCCGCGTGGAGCCAGACCTGTTCACCGCCGCCGCCGAGGAACGCCAGGAGAAGGACCCCGCCAGCAGTCCGCTGGCGGTGCGCATGCGCCCGCGCACCCTGGACGAGGTCGTGGGGCAGCAGCATCTGCTGCGGCCCGGGTCTCCGCTGCGGAGACTGGTCGGCGAGGGCAGCGGGGGACCGGCCGGGCCGTCGTCGGTGATCCTCTGGGGGCCGCCGGGCATCGGCAAGACCACGCTGGCGTATGTGGTCAGCCAGGCCACCCAGAAGCGCTTCGTGGAGCTGTCGGCGATCACCGCGGGGGTCAAGGAGGTGCGGGCCGTCATCGACGGGGCGCGTCGGTCCTCCGGGGCGTACGGCCGCGAGACGGTGCTGTTCCTCGATGAGATCCACCGCTTCAGCAAGGCCCAGCAGGACTCCCTGCTGCCCGCCGTGGAGAACCGCTGGGTGACGCTGATCGCCGCCACCACCGAGAATCCGTACTTCTCGGTGATCTCACCGCTGCTGTCCCGTTCGCTGCTGCTCACCCTGGAGCCGCTGACCGATGACGATCTGCGCGGGCTGCTGAGCCGGGCGCTGGCCGACGAGCGCGGGCTCGGGGGCGCGGTCACCCTGCCCGAGGAGGCCGAGGCGCATCTGCTGCGGATCGCGGGCGGTGACGCCCGGCGCGCGCTGACGGCGCTGGAGGCGGGCGCGGGCTCGGCGATAGCCAAGGGCGAGGCCGAGGTCACGCTGACCACGCTGGAGGAGGCGGTCGACCGGGCCGCGGTGAAGTACGACCGCGCGGGCGATCAGCATTACGACGTGGCGAGCGCCCTCATCAAGTCCATCCGCGGCTCGGATGTGGACGCGGCGCTGCACTATCTGGCGCGGATGATCGAGGCCGGGGAGGATCCGCGGTTCATCGCGCGGCGGCTGATGATCTCGGCGAGCGAGGACATCGGACTGGCCGATCCCACCGCACTGCCCACCGCCGTGGCGGCGGCCCAGGCGGTCGCGCTGATCGGCTTCCCCGAGGCCGCGCTGACGCTGAGCCACGCGACCATCGCGCTGGCCCTCGCGCCCAAGTCCAACGCCGCCACCACCGCGATCGGCGCGGCGCTCGCGGACGTCCGGGCGGGGCTCGCCGGGGCGGTGCCGCCGCATCTGCGGGACGGCCACTACAAGGGCGCCGAGAAGCTGGGCCACGCCCAGGGCTATCTCTATCCGCATGACCTTCCGGGCGGGATCGCGGCGCAGCAGTACGCCCCCGACACGATCCACGGCAAGCGGTACTACCAGCCGACCCGTTACGGGGCGGAGGCGCGTTACGCCGATGTGGTCGAGCGCGTGCGCGCCCGGCTGCGCGGCGATGCGCCCCCCACACCCGATGCGTCGTAGCTGCCGCGCGCTCCTCTCTTCGGGTGCGTTCTCCGGCTCTCCGGGGTCAACCGGCCGCGTGGAACAGCAGGTGCATCACCCGCCGCAGCTCGGAGACGCCGCGCACCGGCTCGGGGAAGTCGAACCGCGCGTCGAAGGGCTGGCCGGAGGCGTCGGTGAAGCGGACCCGCAGTCCGAAGCGGTCCAGGGCCACCGGGATCGCCTCGCCATGGGTGTGGACCAGCGACGAGCGGTCGCCGAGCAGTGTGCTCAGCCCGCGCACCTGGTCGCTGTGGGCCGAGTGCAGATGCTGGAGCAGATCGGCCTCGTGCGCGGCCAGCGGATCGGGGTCGGCCATGGCGAAGGCCTCGGCCTCGACATCGTCCGCGCCCCACAGGTCCTCCACACACGCCTCGGCGACCTCCAGCCGCAGCAGCGTCCACGAGCCGCGCGGGGCGGGGCTGTTGCCGGAGTCGGGCAGCAGCGCCTCCCGCAGTCCGAGCAGTTCCCCGACCGGGTGGCGTTCGGCCATCAGGGCGGCGCCGGCCGCCCGCTCGCCGTTGCGCGCAGGGGTGAGCCAGCCGGAGATCCAGGCGCGGCCGCGGATCCGGTGGGGCATCGCGACCGGAGCGACGTCCGTGATCTCCATCACACCGGCCAGGTCGTCATGCTGGGCGTACGCGGCGGCGCGGGCCGCCGGAGAGCCGCCGGGGACCAGCAGCAGAACATCCCCTTCGGGGGTCACGGTGCGGGCGGCCGGCTCATGCATTCCAAGATCGTCCGGGACCTCGATTCCGGGAATCGACAAAGACGCCGTAGCCTTGGCATCCACGAGAGTACGTATGCGCTCTGCCGCCGACGGCCGCAGGGCGCCTTCCATGGGACGCGGCTGACCCTTCTCGGCGCTCTGACCAGTGCTGGGCAGGGGGATCCCAGGTCGAAACATGCGTTCTCCTCGGCTAAGGTAAGGCTAACCTAACGTACATGGAGGTTCGTTCCACGTGAACCAGTCGCGTCCCAAGGTCAAGAAGTCGCGAGCGCTCGGCATCGCGCTGACCCCGAAGGCCGTCAAGTATTTCGAGGCTCGCCCGTACCCGCCGGGTGAGCACGGCCGTGGCCGCAAGCAGACCAGTGACTACAAGGTCCGTCTGCTGGAGAAGCAGCGTCTGCGCGCTCAGTACGACATCAGTGAGCGCCAGATGGCCCGTGCCTACGACCGCGCTCGGAAGGTCGAAGGCAAGACGGGCGAAGCCCTGATCGTCGAGCTTGAGCGCCGTCTGGACGCGCTCGTCCTGCGGAGCGGTATCGCCCGCACGATCTACCAGGCCCGCCAGATGGTGGTCCACGGTCACATCGAGGTCAACGGCCGCAAGGTCGACAAGCCCTCCTTCCGCGTCCGCCCGGACGACGTGGTGATGGTCCGCGAGCGCAGCCGCGACAAGCACCCGTTCCAGGTGGCCCGTGAGGGTGGCTACGCCCCCGACGGCGAGATCCCGCGTTACCTTCAGGTCAACCTGAAGGCGCTCGCCTTCCGGCTGGACCGGGACCCCAACCGCAAGGAGATCCCGGTGATCTGCGACGAGCAGCTCGTCGTCGAGTACTACGCCCGCTGATCCAGCGGACACCGCGTACTCATCCGGCCCGCGGGCTCCCTCGACATCGGTCGACGGGGGCCCGCGGGTCGTTCTGCTCCCCCACTGCCCGGTCCGGTCCCCTCCGGGCGCCGCGGCCGGGCCCGAGCGCCGGGCCCTAATGCGTTTCAGGTGGGCCCGCGCGGCGCGATAAGGTCGATACCTGCCGCCCGCGCCCGGATACCGCCCGAGAGCGGCGGGCGACGGACGACCGATACGACGACGAGCGGCAGCAGGGGAGCGGTGCAACGTGTCCGGTGGAGAGGTGGCCGGGATCCTCGTGGCCGTCTTCTGGGCGATCCTCGTGTCCTTCCTCGCCTTCGCGCTGGTGAGACTCGCGCAGACGCTCAAGGCGACCACCAAGCTGGTGGCCGAGGTCACCGAGCAGGCCGTGCCGCTGCTCAGCGAGGCGTCCGCGACCGTCCGCTCCGCCAACACCCAGCTCGCGCGGGTGGACTCGATCGCGGCCGATGTCCAGGAGGTCACCTCCAACGCCTCCGCGCTCTCCTCGACCGTCTCCACCGCCTTCGGCGGACCGCTGGTCAAGGTGGCCGCGTTCGGCTACGGCGTACGCCGGGCGATCGGCCGCAAGGGGCGCCCGGACGAACAGCCGGCGCGCACCGTCGTCGTCGGCAAGACCCTGCCGTCCGCCCGCCGGGGCGGCCGCCGCAACCGTGGATCGAAGGGCTGACAGACCGGATGTTCCGCCGCACATTCTGGTTCACCACCGGCGTCGCCGCCGGCGTATGGGCCACCACCAAGGTCAACCGCAAGCTCAACCAGCTCACCCCGGAGAGCCTGGCGGCGCAGGCCGCCGACCGGGCGGTGCTCGCGGGCCGGCGGATCAAGGTCTTCGCGCTCGATGTCCGGGACGGCATGGCCGACCGCGAGGCGGCGCTCAAGGACGCGCTGGGGCTGACCGCGGCGCCCGCCAACGACGTCCGGCAGCTGCCCGCCCAGCGCGGCCGCCCCCAGCTCACCCACCCCCACCACACACCCGCCGGAAATGAGGACCACTGATGGAGTCGGCTGAAATCCGCCGCCGCTGGCTGCGCTTCTTCGAGGAGCGCGGGCACACCGTCGTGCCGTCGGCGTCGCTCATCGCGGACGACCCGACGCTGCTCCTGGTTCCCGCCGGCATGGTCCCGTTCAAGCCGTACTTCCTCGGTGAGGTCAAGCCGCCCTTCGACCGGGCCGTCAGCGTGCAGAAGTGCGTCCGCACCCCGGACATCGAAGAGGTCGGCAAGACCACCCGGCACGGCACCTTCTTCCAGATGTGCGGCAACTTCTCCTTCGGCGACTACTTCAAAGAAGGCGCCATCCGCTATGCCTGGGAGCTGCTGACCTCCTCTGTCGAGGACGGCGGCTACGGTCTGGACCCCGAGCGGCTCTGGATCACCGTCTACGAGCAGGACGACGAGGCCGAGCGCATCTGGCGCGAGGTCATCGGCGTCCCCGCCGGGCGCATCCAGCGGCTGGGCATGGGCCCCAACTACTGGTCCATGGGCGTCCCCGGCCCCTGTGGCCCCTGCTCCGAGATCAACTACGACCGTGGTCCGGAGTTCGGCGAGGAGGGCGGCCCGGCCGTCAACGACGAGCGCTACGTGGAGATCTGGAACCTGGTCTTCATGCAGTACGAGCGCGGTCCGGGCGAGGGCAAGGAGAACTTCCCGATCCTCGGTGAGCTCCCCTCCAAGAACATCGACACCGGTCTCGGCCTCGAGCGGCTCGCCATGATCCTCCAGGGCGTGCACAACATGTACGAGACCGACACCCTGCGCGTGGTCATGGACAAGGGCACCGAGCTGACCGGGGTCGCCTACGGCACCGCCCAGGACAGCGATGTCTCGCTGCGCGTGGTCGCCGACCATATGCGCACCTCCGTGATGCTCATCGGCGACGGTGTCACCCCCGGCAACGAGGGCCGCGGCTATGTGCTGCGCCGCATCATGCGCCGCGCCATCCGCAACATGCGCATCCTCGGTGCCACCGGCCCGGTCGTCGGCGAACTGGTCGACGTCGTCCTGAAGACGATGGGCCAGCAGTACCCGGAGCTGCTCACCGACCGCAAGCGCATCGAGACGGTCGCCCTCGCCGAGGAGGCGGCCTTCCTCAAGACGCTCAAGGCCGGTACCAACATCCTGGACACCGCCGTCAGCGACACCAAGGCCGCCGGTGGCGAAGTCCTCCCCGGCGACAAGGCGTTCCTGCTCCACGACACCTGGGGCTTCCCGATCGACCTCACCCTCGAGATGGCCGCCGAACAGGGCCTGAGCGTGGACGAGGACGGCTTCCGCCGTCTGATGAAGGAGCAGCGGGAGCGCGCCAAGGCCGACGCCAGGGCCAAGAAGACCGGCCACGCCGATATGTCCGCCTACCGCGAGGTCGCCGACACTTCCGGCTCCACCGTCTTCACCGGCTACACCGACGTCGAGGGCGAATCCACCGTCGTGGGACTGCTCGTCGACGGGGTGTCCTCGCCCGCCGCCTCCGAGGGCGACGAGGTCGAGGTCGTCCTCGACCGCACCCCCTTCTACGCCGAAGGCGGTGGCCAGCTCGCCGACAGCGGCAAGATCAAGCTGGACTCCGGCGCCGTCGTCGAGGTGCGGGACGTCCAGCAGCCGGTCCCCGGCGTCAGCGTGCACAAGGGCGTCGTACAGGTCGGCGAGGTGACGGTCGGCTCGAGCGCCTACGCCCAGATCGACATCACCCGCCGCCGTGCCATCGCCCGCGCCCACAGCGCCACCCACCTCACCCACCAGGCGCTGCGCGACGCCCTCGGCCCGACCGCCGCCCAGGCCGGTTCGGAGAACTCGCCCGGCCGCTTCCGCTTCGACTTCGGCTCCCCGGCCGCCGTGCCCGGCACCGTGCTCACCGATGTCGAGCAGAAGATCAACGAGGTCCTCGCCCGGGAACTCGACGTCACCGCCGAGGTGATGAGCATGGACGAGGCCAAGAAGCAGGGCGCCATCGCCGAGTTCGGCGAGAAGTACGGCGACCGGGTGCGCGTGGTGACCATCGGCGACTTCTCCAAGGAGCTGTGCGGCGGCACCCATGTGCACAACACCGCTCAGCTGGGTCTGGTGAAGCTGCTCGGCGAGTCCTCCATCGGCTCCGGGGTGCGCCGGGTCGAGGCCCTGGTGGGCGTGGACGCCTACCACTTCCTCGCCCGTGAGCACACGGTGGTCTCCCGGCTGACCGAGCTGGTCAAGGGCCGCCCGGAGGAGCTGCCGGAGAAGATCTCCGGCATGCTCACCAAGCTCAAGGAGGCCGAGAAGGAGATCGAGCGGTTCCGCGCCGAGAAGGTGCTCCAGGCCGCCGCCGGTCTCGCCGCGGGCGCCAAGGACGTCCGGGGGGTGGCCCTGGCCGCCGCCCGGGTGCCGGACGGCACCTCCGCCGACGATCTGCGCAAGCTGGTGCTGGACGTCCGCGGGCGCATCCCAGGTGACCGCCCGGCCGTCACCGCCCTGTTCACGGTGGCGGGCGGCCGTCCGCTGACCGTCATCGCCACCAACGAGGCCGCCCGTGAGCGCGGTCTGAAAGCCGGTGACCTGGTCCGCGCCGCCGCCAAGACGCTCGGCGGCGGAGGCGGCGGCAAGCCGGACGTCGCCCAGGGCGGCGGCCAGAACCCGGACGCCGTCGCCGAGGCCATCGAGGCCGTCGAGCGGCTCGTCGCGGAATCGGGCAAGTAGCGGTGCGACGCGGCAGGCGGATCGCCATCGACGTCGGGGACGCCCGGATCGGGGTCGCCTCGTGCGACCCCGACGGGATCCTCGCCACCCCTGTGGAGACCGTGCCGGGACGTGACATCCCGGCCGCCCACAAGCGGCTGGCGGCCATCGTGGCGGAGTACGAACCCCTCGAGGTGGTGGTCGGCCTGCCGCGTTCGCTCAGCGGACGCGAGGGGCCGGCCGCGGCCAAGGTGCGCACCTTCGCACGGGAGTTGGCGCGGCGGGTGCGGCCGGTGTCGGTACGGCTGGTCGACGAGCGTATGACCACTGTCACAGCGTCCCAGGGGCTGCGCGCTTCCGGCGTGACGTCCAAGAAGGGGCGTTCGGTGGTTGACCAGGCGGCCGCCGTGGTGATCCTCCAGAGCGCGCTGGAGGCGGAGCGTACCTCGGGCCGGCCGCCGGGCGAAGCCGTCGAAGTGGTCATCTGATCGCGATACGGTAACGTTCCGGGCGACATGGCAACCGCACACCGTGCCCCAAGCAACGACCGCGGTCGCCACCACCGTCGCTAGGGGTTCGATGACTGAGTACGGCCGGGGACCCGGCTCACAACCGTGGCATCCCGAGGACCCGTTGTACGGGGACCAGGGGTGGGGCCAGCAGGCGGTTACCGGTCAGGACCCCCACCAGCAGGACGCTTACGGCCAGGACCCCTACGCGCAGGACCCGTACGGACAGAGCGGTCACGGACAGGACGGCTACCAGCAGAACGGCTACGGTCAAAGCGGGCACGGGCAGGGCGGATACGGTCACGCTCAGGACGGATACGGGCACGGCGGCCAGGGGCAGAACGGCTACCCTCAGGATCCTTACGGCCAGGATCCGTACGGACACCAGCGCGACCCCCATGGATATCCGCAGGACCCCCAGCAGTTCCAGCAGTACCCCCAACAGCCGCAGTGGAACGGCCAGGACGGCGGCTATCCGCAAGGGCAGGGGCAGTCGTACCAGGACGGCGGCTGGGACGGCGGCTACGGCGGCGGGCTCGATCCACACGATCCGTATGCCCGGCCCACGGATCCTTACGGCGGCGGCCAGGGTGCCCAGCCCCCCGCCGACTACTACCCCCAGGACGGCTACCACCAGCAGGTTCCCCCGCAGTCGGCGCCGCAGACCCAGGCGATGCCGCGGATCGAGCCGGAGGCCCCGCGGACCCGGACGATGCCGCGCGTTCCGCAGGAACCCGCCGCGGAGGAACCGGGACCGCCGCAGCCCGCCGGGCGCGAGGACGAGGACCACCCGTTCTTCCAGGACGGCAGGGGCAGCCGTGGCCGGATCCCGTCGGACGACGACGGGGAGGACGCCGACGAGGACACCGACGGCGGTGAGCGCCGCGGCAAGAAGGGCGGATCGGGCAAACCCGCCAAGCGCCGCAGCGGTGTGGCCTGTCTCTTCGTGACCGTCGCCCTGGTGGGTGTGGTCGGCGGAGGCGGCTACTTCGCCTACGACTTCTGGCAGACCCGCTTCGGCCCGGCGCCGGACTACTCCGGTGCGGGCGCCGGTTCGGTCAGCGTGGAGATCCCCGAGGGCTCGGGCGGTGCCGCGATCGGCGACATCCTCACCAACAAGGGCGTGGTCAAGAGCAGCCGGGCCTTTGTGAAGGCCGTGGAGGACAGCGGCAAGGTCATCCAGCCGGGCAGCTACACCCTGAAGAAGGAGATGTCCGGCGCGGCCGCGGTCACGATGATGACCGACGGTTCGGGAAGCAATGTCCTGATGGTCACCGAGGGCATGCGCAACGCCACGATCTACGCCGCCCTCGACAAGAAGATCGGCCTCGAGTCCGGTACCACCGCGGACATCGCCAAGAAGAAGGCCAAGAAGCTGGGCCTGCCCTCCTGGGCCGATGACAACGCCAAGATCAAGGATCCGCTGGAAGGATTCCTCTACCCGTCCCGCTACAGCGTGGGCAAGAGCGCCAAGCCCGAGGACGTCCTCCGCAAGATGGTCGCCCTGGCCCGGCAGAACTACGCCAAGCAGGACCTGGAGGGCAAGGCCGAGGACCTGGGCCTGAAGTCGCCACTGCAACTGATCACTGTTGCCAGCCTGGTGCAGGCGGAGGGCGTGACCCACAGCGACTTCCGCAAGATGTCCGAAGTGGTCTACAACCGGCTGAAACCGGGCAACACCGAGACCAACGGCAAGCTGGAGTTCGACTCCACGTACAACTACATCAAGAACCAGAGCAAGATCGATATCTCGATCAGCGAGATCAAGAGGTACAACAACCCGTACAACACGTACTTCTACGCCGGTCTGCCGCCCGGCCCGATCGGCAACCCGGGCCAGGACGCGCTCAAGGCGGCGATGAACCCGACCGACGACGGCTGGTTCTACTTCATCTCGCTCGACGGCAAGACGAGCAAGTTCTCCAAGACCTACGCCGAGCACCAGAAGTGGGTCGACAAGTTCAACAGGCAGCGCAAGAACAACGACTGAGGAAAGATGTCGGAAAACCGCAGGGCCGCGGTGCTCGGTTCGCCCATCGCCCACTCCCTGTCACCGGTGCTGCACCGGGCCGCCTACCGCGAACTGGGCCTGGACGGCTGGGTCTACGACCGCTTCGAGGTGGACGAGGCCGCGCTGCCGGGCTTCTTCGAGCGGCTCGGCGAGGACGGCGGGCCCGGCTGGGCGGGGCTCTCGCTCACCATGCCGCTCAAGCGCGCCGTCATTCCGCTACTGGACCGGATCAGCGACACCGCGGCCTCGGTGGAGGCCGTCAACACCGTGGTCTTCACCGACGACGGCGGGCGTATCGGGGACAACACCGATATTCCGGGCATGCCGGCCGCCCTGCGGGAGCGCGGGGTGGCGACGGTGGAGCGCGCCGCGGTACTGGGCGCCGGGGCCACCGCCTCCTCGGCGCTGGCCGCACTCGCCCGTATCTGCGACGGCGAGGTCACCGCGTATGTGCGCAGCGCGGCACGCGCGGCCGAGATGCGGCAGTGGGGCGAGCGGCTCGGAGTGGCGGTGCGCACGGCGGACTGGGCCGACGCGGCCAGGGCCTTCGACGCCCCGCTGGTGATCGCCACCACCCCGGCGGGCACCACCGACGCACTCGCCGGAGCCGTCCCGGACCGCCCCGGCGCGCTGTTCGACGTGCTCTACGACCCCTGGCCGACCCCGCTGGCCGCCGCCTGGTCGGCGCGGGGCGGCGCCGTCGTCGGGGGCCTCGACCTGCTGGTGCACCAGGCGGTCCTCCAGGTCGAGCAGATGACCGGCCGGGCCCCCGCGCCGCTGGCCGCGATGCGCGGGGCGGGCGAGGCCGCGCTGGCGGCGCGCTCCCACTGACCCCGCCGCCATCCGGGATCGGATGGTCCGCCAGCTGGACCGGAGCCCCGGGCGCCGCCGCGGACGTGGGAGGATCGGAGGTGGCGGGCCGGGGCCGCGTGCCCCCAGCCACCGCTGGGAAGTGTGCCCAGGCCGCGCCGTACGACGTCGAGGCCCGAGCATGAGGGAGCACCGTTGAGCAGGTTGCGTTGGCTGACCGCGGGGGAGTCGCACGGCCCCGCACTCGTGGCGACGCTGGAGGGACTGCCCGCCGGTGTGCCGATCACCACCGAGATGGTGGCGGACGCCCTGGCCCGGCGGCGGCTCGGCTACGGCCGCGGGGCCCGTATGAAGTTCGAGCGTGACGAGGTCACCTTCCTCGGCGGCGTACGCCACGGGCTGACCCTCGGCTCCCCGGTCGCGATCATGGTCGGCAATACGGAGTGGCCGAAGTGGGAGCAGGTCATGGCCGCCGACCCGGTGGACGACGAGGTGCTGGCGGGGCTGGCGCGTAACGCGCCGCTCACCCGCCCCCGCCCCGGCCACGCCGACCTGGCCGGTATGCAGAAGTACGGCTTCGACGAGGCCCGCCCGATCCTGGAGCGCGCCAGCGCCCGGGAGACCGCCGCCCGGGTCGCCCTCGGCACCGTCGCCCGCTCCTACCTCAAGGAGACGGCCGGGATCGAGATCGTCTCCCATGTGGTGGAGCTGGCCGCGGCCAAGGCCCCCTACGGCGTCTACCCCACACCGTCCGATGTCGAGCGGCTGGACGCCGACCCGGTGCGCTGCCTGGACGCGGACGCGAGCAAGGCGATGGTCGCCGAGATCGACCAGGCCCACCAGGACGGCGACACCCTCGGCGGCGTCGTCGAGGTGCTGGCCTACGGCGTACCGGTGGGCCTCGGCTCGCATGTGCACTGGGACCGTCGGCTGGACGCCCGGCTCGCGGCCGCGCTGATGGGCATCCAGGCCATCAAGGGCGTCGAGGTGGGCGACGGCTTCGACCTCGCCCGGGTGCCCGGCTCCAAGGCGCATGACGAGATCCTGCCGACCGACGACGGCATCAAGCGCGCCTCCGGCCGTTCCGGCGGCACCGAGGGCGGGCTGACCACCGGCGAGCTGCTGCGCGTGCGCGCCGCGATGAAGCCGATCGCGACCGTGCCGCGCGCCCTGGCCACCATCGACGTCACCACCGGTGAGCCGACCAAGGCCCACCACCAGCGCTCCGATGTGTGCGCCGTCCCGGCCGCCGGGATCGTCGCCGAGGCGATGGTCGCACTGGTGCTGGCCGACGCGGTCGCGGAGAAGTTCGGCGGTGACTCGGTCCCCGAGACCCGCCGCAATGTGCGGAGCTTCCTCGAGAACCTGGCCATCCGGTGAGCGGGCCGGACGGGCCCGCGGTGGTCCTGGTCGGACCCATGGGCGTCGGGAAGACCACCGTCGGGCGGGTGCTCGCGGACCGGCTGGGCACCACCTTCCGTGACACCGACGACGATATCGTCGCCACCGCGGGCAAGGAGATCCCGGAGCTCTTCATCGACGAGGGCGAGCCGCACTTCCGCGAGCTGGAGCGGCAGGCGGTACGGACCGCGGTGGCCGAGCACACCGGTGTGCTCGCGCTGGGCGGCGGCGCGGTCATGGACGAGGGCACCCGTGCCCTGCTGTCCGGCCGTCCGGTCGTCTTCCTGGAGATGGGCGTCGCCGAGGCCGTCCGGCGCACCGGTCTGGACGCCCCGCGTCCGCTGCTCGCCGTCAACCCCCGGCAGCGCTGGCGCGAGTTGATGGAGCAGCGCCGCCCCCTGTACACCGAGGTCGCCCGTGCCGTGGTGGCGACCGAGGGCCGCCCCCCCGAAGACGTCGCCGACGCCGTCCTGGACGCACTGGAGCTGAAGAAGGCATGACCACCGACACCCCCACGCGCATCCAGGTCGCCGGTACGGCCGGGACCGCGCCGTACGAGGTCCTGGTCGGACGGCAGTTGCTGGGCGAGCTCCCCGGGCTGATCGGCACGGCTGCCCGCCCGTCTCCCACCGCCACCCTCAAACGAGGCGCTTCGCGCCACGGCGTTGTCCAGCGGGTCGCCGTGCTGCACCCCGAGGCGCTGGCCGAGACCGGTGAGGCGATCCGCCAGGACCTCGCCGACCAGGGCTACGAGGCCATCGCCATCCAGCTGCCCAACGCGGAGGAGGCCAAGACCGTCGAGGTCGCCGCGTACTGCTGGAAGGCGCTCGGCCAGACGGGCTTCACCCGCACCGATGTGATCGTCGGGGTCGGCGGCGGCGCCACCACCGATATCGCGGGCTTCGTGGCCGCCACCTGGCTGCGCGGAGTGCGCTGGCTCGCCGTGCCGACCACCGTGCTGGGCATGGTGGACGCGGCGGTCGGCGGCAAGACCGGGATCAACACGGCAGAGGGCAAGAACCTCGTCGGTGCCTTCCACCCCCCGGCCGGGGTGCTGTGCGACCTGGCCGCGCTGGACTCGCTGCCGGTCCATGACTATGTGAGCGGGCTGGCCGAGATCATCAAGGCGGGCTTCATCGCCGACCCGGCGATCCTGGAGCTCATCGAGCGGGACCCGGCCGCGGCCCGCACCCCCGCCGGTCCGCACACCGCCGAGCTGATCGAGCGCTCCATCCGGGTCAAGGCCGAGGTCGTCTCCAGCGACCTCAAGGAATCCCGTCTGCGCGAGATCCTCAACTACGGGCACACCCTCGCGCACGCCATCGAGAAGAACGAGCGCTACAACTGGCGGCACGGCGCCGCGGTCTCCGTCGGCATGGTCTTCGCGGCCGAACTCGGCCGTCTCGCGGGCCGGTTGGACGACGCCACCGCCGACCGGCACCGCGCCGTGCTGGAGTCCGTGGGCCTGCCGCTGACCTACCGCGGCGACCAGTGGCCCCGGCTGCTGGAGACCATGAAGGTCGACAAGAAGTCCCGCGGTGACCTCTTGCGGTTCATCGTGCTGGACGGTCTCGGCAAACCCTCGGTGCTGGAGGGCCCGGACCCGGCCGTGCTGCTCGCGGCGTACGGGGAGATCTCGGCCTGAGCGAGGGCTTGGGCGAAGGCCCGGGCGGGGCCGCCGCCCGCTAAGAATTTACAGGTCAGAATCTAGGTGTCTCATCGGCGCTCCGCCGGGCGGTCGGCTCGCTCGCGCCCCTGTCCGACGGCAC
>NZ_JBEZHR010000009.1:151661-320506 GCF_040650655.1 Streptomyces sp. NPDC048636 | reverse complement strand
GTCCGGGGGAGGGCCTACTCGGACGATCCCGACAACGCGGCGAGCGTGCGTGCCAGGCGTCGCGGGGCAGGCGGGACTTTCGAAACACGCCCTAGAGGCGCACCCGCGCCCACACCGTCTTGCCGACAACCCGCTGCCTGACGCCCCACGCCTCGGCGAGCACCTCCACGATCGCCAGCCCGCGCCCTGACTCGTCGTCGGGCGCGGCGGCCGTGATCACGGGGAACCCCTCACGCGGATCGGACACCTCCAGCCCGACCATTTTCTCTGCGTCATATGCGATACACACTTCGAAGTACCGCCCTGGCACCCGGCCGTGCCGTACCGCGTTGGTCGCCAGCTCGGAGAGAACGAGCTGCACGGTAGCCACCTGACCTGCGTCAACACCCCACGCGAGAAGAGCGGTACCGGCCGCGTGCCGCACGTGGTGGACAGATGGGGGGACGGGAGTAAACCTCTGGTTCCAGCCAAGGAGCGGGTTTACGTTGTGACTTTCCGCGTTCATGGACCCACTGTCGGTGCAGGCGACTAGCTTCACTAGTGACAGAGCGTCGACGGCGGTGATCGGCAACTGCGGTCGAACGCACGTTGATTGGTGTTGAGCCACGTTGAGGGGTGGTCCGAGATGTCACAGTCGAAGAAGAAGGACTCCGCTCCGCCGACCGTGCAGTACTTCGCCGCTGTACTGCGGCTTCTGCGCGAGCGGGCGGGCCTGACGCAGGACGAGCTGGGCGCGTTGATGAGCTACACGGGGTCGGCGGTGAGCGCCATTGAGACGTGCGCGAAGCCGCCGACGGACGAGTTCATCGACGCGGCCGAGAAGGCACTGGACGCGGGCGGGTTACTGAGGTCGGCCATCAAGTACCTGCGGCTTGAGCGATACCCGGCCCATTTCCAGGGCTTTGTGCAGTTGGAGCAGGAAGCGCTCAGTGTCTCCTCGTACTGCACGCAGTTGATCGACGGTCTGCTCCAGACCGAGGATTACGCCCGTGCGATGTTCGACTACGCGTTTCCGCCGCTTGACGAAGAGGAAGTCAACCTTCTGGTTGAAGCTCGCGTGGACCGCACCGCGCTCTTCGATCGAAAGCCGCTGGCAGTAGTCAACGTCATCCTCGAAGAGGCAGCGCTACGCCGCCGACTCGGCCCACCCGAGGTGATGCGCGCCCAGTACGGGCACCTTCTCGAGTGCGTCGCTCGTCCCAATGTGGTCATTCAAGTGATGCCGATGAATCGTCCGGGCCACGCAGGGCTTCCCGGCCCAATGAAGTTGATTGAGATGCCTGATGAGACACCGCTGGTCTATCTGGAAGGCCAGGGGCAGAGCATCCTGGTCTCCAAGCCGCAAGAGGTAGGTGTGCTGACCCGCCGCTATGCCATGATCAGGTCGCAGGCCCTGGACCCCGGGGAATCCGCAAATTTCATCGAGCAGTTGATGGGTGAGCTATGAGCAGACTCGCGTGGTTCAAGAGCAGCTACTCCGATAACACTGGCGGCGACTGCGTCGAGATCGCCTACGAGTGGCGCAAGTCGAGCTACAGCGACTCCGGCGGCGGCGATTGCGTCGAGATGGCAACCGCCACCCCCGCCGCCGTCCACATCCGGGACTCCAAGAACCCCGACGGCCCCAACCTCTGCATAAGCGCCCCCGCCTGGGCCGCCTTCCTCGGCTACGCCACCCGCTGATCCCGGGCGCCCCCCACCGGGGCGCCACAGGGTCACACCTCAGACGACCCAGGAGTGGGCCGGACCGTCCAGCCAGGCCCGTTGCCCACCGGCGGTGACGGTCAGGCCGAAGCGGGTGTGGGTGGGCCTGTCATGGCCGACCCACCACCGGTAGGCGCCCGCCACCTCGTCCCACAACCGGCGGGGCCCTGACTGCCAGACTCGGGCCTCGGCCTCCCCGTCGCGGAACATCACGCACGCCCATGAGCGGTCACCGCGTCCGTAGAACCACGCCGGGCGGGCTCCCTCGCGCTTGTCGGCCACGGCCTGGACACAGTCCCGTACGCGGAGCCCCAGCGCGAAGGGGAGGGCGGTGTACCTCCCGGTGACGAACTCCGCTTCCGTGATCTCCGTGGTGGACGTGTGGGCTCCCGCCATGCCCTCCGCCGGGATGTACTCACCATGCCCCGGCAGCGACAGCCGCTGAGCACGGAGCTTCATGAACTCCACGGGCCGGGTGAAGTGTCCGGACGCCTCCCCCGCGCCGACGGCGAGCCGGGCGACGGCATCCGCGTTGCTGTAGTGGGTGCCCCACGGGGCGATGATCAGGCCGCCGGGCCGGGTCTGCTCGATCCATGCCCCGGGGATCTCCCGGACCGCGACGGTGGCCAGGACGCGATCGTAGGGGGCGGAGGGCACATGCCCTCCGGCACCGTCGCCCCGGACCACCGTGGGGAACAGTCCGGCCGCGCGGAGGCGTTCGTCGGCCCGGAGCGATACGGCAGGGTCCACCTCGACCGTGGTCACGTTCCCGCGCCCGAGCCGGTGGGTCAGGGCCCCGGCCGTCTCGCCGGTACCGGTGCCGACGTCGAGCACGTTCATGCCGTCGTCCACCGCTGCCGTGTGAAGCAGCGTGTAGACGACCGAGGGCATGGACGAGGAGCTGGTGGATACTCTTCCCGGCCGGGGGCCGGAGTGTTCGCCGTCGTCCCACTGCGTCACGATGGGGATGTTGCTGTCCGCCGCCGCGTACCACGCGTCCGGGTCATCCGCCCGGTCGACGGCAACGCTCGTGCCCGTGTCCATGTCGAACGGCCACATCAGGTCCGGCAGGAAGGCGGCCCGGTCCACGGCCGCGAAGGTCGGAGCCCAGTCCGGAGTCAGCACACTCGTCTCGACGAGAACGCGCCCCAGCTCCTTGCGGCTGGGGCGCTCCATCCGGGCGAAGTCGACACTCACTTGCGATGCGTCCCGTCGCCGGGCGGGGTGTCGCCGTCAGGGGACGGCGGCTCCTGCGGGGGCGTCCAGGGCTGGCCGGGATACCCGTCCCCGCCCCCGCCGTCTCCGCCGTGCCCTCCGTCCACAGCGGTGATGATCTCGGCGTTGCGCATGTCGTCGCCTCCTCGGTCGTCGCTGTCCACGCGGTGTTGCGACAACCCGCCTCGGGGGTGACGACGCTAGCAGCGGGGGCTCGACTCCCGGTCAAGATGGGGCGGGACCGGACAAGACCTACACCCGCCCGTGAGCCTTCTGCGCCTTCCTCGACAGCGAGTCGATGACAACGGCGATCAGCAGCACACCGCCGGTGATCATGAATTGGACCGCGGCCTGGATGCCCATGAGGGCGACGCCGGAGGCGATGGACTGGATGACCAGGACACCGAGCAGGGCGGACCAGGTGCTGCCGCGGCCGCCGAAGAGGCTGGTGCCGCCGATGACGGCGGCGGCGATGGCGTTCATGAGGAGGTTGTTGGAGACCGAGGTCTGGCTCACGGAGCTGATGCGCGAGGCCAGGAAGAGACCGCCGATGGCGGCCATGGTTCCCGACATCATGAAGGCGGAGATGCGCACCAGCTCCACGTTGAGCCCGGCGCGGCGGGCCGCTTCGACGCCGCCGCCGAGGGCGAAGATCATGCGCCCGTAGGCGGTGCGGCGCAGCACGTAGTCGAGGCCGACGAGGACGACGAGGAAGATCAGCAGGGCGAGCGGCAGGCCCTGGAACTGGTTGAGCAGAGTGGCCGCGACGAAGCCGACGACGGCGAGGACCCCGGTGCGCAGCCCGGTCTCGCTGAGGGGGCGGAACGGCACTCCGGCGCGGCGGCGGCGCCGGGTGTCCAGCCAGGAGGCGAGGAAGTAGCCGGCCGCGCCGAGGGCGGCCAGCCCGTACGCGGCGGCGACGTCGTTGAAGTAGAAGTTGGTCAGCTTGGCGACCAGGCCCCGGTCGTCGATGTTGATCGTGCCGTAGGTGCCCATGACGTAGAGCATCAGGCCGTACCAGCCCAGCAGTCCGGCGAGGGTGACCACGAAGGCGTGCACACCGACCTTGGCGAAGAAGAACCCCTGCACCGCTCCGACCGCGGTTCCGGTGAGCACGGCGAGGATGACGGCGGGCAGTTCGGGCATGCCCTGGTTGACGTTGAGCACGGCGAAGGTGGCGGAGGCCAGACCGCTGACCGAGGCCACCGAGAGGTCGATCTCGCCGACCAGCAGGACGAAGATGACCCCGACCGCGATCATGCCGGTGCCGACGATGTCCACACTGAGGTTGGAGAGGTTGCGCGGGGAGAGGAAGTGCGGGTTCACGATCTGGAAGATGATCCAAATGAGGAAGAGCCCGAGGACGACGGGGACGGAGCCCAGTTCACCGCTGTGGTAGCGGCGTTTGAGCGCCTGGGCGGCGCGCCCGACGGCGTGGGCGGGGGCGCCCGCCCGCCGGACGGCGGCCGCGGCGGTTCCGGTGCGCTGGTCCGTCTCCGCGCCCTCGGTCCTGCGCGGCGCGGGGCCCCCCGAGGTGGTCCGTGTTCTGTTCACAACTCCCCTTCCCGCACCGTGCGGCGTGTCACGGCGTTGTCGGAGGCGCCGGTGATGGACGAGACGATCTGCTCCTGGGAGGTGGTGGTCACGTCGAAGAACCCGTTGTTGCGGCCGAGGCGCAGCACCGCCACCCAGTCCGCGACGGCCTTGACGTCGCCCAGGTTGTGGCTGATGAGCAGGACGCCGAGGCCGCGGTCGCGCAGCCGCTCGACGAGGTCGAGGACCTGGGCGGTCTGTTCGATGCCGAGGGCCGCGGTGGGCTCGTCGAGGAGGACCAGCCGGGGTTCGCCGAGCATCGACCGGGAGATGGCGACGGTCTGGCGCTGGCCGCCGGAGAGCGAGGCGACCGGCCGCCGGACGCCGGGGATGCTGATGGAGAGGGTGTTCAGCAGTTCCAGGGTGCGGCGTTCCATCTCCACCTCGTTGAGCACGCCGAACCGGCGGATCTCGCGGCCGAGGAAGAGGTTGCCGACCACGTCGAGGTTGTCGCAGAGCGCGAGGTCCTGGTAGACGGTGGCGATCCCGAGGTGCTGGGCGTCGTGCGGCCGGTGGATCTGTTCGGGGTGGCCGTTCCATTCGATGACGCCCTCGTCGGCCGCGTCCACCCCCGCGATCACCTTGATCAGGGTGGACTTCCCGGCGCCGTTGTCGCCCACGAGGGCGATGACCTGACCGGCGTGGATCTCCAGGTCGACGTCGGCGAGCGCCTGGACCGCGCCGAACCGTTTGAAGACGCCGCGCAGCGCCAGCAGGGGCGGGGCTGAGGTGAACGTCATCTGCTCCTCCCTTCCGCCACCCGGGGCGCTCCGGCCCCTCGGGTGAGTTGGCCCGTCAGGTGATGAGTCCGGCCTTCCGGCAGGCGGCCGCGTACTTCTCCGTGCAGATCTGGTCGGTGGTGTACATCCCGTCCCGGACGAGGATCTTGAGGTTGTGGACGTTGACGTCGATCGGATGCAGCAGGACGGCCGGGATGGACTTGCTGGAGCCGCTGTTGACGCGCTCCTTGGCGATCCCGGCGAGCGATTTTCCGCGGCCGAGTGCGACGGCCATCTCGGCGGCGGCGTCGGCCTCGGGCTTGAACGGCTTGTAGACGGTCATGAGCTGTTCGCCCGCCACGATGCGCTGGACGGCCCCGAGTTCGGCGTCCTGACCGGTGACGGGGGGCACTGGGTGGATCTTGGCGGCCTTGAGGGCGGCGATGATGCCGGAGGCGAGGCCGTCGTTGGCCGACAGCACGCCCTGGATGTTGTCGGCGCCCAGCGCCGCGATGGCGCCGCTCATGTTGAGGTTGGCGTTCTCCGGCCGCCAGCCGATGGTCTCGTAGGACTTGCCGATCCTGACCTTGCCGCGGAGGACGGACAGCGAGCCGCCTTCGAACCAGCCCGAGTTGGGGTCGGTCGAGGAGCCGTTCATCATGACGATCTGGTCCCGGCGGCTCGACGCGTGCGGGCCCAGGGCCTTCAGCAGCGCCTGGGCCTGGAGGCGGCCGACCTCGGCGCCGTCGAAGGAGACATAGCCGGAGACGGGTCCCTCGGCGAGCCGGTCGTAGGCGACGACCGGGATATTGGCCTGGCGCGCCTTGACGACGGAGGAGCGGATGGCCCGGCCGTCGACCGCGTCGAGGATCAGCACCTCGACCCCGTTGGCGATCATGGAGTCGACCTGGTGCTGCTGGGTGGCGGCGTCGTGCTGGGCGCTGGCGTAGTCCACGGTGCACTTGGGGCACAGCTCCTTGATCCGCTTCTTGATCAGGGGTTTGTCGAACCGGTCGAAGCGGGCGATCTCGTTGTCCGGGAGCAGCAGGCCGATGCGGAGATTGCCACGGTGGACGGCTCCGCCGGACTGGTCCACCTCGGCGGCCTTGCCGCAGGCGGCGAGGGTCACGGCCAGGGCGAGTCCGGCCGTGACGGCGACGGCGGCGCGCAGCCGGTCCCGGGCCGGGGAGGCGTTCATCGGACCCGCCCCCCGGTGGATCCGACGGCCTCTCCCCCGGCGCCGTCGTCGCGCGGGGTGGACAGGGTGATGTCGCTCCAGACCTGCTTGCCGCCGCTGAGCGGCACCGAGCCCCAGGAATGGGAGACCGCCTCGACCAGCAGCAGTCCACGGCCGCCGGTCGCCTCCCAGTCCACGCTGGTCGGTTTGGTGGGTGTACGGGGGGAACGGTCGCTGACCGCGATCCGCAGCCGGTCCGCGGTGAGCGTGAGGTTGAGGTGCACCTCGCCCGTGGTGTGCACCATGGCGTTGGTGACCAGTTCGGAGGTGACCAGCAGGGCCACGTCCTGCTCGTCCGCCAGCCCCCAGGAGCGCAGGGTGCGGGCGGTGAAGCGGCGGGCGTGCATCACCGCGTCGGGCAGCCGCCACACCGTCCAGCGGGCGCGGGTGGGCCGTACCCGCATGGCGTCGTAGCGCAGCAGCAGCAGCGCCACGTCGTCATGGCGGCCGGCGGCGCTGCCGAGCAGTTCATCGGCGGCCCGGCCGGGGTCGGAGGGGTCGGCGCGGGTGAGCCGCTCGCGCACCCGCGCCACGCCGTCCTCCAGGTCCAGCTGGGCGGATTCCACCAGCCCGTCGGTGAGCAGGACCAGCAGGGTGCCGGAGGAGAGGCCGACCGCGGTCATCGGGTACTCGGCGTCGGCGACCACCCCCAGTGGGGGGCCGCCCTCGATGGTCAGTTCCTCGGTGGCGCCGTCCGGGCGGCGCAGCAGCGGCTGGAGGTGACCGGCCCGGACGAACCACGCCTCGCCCTCCTCCATGTCCAGATCGACGTAGGAGCAGGTGGCGAAGAGGTCGGTCTCCATGCCGACGAGAAGCCGGTTGGCGTGCGAGACGACCACGTCGGGAGGGTGGCCCTCGACCGCGTAGGCCCGGATGGCCGTGCGCATCTGGCCCATGATCGTGGCGGCGGCCGCGGAGTGGCCCTGGACGTCCCCGATGACCAGCGCCACATGGCCGTCGGAGAGCGGGATGACGTCGTACCAGTCGCCGCCCACCTCCAGCCCCATGGTGGCGGGCAGATAGCGGGTGACGGCCACTCCGCCGGGCAGCACCGGCAGTTTGCGGGGCAGCAGGCTGCGCTGGAGCATCGTGGCCAGTTCGTGTTCGGCGTCCAGTGCGTGGGCGCGTACCAGGGCCTGGCCCACCAGACCGGCCGTCGCGGTCAGCAGGGAGCGCTCCTCCGGGCCGAACTGATGCGGCTCCTCCCAGCCGATCAGGCAGACGCCGACGGTCCGGCCGTTGGCCGGGAGCGGCAGGACGGCGAGCCCGCCGGGGCCGATGCCCGCGAGGCCGGGTTCCAGCTCGGCGCCGGGCGGCCACAGGCCGACGTGTCCCTCGCGCATCGTCTCGGCCAGGGTGGGCAGGGCGTGGGTCGGCGCGTCCGGGAACTCCGACCGCCACTGGGTCCGCCACACCTCGGGCCAGGCGGAGGGCTCGGCGGGGGCGAGCACGCTGACCACGAGCTGGTCGGCCTGGAGTTCGGCGACCGCCACCCGGCGGGCCCGCAGCGGATCGCGCAGCGCGCCGACCACCACCTGGCCGACGTCGCGGATGGTGGTGGCCCCGGCCAGGGCGGCGGCCAGCCGCTGCACCATGGAGACCTCGTCGGCGCTGGGCCGCAGATACGACGCCTCCGCGACCACGCCCAGCATCCGTTCCGGGGTGCCCTCCGCCCCGGCCTGGACCCGGCAGCGCAGCTCCAGCCAGCGCAGCTCGCCGTTGGGGCGGCGGATGCGGAACGCCAGCTGCGGGGTGCCGGAGATCAGCCGGCCCGGCTCCACGATCGACATCAGGGCGGGCACATCGTCGGGGATGGTGCTCGCGAGCAGCGTCTCCACCCGTCCGTCGAAGTCGTCCGGGGGGATGCCGAACAGCTCCAGCATCTGGGTGTCGGCGGTCATCCGCCCGGTGCTCAGCTCCAGTACGAAGGCGCCCACCCGGAGCCGGTCCAGGGTGGAGCCCGAAAGCGACCGCTGCTCCGGCCGTCCGGTGTGCTGCGGTCCGTACGCCTCCAGACCGGCGGCGACGTGGAGGGCGTAGAGCTCGAGGAAGGCGCGGCGGTCGGCGTCGATACCGTCGGGGGCCTCGTCCACCACCACCAGAGCGCCGAGACCCGTGCCGTCCCCGCCCAGAGGCAGCGCTCCCAGTGAGAGGCCGGTGGAGGCCCCGGGGCCGGGCGCGGCCGTGCCGTACGCGTCCAGTTCCCGGGGGCCCAGCCACAGCGGGCGGCCGGAGCGGAAGGCGTCGGCGACGGGTGAGCGTCCGGAGAGGGGATAGCTCGCGGGAAGGGCGTAGGGGCCGCCGGGACTACGGACGGTCTCGGCCAGCCGCAGCTCGCCGCCGTCCGCGTCGAAGACGTACACGGCGACCAACGCGGTCCCCGTGAACGTCAGGACATGCCCGGTCACAGCCGCCTGCACCGCCTCCGTGCGCGGGCCGCCGGTCGTCTCGTGGGCGTACCCGAGCTCCTCATCCGCCGCCGCGCGGTAACCGATCATGGCTGGCGTGGGGGCCTTCAGAGCCGCGCCCCCTTCGAAGGGAAAGCGCTCATACCACGAGCATGGCACACCGGGGATATACAGGGCATCTCGGTCACCGCCGCCCGGGTCACGGACGGTCGCGGCTCATTTGAACCCGCGCTGTGGGAGGCGCATGCTCGGTACGTAGTGCGGTCGTGATGGCTCCGGCATGCACCCAGGACGATCCCCTGAACGAGATGGGGCGCCATGAACGCCGACGATGCCCTGCCGCTGCTACGGCCGCGGGGCTCCGGGGGCCCGCGGACCGTCGTGATCATGGTGGATGAGCGGGGTGTCGTCACGGGCTGGAGCACCGGCGCGGAACAGGTGCTCGGCCTCTCCGTCGGGGACGCCGTGGGCCGCCCCGCCGGCGACTTCCTCGCCCCGGACTCCGGAGCGCCGTTCTGGACCGCGCGCGGCGAGGGCGACGACTGGCTGGGCGAACTGACCGCGCGCCGCGCGGACGGCGGCCAGGTCCCGCTGCGCGGCACCGCCCACCGCTGTGTGGAGGACGGTGCGCGGGCCCAGTGGATCCTGGTGGCCGCGGCGGCGCACGCGGCCGGGCATCAGCTGCTCCCGCAGGAGATCGAGCGGGCCGTGGTGCACTGGCTCTTCACCCGCTCCCCGGTGGCCGTGACCATCTATGACACCGATCTGCGCTGCCGCTGGCAGAACGAGGCGATGACCCGCCTCACCGGGGTGACGGAGACCGAGCGGCGCGGTAGGCGGCTGCCGGACATCCTCTCCGGACCGGACGCCGCGACGTGGGAGCGACGGCTGCGCCGGGTGGTCGAGACCGGTGAGTCGGCGTTCAGCGGGGAGATGCACGGCCGGGTCCCCGCCGACCCCGAGCGCGACGCCGTCTTCATCGCCTCGGCCTCCGCGCTGCGCGACCACCACGGGCACACCCTCGGCCTGTGCACGACGGTCGCCGACGTCACCCAGCAGTACCGGTCCCGGGAACGGCTGACGCTGCTGAAGGAGGCGGGCACCCGGATCGGCAGCACGCTGGACGTGATGCGCACCGCCCAGGAGCTGGCCGACTCCACCATCCCCCGGCTCGCCGACTGGGTCACCGTCGATCTGCTGGACACCCTGCTCAGCGGGGACGAGCCCGGTCCGTTCACCGGAGTGGTGGCGCTGCGCCGGGCGGCCAACCAGTCCGTGCTGGAGGGCACTCCGGAGGCGGTGCGGGAGCCGGGCGAGGTGGACTTCTATCCGCCGTACTCCCCCGCCGTGCGCTGTATGGCCACCGGCCGGTCGGCCATCCACCACGTCACCGACCACGACATCGAGGTCTGGCTGGCCCAGGACCCGGTGCGCGCGGAGAAGTTCCGGATCTTCGAGTTCCAGTCGATCCTGGGGGTGCCGATCCGGGCGCGCGGGACAACGCTCGGCATCACCATGTTCTACCGGCGGTCCACGTACCCGTTCACCGACGACGACCGGCTGCTCGCGGAGGAGCTGGTGGCACGGGCCGCCCTCTGCCTGGACAACGCCCGCCGCTTCGACCGCGAGCGCACCGCGGCCCTCAGCCTCCAGCAGAGCCTGCTGCCGCGGGGGAACCCGGTACAGGCGGCGGTCGAGACCGCGTCCCGCTATCTCCCGGCCGGGGGTACGACCGGGCTGGCGGGCGACTGGTTCGATGTGATCCCGCTGTCCGGGGCCAGGGTCGCCCTGGTCGTCGGCGATGTGGTGGGCCACGGCATCGGCGCCGCCGCCACGATGGGCAGGCTGCGGACGGCGGTGCGCACCCTCGCCGATGTCGACCTGCCCCCCGACGAGCTGCTCACCCACCTCGACGACGTGGTGCTCCGGCTGGCCGCCGAGGGCGAGGGCACCGGACACCCCGACGACCCGGCCGTCCTCGGGGCCACCTGCACCTACGCGGTCTACGACCCGATCTCACGGACCTGTTCGCTCGCCCGGGCCGGACATCCGCCCCCGGCCACGGTCACCCCGGACGGCGCGGCCCGGCTGCTCGACCTGCCCGCGGGACCGCCGCTGGGGCTGGGCGGCCTGCCCTTCGAGGCGGTCGATGTGCAACTGCCGGAGAACAGTCTGCTCGCCCTCTACACCGATGGGCTGCTGGACTTCCGGGAGCGGGAACTCGACAGCGCGCTCGACCAGTTGTGCCAGGTGCTGGCCGAACCCGCGCGGTCCCTGGAAACCCTGTGCGACCAGGTGCTGAACGCGCTGCTCCCCGACCACCCGGCCGATGACGCCGCACTGCTGATCGCCCGCACCCGGGCGCTGAACCGGGACCAGTTCGCCGTACGGGACCTCCCGGCCGACCCCGCGACCGTCTCCACCGCCCGCTCCTGGGCCGCGCACCAGCTCGCCGACTGGAGCCTGGAGGACGCGTCCTTCGTCACCGAGCTGGTCGTCAGCGAGCTGGTCACCAACGCCATCCGGCACGCCGACGGCCCCATCCAGCTACGGCTGATCCGGGACCGGACGCTGATCTGCGAGGTGTCCGACGCCAGCAACACCGCCCCCCATATGCGCCGCGCCCGGCTCTCCGACGAGGGCGGCCGCGGGCTGCTGCTGGTCGCCCAGCTCACCCAGCGGTGGGGCACCCGGCACGCCCGCGAGGGCAAGACCATCTGGTGCGAGCAGCCGCTCGCGAACGGGGACGCGCCGACGGAGGCGATGACGCCGGTGCGCTGAGCCCGTCAGCGTCGGGCGGCCACCGCGGCGGGGCGGCGGGCGACGGCTGGTGCCCGGCGGGCCTCCTTCATCAGCGCGTCGGTGATCAGCCGCACCCCGCCGGCAAGCCGGTTGAGCTGCGCCAGCTCGGTGGCGTACAGCTTGACGGTGGACTCGATCATCGTCTCGGAGAAGCCCAGGGCGGGCAGTTCCGTACGGCAGGTCTGGAGGGCCGCCCGCACCGCGCGGATCTCGTTCTGGAGCTGGAGCCGGGCGTGCCGGGCGAGCAGCACCGGATGCCGGGTGAGGGTGGAATACCCCGCGTACCGGGCGGGCAGGAGATCCCGGAGCCACCGGGCCGCGGTGCGCTCCCAGTCGGGCGTGCCCGGTGGGTTGACCTGATAGGGCCAGTCCGCGCTGATCGGAGAGTAGGTCTGGGACATCGTCGTCGCCTTCGAGCGGAGGGTCCTGATCGCCGGGGATCAGTGGGTATCCGGCGGCCCTGGGCCCAGGGGTCGGCCCGGGGCCGCCGGGGGTGCCCGAGGGGAGCGGACTACCCGAACGGAACACGTGGGGGCCGACGAGGAGGCTGCCGTCCCTTGGGTGTTCGCCCACATGGCTCCCGGGGCTCGCGACAGCGAGCGCTGGTTCCGGCTCAGCCCCTTCGGGGCCCGGGTGCCATGTGCAGTAAATATATTTACCGCGAAGTAAGCAAGGGCATGAAAAGTTTCATGCATGTGAGTCTATGCGGACGCCCGTCTCCGGAAGCCGGACGAAGGGGGTGGGGTGCGGGGTGCGGCCCGGGGTGACCTCGGCCGCGGCGGCTCAGCGGCCGCTGGTCGCGGAGCTCACTGATCGAGGAAGAACTCGTGCTGCTCGGCGGCCCGTTCGTACTTCTCCAACCGGAACTGGGTGCGCTCGGGCTCGGCGTCGGCCATGGCCTGGAGGATGCCCGCCGACAGCACCATGGGCGCCGCGTAGGAGTCGAAGACCAGACGCGATCCGGTGCCCGCGGTGAGCGCCACATCCGCCTCCTCGACGAGCGGCCCGTAGCTCAGATCGGTGATCAGCGCCACCCGCAGCCCCGAGCGGTGCGCCGCCCGCATCGCGGCCAGGGTCTCCTTGGCGTGCCGGGGCATCGCGAAGGCCAGCACCCAGGTGCCGCCCGCCTCCCGGGACTGGAGCAGCGCGTCGAAGGCCACGCTGCCGCCGCGGGACACCAGCCGCACATCGGGGTGGATGCGCCGGGCCGCGTAGGCGAAGTACTCGGCGAGCGAGACCGAGATCCGCAGCCCCAGGATGGTCAGCGGCACCGAGCGGGCCAGCTCCCGGCCGATCTCCAGCACCCGGTCGGTGTCGACGAACACATGGCGCAGGTTCTCCAGGTTCGCGATCTCGGTGTCCACCGCCACCTGGAGTTCATTGCGCCGGTTCTCCTCCCGGGTGCGCGGTGAACCGGCGACCGCGCTCAGCGCGATGGGCTGCAACGCCTCGCGCAGCGCGGGATAGCCGCTGAAGCCGAGCGAGGTGGCGAAGCGGGTCACCGACGGCTGGCTGACCCCCACCCGCTCCGCGAGCTCGGTGATCGACAGGAAGGCGGCCTCGGTGAGGTGGTCGGTGATGTACTGCACGATGCGCCGCTGCGCGGGGGACAGCCGCTGCCCGCCGAACAGGGCGCGGACTTGGGCGGTGGGAGGCGGCTCCAGCGTCTCGGGGGCCTCGGGGGCCCGGCCTCCCGGTGTGATCGCGGACGCCTGTGCGCGTGCCTGCTGCCCAGATGGCACCGGTGTGCTCCTTCTCGTCCCATCCCCCCGCTCAACATAGCGGGGAACGGGTCACGACGGGAAACGTCGGAGGGCGGGCGGAAGGCCCCGCGCGCCCCGGAGGACCGGGGTCGACCAATTCGTTCCTGACACCTTGTCAGTGCTATTTCACATTACTATGTTACAGGTCACACGGCAGCACCACCTGCTTCCACCCCCCAACTCATCCGGGAGATCAGGTGATCCACAGACCTTCCCCGCGGGCGACTCTGCTCGCCGCGGCCACCGCGGCCGCACTGACCCTGCCCCTCGCACCGGGCGCCCCGGCCTCGGCCGCCGCCCCCTCTTCTCCGACTTCCGCCTCTTCGATGCCGACCACGTCCTCGGGGCCCGGTGCGACCGGGCCCGACGCCGGTGCCACCCTCGACCGGGGTTCCGGGGTCGAGCGGCTCGGCCGGGCGCCGAAGCCCACCGACGGCCCCGGACGGACCGCCACCCCCCGCACCCCCGGTGACAAGGCCACCGGGAAGGCCGTACGCCACTCCCCGGTCCGGGCCCTGGACGGCGCCGTGCCCTGCACCCTGGACGCGGTGACCGGGCTGGACCCGGAGCGCTGGGCCGACTTCCTCGCCGATCCGGCGGTGACCGCCGACGACTGTCTGCGCGGTCTCCTCTGGACGTGGGACGCCCGGCTCGCCCGGGTGCTCTCCCCCGCCCATGTGCAGGCGGTCTCCCGGCGGATCGGCTCCCTCGCGCCGTCCCACGACGGCAAGAACGGCGGCCATCTGTACGAGATGTTCACGTATCTCCACGCCGCCATCTACCACGACTTCTCGCACGACGAGATCGACCTCACCGACGCGGCGACCGTGGACGCCATGCGGCGCGGTATCGACGCCTTCGCCACCGCCGCCCGCACCTTCGACGTCACCCGGACCAACGCCGACACCCTGCGCGAGGCGCTGTACGCGGGCAGCGCGCCGGGGCTGCGGCAGCATCAACTCCGGCTCATACCCAAGGTCCTGGCCACCATGGACCGGGACCACCCCGCCACCTCCGGCGACCGCTCCTGGGGCGGCGCCGCGCTGGCCGCGCTGTCGGTCAACTACCTCGGTGTCTACCCGGGAAACCAGGACACCGCCTTCCGTGAGGCGGTCACCGCCGACGCCGGATACCGCGGCGCGTTCAAGGCGTTCGCCGGGTACGTCCACCTCAAGGGCGCCGAGAACGCCTGGGTGGTGCGGGACGCGCTCGGCGAGTACGGCCGCTTCGGCCAGATCGACGCCCTGAAGACGGCGGTCGTGGCCGATCTGGGCCCGCTGCTGGACACCACCGGGCGGAACTTCGGCGACGGCAGCCAGCCCTGGGCGAAGGTCGTCGGCTGGCTCAACTTCTTCGAGGCGTGCGCCCCGTACCACGTGTGCAAGGAGGACATCGAGCGGCGGCTCTTCCCGCGCACCTACGTCTACGACAACGGCGGTATCAAGGTCCGCACCGCCCTCGCCGACGCCACCGTCGACCAGCTCTACTACGCGAGCAAGCAGGTCAAGACGCAGTTCCACCGGGTGGTCGGCACCGAGGAGCCGCTGACGGGCGACACCAACACCACACTCACCACCGTGCTGTACGCCTCCCGCGCCGACTACGAGACCTATCAGCCGATCCTCACCGGGCTGTCCACCGACAACGGCGGGATCTACATCGAGCGCGGCGCCACCTTCTACACCTATCAGCGCCGGGTCCCCCAGGACTCCTCCCTCTCCCTCGAGGAGCTGTTCCGGCACGAGTACACCCACTACCTCAACGGCCGCTACGCGGTGCCCGGTTACTTCGGCGAGGGCCCCTGGTACGCGAACGACCGCACCACCGCCATGGACGAGGGCACCGCCGAGTTCTTCGACGGCGCCACCCGCGACGACGGGGTGCTGGTGCGCAAGTCACTGGTGCGCGGCATCATCGCGGACACCGCGGGCGGCGGCCCCCGGATGACCGTCGACCAGCTGCTGCACGCCACGTACGACGGCGACGGCTTCCGCTTCTACAACTACGCGGGCACGTTCTTCGAGTTCCTGTGGCGGGAGCGCCCGGCGCTGCTGCACGAGATGTACGGGTATCTGCGCGCCGACGACCCGCCGGGGTTCGACGCCTGGCGCACCCGCATGGGCTCGGACGCCGGGCTCCAGCGGGCGTACGACACCTTCCTCGACGAGCAGATCGCCAAGGTCGACGACCTGTTCGTACCGGACACCCGCTACGAGCCGGTCGGTTCCCTGCGCTTCGCCACCGCGGCCGAGGTCCGGGACGCCTTCGCCGCCGCCACCCAGAACACCCCGCGGTGCGAGAAGCGGCGGGCCAAGGGCCGGGCCGGGCGGGCGCGGTACGTGTGCACCGGCCGGATCACCTCACGGCTGGCCGACTCCCGCGACCCGGACCGGGTGTTCCGGGACATGTCCGAGACCGTGGACTACTTCCTCCTGGAGCGCAGCCGGTCGGGCGGGAACAACTTCGCCGATATGAACTGCTCCTTCGGCACGGTGGAGATCTGGTCCGACGGCACGGCGGGCACCTCGCCCTTCAGCTGTGAGGGACCGCTGCGCAGTTGAGGGTTTTCCCTCGTAGTAGGGGGAGTTGGGGGTCCGAGCCTTGTGCGGGCGGCCACAACCGGCGCATTCTCTACCCGCGAGTAGTTACTCGCGTAGATCTACCCCGCATTCTCATCCTCAACTCCCCCACAGGAGCATGCCGTGAGCGGTAGACAGACTTCACGCAATCCACGTATTCCGCGCGACAAGCGGGTCCGGCGCACCGTACTGGCGGGCGCCGCGCTGCTCGCCACCTGTGCCACCATCGCCCCCGCGGCGGTGGCGGCACCGAGCCCCCCGCCCTCGTCCGGCACCGCCGGAACGTCGGCGGTGGGCAGGATCGAGGACAGTACGGCCCGTACCCTCGCCGCCTCGCTCGGCGACGCCACCTGGCGCGGCCAGCTGCGCAAGGCGGTACTGGGCGGTGAAGAGGTGGACCTCCAGGCGCTGTCCGGACGGACCGCGGCGCCGAACGGGAAACGCCTCACCTCCTCACTGGCCGACGCCGACCGGAAGATCGCCGCAGCCAAGGGGCTCGGTGCCGACACCGGTTCCCTGCTGCGGCTGCGGCTCGGCGACTCCTCCATGCGCGACGACCTCGAGGCCGGTACGGCCCCGCTGATCGCCGTGGCCTCGAACGACGACCGGACCGGAAAGGTCACCGCGTACGACAGCCAGGGCGTGGCGCACACCCTGGACGCCCGTAAGGCGCCCGACCGGCCCGTCTACGTCCTCGACATCGACGAGTCCAAGGCGCTGGCGGCCGGAATGCGCGTACTGCGCGCGGAGTTCACGGCACGTGGCCTCGCCACTCCGCACGCGGACACCTCGGCGGCGGGCGAGGGCTTCGCCGCCACCCGGATCACCGATGTGGAGCTCTCGGACGACGAGGAGCCCTGGGTCAAGGGCGACGCCGAGATCTACACCCTGGTGACCGGCTTCGGCCAGGACGGCAAGGTCCGGGTCGACCCGGTGGAGATGCCGTACCTGGACGAGGACGGCAAGGTCTACCACCCGAACCAGATCCTGGTGAACTGGTCCAACTACAAGTACGACCTGGCCGACGCGGTGATGATGGAGGAGGACGGCAGCACCAACTACCGGGACCTCGCCAAGGCCATCGCCGGAGTGCTGCTCACCATCACCGACCAGGGCTCCTACATCCCCCTGGTGAACGCGGTCCTGGACGCCATCCCGGACGACTGGTGGACGGATGACCCGGACTACGTCGAGTCCTGGTACACCCTGGCCAAGGACGCCGCCGGCCGCCGTGACGGGGCCCGGGGCAACGGCTGGATGACGCTGGAGCCGTACCAGGTCCAGGGGGCCTGACCCGCACCGAACGGCCCTGCCCTGGGCGCGGACGCGCGCTCCGGGCAGGGCCGCTGGCCCTCGGGGACGAGGGGCCGGGGGTACGAGGGGGTTCGAGGGGTGACAGCCAACCTACCGGTCGGTAACGTGTAAGACCCATTGGGCGAGAGGGGAGCCGAAACCGTGGCCATGGCTGACAGCGACGCCGGGGCGTTCTTCGAACAAGTCGCGGAGGAGCGCTTTGTTCCCACGCCCTTCACCCGGGGCCCCTGGAACCCCGACAGCCAGCACGCGGGCCCGCCCGCCGCCCTGTTGGGCCGCGCGGTCCAGCTCCGCCCGGGCTCCCGCGAGGACATGCGCCTCAGCCGTATCACCTTCGAGATCCTGCGCCCGGTCCCGCTGCGCCCGCTGACCGTGACCACCCGCGTCCTCAAGGAGGGCCGCAGTCTGGAGCTGGTCGAGGCGTCGCTGGCCCCCGACGGCGCCGACGCGGTGATGCGCGCCCGTGCCCTGCGCATCCGTACCGTCCCGGGCGTGGCCCCCGAGGTGACCACGCCCTCCGCCCTCCCCGGCCCGGAGACCGCGAGCGCCGAGCCCTTCTTCCCGGTCCCCTGGGACACCGGCTACCACACGGCCATGGAATGCCGCTTCACCCAGGGCTCCTTCGTCAGCCGGGGTCCGGGCACCTGCTGGATGCGGATGCGGGTGCCGCTGGTCGCGGGCGAGAAGATCACCCCCCTCGACCGCGTCCTCACCGCGGCCGACTCCGTCAACGGCGTCAGCAACGTCCTCGACTTCGCCACCCACGTCTTCATCAACCCCGATCTGACGGTCTTCCTCCACCGCCATCCGGCGGGCGAATGGGTCTGTCTCGACGCCGCGACCACGATCAGCCCCGACGGCCTCGGTATGGCCGACGCCACTCTCCATGACACGGCGGGGCCGATCGGCCGGAGCACGCAGAGCCTCTTCGTGGACGGCAGGCCGACGGGCTGAGCGCGGGCGCTCCTACGCGGGCACCAGGCCCGGGGTCAGCAGGGCGTGGACCGTCTTGCCGGTGGCGTGGGTGGAGACGCGGACCGAGGCCGCCAGACGGTGGACCAGGGGCCAGCCGAAGCCGCCACCTCCGGAGAGGTCGGGGGAGCGCCATCGTGGCAGACGGGGGTCGCTGTCGGTGACCGCGATCTCCAGGCCGTCGCCGACGTCCTTCAGTTCTATGCGGCACACTCGGTCGTCCGTGTGGCGGACCACATTGGTCACCAGCTCGGACACCACCAGTTCCACGGCGTCACCCATCTCGGACGCCCCGCCCAGGGCCGCGGTTCCGAGGAAGCCGCGGGCCACGCGCCGTGCGCGGACGGCGGCGTCGGGGCCGGTCGTCAGATCGGCGCTGACGGTGGTGACTGCCTCGGTCAGCTCATGCGCAGCCGACATGTTCCTACCTCCCAACTCCGGTTCCGTCCGCCTCCGGGTGCGGTGCGGATGCGGGGTCCCCCGAGGTGCGGGGGAGCCACCGGGTGGCTTCTTCGCCTTCTGCCCGACGATCGGCGGGACATGTGTCCGGTTCCGGATTCCTGTTGAGCTCGGCGTTGAACTGGGCGCCGAGCAGCAGGGCCAGATTGGACAGCCACAGCCACATCAGGAACACCACCATGCCCGCCAGCGGCCCGTAGAGCCGGTGGTAGGTGGGGACGTGGGAGGCGTACGCGCTGAAGCCGAGGGAGACGGCCAGCAGCAGGACGACGGCCAGCGCTCCGCCGGGGGCCATCCGGCGTACGGGACGGGAGCGGGCCGGGCCGGAGCGGTAGAGCACCAGGATCAGGGCGATGGCCATGGCCACCAGCACCGGCCAGCGCAGCGCCGCCCACGCGGTGAGCGGTGCGCCGCCCAGGCCCCACACCTCGCCCAGCCGACGGGCCAGACCGCCGGTCAGCATCAGGGTGGCGGTGCTGGCCAGCAGCAGGACGATGACGGCGACGGCGGTGAGCAGGATCCGGGGAGCGGTCCGCCAGACCGGCCGGTGGGCGCTCTCCCGGTGCATCGCGTGCAGGGCGCGCCGGAAGACGGCCAGATAGCTGGAGCCGGACCACAGCCCGCCGAGACCGCCGAGGACCACCAGCAGCCAGGCGGCGGACGGCTGGCGCGCGGTCTCGCGCAGCGCGGTGCGCAGCAGGAGGCGGGATTCCGGTGGGGCGGCCTGGGTGAGGCGGTCGATGACCTCGGGGGTCGAGGTGGGCATCGACAGCCCGAGCACCGAGAGCATCATCAGCATCACCGGGAACAGGGCCAGCACCGCGTAGTAGGTCAGCGCCGCCGCCCAGTCGGTGAGGTCCTCGTTCCAGGCCGTGACGGGGGTCCGGCGCAGCGCCGGCCACCATCCGGTCCGGCCCCGGCCGCCGTCCTGGTGTGGCTGGTGTGTGCTGTCGGTGTGTGCCATGAGCCGTGTGCCCCCGTCCGTGCCGTGCGCCGCGCGGGCCGGACCACAGGGCCCGCGCTGCCAGCCATCTGCCCCGGTGGGCGCGGGCCATGTCAGGCGGGTCGGCCCAGCTGCCGGCGGAACAGCTCCAGGACGTTTCCGCCGAGCACCTTCTCGATCGCGGCCTGCGGGAACCCCCGTTTCAGCAGCGCCTCGGTCACCAGTGGCAGCCCGCGCGGTCCCTCGAGCCCCGGGACCAGCATCTCGGTGTAGTCGCGGTCCTCGCAGCACGGCGGCATGGTGTCGTCGGCGATCTCCTGGATGAAGTCCGGCCCCAGGCCCACGTGGTCGGGGCCGACGAGGTCCGCGATGTACATGATGTGCTCGGCCACCCGGTCCACGGTGCGGCTCGCCTGATCGGCGGCGACGAACTCGCCGAGGACGTTGACGCATATGGTGCCGCCGGTCGCGGCGACACCGCGCAGCTGTGCGTCGGTGAGGTTGCGGTGGTGGTCCAGCAGCGCACGGGCGGAGGAGTGGGTGGCCATGACCGGCCGGGTGGCCAGCTCCAGTACGTGGGCCACCCCGGAGGCGCCGAGGTGGGAGACGTCGAAGAGGATGCCCAGCCGTTCCATCTCGCGCAGCGCCTCGACCCCGGCCTCGGTGAGCCGACTGCCGGTGGCGTCCTCACCGCTGCCGTCGGCCAGCGCGGTACGGCCCCAGTGGGCGAGCGAGGCGATCCGCACCCCGAGCCGGTGCAGGGTCGGGAGCAGTTCCACATCGGCGTCCAGACCGGGCGCGCTCTCCAGGGCGAGCACCAGCGCGATCCGGCCGCCGGCGAGCGCGGCGTCGATGTCGTCGCCGTCCAGGCACAGCGCCACCTCGTCGGCGTTGCCCTCGGCCAGGGTGTGGGCGCACTCGATCATCCGGAGCGTTTCGCGCAACGCGCCCTCGGGGCGGAACCGGTCGTCGATGAAGACCGGCAGCACCTGGAGGTCCACTCCGCCGTCGCGCAGCTGGGGCAGCCAGCGCTCCCGGAAGAACCCCGCCCAGCGGCCCGGCGGCCGGGCGGTCACGGCGATCAGCAGGTCATTGTGGGCGTCGGCGACGACGGCGCGGCGGTGGAGTTCAGGGATGACGGTCACGGCGGTCATGGTGTCGCGGGGGCGGACACCGGTCCACGGGATTTATCGCCCCGGGCCGGGGCGGTGACGGCCCGCCGGGGTGAGAGGATCGAAGGGCGTCCAGCGACGACGGGAGGGGTGGCGTGTCGGTCGAGATCACTTGGTGGGGGCATGCCACCGTGACCGTGCGGGACTCGGGCGTCCGTGTGCTCACCGACCCCCTCCTCGTACGGCGGCTGGCCCATCTGCGGCGCCGCCGGGGGCCCGTACCGCCGCCGGACGCCGCGGTCGCCGATGTGGCGCTGGTGTCGCATCTGCACGCCGACCATCTGCATCCGGGCTCGCTGGCCCGGCTGCGGCCCGGTACCCGGCTGGTCGTCCCGTACGGCGCGGGGCGGGCGGTGCCGGGGCTGCGGCGGGTGGCCGCGGCGCGGGAGTTGCGGGTCACCGAGGTGCGGCCGGGCGAGGAGTGCGCGGTCGGCGAGGTCCGGATCCGCGCCGTACCCGCCGCCCACGACGGCCGGCGGCTGCCGTACGGCCCCAGCCGGGTGCCCGCCCTCGGCTACGTCCTGCACGGTGAGGCCACGACGTACTTCGCGGGTGACACCGGGCTGTTCGACCGGATGGCCGAGGCGGTGGGCCCGTGCGATGTGGCGCTGCTGCCGGTGGGCGGCTGGGGCCCGTACCTCGGCCATGGCCATCTCGACGCGCACCGCGCGGCCCAGGCGCTCGTCCGGCTGGGGGCGCGCAGTGCGGTGCCGGTGCACTACGGCACCTTCTGGCCGATCGGTCTGGACGCGGTCCGGCCGCATGAGTTCCACGCGCCGGGGGACGACTTCCTGCGCCACGCCGGTCGGCTGGCGCCCGGTGCGGCGGTGCATCTGCTGGGGCACGGGGAGTGCGTCCGGCTGGCGTCCGCCAGGTGATCCCGGTGATCTCTCGGATGCTGGACGAGCTGGGCGAGCTGGCGCGGAGCGTGCCGCCGGAGTCGACGCAGCAGGCGGTGGGCTATCCGTCGCTGTTTCTGCTGGTGGTGTTCGGGGCGCTGGTGCCGGTGGTGCCGACGGGGGCGGTGGTGAGTTCGGCGGCGGTGGTGGCCGTGCACCAGAGCTCCCCGTTCTCCCTGCTGTTCGTCTTCCTGGTGGCGGCCTTCGCCGCCTTCCTCGGGGATATCTGTCTGTACTGGCTTGGGCGGCGCGGGGTGCGCTCCCGGGGCGGCTCCCGCTGGCTCGCCCGGATCCATGACAACGCGGCCCCCGAGCGGCTCGCCCAGGCGGAGGCGAGGCTGGACGAGCACGGGGTGGCGGTGCTGGTGCTGTCCCGGCTGGTTCCGGCGGGCCGGATCCCGGTGATGCTGGCGTGCCTGCTGTCGGGCATGCCGATGCGGAGGTTCGCGCGGGGCGCCGGTCCCGCGGCGCTGGCGTGGGCCGCCACGTACCAGCTGATCGGCATCCTGGGCGGATCCCTGTTCGAGAGGCCATGGGAAGGGGTGGCGGCCGCGGTGCTGCTGACGGTGGTCGTCAGCACCGCCCCCGCGCTCTGGCGCCGTGTCCGGGGGCGGCGCGAGGCCGAGCGGGAACCGGCGGGCTGACGGACCGCACGGTGGCGGCGGCACCGCCCAACTTCTCCATCCCTCCGGGTCGTTGACGGCCCGGCGGACGGTCGTGCCCCGGGGCCGGGGCAGCGCCGCCCGGCGGCCTCGACCGGCGGAAACGCTCCGGCCCCGACCAGCTTCCGGTGGGGGCGACAGACCGTTCGCGGGCCGCGGCACACGGCCCGGTCCGGCCTTCGCTCAGATGGCTCACAAATCTCGCGCCATACGTGGGCGCGCTCCACGATCGTCCTTGCGGGCGGCGCATCCAAGGACGGTCGCAAGCCCCCAAGGAGGAGTGGAACATGAGCACCCTGCCCCAGGCTCCACAGACCACCACGACACCATCCATGACCACGCAGTCGGCGCTGACCGACTCCCGGCTGCGCGTGGTGCTGCTGCTGGATGTGCGCAGCGGTGCCGAGGACCGTTTTCTGCGTGCCTATGACGAGCTGTGCAAGCAGGTGGCCTCGGTCCCGGGCCATCTGAGCGACCAGCTGTGCCAGTCGATCGAGGACCCCTCCAAGTGGCTGATCACCAGTGAGTGGGAAAGCGCTCCGCCCTTCCTGGCCTGGGTGGACAGCGCGGCCCACCGCGAGATGGTCAAGCCGATGCACGGCTGTGTGAAGGACACCCGGTCGCTGCGGTTCGGCATCCTGCGCGAGACCGACCACGGCACGGGCAGGGCGGGCAAGGGCCGCCTCCAGCCCGCCCCGCGGGTGGGCGACGGGGTGATCCGGCACGCCCTGACCTTCACCGTCAAGCCCGGCAAGGAGAAGGACGTCGCCGCGATCCTGGCGAACTACGCCTCGCCCGAGTCGCGGGTGGACGACACCACCCGGCTGTGCCGCACCTCGCTGTTCATGAGTGGCAATCGGGTGGTGCGCGCCGTGGAGGTCCAGGGCGATCTGATGGCGGCGCTGCGCCATGTCTCCCGGCAGCCGGAGATCCGGGCGGTCGAGGAGGCCATCAACCCGTATCTGGAGGAGGCCCGCGACCTGGACGATCCGGATTCGGCGCGGGAGTTCTTCATGCGGGCGGCGCTGACGGCCGTGCACCACCTGTCGGTGAAGGGCGCCGGACACTCGTCCGCCGGCATACGGCGTCATGCCCTGCTCTACCCGGTCAAGGAGGGCTGCGGGATGGCGGTCTCCCGGCTGCTGGCCCGCCAGGACGAGCTGGCCATCAGCCGCGCGGGGGCGGCCGGCGGGAACGGCGGGGCCAGGAAGGGCGCACCGGCCCTGGTGGCCAGCACGATCTTTCACCACGTGGACACCGTCGTCCGGCTGGTGGATGTGGTCGGTTCGCTGGACCAGGCCCCCGCGCTCTTCGCCGGTGTCAGCGGCAAGCGCGCCGCGGCCATGCTCAGTCGGCTGGTCGAGGTCGGTCCGGGCCGGGAGCTGTCGGACGAGGAGGGGCTGCGGCGTTTCCTGGCCGACTGCGACATGGATCCGGTCACCGACCGCCGGGCGGCGGACTACTGAGCTCCGCCACGTCCCGCGTCCCCCACGTCCCCACGTCCGGAAGGCAACCGATCATGACCACGCAGTCCCCCCACATCGTCGACCTCGCCGACGTCGCACACAACCGGCGGCGCGGCGGCGATCTGCGCGCCATGCTCACCCCGAGCACGGTGGGCGCCACGAGCGGCTTCATGGGCCTGGCCCTCCTGGGGCCCGGTGAACGCATCGGTGAGCACTACCACCCGTACTCCGAGGAGTTCGTGTTCGTCGTGTGCGGCGATCTGGAGGTGGATCTGGACGGGGCCGCCCACGTGCTCCGGCCCGACCAGGGTCTGCTGATCCCCCGCGAGATGCGCCACCGCTTCCGCAATGTGGGGCGCACCGAGGCCCGGATGGTCTTCCACCTCGGTCCGCTGGCCCCGCGCCCCGAGCTCGGGCATGTGGACACGGAGGAGACCGAACCGGCAGAGGCGTCGTCGTGACGCGACGGGTGGCGGTCACCGGGCTCGGCGTGGTCGCACCGGGGGGTGTGGGCGTCCCGGCCTTCTGGGACATGCTCACCGCCGGGCGTACGGCGACGCGCGCGATCACGCTCTTCGACGCGGCGGGGTTCCGCTCGCGGATCGCGGCCGAGTGCGACTTCGATCCGGTGGCCGCCGGACTGGACCCGGAGCAGATCGAACGCTCCGACCGGTATGTGCAGTTCGCGCTCGCGGCGTCGATGGAGGCCACCCGGGACGCCGGGCTGTCCCCGCAGCCGGAGAGCTGGCGCACCGCGGTGTCGCTGGGCACCGCGGTCGGCGGCACCACCCGGCTGGAGCACGACTACGTCAAGGTCAGCAGCGGGGGCGAGCACTGGGACGTGGACCACCGGCGGGCCGGTCCGCATCTGCACCGGGCGTTCGCGCCGAGCGCGCTGGCCTCCGGTGTCGCGGAGCTGATCGGCGCCCAGGGCCCGGTGCAGACCGTCTCCACCGGCTGCACCTCGGGTCTCGACGCCATCGGCTACGGGTTCCAGGCGATCGAGGAGAACCGGGCCGATGTGTGTCTCGCGGGCGCGGCGGACTCACCGATCTCCCCGATCACCGTGGCCTGTTTCGATGCCATCAAGGCCACCTCGGCCAACAACGACGACCCGGAGCACGCCTCGCGGCCGTTCGACGCCCGCCGCGACGGCTTCGTCCTGGGCGAGGGCGCCGCCGTCCTGGTCCTGGAGGAGCTGGAGCACGCGCGCGCCCGCGGGGCCCGGATCTACTGCGAGATAAGAGGGTTCGCCACCTACGGCAACGCCTATCACATGACCGGTCTGACACGGGAGGGCCTGGAGATGTCCGAGGCCATCGACCACGCGCTGGGACACGCGCGTATCGACAGTTCCGAGATCGACTACGTCAACGCACACGGTTCCGGCACCCAGCAGAACGACCGCCATGAGACCGCGGCGGTCAAGCGCTCGCTGGGCGAGCACGCCTACCGCACCCCGATGAGCTCCATCAAGTCCATGGTCGGGCACTCCCTCGGCGCCATCGGGGCGATCGAGGTGGTGGCCTGCACCCTGGCGCTGGCGCACGGGGTGGTGCCGCCGACCGCGAACTACGAGAACCCCGACCCCGAGTGCGACCTCGACTACGTACCGCGGACCGCCCGTTCGCTGCCGCTGCGCCATGTGCTCTCGGTGGGCAGCGGGTTCGGCGGCTTCCAGTCGGCCGTGGTCCTCAGCCACGGGGGTGCGTCATGAGGGCCCCGGCGAGCGGACACGGCCGGGGCGCGGTCATCACCGGCCTGGGCATCGTGGCGCCGAACGGCGTGGGCACCGACGCCTACTGGAAGGCCGTACGGGAGGGCATGACCTTCCTGGACGAGCTCTCCCGGGAGGGCTGCGAACACTTCCCGCTGCGGGTCGCGGGCCAGGTCCGCGGGTTCGAACCGGGCGCGATGGTCGAGGAGCGCTATCTCGTCCAGACCGACCGCTTCTCGCACTTCGCGATGACGGCGGCCGATCTGGCGGTGGAGGACGCCCTGCTGCCGTCCCGGGAGATGTCGCCGTTCGCGGTGGGCGTGGTGACGGCGGCGGGCTCCGGCGGCGGTGAGTTCGGCCAGCGCGAGCTCCAGCAGCTGTGGGGCAAGGGCCCGCGGTATGTGGGCCCGTACCAGTCGATCGCCTGGTTCTACGCGGCCAGCACCGGCCAGATCTCCATCCGCGGCGGCTTCAAGGGGCCCTGCGGGGTGGTGGCCAACGACGAGGCGGGCGGTCTGGACGCCATCGCGCACGCCTGCCGGTCCATCCGGCACGGCGCCGACGCGATGGTGGTGGGCGCCGCCGAGGCGCCGCTCGCCCCCTACTCGATCGTCTGCCAGCTCGGCTACGAGGAGATGAGCCTGGCCCGTGAACCGGGCCGGGCCTACCTGCCGTTCACCGAGGACGCCCGCGGATTCGCCCCCGGCGAGGGCGGGGCGATGCTGGTGGTCGAGGAGGAGGGCGCGGCGCTGCGCCGCGGCGCGCGGATCCGCGGCCGGATCCTCGGCCATGCCGCCACCTTCACCGGACCGTCCCAGTGGGAACGCTCCCGGGAGGGGCTCGCCCAGGCCATCCGGGTCGCCCTGGCCGACGCGGACTGCGCGCCGGAGGAGGTCGACGTGGTGTTCGCGGACGCCCTCGGCACCCCGGCGGCGGACCGCGCCGAGGCGCTCGCCCTCACCGACGCGCTGGGCGCCCACGGCCGCCGGGTCCCGGTGACCGCCCCCAAGACCGGCTTCGGCCGCGCGTACTGCGCGGCCCCGGCCCTGGACGTGGCGGCCGCGGTACTGGCCATGGAGCACCGCGTGGTCCCGCCCACCCCGTACGTCACCGACGTCTGCCATGACCTCGACCTCGTCACCCGCACCTCCCGTTCCGCCGAACCGCGGACGGCGCTGGTGCTGAGCCGAGGGCTCATGGGTTGCAACGCGGCGCTCGTGCTCCGCGGCCCGGAAGGAGATAACTGATGCCCACTCAACTGTCCTACGGCGAACTGGCGGCGCTCATGAAGAGCTGCGCCGGACTCACCGTCGATCCCCAGCAGCTCCAGACCCGCCCGGACGCCACGTTCGAGGACTACGGGCTGGACTCGCTCGGTCTGCTCGCCATCGTCGGCGAGCTGGAGAACCGCTACGGCATCCCGATCGAACCGGGTGCCGAGAGCTCCAAGACCCCCGGTGACTTCCTCGACGTCATCAACACCTCACTCACCACGGGAGCATGAGATGGCCGCCCACACCGACAACGAGATCGTGATCGCGGCTCCGCTGGACCTGGTCTGGGAGATGACCAACGATCTGGAGAACTGGCCGCAGCTGTTCAGCGAGTACGCCTCGGTGGAGGTGCTCCAGCGCAGCGGTGACACCACCACCTTCCGGCTGACCATGCACCCCGACGAGAACGGCAAGATCTGGAGCTGGGTCTCCGAGCGGGAGACGGCCCGCGATGTGCGGACCGTCTGGGCGCGCCGGGTCGAGACCGGTCCCTTCGCGTTCATGAACATCCGCTGGGAGTACGACGAGGAGCCCGACGGCACCCGGATGCGCTGGACCCAGGACTTCGAGATGAAGCCCGACGCCCCGGTCGACGACGCCGGGATGACGGAGCACATCAACCGCAACTCGAAGATCCAGATGGAGCTGATCCGGGACAAGATCGAGCAGCGCGCCCGCGCGCGGGTGGGTGCGTGAGCCATGTACCGATCCCTGATCGTCGCCCGGATGAAGGAGGACGCGGCCCCGGACATAGCCTCGGTCTTCGAGGAGTCGGACCGCGGTGAACTGCCGCACCTGATAGGGGTCAGCGGCCGCAGCCTGTTCCAGTTCGGCGATGTGTACCTGCACCTGATAGAGGCCGACCAGCCGCCGGGACCCGAGGTCGCGCGGCTGGCCGGCCATCCGGAGTTCCGCGACATCAGCGACCGGCTCGCCGCGTACGTCCAGGCGTACGACCCCGCGACCTGGCGGGAGCCGAAGGACGCGATGGCCCGCGAGTTCTACCGCTGGGAACGGGACCGGAGCGGCCCGCCCCGGAAGTGACCGGACCGGAAGGGAATACCGAGGTACGCCGAGCCCTGGGCGGGGCTCGGCGCACTGGTCTGCGGGGCCCTTCGCCCGGGGTACGGAATTCCCTGCCAACCGGTCGCGCCCGTAAGGGAATTCCATGGGCTTTCGCGTACAAGGCCCCCGGGCCCTACGAGTTCGCGCACCCGCCCTCCCCGGAATTCCCTCGCCGCCCCCGGATTTCCGTGCCGCGACACCCGCGCTGCGCTTATCGGAGCGATATCGGCCGAGAAGGTGACGCGGCATCAGCCCATTCGCGCGGCGAACGAGTGATCATTGCGCTTATCTCCACTCGGAGGGCTTAACGCCGACCAGATTGTAGGCCGCGTCAGGTGGCAGTGAGGCCCCGCGTCGCTGACGGTGGGTAAGACGCCTACGCGATCCCTTTGTCTGGCAAATAGTCAGTCATCGCGCAGGCGCCGGAAGGAATGACTCATGCGATCTACTCGCGCACTCTTCACCGGGGCGGCGATTGCCGCCACCCTGACCCTGGGCGCCCCTGCTGCCGCCGCGTTCGCCGCCGACGTCTCGGACCCGGGCGGTCACGGTGGGTACTCGAGCAGCCAGGAGTCCTCCGAGGACGAAGGCGGCCGGGGCGGCGACTCCTGGAAGGACCGCAAGCACCACGAGGAGGAGGGCAAGGAGGAGGGCAAGGACGAGGGCGGCTGGTCCGGCAAGGAGAGCAAGGAAGGCAAGGACGAGGGCCACGAGTGGTCCGGCAAGGAAGGCAAGGACGAGGGCCACGAGTGGTCCGGCAAGAAGGGCGACTGGGAGGGCGGCGACTGGAAGCACGAGAAGCCGAAGGGCGGCGTCCACACCGGCGGTGGCGGTATGGCCTCCACGGGTGGCGGCATGGCCGCGGGCTCCGTTCTGCTCCTCGGTGGCCTCGGCGCCGGCGCCTACGCCCTGCGTCGCCGTAAGCCTGCCGGTACCGCGATCTGAGCCTGATCCTTTCGTAATCCGTGCTGCCGTGGCACCTCCGCCCAGCGGTGGTGCCACGGCAGCGCTACGGAGCTTGCGAGAAAGGCACACACCTCCATGAGCAAGCAGGGCAAGCAGGGCGGCGCCGACGGCAACACCCGCGTGCTCCGGTGGGCCGCGGCCTCGGCCCTCATCGGTGTCTTCCTGATCTACAACTCCGTCGACGCCGCGTCCCAGAACACCCCGGCGGCCGGGTCCGCCACCGCCGCCCCGGCGAGCCGCCCCGCGGCCCCGGACACCGCGCCGCCGCCGATGCCGCGGCAGGAACCCTCCGAGGAGCCGACGGCCGCCCCGCAGTCCCGGCCCGGCCCCGCGCTCCCCCGCTCCCCCGCGACCCATCTGGACATCCCCTCGATCGGGGTGAGCGCGCCGTTCACCGAGCTGTCGCTGGACGCCAAGGGCACCCTGATCCCGCCGCCCGACACCGACAACAACCTGGTCGGCTGGTACAAGGACGGCCCCGCCCCCGGGGAGCGCGGCAACGCCATCGTGGCGGGACATGTGGACACCAAGATCGGCCCCGCCGTCTTCTACACGCTCAGCTCGCTCAAAGTGGGCGGCAAGGTGGACATCACCCGTGCCGACGGGATCGTCGCGACCTTCACCGTCGACAAGATCAAGACGTTCAAGAAGAACGACTTCCCGGACCAGAAGGTCTACGGGGACACCCCCAACGCCCAGCTGCGCCTGATCACTTGTGGCGGCGCCTACGACCACAACGTCAAGGACTACACCGCGAATGTGGTCGCGTTCGCCCATCTCACCACCTACCGGTGGTCCTGAGCGCCGAGCCCCGCACCACATCAGGGTGCCCGCGCCGTTGTCCACGGCGCGGGCACCCTCCCGGTGTGCCGACGGGCCTCCCGGTGTGCCGACGGGCGGCGGGCTCAGCCCGCCACCCTGCTGTCGAAGGCGTGCAGATAGCCGTTGACCGGGCTGATGTCGGTGACGATGAGCCCGGCGGCGGCCATCCGCTCCGACATGCTCTCCGTGGAGTGCTTGCGGCCGCCCACGTTCATCAGCAGGAACAGATCCATCGCCGTGGTGAAGGAGGCGGGGCTGTTGTCGACGAGGTTCTCGATGACCACGACCCGGGCGCCCGGCCGCGCGGCCTTGACCACGTTGGCGAGGGTGCGGCGGGTGCTGTCGTCGTTCCACTCCAGGATGTTCTTGATGATGTACAGATCGGCCTGGACCGGGACCTCCTGACGGCAGTCGCCGGGCAGCAGCGTGGCACGGTCGGCCAGCGCACCGCCGTCCCGCAGCCGGGGGTCGGCGCCCGCCACCACCGGCGGGAGGTCCAGCAGCGTGCCGCGCAGCGCCGGATGGCGCTCCAGCAGACCGGCCAGCACATGCCCCTGGCCGCCGCCGATGTCCACCACCTCCTTGACCCCCTCGAGGTCGAGGAAGGCGGCCACGTCCTCGGCGGACTGCCTGCTGGAGGTGGTCATCGCCCGGTCGAACACCCGGGCCGACTCCGGGGCGTCCTCGTGGAGATAGCGGAAGAAGTCCTTGCCGAAGATCTCGTCGAAGATGACACCGCCGGAGCGGACCGCCTCGTCGAGCTTCGGCCATGCCTCCCAGGTCCACGGCTCGGTGCACCACAGGGAGATATAGCGCAGGCTCTGCGGCGCGTCCTCGCGCAGCAGCCGGGAGGTGGCGGTGTGGGCGAAGCGGCCGTCCTCGGTCTCGGTGAAGATGCCGCAGCAGGCCAGGGCGCGCAGCAGCCGCCGCAGTGGATCGGGCTGGGCGTCCACGGCGGCGGCCAGTTCGCCGACGGTGGCGGGCTGCTCCCCCAGGGCGTCGGCGACGCCCAGCCGGGCGGCGGCGCGGACGGCGGCCGCGCGGGCGGCGCCGAAGGCGATCTCCCGCAGCTGCCGGGTGGCCTGCGGCGGGGTGGGCGCGGAAGGGGTGGTCCCCGTGGTGGTCATGACGCCGCCTCTCAGCACCGGCCCGCGGGCACGGAGGTCCCGCAGACGTTGTCGGTGAAGGTGTTCTCGGGACCCTTGTCCCGGTCGGCCAGATCGGCCGGTCTGTTGCCGTTCAGCACATTGCGGCTGATGGCGTTCTTGGTGTTCGGTACCCCGACGAAGCTGTTGAACAGCACCACGCCGCCCGACATGGGCGTGCGGCCGGTGTTGTTGAACACCTGGTTGCCCGTCACCGTGCTGGCCTGGGATCCGGTGAGCACGATGCCCGCGCCCTGGATGGCCGGGAGCCGGTTGCTTGCCGGGCAGAGCCGGTTGTTCTCCAGCACCGCGTTGTGCCGGAGGGTCAGCGCACCGGCGCGGGGCTTGTTCTCGTCGCCGATGACGAAGAGGCCGCCGCAGTTGCCGCTGATGATGTTCTGCTCGACGGTGAGGTTCCGCATCCGCCGGACCACCACGCCGAGGCCGTTCCCGCTCAGCCGGTTGCCCGCCACCTCGGTGCCGCGCGCGTTGATGGCACCGGCCTCATGGGTGTTGGTGTTGACGATGTGGATGCCCGACTCACGGTTGCCGCGCAGCACATTGCGGAGGAAGAGACCTCGGGTGGACATCTCCTGGCCGATGCCCTGCTGACCGTTGTTGGCGGAGGTGACCCGGCGGACCTGGAGCCGGTCGGTGTGCGAGGCCCAGATGCCGTTCTTGGGGAAGCCCCGGACCGTCAGGGACTCGATACGGACATTGGTGACGGGCCGCTGGGCCGTCCCGGTGACGCACAGTCCGTGGCCCGCCTTGCCACAGGCGTTGGCCGACGCCTTCCTCGCGGGTCTGAGGACGGTACGGGGGCCGGCGCCGCGGATGGTCAGCCGGGAGGTGGCGAGCTGGACGTTCTCCCGGTAGACACCGGGCAGCAGCCGGATGGTGTCCCCGGGCCGGGCGGTCCGCAGGGCCGTCTGGATCGACTGGCCCGGGCGGACGACATGGAGGGGTTCGGGGCCGCCGCTCGCCGCCGACCCGGTGGCCTGGGCGCTGGGGAGGGCGGCGAGTTCAAGGGCGAGGGCGGCCGCCGTGACGGCCGTGAGACAACAGAGTTTTCGTGTGCGCATGAACAGGAAGCTAGGCGGGCCCAGCACCAATCGCCACTTATGATCCGTTTGTCGGATTCACCTGAACATCCCTCATTCGAGCACGCGGGACCCGCCGATCGGCAGATCCCACAGCGCCTCGCGCGGAGCGCCGGTGGCCTCCCAGGCGGCCCGGACCCGGTGCAGCGGTTCCAGCGGCGGTTCGGCCGAGAGCAGGAAGGTGGACCAGTGCATGGGCACCAGCGCCCGTGCCCCCAGATCCCCGAACGCCCGTACGGCCTCCTCCGGATCGGTGTGCACCGGCCGCAGCATCCAGCGCGGGTCGTAGGCGCCGATGGGCAACAGCGCCAGGTCGATACCGGGGTAACGGCGGCCGATCTCCTGGAACCAGTGGCCGTAGCCGGTGTCCCCGGCGAAGTACACCCGCTGTCCGTCCGGCCCGGTGAGCACCCAGCCGCCCCACAGCGAACGGCAGGTGTCGGTGAGGGTGCGCTTGCTCCAGTGGTGGGCGGGGACGAAGTCGAACCGGACCGGGCCGCCCTCACCGGCGAGTTCGGCCGCTTCCCACCAGTCCAGCTCGGTCACCCGGGTGAAGCGACGGGTGCGGAACCACCCGGCGAGACCGGCGGGGACGAACAGCGGGGTGTCACGGGGCAGCCGCTTGAGGGTGGGCGCGTCCAGATGGTCGTAGTGGTTGTGGCTGATGACCACCGCGTCCACCGGCGGCAGGTCCTCCCAGCGGACCCCGGGCGGGGTGACCCGGGCCGGGGTGCCCAGGATCCGGCGCGCCCAGACCGGGTCGGTCAGCACGGTGAGCCCGCCGATCCGGACCACCCAGCTGGCGTGCCCGACCCAGGTGAGCGCGGTCTGACCGGGTCCGGTCAACGGCAGCGGACCGGGTGCGAAGGGAAGTTCGGAGATCTCACGGAGCGCCTCGACGGGCGGCCGCAGCCGCCCCTCGCGGGCCAGCCGGGCGATGGCCCGCACCCCGGGCAGCGGCGAGGTCAGCCGGTGGACGAACGACCGCGGCCAGCTGCGCGCCTCGCCGAGCGGGCGCGGCGCGGACAGCGGCGGCACGGACGGCGCCGGGGCCCGGGCCGGACGGGAGCGACCGGAGGCGGCGGGCGCCTCGCGGCGCCGCTCGGCCGGTTCCGGCTCGGCCTGCTCGGCGTGGTCGGTCATGGCGTGGACTCCCTTCCCTCGGTGGGACGCCCGCACGGCACCGCCGCGGGCGCGTCAGCCACCGTCCTCGATCAGCGCCCGGAAGGCCGTGTCGAAGGCAGCCAACGCCCCCTTCACATGCGGAAGTTCCAGGGGGTCGGTGGCGTCGAGCGCCCGCTGCCGCTCCTCGTCGCCCGTCCCGAGCAGCGGCAGTGTGGACAGCCGGACCCGCAGCGTGTGCGGAGGGTCGCCGAAGCGGTGGCCGCCCGCCACGGCGCGGCCGATCCGCGCGCTCAGCCCGCGCTCCAGCTCCACCGAGTCGGTGATGTTCCGGGCGGCCAGCGCCCCGCGCAGTTCGTCGAGGTCGGCGTAGAGATGGCGGCCGGCCTGGGGCGGGCGGCACAGCGCGCCCATGGCGGTCAGCGAGCGGTAGACCGCGGCGGCCACCGCGCCATGTGCCCGGGCCGCGGCGGCCGTACGGGCGCGCACCGGCGGGGGCTCGTCCAGGGCGTAACCGGAGGCCGCGGCCACGGGGGCGGGCAGTCCGGAGCGTACGGCGGTGAGCAGGGACAGCACCCGGGCCCGTAGCTCCACCCCGCGGTCGGTGGCCGGGAAGCGGGCGATGGCGGTGGGCCATCCGGCCGGGGTGAACGCGCCGACGAGATCGGAGAGCACGATCACATGATCGGGGCTCATCTCGGCCGGGCTGAGCAGCACCGTGCCGTGCGGATGGTGGAGGGTGTCCCGCCAGGTCTCATCGCTGACGATCAGCAGTCCCTCGGCCACGGCCGCCTCGCACACCTCGTGCATCAGCTCGGGCGGCGCCACCGTACCGGTCGGGTCGTCGGCCACCGACAGCAGCAGCAGCCGCGGCCGCCCGTCCTCGGCGCGGATCCGGCGGACGGTCTCCAGCAGGGCGAACGGATCGGGCAGTCCACCGCACTCGGCCGGGACGGGCGCGTGATAGGCGCGCCGGTCCACCAGCCGCACCAGCGGCGCGTACCAGGCGGCACACGGCCGGGGCAGCAGCACATCGCCGCCGGAGGCCGAGGCCAGCAGGGCGAGCAGCAGCGGTTCGGCGCCGGGGGCGACCACCACATGCGCCGGATCGGTCCACAGCCCGCGCCGCGACCAGTAGCCGCAGGCGGCGTCGCGCAGCTCGGCCGAGCCGCCGACCGGCTCCGGGGCGGTGCGGTCCACCGCTCCGGCGAAGCGCTCGGCCAGCTCGGGGAGGACGGGCAGACCTCCGTCGTCCCGGTCCGCCGGAGCCGGTGCGGTCCACTGCCGCTGCATTCGTCCACACCTCCGCCTGGCTGCCCCCGGAAACCGTGCTGACCCGTCCACCTTCGCAGATCTCCGGCATCGTTTCGCGGGACCGGGCCGGGGGACCCGGGCGCCATGACAGCGATGCCCGAACCGCGCGATGTGGTGGAACTGCTCACCGCGGACCACCGTCAGGTACAGGAACTCTTCGAGGGGTACCGGACGGCCGGGGACCCGGGAGAGCGACGGCGGCTCGTGGAGCGGATCACCGTGGAGGTGGTGCGGCACTCGGTCGCCGAGGAGACCCATCTGTATCCGACGGTACGCACCGCCCTGCCGGACGGCGACCAGGTCGCGGACGAGGAGATGGAGGAGCTGTCCGAGGCCGAACGGCTGCTGGCCGAGCTGGACGCGCTGGACCCCCGGGACCGGGAGTTCGACCCGCTGGTACGGCGGCTGATGGACGTGGTGTCCATGCATATCCGCGGTGAGGAGGATCTGGTCTTCCCCGAGCTGCGGGAACGGCTCACCGCCGAGGAACTGCTGGCCCTGGGGCTGCGGGTGGGGGAGACGACGGCCGTGGCGCCGCCGCTCAGCCCGGAGGGTCCTGGTCCGGGGCGGACCCTCGCCGATCGCGTCCGGGAGCAGCTGACCGGCCGAGGGCGATGAGGTCCTTCTCCAGCCCGCGGCCCCGGGTGCGCACCACCCTCCCGGCCAGCTCGGTGAGCTTGCGGTTGGTCCGCTGGGAGGTCCGGCGCAGCAGGTCGAACGCCTGGTCCGGATCGCAGCCCAGGACATGCATGACGATGCCGCACGCCTGGTCGACCACCGGGCGGGAGCGCAGCGCCGCGTCCAGCTGGTCGACCTGGGCGAGGGCGTCGCGGTAGAGGCGGTCGCGGGCCAGGCTCTCGGTGGCCAGATCGCCGAGGAGTTCGGTGCAGCCGCGGGCGGCCTCCTCCAGGGGCCCGGGGCGCAGCCCGTAGAGCGAAACGGTCACCTTCAGCCCGTCGCATGCGAAGGGCAGGGTGGCGGTGGACCGGATGCCCGCGTCCAGCGCGAGGGCCCGGAAGCGCGGCCAGCGGGTGTCGCGCAGCAGATCGTCGGCGCCGACCGGACACCCGCCGTCCTGGGCCTCGGGGATCGGACCCGCACCCGTGCTCAGCTGCACCGAGACCAGTGGGGACAGATCGGGATGGGTGGCCGCCGTGACCGGGCCGCCGTCCTGGGCCTCGGGCCCGTCCGGCGCGGCGCTGGCGGTGGCGGCGGCCCCGCATCCGCCGGGGGTGAGGGCGAGGGCCTGCTCGGCGAGATCGGCCAGACCGCGGCCGAGGAACGGCGCGTCGGTCTGACAGGGCGGGCGGCTGTGGCTGCGGTCCGGCATCGCCCGTCCCTTCGTCTCCTTACGTGACCGTGGCCACGGGGCCGCGGTCACTACGGTGCGGCTTCCCTGGGCGAGGTGCCGAAAACCAGGCTGGGGACGTGGACCGGGGACCCTCACGCTACGGTGTGGCCATGACCGGGGCGCAGGAGTTCGGCGCGGAGCTCACAGACTTCCGCAGACGGGTCGAGGAACTGAGAAACGCGCGGGCCCTTCCCGCGCAGGAGCGGCTGTCCGTCCTGGACGCCGCTCTTTTCGAGCTTCAGCACGTGGTGGACGTACTGGTACCGCGCCTGGAGGAGCAGACCCCGGCGGGGCGCGCCCCGGACGGGGCCCGGTCCCACCCCCGGGAGCAGCAGCTGCTGCGGTCGCTGTTCCAGCAGCTGCCGGTGGCGGTGGTGCTGCTGGACCGGGAGGCCGTCGTACGGCGGATGAACGAGGCGGCCGCGCAGCTGTTCCACACCCGGGCGGGGTACGCCACCGGGCGCCCGCTGACGTCGTCGCTGCGGCGGGACGGCCAGGCGGCGCTGCGCTCGCAGGTGGCGGCGGTGGCCCGGGGCGAGGGCGGCCGGAGTCTGGCGGTGCGGCTCTCACAGCCCTCCGCGGAGGGCGAGGAGGTACGGGTGACCCTGGCGGAGCTGCGGGCGCCGGGCGAACCGCATCCCACGGTGCTGGCGGCCTTCCACCCCGGGGTCCCCGCCCGGACCGGCGGTGCGCAGGAGCGGGAGCCCCGGCCGGGGCCGGACCTGGCGGAGGTGACCCGCCATGCCGAGCTGCTGGACCTGGTCGACGACATGACCGCGGCGCTGCTGGAGGGCGCGGCGTCGGCCGACGGCGGTCCGGAGGCGGTGCTGGCGCGGGCCGCGGAGGTGCTGCACGGCCGCTTCGCGGACTGGGTGATCGCCGATCTGGCGCCGGAGGACCCCTCCGGGGCGCCGCGCCGGGTGCTGGCGCTCGGCCCGCCGGAGGCGGTGGGCGAGAGGACGGCGTCCCTGGCCGAACAGGACCCGGCGGACTGCCCGCTGGTGGTCGACGCCCTGGAGGACGGGGTGTCGGCGCTGCGGGTGTCCCCGCCGGACGCGGACGCCTTCGGCCAGGACGCGGCCGGGGCGCCGGTGCTGGTCCGCGAGGAGGTGACCTCGCTGTTGTGCATACCCCTGCGCACCTCGCCCACCGAACCGGTCCGGGGTGCGCTGACGCTGTTCCGCGCGGGCGGGCGGAGCGCCTTCGCGATGGCGGAGGCGGGGGCGGCGGACCGGGTCGGCCGCCATATCGCGCTGGCGCTGCGGCGTCCCAAGCCCGAATCCTGAACGCCGGGGGCGAAGTCGGGCGGGGGCTCAGGCCGCGTCGGCTCCGGCCTCTTCACCCAGCTTGGCGCAGGTGCGGGAGATGAGCCGGGAGACATGCATCTGGGAGAGGCCCAGCCGGTCGGCGATCCGGCTCTGGGTCTCGTCGCAGAAGAACCGCAGATAAAGGATCTCCCGCTCGCGGTCGGGAAGGGCCCGCAGCCGGGGCCGCACGGATTCGCGCTGGATCACCCGCTCGTACGAGGGCTCGGTCGCCCCGAGGGTGTCGATCAGCGCGTATCCGTCGTCGGCGCCGTGCAGTTCGGCGTCCAGGGAGAGGGTGGAGAAGCTGCCCAGGGCCTCCATGCCGATACGGACGTCCTCCTCGCTCATCCCGGTGTGGGCGGCGATCTCGGCGGCGCCGGGGACCCGGTCGTCCGGGGTACGGGCCAGCTCCCGGGCGGCGGTGCGCACCCGGTTGCGCAGCTCCTGCACCCGGCGCGGGACATGCAGTCCCCACAGATGGTCGCGGAAGTGCCGTTTGACCTCGCCGATCACGGTCGGTACGGCGTAGCTCGCGAAGGCTGAACCCCGGTCGGGGTCGTACCGCCGGACCGCCTTGACCAAGCCCACCATGGCGACCTGGCGCAGATCCTCGGTCGTCTCGCCGCGGTTGCGGAACTGGAGCGCCAGCCGTTCGGCCATCGGCATCCAGGCCCGGACCACCTCTTCCCGCAGGGCCTCTTTGGCGGGGCCGTCGGAGAGGGCGGCGATCCGGTGGAAGGCGGCGTCGGTGTCGGGGGCGTCGTCGTGCGGATGTCGGGGCCGTGCTCGTACGGATGTCATGCGCCGGTGTCTCCCTTGAGCTATGGTCGGATCACCAAAAGGAGCAAAACCGGACAGAGTCGGCGACCAGATACGACACGCCTTTCGCAGCCAGGCTGCTCCATGGCGTGCCTCCGGTCCGAAGCACAGTTGTGCGCCTGCCCGTCGCGAGCCCCGCCAAACCAGGCCGAACCAGGTTTTCTTCCCGGCATTCCCCGGCTTTCCGTCGCACCGGCTGCCCGCCTCGAGGAGGGCTTATGACCGAGTACGGCTACTTCCTGGCCGCCGAAGAACATGGACCCGCCGCACTCGTCGAACAGGCCCGGATGGCGGAGCAGGCCGGATTCAGCGCCCTGTGGATCTCCGACCACTACCACCCCTGGACCGGGGCCCAGGGCCAGAGCCCCTTCGTCTGGTCGGTCATCGGCGCGCTCGCCCAGGCCACCAGCCTGCCCGTGCAGACCGCGGTCACCTGCCCCACCTTCCGTATCCACCCCGCCGTCGTCGCCCAGGCCGCGGCGACCAGCGCGGTGCTGCTGGAGGGCCGGTTCCGGCTGGGCGTGGGCACCGGTGAGGCGCTCAACGAGCATGTGCTGGGCGGTCCATGGCCCCAGACGTCGATCCGTCTGGAGATGCTGGAGGAAGCCGTCTCGGTGATGCGCCAGCTCCTGGACGGCAATGAGGTCAGCCACCACGGCAAGCACTACACGGTGGAGCACGCCCGGCTGTACACCCTGCCCGAGGAGCCGGTGCCGATCGATATCGCCGCCTCCGGCCCGGCCGCCGCGGAGCTGGCCGGACGGGTCGGCGACGGCTTCATCACGATGGCCCCGGACGAGGACAACGTGGCGCGGTTCCGGCGCGGCAGCGGGGCGAGCGGCAACTCCAAACCGGTGCGCGGCGGGCTCAAGGTGTGCTGGGGCACCGACCCCTACGAGACGCTGCGCACCGCCCACCGGCTGTGGCCGAACCTGGGCCTCCCCGGGGAGCTGGCCCAACTGCTGCCCACCCCGGCCCTGTTCGAGCAGGCCGCCGAGCTCGTCACCCCCGAACAGCTGGCGGCCCGGGTGACCTGCGGCGACGACCCCGAGGCGCACACCCAGGCGCTCGCCGCGTACGCCGAGGCCGGTTTCGACACCGTCTACGTCAACCAGATCGGCCCCGACCAGCGGGGTTTCTTCGACTTCTACCGCACCAAAGTGCTGCCGCAGCTGCCGGGTTGAGGCCATGACCGGGAACGTGGCCGACCGACTCCTCGCCCGGCTCGGTGAGTGGGGTGTGCGCCATGTCTTCGGCTGCCCCGGTGAGGGCATCGGCGGACTGCTCGCGGCCTGGGAACGGACGGCGGACGAGCCGCGGTTCATCCGGTCCCGGCACGCGGAGCTGTCCGCCCTGGAGGCCGTCGGCTACGCCAAGTTCAGCGGTCGGCTGGGGGTGTGCGCGGCACCCTCCGGCGCGGGCGCGGTCCGGCTGCTGGGCGGGCTGTACGACGCCAAGCTGGACCACGTCCCGGTGGTGGCGCTGGTCGGGCAGGCCCCCCGCAGCGCGATGGGCGGCTCGTACCAGCGGGAGGTGGAGCTGCCCGGTCTGTTCAAGGACGTCGCCTCCGCGTTCCTGGAGACCGTGACCGTGCCCGAGCAACTGCCCAATGTGCTGGACCGGGCGATCCGCACCGCCTATGCCCGGCGCGCCCCCACCGCCGTGATCGTCCCGGCCGATGTCCAGGAGCTGGAGTACGCCCCGCCCGGCCACGCGGCCGCGATGGTGCCCTCCAGCCTGGACCGCGGCGGCTGGTCCGCGGTGCCGTCCGCGGCCGCCCTGGAGCGGGCCGCGGACGTGCTCAACGCGGGCGACCGGGTGGCCGTGCTGATCGGCCAGGGCGCGGCGCGGGCGGGCGCCGAGGTCCGGCGGGTGGCCGAACGGCTCGGCGCGGGTGTGGCCAAGGCGCTGCTCGGACTGGACGCGCTCGGCGATGAACTCCCCTATGTGACCGGGCCGATCGGCCCGCTGGGCACCCGCCCGTCCTACGAGCTGATGCGGGACTGCGACACCCTGCTGACCATCGGCTCCAGCTTTCCGTACAGCCAGTACCTGCCCGAAAGCGGCACCGTACGGGCGGTTCAGATCGATCTCGACCCCCATATGATCGGGCTGCGCTATCCGTACGAGGTCAATCTGGTCGGCGACGCCCGGGAGACCCTGCTGCGGCTGCTGCCCCTGCTGCACCCTACGGAGTCGCGCGGCTGGCAGGAGGGGATCGTCGCGGCCGTCCAGCGGTGGCGCGGGGTGCTCGACCACCGCGCGGCGCTGCCCGCCGACCCCATCAACCCCGCGTATGTCGCCCATTGCCTGGATCCGTTGCTGCCCCCGGACACCCTCGTCACCTGCGACTCCGGCTCCGTCACCCACTGGTACGCACAGCATCTGCGGATGCGCGGCACACTGCGCGGCTCGCTGTCGGGCACCCTCGGCGCGGCGGGCTGCGCCGTCCCCTACGCGATCGGGGCGAAGTTCGCCCACCCCGAACGGCCGGTGGTGGCGCTGGCCGGGGACGGCGCGATGCGGATGAACGGCCTGGCCGAGCTGATCACGGCGGCCGCGTACCGCGACAGCTGGGAGGATCCCCGGCTGGTCATCGGCGTCTGGGGCGATCAGGACCTCGACCCGGTGCCGTGGGAGCGCGGGGCCGCGGACGGCGGGCCGTCGCACACCCTCCCCGAGGTGCGCTGCGCGGCGTTCGCCGAGTCCCTCGGGCTGACCGGAATCCTGGTGGAGAAGGCCGGGGAGGTGGACCCGGCGTGGCGCGCGGCGCTGGCCGCGGACGGCCCGGTGGTGGTGGAGTTCCGCACCGACCCGGGGATGGCGCCGCTCCCGCCGGAGACCGGCTGGGCGGAGCTGGAGGCTCCGGCGGAGGGCCCATGACGGGCCGATCGGCGCGGCCCCTGCCCACGTGGCCGCATGCGTGCCCCCCTCCGCGCCACCTAAAATGGCCTCACGATCATGCGCGCATCGAGTCCGCGCTCTTCGCGGGCGCCCTGGACCCGAGCGGCGGGTCGGTGCGGCCGGGTGCGGGCGGCGCACCGGGCTGAGCTTCCAGCGGCTGACCGCCTCCGGCGCATCGCTCCCTGTGAACGGGCCCGGGCCCGTCCTCGCCGCCGCGTCCCACGCCCGGTGATCGCGCACCTCACGGACCTCACGCATCCGGTATTCCCGGTTTCGTCCGCTGCCCCGCGGGCTACCCGCTGCCGGACGCATGGAACCCGAGGGAAGGACGTGACAACGATGAAGGTCGCCTTTCTCGTGGCCCCGGAGGGCATCGAGCAGGTGGAGCTCACCGATCCCTGGCAGGCGGTGCGGGACGCCGGGGGTACGCCCCGGCTGGTGTCCACCCGGCCGGGCCGCGTCCAGGCCTTCCACCACCTCGACAAGGCGGACACCTTCGAGGTCGACCGGGTGGTCAAGGATGTGAAGGTCGGGGAGTACGACGCGCTCGTCCTGCCCGGCGGGGTGGCCAACCCCGATCTGCTGCGGCTGGACGACCACGCCGTGGCCTTCGTCAAGGGCTTCTTCGAGGCGGGCAAACCGGTGGCCGCCATCTGTCACGCCCCCTGGACGCTGGTGGAGGCGGACGTCGTACGCGGCCGCACCCTCACCTCGTGGCCGAGCCTGCGCACCGACATCACCAACGCGGGCGGGAAGTGGGTGGACGAGCAGGTCAGCGTCTGCACCAGCGGCCCCAACACGCTGATCACCAGCCGCAGGCCGGACGACCTCAATGCCTTCGACGAGGCGTTCGTGGAGGAGTTCACGAAGAAGGGGGCCTCACCATGACGGACGACCGCAAGGAGCGCCAGCGCGAGGCGTACCGGGCCGCCGACCCCGTCGAGGGGCCCCTGACCACCGACCAGGGCGTGGCGGTCGACCACACCGACGATTCGCTGTCCACGGGTGAACGCGGCCCCACGCTGATGGAGGACTTCCACTTCCGCGAGAAGCTGACGCACTTCGACCATGAGCGGATCCCGGAGCGGGTGGTGCACGCCCGGGGCGCGGGGGCCTACGGCTACTTCGAACCGTATGAATCCTGTGCGGAGTTCACCCGCGCCGCCTTCCTCCAGGACCCATCGGTGCGCACCCCGGTCTTCGTACGGTTCTCGACCGTGCAGGGGCCGCGCGGTTCGGCCGATACCGTCCGGGACGTCCGGGGGTTCGCGACCAAGTTCTATACCTCGGAGGGCAATTACGACCTGGTCGGCAACAATATGCCGGTCTTCTTCATCCAGGACGGCATCAAATTCCCCGATTTCGTACATGCGCTCAAACCCGAACCGCAGAACGAGATTCCCACCGGCGCGTCCGCCCATGACACGCTCTGGGATTTTGTCTCGCTCCAGCCCGAGACCCTGCACATGATCATGTGGCTGATGTCGGACCGGGCGATTCCGCGCAGCTACCGGATGATGCAGGGGTTCGGGGTGCACACCTTCCGCTTCGTCAACGCGCGCGGCAAGGGCACCTTCGTCAAATTCCACTGGAAGCCCAAGCTCGGGGTGCACTCGCTGGTGTGGGACGAGGCCCAGGAATGCCAGGGCCGGGACCCGGACTTCAACCGGCGCGATCTCTGGACGGCGATCGAGGCGGGCGAGTACCCGGAGTACGAACTCGGCGTACAACTGGTGCCGGAGGAGGACGAGTTCACCTTCGACTTCGATCTGCTCGACGCCACGAAGATCATTCCGGAGGAGCAGGTGCCGGTACGGCCGATCGGCCGGATGGTGCTGGACCGCAATCCGCACAACTTCTTCGCCGAGACCGAACAGGTCGCCTTCCACACCGCGAATGTGGTCCCGGGGATCGACTTCACCAACGACCCGCTGCTCCAGGCCCGCAACTTCTCCTATCTGGACACCCAGCTGATCCGGCTGGGCGGTCCCAACTTCGCGCAGCTGCCGGTCAACCAGCCGGTGGCCCCGGTCCGTACCAACCAGCGCGACGGCTACCACCAGAGCGCGATCCACACCGGTACCGCCTACTCCCCCAACTCGCTGGGCGGCGGCTGCCCGGCCATCGCGGGACCGGACGGCTATGCCTTCTCCCACTACGCGGAGCGGGTCGACGGCGCCAAGATCCGCAAGCGCAGCGCCAGCTTCAAGGACCACTACAGCCAGGCGGCGCTGTTCTGGAACAGCATGAGCGAGTGGGAGCGGCGGCATATCGTCGACGCCTTCCGCTTCGAGCTGGGCAAGGTGGCGACGGTGGAGATCCGGCGGCGGACCGTCGGCGAGCTGGCGCATATCGACTACGCCCTGGCGACCACGGTCGCCGAGGGCATCGGGGTCCCGATGCCCGAGCCCGGCGGCAACGACCACAAGCCGCTGGCCTCCCCCGCGCTCAGCCTCGACAATCTGCGCGGTGACCACTCCATCCGCACCCGGCTGATCGCGGTGCTGGTCACCGACGGGGTGGACACCGTCCAGCTCGGCCAGGCGAAGGAGGGGCTGTCCGCGCAGGGCGCCGTGGTGGAGGCCCTGGCCTCGCACGACGGCACCGTACGGGGCAGCGACGGCGAGGACTGTCCGGTGGACCGCGCACTGCCGACCGTCGCCTCGGTGCTCTACGACGCGGTGCTGCTGCCCGGCGGCCCGGCCGGGACCCCGGACGTGTCGTCCGACAGCACGGCGATGCGGTTCGTCCGGGACGCGTACCGGCACGGCAAGCCGATCGGCGCGCTGGGCTCGGGGGTGGGGATCCTGGCGGCGCTGGAGCCGGAGGGGCTGCACATCGCCTCGGGCCACGGCCATGTGTGCGCGGACCGCGGGGTGGTCACGGAGACCACGACGGGTGCGGCGAGCGAGGAGTTCACCCGGGCCTTCACGGAGGCCATCGCCGACCACCGCCACTGGGACCGGCCCCCGGCGCGCTGCTGACGTCACCGGGATCCGCGAGCCCGGCACGGGCCCCGTGCCGGGCCGGTGGGCGTCGCCAGGCCGCGCGGGGGACGTCGCTAGGCCTCGCGGCCGAGGAGGGCCAGCAGCTTGGTCTGCGCGTCGGCGCCGGGCGGCGGTTCCACCGGAGGGCCGAACAGCCCGCTCTCCTCCAGATCGGCGGCGTACGGCGCGACCTCGCGCACCGAGAAGTCGACCAGCGGCTTCGGGATCCGCTCGTCCGCGCCGATGGCCCGGGCCAGGTCCCACGCGTGCACGGCCGCGTCCGCCGTCATCTGGGCGCAGTAGTGCGCGGCCGGGGTCTCCCCGAAGGAGAGGTCCACCGTCCGGTCGAGGGAGCCGGGCTCGAGGAAGGCCGCGCGGGCGTCGGCCGCGGCCGCGTCCCAGGTGGCGACGGGGTCGTCGCCCAGCAGATCGCCCTCGAGGGCTTCGCCCTGGTCGGCGAGGCTGGAGCCGTCCCGTACCAGCGGCGGCACCCACATCTGCTCGACGGCGAGGTGGTTCACCAGGTCACGTACGGTCCACTCGGCGCAGGGCGTCGGGGCGGTCCACTGGTCGGGGGTGATCGCGTGCACCCGCTCGCTGAACAGATCCAGGGCCTCGGTGTACCGGGCCAGCAGCGGTTGATCAGCCATGGACGGTGCTCCTCGTCGTGCCGCCCCCGACGGCGGACGAGCGCCGCCGCCCGCCCCGGCATCGCGAGGGCGAACAGCAGCCGCCCGACCTCGGGTGGACCGATGTATCAGTCATACGCGCCGGGTACCCATGGGCCACCGCCGCTAACAGCCGCTGACACCGGGCCGGGCGCCCCGCGCGCGCACAGGGCCACGGCGCCGGGCGCGGGCCCCTGATCTCCCACGCCCGGCGCCGCTCCTCACTCCCTGCGGGCCGCTCGGCCGGCCTCCGGGTCCCCCTCCGGCCGGCGGCCAAACCTGCCGCGATCATGCCGCCATCATCAGCCGCGCCCAATTGGCGGAACCTCGTGTTGATGCCGCGCGGGCGGGTACGCAAGGGGCACGGCGGGATGGCCGGAACGGTCGATACCGCCCAACGGGGACGAAACGATCGCTCAGACCGCGGGGCCATCGACCAGCCCGAGGTGAGACGGACCCGCCAGGAAGGGGACCGACATGCAGCGAGGCAGCAACCGGGTGAGCGTCCGCAGGGACGATGAGATGAAGCACGAACTCCAGGGCCTGATCCGTTCCGGACACCCGACGCGGGTGGAGGAGTGGCACGACCCGGAGCCCGCCGCCGATGACGACCCGCCGGTGATGACCGGACCGATCCCCTCCCCCGGGACCGGTGGCGAGGCGGAGGCCGTGCGGTTCGAGTTCGCCCGGCGTCTGGGACGTACCACCTTCCCCGCGGAGCGCGGCACCGTGCTGCGCGCCCTGGAGGAGCGGCACGCCCCGGACCGGCTGATCGCCCTCGCCGAGGACCTGCCCCCGGACCGCACCTACCACACGGTCGGGGAGGTGGTCTCGGCGCTGGGCCTGCACCCCGGGGCGTAGCGCACCGCCGGGAGACCGGCGGAGAACCGACAGCAGACTGCTCGCGGGGGGAGGGGCGACCGCCCCTCCCCTTTCGCGGCCCTGACCGCATGGTGAGACGCTACTCTCGCGATACGAGACGGCGATCTAGGGTGGAGCCACGTCCGGCCGCCGGTCGTCTCGTCAACCCGTCTCGTCAACCCCGAGGGCTCGAAGGGGAGTTCCGCCATGCCGAAGGACACCGCCGTGTACACCCACGGACACCATGAATCGGTGCTGCGCTCGCACACCTGGCGCACGGCGGCCAACTCCGCGGCCTATCTGACCGGGCACCTGAGACCCGGGATGCGGATCCTGGACATCGGCTGCGGCCCCGGCACGATCACCGCGGACCTGGCAGAGCTGGTGCCGGAGGGCGAGGTCGTCGCGGTCGACGCCGACAGCGGCGTACTGGAGCGGGCGCGGGCGGTGGCGGAGGGGCGGGGACTGTCCCATGTCCGCTTCGCGGTCGCCGATGTCCACGAGCTGGACCACCCGGACGGCGCGTTCGACGTGGTCCACGCCCACCAGGTGCTCCAGCATGTCGGCGACCCGGTGCGGGCGCTGCGCGAGATGCGCCGGGTATGCCGCCCGGGCGGGCTGGTGGCGGTGCGGGACAGCGACTACGCCGCCATGACCTGGCACCCCGCCGTACCGGGTATGGACGAGTGGCTGGATCTGTACCGCCGGGTGGCCCGTGCCAACGGCGGTGAACCCGACGCCGGACGCCGACTGCGCTCCTGGGCGCTGGCGGCGGGCTTCACCGACATCAGCGCGACCGCCACCGCCTGGTGCTACGCCACACCGGAGGAACGGACCTGGTGGAGCGAGCTGTGGGCGGACCGTACGGTCGCCTCCGCCTACGCCCGGCGCGCGGTGGACGGGGGCCATACGACCGAGGCCGGACTGCGGGAGATCGCGGACGCCTGGCGGACCTGGGGAGGGTGCGCGGACGGGTGGTTCGCCGTTCTGCACGGTGAACTTCTCTGCCGCGTCTGAGCAGTTCAACTGGGCTCGGCAGTTCAACTAGGCTCGCCCGCATGGACATTCTCGGGACTTCCCTGCGCGTGTGCGTCGACGACCTGGACTCGGCGATCCCCGTCTACGAACGCCTCACCGGCGCCGAGGCGTTCCGCTTCCAGCGGGGAGGTGTCTCGGTCGCGGCGGTCGGCTGCTTCTTCCTGATGAGCGGACCGGAGGCGGAGCTGTCGATCCTCCGTAAGATCACGGCGACGCTCGCGGTGAAGGACGTGGACGAGGCGGTGGCCGATCTGACCGCCGTGGGCGCGCAGATCGTCGCCGGTCCGCTGCCCGCCCCCGTGGGCCGCACCCTGGTGGCCCGTCACCCCGACGGTTCGGTCTTCGAGTACGTCGACCGCAACCCGGCGGACTGACGGACCCCGGGACCTCGCGGACACCCCCTAGGCGGGGCGCATACGGAATTCGTAGGGCTCGGGGAGGGGGTGCTCCGCGCTCGCCCGGGCCCGCGTCCGCTCCGTCGGCGGTTCGCCCGGCCCGGCGGTCAGCGCCTCGGCGATCGCGTACCAGGTATCGCTCAACGCCTCGTCGCCCTCGCGCAGATCGCAGACCTCGAACCCCTCGTCGAAGACGGCACGGGCGGCTTCGGGATCGCCCTGGGCCAGCAGCACCCGCGCGCGCAGCAGTTGGAAGCGGCCGCGTGCGCGGATGTCCGGCCGCAGTGCGTCGAGCACCGCGCGGGCGTCGTCGGCGCGGCCCACCGCGAGCAGCGCCACCACCGCCTCACGGCCCAGCGCCGCTTCGGCCGCCGCCATGGCGGCGGGATCGGGGGCCCGGTTGGCGGGAGCGGGCGGCGCGACCAGCGACACCGCCACGCGAGCCCCCGACGCGCTCGTGGCGCTCGTGGCTTCCGGGGCGTCTGCGGCGTCCGTCGCGTCCGTGACGTCCGTCGCCGGGTCCGGAGCCCCGGCGGCGACCGGTTCGGTGGCGGTCAGCACCAGCCGTACGGCGCGCAGCAGCCGTTCCGCCGCGCGGGAGGGATGGCCCGACTCGCTGTCGGCGACGGCGAGACAGCGCAGCGCCCAGGGGGTCTCCGCACACCGCAGCGACCGCTCCCAGCTGCGCTCGGCCTGCGCCCGGTCGCCCGCGTGCCACTGGGCGACGCCCAGGTGGTATTCGGCGGCCGCCGTGGCCGGTGCGGCCTCCAGCAGATCGCGCCAGGCCGGGGCCACCAGCGATGAGCCGGGGTCGGCCTCGGCGCGGCCCGGCTCCCAGGCGGGAAGGGAGCCGGTGCGCAACAGGCGGCGCCAGGGCTCCTGTTCCGCACCGAGGGTGCCGGGGTCGAAGGGGGTGCCGGGCAGCCGGTGGCCGCCGCGCTCGATCTCCAGCGCGCCCCATCCGGAGCCGGTGGCGAGGCGCTGTTCCGGTTCGGCGTCGGCGTACGGCCGCCAGGCGTCGTACGCGGCGTCGACGGTCGCGCGCGGCAGCTCCGCTTCAAGCCGTTCCTCGGTGGCCCGCCGGGCCGCCGCCCAGTCCGGCCCGTGCACGGTCGCCGGGTCGGCGGACAGCGGTCCGTACGCCTCCAGCCAGGCGAACTCCTCCCCCGCGTCCAGCGGGACATGCTCGAGCTGGGTGCGGGCGAGCCCGGCCTGGATCTCGGCGTAGCCGCCGGTGCCGGGTTCGGTGAGCCAGCGCTGCCAGCGGCGGCCGCCGGGGCCCGCGCCCCACAGGAAGAGCTTGCGGCCGCGCAGCAGATCGGTGGAGGTCTGGACGAGGCCGTGACCCCGGTCGTCGAGGGCCGCGATCCAACGGCGGGCGTCCTCGGGCAGTTCGTAGAAGTAGTCGGCGGGGTGGCTGCCGCGCAGCGGATAGCTGCGGTCGGCGCCGTTCCACTCCGGCATCGGGACCCGGGTCAGGGTGCGGGTGTAGCCGAAGTGCCAGGCCACCTCGGCGGGGGCGAGGACACGGGTGCGCTCGTCCTCGGGGACGGCGATGTTGGACCACCAGTAGACGGGCGCGGGGTGGTGGTGCGGATTGCGGATCCGTACGCCCACGTAGAGGAACGCGGAGTCGGCGGGCAGCCACAGGTCGACCTGGAAGGGCAGGTCGCGCAGCCGCTCCCACTCCCACAGCCGCACCATCGCGCCCCCGTCGGCCGCGTCGGGCGCGGACACCCGGGCGGCGTGCAGGGGCGCGCAGGACAGGGTGGTGTGGCCGGTGGCGCCGATGTTCCACTCGATACCGCCGGAGAACCAAGCGCCGTTGAGCGCGAAGTCGGCCGGCTGGAACACCGGGTTGCGGTAGAGGAGTTCACGGCCGGTGGGCTTGTGGTGGAGGGAGTGCACCCGGCCGCCGAGACCGGGCAGCACGGTGACGCGGAGATGGTCGTTCTCGAGGACGAGGGCCTCGAGCGCGGTGGGGACGCGGTCACGGCCGTAGCCGTCGAGCAGCCGCACCGGAAGCACCGAGCGCAGCGGGCGGTAGGCGACCTGACGGGCCATGTCGGCGGGGAGGGTGGCGCGGACGTCCTCGTCGACCCGGTGGGTCTCGTCGAGCGGGCGCAGCGCGGGCAGGGGGTTCCCGGGCCCGAGCGGAGCGGCGGGAAGGGTCAGGGTGGTACGTCGCACGGTCGTGGCCACTGGCTGCCTCGTTCCGACTGCCTCGGGTCACCTCTGCTGTGGCGACCGTCCGATGACCATGGAACCGCGTCCGGGGCCCGCTGAACAGAGCGTCCGCGCACCGGGGATGACACCGGGGGCAGCGCCGGGACGGCACCGGGAACGGCTGACGCGCCCGGGACGGCTCAGGCGCCCGGGGCGCCGTCCAGCATCTCGCTGGTGATGGCCCAGCGCTCATGGTCGCGCCAGGCCCCCTCGATATGGAGGAAGTCGGGGGAGAAACCCTCCAGCCGCAGGCCGTGGCGCTTCACCAGCCGCAGGGACGCCTCGTTGCCCGGCTGGACGTTGATCTCGACGCGGTGCAGGCCGAGAGGACCGAAGGCGTATCGCAGCGCCAGTCCGAGCCCTTCGGACATATGGCCCTGTCCGGCGTGCGGTGCGAAGGCCCCATAGCCGATCGATCCGCACTGGAAGGCCCCGCGCACGATGGCGTTGATGTTGATGAACCCGGCGAGGGCGCCGGTCTCGCGGACACAGACGAGGAAGCCCTCGCGATCCTCGCGCTCCAGCTGGGAGATGAACCCCTCGTACGCCTGGTCGGTGACGGGAAGGGTCAGCCAGGGGCGGTGGAAGCCGACGCTCGCGCGGGCACACCGAAGGAACTCCGCGCGGTCCTCGCGCCGGTGGGGCCGGATGCCCGTGCGGGCTCCCTCGGCGATATACGGGTGATCGGGCATGGGGTCATGATGCTACGGGGCGCGCCGCGCCCCCCGCCACCGCCCCGCGACGCGGGGTCCCGCCCGCACGACCCCCGGACGCACCGCGCGACGCACGGGCGGGACCGGCGCCGGGCGGGTGCCGGTAGGCGACGGGCCCGGGCCGATGTGGCCGGTGCCGGGCCGGGTGCCGGTGGGGACCGGTCCCAAGGCCGGTGCGACCGGTGCCGGGCCGGGGGGCCGGTTCCGGGCCAGTGAGGCCGACCCCGGGCCGGGGGGCCGGTGGGCGGTCCCGGGCCGATGTGGCCGGTGCCGAGCCGGGGGGCCGGTTTCGGGCCGGTCCCAGGCCGGTGCGACCGGTGCCGGGCCGGGGGGCCGGTTCCGGGCCAGTGAGGCCGACCCCGGGCCGGGTGCCGGTGGGCTCCGACGGGGGGCCGACCCCGGCCCGGTGGGGGCCAGCCTCGGGCCGGTGGGCGACGGTCCCGGGCCGGGGGCCGGTAGGCATCGGCCCCGGGCCACGCGCGGGGGTCCCCGGCACGCGTGCAGGGAGTCGGTCCCAGCCCGGTGAAGGCCGGGCCCGGGCAGGGGTGCCGGGCCCGGACCGGCGTCAGCCCGGCTGCGTGGGGTTCAGGAGGGCCAGCGCCGCCGCGTAGGCGGAGGCGGAGGGGACCGCGTCGGTCAGGGGGACGTCGAGCAGCGACCACGGGCCGACCGGCACCGGCTCGGGGCCCGTGCCGACGTAGCTGACCGACGGGTCCTGGGACAGCCCCGTGCCGATGCCCTTGAGGTACGCCTCCTTGCGCGTCCAGCAGCGGGCGAAGGCGGCGGGCCGGTCGGCCGGTGCGAGCGCGTCCAGCTCGGCGCGCTCCGAGGGGTGCAGGCTCCCGGCGACCGTCTCGACCACGGAGGCGGGCTGGAGCTTCTCCACATCGGCCCCGACCGGGGATCCGGCGAAGACGAACAGCACCAGATCACCGGCGTGGGACATATTGAAGTGCAGCGGGTGGCCGGGCACCGCGGGGCGGCCGTGCGGACCGCCGCAGCCGGGGCACGCCTCACGGGTGAACGGCACGGCGGCGGGCTCCAGATCGAGATAGCCGCCCAGCAGTCGGCGCAGCCCCACATGGGCGGCGGTGTACCGCTGGCGGTCCTCCTCGCGAAGGAACTTCCCGGCCCGCTCGCGCTCCTCGGCATCCAGGACCTTGTCCGAGGTTTCCGGGTCCGAGGCGGAGGTGTGGGCGGAGACGCTGAGCAGCCAGGTCTCGGGCCCGCCGTGCGGCCAGCCGCCGGACAGGGCGGCGGGCAGCGGCTCATGGCCGACGATGCGCGGGGCCCGTGGGGGTGTCAACTCGCTCCTCCAGAAAGGGTGATGACGATGGCCGGTGTCAATGGCGGACAAACGCTATCGGGTCGTGGGATCCGGGGCGGCGGGGCCCCCGCCGCGCACCGGGGCGCGCCGGACGTCATGTCCTCAGCTCCAGGGTGGCGACATCGGTCCGGCCGATCCCGAAGGTCTGGACGTAGAGGGAGAGTTCGGCCTCCAGTGCGCGGATCATGGTGTCGGAGCGCCGGAAGCCATGGCCCTCCCCCTCGAAGGTGAGATAGGCGTGCGGAATGCCGCGCCCGGCGATGACCTCGAGGAAGCGCTCGCACTGCGCGGGCGGGCAGATGGTGTCCTCCAGCCCCTGGAGGAGCAGGAAGGGCGCGCGGATCCGGTCGGCGCGGTGCACCGGGGAGCGCTCGCGGTAGCGCTCGGGGACCTCGGCCAGCGGCCCGACCAGCGATTCGGTGTAGCGGGATTCGAAGTCATGGGTGCCGCCGGTGGCCCAGGCGGTGAGGTCGAGAATGGGGTAGACGACGGTGCCGCAGGCGTAGAGCCCGGTGGCGGTGAGGGAGACGGCCGCGGTCCAGCCGCCGGCGCTGCCGCCGCGGATCGCCAGCCGGGCGCGGTCGGCGGTGCCCTCGTCGGCGAGGGCACGGGCGACGGCGGCGCAGTCCTCGACATCGACCACACCCCACTGACCGCGCAGCCGGTTGCGGTAGGCGCGGCCGTAGCCGGTGGAGCCGCCGTAGTTGACCTCGGCGACCCCGATACCGCGCGAGGTGAAGTAGGCGATCTCCAGGTCCAGGACGAGCGGGGCGCGGGCGGTGGGGCCGCCGTGGGCCCACACCACAAACGGCGGTGACTCGCCCTCGGGCGCGCTGTGGTCGGGGTTGTGCGGGGGGTAGATCTGGGCGTGGATCTCCCGGCCGTCCGGCCCGGTGAAGGTGCGGATCCGCGGCTCGGGGTAGTAGGCGGGGTCGACGGGGTCGGTATGCGGGCTGCCGATGACCCGGGCGCGGCCGGTGCGGACATCCAGCTCGACCACCTCATGGCCGCTGCGGGGGCTGGCGGCGACTCCCCTCACCCGGGAGCCGTGCACGGCGAGTGTCGGCTCCCATTCGGTCCACGGCCCGGGGACATCAACCAGCTCACCGGTGGCGGGGTCGAGGATGCCGAGCACCGGGGCGCCCCGGCCGTGCAGCACGGCGATCAGCCCGCCGGGGAGCGGGGCGAACCAGCGGTGGCCCAGCTTCCACAGCGGTCCGGCGAACTCCTCCTGCCGGTCGCACAGGGTGGTGCCCGGCACCGCACCGCCGCGCACCGCGTCCGGGTCGACGCGCTGGAGCTGCCACCAGCCGCTGCGGTCGGAGACGTACAACAGCGAGCCGTCGGGCGCCCATTCGGCCTGGGCCACCGACTCATCGGTGGCCCCGGCCACCGGCCGCACCCCGGTGAACCGGCCCTCCGCGGTGATCTCGGCGAGCATCACCACCGTGCCGTCCCAGGGCATCCGCGGATGGTCCCAGGCGATCCAGACGGCCCGGCGCCCGTCGGGCGAGAGCCGGGGGCCGGTGATGAAGTCATGGCGGGCGGGGGTCAGCTCCCGCACGGCCGCGCGGTCCCCGGCGGCCGAACCGTCCAGCGGTACGGCGGCGATCACCCGCCGTGCCTCACCGGGCTCCTCAACGGTGGACTCCTCCAGCACACCCCAGACCTCGCCGCGCTCGGGGTGGATCTGGAGATCCGCCCAGCGCGGCTCGCCGCCCGGCTCCCCCGCCGGGGTCAGCGGACGCGGCGGCGCGCCCTCCGGGGCGTCCGGCTCGAAGGCGTACAGCCGCTGGTCGGCGAAGTGGACGAAGACCACCAGCGGGCCCCCGGCCGGGCGCGGCACCGCGGCCCATGGGGTGCCGCCGTATCCCATCACGCGGCTGCGCACATTCCACGGGGCGGGCAGGGCCGACAGCTCCGCGCCATCGGTCCGCAGCCGCATCAGGGTGCGGCGGCCGCCCTCCTCGGGGCGCGGCGCGGTCCACCACACCTCCTCCCCCACACCGCCCAGATACTCGGGATGGCCGTCGTGGGAGGCGGCGAGCGCGGCGTCCACCGGAGAGTGCCAGGTGCCGTAGGGGGCCCGCACGGTTGTCATCTGCTGCTGCCGCATCGCTCATGCCCTCTGAAGGAAGTGGTCGAGCACCCGGACGCCGAAGTGCAGGGCGTCCACCGGCACCCGCTCGTCCACGCCGTGATAGAGCGCCTGGTAGTCAAAGCCCTCGGGGAGCCGCAGCGGTGAGAAGCCGTACCCGAGGATGCCGAGGCGGGAGAACTGCTTGGCGTCCGTGCCGCCGGACATGCAGTACGGCACCACATGGCCGCCCGGGTCGAACCGCTCCACGGCCGCGCGCATCGCCTGATAGGTGGGGGCGCCGGGCCCGACCGGCGCCTGGAGCGGGACCTCGCGGTGGTGGAACTCCCAGTCCACCTCGGGCCCGGTGAGCCGGTCGAGGGTGGTGTGGAACTCCTCCTCCGCACCGGGCAGCATCCGGCCGTCCACATAGGCGGTGGCGCTCCCCGGGATCACATTGATCTTGTAACCGGCCTCCAGGACCGTGGGGTTGGCGCTGTTCCGCACGGTCGGCTCGACCAGGGCCGCGGCCGGGCCCAGCTCGGCCAGCAGCGCGTCGATATCGAGGTCCGCGGCGTCCAGATCGGCCGGGACGCCGCGCAGCGCGGCCAGTTCGGTCAGCGCGGCCTTCACCGTGGGGGTGAGCCGCACCGGCCACTGGTGCTCGCCGATCCGGGCCACGGCCGCGGCCAGTCTGCTGACCGCGTTGGCCCGGTTGACCTTCGAACCGTGTCCGGCCCGGCCGCGGGCGGTGAGCTTGAGCCAGGCGGTGCCGCGCTCCCCCGCCGCGATGGGGTAGAGCCGCATCCCGGCTCCGGCGTGGAAGGTGAAGGCCCCCGATTCGCTGATGCCCTCGGTGCAGCCCTCGAACAGCTCGGCGTGCTGGTCGGCGAGGAAGCCGGAGCCCGCCTCGGCGCTGTCCTCCTCATCGGCGGTGAAGGCCAGCACGATGTCCCGGCGCGGCCGGACCCCCGACCGGGCCCAGGCGCGGACGGCCGCCAGCACCATCGCGTCCATGTTCTTCATGTCGATGGCGCCGCGGCCCCACACCACCCCGTCACGGACCTCACCGGAGAAGGGGTGCACGGTCCAGTCGGCGGGCTCGGCGGGGACCACATCCAGATGGCCGTGGACCAGCAGCGCGGGTGCGGAGGGCTCGGTGCCCTCGATCCGGGCGACCACATTGGTCCGCCCCGGTGAGCGCTCCAGCAGGGTGGGGTCGATATCCACATCGCTGAGCATCTCCGCCACATATTCGGCGGCCGGCCGCTCGGAGCAGTCGCCGCCGCCGCGGTTGGTGGTGTCTATGGCGATCAGCTCGGAGGTGAACCGCACCACCTCGTCGAGCGCCTGGGGGTCGATCGCCTCGATCGTCCGGGGACGGTCCTGGTCAGCCATACTGCTCCTCCACCGCGGCCGAGACGACCGTCGTGACCGCCTTGAAGCAGCGGATGCCCTCGTACATCGTGGGTGAGGTGTAGGCGACGCGGCGCTCACCGCTCGGCTCCACCCCCGGCACCACACCGGCCGCGCCCGCCAGATGCGCGGCGTCGAACTCGAGCTCCACCGTGAACGGCCCGCCGCGCGCGGGCTCATGGCGCACCGCGAGGGCGGCGGCCTCCCGGGCCGCCGCCCGGATATCGGCCGCGGTCCGGGCGGGGGTGCGGCACACCGCCGCATAGCGCGACACATAGTCCTTGACGGCGACCGAACGGGCCTGCGGGGCATAGCCCTTGGCATCCTCACAGGTGCGGTCGTCGCCGGTCACCAGCACCACCGGCACCCCGTATTCGGCGACGACCAGGGCATTGAGCCGCCCCTCGCTCGCGGGCACGCCGTCCACCCATACGCCGGTGATGGAGTTGGCCAGATAGGTGTGGGCGAGGACGCCCTCGGTGCCCGCGCCGGTGTGATAGCCGACGAACGCGATCCCGTCCACATCGCCGTGCTGCACCCCCTCGACCATGCTCAGGCTCTTATGCCGGCCGGTGAGCATCTGCGCTCGCTCGTCCAGCTCCTCCAGCAGCAGATTGCGCATCGTCCAGTGCGCCTCATTGATGAGGACCTCGTCCGCGCCGCCGTCGAGGAACCCGGCCACCGCCGCGCTCACGTCGGACGTGAACAGGCGGCGGCAGCGCTCCCACTGCGGGGTGCCGGGCAGCACATCAGCGGGCCAGGTCACGCCGGTGGCGCCCTCCATGTCGGCGCTGATAAGGATCTTCATGCCTCGTCACGTTACGCGCTGGGGCGGACACGAACCAGCCCTGTGGAAAACTGGTCTAGCCCAGTACGGACCGCTGCGGCCCCACCACGAACCAGCGCGCCGGAAGCTCCACCCGCGAGCCGTCGGCCCACTGCTCCGTCTGGGCCAGCGCCGTCGGCCCCTCGGCCAGGATCTCCAGCCCCACCGCCACCAGCAGCTCCGGCACCTCGGCATCGGCCGCGTCGGCCGGTCTGAGGCCGTGGTCGAAGACGCGCCGCAGCTTGGCGGGCGGACCGCCGGGACTCCCGGCCAGCCTGCCCAGCGTGGCCTTGGACGCCTCCGTCAGCTCCACCACGAACGCCCGGCCGCGCTCGCCCACCAGGGCCGCCACCGCCTCCGCGACCGGCCGCCGGTCCTCGGCGTCGCTCTGGTGGATCACCGCCCGCATATAGACATTGGCGTCCCCGAGCTCCTCGTGCAGCTCCCGTATGCCCTCCCGGTCCGTCAGGCTCAGCTGCCGGAACTCCGCGACGCCCGCGGTGTCCGCGCGCCGCGCGTGCTCCACCGCCGCCCAGGACAGGTCCACGCCCATCGCCCGCGGGAAGCGGGAGGCCAGATAACGGGTCTGGGTGCCGTTGCCACAGCCGAGGTCCACGACCGGCAGCGCGGGGTCCGCGTACGGCGCCAGCAGCTCCGAGTGCGGGGCCGCGCTCAACGACGGATCCGCGTCCCAGATGGCCTCCCCCGCGGCGTCCGACGTCTCCTTCCAGTAGCTCTCCCACGCTCGCCTGTACCGCTCCGACACGCTCATCGCCGCTCCCCGGGTCCGACTTGGCCGACACCATGACGTGCTGCCCCGCTGCCTACCGTGACCACCCGGCGCGGGCAAGTGCTCCGGCGCACGACGGAGCGCGCCCCCGGAATCCTTCACCTCGTGTTCGAACGCTCAGACCGCCGGGCGCGGCAGCGCCTGCTCGAACCAGACGGTCTTGCCGCGCCCGGAGCGGCTGGTGCCCCACTCCCGGGCCAGCGCGCTGATCACCCGGAGCCCCCGGCCGAACTCGTCCTCACGGTCCGCGGCCAGCAGCGTGGGCAGTTCGTGGTCATCGTCGGAGACCTCACACAGCAGGGCCTCGGTGCGCACCACGCGCAGCACCACATGGTGGGTGTGGGCGTGCCGTATCGCGTTGGTCACCGCCTCGCTCACCAGCAGCTCGGCCGTCTCGGCGGCCTCGCCCAGCCCCCAGTGGTCCAGCCGCTCCCGGACCAGCCGCCGGGCCCGCCCGACCTCCTGATGGTCGAGCGCCAGCCGCCACTGGGCGACATGGTCGGACGGAATGCCGTTCAACCGGGCCATCAGCAGCGCCACATCGTCCTTACGGCCGTCACGCGGGTTGAGGGCGCGGATGATGGTGTCGCACGCGTCGTCCATGGACGCGGCCGGATGCGCGGCGGACTCGCACAGCGCCGCGAGCCCCGCGCCGATGTCCTGGCCACGCACCTCGACCAGCCCGTCGGTGCACAGCACCAGCCGGTCGCCGGGCGCCACCCGGACCCGCGCCGTCTCGAACGGCACTCCCCCGACCCCTATGGGCGCCCCGGTCGGCAGGTCCAGCAGTTCACTGCGGCCGTCCTGGGCGCGCACCAGCACCGGCGGGATATGTCCCGCGTTGGCGATCAGCAGCTCGGAGCGGATCGGGTCGTAGACGGCGTAGAGACAGGTCGCGAGATAGTGCTCGCCCAGCCGCTGCGCCAGGTCGTCGAGGTGGCGCAGCAGTTGGGCGGGCGGCAGGTCGAGGGCGGCCATGGTCTGCACGGCGGTGCGCAACTGGCCCATCATCGCGGCCGAGTTCAGCCCATGGCCCATCACATCGCCCACCACCAGCGCGGTGCGCGAACCGGGCAGCTTGATGCTGTCGAACCAGTCGCCGCCGACCCGGCCGAGCCGGGTGCCGGGCAGATAGCGGGTGGCGGTGTCACAGCCCGCCATCCGCGGTGTCACCTGCGGCAGCATGCTGTCCTGGAGCGTCTCGGCGACGTTCTCCTGGAAGGTGTACATCCGGGCGTTGTCCAGCACCAGCCCGGCGCGGGCGGCGAGTTCGGCGCCGGTGGTGCGGTCCATATCGTCGAACAGCTCACGCCCCTGGCGGCGCAGCAGCACCATGAAGCCCAGCACCACATCGCGTGCCTTGAGCGGCACGATCAGCACCGAGCGGCCGTTGATCAGCGGCCGCAGATCGCGCTTCTCGAACTGCCCGGCGATCCGATCCCCGATCTCCTCGCCGAGATGCGGGATCAGCACCGGCTCACCGGTGACCATGCACTGGAAGAACGGGGTGTGTTCGGGGAAGGCGATGCTCTCGCCGACCGGAACGGTGTCGTCCCAGCGGCCCGGTTCATCGTTGTGCTCGACCCAGACGCGGTGCCAGACGGTGGTGATGTCGGGCGGTCCGTCGGGGAAGCCCTCGCCCGCGAGCACCTGGGCGCGCAGATGAGTGCCGGCGAAGTCGGCGAAGCGGGGTACGGCGGCGCTGGTGACCTCGCGGATGGTGCGCGAGAGGTCCAGGGAGCTGCCGATGCGGCCGCTGACCTCGTTGAGGAACTCCAACCGCTCACGTACGGCGGCGTGTTCGAGGTCGATCTCATCGGTCTCGGCGCCCGGGTCGGACCCGCCGGGCGCGAGGGAGACGGGCGCGGGGGAGTCCTCGAGGGGGTGCGGATGAGGTCGTGCGCCGTCCGTCGTCTGTACGCGCCGCCGGGCCGCCTCCTGACGCGCCTGGCGCTCGCGATAGCGGGGCATACCCCAGTCGGGCGTCACCGGGACCCGTTCGTGGTGGCTGATCTCCATGACCGGATAGCCCAGTTCAAGGACCTGGGACACGATCCGGCCGATGGCGGCCGGGCCCATGTTGGGCAGGATGTCCGGCAGCCGTCCCGCAAGCCGCCGGGCATCGGGGAACTCGGTGTGCAGCGCGAAGCCGGGGGTGAACCGCTCATGCTCCCCGGGCGCTTCCGCACCGGGCGCGGTCGCCTCCCCGGCGAGCGCGGCGGCGTCCGCGGCCAGCACCAGCAGCCGCTCCGGGCCCGGCCCCACCAGCGGATAGGCCCACCACAGCACATCGGCCCGGTGCTTCGCCGGATCCGCCAACCGGGCGCGGCCCGCGGTCGGATAGCGGACCGGTCCGTTCAGCGAGTCCTCGAGACCGGGGTGGTCACCGGAGAGCTCCGCGCCGTGCAGCGCGCCCGAGACCGGCATCAGATCCACGGCAGGGCGCCCGACGGCGTGTTCACGGGCGCGTCCGAAGAGTTTGCGCGCCCCTGAACTCCAGTGTGTGATCAGCCCTTCGGCGTCCACCACGACCACCGCGAGCGGCATCCTCCCCGGCACGGCGCCACGGCGCTCAACCGCCGCGGGCGCGCCGCCCAACTCGTCGTCGCCGCGCGACGTGCCATGCTCCATCGGCGGCAGCTCCTTCGCACGCAAGATCTCCGACACCGCTACCCACGGTACGGCCGTCCTGGCCGCCCGTGTGGGGCAATACCCGAATAGGTGTCATGTGCCGGGGAGCGTCCACGGCTCGCCCGTTCCCGTGCCCCGCGAGACGAACACGCGCGCGGACGCGGGCACCGGGAACGCCAACGCCGCCGGGAGCCATCCCTGTCGGGGATGGCTCCCGGCGGCGCGCAAAGGCCGACAGCGGAGCGGTGCCGAGCCGTCTCAAGCGCTCCGAAGCGCTCCGAGGCGTTCTCGGCGAAGGGGCCGTCAGTCCTCGTGGCCCAGTTGGAGGTCGCGTTCGGTCCGGCCGCCGCCCGCCACCTGGAGCACGGTCGCCACCGGCGGATAGCCCGCGGCGATCACCGTGTACTCGCCCGCCGACAGATCGATGAAGCGGAAGGCGCCGTCCGTCCCGGTCGTGGCCGTGTCGACGACATTGCCCGCCGCGTCCAGCAGCGTGACCCGCGCGTCCTCCACCGGGCGGCCGCCGCCCGCGCGGACCACCCCGCGCAGCACCGCGCCGCCCGCCAGCTCGACGTCCTGCCGGGTCTCCCGCGCGGCCTGCACGGTGATCGGCAGGGCCGCGGGGCGGAACGCGGGGGCGCTCGCGGCGAGGGTGTACTCCCCCGCCACCAACTCGGCCATGACATAGCCGCCTTCACGTCCGCTGCGGGTGGAGGCGACCACCTCGCCGCGGACGTCGGTCAGGGTCACCGTGGCGTCCCGCACGGGGGTGCCGTCCGCGGTGAGCACGGCCCCGGCGAGCCGTCCCGCGCCGCCGAGCACCACATCCAGCTCGACCGGACGCTCGCCGACCGTGACGCTGACCGCCCGGGGCTGATGCCCTCCGGCCGCCGCGATCAGGACGTACGCACCGCTGCCCGGTGTGCTCAGCGCGTACCGGCCGTCCTCACCGCTCGCACCGCGTCCGATCTGACGCCCGCCGCCGTCGATGAGGGTGAGGGCGGCCCGTGGGACCGTCGTGCCGTCGTGGTGCTGGACGGTGCCGCAGACCGGGACGCCCGCGCTGGGCGGCGGCGCGGCGGAGGAGGCGGCGTGCCGTGGCGCCGCGCCGGTGCGCGCCGGGGGGACGACGGGGTCTGGCTGGACAGCGAAGTCGGTGTGGGACACCAGAGGTTTCTCCTTCAGCAGGAAGGCGAGCAGGAAGCCCAGGACGAGCACCGGCACGAGATAGAGGAAGATCCGCGGCATGGCGTGGGCGTACGCCGCGATGTACCCGTCGCGGAGGGGACCGGGCAGGGCGTGCACCATCTGCGGGGTGACCGACTCGGGGTCGGTCAGACCGCCGCCGTCCCCGCTCCGGCCGAGCGCCGCCCCGGAGGGCAGCTCGACCGCGAGCCGGTCGGCGAGGCGGTTGGCGAAGAGCGTGCCGAAGACGGCCGCGCCGACGCTGCCGCCGATCTGCCGGAAGTAGTTGTTGGCGCTGGTGGCCGAGCCGAGGTCGGTGGCGGGTACGGAGTTCTGGACGGCGAGCACCAGCACCGGCAGCACCAGTCCGAGGCCGAGCCCCAGGATGCCCATCCAGAGGCTGTACTCCTGCCGCGAGGTGTTCTCGTCCAGCCGGGAGAGCAGCCACATGCCGCCCACCGAGATCAGACCGCCGATGATGGGGAAGACCTTGTACCGCCCGGTGCCGCTGATGAGCTGACCGGTGATGATCGAGGCCAGCACCATGCCGCCCATCATGGGCACCATCAGCAGACCGGATTCGGTGGCCGAGACCCCGTCGACCATCTGGAGGAAGGTGGGCAGATAGCTGGCGGCGCCGAACAGGGCCACCCCGATCACCGCGCCGATCAGCCCGCTGACGCAGAAGACCGAATCGCGGAACAGCCGCATGGGGATGATCGGTTCGGGGGCGATGCACTCCACGACGACGAAGAGCACCGCCGCGCCGAGCGCGCCCAGTGCGAGCCCCACGATGACGCGGTCGCCCCAGGGGTACTCCGTACCGCCCCAACTGGTCAGCAGCACCGCGCAGGTGGAGAACACCGAGAGGAACAGCGCGCCCAGGAAGTCGAATCGGGCCCGGCGGGGCGCTTCGGGCACCCGGAGGACCATGGCCACGACGGCCAGGGTCACCAGGCCGAAGGGGACGTTGACGTAGAAGCACCAGCGCCAGGAGGCATGGTCGGTGAAGAAGCCGCCGATCAAGGGTCCGGCCACCGAGGCGAGGCCGAACGCGGCGCCGATGAGCCCCATATAGCGACCGCGTTCCCGTGGCGGAACGATATCGGCCATGATCGCCTGAACGCCGATCATCAACCCGCCCGCGCCCACGCCCTGGAGCGCACGGAAGATGATCAGCTCCTCCATCGTGCGCGACCAGCCCGCCAGCGCCGACCCGGCGATGAAGACGACGATCGCGAAGATGAAGACGCTCTTGCGCCCGATGAGATCGCCCAGCTTGCCGTAGAGCGGCAGCACGATGGTGACGGCGAGGAGGTAGGAGGTGACGGTCCAGGACATCTTGTCCAGACCGTGGAGCTCACCGACGACCTCGGGGAGGGCGGTGGCCACGATGGTCTGGTCGAGCGCCGCGAGCAGCAGCGCCAGCATCAGCCCGATGAAGACCGTCCGGACCCGGGCCGGGCTGAGTGGGGCCGCGGCACCGTCGGCCGCGAGCGGACCGTCGGCCTCCGGGGGCGGCCGACCGTCCGTGTCGGGGACCGGGGTGGGCGCGGGGACGGAGACGGAGACGGTGAGGGGGGCGCCCATGGGCCCGTATCCCTCGGCGTCCCCGGCTCCGTCCGCGCCTTTCGCCAAGGTGGTCCCGTTGGTGTGGCCCACGTCCTGCTCCCCTCGTCACGCCTGCGCCGCCGCCCATTTCTCGCATTACGCGTCACTACCGGCAAACCACGACGAATCGTCGACGAGGGAGATGAGGGGACATTCTCCCCGGTGAGACGGTGTGCGGGCGTTATGCCGCGACTAAGGGGAAACCACTCGAACCGGTGACCGCGGCAGCCGCTCCCTGACGGGGCGGACCGGCCGCGGCCCGGCCGACGCAGGTGCGCGGGGCGTCAGTTGGAGCCCTGCGCGGCGGTCTCCGCCGCCAGCTTCTCCAGCAGCTCGTCATGGATACGGGCGAGACCCTTGGGCGCGAAGGTCCGCTCGAAGAAACCGCCGATCCCGCCCGCGCCGTTCCAGACCGAGGTGACGACGACCCGGGACCGCCCCTCGCCCGCCGGGGTCACCGTCCAGGTGGTCACCATCGAGGAGTTGCGGTCCTTCTCCACCAGCTGTCCTTCGGTGGGCTCGGAGACCTCGAGCAGACAGTCGCGCACCCGCTTGCTGGTGGCCTGGAGCTTCCAGTGGACGACAGTGCCCTCGCCGTCGCCGCCCTCGCGCACCTCGTACTCGCTGAAGTGCTGCGGAAGCAGCCGGGGGCGGGTCTCGCGGTAGTCGGCGAGTGCGTCGAACACGTCCTCGGGCTTACCCGTGACAACGCGCTCCGTGGTGGCCTCGACCTGCCCCATTGCTCTTCCTCCGTGATCGACCGTGAACCGGTGCGGCGCCCTGCTGACCGCGGCGCCGCTGGCTGCGGCAAGCCAACCACCTCCGGGGCGGCCGCCCAAATCCAGGGTTGACGGAACCGAATGAAACATGTGTTCTATTGTGGTACGAGCGAGACCCCGGAGGTGCGTGCCATGCGCTGGGACAACCTGACCAACGACACCGAAGCGACCGCCCCGGCCCTGTTCGCGGCGGACGCGGTCACGACCCGCACGATCGACACCCCCGAATTCCGCGGAATCACCTTCCACGAGATCCGGGCCCGTTCGATCGTCAACCGGGTGCCGGGCGCCTCGCGGATGCCCTTCGAGTGGACGGTGAATCCGTACCGCGGCTGCACCCATGCCTGCGTCTACTGCTTCGCGCGCAAGACCCACAGCTATCTGGACCTGGACACCGGGCTGGGCTTCGACTCCCAGATCGTGGTGAAGGTCAACGCCCCGGAGCTGCTCCGCCGGGAGCTGGCCTCCCCCCGCTGGCGCGGCGATCACCTCGCCATGGGCACCAACGTGGACTGCTACCAGCGCGCCGAAGGCCGGTACGGGCTGATGCCGGGCATCCTCACCGCCCTCACCGAGCGCGCCAACCCGTTCTCGATCCTCACCAAGGGCACGCTGATCCTGCGCGACCTGGAGCTGCTGCGCCGGGCCTCGCGCGTCACCGATGTCGGGGTCTCGGTCTCGGTGGGCTTCACCGACCGCGAGCTGTGGCGCACCGTCGAGCCCGGCACCCCCTCGCCCGAGCGGCGGCTCGACGTGGTGCGCACCCTCACGTCCCACGGCATCCCGTGCGGGGTGCTGATGGCCCCGGTGATCCCGTTCCTCGGCGACTCCCCCGAGCAGCTGCGCGCCACCGTGCGGGCCATCGCGGAGTCCGGCGCGACCTCGGTGACCCCGCTGGTGCTGCACCTGCGGCCGGGCGCCCGCGAGTGGTTCACCGCCTGGCTCACCGAGCACCACCCCCGGCTGCTGCGCCGGTACGACGCGCTGTACGAGGGCGGCACCTACGCCCCGAAGTGGTACCAGCGGCGGATCACCGGGATGGTCCACGATCTGGCCACCGAGTACGGCATCGGCCCCTACGAACCGGGCGCGCACCGCAATGTCCGCGCGCGCGAGGAAGAGCCGCCCGCCGACGCGGAGGGCACGGCGGACCCGGCGAGCGCGGAACCGGCCCAGCTGACCCTGCTGTGAGGTGTGGCCCCGCCGTCGGCGACAAGGTCAAGCGGCCTACCGTGGGGCCATGGACGGGGTGCTGGTACGGGAGATGACCGAGGCGGATATCGACGCGGTGGCGGCGGTGCGGGTGCGGGGGTGGCAGGAGGCGTACGCCGGGCTGATGCCGCAGTCGTATCTGGACGGGCTGAGCGTGGCGGAGGACGCCGCGCGGCGGCGGGAGTTCTTCTCACGGGGTGTGGGGGACGTGGTCAACCTCGTGGCGGAGGCGGACAGCGGCGAGGCGGTGGGCTGGTGCTGCTTCGGGCCGTACCGGGAGCGCGATATGCCCGCGGGCGACGCCGAGTTGTACGCGCTGTACGTACGCCCGGCGCTGGTGGGTACGGGCATCGGCCGCACCCTGCTCGGCGAGTCCCTGGAGCGGGCCGCCGAGCGGGGCTTCCCCCGGCTGCGGCTGTGGGTGCTGCGGGACAACGCCCGCGCCCGCCGCTTCTACGAGCGGGCCGGGTTCGAGCCGGACGGCGGCGCGGCGGCGTATGACGTGGACGGGGTGCCGGTGCCCGAGGTGCGCTACGCGCGGCGGCTGGACGCGGTGACCGGCTGAGCGGCGCCGGACCCCGTACCGCCGGGACCCGCCCGTACGGCACGGCCCGTACGGCACACGGCGTACCCGGCACCGCGCGAGGAAGAGCCGTCCCGCGCGGTCGGAACGCACCCGTACGGCACCGCCCGCAAGGCGCAGCGCGTACCCGCACCCCGCGCGGAAGGGGCCCGTACGAAGGGGCACGCCGAGCCGACGGTGCGAGCGGCCGTACGGAAACAGCGGGGCCGCGCCCCGCCGTCACCGCGCGTGTGCCTTGTCCGCGGCGCCGGCCGGTCCGGCGTCCGGCGGTCCGCCTCCCCCGCTGATCCGGGCCAGCGCCGCGGCCGCCGCCGCGCTCAGCCGTATGTACTTGCCCGCGGCCGTCAGGGCCGGGACCGCCCGCTCGTCGCCGATCGCGCCCAGACCCTCCACACAGGCCCGGGCGATCGGCCAGTGCCGGTCCCGTGCGGCCAACTGCCGCTCCAGCGCGGCGACCAGGGAGGGCACCGACTCGGGGGCGCGCAGCTCGACCAGCAGCCGGATCGGGTGCAGGGAGTAGGCGGTCCGCAGCGGGTTGGTGGCCAGGGCGGCGGCGGCGCGGGCGGTGCGCGGATCGCCGAGCCGGGCCAGCACCCGCGCGGCGGTCGCACAGCGCGCGGGCTCGCGGTAGTTGAGCAGCAGGACCAGCGTTTCGAAGGCCCGGCGGTCGCCCGCGCTGCCGAGTACGAAGGCCGCGGTCTCCCGCGCCCACAGCGGCTGCCCGGGCGCGACCAGGATGCGGGCGAGCTGTTCCCGCGCGGCCGGGGTGCCCTTGCGTACCAGCGAGAGCAGCGAGGCGTGGGCCGCCGTCTCCTGCTCCGTGGTGAGCGAGGCCCGTACCCGCTCGGTGAGCGTCCGGAATTCATCGTCCATGCGAGGTCTCCCCTCCCCGGTGAGCCACGCCACGGCGTCGGCTCGCGAACTGCTCTGGCGTCTTGGTTACCCGCGAGTTAATATGGCGACACGAGCAGCACCCCTGCTCGGGCGGCCTGGTGACGCAGCCGCCTTGTGTGACGTCGGTTCGGCAGTACTCAGCAGTTCGGCACGGCCCCGGGACAGGGCCCGCCGTGTGTCTCCCACGGGCGGTTTCCTCCGTGCGGCGCTGTCCGCCAGGGAGCGTGCAAGCCCCTTCGTCGGAGTTGTGCGTCATCCGCGTCAGACCCCAGCGCTTCAGCGGCATGACCGCCAGCTCCCCTCAGTCGTCACTTCATCCCCGCTGTTGACGGGGAACACCCTCTGGAGTCCGCGATGGACCGTCTCCCACACACCGGCGTCAGCACCACTCCTTCCTCTGATCTCTCCCCCTCCGCGGCCCCGCTCACTACTGTCGCCGTCGTCGGTCTCGGCACGATGGGCACCGGCATCGCCGAAATCCTGGCCCGTGCGGGGCGCGAGGTGATCGGTATCGATATCAGTGAGCACGCCTGTCAACGGGCCGTGACCGCACTGGAGGTTGCCACCTCACGCGCCGTCGAACGCGAGCGGATCAGTGAGGAGGAGCGGACCGGCATCCTGTCCCGGCTCCGGGTCTCCACCGATCTGCGTACCGCGGCCGACGCACAGCTGGTGATCGAGGTCGTGCCCGAGGACTACGGCATCAAGCACGAGGTCTTCACCGAGCTGGACACCGTGGTCGGCCCGAGCGCCATCCTGGCGACCGGCACCAACGCGCTGTCGGTGACCCGGCTGGCCGCCGAATCCGCCCATCCGGAACGGGTGCTGGGCCTGCACTTCTTCAACCCCGCGCCCGCCATGAAGCTGGTCGAGGTCGTCTCCAGCGTGCTGACCGCGCCCGCGGCCGTCACGGCGGTCACCGAACTCGCCCGCGAGCTGGGCAAGGAGCCGGTGGCCCTCGGCGACCGGCCCGGCTTCGTCGCCGACGGTCTGCTGTTCGGCTATCTCAACCAGGCCGCCGCGATGTACGAGGCCAAGTACGCGGCGCGCGAGGGCATCGACGCGGCGATGAAGCTCGGCTGCGGGCTGCCCATGGGCCCGCTGGAGCTGCTGGACCTGATCGGCATCGACACCGCCCGGACCGTCCTGGAGGCGATGTACGCGGCCTCCGGCGACCGGCTGCACGCGCCCGCGCCCATCCTGGGACAGCTCTCCGAGGCCGGGCTGACCGGCCGCAAGGCGGGCCGCGGCTTCTACACCTACGAGGCGCCGGGCAGCGGCACCGTGGTCCCGGACGGGGCGACGGTGGACGAGGAGCACGCCGCGGACGGGGCGCGTCCGGTGCGTGCCGTGGGCGTCGCCGGGTCGGGCACGATGGCCAGCGGTATCGCCGAGGTCTTCGCCAAGGCGGGGCTGGACGTGGTGCTGGCCGCCCGGACCCAGGAGAAGGCGGACCGGGCCAAGGCCCGTATCGCCAAGTCCCTGGACCGCTCGGTCACCAAGGGGCGGATGACCCAGGAGGCTCGGGACGGCGCACTGGCCAGGATCACCCCGGCCGACTCGCTGGACGCCTTCTCCGGTGTGGACCTGGCCGTGGAGGCGGTCGCCGAGGACCTGGACGTCAAGCAGGAGCTGTTCCGGGTGCTGGACAAGGTCTGCAAGCCCGGGGCGGTGCTGGCCACCACCACCTCCTCGCTTCCGGTGATCGCCTGCGCCCGGGTCACCTCGCGTCCGCAGGACGTGATCGGGCTGCACTTCTTCAACCCGGCGCCCGCGATGAAGCTGGTCGAGGTGGTGCGTACGGTCCTGACGGCGGACGATGTCCGGGCGACCGCGCACGCGGTCTGCACGGCGGTGCGCAAGCATCCGGTGGACTGCGGCGACCGGGCCGGGTTCATCGTCAACGCCCTGCTGTTCCCGTACCTCAACAACGCCGTGAAGATGGTCCAGGAGCACTACGCGACCCCCGATGACATCGACGCGGCGATGAAGCTCGGCGGCGGCTATCCGATGGGCCCCTTCGAGCTGCTGGACGTCGTCGGCCTCGATGTCTCGCTGGCGATCGAGAAGGTGCTGCACCGCGAGTTCCGCGATCCGGGGCTGGCTCCGGCGCCGCTGCTGGAGCATCTGGTCGCGGCGGGCTGCCTGGGGCGCAAGACCGGGCGCGGCTTCCGCGAGTATGCGAGGCGCTGAGTACGATCCGGGGTGGGGCGGACTGCTGGAGCCCTCTGCTGGTCCGCCCCCGCACCGGCACTCACAGGCGTGTTACGTTCCCCACATGTCCCAGCCCGTGAAGGCCGCTCGTAGCAAGTCCGCGAACTCCTCGCACTCCTCCGACGGCGGTGAGCGCGCGGGGAGCCGCCGCGCCGCCGCCCAGCGTCTGACCATGCGCCGCAAACTGGCCGCGGCGGCGATGGAGTTGTTCGCGACGCAGGGGTACGAGGCGACGACGGTCGACGAGATCGCGGCCCGGGCGGGGGTGGCCCGGCGCACCTTCTTCCGTCACTTCCGCTCCAAGGAAGAGGCGATCTTCCCGGACCATGACGACACCCTGGTGCGTGCCGCGGCCGTGCTGGACGCGGCCCCGCCGCATGAGAACCCGCTGGACACGGTCTGCCGGGGGATCAAGGAGGTCATGCGGATGTACGCGGCCTCCCCCGCGGTCTCCGTGGAGCGCTACCGGCTGACCCGTGAGGTACCGGCGCTGCGCGAGCGGGAGATCGCCTCGGTGGCCCGCTACGAGCGGCTGTTCACCCGCTATCTGCTGGGCCATTTCGACGAGGGCGCCCACCACGACGGCGACGACGACCCGTTGCTCGCGGAGGTGGCCGCCTCGGCGGTGGTCACGGCGCACAACCACGTCCTGCGGCGCTGGCTGCGGGCGGGCGGCAAGGGCGAGGTGGAGACCCACCTCGACCACGCCTTCGCGATCGTCCGGGAGACCTTCGGCACCGGTATCGGCGCCGGACGACCCGCTCCGGGGCGCCAGGCGGCCACCGTGACGGCGCAGGAGGAGGACGACGTGGTGGTGATGGTGGCCCGCACCGACGCGCCGCTGAACGAGGTCATGCGGACGATCGAGCGGGCCCTCAAGCGCTGACGCGCTCCGCCGAAGGTGCCGCGAGGTGCCGCCGTTCGTCCGCGAACCCGGTTCCCCTACCCATCACACATCATCGAACACCCTCAGCAACGGCCGTCCCCTCCGGGACGGCCGTTCTTGCTCATGCGTGCACCGCGGATGACAACTGAGAGAAATTGTTGGCACGCAGTGTCTTGCGGGGTGGCACAGGGTGCCATACCGTGAAGATGTCCGGACGGCCGGCGCGCTGCACACCCCGCGCGCCGGCTGTCCCCGCAAAACACTTTGCGCGTCCGGACAGCGCCTGCGTCACCAGGCGTTCCCGGCGCTACCCGCGCCCATCGAGCAGCACCTCCGCCGAACCGACGGCACCGCAGCAGCATCACCCGTCACGAGCCCAGCGTTCCCTCAAGCGTCCCCATGCGACGCTTCGCCGGAGGCACCGATGAACGAGATACTTGACGCCATCCTGGCGTCGGACACAGGACCCGAGGACTTCGCCGCACTGCGCATCCCCGAGTCGTACCGCGCGGTGACCGTGCGCAAGGACGAGGCCGATATGTTCGCCGGCCTCACCTCCAAGGAGAAGGACCCCCGTAAGTCACTGCACGTGGACGAGGTGCCGGTGCCGGAGCTCGGCCCCGGTGAGGCACTCGTCGCCGTGATGGCCAGCTCGGTCAACTACAACTCGGTGTGGACCTCCATCTTCGAACCCATGTCGACCTTCGGGTTCCTGGAGCGGTACGGCAAGCTCTCCCCGCTCGCCAAGCGGCACGACCTGCCGTACCACGTGATCGGCTCCGACCTCGCGGGCGTGGTGCTGCGCACCGGTCCCGGGGTCAACGCCTGGAAGCCGGGCGACGAGGTCGTGGCCCACTGTCTGTCGGTCGAGCTCGAGAGCGCCGACGGCCACGGCGACACCATGCTCGACCCCGAGCAGCGCATCTGGGGCTTCGAGACCAACTTCGGCGGTCTCGCCGAGATCGCCCTGGTCAAGTCCAACCAGCTGATGCCCAAGCCCGGCCACCTCAGCTGGGAGGAGGCCGCCGCGCCGGGGCTGGTCAACTCCACCGCCTACCGGCAGCTGGTCTCCCGTAACGGCGCCGGGATGAAGCAGGGCGACAACGTCCTGATCTGGGGCGCCAGCGGTGGACTCGGCTCCTACGCCACGCAGTTCGCGCTGGCCGGCGGCGCCACCCCGATCTGTGTGGTCTCCTCGCCGCAGAAGGCGGAGATCTGCCGGAAGATGGGCGCCGAGGCGATCATCGACCGCAACGCCGAGGACTACAAGTTCTGGAAGGACGAGCGCACCCAGGACCCGCGCGAGTGGAAGCGGTTCGGCAAGCGGATCCGCGAATTCACCGGTGGCGAGGACATCGACATCGTCTTCGAGCACCCCGGCCGCGAGACCTTCGGCGCGAGTGTCTACGTCACCCGCAAGGGCGGCACCATCACCACCTGCGCCTCCACCTCGGGCTATATGCACGAGTACGACAACCGGTACCTGTGGATGTCGCTGAAGCGGATCGTCGGCTCGCACTTCGCCAACTACCGCGAGGCGTGGGAGGCCAACCGCCTGATCGCCAAGGGCAAGATCCACCCCACCCTGTCCAAGACCTACCGGCTCGAAGAGACCGGCCAAGCCGCGTACGACGTGCACCGCAACCTCCACCAGGGCAAGGTCGGCGTGCTCGCCCTCGCGCCCGAGGAGGGCATGGGCGTGCGCGACCCGGAGAAGCGGGCCCAGCACCTCGACGCCATCAACCGCTTCCGGAACATCTGATGAGCGGCTCACCTCGCGAACGGGACCGCCCGTGGCTGATGCGGACGTACGCCGGTCACTCGACAGCCGAGGCGTCCAACGAGCTGTACCGGCGCAATCTGGCCAAGGGCCAGACCGGTCTCTCGGTCGCCTTCGACCTGCCGACCCAGACCGGCTACGACCCCGACCACATCCTCGCCCGTGGCGAGGTGGGCCGGGTCGGAGTCCCCGTCTCCCATCTGGGGGACATGCGGCGGCTGTTCCAGGACATCCCCCTGGAGCAGATGAACACCTCGATGACCATCAACGCGACGGCGATGTGGCTGCTGGCGCTGTACCAGGTGGTCGCCGAGGAACACGGCGCCGATATCTCCGAGCTCCAGGGGACGACGCAGAACGACATCGTCAAGGAGTACCTGTCCCGCGGGACGCATGTCTTCCCGCCGGGGCCCAGTCTGCGGCTGACCACCGACATGATCGCCTACACGGTCAACCACATCCCCAAGTGGAACCCGATCAACATCTGTAGCTACCACCTCCAGGAGGCCGGGGCCACCCCGGTCCAGGAGATCGCGTACGCGATGTCGACGGCGATCGCGGTGCTGGACGCGGTGTTCGACTCCGGACAGGTTCCCGAGGACCGCAAGGGCGATGTGGTCGCCCGGATCTCGTTCTTCGTGAACGCGGGCGTCCGGTTCATCGAGGAGATGTGCAAGATGCGCGCCTTCGGCCGCATCTGGGACCGCATCACCCGTGAGCGGTACGGCATCCAGAACCCCAAGCAGCGCCGGTTCCGCTACGGCGTCCAGGTCAACTCGCTCGGGCTGACCGAGGCACAGCCGGAGAACAACATCCAGCGCATCGTGCTGGAGATGCTGGCCGTGACCCTGTCCAAGGACGCCCGCGCCCGCGCGGTCCAGCTCCCGGCCTGGAACGAGGCCCTGGGGCTGCCACGCCCCTGGGACCAGCAGTGGTCGCTGCGCATCCAGCAGGTGCTCGCCCATGAGAGCGATCTGCTGGAGTACGACGACATCTTCGCCGGTTCCCATGTGATCGAGGCCAAGGTCGCCGCGCTGGTCGAGGAGACCGAGGCCGAGATCGAGCGGATCCAGGGGATGGGCGGGGCGATGTCCGCCGTGGAGTCCGGCTATCTCAAGGCGCAGCTGGTGGCCTCGCACGCGGAGCGCCGGGCGCGGATCGAGACCGGCGAGGAGAGGATCGTCGGCGTCAACTGCTACGAGGGCACCGAACCCAACCCGCTCACCGCCGATCTGGACACCGCCATCATGACGGTGGACCCGGCCAATGAGGCACGGGTGGTCTCGGCCCTGCACACCTGGCGCGAACAGCGGGACACCACCCGCGCCGAGGACGCCCTCTCGGCACTGCGGAAGGCGGCCGCGGGCACCGAGAACCTGATGGCGGCCACCCTCGAATGCGCCCGCGCGGGCGTCACCACGGGCGAGTGGTCCTGGGCGCTGCGCGATGTGTTCGGCGAGTTCCGCGCCCCCACGGGGGTGGGGGGCGCGCCGCTCGCGGTCGCGGCGGAGGCGGGTTCACTGCTCGCCTCCGTCCGCGAGAAGGTCGAGAAGACCGCGGCGGAGCTGGGCGGCGGGCGGCTGCGGCTGCTGGTCGGCAAGCCCGGTCTGGACGGCCACAGCAACGGCGCGGAGCAGATCGCGGTACGGGCCCGGGACGCCGGGTTCGAGGTGGTCTACCAGGGGATCAGGCTGACCCCGGAGCAGATCGTCTCGGCCGCGGTCGCCGAGGACGTGCACTGCGTGGGTCTGTCGATCCTGTCCGGCTCGCACGCCGAGCTGGTACCGGACGTACTGGAGCGGCTGCGCGCCGCGGGCGCCCAGGACATCCCGGTCATCGTCGGCGGCATCATCCCGGCCGCGGACGCCGCGGCACTGCGCGAGGCGGGTGTCGCCGCCGTTTTCACCCCCAAGGACTTCGGTATCACCGAGATCATCGGCCGTATCGTCGATGAGATCCGTACCGCGAACACACTTCCCGCTCTGGAGGTTCCCGTATGACCGCCCCCGAGGGCACCGCGCCCAACCGGCTGCGTCCGCGCCGCTCCTGCCTGGCCGTGCCGGGCAGCAACCCGCGCTTCCTGGAGAAGGCGCAGGGCCTCCCGGCCGACCAGGTCTTCCTGGACCTGGAGGACGCCTGCGCCCCGCTGGCCAAGCCCGACGCGCGGCACACGATCGTGAAGTTCCTCAACGAGGGCGACTGGACGGGCAAGACGCGGGTGGTGCGCGTCAACGACTGGACGACCGAGTGGACGTACCGCGACGTGGTCACCGTCGTCGAGGGCGCGGGCCAGAACCTCGACTGCATCATGCTGCCGAAGGTGCAGGACGCCCAGCAGGTGGTGGCGCTGGACCTGCTGCTGACCCAGATCGAGAAGACGATGGGGTTCGAGCTCGGCCGGATCGGCATCGAGGCGCAGATCGAGAACGCGCAGGGCCTGAACAACGTCAACGAGATCGCACAGGCCTCCCCGCGGGTGGAGACCATCATCTTCGGCCCGGCCGACTTCATGGCCTCCATCAATATGAAGTCGCTGGTCGTGGGCGAGCAGCCGCCCGGCTACCCGGCCGACGCCTACCACTACATCCTGATGAAGATCCTGATGGCCGCCCGCGCCAACAACCTCCAGGCGATCGACGGCCCCTACCTCCAGATCCGCAACATCGACGGCTACCGCGCGGTCGCGCAGCGCGCCGCGGCGCTCGGCTTCGACGGCAAGTGGGTGCTGCACCCCGGCCAGGTGGAGGCGTCCAACGAGATCTTCTCGCCCTCCCAGGAGGACTACGACCACGCCGAGCTGATCCTGGACGCGTACGACTACTACACGTCCGAGGCGGGCGGCAAGAAGGGTTCGGCGATGCTCGGCGACGAGATGATCGACGAGGCCAGCCGCAAGATGGCCCTGGTCGTCTCCGGCAAGGGCCGCGCCGCCGGTATGCGGCGCACCAGCACGTTCGAGATCCCGGAGGCGTGAGCATGCAGTTCGGGCGCACCTACGAGGAGTTCGAGGTCGGGGCGGTCTACAAGCACTGGCCCGGGAAGACCGTCACCGAGTACGACGACCACCTCTTCTGTCTGCTCACCATGAACCACCACCCGCTGCACATGGACAGCAACTACGCCGAGAAGACGACCGACTTCGGCAAGAACGTGGTGGTCGGGAACTACATCTACTCGCTGCTGCTGGGCATGTCGGTGCCGGATGTCTCCGGGAAGGCCATCGCCAACCTGGAGATCGAGTCGCTGCGGCATGTGGCGCCGACCTTCCACGGCGACACCATCTACGGCGAGACCACGGTCCTGGACAAGACGCCGTCGAAGTCCAAGAGCGACCGGGGCATCGTGTACGTGGAGACCAAGGGTTACAAGCAGGACGGCACCCTCGTCTGTATCTTCCGCCGCAAGGTGATGGTGCCCACCGCCACGTACATCAAGGAGCGCGGCGGCGAGCAGCCGGGCCGCCCGGAGCTGGGAGAGCAGTGACATGAGCCGACTCGCGCAGACCGACGGCCTGACCGACATCCAGCGGGAGATTCTCTCCACGGTCAGGGACTTTGTCGACAAGGAGATCCTGCCGGTCGCCACCGAGCTGGAGCACCGCGACGAATACCCGACCGCGATCGTCGAGGGGCTGAAGGAGCTCGGCCTCTTCGGGCTGATGATCCCCGAGGAATACGGCGGTCTGGGTGAGTCACTGCTCACCTACGCGCTGTGTGTGGAGGAGATCGCACGCGGCTGGATGAGCGTGTCCGGCATCATCAACACCCACTTCATCGTGGCGTACATGCTCAAGCAGCACGGCACCCAGGAGCAGAAGGACTATTTCCTGCCCAAGATGGCGCTGGGCGAGATCCGGGGCGCCTTCTCGATGTCGGAGCCGGGGCTGGGCTCGGATGTGTCCGCGATCACCAGCAAGGCGGTGCGGGACGGCGACGACTATGTGCTCAACGGCCAGAAGATGTGGCTGACCAACGGCGGCAGCTCCACCCTCGTGGCCGTGTTGTGCCGGACCCCGGAGGGGGCCGCGGAGGGCGCCGCCCCGCATAAGTCGATGACCACCTTCCTGATCGAGAAGGAGCCGGGCTTCGGCGAGGTCAGGCCGGGCCTGACCATCCCCGGCAAGATCGACAAGATGGGCTACAAGGGCGTTGACACCACCGAACTGATCATGGACGGACTGCGCATTCCGGCCGATCGGGTCCTCGGCGGTTCCCCCCACCGCGGTTTTTACCAAATGATGGACGGAGTCGAGGTCGGCCGGGTCAATGTGGCCGCCCGCGGCTGTGGCGTCGCACAACGCGCATTCGAGCTGGGCGTTGCGTACGCACAAGAACGCCACACCTTCGGTAAGCCCATCGCCCAGCACCAGGCCATCCAGTTCAAACTGGCTGAAATGGGAACAAAGGTTGAGGCGGCCCATGCGATGATGGTCAATGCGGCCCGCAAGAAGGACGCGGGCGCACGCAACGACCTCGAGGCGGGAATGGCGAAGTACCTGGCGTCGGAGTACTGCAAAGAGGTCGTGGAGGACGCCTTCCGCATCCATGGTGGCTACGGCTTCTCCAAGGAATACGAGATCGAGCGCCTCTACCGTGAGGCGCCTATGCTTCTCATCGGCGAAGGCACCGCCGAGATCCAGAAGATGATTATTGGACGACGACTCTTGGAGGAATACCGGACCCAAGGCTGAACGTCCCATTTGGGGTGGTATCCGAGAGAACAAGGTCACACCGCGCCAGGGGTCTTCGGCCACCGACAGGCCCTGGCGCTTGCCCAGTTACCGCTCGCAACCGATACCATCCCCGGAAAGCCGCCGTCCCCAGTCTCGCGTCGCGGCATCCTCCGCCACGAAGGTCATCCATGCCCCACAGCCATTCCTCTGCACAACGCGGTCGCGTCCGCCTCGCGCGCGGAGCGTCGCCGTGGCTCCTCCCGACCGTCGCCACCGCGGCGGTCAGTCTCACTCGCGCCCGGCGCTCGGGTCGCTGGGCGGCGGCCGCCGTGCCCGCCACCGCACTCGCGGCGGGCATGCTGTGGTTCTTCCGCGACCCGGAGAGAGAGATCACCCAGGGCCGGGTGATCTCCCCCGCCGACGGTGTGGTGCAGAGCATCATGCCCTGGAAGGACGGACGCACCCGCGTCGCGATCTTCATGAGTCCGCTCAATGTCCACGTCAACCGCGCCCCGCTCGCCGGCACGGTGACCTCGGTCGAGCACATCCCCGGTGGCTTCGTTCCCGCCTTCAACAAGGAGAGCGAGAACAACGAGCGCGTGGTGTGGCACTTCGACACCGAGCTCGGGGACATCGAGATGATCCAGATCGCCGGTGCCGTGGCCCGGCGCATCGTCCCCTATGTGCCGCAGGGCACCAAGGTCGAACAGGGTGAGCGGATCGGCCTCATCCGCTTCGGCTCGCGCGTGGACATCTACCTCCCCGAGGGTGTCGACGTCGCGGTCGAGGTCGGCCAGGCCACCACCGCGGGGGTGACTCGCCTTGACCGTGATTGATCCCGACACACAGGCTTCCTGGGTTCCCGAAGCCGAGGTGGACGACATCGACGAGACGGACGACATGCCGCTGTCGACACGACTGTCGATAGCCGACACCCTCACTCTCGGCAATGCCACCTGCGGCTTCCTGGCGGTGTACTTCACCACCACCGGCGTGCTCATCCCACATCTCACGGGCAGCGAGGACGGCGGTATGACGCGGCACAGCGCCGCCTCGGCCGTGATGCTGATGCTGCTGGCGTCGGTCTTCGACCTCTTCGACGGGCTTGTCGCGCGTAAGCTGCGCAGCTCGGCGATGGGCGCGGAGCTGGACAACCTCTCGGACCTGATCAGCTTCGGTCTCGCCCCGGCGTACTTCGTGCTCGTCTGGGGCATGGTCGCCGACGACGCGTATCAGCGGGTGTCGGCGGTGGCCGCCATCGTGGTGCTCCTGGCGGTGGTGCTACGGCTTGCGAGATTCTCCTGCGTCACACTGCGTGACGGAGTCTTCCAGGGCATGCCGAGCCCGTTCGGCGCGCTGACGGTCGTCTCGGTGGTCCTCCTGGGCCTGCCCTTCGTGCCGACGCTGCTGGCGATCATCGGCATCGCCTGGCTGATGGTGAGCCGGGTGGAGTACCCCAAGCCGCGCGGCCGCCTCGCGGTGGCCATGCTCGGCTGGATCGTCACCAGCATGGGCCTTCTGGCGGCCTGGGCCTTCGAGGCCCCCGGCGGCGAGCTGCTGCTCCAGTCGGCCTGTGCCCTCCAGGTGGTCATGGGCGCGGTGATCCCGCTCTTCGCCACCGCCCGCCGGGTCAACGCCTTCCGCGACAACCGCCGCGGGGCCCGGACGGCGCAGGTCCCGTAACCGGCCTTCCGACGCGGACGCACAGACGGGTGGGGCCCGAGCGACAGCGCTCGGGCCCCACCCGTTTCCGGTTCCTCGTCAGCCGGGGACGTCCACGGCGTCAGCCGAGGAAGTCCGCGGCCAGCCGCTCCGCGGTGCGCTCCAGGAGGGGGCCCGCCTGGGCGATACAGCGGGCCGGATCCGGCTCCAGGTCGGTCAGCGGGTAGGCGCGGCGGATGCCCGCGTTGCCCAGGGCCGACGGGGAGAGGGCGAGACGGCCGCAGACCGCCACGACCTCGATGCCATGCGCCCGGGCCGCCGTGGCCACCCCCGCCGGGGCCTTGCCGTGCAGGGTCTGCTCGTCGAGCGAGCCCTCGCCCGTGATCACCAGGTCCGTGCCCTCCAGCGCCGCCGCGAAGCCGAGCACCTCCAGCATCACGTCGATGCCGGGGCGGAAGGCGGCGCCCAGGCCGAGGAGCGCGGCGAAGCCGATACCGCCCGCCGCGCCCGCGCCGGGCGCCTGGGCGCAGTCGGCGGCCCGGGAGCCGACGGCGCGCTCCAGCACCCGTACGTAGTGCGCCAGCGCGGCGTCCAGCGCCTCGACGTCCGCCTCGTCCGCGCCCTTCTGCGGGCCGTAGACCGCCGCCGCGCCCTTCGGACCGGTCAGCGGATTGTCGACATCGCCGGCCAGCACGATCCGGCTGTCCGCGAGCCGTGGGTCGAGACCGGTCAGATCCGCCGTGGCCAGCTCGCGCAGCGGGCCGCCGCCGGGCGCGACGGGCGTACCGTCGGCGGTCAGCAGCCGCGCGCCCAGCGCGCCGAGCATGCCCGCGCCGCCGTCGGTGGTGGCGCTGCCGCCGACACCGAAGACGATCGTGCGCGCCCCCGCGTCCAGGGCCGCGCGCAGCAGCTCACCGCTGCCGTGGGTGGACGCGGTCAGCGGTGCGCAGGTCCCTGCGGGGAGATGGCGCAGCCCGGACGCCTCGGCCATCTCGACCACGGCCGTGGCGCCGCGCAGCGCGTACGCGGCCGTCACCGGGGTGCCCAGCGGCCCGCTGACCGTCACCTCGCGCCGCGCGAATCCGGCCGCGACCGCCGCGTCCACCGTGCCGTCACCGCCGTCGGCGACCGGCAGCGACACGATCTCCAGCTCGGCGCCGTCCGCCGCGCCCCGGCGCAGCCCGGCCGTCACATGCTCGGCGACCCCCACGGCGGTCAGCGACCCCTTGAACTTGTCCGCGGCGATGAGCACGCGGGCCGGCCGGGTCGCCTGGCCCTCCGCCCATGTCTTCGTCGACTCTGCCTTTTCCTCGTCCGTCACCTTGGTAACCCCTTGCTTCCGAACAGGCAGTCGCGCCGCTGCGACCCTATCCGCCGCCAAGCCCCTTGCCCACCACCGCTTTCCCGAGCGGATCTGCCGACGGGGATTTCCCGCGCGCCCCACCTCGGACTCCGGTAGACCTGAGACATGGGCCTCAGCGGCAGCGCACTCGCGGACCGGATCCACGGCGGCTGGCTCGGCCGCGTCGCCGGGAACATGCTCGGCAAGCCCGTCGAGCACGGCGACATCTGGACCCGTGACCGTATCGACCGCTATCTGCGCCGCGCCGGTGCCCTGCCGCTGACCGACTACCTGCCCGCGCTGGAGCCGCCACCGGATCCGGTCGAGTTCGAGCTGCGCCCCGACTGGCAGGAGTGCGTCCGCGGCCGGATCCACGGCAGCTGCCGCGACGACGACGTGGACTACTCCGTGCTGGGGCTGCATCTGCTGGAGACCCACGGCTTCGGGTTCACCACCGAGCAGGTCGGCGAGATGTGGCTGCTGCGGCTGCCGTACCTCCAGGTGTTCACCGCCGAGCGGGCCGCGTACCGCAATCTCGCGGCCGGGGTGCGGCCGCCGCTGAGCGCCACCCTCGACAACCCGTACCAGGAGTGGATCGGCGCCCTGATCCGCGCCGACATCCACGGCTGGGTCAACCCCGGCGACCCGCGCCGTGCCGCCGGGATGGCGCGGCGCGACGCCGTGCTGTCCCACACCGGCAACGGGGTCTACGGCGCGATGTGGGCGGCCGCCCTGATCGCCGCCGCCTTCACCGCGGACGGTCCGCGCGCCGCCGTCGAGGAGGCCCTGGCCGCCATCCCGCCGCGCTGCCGCCTCGCCCGTGTCGTCCGCCGCGCCGCGTCCCTGTACGACGCGGGCGTCGGCTGGGCGGACGCCCTGGACCAGCTGGAGCGGGAGACGACCGGCCTGCCCTGGATCCATGTCGTCCCCAACGCGGCCGTCCTCACCGCCGGACTGCTCTACGGCGCCGGGGACTTCACCGCCACCCTCGCCCTGACCGTCCGCGGCGGCCTGGACACCGATTCCAACGGCGCGACGGCGGGCTCGGTCGCGGGCGTGCTGTGCGGGGCGGAGGCGATTCCGCCGCAGTGGACCGCTCCCCTCGAAGACCGGCTGCGCAGCGCGGTGTTCGGCTTCGACGGCGCCCGCATCAGCGACCTGGCGGCCCGCACCCACCGGCTGGCGGTGGCGGCCCGGCCGGTCACGGTATGAGACAGGCCCGTCCGTCCGGGCGGACGCTCACCAGGTCGCTCCCCCGGTGAAACGCGGTCGCCCCTGGTCGCGCTCGCTGCGTACGCTCGGCTCCATGAGCGGCGAGACACAGCACCGGCCCCTGGTGGCGATCCTGAGCGGGGCGGGCATCTCCACGGACTCCGGGATCCCGGACTACCGCGGCCCGCAAGGGCTTTGGCGGCGGGATCCGGAGGCCGAGAAGCTCGTGACATACGACTTCTACATGACCGACCCGGAGATCCGGCGCCGCTCCTGGCAGATGCGGCGCGACAGCGCCGCGCTGAACGCCCGGCCGAACGGGGCGCATGAGGCCGTGGTGCGGCTGGAGCGGTCCGGGGTGCCGGTCCGGGTGATCACCCAGAACGTGGACGGGCTGCACCAGCTCGCCGGGCTGCCCGCGCGCAAGGTGCTCGAGCTGCACGGCACCGCACGGACCGTCCAGTGCACCGTGTGCCATACGCGCTCGGCGATGGCGGACGCGCTGGCGCGGGTGGAGTCCGGCGATCCGGACCCGTCGTGTGAGGAGTGCGGCGGGATCCTGAAGTCGGCGACGGTGATGTTCGGGCAGGCCCTGGACCCGGAGGTGCTGACCGAGGCGGTGGCGGTGGCGCGCGCCTGCGAGATCTTCCTCGCGGTCGGCAGCAGCCTCCAGGTGCAGCCCGCGGCCTCGCTCGCCGGGATGGCGGCGGAGGGCGGCGCCCGGCTGATCATCGTCAACGCCGAGCCGACCCCGTACGACGAGATCGCGGACGAGGTCGTCCGCGATCCCATCGGCGAGGCGCTGCCGGCCCTGCTGGACCGGATCGCGGCGGGCGGCTGACACGGCGCACCGGGTGAACCGCCTCAGCCCACCAGGTCCCAGACGCCGACCAGCCCGGATCCGCTCTCGAAGTCCAGGAGTTGGCGCTTGCGGCCGAGCCCGCCGCCGTAGCCGGTGAGGCTGCCGGTGGAGCCGACCACACGGTGGCAGGGGACGATGATGCCCACCGGGTTCTTGCCGTTGGCCAGTCCGACGGCGCGGGACGCGGTGGGCTGCCCGATGCGGTCGGCGAGCTGCCCGTAGGAGAGCGTCTCGCCGTACGGGATACGGCACAGCTCGTCCCAGACGCGCCGCTGGAAGGGCGTACCGGCCAGCCGGAGCGGCAGGTCGAAGGCGGTCAGATCGCCCGCGAAGTAGGCGGCGAGCTGGCGGGCGGTCTCGGCGAACGGCGCGTCGTCCGGGTCGCCGGGCACACCGAAGCTCTCCTCGGGCGGGCGGTGGCGCTGCCCGGCCATATAGAGACCGCTGAGCGCGCCGTCGGTGGCGACCAGGGTGAGCGGGCCGCAGGGGCTGTCGATGACGGTGTGGGTGGCCACGGGAGCGGTGGTGGTCATGGTCGGTGTCTTCCTCGGGTGGTTCATGGAGCGTGGTGGCTCGTTCCGGGTGGGCCGGGCGCGGTCCCGTCGTCAGGGCGCGGGCAGCCGGTTGATCGCGTGTGTCTCGTCCACCGCCCACAGGTACTGCACGGCGTACGCCCGCCACGGCCGCCACCGCGTGGAGTAACGGGTCAGGGCGCCGGGGGTGGCGGGCAGGTCCAGCTCCGCGGCGGCCCGCCGCACCCCGAGGTCGGCCGGGATGAACGCGTCCGGGTCGCCGAGCGCCCGCATCGCGATGACCTCGACCGTCCAGGGGCCCAGACCGGGCAGCGCGGCCAGACCGGCGCGGGCCTCGTCCCAGTCGGTGCCGACGCCGAGCGCGACCCGGCCCTCGGCGAGGGCGTCGATGAGACCGGTGAGCGTGGCGCGGCGGGTGCGCGGCATGGCCAGCGCCTCCGGGTCGAGACCGGCGAGGGCCCGGACGGTCGGGAAGAGATGGGTCAGCCCGCCCGCCGGGTCCTCCACGGGTTCGCCGTGGGCCCTGACCAGCCGGGCCGCGTGGGTGCGGGCCGCCGCGGTGGACACCTGCTGGCCCAGCACGGCGCGCACCGCGAACTCCTCGGCGTCCACCGTGCGCGGCACCCGCCGCCCCGGGGCCTTGTCGACCAGCGGGGCGAGCTGTTCGTCGGAGCGCAGCAGGTCGTCCACGGCGGCCGGGTCGGCGTCGAGGTCCAGCATGCGGCGGCAGCGGCTGATCGCCCCGGCCAGGTCGCGCAGATCGGCGAGCGAGAGCTGACAGGCGATATGGTCCGGAGCCGGGCTGAGGGCGACGACCCCGGGCCCGTACGGCAGCCGCAGCGTCCGCCGGTACGCACCGTCGCGCCACTCCTCCACGCCGGGGACGGCGGTGGCGGCCAGATGTCCGAAGAGGTTGTCCGGGCACAGCGGCGCCCGGAAGGGCAGCCGCAGGGTGAGCGCGCCGGGTACGGCGGGCTGCGGACCGCTTCTGGCCCGCTGCCGCAGCTCGGTCGGGGTGAGCGCGAAGACCTCGCGCACGGTCTCGTTGAAGGCGCGGATGCTGGCGAATCCGGCGGCGAAGGCGATGTCGGCCATCGGCAGCGGGCTGGTCTCGATGAGCAGCCGCGCGGTCTGCGCCCGCTGGGCGCGGGCCAGCGCCAGGGGTCCGGCGCCGAGCTCGGCGAGGAGCTGCCGCTCGATCTGGCGGGTGCTGTAGCCGAGCCGCGCGGCCAGCCCCGGCACCCCGTCCCGGTCCACCACACCATCCGCGATCAGCCGCATGGCCCGGGCCACCAGGTCCGCGCGCTCGTTCCACCGCGGGGAGCCGGGGCTGGCGTCGGGCCGGCACCGCTTACAGGCCCGGAACCCGGCCTGCTGGGCGGCGGCCGCACTGGGGTAGAAGCGCATGTTCTCCGGCTTGGGGCCGACGACCGGGCAGCTCGGACGGCAGTAGATACCGGTGGTGACGACGGCGATGAAGAACCATCCGTCGAACCGGGCGTCCTTGGCCTGCGCCGCGCGCAGGCACCGGTCGGTGTCGGTGTGCATGTCTCCAGCATCCGCCAGCGGATGGGGCGGCGCTCGCGGAAATCCGACGTCGACGTCGGCGGGTGCGGGGCGGCCCCGTCCGCGAAGGGATGTGGTCGAACGGGCGGACCGGGGACGCGCCGGTCGGCATCATGGCCCTGTGACGGACTACGCCGAGTTCCCGCTTCCCGATGGCACCCCCGTACGTCTTGAGCTGACCCCCGTGGCCACGGCCACACCACCCGCCGCGCCGCCCGCCGGGGTGACGCCGGTCTCTCGGGCGCCGCGGGCGGCCACCGTGCTGGTGACGGACGGGCTGCGCACCGTACTGCGGCCGCTGGGGCCGCTGTTGCAGGAGGTACATGACGCGGTGTCCGCCGCGCCGGACCCGCCCGACGAGATCCAGGTGCAGTTCGGGGTACAGGTCGGACAGGACCTCAAGCTGGGCATCGTCGGCGCCAACGGACAGGCGAGCCTGACGATTTCGGCCACCTGGCGGCTCCCGGGCCCCCGTACGAGCTGACCGCGGGAACAGGGCACCGGCGTGCGGCTCGTCACCCCGTCCGCGTCCTGGCACGGGGCGCCCGCCGGACGCCCTATCGTGTACGCCATGTCGCGCACCGACCTCATCCGCATCGTCTCCCGCTCCTCCCCCATGGCCCTGGCCCAGGTCGAGCGGGTCCGCGCCGAGCTCGCGGGCCTCCACCCCGGGATCCGTACCGAGGTCGTCCCGGTCACCACCTCCGGCGACCGGTGGATGGGCGATCTGTCGAAGCTGGGCGGGAAGGGCGCGTTCACCAAGGAGGTCGACGCGGCGCTGCTGGCGGGCGAGGCCGATCTGGCCGTGCACTGCATCAAGGACGTCCCCGCCGACCGGCCGCTGCCCGCGGGCACCGTCTTCGCCGCCTACCTCAAGCGGGACGACATCCGCGACGCCGTGATCCACCCCGAGGGGCTGACCCTCGATCAGATGCCGGAGGGCACCCGGATCGGCACCTCCTCGGTGCGGCGGGTCGCCCAACTCGCCGTCACCCACCCGCAGGTGCGGTGTGTGCCGATGCGGGGCAACGCCAACCGCCGTCTGGAGAAGCTGGCGGCGGGCGACGCGGACGCGCTGCTGCTGGCCGTCTCCGGACTGGAGCGCATCGGCCGTACGGACCGGATCAGCGAGATCCTGTCCGTCGACACCATGTGCCCGCCGATCGGCGCCGGGGTGCTCGGGCTCCAGTGCCGCGAGGAGGACACCGCCACGATCGAGGCCGTCGCCGGGCTCGGTGACAGCGACGCGTGGCGGGAGATCACGGCGGAGCGGATGCTGCTGCACGTCCTCCAGGGCCACTGCAACTCCCCCATCGCGGGCTTCGCCAAGGCCGAGCGCGACGGCCGGCTCTCGCTGCGCGCCCGGGTGTTCAGCCCGGACGGCAAGACGGTGCTGGACGCGCATGAGTGGGCGGGCCCGCTGGACCCGGCCACGCTCGGCACCTCGGTGGCGGTGGCGCTGCTGCGTCAGGGCGCCCGCGAGGTCATCGACACCATTCCGCACTGAGGACCGGGTCGGCGGACGGTCCTACGCCGTGCGGTAGCGGAGCAGGACCACCCCCGACCGGAACGGACGGCACTCCACCAGCCGCAGCCCCCTCTCCGCGCCCTCCGGCGCGTCCGCGAACAGCCGCGCGCCGCGCCCCAGCACCACCGGGTGGACGAACAGCCGGTACTCGTCGACCAGTCCCGCCGCGATCAGGGCGTGCACCAAGGTGATGCTGCCGGTGGTGACGATGTCCTTGCCGGGCCGGTCCTTCAGCTCCCGGATCTCGTCGGCGAGGGCGCCGCGCAGCACGGTGGTGCCCTCCCAGCCGGGCTCGTCCAGCGTGCGGGAGACCACGTACTTGGCGACCGCGTTGAGATGGTCGCGGACGCCGGTGGTGTCCTCGGTCCGGTGCGGCCAGTAGCCCCGCATCTGAACAAACGTCGCCCGGCCCACCAGGAACGCGTCGGCCGCCGCGGCCTGGGCGCGCAACGCCCCCTCCAGGTCGGAGAGGTCGGTCCCGGGACCGTCCCCGGCCGGGCCGAACCACCCTCCCGAGGCGTCGATGACCCCGTCCAGGGTGATGTTCTCCGTGACGATCAGATCGCGCATCCCAGGACCTCCGTATCGGTGCGTCTGTCACCGTGGACCGTCCCGGCACGCGGAACTCATCGCCGCGGGCGCGACTCCCGCCGTGCGAGCGCGGGGCCCTAGCGCCGCTGCCGCAGCCTCCGCCACACCGCCCGTGCCGCGTGGTGCCCCGACATCCCGTGGACGCCCGGTCCGGGCGGGGTCGCCGAGGAGCACAGGAAGACGGCGGGGTGCGGGGTGGCGTACGGGACCCGGGCCAGCCGGGGCCGTATGACCGCCTGCACACCGGCGAAGGCGCCGCAGGCGATATCGCCGTCCACATAGTTGGCGTTGTGCGCGGCCAGCTCGGGCGGCCCGGCCACCGCGCGGGCGAGCACAAGATCACGGAAGCCGGGCGCGAACCGCTCGAGCTGCCGCTCGATGACCTCCGTGGCATCGCCCTTCCAGCCGCTGGGCACATGGCCGTAGACCCAGAAGGTGTGCTTGCCCTCGGGGGCCCGGGAGGGGTCGAGCAGCGAGGGCTGGGCGCCGATCAGGAACGGTACGGTCGGCTCGCGGCCCTCGGTGGCGACCCGCAGCGCGGCGCCGATCTCGCGCGCGGTGGGGCCGATATGGACGGTCCCGGCGCGGCGGGCCTCGGGCGCGGTCCACGGCATCGGGCCGTCCAGCGCGTAGTCGATCTTGAAGACGGAGGGGCCGTAGCGGTAATGGCCGAAGGCGTTGCCCAGTCCGGCGATCCGGGCCAGCGCGGTGGGTGAGGTGTCGAAGACATACGCGCGGGCGGGCGGCAGTTCGTCGAGCCGCTTGACCGGGGTGTCGAGATGGATCGCGCCGCCCTGCTCGAGCAGATAGGAGCCGAGGGCGTCCGCGATGGACTGGGAGCCGCCGCGCGGGACCGGCCAGCCGACCTCATGGGCGGCGATCGCGAAGGTCAGCGCGGGCGCCGCGGTGGTCAGGGCGCTGGTCGGCGCGATGGTGTGTCCGGCGAGCCCGCTGAACAGGGCCTTCGCCTTCTCGTCACGGAAGCGGCGGGCGAGGAGGGTGGCGGGCTGGAGCGCGTGCAGCCCGAAGCGGACCCAGGTGGCCGGATCGCGCGGTACCCCGTCCCACTGGGTGCGCAGTACGTCGGGGGCGAAGGTCTGCCATTTGCCGAGGAACGGCGCGACCAGCCGCCGGTAGGTACCGGCGTCGCGCGGCCCGAGCGACATGGCGGTCGCACCGACCGAGCGGGCGAGGACCGCCGCCGAGCCGTCCGGGAAAGGGTGGGCGAGCGGCAGTTCGGGGTGCAGCCACTCCAGTCCGTGCCGGGCGAGCGGCATCCGTTCGAAGGCCGGGGAGCCGATCCCGAGGGGATGCACGGCCGAGCAGGGGTCGTGCCGGAAGCCGGGGAGGGTGAGCTCCTCGGTGCGGGACCCGCCCCCGATGGCACCGGCCGCCTCGTAGACCTCCACCGCGCAGCCGCGGCGGGCGAGTTCGACGGCCGCGGTCAGCCCGTTCGGTCCGGCACCCACCACAACCGCGTCGAGCATCGACGGCACGTCGGCCTCCTCCTCCTCGCCATTGAGGATCTGTGGAATGTCAGCCGGCGGCGGCCAGCAGGCTCAGGATATGCCGTACGGTCGCCTCGTCCCGGGCCGCTGCGAAAGGAAGCGCGTTTCCGCCCGCGATACGGAAGGGTTCGCCGGTCAGCGTGGCGCTGGTGCCGCCCGCCTCGGCCACCAGCAGCAGCCCCGCGGCGTGGTCCCAGGCGTTCTCCCAGGTGAAGGCGAGCGCGTCGAGCCGGCCGCGGGCCACCTTCAGATACTCCAGACCGGCCGAACCGCAGGGCCGCGGCTCGACGCCCGGGGTGCTCAGCCCGGCCAGGGCGCGCTTCTCCGCGTCCGTGGTGAAGTCGAAGTGGGAGATGGCCACTTCGAGGGTGGCGCCGGGCTCCGGGGAGCCGGAGCGGATCGGGCTGCCGTTGAGCCGGGCGCCCTGGCCGCGCCGGGCCACGGCCATCTCGTCCAGCGCCGGGGCGAAGGTCCAGGAGGCGAGCAGCTCGCCGTGGTGGGCCAGGGTGACCAGGGTGGAGAAGCCCGGGTCGCCGTGGACGAACTGCCGGGTGCCGTCGACCGGGTCGACGATCCACACCGGGGCGTCCCCGCCGAGTGCGCCGAGGATCGAGGGATCGGCGTGCACACCCTCCTCGCCCACCACGACCGAGCCGGGCAGCAGGGCGGTCAGCGAGGCGGCGAGATGCTGCTCGGCCAGCCGGTCGGCGGTGGTGACGAGGTCGTGCGGGCCGTTCTTCTGGACGATCTCGTGCTCGGCGAGCTGCCGGAAGCGCGGCATGATCTCGGTGGCGGCCGCCTTGCGGACCGCCTCCTCGACCTCGGAGAGATCACCGGCGAGAAATTGATCGATCATACGTTCATCGAACCATGCCGCTCCGACAGCCGGTGACCCGGTGGCGGCCGGAGGGTGTCGTCCAGGTGAACCCCCTCGCCGCCCCGGCCGCCGCCCCCGCGGGGGCGGGAGCGGGCGCGCCGGGGCCGAGCGGGGCGGGCGGTCAGCCGGTGCGGTGCCGGTCGGCTCCGGGCAGCATCAGCGCGGTGTAGAGGATCACGGACGCCCCGAGCCCGACCGCCCAGCCGTAGTCGGCCAGCGGCTGGAGGAACGGAATCAGTCCGTCCGAGGGGAACGGGCCCTTACCGGGCTGGGAGTACGAACCGCCCACCGCGAGCAGTCCGCCGACCGCGAAGGCGACCACGGCCCGCCAGTTCCAGCCGGCGGCGTACCAGTAGCGGCCGCCGGGCCGGTAGAGGTCGGCGAGGTCGAGCACGGTACGGCGGATGATCCAGTAGTCGGCGATCAGCACCCCGGCGACCGTGCCGAGCAGTCCGCCGACCACACCGAGCCAGGTGAAGATGTACAGCTCGGGGGTGGAGGTGAGCTTCCACGGGAAGATCACCACACCGACGATTCCGGTGATCAGCGCCCCGGTGCGGAAGGTGATCAACTTCGGCGCCAGATTGGCCAGGTCATAGGCGGGCGAGACGACATTGGCCGCGATGTTCACCGAGATCGTCGCGATCAACACCGTCACCAGCGCGAAGAGCAGCCCGAAGACATTGTCCGCCTTGCCCGCGAGCGCCACCGGATCCCAGATGGCCTCGCCGTAGACGGCCTCCGAGCCGGAGGTGACGAAGACCGACAGCAGCGCGAAGGCCGTCATGGTGGTGGGCAGGCCCAGCGACTGGCCCCACACCTGGGCCCGCTGGCCCGCGCCGAAGCGGGTGAAGTCGGGGATGTTGAGCGAGAGGGTGGCCCAGAAGCCGATCATGCCCATCAGGGCGGGGAAGAAGACGGGCCAGAAGTCGCTGCCCCAGCCCAGCTTGGAGGGCTGGTCGAGCAGCGAGCCGAAACCGCCCGCCTTGACGGCTATCCAGACCAACAGCACCACGGCCCCGACGAGGACGAAGGGCGCGGCCCAGTTCTCGAACCGCCGCAGGGTCTCCATGCCCCGGTAGATGATGGCCAGTTCCAGGGCCCAGAAGATGACGAAGCACAGCCACAGGGTCCAGGGGTAGCCGCCGACCTCCCCGGCCTTCGCCCAGCCGCCGCCGAACACCTTGCCCAGCAGGATGTAGATGCCCTGTCCGCCGATCCAGGTCTGGATGCCGAACCAGGCACAGGCCACGGCGGCCCGGATCAGTGCGGGGAGGTTGGCGCCGCGCAGCCCGAACGAGGCGCGCGCCAGCACCGGGAAGGGGATGCCGTACTTGGGCCCGGCGTGGCCGGTGAGCAGCATCGGCAGCAGCACGATGACATTGGCCAGGGCGATGGTGAAGACGGCCTGCTTCCAGTCCATGCCGAGGGCGACCAGACCGGAAGCCAGGGTCCAGGAGGGGATGTTGTGGGCCATCCCGATCCACAGCGCGGTGAAGTTGTAGGTGGTCCAGCGGCGTTCGGCCACCGGCACCGGCCGCAGGTCCTCGTTGCTGAAGCGGCTGTCGGCCAGGGAGGTGCCCGGCGGCAGTTCGACGCGGCCGTCGGGGTGGATGATCCGGGCGGGTTCGGCGGGGGGAGGTGCGGTAGCGGTCATGGCGACCCTCTTCGTTCGCGACGGAGGGGCCGCGGGCCGGTCCCGGGGACCGGCCCGCGGGGGGAGCTATCCGGCGAGGGCGGGGATGATCCGCTCGCCGTAGGCGTCGATGGTCGACTCCTTGGCGTCGTGCATCGCGTAGACGGCGAACTGGTCGACGCCCAGCGACCGCAGCCGCTCCAGCTTCTCGATATGCGCCTCCACCGGACCCAGCAGGCAGAAGCGGTCCACGATGTCATCGGGGACGAAGGCGGTGTCGGGGTTTCCGCTACGGCCGTGGTGGCTGTAGTCGTAGCCCTGCCGCTCCTTGATGTACGCGGTCAGCGACTCGGGGACGGCGCCGGAGTGTTCGCCGTAGCGGGAGACGAGGTCGGCGACGTGGTTGCCGACCATCCCGCCGAACCAGCGGCACTGCTCACGGGCGTGGTCGAGGTCGTCCCCGACGTACGCGGGCGCGGCGACGCAGATGGTGACCGCGTCCGGGTCCCGTCCGGCCTCGGCGGCGGCGTCCCGCACCGCCTTGACCATCCACTCCGTCAGGAACGGGTCGGCCAGCTGGAGGATGAAACCGTCGGCCTTCTGCCCGGTCAGCGCCAGTGCCTTGGGGCCGTAGGCGGCCATCCACACCGGCAGCCGCCCGTCCTTGACCCATGGGATGCGCACCGGGCTGCCGTCCACGACCGCTTCGCGGCCCTCGGCCAGGTCGCGGATGGTGTCGATCGCCTCGCCCAGCCGGGCGAGGGTGTTGGGTCTGCGGCCCGCCACCCGCATCGCGGAGTCGCCGCGGCCGATGCCGCACACCGTCCGGTTGCCGTACATGTCGTTGAGGGTGGCGAAGGTGGAGGCGGTCACCTCCCAGGTGCGGGTGCCGGGGTTGGTGACCATCGGTCCGACGGTCAGCCGCTCGGTGTGCTCCAGGATGCGGCTGTAGATGACGAAGGGCTCCTGCCACAGCACGGCGGAATCGAAGGTCCAGCCGTAGCGGAAGCCGTTGTTCTCGGCGCGTTGCATCAGGTCGACCACCCCTGACGCGGGCGGATCCGTCTGAAGGACGAGTCCGAAGTCCATGCTCACTCCAGGTTCGGGGTCAGGCGAGGTACTGACAGGTGGCGCGCGGCACATACCGGCCGTGTCCGGCGTGACCGGTGTACTCCCGCCGGTCGATGACGGTGGTGCCGCGCGACAGCACGGTCTGGACCTGCCCGGTGATCTGCTTGCCCTCGTACGCCGAGTAGTCGACGTTCATATGGTGGGTCTCCACCGAGAGGGTCTGCTCGACGCCCGGGTCGTAGAGGACCACATCGGCGTCGGCTCCGGGGGCGATGGTGCCCTTCTTCGGATAGAGGCCGAACATCCGGGCCGGGGTCGCGCAGGCGATCTCGATCCAGCGGCGGCGGGAGATATGGCCGTCCACCACGGCCTGGTGGAGCAGATCCATCCGGTGCTCCACCCCCGGCATCCCGTTGGGGATCTTCGAGAAGTCCCCGCGGCCCAGCTCCTTCTGACCGCTGAAGCAGAACGGGCAGTGGTCGGTGGAGACGACCTGGAGGTCGTTGGTGCGCAGCCCCCGCCACAGCGCCGCCTGGTGCTCGCGCGGCCGCAGCGGTGTGGAGCAGACGTACTTGGCGCCCTCGAAGTCCGGTTCGGCGAGGTTGTCGGTGGACAGGAAGAGGTACTGCGGACAGGTCTCGCCGAAGACCGGAAGCCCCTTGTCCCGGGCCTGGGTGAGCTCGGCGACGGCCTCCTCGGCGGAGACGTGCACCACATAGAGCGGGGCGCCCGCCACCCGGGCGAGCTGGATGGCGCGGTGGGTGGCCTCGGACTCCAGCAGCGCCTTGCGGACCTCGCCGTGGTGGCGGGGGTCGGTCCTGCCCTCGGCGAGGGCCTGTTCGACCAGGACGTCGATGGCGATGCCGTTCTCGGCGTGCATCATGATCAGCCCGCCGTTGGCGGCGCCGCGCTGCATGGCGCGCAGGATCTGGCCGTCGTCGCTGTAGAAGACGCCCGGATAGGCCATGAACAGCTTGAAGCTGCTCACGCCCTCCTCCACCAGCAGGTCCATCTCCTTCAGCGACCCCGCGTCGACATCGGAGAGGATCATGTGGAAGCCGTAGTCGATGGCGCAGTTGCCGCTCGCCTTCAGATGCCAGGCGTCCAGCCCCTCGCGCAGCGCGTGGCCCTTGGTCTGGATGGCGAAGTCGACGATGGTGGTGGTGCCGCCCCAGGCCGCGGCCCGGGTGCCGGTCTCGAAGGTGTCGGCGGCGAAGGTACCGCCGAACGGCATCTCCATATGGGTGTGCGGATCGACCCCGCCGGGGATGACGTACTTCCCGGTGGCGTCGATGGTGCGGTCGGCGGTCCAGCCGCGGGCGCACTCGCTGTCGGACGCGGCCAGGGCCACGATCTTCTCGTCCTCGATCAGGACGTCGGCGTGGGTCTCCTCGGCGGCGGTGATGACAAGCCCGCCACGGATCACGGTACGGGGCATCAGCTCGCGCTCCTTCCGGACTGGGTGGCCTTGAGGGCGGCCTCGAGAATCTCCGCGCCCTCCTCCGCCTCGGCGACGGTGAGGCTGAGCGGCGGGGCGACACGCAGCACGCTGCTGTTGTGCCCGCCGCCCTTGCCGATGAGCAGTCCGCCCTCGCGGGCGGCCTCCAGCACGGTGGAGGCGAGCTCGGGGGACGGCCGGTCGGTGCCGGGCTCGACCAGTTCGATGCCGATCATCAGCCCCCGGCCGCGTACCTCACGGACGGCGTCGAGACCGGCGGTGGCGGCCCGCAGCCGCTCGATGAGCAGTCCGCCGACCCGGCGGGCGTTGCCCTGGAGGTCGTGTTCGGCGAGGTAGTTGAGGTTGGCGAGCCCCGCGGCCATGGTGACCGGGCTGCCGCCGAAGGTGGAGATGGAGTTGGCGTCCAGGCAGTTCATGACCTCGGCGCGGGCCACCACACCGCCGATGGACATGCCGTTGCCGATGCCCTTGGCGAAGGTGAGGATGTCGGGCGGACCGGAGCCCGCATGGGCCTGCCAGCCCCAGAAGTGGTCACCGGTACGGCCCCAGCCGGTCTGCACCTCATCGGTGATCCACAGGATGCCGTGCCGGTCGAGCACCTCGCGGAAGGCGGCGAACAGCCCGTCCGGCGGGGAGGTGAACCCGCCGACACCCTGGATCGGTTCGGCGATCAGCGCGGCCACGTTGCCGTGTGCCTGGCCGAGGATGTCCTCGAGGTCGGCGACGCAAGCCTGGATGAACTCGGCGTCGGTGAGATCGGCGAAGGGTCCCCGTCCGCGCACCCCGCCGTGGACGTACAGGGTCTGCAACGGGGACAGGCTGGTCGGCGACCAGGAGCGGTTGCCGGTGATGCCCACGGCCGAGAAGGACCGGCCGTGGTAGCTGTTGCGCATCGCCAGGATCTGGTTGGAGCGGCGGTGGGTGGTGGCGAGCAGCAGGGCGGTGTCATTCGCCTCGGTGCCGGAGGTGGTGAAGAAGACCCGCGCGTCGGGGATGCCGGACAGGGCGGCGACCCGCTCGGCCAGGTCCACCATGGGGCGGTCGAGGTAGAGCGTGGAGCTGTGCAGGATCCGGCCCGCCTGCTCGCTGATCGCCTTGGTGACCTCGGGCAGGGCGTGGGCGGTCATCGTGGTGAGGATGCCGCCGAAGAAGTCCAGGTAGCGATTGCCGTCCGCGTCCCAGACGTGCCGTCCCTCGCCGTGGGTGATCTCGATGGGCCGCTGGTAGTACAGGGCCAGCCAGTCGGGCAGCACCGCCTGGTGCCGCCGGTGCAGCGCCGCGTGGGCGCCGGAGGGCTGCTCGCTCACGGCTGCACCAGCCCCTCATAGGCGTCGGGCCGCCGGTCGCGGTAGAAGGCCCACTGCTGGCGCACCTCGTCGATGAGGTCGAAGTCGAGGTCCCGGACGATCAGTTCCTCCTCCTTGTCGCTGGCCACCTCGCCGACGAACTGGCCGCGCGGGTCGACGAAGTAGCTGGTGCCGTAGAAGTCGTTGTCGCCGTACTCCTCCACGCCCACGCGGTTGATGGCGGCGACGAAGTACTCGTTGGCGACGGCCGCGGCGGGCTGCTCCAGCTGCCACAGATAGGCGGACAGCCCGCGGGAGGTCGCCGAGGGGTTGTAGACCAGCTGGGCACCGGCGAGCCCCAGCGCCCGCCAGCCCTCGGGGAAGTGACGGTCGTAGCAGATGTAGACACCGACCTTGCCCACGGCGGTGTCGAACACCGGCCAGCCCACGTTGCCGGGCTTGAAGTAGTACTTCTCCCAGAACCCCTTGACCTGGGGGATGTGGTGCTTGCGGTACTTGCCGAGATAGCTGCCGTCGGCGTCGATCACGGCGGCGGTGTTGTAGTAGAAGCCCGCCTGCTCGATCTCGTAGACCGGCACCACGATCACCATGCCGGTCTCGCGGGCCAGTGCCTGCATCCGCTGGACGGTCGGCCCGTCCGGCACCGATTCGGCCCACCGGTAGTGCTCCGCCTCCTGTACCTGGCAGAAGTACGGGGCGTTGAACACCTCCTGGAAGCCGATCACCTTGGCGCCCTGGGCGGCCGCCTGCCGGGCGTACTCCTCATGCTTCGCGATCATCGATTCGGTATCGCCGGTCCAGGTGGCCTGGACAAGAGCGGCACGTACGACATTGGCCATGATCAGCTCCTTCACAGCAGTGCTCCGGGGGGCTTACCCCGTCGTCAACCTGTGTCTACGCACGTAGAATCCGGCTGTGGTGAAGAACGTAGAAGCGCACTGACCACTCTGGCAATACCGCCGCAGTTACTCAACGAAGACGTCCAGTTTTCGCGTTGTGTCAGGCCAGACCGGCCGCGCGCAGTGCTAGCGCAACATCATGATGGCTGCCGGAGGACGTCTGGTCGGCCGCGCCGAGCGGGAGCGGGGCCAAGATGGCTGGATCCTGATCTGCCGCGCCGGGCGCCTTCTGCGGGCTCCGGGCCCGCAGCAAGAGTCCCGCTTCCTGGTCGGCACCCCCCGCGACCAGCACCGACCGCGCCGTGGCGACGGCCTCGGCCCCGGCACGATGTGACTCACCGCGCCGGGTCTCCGCCTCGCGTCCGCCGGGCGGCCCTCCGCCATCAGGGCCTGCGCGGCGGTCCAGCCGGGGCGCAGGCAGCCGCGGGCCGGGCCAGGCGGCGGTCTCACACGGCGCCACATGGGGCCGCCCCGCCGCGCCCCGCACCCGCGGCCCGCCGAGCCGGGTGACGGCCTCGGCGGCGGCGCGGTGTGCCTCACCGCGCGGGGCAGCCTCGCGTACGGCGCGGGGGGGCGCTCTCGACCGTCCCCCGGTGCCGTACGCCACGGCGAACCGGGCCCCCGGGGTGTCGCGGGGGCCCGGGCACGGCGTCCGGCGAACCGCCCCGCCTGGGCGGGAACGGGCGGCGAGCCCGCCGACGACCGGCGGGCTCGGCTCGGTCAGCCGGTGGGCCTGACCACCATCGCCGAGCCACCGCCCCGGCGTTCCCTCTCGGCCGCGGCCAGCCACCGTCCATCGGGCAGCCGCTGGACGCCGGTCGCGGCGCCGATCTCCGGGTTCTGCTTGAAGGAGTGGCCGAGCGCCTCCAGTTCGGCGCGCTCGGGACCGTTCCACAGCCCCGGTTCGAGTTCGGTCTGGGCCGCGTTGCGCTGGCTGGCGCGCGGTGCGGCGATGGCGTCGACCAGCGGCATGCCCCGGTCGAGGTGGTTGAGCAGGGTCTGGAGCACGGTGGTGATGATGGTGGCGCCGCCCGGTGAGCCGAGCGCCAGCACCGGCTTGTTGTCGTCGAGCACGATCGTCGGCGACATCGACGACCGGGGCCGCTTCCCCGGACCCGGCAGGTTCGGGTCGTGGACGGCCGGGTCGGCGGGTGCGAAGGAGAAGTCGGTCAGCTCGTTGTTGAGCAGGAAGCCGCGGCCGGGGACGGTGATACCACTGCCGCCGGTCTGCTCGATGGTGAGTGTGTAGGCGACGACGTTGCCCCACTTGTCGGCCACTGTGAGGTGGGTGGTGTTCTCGCCCTCGTAGGTGGTGGGGGCGGCGTGGCCGCGGGTGTCACAGCTACCGGGCTTGGCCGGGTGGTTCGGGTCGCCGGGCTTCACCGGGCTCTTGAGCACCGCGTCGGGCTTGATCAGGCAGGCGCGGGAGTCGGCGAACCGCTGTGAGGTGAGCCCCTTGGTGGGGACGTCCTCGGCGGCGGGGTCGCCCACCCACCGTCCGCGGTCGGCGAAGGCGATCCGGCTGGCCTCGATATAGCGGTGGAGGTAGTCGCGCTGGCTGAGCTCGGAGAGGTCGGTCCGCTCCAGGATGTTGAGCCCCTCGGCCACGCTGGTGCCGCCGGAGGACGAGGGCGCCATGCCGTAGACGTCCAGGCCCCGGTAGCCGGTGCGGGTGGGCGCCTGCCGCTTGGTGGCGTATGCCCGCAGATCGCGCGCGGTCAGGTCGCCGGGCCGTACGGTGCGCTCGGCCTTGGGGTCCACCGGGGGCTTGCGCACCGTGTCGACGATGTCGCGCCCCAGCTCGCCCTTGTAGATCGCGCCGGTGCCCTTCTTGGCCAGCAGGGCGTAGGTGCGGGCCAGGTCGGGGTTGGTGAAGGTGGAGCCGACCGCCGGCGGCTTGCCGCCGGGCAGGAACAGCTGGGACGAGGCCGGGAAGTCCTTGAAGCGGTCCTCGTTGTCGGCGGTCTGCTGGCGGAAGGTGTCGTCCACGGTGAAGCCGTCCCGGGCCAGCCGTTCGGCGGGCTTCAGCACCTGGGCCAGCGACCGGGTGCCCCAGGCGTGCAGGGCGTCTTCCCAGGTGGCGGGGGTGCCGGGAGTGCCGACGCTCAGTCCGCTGGTGACGGCGTCCGCGAACGGCAGCGGTTTGCCGTCCTTGTCGAGGAAGAGCTTCTTGTCGGCGCTGAGCGGCGCGGTCTCCCGGCCGTCCAGCGTGGACACCTTGTGCTTCTTGGCGTCGTAGTACACGAAATACCCGCCGCCGCCGACACCCGCCGAGTAGGGCTCGGTGACCCCGAGCGCGGCGGCGGTCGCCACCGCCGCGTCCACCGCGTTCCCACCGCGCCGCAGCACATCGATCCCGGCCGCGGAGGCGTCCGGGTCCACACTGGAGACCGCGCCGCCATAGCCTTCGGCCACCGGGGTCTTGGCGGGGGTGCCGTGCGGTGCGGCCTGCGCCGGACCGGACTGCGCCGCACCGGCCGGTGCGATGCCCAGCGCGGCGGCCATCGCGGCCGCGGCGGCCATCGCGGGCACCCGGCGCCTGCGCGGCGCGGCGCCGGACGTGATTGACGATGCGGCGGGTCGTGCGGCGGGCCCCATCCATACCTCCAAGCGGACGACAGGGGCCGGAGCCTACCGGTGTCCGGTGTGATCACGACAGGGGCTGGACCGTCCCGGCTGGTCAGGACGGGAAACGGGTCCCCCGTATCCGCGGTCTCGAACACCCACCCGGTTCGCCGCTACGATGCGCGGCCATGAACGACACCGTGCAGGACCTGATCGCCTCCGCGGCGGCCCTGGTCGTGGGGCTGGCCCTCGGCTGGGCCGTGCATTCCGCGCTGGTGCGCCGCAGGCGCGCCCGCGAGCAGCGCTTCTTCGGCCTGCCGGACGGCTCGGAGTGTGTCCTGGTCACCCATCGGGACAGCACCTCGGCGCACTGGAGCATTCCGCGCCATGACGCGCTCGCGCTGCTCGGACTCGCCGCCGTCGTGGAGAACTGCGGCGCCCATCCCGAGGTCGCGCCGCATGACACCGGGTTGCAGGGGTTCGGCGCGCGGACGGAGTTCTGCGTCGGCGACCCCACCGCACACCGCAGGCTGGCCGCCCATCTGTCGAACCTGCTGCCGGGGGTGGCCGTGCACCCGGGCGACGAGTCGGGCGCGGACCGTGGCACCTTCACCATCGGCGGCACCGCCTACCGCGCCGAACCGGGCGCGGTCGAGTACGTCCTGCTGGCGCGGCTGACGGCGGGCGAGGGCGGACGTCCGGTGTTCCTGGCCGCCGGGCAGCGTCCGGTGACCCATCGCGCGGCGGTGCGCCATCTGGTGCGCAACCGCGCCCGGCTGGCCCGGAAGTACGGGGCGCAGGGTTCGTTCTGCCTGCTGCTGAAGGTGGTCAACTCCCAGGCGTACGGCCCGGATGTGGTCGAGCTGGTGGCCGATGTCACCAAGGCCGCCCTCTCGGGGGCGCCGCGGTCGGACACCGCGTCCAAGGAGGGCTGAGCGCGGCCGCCTTGCCGTGCTGACGCGGGGCCGGACCCGGACGGGGTCCGGCCCCCGGGCAGCGCCCCGAACCGCTCCGGCCCCGGCAGCCGGGAGCGGCTCTATCGTTACCCAGGCGTAACTTACCTCGGTATTACCAGCGGTAAACACCCGGGTTACCGTCAAGTCACTTGAGCGCGCGCTCCCTGAGCCCCCCACGGCCTTCCCCACAGGAGCGACAAGTGACGACCCCTGTCCGAAAAACCCTGCGCACGGCGGCGATCGCCGCCGTCTCGGCGACCGTGCTGGCCGGTGGCACCTTCGGCCCGGCCGCCACGACACCGGCCACGGCCGCGACGCCGACGAGCGCCGTCGCCGCCGGCCCGGGAGCGGTATCGGCGTCCTCGGCGTCCGTACGCTTCGTCGACATCCCCGGCGACGGTGGTGTGAAGCTCGCCGCCAACGTGGTCGCCCCGGCCGACGCCGCCGCCGGCCACCGCTATCCGCTGGTGGTGCTGCCCACCAGCTGGGCCACCCCGCAGATCGAATATCTCGCCCAGGCCAAGAAGCTGGCCGACTCCGGCTATGTGGTGGTGAGTTACAACCCGCGCGGCTTCTGGCAGTCCGGCGGACGGATCGAGACGGCCGGACCGCCCGATGTCGCCGACGCCTCCAAGGTCATCGACTGGGCGCTGGCCCACACCGCCGCCGACCCCGACCACATCGGTATGGCCGGGGTCTCCTACGGCGCCGGGATCAGCCTGCTCGCCTCGGCGGCCGACCCGCGGGTCAAGGCCGTTGTGGCGATGAGCGGCTGGGCGGATCTGATCGACTCCATCTACAGCGGCCGCACCCAGCACCGTCAGGCGGCCGGTCTGCTGGGCGGGTTGGGGTCGCTGACCGGTCGGCCGAGCGAGGAGATGAAACAGATCCTCAAGGACTTCCTCGGCTCCGATCTGACCAAGGAAAAGGAAATGATCGAGTGGGGCCGCAAGCGCTCCCCCGCCACCTACCTGGACCGCATCAACGCCAACGGCACGGCCGTGATGCTGGGCAACGCCTGGGGCGACTCCATCTTCCCGCCCAACAGCTACGCCCGCTTCTACGACAAGCTCACCGGGCCCAAGCGGCTGGAGCTGCGCCCCGGCGACCACGCCACCCCCGAGATCACCGGGCTGCTGGGCGTGCCCAACGACACCTGGGACCACTCCCGCCGCTGGCTGGACCGCTATCTCAAGGGCGACCGGAACGGCATCGACCGCGAGCAGCCGGTACAGCTCGCCTCGCGGACCAAGGACGGTTACGAGGGCTACCCCAGCTGGTCGGCGGTGCCCAGCGGACACCGCCGGATCGCCCTGGACCGCACCGAGCGGATCAGCGCCGACCACAACTCCGGCGCCGACGGCGGTACGGCGATCCTCAGCGGTGCGCTGGACCAGTTCTTCAAGCTGCCGCCGCTCGCCTCGATCCCGCTGCTGCCCCGCTCCTTCGCGGCCGTCTGGCAGAGCGAGCGCTACGCCACCGAGCAGCGCATCCGCGGCGATGTCACCCTGCACACCACCATGACCAGCAACAAGTCCAGCGGTACGGCGGTGGCGTACCTCTATGACGTGGGCGCCCTCGGCCTCGGCAAGCTGATCACCCACGCCCCGGTCACCTTCCACGACCGCACCCCGGGAACGCCGTTCGGGGTGGACCTGGAGCTGTTCTCGACCGCCTACGACGTCCCGGCCGGACACCGGCTGGCGCTGGTCGTCGACGCCAAGGACCCGCTCTACAACGAGCACAACCCGGACGGGGCCCGGCTCACCTTCTCCTCACCCGCGGACGACCCGTCCTCGCTGTCGGTGCCGGTCCGCGACTGAACCGGCCGCCGTCGGCCATCGCCCCCCGTGTCAGGTGCGGGTGTCACCCGGCATGGGGGCGGCCGGTTCGGGCGGCGCGACCGCCATCTGACCGGTCTTCACACTGCGCCGCTCCCGCTTGGCCACCCAGTTGGCGAACCACGACAGCAGCATGCACATCCCGATGTAGATCGGCGAGATCACCATCACCACGGGGATGAACGGGAGGTCGTAGTCGAGATTGGACGCGATGAGCTTCCCGGCGTGCAGAAACTCCTCATAGGTGATGAGGAAGCCGAGCGAGGTGTCCTTCAGGGCCACCACCAGCTGGCTGATGATGGCGGGCAGCATCGCCCGTACGCCCTGGGGCACCAGCACGAACGTCATGACCGCCGTCTTCCGCATGCCCAGGGAGTACGCCGCCTCGCGCTGGCCGCGGTCCACCGCGTTGATACCCGCGCGGAACACCTCGGCCAGCACCGAGCCGTTGTACAGCGTCAGCCCGGTGACCAGCGCGGGCAGCGGCTGCACCTTCAGCGCGACGAACACAAAGAAGATCATGACCAGCACGGGCATCGCCCGGAAGAACTCCACCAGCAGCGTGGACAGCCAGCGCACCGGCCGGTGCTCCGACAGCCGACCGGCGGCCAGCACCGCGCCGAGCACCAGCGAGAACACCGCGGCCAGACCGAACGCCTTGAGGGTGTTGGCGAGCCCGCGCAGCAGCAGCTCCTGGATGCCCTTGTACTCGAAGGGCATCCACTTCTGGGCCGCGAACTGCCCGGTGTCGACCAGGAGATAGACGATCCAGGCGATCAGCGCCAGCAGCACCGCCGTCGCGACGATCCCGTAGAGGCGGTGGCGGCGCCGGGTGCGCGGCCCGGCCACGTCATAGAGGGCGTTGGTGGTCATCGCGGCACTCCCCAGCGCTTCTCCAGGACGGCGAAGATCGCGCTGATGGCCAGCGTCACGATCAGATAGCCGACGGCGATCCAGACGAAGGTCCAGATGATGCTGTAGCCCAGCTCGTTGAGCGGTTTGTAGGTGCCCAGCAGCTCGGTGACGCTGAACGACCCGGCGATGGCGGAGTTCTTGGCGAGCGCGATCAGCGTCGAGCCGATCGGCGGGATGACCGAGCGGAACGCCTGCGGCAGCACCACCGCGCCCAGCGTCTGCTCGAACGTCATCCCGAGGCTGCGCGCGGCCTCGCCCTGTCCGAGCGGCACCGTGTTGATGCCCGAGCGCACCGCCTCGCAGATGAACGCCGAGGTGTAGCAGCCCAGCGCCAGTACGGCGAAGGTGGTGAACGGCAGCACCAGACCGAACCGCGGCAGCCCCAGCATCACCGCGAAGAACAGCAGCGTCAGCGGGGTGTTGCGCAGCACCGTCACCCACGCGGTGCCGAACACCCGCAGCGAGGCGACCGGTGCCACCCGGAACGCGGCCATCAGGATGCCCACCGCCAGGGCGAGCAGCGAGGCGTACACGGTCAGCTGGACCGTACCGAGGAACCCCTTGCCGTAGAGGGAGAAGTTCTGGGTGAGCACATCCATGCGGCGGCCTCAGCGCGTCTGGTAGCGGTCGATGGGCGGCGGTTTGGGCGCGGGCACCCCGGACAGCCCGAGGGTCGCCTCGTACGCCTTCTTCCAGTCCCCGTTGCGCTCATGGACCAGCAGCGCGTCGTCCAGCGCGAAGCGCAGCGCGTTGTCCCCGCGCGGCACACCGATGCCGTACGGCTCCTTGGAGAAGGGCTTGCCCACCACCTTCAGCTCCTCCGGGACCTTGGCCGCGTAGCCCAGCAGGATCACGTTGTCGGTGGTGACCGCGTCGACCTGGTAGCTCAGCAGGTTGTCCACACAGACCGAGTAGGTGTCGTACGCCACCGCCCGCGCCTTGGGGTAGTCGGCCTGGATCCGCTGGAGCGGGGTCGAACCGGCCACCGAGCACACCGTCTTGCCCGCGAGGTCCCGCGGGCCGTGGATGTCGTCCTCGTCGGTGCGCACCAGCAGCGACTGGCCCGCCATGTAGTACGGCCCGGCGAAACCCACCTGGCGTTTGCGCAGCGGATTGATGGTGTAGGTGCCGACGTAGTAGTCGATCTGACCGTTCTGGAGCGCGGTCTCCCGGTTGGCGGAGGCGATGGTCCGGAACCGGATGGTGCTGGGCTCGAAGCCCAGCGAGGCCGCCATCATCTTGGCGATCTCGATATCGAAGCCGGAGTAGCGGCCGGTGGCCGGATCCTTCTCGCCCAGATAGGGCTGGTCCTCCTTGACCCCGACGGTGAGGTAGCCGCGCCGCTCGGCCCTGCGCCAGGTGGGCGACTCCGGCAGCCGGAAGCCGGTGGCCACCTTGTACGTGGGCAGCTTCTCGGACCGCGGTCCCTTGACGGGCGGGCTGCCCTCCTTGCCGCAGCCGGCCGCCGCCGGAAGCAGGGCGAGCGCCAGGGCCAGCGCGGCGATCGTCCGGCGGATGCGCCTCATCTCCGTCACCACCCGGCTCAGTGCTTGAGGATCTTGGAGAGGAAGTCCCGGGCCCGTTCGGTCGCGGGTGCCTTGAAGAACTCCTCCGGGCTGCGGTCCTCGACGATCCGGCCGTCGGCCATGAAGACCACCCGGTTCGCGGCCGAGCGCGCGAAGCCCATCTCATGGGTGACGACCACCATCGTCATCCCCTCGCGGGCGAGCTGCCGCATGACCTCCAGCACCTCGTTGATCATCTCCGGGTCCAGCGCCGAGGTCGGCTCGTCGAAGAGCATCACCTTCGGATCCATCGCCAGCGCCCGGGCGATGGCCACTCGCTGCTGCTGACCGCCGGAGAGCTGCGCCGGGTACTTCGCCGCCTGGTCCGCGAGCCCGACCCGCTCCAGCAGCTCCCGCGCCCGCTGCTCGGACTCCTTCTTGGCGCGCTTGCGTACCTTCTGCTGGCCGAGCATCACATTGTCCAGCACGGTCCGGTGCGCGAAGAGGTTGAACGACTGGAAGACCATCCCGACCTCGGCCCGCAGCCGCGCCAGCTCCTTGCCCTCCTCGGGCAGCGCTCTGCCGTCCACCACGATGGAGCCGGACTGGATCGTCTCCAGCCGGTTGATGGTCCGGCACAGCGTCGACTTCCCGGAGCCGGAGGGCCCGATGACCACCACGACCTCACCGTGGCCGACGGTGAGGTCGATGTCCTGGAGCACATGCAGCGCGCCGAAGTACTTGTTGACCTCACGCATCTCGATCAGCGGTTCGCCGACGGCCATACCCGGCCCCACCCACTTTCGCCTGTGTCGCGTCAGCGCAAGCTATCCAGACAAAAGCGGCACTTCGCTGATGACACGCAAACCAGGGGGTGGATAACGCCCGATCGAGACCGGCGCCCCGGGCGCCGATGTCCGGGCGAGGTGCACCGTCCCCATCCCGCCCGAGCCCAGTCCGGCCAGCAGCCGGTACGGGCCGATCCGGTGCGGGGCGTGCTCCTCGCGGGCCGGAGCAGACTGGCCGGACAGGCTCTAGACCTCGGCGACCTCGGCGTAGAGCTGGGAGAGTTCCGGGGCTCCGTCGGCGGCCCAGTGGTGACCGGCCTGGACGACGTCGACCTCGCGGCCGGAGCCGAGTCTGACGACCGGACGGCCGTTGGGCCAGACCTGCCAGACGGCCCCGGGGACGGTGCGGATGATGACCGTGCCGAGGTAGAGACCGGCGTCGTTGCCGAGCCAGGGCAGCTCTTCGGGGTCGTCGCGCCAGCGGGGCAGAAGTTGGTCGAGCGCCTCCAACGAGGCGGCGGAGTCGTCGAGTCCGATACCGGCGGTGGCGGCACGGGCGCGCAGCAGTTCACATTCGGAGAGCAGCTGCGCGACGCCCTGGGCATCCTCTTCCCGGTCGCCCATCAGCGCCGTACCGGAGGCCGGACCGCGCCGCTTGCGCCAGTTGTCCAAGAAGGGGATGTTCATACCACTCAGCGTCGCATCCCGCGCACGGGCGCACCACAGGGCGCGCGGTATGGCTCGTGACCCGATCATTGTCTTGACGACACCCCTCCGCCTCTCTACGTTCTTCCCGCACCTGTCGGATCAGCGGTCGGGTTGGTTGCGAGAGGGGACACGTATGCGGCTCGGCAGACGGTGGACAGCGGCCGGAATCGTCGCGGGAGGTGTCGCCTTCGCCCTTCCCGCTTCGGCCCTACCGGCGCTGGCCGGATCGACCGCTCAGGCAGCACCACTCAAGCCGCTCCCTCTGGAGCGGCTTTTTGACAACCGGGCGGTCAGCGAGGACACCCGGCCGGGAGACGCGGACTTCGACGGTGCGGGCAACTCGCTGTCCGCCGGGGACCTGAGGGCCGCCGGGTGGACGCCGGGGCGGGTGGTGGACCTGGACGCGGCGCGGCTCACCTGGCCGCGGAGCGCCGGGGCAGGGCCGGACAACGTGATCGCCGACGGACAGGCGGTACGGCTGCGCGGCCGGGGCGAGGCGCTCACCTTCCTCGTGGCGAGCACCGCGCCGGACGGGCCCGGCGCCGGGGCGAGCGGCACCGGGACGGTGCGCTACCGGGACGGGTCCAGCGGGACGTACACACTGACCGCGCCGGACTGGCGCGCGGGTTCCCCGGCCACCAAGGCGGTCGGCCTCCCCCACCTCAACAGCGCCTCCGGTCAGCGGCCGGCGGCCGCGCGGCTGTACGCGGTGACAGTGCCGGTGGAGCGGGGCCGGGAGATCGCCTCGGTGGTGCTGCCGGAGGATCCCGGTCCGGGTGCCGATCTGCATGTGTTCGCCGCGACCCTGCGGCAGCCCGCACCGGGCTGGACCGGCAGCTGGGCGGCGAGCACCGCCGGGTACACCACGGTCGGGCCGTGGACGGACCAGACGCTGCGGCTGGTGGTGCACACCGGCGCGGGCGGGCCGCGGGCCAGGATCCGGCTGGCGAACACCTTCGCCGCGGCGCCGGTCGAGATCGGCCGGGCCACCGTGGCCGTCCAGGGGAACGGGGCGGCGGCGCACGGCACTCCGGTGCCGCTGACCTTCGGCGGACGGCGGAGCGCCTCGATTCCCGCGGGCGCGGGGACGGTCAGCGATCCGGTGGACTTCGCCGTCCCGGCGGACACCAATCTGCTGGTGAGTCTGCATCTGCCGGGGCCGGTCGGCGCGGCGCCGGTGCACACCCAGGCCACCCAGCACTCCTATCTGAGCGCGCCGGGCAGCGGGGACCGTACCGGTGACTCCGGCGCGGACGCCTACACCTCCACCCTGACCAGCTGGCCGTTCCTCACCGGTGTGGACGTCGGCGGCGGGCCGGGCACGGTGGTGGCGCTGGGCGACTCGATCACCGATGGCACCAACTCGACGACCGACGCCAACCGCCGCTGGCCGGACGTACTGGCCCGGCGGCTGCGGGCGCAGTCCGAGGTGCCCGCGTACGGGGTGGTCAACAGCGGGATCTCGGCGAACCGCGTGGTCACCGATGTCTATACCGGCGACGGGGTCTCCACGGTGACCAGCGGGGTGAGCGCATTGAGCAGACTGGAGCGGGACGCGCTCGGCCGGACCGGGGCCCGGACCGTCGTGGTCTTCCAGGGCATCAACGACCTGCGCTGGGGCACCTCGGCGCAGGAGGTCGTCGCGGGGCTGCGGGCCATCGCGGCGCGCGCCCACGCACGCGGGCTGCGCGTGGTCGGGGCGACGATCGCGCCCTGCGAGGGCGAGGCGCGCTGCACGGCGGACGCCGACGCCCGACGCCAGGTGGTCAACGCGTTCCTGCGGGACAGCGGCGGGGTGTTCGACGCGGTGCTGGACTTCGACGCGGTGGTGCGGGATCCGAGCCATCCGGCACGGATCCTCCCGGCGTACGACAGCGGCGACCATCTCCACCCCGGGGACGCCGGGTTGCGGGCGATGGCCGAGTCGATCGATCTGCGGGCCCTCACGGGGTGAGCCGGGTGGGGCCCGCGGCCGCGCCGCCGGGCCCTCAGACCTCCAGGTCGACGACGACCGGGGCGTGGTCGGAGGCGCCCTTGCCCTTGCGCTCCTCGCGGTCCACATACGCGTCGCCCACGGCCTTGGCGAACGGCTGGTTGCCGTAGACCAGGTCGATCCGCATACCCCGGTTCTTGGGGAAGCCCAGCTCGCGGTAGTCCCAGTAGGTGAAGGGGCGGTCGTACTTCAGCGGGCGCGGCACCACATCGGAGAGACCGGTGTCGCGCAGCGCGGCCAGGGCGTCCCGCTCCCGGTCGGTGACATGGGTGAGGCCGTCGAAGGCGGCGCGGTCCCAGACGTCCTCGTCGGTGGGGGCCACATTGAAATCGCCGAGGACGGCGAAGGGGCGCGCACCGGCCGCGTCCTCGGCGACCGCGGTGCGCAGCGCCTCGAGCCAGCCCAGCTTGTAGTCGTAGTGGGGGTGGCCGATCTCCCGGCCGTTGGGCACATAGACCGACCAGAGGCGGACGCCGCCGCAGGTGGCCGCTATGGCGCGCGGCTCCTGTCCCCCGTCGTACTCCGGGCCGCCGGGCAGCCCGATGGTGATCTCGTCCAGGCCGACCCGGGAGAGCACCGCCACCCCGTTCCACCGGCCGGTGGCGTGGACGGCGGCCTCGTAGCCCAGCTCGCGCAGCGGCTCGTAGGGGAAGGCGGACTCGGCGCACTTCGTCTCCTGGACGCACAGCGCGTCCGTGCCGCTGCTCTCCAGCCAGGCGAGCAGCCGCGGCAGCCGGGCGGTGATCGAATTGACGTTCCAGGTAGCGATGCGCATGGAGGCCAACCTACCTCCCGGGTCCGACAGCGCTCACAGGGTCAGACTCTCCCCCGGCGTCAGCCGCAGATGCTCGGTGGCGCCGATGCCCGGACCCTGGGGGCCCAGCATCCGGCCGTAGACCTGTGGAGCCACCTCGGACAGCAGGGCGTCGTGGATGTCGACGGCGCGGCGCGGGGCCACGGCCCGGACGTAGTCGAGCACCTCGCTGAACTTGTTCCAGGGGGCGTGCACCGGCAGCAGCAGGGTGTCCAGCCGCCGTCCCGGGGGCACGGTGAGCGCGTCGCCGGGGTGGAAGACGGTGTTGTCCACGACATAGCCGACGTTGGTGATCCGGGGGACATCGGGATGGATCACGGCGTGCAGCTGGCCGTGCACCTCGATCTCGAATCCCGCCGCGGTGAAGGTGTCGCCCTCGCCGACCGTGTGCACCCGGCCGGGGAACGCCGCCGAGATCTGCCCGGCCACACTGGTCAGGGTCCACAGCTGGGCTTCGGGGTTGGCCTCGAGCGCCACCCGCAGCCGTGCCTCGTCGAAGTGGTCGGCGTGCTCATGGGTGACCAGGATCGCGTCCGCGGCGACCGCCGCGTCCTGTTCGCTGAAGGTTCCGGGGTCGATGACGAGCGTCTGCCCGTCCTTCTCCAGCCGGACGCAGGCGTGGCCCTTCTTGGTGAGCTTCATGTGGATCATTCTGCTACCGGGCCGCCGTCGTAAACGGGTCACTCCTCCGGGCTGGTCTCCTCGCGGATGACCCGCTGGGCCACCGCGAAGGCGGCGTTCGCGGCGGGCACTCCGCAGTAGACGCCGGTGTGCAGCAGCACTTCCTTGATCTCGGCGGGGGTGAGCCCGTTGCGCAGCGCGGCGCGGGTGTGGAAGGCCAGTTCATCCAGGTGGCCGCGGGCGACCAGGGCGGTGAGGGTGATCACGCTACGGGTGCGCCGGTCGATACCGGGCCGGGTCCACACCTCGCCCCAGGCGTAGCGGGTGATGAAGTCCTGGAAGTCGCCGGTGAACTCGTCGGTCCGCGCCTCCGCGCGGTCCACATGGGCGTCGCCCAGCACCTCGCGGCGCACCTTGATGCCACGCTCATAGGCGTCCGTGCGGGCGTCCGGCACCGGTTCGGGCGCGGCCGCCCAGCCGATCTCGGCGGCCGGGGTGGCCGTCGGGGTGGCGGGGATGGGGCTGGGCACGGGGGTGAGCACGGGCTTCACGGGCGGCGCCGGGATCGCGGTCATCCCGGTGGGGTGGTCCGGGCTCTGCCAGGTGCCGGAGAAGTGGCGGACCAGCAGATCGGTGACGGCCGCCGGCTGCTCGACCGGGGCCAGATGGGAGGTGCCGGGGACCATCGCGAGCCGGGCGTCGGGGATTCCGGCGACCAGGACGCGGGCGTCGGCGGGCGGGGTCACCTGGTCGTCGGCGCCGACCAGGACCAGGGTGGGAGCGCTGATCAGACCCAGTTCGGCGCGGATGTCGAACGCGGCGAGCGCCTCGCAGCAGGCGATGTAGCAGCCGGGGTCGGTGGTGCGGACCATCTGGACGGCCCAGTCGACGATGGCGGGCTGGGCGCCCGCGAACGCGGGGGTGAACCAGCGCTCCGGAGTGGCGCGGGCGATCGGGTCCAGGCCGTTGGTGCGGACCACCACACCGCGCTGGCGGAAGGAGTCCGCGGTGCCGAAGCGCGGGGAGGAGGAGACGAGGGCGAGCGAGCCCACTCTGAGCGGATGCCGCAGGGCGAGTTCGGCGCCGATGGCCCCGCCGAGGGCGCAGCCCGCGTAACCGAACCGGTCGATGCCCAGCTGGTCCAGGGTGGCCAGCAGCCGCCCGGCGAGTTCACTGACGGAGGTGGCGGGGTGGGCCGGAGCGCCGCCGTGTCCCGGCAGGTCGAAGCGGAGCACCCGCCAGTGGCGGGACAGCTCGGGTATCTGGCGGTCCCACATATGCCAGGTGGTGCCCAGCGACGGTCCGAGGACGAGCACGGGCCCGTCCTCGGGACCGTCCATCCGGTACTGAAGTGTCTTGATCTCGCTCACCCGGAAACGGTATCCGAACGAGGTGGCCGCCCCTTACGGCGTCACCGTGGAGACCACGTAGACCTTCGGGTGCCGGGGATTGTCACGATTGACGGTGATCTCCAGCGTGGGCTGAGGGTCCTTCTGCTTGAACACCGTTCCTGACCACTTCTTGCCCGAACCCAGCCGCCAGCCAACCTTCTTGGCCTCCTCGGCGCTGATGGTGACCTTGCCCCCCTCCAGCGCGGACGGGCGGGTGCCCGCCCGGGTCAGAAAGTGGTCCAGCCCCTCGCGCGAAGTGATGAACTGCACGTAGAGCGAGCTCTCGTCCCAGGAGTTGGTCTCGTAGAACGCGACGTCCGCGGAGTAGGCCGGGACCGGTACGTCGTATATGCGCCGCTGCACCCGGGTGGGCCAGCCTTCGGTGAGCCCGGTGGCCGAGGCGCTCTCCTCCTTGCTCTCACCGCCCTCGCGGCTCTGGAGGGCGGAGATCACCCCATAGCCGGCCGGGATCGCGATCAGCAGGAAGACGGCCAGGGCCTTGAGCCAGCGGCGACGCGGACGGCCGTCGCCGCCGGGGGTGCCGGGGCGCTCGGGGACACCGCTGCCACGGCCCGGCGGGGTGGCGCCGGGGTTGTCCTGCGCGGGGATCTGGTCGGCGGCGGTCATCCTCGGCCCGCCTGACCCCGGGGCGCCAGCCGCAGCGGGGAGGTCCCGGTGCGTTCATAGCGCTCGACCCGGCGGCGGTTGGCGCGGCGGAACCGGCGGGCGACCAGCCGGGCCAGGTCGGCGGCGCCCACCATCCCGGCGTCGGGGCCGAGCTGGGCCTTGGCGATACGGGCCTCCGGCCGGTAGCCGCGGCCGGTGAGGGTGCGCCGGAAGGCGTCCCGGGCGGGCCCGATCAGCAGGTCGTCGGCGGCGCTGACGCCCCCGCCGATGACGAAGCAGGAGGGGTCGAGGGCGGCCGCCAGATTGGCGATGCCCACGCCGAGCCACTGGCCGATGTCCTGGAGGAGTTCGATGCACATGGCGTCGCCCTCGCGGGCCAGCTCGGTGATGAGCGGGCCGGTGATCTCCTGGATGTTGCCGCCGACCCGGTCGGTGATGCCGTACGCCACCGGCGATTCGGCGGCGGCCAGCTCACGGGCCTCGCGGACCAGCGCGTTCCCGGAGCTGTACTGCTCCCAGCAGCCGCGGTTGCCACAGGGGCAGCGGTGTCCGGCGGGGACGACCTGCATATGGCCGAACTCGCCCGCGACCCCGTACTTGCCCCGCTTGACCTGGCCGTCCTCCAGGATGGCGCCGCCGATACCGGTGCCGAGGGTGATCATGACGAGATGGTCCTCGCCGCGTCCGGCGCCGAACCGCCACTCGGCCCACGCGGCCGCGTTGGCGTCGTTGTCGACCATGACCGGGACGGCGAGCCGCTCGGCGAGCCGGTCCCGCAGCGGTTCATTGCGCCAGGACAGATGGGGGGCGAACAGGACGCGGTTGCGGTCGGCGTCCACCCAGCCGGCGGCGCCGATGCCCACCGCGTGCACATCGTGCCGGTCGGAGAGGTCCAGGACCAGCTCGGTGATGGTGTCCTCGACGACCTTGGGGCTCTTGGACTTGTCGGGCGTCTCGGTGCGCAGCTTCTCGAGGATGACGCCGTCGGCGTCCACCACCCCGGCCATCACCTTGGTGCCGCCGATGTCGATGCCGACGGTGGGCACCCGGGGCGCGGACAGGTGCGAGCGGCGCTCGCGGGTGCCGACGGTCCGCAGCACCGTGGCGCGGGCCGAGCCCCGGTGCACTCTTTCGCGGTAGATGCTCATCGGCCGCCCCCTTCACCAGTGCGGGGGGTGCGGTCGCTGCGGGTGCGTGCTCGCAAGAGTTCGTCGTCCCTGCGGGGGTCTCGGGAGGCCGGGGGGCCTCGGGTGCGTCGTTCCGTGGCGGGTGGGGCCCGCCGTGCGATTGTGCCTCACCCGGGGCTCGCACCGCATGGCGGAGTCCCGGGGCAGCGTGCCCCGGGACCCACGGTGATCAGCTCGCGGCGGGGCCGGAATCCAGCCGCGCCAGCTCGTGGCTGAGCTGCTCCAGCTCGCTGCCGCCCGCCATCTGGCGGGTGAGCTCGTCCAGCGCGATGCCGTCCTTGGTATGGCTGCCCGCCATGGCGCCGCGCATGAGGAGGACGAAGCGGTCCCCGACCAGATAGGCGTGGTGCGGATTGTGGGTGATCAGCACCACGCCCAGGCCCGCGTCCCGGGCGGCGGCGACGTACTTGAGCACCACCCCGGACTGTTTGACGCCCAGCGCCGCGGTCGGCTCGTCCAGCACCAGCACCTTGGCGCCGAAATGGACGGCGCGGGCGATGGCCACACACTGGCGCTCACCGCCGGACAGGGTGCCGATGGGCTGGTCCACATCGCGCAGATCGATGCCCATGCGCAGCAGCTCGCTGCGGGTGATGGCGCGCATCCGGTCCACGTCGAGCCGCCGGACGGGGCCGTAGCCCTTGCGCAGCTCGGAGCCGAGGAAGAAGTTGCGCCACACCGGCATCAGCGGGACGACGGCGAGGTCCTGGTAGACCGTGGCGATCCCGCGGTCCAGGGCCTCGCGCGGGGAGCCGAGCCGGGTCTCCTCCCCCTCGATCACCAGGCTGCCGCCGTCGTGCTGATGCAGTCCGGAGATGATCTTGATGAGGGTGGACTTGCCCGCGCCGTTGTCGCCGAGGACGCAGGTGATCTCCCCGGCGCGGACCTCGAGGGAGACCCCCTCCAGCGCCTTGACGGTGCCGTAGTACTTGCTGATGTCGTTCAGTTCGATCAGCGGTGATGTGGTCATGTGCTCGCCTCCGCCCGCTTGCGGACCCACCAGTTGAGCAGGGTGGCGAGCAGCAGCATCGCCCCGAGGAAGAATTTGAACCAGTCCGCGCCCCACTGCGCGTAGACGATGCCCTTGTTGGTCATGCCGAAGATGAACGCGCCGACGGCCGCGCCCACCGCGGAGCCGTAGCCGCCGGTCAGCAGACAGCCGCCGATGACGGCCGCGATGATGTACAGCAGCTCATTGCCGACGCCCTCGCCGGACTGGACGACGTCGTAGTTGAAGAGCAGATGCTGACCGGAGATCCAGGCGGCGAACGCGACGCCCATATAGAGCCCGATCTTGGTGCGGTTCACCGGGACGCCGACCGCGCGGGCCGCCTCCTTGGCGCCGCCCACCGCGAAGATCCAGTTGCCGGCGCGGGTGCGCAGCAGGATCCAGGTGGCCAGCGCGATCAGCGCGAACCACCACAGGACGGTGATCTGGATCTCGACATCCCCGATGGTGAGGTGCGAGGCGAAGACCTTGTGCGCGGAGGGGAAGCCCTCCATATCGGCGATGGTCTTGGTGGAGACGGTGTCGCTGATCAGCTTGGTGAAGCCGAGGTTGCAGCCCTGGAGGATCAGGAAGGTGGCCAGGGTGATGATGAAGCTCGGCAGATTGGTGCGCACCAGCAGATAGCCGTTGAAGAAGCCGATGGCGAGGGTGGCCAGCAGGGACACCCCGACACCGACCCAGACGTTCGCCGTCATCTGGTACGAGAACATCGAGGAGACCAGCGCCGAGGAGGTCACCAGGACCCCGGTCGAGAGGTCGAACTCCCCGCCGATCATCAGCAGCGCCACCGGCACCGCCATGATCCCGATGGTCGACGAGGCGTACAGCACGGTGCTGAAGCTGGACCACTGGAGGAACGCGTCGGCGGCGAACGAGAAGAAGACGAAGACGGCGACGGCGCCGACCACCGCACCGAGCTCCGGGCGGCTCACCAGACGGCGCGGCAGCGAGGCGCGCACCGTCCGTACGTCGTCCGGGCGGCGCGGGCCACCGGACGCACCGGGACCGCCGGGCGCACCGGGTGTCTTCAGGGGCTGGGCGTCCGTGCTCATCGGGTCCCCCGCCTGGTGTACGCCGCGAGCGCACCGGCGTCTTCCTTGGTGACGATCTGCGGGCCGGTGAGGACCGGCTTGCCGCCGCCGAGCACATCGGCGTTGTAACGGTGCAGCCAGAGCAGGTCCACCGCCTCATAGCCCTGGAGATACGGCTGCTGGTCGACGGCGAAGCCGAGGGTGCCGTCCTGGAGCGCGGCGGCGACCTTCGCGTTGAGGTCGAAGGTGTCGATCTCCGCGTCACTGCCCGCGCGGTCGGCGGCCTTGGCGGCGGTGTCCGCGAAGGGCGCGCCGAGGGTGACCACGCTGTCGATGTCCTTGTCGGACTGGAGCTTGGCCTCGATGGAGGACTCGACATCGGGCATGTTGGTGCCCTCGACGTAGATCTTCTCCATCTTCCCCTTGAAGGTGTCGGCCGCGCCGTCGCAGCGCTGCTCATGGCCGACGTTGCCCTGCTCGTGCAGCACGCACAGGGCCTTCTTGCGGTCGCGCTTGTTGAGCTCCTCGCCGACGGCCCGGCCCGCGATGGTCTCGTCCTGGCCGACATGGGTCAGGGCGCCGAACTTCTTGGACTCACCGGAGCCGGAATTGACGGTGATCACGGGTATCCCGGCCTTCTGGGCCCGCTTGACCACGGACTTCATGGCATCGGGCTTGGCGAGGGTGACGATCAGCCCGTCGACCTTCTGGTCGATATAGGACTGGACGAGCTGGGCCTGCTCCTTGCCCTCTTCGTTGTGGGCGTAGAGGAACTTGATGTTGTCCTTGATCGCGGCCTGCTTGGCGCCGCTCTGCACGATGTCCCAGAAGGTGTCACCGTCGCCGGAGTGGGTGACCATGGCGAAGGTCCACTTCGGGGTGTTGACCGCCGCCCGGCCCTCGGCCGCCTGGGCGGCCCGCTCCTCGGCGCGCTTGCCGCCGGTACTGCTGCACCCGGCAAGGCCCGCGCCCAGTGCCGCCGCCACCAGGGCGGCGGTCATCGCGCGCACCCCTGTCCGAACCTTCGCCGCGCTCGCCACGTAGCGTCGCCCTTCTCGCCGTCTGTTCCGGTTACGTCCCGGATGACCCAGTCTGTCCGCTGTCATGATCACGGCCGGGCGCCAGCTGTTCCGGGCTCCGGCCGCCGCCAAGTATCCGTCACCGGTGGCCACCGGGGCCGCGGGGGGCTCGGCCGTCTGACGAAGGGCGCCTTTCCGCAGGCCGGGGCGGTATCCCCGGGTCACGGTGACCGGCCCGGCGCCGCCCGCCGCCGGGGCGGGCGCGGGTGTGCCGCCGGGGGCGGCCGCCGTGCGGGACGTACGGGCCGTACGAGAGTTGCCGTCGCGCAGACGCCTCATGCTGGATCCGCCTTCTTCTCCCGGCCGCCCCATGGCGGCTGGAGGACTTGTAGCGGCGGGCGCGGACCGCGTCAAGGCAGCGCGCTCCAGGGCCGGTTGAGGACGGACCGGCCCTCGGGGCATCAGCCGGGGAGGAGCGCGCCGGGAACGCCGGTCAGGGGCGGACGAGCAGCTGGAACTCGAAGGCGTAGCGCGAGGCCCGGTAGGTGTGCGAGCCGAACTCCACGGCCCGCCCGGTGTCGTCGAAGGTCGTACGCTCCATCGTCAGCAGCGGCGCGCCCTCCGGCTCACCGAGCCGCTCCCCCTCCTCGGCCGTGGCCGCGCGGGCGCCGACCGCCTGGCGGGCGCTGTGCAGGGTGATCCCGGCGCCGCGCATCAGCCGGTACAGACCGGTGTCCTCCAGCTCCGCGCTGTCCAGGCTGAGCAGCCCCGCGGGGAGGTGGTTGCAGAGATGGGCCATGGGCTCGCCGTGGGCCAGCCGCAGCCGCTCGATCAGCACCACCTCGGTGCCCTCCGCGATCCCCAGGGCGGCGGCGACCTCCGCCGTGGCGGGCTCGGTCGCGTTCCGCAGCACCCGGGTGGCGGGGCGCTGCCCCGCGGCCTCCAGGTCGTCGTAGAGGCTGCTCAGCTCCAGCGGGCGCTTGACCTGGCTGTGCACCACCTGGGTGCCGACGCCCCGGCGCCGCACCAGCAGCCCCTTGTCGACCAGCGACTGTATGGCCTGGCGGACGGTGGGGCGGGACAGCCCGAGCCGCCCGGCGAGATCGATCTCATTGCCGAGCAGACTCCCGGGCGCCAGCCGCCCCTGTTCGATCGCCGCCTCCAGCTGCTGGGACAGCTGGAAGTACAGCGGGACCGGGCTGCTGCGGTCCACGCTGAAATGGAGATCCGCCGCGCCAGAAGAGTCTTCTCCCTGCATTGCCACGGGGCGAGCGTAGCCGGATGAGCACATGACGGGAAGTCGTGAAGTTCTGTTGTCCGGACAAACTGCCCGAAGATCACGGAGCGCGATCAGCCGCGCCGCCCCGGGTGACCGCCGACGGGCCCTCCGTTCACGGTCTGACGGCGGCCGGACGGCCTCAGCGGACGCCGCCGGGGGCCGGGGTGAACTCCACCGGCAGCGCGGACAGTCCGCGCATCCACGGCGACGGTCGCCAGACGAGCGCCTTCGGCGACACCGCGAGCCGCAGATCGGGCAGCCGGTCCAGCAGCACTTCGACCCCGGTCCTGGCGATGACCTCGGCGATCTCCTGGGCCGGGTAGGGGCAGCGGTGCGAGCCGTGGCCGAAGGAGAGGAAGGCGCTGTTGCCCTCGGTGGAGGCCCGCCGGTCCGGGCGGACCTCCGGGTCGGCGTTGGCGGCGGCGAAGCCGAGCAGCAGCAGATCACCGGAGCGGATCCGCTGGTCGCCCAGGACCGTGTCCCGGGTGGCCCAGCGGCCCGCGATGTTCTGGGTGGGGGTGTCCTCCCACAGCACCTCGTTCATCGCCCGGGCCACGCTGTGGCGGCCGCCGGAGAGCGAGAGCGCGAACCGCTCGTCGGTGAGCATCAGCCGCAGGGTGTTCCCGATCCAGTCGGCCGTCGACTGGTGGCCCGCCCCGAACATCACCATCAGGTCCTGGATGATCTCCTCGTCACGCGAGGGGTCCGAGGAGCCGATCATCCGGGAGGCCACATCCGGCCCGGGGACCTCGCGCTTGGCGGCCAGCAGTTCGCGCATTCCGGCGCGCAGCGCCTTCTGCCCCTTCAGCGCCCTGCGGCTGCCGTCCACCACCTCGTTGAGCGAGCGCAGCAGCCTCAGCCCCATCGTGTCGGGGAAGCCGAAGACACGGGCGATGACCAGCGCCGGGAGCAGTACCGCGTACTCCGCGACCAGATCGCCCTCACCGCGTTCGCAGAACGCGTCCACCAGCAGGTCGGCGAACTTCTCCGCCTGGTCGCGCAGTTCGTAGGGGTCGACGGCCTCCAGCGCGTTGTTGATGGTCAGCGAACGCTTACGGTGCACCTCGCCCTCGGTGTAGACCAAGGCCGTGTCACCGCGGCCGATCATGGGCAGCAGGGGCCAGTCGTCGGGTATGTCGTCCCAGGCGTTCCAACCGCTGGAATCGCGGGTGAAGAGCACCGGATCGCTGGTCAGTTGGCGCAGCTCGCGATAGCCCATCACCAGCCAGGCGGATATCCCGCCCTCGAGCAGCACCGGGGCCACCGCCCCGTGTTCGCGCCGCATATCGGCGTACATCCGGGCCGGGTCGGTCTGGAACCCCGGCCCGCTGAGCGGCCGGGCGCCGGAGTGGGCGGGGCAGCCGGACGGCGGGGCGGGGGTGCCGGACGTGGTCGCGGCGCTCCCGGAGCGTTCGAGGTGCGCTGTCATCGATCAGTCCTTATGACACAGGGGTGATGTAAACCCGGGTCAATATAGGTCAGTCACGGCAGCGTGGGGAGTCTCGGACGCGAAGCGGTCGTTATTTCAACCACTCGTCCTCATACCGCTCACAGGTGCCGACGTGGGTGGCCAGTTGGACCCACCCACCGATCGACGTACTCCGGCCCGTGGCGCACCTCCGCGGCACCCCGCGCCGGGGCTCGGGTGTCAGTACGGCTCGGGGTCGGGGTCGAGCGGCGGGCCCGCGTCCGCGAGCCGGGCCAGCAGCTCGGCGACGCGCTTGGCCACGGTGTCCCGGTCGCCCTCGGCCAGCGACGCGCCCATCCCGCAGGCCACCGCCCCCGCGGCGATCCACTCCGGAGCCTCGGCGACCCCCACCCCGCCGGTCGGGATCACCGCCGCCTGGGGCAGCGCGGCCCGGACGTCCTTCACCCAGCGGGGCCCGTAGGCCGAGGCGGGGAACAGCTTGAGGGCGTCCGCGCCCAGCTCCAGGGCGCGCACCGCCTCGGTGGGCGTGGCCACGCCGGGGAAAACGGGCAGCCCGTAGCGGTGGCCGGTGCGGATGACCTCGGCGTCCAGATTCGGGGAGACCAGGAAGCGGGCGCCCGCGTCGGCGGCCATCCGGGCGGAGGTGGCGTCGAGCACCGTGCCCGCGCCGATCACCGCGTCATCGCCGACCTCCCGGATGAGCGTGGTGACCGCCTCCAGCGCGAAGGGGGTGGTCAGTGAGATCTCCAGGCTGGCTATACCGGCGGAGAGCAGGCTGTCCGCGGTGGCCGTGGCATGGTCGTAGCTGTCGCTCCGTACGATCGCCAGGACGCGTTGCGCGAGCGCGGCCCGGGTGGTCTCCCAGCGGTACACGGCAGTCGCCGCCTTTCCTCTCCGAGGTGCTGCCTGGTGGTGCCGCGCCGGAATGCCCCGGGGATATGCGGCACGTGCGGTGTGCGGTTGACGAGGTGCGGTGCTGTGAGGGGTTCGGGTAGCGGGATGACGGTGGAGCGGGGCGTTTCCGTCGGGCTGACGCGCGGATCGGATGTCGCGGATGCGGGCGGTGCGGGTCTCGCGGGTGCGGGGCGGGGCGGGGCGGGGCGCTCGAGACGAGCCTACGCAGCGGGCGGGCGGGTCAGCGGTGGACCCCGTCCCCACCGCCCGCGGCCCGCGCGAGGGCGCGGTCCCTGGCCGCCGCGGTGGGCAGCCCGTCGGTGTCGGTGGCGGCCTGGACGACGAGCGAGGCCACACAGGCGGCCTCGGCCAGGGCGCGCTCCTCGGGCAGACCCCGCAGCCGGGCCGAGAGATAGCCCGCCGCGAAGGCGTCACCGGCGCCTATCGGATCGACGACCGGCACCGCGTGGGGCGCCTGGCGCCAGCTGCCCTCCGCGGTCCGCACGGTGGCGGAGTGGTCGGGGTGCTTGATCACGACTTCCCGGGCGGCGCCGCCCAGCAGCTCCTCCGCGGCCTTGTCGGCGGACTGGGAGGTCAGCAGCTCCAACTCGTCCTCCCCCGCGAGGACGATGTCCGCCTCACGCATCAACGGGCCCGCGGTCTGGGTCCATTGGGCGGCACCGCCCAGCTTGTGCCGGACGTTCGGATCGAAGGAGACCTGGGCACCGGCCGCACGGGCCAGCTCCACCAGACGTCGGCTGGCTGCCGCGGCGGTCGGCGAGAGCATGGGGGTGATCCCCGAGAGGTGCAGCAGCCGGGCGCCCTCGACGGATTCGGGGCGGATCTGCTCGGGGGTGAGCCGGGAGGCGGCCGAACCCATGCGGTAGTACTGCACGTCGATGGCGCGGTGCGGATGGCTGTCCCGCATCAGCAGCCCGGTGGGGGCGTGGTCGTCCACGATGGCGTGGCCGACGTCCACACAGTCCGCGCGCAGCTCGCGCAGGACGGCCTCGCCCGCCGGATCGGCGCCGACCCGGCCGAGCCAGCGCACACCGTGGCCGAGCCGGGCCAGGCCCACGGCCACATTGGACTCCGCCCCCGCCACCGAGCGGCGGAAGTGCACGGCACGGTCCAGCGGCACTCCGGGATCTGCCAGCAGGAGCAGCATCGCCTCGCCGCACGTGACCACTTCCGGGCCGTTCGCCACCGGTACCTCCCCAACCGTCCGCTACCACCGAAACGGTATCGGGAGGCGCTGACAAGGGTCCGCGCGGGGTTCGGGGAGGGCCGGGTGGACCGTATGCCGTCCGCCGCCGTCCACCGTGGGACGTACGCCGCACGCGCGGCGCGCTCGGCGGCACACGCCACGCGGCCGCTGCCCTGGTGCCGGGCAGCGGCCGCGATGGTGGGGGGTGGCGGTACGGGTCAGCTCAGCAGCCGCGGTCCACGAGGTCGAAGGACTCGTAGTGGTCGGCCGTGTAGTAGTCCTCGTTCTCCTTGTCACCGGTGACCACGCGACGGGCGCCGCGGTCCGGTGAGCCGGGGGTCTTGACCGTGAACTCGTGGTAGTAGCCGGAGGACTGCTCCGGGAGGATGCCCTCGCGGTTGTCGAAGACGGTGCCGTCCTGCGGATACGGGTAGGGGCCGCCCTTCTCGATCAGGTCGAGGGTGTCATGGGCCTCGTCGGGCAGTTTCGAGTAGCAGATGTCGCCGACATCGGCGGCGGCCTGGACGGAGACGACGCTGTGGGTCGTGGGAACGGCGGTGGCCGTGACGGCCGTTCCGCCGAGCAGCAGCGTCGAGGCGAGAACGCCCAGGGCACCGATGCGAGCAATCCGTGGGGGGATTTTCATGGCACTAGCATGACGCGCGTAGAGGATGGCATGTCAATGCCAAGTGACCGTTGTTACCGAGGAGTTCACAAGACCTCCGCGAGATGCCGGACCCGGTGAGGAAAATGTAACTTTTGCCTCTCGGGCAAATCTTTTGCCTATGGGGCGAGGGGCTGGCTATACCGGAGCCATGACTCCGTTCCCCGGCGGACCCCATGACCGGCCCCTCGACGGACCCGGCCACGCATCCGGCGACGGGCCGCCGACCGAACTGCCCACCGTCGCCCCGCGCCTGCGTGAGCTGCGGCGGCGCAGCGGTCTGACCCTGGAGGCGGCCGCCCGGCGGGTCGGCCTCTCCCCCGCCCATCTGTCCCGGCTGGAGACGGGGCGGCGGCAGCCGTCGCTGCCCATGCTGCTGGCCTTGGCCCGTACCTACGGCACCACCGTATCCGACCTGCTCGGGGAGGCGCCGCCGGAGCGGGACCCGGTCGTCCGGGCCGACCGGATGGAGCCCCAGGAGGCGGGCGGCTGGACGTACTGGCGGGCGGGAGGCTCGGGCCGGGCCATGCAGGCGCTGCGGGTGCACGTCCCGGAGCGCTCCGGCGCCCAGGACACCCTGGTGCGGGTCCACCCCGGCGAGGAGTGGCTGTACGTCGCCCGGGGGCGGCTGCGGCTGACGCTCGGCGAGGCCGTCCATGTCCTCGCCGAGGGCGACGCCGCCCACTTCGACTCGCTCACCCCGCACCGCATCGCCGCCGCCTCGCCCGGCGGCACGGATCTGCTCTTTGTCCACACACTGCTGCAAAGCGGCGCGGCCGAGCTGTGCCTCGGTGACGCGGCCCGCGGAGGAAGGCCCGGTACGCCATGACCGACACGACCGCGCACAACGCCCCCGGGACCACGGACGCGCAGCCGGCCAAGGGCCCCGACGAGGAGGACCGGGCGCCGATGACCTTGACCGTCCGGGTCTTCGTCTACCTCGTGGGCGTCCACTTCATCGCCGGTTTCCTCTTCCTGCTCTTCTACCTGGCGGGCGCCAAATAGCCCGCCGGGAAGGGATTTCCGGCGTCCGGTGTCACCGCCGCGGTCGCCGCACCGGTCGGGCCCGGCGGGGAACACGTACGGCGGGAGCACGGTCTCCGGCCGCCGCCCCGGTACACAGGACACCAGCCCCACGAGAACGGGCACAGCAAGACCGGAACAGCCAGAGAGGAGCACGCCGATGGTCGCCACCGCCCCGGCGCGGGCCCGCACCCTATGGGCCCTGTTCGAGCCGATCCACGCGGTCACCTACTTCGCGCCGGAGGCCCTGAGCGCCTTCGAGGACGCGGGGCTGCGCGGCTTCTGGCGCGGCTATTTCGCGGGACGCGCCGCACCGCTGGGTCCGGTCGGTCCGGAGCCCGTCGTCGCGGCGTTCTTCAGCTTCGCGCCCGCGATGGTGGCGCGCGCGCTGCCGGACGCCTGGGCGGTGGCCCCTCCCGAGCGGGTGCTGGAGATCCGGCGTACGGGGGCGGTGGCGGCGCTGCGGCGGCTGCTGACCGGACAGGAGGCCGCGATGGAGCGCGCCGCGGAGGCGCTGGTGCCGCGCTCCGCCGGTCTGGACAGCGCGGGCCGCGTGCTGACCTCGGCCAACGCGGCGCTGGACTTCCCCGACAAACCCGTGGAGCGGCTGTGGCACGCCACCACCCTGCTGCGCGAGCACCGCGGCGACGGCCATGTGGCGGCCCTGGTCGCCGCGGGCCTGGACGGCTGTGAGGCGCTGGTGCTGCGCGCGGGGGCCGATCTGCCGCGCGCCGAACTCCAGCCGTACCGCGGCTGGACCGACCAGGAGTGGGAGGCGGCCCTCACCCGGCTGGCCGACCGCGGACTGCTGAGGCCGGACGGCACCGCGACCGAGAACGGGCGCGAGCTGCTGCGCGCGGTGGAATCGGCCACCGACCGCGCGGCCGAGCGCCCCTGGCGGCCGCTGGACGCCGAGGAGACCACGGCCCTGGCGGTCCTGCTGGAGCCGCTGGCCGCGGCCTGCTCGACGGTGCTGCGCTTCCCCAACCCGATCGGGGTGCCGGAGCCCGGCGTCTGAGCGGCCGTCAGCCGCTGAGCTCCGCATGGCGTTCGGCCAGCCGCTTGGCGCCCTCCTCGGTCAGCTCGCCGTGCAGGCGCAGCCGGGCGACCCCGCCGTCGGGGTGGATGTCGATCCGTACATGGGTCACCGGCGGGGCACCGTCCAGCGGCAGCCGGTGGACGGTGTCGGGCTGGAGGCGGGTGCGGGGCAGGAGTTCGGTCCACCCGGGGGCCGTATGGTCGGCCGGGTCGGCGCCGGTCGTCGCGTCGAGGCCGTAGAGCGTGGCCCAGCCCGCCGCGTTGCCCTTGTAACAGCCGGTGTCGATCTCCACGGCACGGATCCGGGAGTGGCCGGTGAGCCGGTAGCGGACCCAGTCATGGCCGGTGTCGCGGCGGCGGCGGGTCTCCCAGCCCTCGTCCATCCGCTGGGAGCGGCCCGGCAGGATGGAGTGGGCCGGCGGGGAGAAGAAGCGGTCGGAGGCGTCCTCGGCCGCGCCGCCGTTCTCCAGCGCGGCCAGGTCGAAGGTGGAGAGCGCGGTGAGCCACGCCGGATCGGGGGCGGCCTCGCCGTGCACCCGGAGCCGGGCGATCCCGCCGTCGGGGTACTGCGCGAGGCGCAGATGGGTGAAGCGGCGCGGTACGGAGACCTCGAAGCCGTTGGCCGCGTGGCCGCCGACCGGGGTGCGCGGGATCAGCTCGGTCCACTCGACGTCGTCGGAGAGCAGTTCCTCCGGGGACGGCGCGCCGGGGACACAGGCCGCCTCGACGCCCACCGCCTGCGGGTAGTTGCCGCGGAAGTGGGCGGTGTCGACGACGATGCCGTGGACGACCCCGGGCGCGCCCAGGCGGATCAGCGCCCAGTCGTGGTCGGTGGCGGCGGGGTGCGGGGTGGCGGCCGAGGCGCCGCGCCGCCGCCGGGTCTCCCAGCCGTCCATGACCTTGCCCTTGTGGCCATAGGACTCGGGGTCGAAGTGCGGGGCGTGCGGCTTGAGCAGGTTCTCGCGCTCGGCGAAGAACTCGTCGTTGGCCGCGATGACGCTGCCGCCCAGCCGCCGGTCGGCCAGATCGGTGAGGTGGGTGAAGGCGAATTCCGCCGAGCGGTAGTCGGCGTAGGGGTCGCCACCGCCGTACGGTTCGGCGTCACCGGTGAAACGGGGGGTGGGCGCGGTCATACGCGGGGCTGCCTTTCCAGGAGTCGGCCGGTGGGTTCGGTCGGGGCGCCGTGATCGGCGATCTTCCGTCCGCGCAGCCAGGTGGACCGTACGACGCCGTGGAGGGTTCTGCCCGCGTAGGCGGTGACCTGGTTGCGGTGGTGGAGCGCGGTGGGATCGACGGTGAACGTCTCGTCGGGGGCGAGGACCGCGAAGTCGGCGTCGTGGCCCACGGCGACGGCGCCCTTGCGGTGGTCCAGGCCGACGAGTGCGGCGGGCCCGGCGGACATCCAGCGGGCCACGTCGGTCAGGGTGTGGCCGCGGCGGCGGGCCTCGGTCCAGACCGCGGGCAGTCCGAGCTGGAGCGAGGAGATACCGCCCCAGGCCCGGCCGAAGTCGCCGACCTTCAGCTCCGCGGTGCACGGGGAGTGGTCGGAGACGACACAGTCGATGGTGCCGTCGGCCAGCCCCCGCCACAGTGCGTCCTGGTTGGCGGCCTCGCGGATGGGCGGACAGCATTTGAACTCGGTGGCGCCGTCCGGGACTTCCTCGGCGGTGAGGGTCAGGAAGTGCGGGCAGGTCTCCACGGTGACGCGGACGCCCTCGCGCCGGGCGGCGGTGAGCAGCGGCAGCGCCTCGGCGGAGGAGAGGTGCAGGACGTGGACGCGGGCGCGCAGTTCACGCGCCAGCGCCACCAGCCGCTCTATCGCCCGGTTCTCGGCGTCGCGTGGGCGGGAGGCGAGGAATCCGGCGTAGGCCGGACCGCTCGGCGCCGGGGCGCCCTCGATGAGCTGGGGGTCCTCGGCGTGCACGATGAGCAGTCCGCCGAAGCCCGCGATCTCGCGGAGGGCGGTGTCCAGTCCGGCCGGGGTGAGATGCGGGAACTCATCGACGCCGGAGGGCAGCAGAAAGCATTTGAAGCCCATGACCCCCGCGTCGTGCAGCGGCTCGAGGTCCGCCGTGTTGCCGGGCACGGCGCCGCCCCAGAAGCCGATGTCGACATGGGCCGCCCGCCGGGCGACGGCCCGCTTGATCTCCAGGGCCTCGACGGTGGTGGTCGGGGGGATGCTGTTGAGCGGCATGTCGACCAGGGTGGTGATGCCGCCCGCGGCCGCCGCCCGGGTGGCGGAGCCGAACCCCTCCCACGCGGTGCGGCCGGGGTCGTTCACATGGACATGGGTGTCGACGAGGCCGGGCAGCAGGACATCGTCCCCGAGCTCCTCGACCCGGGCCCCGGGTGGGTCCGGGGCGTCGTACGGCAGGACGGCGGTGATCGTCCCGGCGGCCACGGACACGGCGACGGACGCCGCGCGCACACCGTCCGGGGTGATGACGCGCGTCGAGCGCAGCACCAGCTCAGGTTCCGGTTCGGCCACCCGCATCCTCCTCGGCCCTCGGCTTCCAGGTTCCCCCGGATTCCAGAAATCAACATTCTGTTGAAGCTCGAGTCTTCACCCCGCCACCGGTCCGGTCAAGACCCCGTCGGCCGGGCCCCCGGCCACACGTCCGTGACCGGCCGCGACAGCCGTCGAAAGGCGCTGTGGGCCCCGGTGCGGCCCGGTAGGCTGCCGGTGGCCGGCCGGCCGCGGATCGTCGCCGCGCACGGCCCGGTACCAGCCGCTGTGAAAGGAACCGCCGACGTGCCGTCCGCCGAGCCCAAGTCCGCCGCTGCCAGCTCCGGGGGCGTCCAGTCCCTCGAGCGCGCCTTCGATCTGCTGGAGCGGATGGCGGACGCCGGGGGCGAGGTGGGTCTGAGCGAACTCTCCACCAGCAGCGGGCTACCGCTGCCCACCATCCACCGGCTGATGCGCACGCTGGTGGCCTGCGGCTATGTCCGCCAGCAGCCCAACCGGCGCTATGCGCTCGGCCCCCGGCTGATCCGGCTCGGGGAGAGCTCCGCCCGGCTGCTGGGCACCTGGGCCCGGCCATATCTGGCGCGGCTGGTGGAGGAGACCGGCGAGACCGCCAATATGGCCCTCCTCGACGGCGACGAGGTGGTGTACGTCGCCCAGGTGCCGTCCCGCCATTCGATGCGGATGTTCACCGAGGTCGGACGGCGGGTGCTGCCGCACACCACCGGCGTCGGCAAGGCGCTGCTGGCCTCCGCGACTCCGGACGAGGTGCGCGCCCTGCTGGCCCGTACCGGAATGCCGCCGGTGACCCCCAAGACCCTCACCACGCCGGAGGAGTTCCTGGAGGCGCTGCACCGGGTGCGCGAGACGGGCTACGCGGTGGACGACAACGAGCAGGAGATGGGCGTGCGCTGTCTCGCGGTGCCGGTGCCCGACTCCCCCACCGCCGCGGCCATCTCGATCTCGGGCCCGGCGGGCCGGGTGACCGAGGAGGCCACGGCCGACATCGTGCCGCTCCTCAAGGAGGTCGCGGTCGAGCTGTCCGGCGCGCTGGCGAGCAGCGGCACCGCCTGACCGCGCGGCGGGCGCATGGCGCCGGCGGCGGGGTCCGGTCCGCCCCGGACGAGCGGACCGGACCCCGCCGTCCGGCGGGCCCTCTGCTCACTCCCTGCCGCGGCCTTGCGGCACACCGCCGAAGAGGTCGATCGCGACCCGTACCCCGCTGAGTGCGGCGCCGAGCGCACTCACCGAACCCAGGGCGCCCGCGATCAGCAGCAGGGAGCGGCGCAGCCGGTGCAGCTCGGGAGCACCGGTACGGGCCATGGCGTCCAGCACGGCCAGTTCATCGTCCGCGATGGCGCGATCGGGTAATTCGGCCGGGTGGGCGGCCAGGTCACGCCTGAGCCGGGCGACGGCGAGGCGCAGCTCGGCCGCTCTCGGATCTTCGTCGGTGCCGGACACTCGGCTGGCTTCCATGACCGCGGCGTCCTCCACCGACGAGGCACCGGACGCGTCCCAGATCCTCACGCCGTCCTCGGAGAACACTGCCCTTCGCCCCCTCGCACACTGGTGCACGAGCCTGCCCCCTCTCCCTCTCTCCCATACGGCCGCCAGGCGTCGGGTCCGGATTCAAGACCGGACACAAGACCGGACACAAGGGGCCGCGGCTCAGTTAACGCCACGGTACGCACACCGCGCCATACGGAGAGCGAAAATCAGACCGGCTGGGATGGACCGTCCGCAGAGACGTTCGGTGAGGTAAGCAAGGCCCATGGATCGCACCTCACGTGACAATGCGCAGGTCGCCGGAGTGCTGCTGGCGGCGGGCGGCGGACGGCGGCTGGGCGGACGGCCGAAGGCCCTGTTGAGGCACCGGGGGCGGCCACTGGTGGAGCATGCGGCGCGCGCGCTGCGGGAGGGCGGCTGCGCCCCGGTGCACATCGTGCTGGGCGCCGCCGCCGAGGAGGTGCGCGCACGGGCCGACCTGCCGGGCTGTGTGCTGGTCGACAACCCGGACTGGGCGGGCGGGATGGGCTCCTCGCTACGGGCCGGGCTGGCCTCGCTGGCGGCGACGGGGGCGCGGGCGGCGCTGGTCACGCTGGTGGATCAGCCGGGGATCGGCGCCGGGGCGGTGGCCCGGCTGCTGGCCGCCTACCGGGCGCCGGACAGCCTGGCGGCCGCGGAGTACGACGGGGTGCGGGGCCATCCGGTGCTCTTCGGGGCGGACCGCTGGGACGGGGTCATGGCGGTCGCGGTGGGCGACCGCGGGGCGCGCGACTATCTGCGGGCGCACGGGTCGGCGCTCACGCTGGTGGACTGCTCGGACATCGCTCGACCGGATGACATCGACACCGCCGAGGACTTGACGCTGCTGGAGTGAGCCGGGGTGGCACCGGGGGCCATGCGGGACCCGATGGGGTGACCGGGAGCTCATCCCTCAACAAAAGATTGAAGTTCCACCATGAGGAAATTAGTATCCACAGGCCAGAAGGTCTGTGGGGCTCCGGGCTGCCCGCACGACGCCCCGCCGCCCTTCTCCCACCCCCGGCACCCCGTGCCACGCACCGCCTCCTAAGGAGTGTCCGCCCATGCCAGCACCAGCGCCGTCCCCGCTGGCCGTCGTCGGCACCGCACCTCTGGACCGCCAGGGCGAGGTGCTGACCGACGCGGCCCTGGCGTTCCTCGCCGCGCTGCACGACCGCTTCACCCCGCGCCGTGACGAGCTGCTCGTCCGCCGTGCGGAGCGCCGCGCCGAGATCGCCCGCACCAGCAGCCTGGACTTCCTCCCCGAGACCGCCGCCGTCCGCGCGAACCCGGACTGGCGGGTGGCCCCGGCGCCGCCCGCCCTCCAGGACCGCCGGGTGGAGATCACCGGTCCCACCGACCGCAAGATGACCATCAACGCCCTCAACTCCGGGGCCCGGGTCTGGCTCGCCGACTTCGAGGACGCGTCCGCGCCCACCTGGGAGAATGTGATCGGCGGTCAGCTCAATCTGATCGACGCCTATGAGCGCCGGATCGACTTCACCACCCCGGAGGGCAAGAGCTACGCCCTGCGCCCGGACGAGGAGCTGGCCACCGTGGTCACCCGGCCGCGCGGCTGGCACCTCGACGAGCGCCATCTGCGGACGTCCGACGGCCGCGCGGTGCCCGGCGCACTGGTCGACTTCGGGCTCTACTTCTTCCATAACGCCCGGCGGCTGCTGGACCGCGGCAAGGGCCCGTACTTCTACCTCCCCAAGACCGAATCGCACCACGAGGCCCGCCTCTGGAACGACGTCTTCGTCTTCGCCCAGGACTATGTGGGCATTCCGCAAGGGACCATCCGCGCCACCGTCCTGATCGAGACAATCACCGCCGCCTATGAGATGGAGGAGATCCTCCACGAGCTGCGCGACCATGCCTCCGGGCTCAACGCGGGCCGCTGGGACTACCTCTTCTCCCTCGTCAAGAACTTCCGCGACGGCGGCCCCGCCTTCGTCCTCCCCGACCGCAACGCGGTCACCATGACCACCCCCTTCATGCGCGCGTACACCGAACTCCTGGTGCGCACCTGCCATAAGCGCGGTGCCCACGCGATCGGCGGGATGGCCGCGTTCATCCCCAGCCGACGCGATCCGGAGGTCAACGCGGTCGCCCTGGAGAAGGTCCGGGCCGACAAGGACCGGGAGGCGGGCGACGGGTTCGACGGCTCCTGGGTGGCCCACCCCGATCTGGTCCCGGTCGCCCGCGCCTGTTTCGACGCGGTCCTCGGAGACCGTCCGCACCAGAAGGACCGGCTGCGCGAGGAGGTGACGGTCACCGCGGCCGAGCTGATCGACATCTCCTCCGCGGCCGCCAAGCCCACCTACGAGGGGCTGCGCAACGCCGTCCAGGTCGGCATCCGCTATATCGAGGCATGGCTGCGCGGACTGGGCGCCGTCGCCATCTTCAACCTGATGGAGGACGCCGCCACCGCCGAGATCTCCCGCTCCCAGATCTGGCAGTGGATCAACGCCGGGGTGGTGTTCGAGAACGGCGAGAAAGCCACGGCCGACCTGGTGCGCCGGGTGGCCGCCGATGAACTCGCGGCGATCCGCGAGGAGATGGGCCCGGAGGGCTACGCGGCCGGAAAGTGGGACCAGGCACACGATCTGCTGCTGAGGGTCGCACTCGACGAGGACTACGCGGAGTTCCTCACCCTGCCCGCGTACGCGCTGCTGGACTGAGCCGTATCAAGGGGGGCGCGGAAGGAACCGCACCCGGAGGCCGCGGGCCGGAGCCCCCGGTCGCCGGGTGCGGTCGCCGCCACGGACCCGGTGCGTATGCCGGGTCCGCGTCCGGCCGGGAGCCGTCCCTCCCGGCCGGAGCCCTGGGTCACCCGTCGGCCGCGATACGGGCCAGCCGGTGTGCCTCGTCGCGCGCGGTGCGCGCGATGGTGTCCTCGTCGGCGGTGAGCAACCGCCCGTTCTCCACCACCGGTTCGCCGTTCACCAGCGACAGGGTCACCGGGGCCGCCGCGCCGAGGACGAGGGCGGCGACCGGGTCGGCGATGGTCGAGTGGCCGATGCCGTCCAGCTTCCAGAGCACCAGGTCGGCCAGTTTGCCCGGCTCCAGGGAGCCGATCTGGTCCTGCCGCCCCAGCACTTGGGCGCCGCCGTAGGTGCCGAGCCGCAGCGCCTGACGTACCGTCAGAGCCTTCTCGCGGTGGCTGCCGAGCCGGTTGACCAGCAGGGCGTTGCGCAGTTCGGTGTGGAGTTCACCGGACTCGTTGGAGGCGGTGCCGTCCACTCCGAGCCCCACCGGCACCCGCGCCGCGAGCAGGTCCGGCACCCGTGCGATCCCGGCGGCGAGCCGGGCGTTGGACGAGGGACAGTGGGCCACGCCGGTGCCGGTCCGGGCGAACGCGGCGATATCGGCGTCGTTCATATGGACGCAGTGGGCCATCCACACGTCCTCGCCCAGCCAGCCGGTGGACTCGAAGTAGTCGGTCGGCCCCATCCCGAAGAGCTCATGGCAGAACTTCTCCTCCTCCACCGTCTCCGAGCCATGGGTGTGCAGCCGTACGCCCTTGCGGCGGGCCAGGACCGCGCCCTCGCGGAGCAGATCGGTGGAGACGGAGAACGGCGAGCAGGGCGCCACCGCGATCTGGAGCATCGAGTCGAACGAGCCGTCGTGGTGGGTGTCGATCGCCTCCTCGGTGGCGGTCAGCGCGCCCTCGGTCGTCTCCACGGCGAAGTCCGGCGGCAGTCCGCCGTCGGAGACCCCGCGGTCCATGGAGCCGCGCGCGGCGGTGAACCGCACCCCCAGCTCCCGCGCCGCGCGGATCTCGGCGCCGAGCAGATCGCCGGTGCCGCGCGGGAAGACGTAGTGGTGGTCCATGGCGGTGGTGACACCACCGCGCGCCATCATCGCGAGCGAGCCGCGGGCCGCCGCGTGGACCATGTCCTCGTCGATCCGCGCCCAGGTCGGATAGAGCGCGACCAGCCAGTCGAAGAGATTGCAGTCCTGGGCGAGGCCGCGGGTGAGCCATTGGTAGAAGTGGTGATGGGTGTTGACCAGGCCCGGAGTGGCGAGATGGCCGGTGCCGTCGATCCGGCGGACCACGCCCTCCAGTTCACCGGGGGCGGGTCCGGCGCCGACCGACTCGACACGGTTGCCCGCGATGACGAGGTGCCCGGAGGCGTACTCGGTGTCGTCGGCGTCCACGGTGGCGACGGCGCAGTTCTCGATGACGATGCGGTTCATGCGCGGCGCCCTTCTAGTCGGTGGGGATCCGGGGCGTGGCGCCGTCCCGCAGCACGGTGGCCTCGATCAGGCCGTAGGGCCGGTCGGCGGCGAAGTACACCTCGTTGTCGTTCTTGAGGCCGAAGGGCTCCAGGTCCACCAGGAAATGGTGCTTGTTGGGGAGGGAGAGCCGTATCTCCTCGATGTCCGGCCGGTGTTCGATGGCTCGGGCGCCCATCTGGTACAGCGTCTGCTGGAGCGAGAGCGAATAGGTCTCGGCGAAGGCGGTCAGCAGATGGCCGCGTGTCTCGTCATAGCTCTGCTCCCAGTCCGGCATCGGCAGCGCGTCATCGCTCCAGCCGGAACGCCAGCGGGCGTGCACCTCGGTGGCGAGGATGCGGTCGCGGGCCTCGGGCAGGGTCGTGTACTCGTCCTTGACGTAGCCCCAGAACTCGGAGTCGGTGGAGTTCAGGACGGTGAGGTCCTTGAGCCCGGAGAGCACTTCCCAGCGCTCGCCGTCGTAGGAGACCTGGGCGGTGCGGGTCTCCCGGCCGGAGCGGACGAAGGAGTGCCGGGCCTCGCCGGTGGTCTCGATCCGGTCCCAGCCGTACTCCTCGATCCGGATGCGGGCGGAGTGGATCGGCTCCTGGCTCGTGACGAAGTGGCGGGCCAGGTGGATGCCGAACTGCTCGGCCGAGGTGATGCCGTACTCCTTGGCGAAGGCGTACACGGTGTTCTTGGTGGTGTCGGTGGGCAGCACATTCGCGTTGCTGCCGGAGAGATGGACCTCGTCCATATCGCCGGAGAGCGCCACCGAGACGTTCAGGTCCCTGATGTGGTGGACGGCGCCGTCCCGCACGACGCGGACGACACGGCATTCGGCTTTGCCGTACTGGTTCTGGCCGAGCTCGGGCATCGGGCTTAACTCCCTCGGTATACGGAGTAGCCGAACGGGGTGAGCAGCAGCGGTACGTGGTAGTGCTCACCCGGCTCGACGGCGAAGACGACCGCCACTTCGGGGAAGAAGGCGTGGGGCAGATACGGCCCGGTGGCGAAGCGCAGCCGTACCTCGGTGGTGCCCTCGGGGAGGGCGGGCAGATCCTTGCAGCGGCCGTCGGCGTCGGTGGCGGAGGTGGCGTGCGGGGTCCAGTCCGCGCCACCGGCGGCCCGGACGGACAGCTCCACGTCCACACCCGCGGCCGGGCGGCCCACGCTGGTGTCCAGGATGTGGGTGGACACCGAGGTGGCGGTCGCCATCAGCGCTCTCCTTCCACTGCGGCCTCCAGGAGGCGGATGAGCCGGATACGGTTGATCTTTCCCAGCTCGGTGCGGACGATCTCGCGCTCGGTGTCCGCGTCGTTGCCGATCCGCTCATGGAGAGCGGTGAGCATCTCCGCACCGCTGCGTCCGGTGGCGCAGATCAGGAAGACATGGCCGTGGCGCTCCTGGTAGGCCAGGTTGAGCTCGAGGAGTTCGGCACGGAGCTCCTCGCCGACCCCGCTCTGCTCACGGGCCGAGGTGGCATCGCCCGGGGTGGGCCGGCCGATGGGCGGATGCCCGGCCATCGCTTCGGCGAGGTCGTCGGCGGTCAGCCGGGCCATCGCCGCGTCGGAGGCGGCGAGCAGCGCCTCGACGGTGGCGTACGGCCGCCCCGAGGCCACCGCTCCGGCCCAGGCCCGGCCGGTGCACACCTCGTGCAGCAGTCCGGCGGCATCGCGCTCGGCCGCGGAGTTGAACCGGGTCAGGCCCGGCGGTGCGCTGGTAGTCACATCGGCAAGCTAGGAGTCTCCCGTAGCGAACGTCAACACTTTGTTGAAAGTTTTCCCTGCCATCATCGCCCGCGTGGACCACCGCGGCGACCGGAGGAGACAACGGCGATGAACTCGTGGGACGGCGGCCGGGCCGCGGGGCCGCTCGCCGCACTCCCCGCCGAGCTGCGGTCGGTCCGCTACGCGGCCGCGCGCCACCCCGGCTCCCGGGCCGTCGCGGAGCGGCCCGGCCTCGCCGAGGGAGCCAACTGCCAGCTGTTCGCCTACGCGGTGCTGCGCCACTTCGGGCTGCGGCCCCCGGCACTGCGGTCGAGCGACCTGTGGGCCGATACGGCGACCACCGCGTGCGTGACCACCCCGCGCCCGCTCGACCTGTTGCTCTTCAACGCCACCGAAGACGCCTTCGGCGCCCACCTGGGCGTCTGGGCGGGCCCGGACGCGATTCTGCATCTGTGCGCCGAGGTGGGGCGGCCCGCCGTCTGGCCGCCGGCCGCCTTCGCGGCGCGCCCCCGCTACCGGACCCTGGTGGGGATCAAGCGGGTGGCGGCGCGTCCTTCTCGCGGTTGAGGTAGTTGTAGACGGTGAAGCGGCTGACGCCCAGCGCGCCCGCCACCGTCTCCACACCATGCCGCACCGAGAAGGCGCCGCGCTGCTCCAGGAGGCGGACCACCGACTGCTTGGTCCTGCGGTCCAGGTCGGCGAGCGGGACGCCATGGCGGCGCTGGAGATCAGCCAGGATGTGGTCGAGCGAGTCGGACAGATGCGGCAGCCGGACGGCCACCACCTCACGGCCCTCCCAGGAGAGCACCACATCGTCGCCCCGCGCCCGCTCCGGGGCGATCATCTCGCCGCCCATGGCGTCCACGAGCGGTTTGACGGCCGAGACGAACGGGTGGTCCTCTGGCCCGCTCACGCCTCGCCCTCCCGGCCCCCGTCGGCCTCGCCGATCACATTGACCTGGAGCGAGACCCGGGTGGCACCCGCCGCCAGCGAGCTGCGCAGCAGCTGGTCCACGGCGGCGAGCACGGCGTCCGCCCGGCCCTCGGCGGTATTGCCGAACGGCCCGACGTCCACCGCGTCCAGCGCGGCGGACTGCACGGTCTCACGGGCCGCCACGGCATGCGGCGGCACCTCGTCGAGGTCGAACGGCTCGGTGGTGAACTCAACCCTCAATCTCACGCCGCCAACCTACTGCGCCCGGGGGAGCTCGGGCAGCCCCTCTTGACAGTCCCCGGACCACCGTCCCATGCTTCCGTAATCCAGAAAGTAACTTCCGCTATACGAAATCCCTGGAACTGGAACGGAAGGAGCCGAGGGCCATGGACCGCACGGCCGGGCGCTTTGCGCACTTCGACGTCAATCTCTCGATCCTCTTCACCGAGCTCCCCCTCCTCGAGCGCCCCGCGGCCGCGGCCGCCGCGGGCTTCGGCGCGGTCGAGCTGTGGTGGCCGTGGCCCCGGGACCCCACCCCCGCCAGGGCCGAACTCGACGCGCTGCGCGCCGCGCTGGAGAGCGCCGGGACCCAGCTGGTGGGGCTCAACTTCTACGCGGGCGAACTGCCCGGCCCCGACCGCGGGGCGCTGTCCGTCCCCGGCGAGGAGTCCGCGCGCTTCCGCGCCAATGTCGAGGTCGCCGCCGACTTCGCCGCCTCCGTCGGCTGCACCGCCCTCAACGCGCTGTACGGCAACCGGATCGAGGGCGTGGACCCCGAGGTCCAGGACACCCTGGCGCTGGAGAACCTGACGCTGGCCGCCCGCGCCGCCGACCGGGTGGGCGCGACTCTGCTGATCGAGGCGCTGGGCGCCGCGGAGTCCCCGCACTACCCGCTGGTGAGCGCACCCGCCGCGGTCGAGGTGGTGGAGCGGGTCAACAAGGCCACCGGCCTGGACAACGCCGCCTTCCTGATGGACCTGTACCACCTGGCGAGGAACGGCGAGGACCTGCCGCGCGTCATCGACACCTACGCGGACCGCACCGGCCATGCGCAGATCGCCGACGTCCCCGGCCGGGGCGCCCCCGGCACCGGCGGACTCGACATCCCCGGGCTCCTCGGCCGGCTGCGCACCGCCGGTTACGACGGCTGGATCGGGCTGGAGTACAAGCCCGACGGGCCGAGCGCCGCGTCCTTCGGCTGGCTGAACCGGCCCCTGAGCGACCCGCAGCAGACATGACGGACCTCGACGAGATCTGAACGAGAAAGGCCGGACCGTGAGCGAAACCCTTCCCACCCTCGCCTGGATCGGACTCGGCATCATGGGCTCCCCCATGTCCGAGAACCTGATCAAGGCGGGCTACCACGTCACCGGGTTCACCCTTGAACGCGAGAAGCTGGACCGCCTCGCCGCGGCCGGTGGCACCCCGGCCGCCTCGATCGCCGAGGCCGTCCGTACCGCCGATGTCGTGATCACCATGGTGCCCGCCTCACCCCAGGTCGAGGCGGTCGTGCTCGGCGAGGACGGCGTCCTGGCCCATGCCCGGCCCGGCACGCTGCTGATCGACATGTCCTCCATCACCCCGCGGACCTCGCGGGCCGTGGCACGGGCCGCCGCCGAGGGCGGCAAGGGCGTCCGCGTCCTGGACGCCCCGGTCTCCGGCGGTGAGGCCGGTGCGGTGGAGGCCGTGCTCTCCATCATGGTCGGCGGGGAGGAGGAGGACTTCGAACGGGCCCGGCCGATCTTCGACGCGCTCGGGAAGACCGTGGTCCGCTGCGGTCCGCACGGCGCCGGTCAGACCGTCAAGGCCGCCAACCAGCTGATCGTGGCGGCCAATATCCAGGCGTGTGCCGAAGCCGTGGTGTTCCTGGAGAAGTCCGGGGTCGACCTCGGGGCCGCGCTCGACGTCCTCGCGGGCGGACTCGCCGGATCCACCGTGCTCCAGCGCAAGCGGGACAACTTCCTCCGCCGCGACTTCGCCCCCGGCTTCCGGATCGATCTGCACCACAAGGACATGGGCATCGTCACCGCCGCCGCCCGCGAAGTGGGCGCCGCACTGCCCGTCGGCGCCGTGGTGGCCCAGCTCGTGGCCGCGCTGCGCGCCCAGGGAGACGGCGGCCTTGACCACTCCGCCCTGCTGCGCGGTGTCGAACGGCTCTCGGGGGCGGCGGCCACCGGCCGCTGACCGCCCGCGCGCACCGAGCCCCCGGGCGGCGGTGACCGGCAGCTGTCCCAGTCGCGCCGCCGGTGCCGCCGCCCGGGCTCTTACCCGTCTGCCCCGTCGCGCGGACGGAAACACCCAACTCCTCCCGCCGGGAAGCCGCTTCGTGGAGCATGGGCACAACCGCCCCCGCCCGTCCCCATGGCCTCCCGGAGCCCCGAGATGACAGACAGCGTGCCGGTGCACTGTCCCGCGTGCCGTCGCGAGCAGTCCTTCACCCCGCCGACCTTCCCCTGTTCGTGCGGCGCCCCGCTCACCCTCCCCGTGCTGCGCGACGGCGCGCCCGAGGAGGTCGGGCACCGCACCTGGCAGGACAGCTGGGTGCTGGTCGACTGTCCGTCCTGCGGCCGCCAGGGCCACTGGCCACAGCCGGAGTTCGGCTGCGGCTGCGGGGTGCTGGTCCGGGTCCCGGTGACACCCCCCGCCCCCACCGCGCCCCCGCCGTCCGGCCCCGTGGTGGCGCGCCCGGCCTTCCGGCCGGTGACGATCCGCACCGCCCGGGACGCGGTCACCGCCGCCGCCCAGTATCTGAAGTGGATCGGCTTCGGGGATCCCCGGCGGCCGGACGACCCGGCGGCCGGGATGGATCTGTGCGGCGCGGGTCTGGTCGCCCGGATCGATCCGTCCACCCGCCCCGCCGCGCTGCGGGCCGTCGAATGCCTGTGGCTGCACGGACTCCAGCGGTCGGCCCTGAGCGTGTTCTTCTCGCTGGCCGGTTACGCCCGGGAGGCGCGGACGGGCGCGGACGCCCTGCATATCCCGCTGTTCATCATGGATCTGACCGGCACTCCACAGCCGGTGAACGACCCGGCGGACGCACTGATCCGGACAGGGCCGCCGGAGGGCTGAACTCCGCCGTGCCCCTTGTTCCTCATGGCCCGCGGCGGGCATCCGGAGACCGTAGGCGAGGGTGACCAACTGGCCCGGTACGACGGGCTGATGGCCGCCTACGTCAAGGGGCTGGACCAGGAGCTGACGGCGCTCGCCGCCGAACGGCCCTCCCTCACGGTGCGCACGCGGGTGCCGCGGCGGAGATCCGCGGTTTTGCGCACCGCCCGGACTTGCGCTCACGACCGGTGAACGCTTCCGTTGAGGCACCACCCTCCAGCGTTCACTGGCTCGCCCGTCCCATCCGCACGACCGGCCGGAGGCGAACGATGGCTGCTCCGTGGTACCTCAGATTATCCGCCGCCCTTCTCACCACCCTGACCCTGCTGCTCACCACCGGCTGTGGAGGCGGCGACGGTCTGCCGACCCGCCCCTCCGGCAGCTCCCCCGGGCCCGCGACGACCACCCCGGCCACCACCCCGGCGGGAACCCCGCCCGGCACCTCGCCGGGGCCCGTGGGCGACGGCTCTGCGAGCGGCGGCGGGGGCGGCTCGGAGACCGTGGAGGGGGACATCCAGTCAGCGGTGTCCGTCACCACCACCTACTGGTCCAGCCACTGGTCCGAGTTCTTCACCGGCGCCTACAGCGCTCCGCGGGTACAGGGCGCGTACGACGGCGCCGCGGCGGACGTGCCCCTCTGCGGATCCGAACCGCTGCCCGACGACAACGCCGTCTACTGCCCCGCCGGGGACTTCATAGCGTGGGACATGGACCTGATGCGCGGGGGCCATCAGCGGGGCGACGCCTGGGTGTACCTGGTCATCGCGCATGAGTGGGGCCATGCCGTACAGAACCGGCTGGACGCGGGCCTGGTCGACCTGGCCCGTGAGCTCCAGGCCGACTGTCTGGCCGGGGCGGTGCTCTTCGGCGCCGCCCGCGACAAGATTCTCACCTTCGAGGCGGGCGACACCGATGAACTGACCGACGCCCTGACCGCCCTCGCGGACAAGACGCCCTGGACCAACACCTCCGACCACGGGGACGCGACCCAGCGGGTGTCGTCCTTCAGCCGGGGCGCGCGGTCCGGGGTGAAGGGCTGTCTGCCCAACGCGGGGCAGTGAGCCACGGCTGAACGGCGGCCCGGCCGCGGCGACCACCGCGGCCGGTTCCGCCGTTCAGCGCGGCGCCGGCTCCGGCTCCGGCTCCGGCTCCGGCTCGGCCAGGTCGGGATCGGCCAGGTCGGGATCGGTACGGGACTCCGGGAGCGGTGTCGTCTCAGGGGCGCCGGTCTCGCGCAGCTCCACCTTGCGGACCTTGCCGCTGACCGTCATCGGGAAGGCGTCCATCAGCCGCAGATGGCGGGGGACCTTGTAGTGGGCGAGGCGTCCCCGGCAGAAGCGGGCGAGTTCCTCGCGGGTGAGGGTGCCCGCGCCGGCCGCGAGGATGACGCACGCCATGATCTCCTCGCCGTACTTCTCGTCGGGCACGCCCACGACCTGTACATCGGCGATCTTGGGGTGGGTGTACAGGAACTCCTCGATCTCCCGCGGGTACACGTTCTCCCCGCCCCGGATGATCATGTCCTTGATCCGGCCCACGATCTGCACATAGCCGTCCTCGCCCATCACCGCGAGGTCACCGGTGTGCATCCAGCGGGCGCTGTCGATGGCCTCGGCCGTCAGATCCGGCTCCTGCCAGTAGCCGAGCATCACCGAATAGCCGCGGGTGCACAGCTCCCCACGGGTGCCGCGGGGGACGGTCACCCCGGTGTTCGGGTCGATCACCTTCACCTCGACATGCGGCATCACCCGGCCGACGGTGCCGGTGCGCCGCTCCAGGTCGTCGTCACGCCGGGTCTGGGTGGAGACCGGTGAGGTCTCGGTCATGCCGTAGCAGATGGACACCTCGGCCATATGCATCTCGGACACCACCCGCCGCATCACCTCCACCGGACAGGGCGAGCCCGCCATGATCCCGGTGCGCAGCGACGAGAGGTCGAAGGTCGCGAAGTCGGGCAGGCCCAGCTCGGCGATGAACATCGTGGGCACGCCGTACAGCGAGGTACAGCGCTCCCGTTCGACGGCCGAGAGGGTGGCCGCGGGGTCGAAGGCCGGGGCGGGGATGACGATGCAGGCGCCGTGGCTGGTGGCGCCCAGGTTGCCCATCACCATGCCGAAGCAGTGGTAGAAGGGCACCGGCAGACAGACCCGGTCCTGGTGGGTGTAGCCGACCAGCTCCCCCACGAAGTAGCCGTTGTTGAGGATGTTGTGGTGGGAGAGGGTGGCGCCCTTGGGGAAGCCGGTGGTGCCGGAGGTGTACTGGATATTGACCGGGTCGTCGCAGGAGAGCCGGGCCTCCCGCTCGGCCAGCTTCGAGGGCGGCACCTCGGAGCCCGCCCGTACCAGCCCGTCCCAGGTGCGGTCGCCGATGTAGACGACGTCGCGCAGGGCGGGGCAGTCGGCGCGCACCTGCTCGACCATCCGGCGGTAGTCGCTGGTCTTGTGCTCGATGGAGGAGACCAGGACGGAGATCCCGGCCTGCCCCAGGACGTACCGCAGCTCATGGACGCGGTAGGCGGGATTGATGTTGACCATGATGGCGCCGATACGGGCGGTGGCGTACTGCACCAGCACCCACTCGGGGCAGTTGACGGCCCAGATGCCGACCCGGTCGCCCTTGCCGACGCCCTTGGCCAGCAGCCCGAGCGCGACCTCTTCCACGGCCCGGCCGAACTGGGCGTAGGTCCAGCGGCGGCCGGAGGCGACGTCGACCAGCGCGTCGCGGTCGCCGAACCGCTCGACGACACGGGCCAGATTGGCGCCGATGGTGTCGCCCAACAGCGGCAGCTCACCCGCACCGCTGGCGTACGACGGGGCGGGTGGGGCCGATGGGCCCGACGGCGGGGCGGTCATGGGATCTCCTCGTACTCGGATGCGTGGGGGGAGTTGGTCATGAGGGCTCAGCCCTCCTCATGGAATTCGGTGCCGTCGCCGCGTGCGGTGGCCTCCCGCAGCTCGATGCGGCGGATCTTGCCGGAGACGGTCTTGGGCAGCTCGGCGAACTCCAGGCGGCGGACCCGCTTGTAGGGGGCCAGCACCGCGCGGGAGTGGGCGAACAGCGCCTTGGCGGTGTCGGGGCCGGGCTCCCAGCCGTCCGCCAGCACGATGTACGCCTTCGGCACGGCCAGCCGCACCGGGTCGGGCGCGGGCACCACCGCGGCCTCGGCCACCGCCTCGTGCTCCAGCAGCGCGCTCTCCAGCTCGAACGGCGAGATCTTGTAGTCGGACGCCTTGAACACATCGTCGGCGCGGCCGATGTAGGTGATGTAGCCGTCGGCGTCGCGCGCGCCGATGTCGCCGGTGCGGTAGTAGCCGCCCGCGGTGGCCTCCGCGGTGCGCGCCTCATCGCCCTCGTACCCCGTCATCAGGCCGACCGGACGGCCGCCGGGGCCGGTGAGGTCCAGACAGATCTCGCCCTCGTCGGCGGGGTCTCCGGTGACCGGGTCCAGCAGGACGACGGTGAAGCCGGGTGTGGGCCGTCCCATCGAACCGGTCTTCAGCGGCTGGCCGGGGGTGTTGGCCACCTGGACGGCGGTCTCGGTCTGGCCGAAGCCGTCCCGGATGGTGACGCCCCAGGCCCGCCGGACATGCTCGATGACCTCGGGGTTGAGCGGTTCGCCCGCGGCCACGGCCTCGCGCGGGACGTGGCGCAGCTGGGTCAGGTCGGCCTGGATCAGCATCCGCCAGACCGTCGGTGGCGCGCAGAACGTGGTGACGGCACAGCGATCCATCTCCTCCATCAGCCGGGTGGCGTCGAACCTGGTGTAGTTGAGGACGAAGACCGTCGCCTCGGCGTTCCACGGGGCGAAGAGGTTGGACCAGGCGTGCTTGGCCCAACCCGGTGAGGAGATGTTGAGGTGGACATCTCCCGGCCGCAGCCCGATCCAGTACATCGTGGCCAGATGGCCGATGGGATACGAGATGTGGGTGTGCTCGACGAGTTTGGGGCGGGCGGTGGTGCCGGAGGTGAAGTACAGCATCAGGGGGTCGTCGGCGAGGGTCGGCCCGTCGGGCACGAACGGCTCGTCCGGCTCCTCGTCCGCTGTGATCTCGGCGGTCCCGGCGTCCTCGTAGGCGAGCCAGCCGTCCCGCAGACCGCCGACCGAGATCCGGGTGTAGTCCCCCGGCACCTCGTCGAACTTGCCGGTGTCCGCGGCCCGGACGATGACGTGCTTGGCCCGGCCGCGCTCGATCCGGTCCACCAGGTCGACCGGGCCGAGCAGCGGAGTGGCCGGAATGACGACGGCCCGCAGCTTCATCGCGGCGAGCGCGGTCTCCCACAGCTCGCGCTGGTTGCCGAGCATCACGACGATACGGTCGCCCGCCTCGACCCCGAGGTCGCGCAGCCAGCCCGCCGCCCGGTCCGAGCGGCGGCGCATCTCCTCGAAGCTCACTCGGGTTTCGGTGCGGTCTTCCTCGACGATGTGCAGAGCGGTGCGGTCGTTGCCCTCGGCGATACGGTCGAACCAGTCCAGCGCCCAGTTGAACCGTTCCGGGCGCGGCCAGCCGAACCCCCTGTACGCCGCCGTGTAGTCCTCCCGGTGGTCGAGCAGGAAGTCCCGTGCCACGCGGAAGTCGTGAGACGGACTGTTTGCTGTCACATGTCCTCCTGAATGCCGTACCGCTCGCTAGCATCGTGCGACGGGTGATCTGAGTCTCACCACCCCCGGACGGGGGTGGCGGTATTTCGGGGAGGTGGCCGTGGCGGATTCGGACGGGTCAGGCGACGTACGGGCATCGCTGCTGCGGATGCGGCGGCGCGGCGGACTGCCCGTGGCGTTCGGCGGACTGTTCGCGGGCTCACGGCAGTTCCGCATCTCCGAACTCACCGGCACCACCACCAACTCCCTGCGCGGGCTCGCCGTCACTCCCGGGAACGGCCTGGGCGGCAAGGTGCTCACCGTGTCCCGGCCGATCTCGGTGGCCGACTACCCCACCTCGCGGGCGATCAGCCATGAGTACGACGGGGCGGTGAGCGCCGAGGGGCTGCGCTCGATGCTGGCGGTGCCGGTGGTGGTGCGCGGCCGGGTCCGCGGGGTGCTCTACGGCGCGCTGCGCCAGCCGCTGACCCTCGGCGACCGCGCGCTGAGCGCCGCGGTGGAGGCGGCCCGCGCGCTGGAGCAGTCGCTCGCGGTGCGGGACGAGGCGGAGCGGCTGATGGACGTGGCCCAGCGGCCGACACCGGCGGCGGAGCCGGATCCGGCGCTGTGGGAGGAGGTGCGCGAGGCCCATGTCGATCTGCGCGCCCTCGCGCACCGGGTGTCCGATCCACAGCTGCGGCAGGAGATCCTCAGCGCCTGCGGCCGCCTGGCCCGTGCCTCCTCGGCCGGCGACCCGGTGCCGCCGGGCCGCCGACCCGTGGAGCTGTCGCCGCGCGAGGTGGATGTGCTGGCGTGCGTGGCGTCGGGCGCGACCAATTCGGCGGCGGCGGAGCGGCTGGGGGTGCGCCCGGAGACGGTGAAGAGCTATCTGCGCTCCTCCATGCGCAAACTGGGAGCGCACACCCGCCTCCACGCAGTAGTCGAGGCCCGCCGCGCGGGCCTTCTCCCCTAGGCGCGTCCCGGTCGGCGGTGGCCCACGGCGGGGCCGGGGGTCGTGGCCGGGCGCGGGGTCGCGCGGGCGCGCCGCGCCGGGGGGCGTGGGGAGGGATATCCTGCACTGTGGTCAGTGATCTGCGCCCGCGTGCCCGCGACGAGGAGGTGAGGTCCGCGATGCACGGTGAACCTCCCAGTCGTACGCCGCGAGGCGCCACCCCGGTCCGGCCGCTGTTCTGACCGGTCCGGTGGCGGTGCCCGGCGGTGTGCCCGACACCCGCGTCCGCGCCCGCTACCCGTAAGGACCCGCCATGTCCGAGCGTTTCTCCCGCACCCCGCGGCCCCCGAGGCGGTACCCCTGGCTGCGCCCCACCGCCGCGCGTGAGGCGGACTCCGGTCCGCCGTCCTCCCCCGGCTCCCGGCGGCCGGGTCCGCCGCGCGGGGAACCGCTCCCGGCGGGGTCCGAAGGCGCGCCCGGCGGCGCCGAGGAGCGCAGTGTGGTGGACGCCGCGGTCTACCGTGGGGGCCGCCGCATCGGCACCCCCGACAGCCTGGCCGCCACCTACCGGCGGCTGCGCGAGCAGCCCGGCGCGATAGCGTGGATCGGCCTGTACCGGCCGTCGGAGGCGGAGCTGCTGTCGCTGGCCGAGGAGTTCGATCTGCACAAGCTGGCCATCGAGGACGCGATGGAGGCGCATCAGCGGCCCAAGCTGGAGCGCTACGGCGAGACGCTGTTCGTGGTGTTGCGCGCCGCGCGCTATCTGGACGCGCCGGAGGAGGTCGACTTCGGCGAGCTGCATGTCTTCGTGGGCCCGGACTTCGTGATCACCGTCCGGCACGGCGCCGCCCCCGATCTGTCCGCGGTGCGCACCCGGATGGAGTCGACGCCCGAGCTGCTGGCGCTGGGCGCGGAGGCGGTGCTGTACGCGATCCTGGACGCGGTGGTGGACGGCTACGCACCGGTGGTCGCGGGGGTGCAGAACGATATCGACGAGATCGAGACCGAGGTGTTCCGGGGCGATCCGGCGGCGTCCCGCCGGATCTATGAACTCTCCCGCGAGATGGTCGAGTTCCAGCGGGCGACCCGCCCCCTGGTGGGGATGTTGCGCGGGCTGATGGCCGGGTTCGACAAGTACGGCACCGACGAGGAGCTCCAGCGCTATCTGCGGGACGTCGCCGACCACGTCACCCACACCAGCGAGCGGGTGGACGTCTTCCGTTCGGCGCTCACCGACATCCTGGCGGTCAACGCCACCCTGGTGACCCAGCAGCAGAACGCCGAGATGCGGGCGCTGGCGGAGGCCGGGTTCGAGCAGAACGAGGAGGTCAAGAAGATCTCCGCATGGGCGGCCATCCTGTTCGCCCCGACCCTGGTGGGCACCATCTACGGGATGAACTTCACGCATATGCCCGAGCTCCACTGGGTGCTGGGCTATCCGTTCGCGCTGCTGCTGATGGCGGGGGTGTGCGTCAGCCTCTACGTGATCTTCAAACGCCGTGACTGGCTCTGAGTGAGCCGTCCGGCCGCCGCCCGTGGACGGCGGCCGGACGGTTGCCAGAGCGGCCCGGGGACCCTACGTTTGACCCGTTACGTTTGATCCCAAACATCCCCATCCTGCGCGAGGGAAGGCCGGACACCGAATGGACCTGGGACACTGGCTCGGCCGGGCCGTGGAGGCGAACCGCGAGTGGACGGAGGGATTCGGCCCCTTCCCCTCCCATCCGTCACTGGAGATCGACGACGACCGGTTCGCCGAGGTGTTCGGCACCTTCACCGAGCGGCTGAAGGAGAACTACCCGTTCTTCCACCCCCGCTACGCGGGACAGATGCTCAAGCCGCCGCATCCCGCCGCCATGGTCGGCTATCTCACCGCCATGCAGATCAACCCCAACAACCACGCGCTGGACGGCGGACCGGCCACCGCGCGGATGGAGCGGGAGGTGGTGGAACAGCTGGCCGCGATGTTCGGCTACGAGACCCACCTCGGCCACCTCACCACCAGCGGCACGGTGGCCAACCTGGAGGCGCTGTTCGTCGCCCGGGAGCTCCACCCCGGCCGGGGCGTCGCCTACAGCTCCGAGGCGCACTACACCCACGGCCGGATGTGCGGCGTCCTGGGCATCGAGGGACATGCCGTGCCCACCGACGGCCGGGGCCGGATCGACCTCGACGCGCTGGAGGAGCTGCTGGCCACGGGCCGGGTGGGCACCGTCGTCCTCACCGCGGGCACCACCGGCCTCGGCGCGATCGACCCCATCGACCAGGCCCTGGCGCTGCGCGAGCGCTATGACATACGCATCCATGTGGACGCCGCCTACGGGGGTTTCTTCACCCTGCTGGCCGGGGCCGAGGGTCCGGCCGGGCTGGCGGAGGCGCCCTGGCGGGCCATCGCCCGGTGCGATTCGGTCGTCGTCGACCCGCATAAGCACGGGCTCCAGCCCTACGGCTGCGGGGCGGTGCTGTTCGCCGATCCGGAGGTCGGCCGCTTCTACCTCCATGACTCGCCCTACACCTACTTCACCTCCGAGGAGCTGCACCTCGGCGAGATCAGCCTGGAGTGCTCACGCGCCGGGGCCTCGGCCGCCGCGCTCTGGCTCACCTTCCAGCTGCTGCCGCCCACCCCGGAGGGGCTGGGCCAGGTGCTGGCGGCCGGCCGCCGGGCCGCGCTCACCTGGACGGAGCTGATCGAGGGCTCGGAGCTGCTGGAGCTCTACCAGCGGCCGGAGCTGGACATCGTCAGCTATTTCCCGGTGACCGATCCGCCCGCGCTCTCGGCGATCGACCGCGCCTCGGCCCGGATCCTCCAGGAGGGCATGACCGGGGAGGCGCCCGTCTTCCTCTCCACGCTCCGGGCCGACTCCCGGGCGTTCACCGGCCGCCACCCCAAGCTGACCTCCGATGCCGAGGGCGCGCGGATTCTGCGGAGCGTGCTGATGAAGCCGGAGTCCGAGGACTATGTGAGCCAACTGCACGACCAGGTCGAGGAGTTGGCCCGGCGGGGCTGACGGCGACAGGCGAGGGCAGCGGGGCTCAGGGTGCCGGGGGCCCGATCCGTACCGCGCGGGTCGCGGCCCCCGGATCGCTCGCCATGAGCAGCCGCGCGCCCTGGGCCTCCAGGGCCTCGCCGTCCTCGGCGGAGAGCGGGACGAACGGGGTGACCGTCAGGGTGGCCGAGGCGCGGTCGCCCTTCCCGGTCCGCTCGATCCCCCAGATCCCGCCGACGAAGCCGTCCACCAGGATCGTGCCGCGCACCAGGCCGTTGACCCCCATCACCCGCGTCCGGTAGGCGTCGTCGAGCACGCGGGCGCGGTCGGCGTGCGAGAGCAGCAGATTGTCGAAGTCGGCCACCAGCCGCGCCGGAACGGGTGTCGCGGGATCCGGCAGCGGCGCGCCGGGGACGTCGTACAGCTCGCGCCCGTTCTCGTCACGGAAACTCCGCAGCCCCGGGCGCAGCCGGTCCAGCACCTCGCGCAGCCCGGTCAGCCCGCACCACTTCTGGACGTCGGCGACGGTCGCGGGCCCGAAGGCGGCGAGGTAGCGCGGCACCACCGCGTCCAGGGCGGCGCCCACGGACCCGCTCTCCATCGGCCGTCCGAGCCAGTCCTCCACGGTCGCGTAGCGGGGGCCGCCGCCACGGCTCCACAGGCCGCGCGGGACCACCTGGACCAGCGGCGCCCACAGCCGCAGCGCGTGCACCAGCGCGCCCGGGTCCGCCTCCGGCCAGCGGGCGCCCAGCTCCCGCCGCAGCTCCGCGGGGCCCAGCGGCTCCCGGCCCAGCAGCTCCCGCGCCACCGCCACCATCTCGCCCCGCTCCACCTCGCCCACCCGGCGTGCGAAGGGGGTCCGCCGGAACGACCGGTCCAGCATCGGCTGCATCAGCGGACGCAGCCGCAGCGCGTCCTCGGCGCCGACCAGATGCACGGTGCCGCGCATCAGCACCATCCGGACCACCTGACGCTCCGTCATCAGTGTTTCCAGCTCGGTGAAGGAGAAGTCCTCCAGCCGGGTCCAGAGCCCGAGGTACGGCGCGCCCGGTGCCTGTGACTGCATACCGACCAGCCACTCGACGACCTCGAGGGCGGTCAGGGACGCCGAGGGGGTCAGCAGCAGCTGCCGCTCCAGCAGCGCCCGGTTGAGCGCGCGGGGGCCGAGCACGGGGTGTGTCATACCCCGCACGCTACGGGGCCTTGCGGACAGCCACTGTCCTCCACCTCATGCCACTTCTGACGCCCCTGCCCAACGTGCAGCTTTTCAGGGCGACTTGTGCTTCGATGCCGAGCGGCACACAGCGAACGGGCGAGTAACAAAGCGACGGGAGTATGTGTATGGACCGGCGAGGATTTCTCAAAGGCGCGGCCGCGATCTCCACCGCGGGACTGATATCCGCCGTGGGTGGTACGGCGACGGCCATCGCGGCACCGCCCCGGCGGCTCGCGCCCCAGGACTGGCTGGCCGCCATCGCCGACTCCACTCCCGTCCAACGGCTGACCCTGCCCGGTACCCATGACTCCGGTGCCCGCCACGGCGGTCCGTGGACCGAATGCCAGAACACCGCCATCGCCGACCAGCTCAACAGCGGCATCCGCTTCCTGGACATCCGCTGCCGGGCCTTCGACAACGCCTTCCCGATCCACCACGGCGCCTTCTACCAGCACCTCAACTTCGACGATGTGCTGGGCGCCTGCCGCTCGTTCCTCTCCGCGCATCCGACGGAGACCGTGCTGATGCGGGTCAAACAGGAGTACTCGGAGGAGAGCGCCGAGGAGTTCCGCCGGATCTTCGACATCTACCTCGACAAGGGCTGGCGTTCGCTGTTCCGCCTGGACACCACCCTCCCCACGCTGGGCGAGGCGCGGGGCAGGGTGGTGCTGCTCGGCGACTCCGGCGCGATGCCGGGTGTCCGGTACGGCGACGGCCAGCTCTTCGACATCCAGGACGACTACATGGCGGAGCCGTTCGGGAAGTACCCCAAGATCGAGGCGCAGTTCCGCAAGGCGGCGGAGCAGCCCGGCAAGCTGTTCATGAACTACGTCAGCACCTCCGCCCTGCTGCCGCCCCGCTACAACGCGGACCGGCTCAACCCCAAGGTCAGGAGCTTCCTCGAGGGCGCCGGAACACAGGGCTGGACAGGGCTCGGCATCGTCCCGATGGACTTCCCGAACACCGCCTCCGGCCTGGTCGACGCCCTCATCCGGAAGAACCCCGGCTGACGGTCGGAGACCTAATTCAGGGCGGGCCGGGCGAACCGTACGAGCTCCAGGGCCTGGTCGGGGAACCACTCCCCCGCCTCGGGGTTGACCGTGCCCCGCTCCGGGTCCTCGGGCCCGGCCGTACCGCGCAGACACCGCCCGTCGGACTCGCCCGGCGTCTTCACCCACAGCGCCGCGTCCTGGAGCGGATCGCCGGTGGTGGTGGTCGGCCGGACGCCCAGGCCCCGGTCGGGCGGGTTGCACCACGGCTGCGGATCGCTGTGGTCACTGCCCTCCGGGGCCCATGGCCCCTGGCCGTTGCGGCTGGTGTCGGTGACGAAGTGCTTCAGCTCCGAGGTGTCGGCGGGGGCATGGTTCCGGACCCAGGCCCGGGCCCGCCGGTGCGACCAGGTGCGGTCGGCGCAGTCGGCCGGGTCCCCGCCCCCGTCGGCGTAGGCCAGACAGGAGGAGATCAGCCGTCCGTACCAGGCGTTGGACGCGTCGGTCTGATAGTGCGAGACATTGAGCGCGAAGCCGGTGGCCCGGTCGACCCCGGCCTTGAGGAGGCGGGGCACGATGCTGCTGACGTCGTGCCAGCCGGGGTGGCCCGCGTCCAGGTAGACCGAGGTCTTGCTGAGCGCGGCCAGGACGTCGACCGCGTAGTTGATCTCGGAGTAGCGGGCGGCGGTCCCCGGGTCCTCCGCCTCGATGAGCTGGTCGAGCCCCTCGAGGTCGTTCAGATCGTCCAGGTCGCCGACGACCTCCGGATTGCCGGTGTCGGGGAGGGCGGGATCGGCCGCGGCCGATCCGGAGCCGGAGGGCTCGGGGCTGGGCAGGACGCTCGGCGTCTGGGTGGCGGAAGCCGCGGGAGCCGGTGTCTCCGACGCGAGGGGCTCGGCGGCGGGCGTCTGGACGCCGGGGTTCTGAGCGCCCGGCTTCTGAACTCCGGGCTCCTGAACTCCGGGCTCCTGGGCAGCGGGCGGCTGGGCGGCGGGCGGCTCGGCCGCCGGAGTCCGGGTCGCGGCGGGCTTGGGAGCCGCGGGCGTCTGGACACCGGGCTTCGGGGCGGCGGGGGTCTGGACACCGGGCTTCCGGGCCGCGGGCGCCTCGGCCGCCGGAGACTGGCTCGCGGGGGTCTGGGCCGCCGGGGTCTGGGCCGCGGACGCCGCCGGGGTCTGGGCCGCGGACGCCGCCGGTGTCTCGGCCTCGGATGACGTGCCGGGCCCGGCCCCGGTGGCGGGGGCGGACTGCGTACCCGGGTCCGGCAGCGGGGGCAACTCGCCCTCGCCCGTGGCCCCGGCACCGACACCGGCGCCCGTCCCGGCGCCCGCGCCCGCGGACTGGCCGTCCGCGGGGTTGGCCGGATCGGCCTCGGCGGGCAGGGTGCTGGCCTCCGCCTCCCCCGGCCCGCCGTCGCCCGCCTCGCCGCCTGCCGTCCCGCCGTCCCCGGCCGCGCCCTTCGCGCAGTCGGAGGGCAGCAGCGCCAGCGAGTCGGGTTCGAGGACGACCAGCGCCTCGCGCTGTCCGATGCCCTCGGCGACGGCGTCGATCCACGCCTGGTACTCGGCGGTGCTCCGCGCGCCGCCCGCGGAGTAGCTGCCGCAGTCGCGGCCCGGTACGTCGTACAGCGTCAGGACCGGCACCGTGCCGCGCTGCTCGGCCCGGCGGGTGGTCGTACGGACCAAACGCTCGACCTCCCCCGGGCTCTCGTCCCCGTACCAGACGGCCTGGGGGGTGCGCATCATGGACAGGACCCCTCTGGCCTCACCGTTCTCGCCCCGCCAGGCGAGCCGGGACACCTGGCGGTAGGGGTCCCGTTCGGGCGGCGGGGTATAGAGACGGCTGCCGCTCAGGGCGTCGCCGACACCCTGGGGCGCGGCCGCCTGCACGGCCGAACTGGTCAGCAGGGGAAGGGCGGTGGCGGCCAGGACGGCCATCGGGGCGGTGAGGGCTTTCCGCTTGCTACGCACAGGCGCACTCCAGAGAGGGACGAACGGGTCAAATCTGACTCTCACTCAGAAACCCGGACCCGGCAACGCGGCGGTACGCCAGGTGGCCGTACCGGTTTCCCGCCCAGGAGTGGCCTTAGATCGGATGAACGTCAGGCGACCGATCCGATCCGGTCCGCGGCGGCCCGGCTCGGATCGTGGTGGATGGGGGTGTGCGCCCCGGTCAGCGGCGCCCCGGTGCCGCCCCGGCGGCTCGCGACGATCTCGCCCGCGATGGACAGGGCCGTCTCCTCGGGGGTGTGGGCGCCGAGGTCGAGGCCGATCGGGGAGCGCAGCCGGGCCAGCTCCAGTTCGACCAGGCCCACCTCGCGCAGCCGTCGCAGCCGGTCGTGGTGGGTACGGCGGGAGCCCATCGCGCCGACGTAGGCGACGGGCATCCGCAGCGCCCGCTCCAGCAGCGGGACGTCGAACTTGGCGTCGTGGGTGAGGACGCACAGCACGGTCCTGGCGTCCACCTCGGTCGACTCCAGATAGCGGTGCGGCCAGTCGACGACCACCTCGTCGGCCTCCGGGAAGCGGTGGGCCGCCGCGAAGACCGGACGGGCGTCGCAGACCGTCACGTGGTAGCCGAGGAACTTCCCGATCCGCACCAGCGCGCCCGCGAAGTCGATCGCCCCGAAGACGATCATGCGGGGCGGGGCCACGCTGGACTCGACGAGCAGGGTGACCGGGCTGCCGCAGCGGCTGCCCTCGGCACCGATGACCACGTTCGCGGTCCGTCCGGCGTCCAGCAGGGCGCGCGCCTCCCCCGCCGCGGTGCGGTCCAGCGCCGCCCGGTCGGCCGCGGTGGCGCCCGCCGGGCCGCCGAGCGTGCCCTCGTACGTCCCGTCCGGGCGGACCAGCAGGGCGCGGCCCAGCAGACCGTCCGGACCGTCCACGATCCGGGCGAGCGCCGCCGCCCCGCCCCCGGCCCCGGCGGCGCGGACCGCGGCGGCGAGGACCGGGCGCAGCACGGTGTCGGCGGCCGGGACCGGGGTGACCAGGACGTCGATGACCCCGCCGCAGGTCAGGCCGACCGCGAAGGCGTCCTCGTCGGAGTAGCCGAAGCGGGTCCTGACCGTCTCGCCGGTGGTCAGCGCCTCCTGGCACAGCTCGTAGACCGCGCCTTCCACACAGCCGCCGGACACGCTGCCGATGGCGGTGCCGTCGGCGTCCACGGCCAGGGCCGCGCCCGGCTGCCGGGGCGCGCTGCCGCTGACGGCCACCACGGTGGCGACGGCGAAGTCACGCCCCTCCTGGCACCAGCGGTGCAGCTCGGCAGCGATGTCCAGCATGGTGATCAGCTCCTTGTGCCGCCGCTATCGGACCCCGAGCCACTGCTCGATCGGGTTCAGCGCGAAATAGATGACGAATACTGCCGTCAATATCCACATGAACACCCCGGGCTCGCGATATCTGCCCTGCGCGGCCTTGATCGCGGTGTAGGAGATCACTCCGGCGCCGACCCCGGCGGTGATGGAGTAGGTGAACGGCATCAGGGCGACGGTCAGGAAGACCGGGATGGCCACGGTACGGTCGGCCCAGTCCACATGGCGGGCGTTCTGCATCATCATCGCGCCGATGACCACCAGGGCGGCCGCCGCGACCTGGCCGGGCACGATCTGGGCGAGCGGGGTGAAGAACAGCCCGCAGGCGAAGAGCAGCCCGGTGACCACGCTGGACAGCCCGGTCCTGGCCCCCTCGCCGACGCCCGTGGCCGACTCGATGAAGACGGTCTGGCCGCTGGCCCCGGCGATCCCGCCGATGGCTCCGCCCGCGCCGTCCACGAACAGCGCCTTGCTCAGCCCCGGCATCCGGCCCCGTTCGTCGGCCAGCTTCGCCTCGGTGCCGACGCCGATGATCGTCGCCATGGCGTCGAAGAATCCGGCCAGTACCAGGGTGAAGACGATCATGCCGACCGTCATCCCGCCGATCTCGCCCCAGCCGCCGAACTCGACGTCTCCGAAGAGGCTGAAGTCCGGGGTGGAGACGGCGTGGGCAGGCAGTTCGGGGGCGCGCCCGCCCCAGGTCTTGGGGCCGAGCCCGGCCACCGCGTTGACGACGACGGCGAGGACGGTCCCGGCCACGATGCCGATGAGGATCGCACCGGGCACCTCACGGGCCTGGAGCATGAAGATCAGCAGCAGGGTGACGCTGAAGATGAGGACCGGCCAGCCCGCGAGCTGACCCCCCGCGCCGAGCGTCACGGGTGCGCCCTTGCCCACGAAACCGGCGTTGACCAGTCCGATCAGGGCGATGAACATGCCGATGCCGATGGTGATCCCGTGTTTGAGGGCGAGCGGGATCGCGTTCATGATCACTTCGCGGAGCCCGGTGACCACCAGCAGCACGATCACCGTGCCGTACAGCACACACATCCCCATCGCCTGCGGCCAGCTCATATGCGGCACCACCTGGCCGGTGAGCACGGCGGAGACGCTGAGCCCGGCGGCGAGCGCGAGCGGCACCCTGCCGATGAAGCCCATGAGGAGGGTGGAGAGGGCGGCGGCGAACGCGGTGGCGGTGATCAGCGCGGTCTGGGCGAGCCGATGGTGCTGGACGTCCTCACCGGACAGCAGCAGCGGGTTGAGCAGCAGGATGTACGCCATCGCCATGAAGGTGGTGACGCCGCCGCGGATCTCCCGGGCGAAGGTGGATCCACGGTCGGATATCTGGAAGTACCGGTCGAGACGGGACCGGCGGGCCGTTCCCTCCGGGGTGGTCGGTGGCTTGACGGCGTGCTGGGTCATGCGGTGCCACTCCCAAGTGTCATAGGGGGTTGGGATGGTGTGCTGGCATCCACGACCCGGGGGACGGCCCGGTAGGTGGTGAGGTGAGGGTAGGGCGGGGGATCGGGTGGGGGTCGGGTGGGGGGTCAGGTGCCCGTCAGATGCTCCGGCCTGATCGGGACCCGTTTCAGGGGGAGGCCCGTCGCCGCGCGGACGGCGGCCACGACGGCCGGGGTGGAGGAGAGGGTGGGTGCCTCGCCGACCCCGCGCAGCCCGTACGGGGCGTTGTCGTCGGCCAGTTCGAGGACGTCCACCGGGATGGTCGGGGTGTCGAGGATGGTGGGGATCAGATAGTCGGTGAAGGAGGGGTTGCGGACCCGGGCGCCGTCGGAGACCACGATCTCCTCCATGACGGCGAGGCCGAGCCCCTGGGTGGAGCCGCCCTGGATCTGGCCCACGACGGACAGCGGGTTGAGGGCCTTGCCGACGTCCTGGGCGGCGGCCAGTTCGATCACCTTCACCAGGCCCAGTTCGGTGTCGACCTCGACCACCGCGCGATGGGCGCAGAAGGAGTACTGGACGTGGCCGAAGCCCTGTCCGGTCTCCAGGTCGAACGGCTCGGTGGGGCGGTGCCGGAACTCCAGCTCCAGCTCGATCGGTTCCTCGCCGACGATCTCGGCGAGATCGCCGATCACCTCACCGCCGTCGGTGACCACCTTGCCGCCCTCCAGCAGCAGTTCGGCGGTGGCCCAGGCGGGGTGGTAGGAGCCGGACCGCTCCCGGCCGCGCCGCAGCACCACCTCGCGCACCGCCTCACAGGTGTGCTTGACGGCACCGCCGGTCATATACGTCTGGCGGGAGGCGGAGGTGGAGCCGGCCGAGCCCACCCGGGTGTCGGCGGGAAGGATGGTCACCTGGCTGACGCCCAGTTCGGTGCGGGCGATCTGGGCGTGCACGGTGACACCGCCCTGACCGACCTCGGCCATCGCGGTGTGCACCAGGGCCACCGGTTCGCCGTTGATCACCTCCAGCCGGATCCGGGCGGTGGAGTAGTCGTCGAACCCCTCGGAGAAGCCGACGTTCTTGATGCCGACCGCGTAGCCGACTCCGCGCACCACCCCTTCGCCGTGGGTGGTGTTGGACAGCCCGCCGGGCAGCGCCCGGACATCGGCGGAGGCGTCGGCGGCCAGCCACTGGCGCTCGGGCGGCATCGGCATCGCCTTGACGCGGCGCAGCAGTTCGGCCACCGGCGCCGGGGAGTCCACCACCTGTCCGGTGGGCATCAGCGCGCCCTGGGACATCGCGTTGCGCTGCCGGAACTCGACCGGGTCCAGGCCCAGTTCCTCCGCCACGGCGTCCATCTGCGCCTCGTAGGCGAAGCACGCCTGGACGGCGCCGAAGCCGCGCATCGCACCACAGGGCGGATTGTTGCTGTAGAGGGCGATGGCCTCGACATCCACATGGTCGACGACGTAGGGGCCGACCGCCAGGGACGCGGCATTACCGACCACCGCCGGGGAGGAAGAGGCGTACGCCCCGCCGTCCAGGACAATGCGGCACTGGACGTAGAGCAACTGGCCGTCGCGAGTGGCGCCGTGCTCATAGGTGAGCTTGGCGGGATGCCGGTGGACATGGCCGAAGAACGACTCGTAGCGGTTGTAGACGATCTTCACGGGACGGCCGGTGCGCAGCGCCAGCAGACAGGCGTGCGCCTGCATGGACAGGTCCTCGCGGGCGCCGAACGCCCCGCCCACGCCCGACAGCGTCAGCCGCACCTGATCGGCGGCGAGTCCCAGGACCGGCGCCAGCTGGTCACGGTCCACATGCAGCCACTGGGTGGCGATGTAGAGGTCGACACCGCCGTCCTCGGCCGGTACCGCGAGCCCCGACTCCGGGCCCAGGAACGCCTGGTCCTGCATGCCGACCTCGTAGTCGCGGCGGACCACCACATCGGCGCGGGCGCGGGCGGCGATGACGTCGCCGCGCCGGACGGGCTGCCGGTGCACGATGTTGGGGTGCGGCACATGAGCGGCGTGGTGGTCGGAGCGGCCCGGGTGGAGTACGGGCGCGTCCGCGGCGGTGGCGGTGGCCTCGTCCACGACCGGCGGCAGCTCCGCGTACTCCACCTTGATCTTGGCGGCGGCGCGGCGGGCGGTCTCGGGGTGGTCGGCGGCCACGATGGCCACGGCCTCGCCGTGGTAGCGGACCCGGTCCTTGGCGAGTACGGGCTGGTCCTTGATCTCCAGCCCGTAGTGGGTGGCGGCCGGGAGGTCGTCGTGTGTCATCACGGCGTGGACCCCGGGCACGGCCAGCGCCTCGGCGGTGTCGATGGACCGGATCTCGGCGTGGGCGTGCGGGCTGCGGAGGGTGAAGCCCCACAGCATGTCCTCGTGCCACAGGTCCGAGGAGTACGCGAACTCCCCGGTGACCTTCAGGGTGCCGTCGGGGCGCAGGGTGGACTCGCCGATGGCGCCCCTGGTGGCGCTGCTGGTCTGGGTGACCCCTCCGGGGGTGGGTCCGGCTCCCATGGTCAGCTCTCCTCCCCGGTGCGGGCGGCCGCCAGGCGGACCGCGTCGAGGATCTTCTCGTAACCGGTGCAGCGGCACAGATTGCCGGACAGGGCCTCGCGGATATCGGCGTCGGACGGCTCGGGGTTGCGCTCCAGCAACTCATCGGCGGCGACGAGGAGTCCAGGGGTGCAGAAGCCGCACTGGACGGCCCCGGCGTCGATGAACGCCTGCTGGACGGGGGCCAGCGGAGTGGTGCCACCCGCGCCGGGCTGCCAGCGCCGGGCCTCGTCCAGACCGGTGCCGGACGCCCTCCCCGGACCGTCGGACGCGGTGGCCTCGCGCCGCTCGGCGAACTCCGCCAGACCTTCGACGGTGACCACCTCGCGCCCTTCGGCCTGACCGGCCGCGACCAGACAGGCACAGACCGGAACACCGTCGAGGCGGACCGTACAGGATCCGCATTCGCCCTGCTCACAGGCGTTCTTGGAGCCCGGTAGCCCCATCCGCTCACGCAGCACGTACAGCAGTGACTCGCCCTCCCAGACGTCGTCGGCCTGCTGCGGCCGCCCGTTGACCGTGAAATTCACGCGCACTGTACGGTCCTCCCGTTCCCCTCGCGGTACGCCTGCCAGGTCCAGCCCAGCGTGCGGCGGGCCATCACCGACACGGCGTGGCGGCGGTAGGCCGCGCTGCCGCGGACGTCGTCGATCGGATTGCAGGCGCCGGAGCACAGCTCGGCGAACTGCCGGGCGACCGACGGGGTGATGACGGCGCCGCTGTCCCAGAAGCCGCCGTCGGCCAGCGCGGCGTTCAGAAAGTCCTCCGCCGCCCGCGCCCTGATCGGTGTGGGCGCGGCCGAGCCGATACCGGTGCGGACGGTGCGGGTGCGCGGATGCAGCGCCACGGAGAACGCGCACACCGCGATGACCATCGCGTTACGCGTACCGACCTTGGAGAACTGCTGCGGTCCGTCGGCCTTCTCGATACGCACCGCCCGGATCAGCTCATCGGGCTCCAGGGCGTTGCGCTTGACGCCGGTGTAGAACTCCTCGACCGGGATCAGCCGGGTGCCGCGCACCGACTCCACCTCGACCTCGGCCCCGGCGGCCAGCAGTGCGGGGTGGGCGTCCCCGGCGGGCGAGGCGGCCCCGAGGTTGCCGCCGACCGTGCCGCGGTTGCGGATCTGCGGGGAGCCGACGGTGTGCGAGGCGAGCGCCAGCCCCGGCAGCTCGGTGCGCAGCTCCTCGATGATCCGGGTGTACGGGACACCGGCACCCAGCCGGACCGTACGCTCGCCGACCTCCCATTCGGTCAGCTCGCCGATGCGGTTCAGATCCAGCAGGCGGTCGGGGCGACGGTGGTCGAAGTTGATCTCGACCATGACATCGGTGCCACCCGCGATGGGCACGGCCGTGGGATGCTCCGCCTTCGCGGCGAGCGCCTCCCGCCAGCCGGCGGGGCGCAGAAAGTCCATCGGTCACTCTTCTCGGATCGGGTGGGCGGGGCGGGGGCGGGAGGACGGAGACCCGGCTTCCCCCAAGAACTCTGCACGCGGCTTACCGCCAGTAGACCGACCTGTGGGCCACCTGGTGCAGTCACCGAAGGCATGAAGCAGTTGGCTGGCCAGCGGGCTGGTCTTGTAGATTCGAACGAAGAGCGGGGAGTGGAATCCTCGCGGTATTCGACCGGTGACACGAACGAGATCGGCTGGCCTCACCATGCGGCTGCGCGCACTGCTGGAGACCGACGTCCTGGGCCTTCGCCTGCTGGGCGGCGAGGACGAGCTGGACCGCACCGTCCGCGGCGTCATGACCACCGATCTGCGGGACCCCAGCCGCTATCTGTCCGGCGGCGAGCTGGTGCTCACCGGACTGGCCTGGCGGCGTGAGCCGGGCGACTCCGAGCGGTTCGTACGGATCCTGACCGCCGCCGGGGTGGCCGGTCTCGCGGCGGGCGAGGCGGAGCTCGGCTCGGTGCCCGAGGATCTGGTGCTGGCCTGCGCACAGCACCGGCTGCCGCTGTTCTCGGTGGTCGAGGATGTCTCGTTCGCGTCGATCACCGAGCATGTGGTGCGCCAGGTCTCCGGTGAACGGGCCGGGGACCTCGCGGCGGTGGTGGACCGGCACCGGCGGCTGATGACCTCCGGACCCGCGGGCGGCGGCCCCGAAGTCGTCCTTGACCTGCTGGGCTCCGATCTCGATCTGCCCGCCTGGGTGCTGTCCTCCACCGGCCGCCGGATCGCGGGGCCGAACGCCCCGGGCCCCTCCTCCGAGCTGCCGCCGGAGATCCGGGCCGAGCTGGCCGGTGAACTCCTCGCCGCGCGGCGCACCGGACGGCGCGGCCCACAGCGGGTCACCGCGGCGAACGGCGCGGTCTACTCCCTCTTCCCCATCCGCGGCGGTGAGTCCGCGGATGTGCGCGACACCGTCCTGTCCGACTGGCTGCTGGCGGTCGCCGCGGACGCGGGCGACTGGCCGGAGGAGCGGCTCGATCTGCTGCACGGGGTCACCCAGCTGATCGCGGTCGAGCGCGACCGGCGGGACGCGGCGCGTACGGTGCGGCGACGGCTGGCCCAGGAGGTGCTGGAGCTGGTCCAGACGGGCGCCCCGCCCGCCGAGATCGCGGCCCGGCTGCGGGTGGCCGCCCCGGTACTGCTCCCCGGGCTCGGCGCGGCGCCGCACTGGCAGGTGGTGGTGGCCCGGGTGGAGTGGGGATTCACCGGAAACGGCGACAACGGCCAGAACGGGCAGGACAGCCAGCACGGGCAGGCCGTCCCGGACGGCCCCGCGGACGGCGGCGTCCCCGGCGGGCCGGTGGCCCAGGCGCTGCTGGAGGAGATCCTCGTCGATCCGCAGGCGACCGGACCCGAGCCCTCGGACCGGATCGCCGTGGCGCACACCGGTGAGGAGGCGGTGGCGCTCGTACCGCTTCCGGCTCATCCGGAGGCCCCGGACGCCTCGGATGTTCCGGATGCCCCTGGCGCCTCCCCGTCCGGCCCCGCCCTCGACGCCGGGCTGCACGCGGACATACTGCTCGCCGCCGTACGCGAACCGCTCTCCCGCGGGCTGGACGGCGACGGGCGGCTGACCCTCGGGGTGAGCGCCGCCGTCCCCTCCGCCGACGGGCTGCGCGGCGCCCTGGAGGAGGCCCGGCACGCCCGCCGGGTCGCGGCCGCCCGCCCGGGCCGGGTCTGCGCCGCCGGTCACCAGGAGCTGGCCTCGCACGTCCTGCTGCTCCCCTTCGTACCGGACGACGTCCGCCGCGCGTTCACGGCCCGGCTGCTCGATCCGCTGCGCGAGTACGACCGGCGTCATCGCGCCGAACTCATCCCCACCCTCGAGGCGTTCCTCGCATGCGACGGCTCGTGGACGCGGTGTGCGGCACGGCTGCACCTCCACGTCAACACCCTGCGCTACCGGGTCGGCCGGATAGAGCAGCTGACCGGGCGCGAACTGTCCCGACTCGAGGACAAACTGGACTTCTTCCTCGCGCTGCGCATGAGCTGACGAACGGGCCGCCGGCCGAGCCCCGGCATAAGCCGACAAGCTCCCACGAGCCCCGTACGCACCCTCGCGCCCCATCGGTGCGCCAAGGAGCCACCGCCCTGGTCAGGGGTTTGTGAATTGGTTCACACCAACCCCTTGGCCGCGCCCTCGCATTCATGCTGAGATTCGCCTCACGGCTTCCGGCTCGATGGCGCGCTTGGGGAGGGCAATGTGGCGGACACCGCCATGTCACCACCTGGATCGTCAAATTCTGATTCCGAGATAGGTTCCGACGTTCCCACGGGGGGCGGGGACGCCCCGCTCGACACGGCGGTCTGGCGGCTGCGTTCGCGCGGCCTCTGGAAGGACGCCGCCGAACTGCTCACGCCCTACGCCGGGGAGGACGCCTCGGCCGCGCTCAAGCGCAGCGTCATCCTGACCGAACGGTGTATGTACACCTCCAGCGGATGGGACGCGGCCGAGGACGCGCTGCGCGCCGCGGAGGCGCTGGCGCTCACCGACGCCGAGCGGGGCGCCATCGCGTGCGAGCGGGGCTATCTCGCGTATGTCTCCACCCTGCTGAGCGTCCGCGACCGGGCCGACGAGGCGCGCACCGCGCTGGGCCGCGCGGCGGCGCTGCTGACGCCCGGCTCCCCGACCCGCCCGCTGCTGGACTTCCGGCGCGGGCTGATCTCCCAGCACCTCGCCCACAACCCGACCGGCGCCCAGGCCGCCTTCCAGCGCGCCCACGCGGGCGCGAAGGCCCATGGCGACGTCCTGCTCACCTCGTTCACCTGGCGCCATCTGGCCGCCATGGCCGAGGAGGAGGGCAATCTCCCCGAGGCCCGGCACGGCTTCGCCGAATCGCTCCGGATCCGGGAGGAGCTGGGCTACCTGGTCGGCATCGCCCCGGCCCTGGCCGCCCTGGCCGATGTGGAGACGGAGCCGGAGGAGGCCGAACGGATGCGCACCGAGGCGGGCCGTCTGGTGCGGCTGCTGGGCGGGGTCCCGGTGTGGCTGGCCGAGCAGTTAGGCCACACCACACCTCTGGACGGCCACGGCCCCTAGACACCACGGGGTCGTCGGCCGGGTGCCGGGCGATCCGTGGGGGGCCGCCCGGCACCCCCACATCCGGGCCCCGGCCGGGGGCCGGTCAGGCTCCGCTGGTGAAGTGCTCGCGGACCAGGGATTCCACCGTGTGCAGGTCGCGGGCGGCCAGCGCGTCCAGGAGGGCCGTGTGCTCGGCGGCGTCCGCCAGGAGGTCGGCGGTGCGCACCGGGCGGCCGCAGGCCAGGGGCCACTGGGCACGGCGGTGGAGCTCATCGGCGACGATCACCAGCTGCTGATTTCCGGACAGGCTCAGCACACTCTGGTGGAAGGTGCGGTCCGCCTCCAGATAGGCGGCCCGGCTGCCCTTGGCGGCGGCGGCCGCCGTCGCCTCGGCGAAGGGCCGCAGCAGCGCCCAGCGCTCCGGCGCGATGGCCTGGGCCAGGCCGAGCATCACGGGGACCTCCAGCAGGGCGCGGACCTCGGCCAGCTCGGCCAGCTCGCGCGCGCTGCGCCGGGCGACCCGGAAGCCGCGGTTGGGGACGACCTCGACGGCCCCCTCACCCGCGAGCTGCTGCATGGCCTCCCGCACCGGGGTGGGCGAGACGCCGAAGCGCTCGGCGAGGGCCGGGGCGGAGTAGACCTCACCCGGGGTCAGCTCACCGCCGACCAGCGCGTCCCGCAGGGCGTGCAGGATCTGCCCGCGGACGGAGTGACGCCGGGGGGACCGGCGCGCCGCGGGCACACCGGACGGGGGCTGCGGCTCGGCTGCCGCCTCCTCTTGGGCCTGCTCCACTCGGGTCCTCCTGACATGCCATCGAAACGATATGCGGCCGCCGTGTGAGGTCAAAGCCCGGACACCATCAAGTAAGGTTAGGCTAACCTAGCTCGGCTTCCGCGAATCGGTGGTCCCGCATGTCCGTGCCCGCGCTCCGCCCGGTCCATACCGAACCCGCCCGCACCTGCCCCGCCCGCGCGGACGCGGTGCTCGGCGCGTACGAGCGGCTGGCGTCGGTCCTGCCGTCCTGCGCGGTCACGGTGAGCGCCGACGCGGTACCGGCCACCGGCGGCGGCTGGGTGCACGCGGCGGACCTCGCCGCGGGCGGACCCGCGCTCGACGCCTTCCTCGCCTGGGACGCGGCGCAGGTGGAGCGCGACCACGGACCGGGCGCCCGGCCCGATGTGATCGCCGGGTTCGGGCTGCACCGCTACGCCTGGCATATCTGTCTGCTGTTCACCGTGCCGTGGTTCCTGCACCGGCGGGTGCCCCGGCTGACGGTCGGCCAGGTGTCGTACCGGACCCGGGGCCGGATCGCGGTGCGCATGGGCGAGTTCGCGTGCCTGCCGGACGATCCGGCGGCCGCGCTGCCCGGCGCCCGCACCGTTCCGGACGAGGAGGCGCTGCGCGCCGGACTCCGCACCGCCGCGGCCGAACACCTCGGCCCGGTGCTCGGCGGCTTCCGGCCACGTATGCGCCGTGGCAGCCGCGCCCTGTGGCGGATGGCCGCGGACGAGATCACCGAGGGGCTGTGGCACGTCGGCGGACTGCTGGGCGAAGAGCGGCGCGCGGTCGGCGAGTTGACGGCGCTGCTGCCGGGGCCCGGCGACCTCTATCCGGCCGGGGCCGCGTTCCGGGCGCTCGCGGGCGCCGGGGGCGGACCGGCCGTCACCCGCGACCGGGCCAGCTGCTGCCTCTTCTACACCCTGCGGCCGGACGAGCCATGTCTGACCTGTCCGCGCACCGCGGACGCGGAGCGGATCGCCCGGCGGGCGGCGAACTGAGGTACGGATTACCCGTGATCGGGTTCCGTGAATAGAATCAAGCCGCTTGCACAGAGCGAGCGTTCGAACCGTAACGCACCTATCCGCGTGTCCCCCCGCCCACTTGGCGGCCTCTTGTCCGGAAACCGCTCGAAGCCGGGCCTGATTCCGACAGGATGTCGCGCGTGTAGGCCGCACTGCGGCCAGAACTTCACGGAAGCGAGGCTAGGGGCACCGGATGAGACTGACCGACATATCGCTGGGCTGGGCCCTGCCGGTCCTCGTGGCACTCCTCGGTGTCGTGGGGGCCGTGGTGATCCTCGCCCGCGGCCGCAATGACAAGAAGGCGGAGGGCGCCGCCGTGGACTCCTGGGAGCGCAGCGAGGAGCGCCGTCGGCGCAAGGAGGCCATCTACGGGATGGCCTCGTACGTACTGCTGTTCTGCTGCGCCGGGGTGGCCGCCGCGCTCTCCTTCCAGGGTCTGGTCGGCTTCGGCCGGGAGAACCTGGCGCTCACCGACGGCTGGGAGTACCTGGTCCCGTTCGGCCTGGACGGCGCCGCCATGTTCTGCTCGGTGCTCGCGGTGCGCGAGGCCAGCCACGGTGACGCGGCGCTCGGTTCGCGGCTGCTGGTGTGGATGTTCGCGGGCGCCGCGGCCTGGTTCAACTGGGTGCACGCACCGCGCGGGATGGGCCACGCGGGCGCCCCGCAGTTCTTCGCGGGCATGTCGCTTTCGGCCGCGGTCCTCTTCGACCGCGCGCTCAAGCAGACCCGCCGCTCGGCACTGCGCGAACAGGGCCTGGTGCCGCGGCCGTTGCCGCAGATCCGGATCGTCCGCTGGCTGCGCGCGCCCCGTGAGACCTTCGCGGCCTGGTCGCTGATGCTGCTCGAGGGCGTGCGGACGCTGGACGAGGCGGTCGAGGAGGTCCGCGAGGACCGCCGCGAGAAGGAGACCAGCCGCAAGCGCGAGCGTGAGCAGGAGAGGCTGGACCGGGCGCGGATCCGCGCGCTCAACCGGCAGCACCGGGCGTGGGGCCGCCGCGGCGGCCGTCAGGTGGACGTCGCCGTCACCACCGACCGTCCGGCGCAGCTGAATTCGGAGCCTGCCATACCCGCCCTAGGGGACAAGGTGCTGGAGCCGGCGGGAAACGCCGAACCGACGCGGCTGTCCGCGTCCTCCTCCCGACCCGCCCTCCAGTCGGCGACCGCCGGTGACTCCGACAGCGGGGACTGGAACCGTGACCGGGATTTCAGCTTCGGCTTCGGTGACCAGGACGGTCCCTTGGACAAGGACAGGGACAAGGACGCCGGAGCCGACCGTTCCCGCACCGTCGACCTCACCGCCGAGGACGACACCCTCACCCTCCCCCGGCTGGACTCGCTGGAGGAGAAGCTGGCGCAGATCGAGCGCGCCTTCGGCTGAGTGCCGACACCGGCGGGCGGCGGGGTCGGCGGGGCACTCCCCCGCCGTCGCCGCCGCCCGCCGGCGGCCGTTCCGCTGTCACTCCACGATGCCGTCGGCCGCCAGCTCGAACCACAGGGCCTTGCCCACCCCATGGGTCCGTACACCCCACGCGTCCGCGAGCGAGTGCACCAGCAGCAGCCCGCGCCCGGAGGTGGCGTCCTCCGGCGGGCGGGCCCGCAGCGTCGGATGCCGGGCGTCGAAGTCCCGTACCTCCACCCGTAATCGGCCCGCGACCCGCGCCGCGGGGCCGTCCCCCACGGTGGCCGTGACCTGCGCCCCGTGGCCGGTGTGCACCAGCGCGTTGGTCACCAGCTCGCTGATGAGCAGCTCGGCGAGATCGGCCCGGCCCGGCCCGCCCCAGTGCCGCAGCAGCTCCCGCAGCCCCGCCCGGACCTCCGCCACCGCGGCCAGCTCGTCCCGCGCCAATCGTCTGCTGAGGACCGGGCCACGCTCCACCTGGACAGCCTCCGCAGCCTTCGTCCTCGGATCCGGCCGGCCGACCGGCGACCGGTCCGGCCGTACACGCTGACGCTTCATCCTCCCCCGCCCCGGCCGCCCGTTCCTGGCGGGCGTCCAGCGTTGAATGCCGTCGAACACGCTCACGGGATGCATGCCCGCGTGTTGCGGCCCACACACCGAGGGAACTGTTGGGAGTGATCCGCTCAGCGCCGAGCCCGAGGAGCCGTGATGCACGACGACCGACTGTTGGTGGAAGGACGCCTGGACCGGGCGCTGGAGCAGTTCATCCGGCCCGCCCAGTATCCGGAGCGGGTGCCGCTGGCGCTCTTCGCCTGGCGGGCGCCGGGCGAACCGGTGCCGGTCGGGGAGGCGCTGGAGGCCGGGTACGAGCGGTTCGAGACCGGCACCGAGTGGGGCGGGCCCTGGTCGACCTGGTGGTTCCGGCTGGAGGGCGCGGTCCCGGCGGAGTGGGCCGGGCGCCGGGTCGAGGCCGTCATCGACCCCGGATTCTCCGGTGACGGGCCGGGGTTCCAGGCCGAGGGGCTGGTGTACGACGCCCATGGGGTGCCGTTGAAGGGCATCCACCCGCGCAACCGCCATATCCCCGTCGCGGCGCCCGCCGAGGGCGGCGAACCGGTGCGGCTGCTGCTGGAGGCGGCCGCCAACCCCGCGGTGCTGCGCGACGGGTTCACGCCGACCCGGCTGGGCGACGTACTGACCGCCGGGGACCGCCCGCTGTACCGCTTCGCCTCGGCCGATCTGGCCGTCCTCGACGAGAACGTCTGGCATCTGGTGCTGGACATCGAGGTGCTGTCGGAGCTGATGCGCGAACTGCCCGCGGACCGGCCGCGCCGCCATGAGATCCTGCGCGCCCTGGAGAACGCGCTCGACGCCCTCGACCTGCACGACGTACCGGGTACGGCGGCCGCCGCCCGCGCCGAACTGGCCGAAGCGCTCAGCCGTCCCGCGCACGCCAGCGCCCACCGGGTCTCGGCGGCCGGACACGCCCATATCGACTCGGCGTGGCTGTGGCCGCTGCGCGAGACCGTGCGCAAGGCGTCCCGCACCTTCGCCAATGTCACCGCGCTCGCGAACGACTACCCCGAGCTGGTCTTCGCCTGCTCCCAGGCGCAGCAGTACGCATGGGTCAAGGAGAATCAGCCGCATATCTGGGAGCGGATCAAGAAGGCGGTGGCGGACGGCAACTGGGCACCGGTCGGCTCGATGTGGGTGGAGTCGGACGCCAATATGCCCGGCGGGGAGGCGCTGGCCCGGCAGATCGTGCACGGCAAGCGGTTCTTCCTGGAGGAACTGGGGGTGGACACCGAGGAGATCTGGCTGCCGGACTCCTTCGGCTACACGGCCGCGTTCCCCCAGCTGGCGAAGTTGGCGGGGGTGAAGTGGTTCCTCACCCAGAAGCTGTCGTGGAACCAGACCAACAAGATGCCGCACCACACCTTCTGGTGGGAGGGGATCGACGGCACCCGGGTCTTCACCCACTTCCCGCCGGTGGACACCTACAACGCGCAGTTCCACGCGAGCGAACTGGCCCACGCGGAGCGCAACTTCGCCGACAAGGGGCTCGCCACCCGCTCCCTGGTGCCGTTCGGCTGGGGCGACGGCGGGGGCGGCCCCACCCGCGAGATGCTGGAGAAGGCGCGGCGGCTGGGCTCGCTGGAGGGCTCACCGCGGGTGGAGATCCACAAGCCGTCGGTGTTCTTCACCGAGGCCGAGCGGGAGTACGGGGCGAAGGCGCCGGTGTGGTCCGGTGAGCTCTATCTCGAACTGCACCGGGCCACCTACACCACCCAGGCCAAGACCAAGCAGGGCAACCGGCGTGGTGAGCATCTGCTGCGCGAGGCGGAGCTGTGGGCCACCGCGGCCGCGCTGCACGCGCCCGGCTACGCCTATCCGTACGACGACCTGGACCGGATCTGGAAGACGGTGCTGCTGCACCAGTTCCATGACATCCTGCCCGGTTCGTCGATCGCCTGGGTGCACCGCGAGGCGCGGGAGACCTATGAGCGGGTCTTCGCGGAGCTGGAGGGGATCGTCGCGACGGCGGTGGCGGCACTGGGCGGCGGCGGTCCCGCGGTGCTCAACTCCTCGCCGTACGAACGCCAGGAGGTGGCCGTGGTGGACGCGGAGACCGCGGCCGCCCTCCCGCCGGAGACCCCCTCGCAGCCGCTGGGCGACGGCCGGACCGCGGTGCCGGTGCGGGTGGCCGGGCTGGGCGCCGCGTCGCTGCCGGCCGCCGCCACCCCGGGCGAGCCGGGGGTGACCGCGCTGAGCGACGGCCACAGCATCGTGCTGGACAACGACCGGCTGCGGGTGACCATCGACGCCGACGGGCTGCTGACCTCGGTGCTGGATCTGGACGCGGGCCGTGAGGTGCTGGCCCCCGGCGCCCGCGGCAACCTCCTCCAGCTCCACCCCGACCACCCCAACCAGTGGGACGCGTGGGATATCGACCGGCACTACCGCCGTACCCGGACCGATCTCACCGAGGCGGAGCACGTCGAGCTGACCGAGTCCGGACCGCTGCGCGCCACGGTCCGGGTGGTGCGCTCCTTCGGTGGCTCGCGGGTGGTCCAGGACCTCACCCTGGCCGCGGGCAGCCACCGTCTCGACATCGCCACCGAGGTGGACTGGCAGGAGTCGGAGAAGGTCCTCAAGGCGGCGTTCCCGCTGGATGTGCACGCCCAGGTGTCCACCGCGGAGATCCAGTTCGGACATGTGGACCGCGCCACCCACACCAACACCGGCTGGGACGCGGCCCGGTTCGAGATCTGCGCCCACCGCTGGCTGCGGGTGGCCGAGCCCGGGTACGGGACCGCGCTGCTCAACGACTCGACGTACGGCCACGAGGTGACCCGCACCGCGCACCGGGTCCCGGACGGCGACCCGGGTGACCGGGACGCGCGGGAGGTGCTGGGCACCACCGTACGGCTGACGCTGCTGCGCGCCCCGCACAGCCCCGACCCGGAGACCGACCTCGGCACCCATCGCTTCCGCTACGCCCTGCTGCCGGGCGCGGAGGTGGGGGACGCGGTGGCCGGGGGGCTCGCCCTGAACCTGCCGCTGCGCGCACTGCCCTCCGGTCCCCCGGCGCTGGCGCCCCTGGTCTCGGTGGACAACCCGGCGATCACCGTGGAGTCGGTCAAGCTGGCCGAGGACCGCAGCGGCGATGTGGTGGTGCGGCTGTACGAATCGCACGGCGGCCGGGCGGCGTCCACGTTGGTCACCGGATTCCCGGTGACGCGGGCGGAGGTGACCGATCTGCTGGAGCGGCCGCTGCGCCCGGCGGCGGCCGGTGCGGCCGGGCTGAGCCTGGCCCTGCGGCCGCATCAGATCCTCACCCTGCGGCTGCGGCCGGTCTCCGGATAGCGCTCCCCACATCAGCCGAATCACTGTCTCGGCGTCTCATCGCACGCTATGTTCCTCGTCGTCGCCACTGGGCCGTGCGGCGGCGAGGACGGCGACGGTGTGCGTGACCGTGTGCAGGAAGTGGTGCGTCCGGTACCGCCGTACCAGCCGCGGTGCGCGCCGGAGCACCAGCCCCATCGCGACACCGGTCACCACGCCGGTCACGATCCGGATGTTCATGGTTCCTCCAGGAGGCCGCTGCCGTGTGGAGGGTTGGGGCGAGAGAGCGCGGAATCTCCCCCGAAAATCGGGGGAGGAAATCGTGGATCACGAAAAGGCCATGGCACCGGCCGGGGACGCGGAGTTGGTGCGGGCGTTCCTGGACGCACCCGACCGCACCGGCCGGGAGGCCGCGTTCACCCGGATCCATGAACGCCATGCCGATGCCGTGCTGTACCGGTGCGCGTCATTGCTGCCGGACGATCCGGACGCCGCCGAGTCCGCCGCCGCCGCGGCCTTCCTCGCGGCGTACCGCGATCTGAGCGCGGGGCGTCCCCCGCGTGAGCCGCATAAGCTGCGCGCCTGGCTGTACGGCATCGCCCGGCACCGGTGTTCGGAGGAGCTGCGCGGACGTGGTCCGGCATCCGCCGGGCTGCCGTCGGAGGTGGCGGAGGACACGTACGAGTCGGCCAGCCGACGGCGCCTCGCCGAGGTCGACCGCATCCTCGACATCGTCGCCGCCAGCTTCACCGAACCCCAGCAGCGGATCTACCGGCTCAGCACCCGACAGCAGCTACGCGGCAAGGCGCTGGCCACGGCCCTCGGCGTCAGCGAGAAGGAGGCCAACGACGACACCTGGGAGAACAAACGGCGCCTGACCAAGGGGTTCGGCGCCTATGTCCTGGCCAGGGACGGCAGACCGCACTGCCCCGAACTGGCCCGGCTGCTCGACCAGGCGGCCTGGGACGGGGAGCACTTCACCAAGGTGCTGCGGCTGCGCGTGCTGCGCCATCTGGACACCTGTAAGACCTGCGACAACTGCGCGGTCTGCCGGGCGACGAAGACCCGGCTGATCCGCCCGTACGCGCCCGTACTGCTGCCGGTCGCCGCCGGGATGGCGCTGCGGGACAGGATCGACACCGAGATCCGCACCACGAACGTCTCCGCCTCCCTCCCCTCGGACGGCCCGCCCCCTCCCCCGGGCCCGCAGCCGGCCGTCCGCCCGCCCACCACCCGGCGACTGCGCAACCTCCAGATCGGCGCCGCGGCCGCCGGGGTCGCCCTGACCGCCGTCGCGGTGCTCGCGCTCCGGGCCTGGTCCTCGGGCGACGACACACCGCCGCCCCGTACCCAGGACCGGGTGGCCGCCTCCGTCACCCGGGTGATGACCGGCAAGAGGCTCGTGACCTTCGACATCAAGGCGCGCAACATCGGCGACCCCGCGCAGTTCTACGGGAGCGGCCGTATCGACATGGCGGCCGACAACACCGTGTCCGCGGCGACACATGTGCTCTACGAGCCCGGTGAGGACCCGTGGTTCCCGCCCGATGTGGTGGTGATCGGCGACCGCGCCTGGATCACCCCCGACAACACACCGGCCGAGACCGGCACCTCGGCCTACGGACCCACGACCGTCGTCGACCGGGCGTCCGGCAGCAAGGACACCCGCGTCGGCAACGCCTTACAGACCCGCTGGATCGCCTCCCCCGCGAACACCGCCCAACTGCTGCGCCGGGCCGACGGGTTCCAGCAGCGGAACACCGCGACGACCCGCGTCTTCACCGGCCGGGCCCCGCTGAGCGCCCTCGCCGCCGACCGGGACGGGGGCTTCTTCTACCGGCCCTACGTCACAAAGGCGCCCACGAACGCCACGGTCGCCTTCACCCTCACCACCGACCGCTCCTACCTCCCCGTGAAGGTGACCTTCCGCGTCCCGGTGCGGCACACCGGATCGCTGTCGACGTTCGACCACGACCCCTTCGAGGTCGGCTATCGCGACTGGGCGAAGGGCAAGCCCATCACCGAACCCACCACACGGCCCCCGGCACCGCAGTGGGGAGAACGTCCCTAGACCGCGGGCGGTCCACCGGCGCGCGGCGGGTCAGGGGCGCGGCACATTGCGCAGATTGGACCGGGCCATCTGCACCATCCTGCCGACACCGCCGTCCAGCACCATCTTGCTGGCCGACAGCGCGAATCCGGTCACCATCTCCGCCTTGATCTTCGGCGGAATGGACAGCGCGTTGGGGTCCGTGACGACGTCCACGAGCGCGGGCCCCTTGTGCCGCAGCGCGTCCCGCAGCGCCGAGCGCAGATGTTTGGGCTTCTCCACCCGGACGCCGTGGATCCCGGCCGCTTCGGCGAGGGCCGCGAAGTCGGGGTTGTGGTTGCCGGTGCCGTACGCGGGCAGCCCCGACACCAGCATCTCCAGTTCGACCATGCCCAGCGAGGAGTTGTTGAACAGGACCACCTTCACCGGCAGGTCGTACTGGGCGAGGGTGAGGAAGTCGCCCAACAGCATGGTGAATCCGCCGTCCCCGGACATCGAGACCACTTGGCGGCGGCGGTCCAGGAACTGGGCGCCGATGGCCTGCGGCAGCGCGTTGGCCATCGAGCCATGGGTGAAGGAACCGATCACCCGGCGACGGCCGTTGGGGGTGAGGTAGCGGGCCGCCCAGACATTGCACATCCCGGTGTCCACGGTGAAGACCGCGTCGTCGGCGGCCTCCTCGTCGAGTACCGAGGCCACGTACTCGGGGTGGATCGGGACATGCTTCTCGACCTTGCGGGTGTACGCCCGGACCACCCCCTCCAGCGCCTCCGCGTGCTTCTTCAGCATCCGGTCCAGGAAGCGGCGGTCGGTCTTGGGGCGCACCTTCGGCGTCAGACAGCGCAGTGTCTCGCGGACATCGCCCCACACCGCGAGATCCAGTTTGGAACGGCGGCCGAGGTGTTCGGGGCGCACATCGACCTGCACGGTCGTCACATCGTCGGGGAGGAACGCGCCGTACGGGAAATCGGTGCCCAGCAGCATCAGCAGATCGCACTCATGGGTGGCCTCGTAGGCCGCGCCGTAGCCGAGCAGTCCGCTCATGCCCACGTCGTAGGGGTTGTTGTACTGGATCCACTCCTTGCCGCGCAGGGCGTGGCCCACCGGCGCCTTCACCCGCTCGGCGAACTCCATCACCTCGTCATGCGCTCCGGCGGTGCCGCTGCCGCAGAAGAGCGTGATCCGGTCCGCCGCGTCCACCATGCGGGCCAGCTCGTCGATCTCCGTATCGCCCGGGCGCACGGTGGGCCGGGAGGTCACCAGCGCGTGTTCCTCGGCGCGCTCGGGGGCCGGACGGGCGGCGATGTCCCCGGGCAGGGTGACCACGCTGACCCCGCCGCGGCCGATCGCGTGCTGGACGGCGGTCTGGAGCACCCGCGGCATCTGCTGGGGGCTGGAGATCAGCTCGCAGTAGTGGCTGCACTCGCGGAACAGCTGGTCGGGGTGGGTCTCCTGGAAGTAGCCGGTGCCGATCTCACTGCTGGGGATATGCGAGGCGAGGGCCAGCACCGGGGCCATCGAGCGGTGGGCGTCGTAGAGCCCGTTGATGAGGTGGAGGTTGCCCGGGCCGCAGGAGCCCGCACAGGCGGCGAGGGCACCGGTGAGCTGGGCCTCGGCGCCCGCGGCGAAGGCGGCGGTCTCCTCGTGGCGGACCTGGATCCAGTCGATGGCGGAGTTCCGGCGGACCGCGTCCACCACGGGGTTGAGGCTGTCGCCGACCACCCCGTACAGCCGTCGCACCCCGGCGCGCACCAGGATGTCCACGCATTGCTCCGCGACCGTCTGCTTGCCCATAGCGCGCCTCGTCCCTTCCGCCGTGGGTCACCGGGGACCGTCAGCCCTTGTCCGTCCCGGTCCATCCCTGTCCATCAACCCACGGACGGCGCGCTCACGCCTCCCAGACGGCCACCGCCGTACGGTCGTCGGCGTACCCCTTCACCCGGGTCTGGGCGTCGGCGAGGTAGCCGGCGAGCCCCGGCGGCTCGGTCCCGGCCCAGCGTCCGGCCAAGTGGTCGGCGAGCGCGGCCTCACCGCGCAGCGGGTCGGCGAGGCCCTCACCGCAGAGCAGCAGGGTGTCGCCCGGACGGGCGACACAGGCGCGGAAGAGGAACGGTCCCCCGACCGGGGCATCGGGGGTGATGTCGTGGGCGGGGGCCGCCGGATCCGGGGTGGGCTCCAGGTCCTGCCAGCCGCCCTCGCGCAGCCGGAACAGCCCGCCCCCGCCGGCGCCGAAGAACGCCCGGGTGCGGCAGGCCGGATGGACGGGCAGCAGCAGACAACGCACCGAGGCGGTGTACTCGGCCGGGTCCAGGCCGAGTGTGGTGGCGCGGGCGCGCAGCCTGCCGTAGCCACGGGCGGTCAGCCGGTGCAGCCCGGACTTCAGGGCGCCGCGGTCGGCGGTGTGCAGATCCTCGGTCAGCCGGATACGGCTGCGGCCGACCGCGCCGCCGATCCACTCGCACATCTCGCGCGCGGCGTGCTGCGATCTGGGCGCCGCGCGTACCCCACCGGCCACGACGACCAGCACCAGGGCGCCGTCACCGGTCCCGAACCGCGCCGTCAGCAGCGCGTCCCGGCGGGGCTCCCCGCGGTAGCGGGCCGAGTCGCCGCGCAGCGAGACGGCGCGGAGGGTGAAGGTGCCGTAGCGGGCGCCGTCCAGCACGGTGTCCGGCACCAGCTCGCCGAGCTCCTCGGGGTCGGCGACCGGCAGGGTGGTCGGCTCGGCCTCGTAGGTGGGCGGTCCGCTCCCGACAAAACCGGCCGAGGCGGTCCGCCAGGGCCGGGCGGGGTCGGGCGGGGGCGCGCCGGAGCCGGAACGGGAGGATGCCGGGGCCGGGCCCGGGGCCGCGGGCCCGGCGGGCGAGGGGACCGTGGGCGGGGCGCCGGAGCCGGACGTCGCGGAAGGGCGCGTGCCGGAATCCCGGGCGGGAGGCGGCTGCGCGGTCCGGGCGGCGGAACGGGCGGGAGAGGGCGGTGCGGCACCGGGCCCTTCACCGCCGCCGGGAGATCGCCACCCCTGCGGGCCACCTCCCTCGGCGGCGTCCGGGCCCGGTGCGGCACCGCCCGCCTCCTCCCGCGGCCCCCACGGAGCCCCCGCGGCGGGCCGCGGCCCGGCACCGCCGCCGGGGCGGCAGCCGAGCGTGCGGGCGGCCGAGTCGAACCGGTCGTCGACGGAGTCGGTCGCCGCGGCGGGCCCCGCGTCGGCCCGACCGGGGTCGTACAACTCGCCCCACCAGTCGTCCTCGTGACCGCGTGTGTCCCCCTGCTGGCTCATCCCCACATTGTCCACAGGGAGGCTTCACGGCGACACCACGCCGCGGCCCGTGGGCGTTCCGCCGCCGCGTCCGGCAGCCTGGGGACATGGCGACATGGCAGCTGATCCTGTGCGGCCTGGTGATGCTGCTGGGCCTGGTCGGCGTGGTCGTACCGGGCCTGCCGGGCCCGGTCATCGTGTGGGCCGCGGCCCTGTGGTGGTCGCTGACCGAGAAGACCGAACCGGCCTGGGTCTTCCTGGTCGGGGCGACCGCGCTGCTGCTGCTCGACCAGGCCGTGAAATGGCTGCTGCCCGCCCGCCGGATGCGTGGGGCGGGAATCACCCGCCGGACGTTCCTGCTGGCCGGGACGGCGGGCATCGTCGGCTTCTTCGTGATCCCGGTGATCGGCGCGCCCGTCGGCTTCGTGGCCGGGATCTACGGCGCCGAGCGGCACCGGCTGGGCGGGCACGGGGAGGCCTGGGTGTCGACGCGGACGGTGATGCGGGCGATCGGCACCAGTGTGCTGGTGGAGCTCTTCGCCTGTCTGCTGGTCGCGGGCGGCTGGCTGACGCTGGTCATCCTGTACTGAGCCGCCATGGGCCGCCTGGGGCACGCCGGGGGCGTACGGCAGCGCATACGAGCGCCCCGGCGCACACCGCGCGGTACGGCGGGAGCCACCAGCCCCCGCCGCACCACCGCCCTCCACACGAGAAGGCCCTCGCAGCGCGCCGCCGGAATCGCCGGACCGGACCTAGTCCGTGTCGTTCGGATCTTTCGCGGGTCCGCGAAGATCCGAACGACACGACCAAACCCCGGGAAGTCACCAGCACCCCGTTGCACAAAACGCTAAAACTAGGGTAAGAACGAAAAGGGGGGCACCACCCTTA
>NZ_JBEZHR010000009.1:0-151651 GCF_040650655.1 Streptomyces sp. NPDC048636 | reverse complement strand
CCCGCCCACCCCCCGCTCCCCGGAGGGCGCGCCGCGCCCGCCCCCCCGCCCGCCCTCGCCTTCGTCTTGGGGGGGGGGGGGGGCCCCCCCCCCCCCCCCCCCCCCCACGACCTAGCCGCGGTAGGTCTCCAGCAGCCGGAGCCAGATCTCGCTCATCGTCGGGAACGACGGAACGGCGTGCCACAGCCGTTCCAGCGGCACCTCGCCCGCCACCGCCACCGTGGCCGCGTGCGTCAGCTCCCCCACTCCCGGGCCCACGAAGGTGACCCCGATCAGATGGCCCCGGTCCAGGTCGACGACCATGCGCGCCCGGCCCCGGTAGCCGTCCGCGTAGAGCGCCGCGCCCTCGACCTGGCCCATGTCGTAATCGACCACCCGGACGCTGCGCCCCTGGGCCTCGGCCTCGGCCGCGGTCAGCCCGACCGCGCCGACCTCCGGGTCGGTGAAGACCACCTGCGGTACGGCCGCGGTGTCCGCGGTCGCGGCGTGCGCGCCCCAGCGGTCGGTCTCCAGCAGCGGAACGCCCTGCGCCCGCGCGCCGATCGCCGCGCCCGCGACCCTGGCCTGGTACTTGCCCTGGTGGGTGAGGAGCGCCCGGTGGTTCACATCGCCCGCGCCGTACAGCCAGCCGCCGGGCACATCGCGCACCCGGAGGGTGTCGTCCACGTCCAGCCAGCCACCGGGCCGCAGCCCGACCGTCTCCAGGCCCACGTCCTCGGTGCGCGGCGCCCGGCCGGTGGCGAAGAGGACCTCGTCCGCCTCAAGGGTCTCCCCGCCCTCGAGGGTGAGGGTGACCGGCCCGTCCGTACCGTCCCGCCGGATGCCCGTCACCGACGTACCGGTACGGATCTTCACCCCGGCCTCGGTCAGCGCCTCGGCGACCAGCTCACCCGCGAACGGCTCCATCCGCTGGAGCAGCCCGGAGCCGCGGATCAGTACCGTCACCTCGGAACCGAGGGCGTTCCACGCCGTGGCCATCTCGACGGCGACGACGCCACCGCCCACCACCGCCAGCCGCCGCGGCACCGTGGACGAGCTGGTGGCCTCGCGGCTGGTCCAGGGGCGGGCCTCGGCGAGTCCGGGCAGGTTCGGCAGGGCGGCCCGGCTGCCGGTGCAGAGTCCCACCGCGTGCCGGGCGGTGAGCACGCGCTCCTGTCCGTCCGGACCGGTGACGGTGACCTGGCGCGGAGCGGTCAGCCGTCCGTGGCCGCGGACCAGGGTGATGCCCGCCGAGTCCAGCCAGTCGATCTGACCGTCGTCCTTCCAGTCCGAGACGAAGTAGTCACGGTGGGTGAAGACGGCGGCGTTGTCCAGTGGTCCGCCCACCGCCTGGCGCAGCCCGGGGACCTGGCGCGCCTCGGCGCGGGCGAGGACCGGGCGGAGCAGCGCCTTGCTGGGGACACAGGCCCAGTACGCGCAGTCGCCGCCGACCAGTTCGCTTTCCACGATGGCCGTGGAGAGCCCGGCGGCGCGAGTGCGGTCCGCCAGGTTCTCGCCGACCGGTCCCGCACCCAGCACCACGACGTCGTACTCGTCCATGCCGTCGTTCATCGCAACCCGCTCTCTGCCGAATCCGGCGGTGTGGTCGACCGTGTGGCGCCCTGTGCCCTGAGAACCATCCTGGTGTCGAGTTACCGCGCTCGGCCACCCGAATCGGCATCCCGGGCGCGTTCCGCCGTAAGGCGCCGCCCCGCGCCCGGGAACGCCGGACACGGGGCGGCGCCATGACGTCCGCTACGGCTTGCGCAGCGGTCCGCGCTTGGCCTCCGCCATATGCCGGCCGACCGCCTGCTTCTGCTTCCAGTCCCGCCGGATCTCGGCCCGCAGCCGGGCGTCGGTCCGGGCCGCGAGACGTTCGTTCTCCCGCAGCAGCTTGCGGTAGCTCTCCAGCCGCCGGTGCGGCAGCGAGCCGTCCTCGACGGCGGCGAGCACCGCGCACCCGGGCTCCGTGCGGTGGGCACAGTCGTGGAAGCGGCATCCCCCGGCGAGCGCCTCGATCTCGGCGAACGCCTGCGAGACACCGCTCCCGGCGTCCCACAGCCCCACCCCGCGCAGCCCCGGGGTGTCGATCAGCGCACCGCCCCACGGCAGCGGCAGCAGATCGCGGGTGGTCGTGGTGTGGCGGCCCTTGCCGTCGCTGTCCCGGGTCTCGTTGACGACCTGGACGGCCTCCCCGATCAGCGCGTTGGCCAGAGTGGACTTGCCCGCGCCCGACTGGCCGAGCAGTACGGCGGTGCCGGAGGCGAGCACGGCGGACAGCACATCCAGCCCCTCCCCCGTCGACGAGCTGACGGGCAGCACCTGGACCCCGGGCGCGGCCGTCGTGGCGTCGTCGACGAGATGGTCCAGGGTGGCGGGGTCGGGCACCAGGTCGGCCTTGGTGAGGACGACCACCGGCTGGGCCCCGCTCTCCCAGGCCAGGGCCGCGAACCGCTCGAGGCGGCCCAGGTCGAACTCGACGGCGAGGGAGACGGCGATGACGGCGTGGTCGACGTTGGCGGCGAGCACCTGGCCGTCGGACCGCTTGGAGGAGGTGGAGCGCACCAGGGCGGTGCGGCGCGGCAGCAGCGTCCGCACATAGCGCGGATCGCCGTCGGGGTCGACGGCGGCCCAGTCGCCGGTGCACACGATGCGCATCGGATCGTGGGGCGTGACCAGTTCGGTGTCGGCCCGCAGGGTGCCGACGGGGGTGAGGACATCGCACTGGCCGCGGTCCACACGGATCACCCGGCCGGGCAGCAGTCCCCGCTCGGCGTACGGGGCGAAGGCGGCCTCCCAGCCCTCGTCCCAGCCGTACGGGGCGAGCGGGTCCGGGGAAGCGCCGAGCGGAGAGGACGACGAAGTGGAGGACGAAGAGAAAGAGGAAGACAAGGGGTGACCCTTCACAGGGGTGGCCCCGGCGCGCGCCGCTCGGGCGCGGAGACATGACGTGGAATCAGCCGGAAGCCACGGAGGTGGACGTGATGAACTCCTGGTTGCGGGCAGCGCCCAGCGCGAAGACGGCCATCGGGTCACACCTCCTTCTCTCCGTATCGACGTATTGACTCACGGCGGCCAGTGGCCCCCGGATCGGGTCGTGCTCACTGTAGTCCGACGGCCCGCGTCGGCACCACGGGTTTTCCGGGCGGCGGCCGGTCGCCTTTCGACAGCCGGGCGGCGCGGGCCCGGTGAGGCCCACCGGACAGGGCTCAGAGCGGCGGGGTTCCGGCGCGGTGGCTGTCGTCCGGGGTGGTCTCCGCGGATCCGTCCGCGGCGGTGTCCGCCTCGGGCCGTCGGGCCTCCTGCCGGGGCGCGCGCTCGGGCTTCTCCGCGCGCGCCGCCCCCTGGGCACCGTTCTCGGCGGACTTCCCGGTGGGCTTCGCGGCGCCGTTCTCGCCGGTCCGCTCCCCCTGCTCGCGCTTGGTGTGCAGCCGTGCCCGGATATCGGCGTGCGGAAGGAACTGGGCCCAGCGCTCGGGGAACTCCGACGGCGGGCTGATCTCCGCCGCGCCGTCGTCCGCGGTGTGCTGGCCCCGCGACCGCAGCCGGGCCGCCTCCTCGCGGGCGCGGGCGGCCCGCTCGGCACGTCCGGCGGCGGTGGCCACCGACGGCCAGACCCGGTCGATCGCGGCGTTGACCGCCGCGCCGACGAGCACCGCGAAGGCGGACACACCGATCCACAGCAGTACGGCGACCGGCGCGGCCAGCGAACCGTAGATCGTCGGGCCCTCCACGGTGTGGACCAGGTAGATGCGCAGCAGGAAGCTGCCGAACACCCACATGGTGAGGGCCACCAGCGCACCGGGCACGTCCTCGCGCCAGGGCGAACGCACCGGCACCGACACGTGGTACAGCGTGGTGAGGAAGGCGACCGACAGCAGGATCACCACGGGCCAGTACAGCACCCGTACGAGACCGCCACTGGCCGGGAGGAGGCCCACCACCGCCTCCGGTCCGACGACCATCAGCGGCAGCGCCACCGCCCCGACGAGCAGCGCGACCAGGTAGAGCAGGAAGGCCAGCAGCCGGGTCCTGACGATCCCTCGGCGCCCCTCCAGCCCGTACATGATGGTGATGGTGTCGACGAACACGTTCACCGCGCGCGAGCCGGACCACAGGGCGATACCGAAGCCGAGTGAGATCACGTCGGGGCGGCCGCCCTCGATGACATCGTCCAGCAGCGGCCGGGCGATCTCCTTGACGCCCTTGTCGGACAGGACGGTCCCGGAGGCGTCCAGGATGTTCTGCCGGATGGTGGCCACCGTCTCGGTGTCGGTCCAGGCGTCGAAGTAGCCGAGCAGTCCGATCAGGCCCAGCAGCAGCGGGGGCAGGGACAGCAGGGTGAAGAAGGCCGCCTCGGCGGCGAGGCCGGTGACCCGGTGCTCCATACAGGAGTTGACGGTGTCCTTGAGCAGCAGCCAGGCCATCCTGCGCTTGGAGACATTGCGGTAGAGGGCGCGGGCCTTGTTGAGCCGACCGGACGGCTTGGAGGGTTCTTTTGCTGGCTGCACCTTCTCACCGTATCGGGCGGTTTCAGCCCGGCTCATCCGGCGACCGGCCCGTACGCGCCCCTCGGCTGCCCCTGCGCGCCTCGCCTGCCCCCGCCAGCCCCGCGCGCCTCGCGCGCCGTGTGCGTCGGCGGAGGGGATGCCGCGCCGACTCGGCACCGCCCTCCGCGCGCCGGGCCCACTGTCCGTGCCGGGTACGGCCGGGCGCAAAGGTTGCGCCGCGTTGCAACCGGGCGGACGGGGGTCGGATCAGCAGCCGCCGCAGTTGTAGAAGAGCACGTCCCAGTGGTTGCTCTCGCGGGCGTAGATGTTGCCCGCGCCGGAGCGGTACTGCTGGGCCCCGTCGCCCGGGCGCGGGCCGATGTTGGTGAAGGTGCGGGTGATGTAGCCGCTGAGGCAGCTGGTGGGGCTGAAGTCGAGCTTGTAGCCGTTCCAGTGGCTGTAGGTGCCGGAGGCGTGCCCGGTCTCCGTACCGCCGGTGATGGTGAGGGCGCAGCCGCTGGCCTGCTTGAGGGTGACCGCGCCCTGGATGGTGGCCAGGTTGACCTGCTCGAACGAGGTACAGGTCGGCTGGTTGCGGTCCGAGCAGCCGCCGCTGGAGGTCCAGCTGATCCCCGCGTTCCGCAGTCGGCCGGTCGCGTCGGCGTGGCTGAGCTTGGCCAGCGCGGTGGCGCTCGTGGTGTTCGTGGCGCTCGGGACGGTGACGGCGGTCGGCGCGGTGGCCGTCACAGGGGCGGCCGGTGCGGCGGGGACCGCCAACGCGCCCTGGGCGGTGGCGAGGCCGGTGGCCGCGAGAAGCGCGCCGCCGAGCAGTGCTGCGGCCTTGGTGCTGGTGCGGATCATGGGTGTGGTCTCCCTCGTCGTCGGATCGCTGGGGCGGTTCGTCGGACGGCGCTGTTCCTCCGGCACCGGCGGCAGCGGCCACCGTTTCTGTGCGAGACATGTCAAAGAGCGCTCCCACGGTGGCCCATGGGACCGCCCTCCGTCCACCGTTTCCGGACAACCGCTTGCCACGGCAACCGCCCGGTTCCCGGCCGTCGCCCGGTCCATGGTTGTCTGTCCACCATGAGCAGCACAGTGACCACGTGGTCCTTGGAGCAGACCTCGCCCGCGGATCTCAGCCCGGCGCGCGAGCCCGCGGCCGACGCGGGGGTGCGGATCGTCCGGGCGGAGGTGCCGAACCCGGAGTTCAGCCGCTTCCTCTACACCTCGGTCGGCGCCGATGTCTCCTGGACCGACCGGCTGGAGTGGTCGCGTGAGCAGTGGGAGCGGTATCTGGACCGGCCCGGTGTGGAGACCTGGGTGGCGTACGAGCACGGCACCCCGGCCGGGTATATCGAGCTGGAGCGCCAGGACGACGGCGTGGCCGAGATCGTCTACTTCGGGCTGCTGCCCGCCTTCCGCGGCCGCCGGATCGGCGGACACCTGCTGACCTGCGGCATCCGCCGTGCCTGGGACCAGGGCGAGCGGCTGCTGGGGCAGCCGCCGACGAAGCGGGTGTGGCTGCACACGTGCAGCAAGGACGGACCGCACGCACTGGACAACTACCAGCGGCGCGGCTTCCGGATCTTCGACATCACCACCGAGCCGGACACCGGCGCGCCGGACGCCCCCGAGCCGGACACCCCAGAGACGACTGGGTGACCCACACCACATCGTCTCGCGATGTAAGACGTTACCGTCCAAATAGTGGATAGCGGTGGACTCCTCAGAGACCACCGTGCCACGCTTCCTCCATGTCTCGAGCTGGAATTGCCTTGGTGAGTCGACGCCACGTCGACCTCGGCCGCATGTCCAGCGCCATCTGTCCGGCGGGCTGACCCGCACCTCTTCAGGGCCCTCGAGGCCCCGGGCAGCACCCCCACAGTCCCCGACGCCCCCGACCACCGCCCCCGACGACGTGGGCGGGCGCCGCCGCGGGACCTCCCCCGCCGCACCAATCGCACCCGGTACCGCCGAAGCGCCGTGCCCGCCTGCGCACCGCCGCAGGTCAGAGGGTGTCGCGAGCACCATCCGCCGCACCGAGCCGCTCAGAAGGACACACACCGCCATGGCCGCCACCCCGGAACGCGTAAGCGCATCACCCCGCCGCAAGGCCGGACGCCACCGCGGCGAAGGCCAGTGGGCCGCGGGGCACTTCACCCCGCTCAACGGCAATGAGCAGACCAAGAAGGACGACGACGGTCTCAATGTGCGGACACGCATTGAGACGATCTACGCCCACCGCGGTTTCGACTCGATCGACGGTTCCGATCTGCGCGGGCGGATGCGCTGGTGGGGTCTGTACACCCAGCGCAAGCCCGGGATCGACGGCGGCAAGACCGCCGTGCTGGAGCCCGAGGAGCTCGACGACAAGCACTTCATGATGCGGGTCCGGGTGGACGGCGGACGGCTGACCACCGAGCAGCTGCGCGTCATCGGCGAGATCTCCCAGGAGTTCGCCCGCGGCACCGCGGACATCACCGACCGGCAGAACATCCAGTACCACTGGATCCGGATCGAGGACGTGCCGGAGATCTGGAAGCGGCTGGAGGCCGTGGGCCTGTCCACCACCGAGGCGTGCGGTGACACCCCGCGCGTGATCGTCGGCTCCCCGGTCGCCGGGATCGCCGAGGACGAGATCATCGACGGCACCCCCGCCATCGAGGAGATCCACCGCCGCTACATCGGCAGCAAGGAGTTCTCCAACCTGCCGCGCAAGTTCAAGACCGCGGTCTCCGGCTCCCCGGTCCTCGACGTCGTCCACGAGATCAACGACGTGGCCTTCGTCGGTGTGCGCCACCCCGAGCACGGCCCCGGTTTCGACGTCTGGGTCGGCGGCGGACTGTCCACCAACCCCAAGATCGGCGTCCGGCTCGGCGCCTGGGTCCCGCTGGAGGAGGTCCCGGAGGTCTGGGCCGGGGTCGTCTCGATCTTCCGCGACTACGGCTACCGGCGGCTGCGCAACCGCGCCCGGCTGAAGTTCCTGGTCGCCGACTGGGGCCCGGAGAAGTTCCGCCAGGTGCTCCAGGACGAGTACCTGAAGCGTCCGCTGGCCGACGGGCCCGCGCCCGAGCAGCCCGTCCAGCAGTGGCGTGACCACATCGGCGTCCACCGCCAGCGCGACGGGCGCTTCTACATCGGCTTCGCCCCGCGCGTCGGCCGCGTCGACGGTGCGACCCTCACCAAGATCGCCGACCTGGCCGAGGCCCATGGCTCCGGACGGCTGACCACCACCGTCGAGCAGAAGATGATCGTGCTCGATGTGGCCGAGGACCAGGTGGAGTCGCTGGTCTCCGGACTGGAGTCGCTGGACCTCCAGGTCAAGCCGTCCCCGTTCCGCCGCGGCACCATGGCCTGCACCGGTATCGAGTTCTGCAAGCTGGCGATCGTCGAGACCAAGGGCCGCGGCTCCGCGCTGATCGACGAACTCGAGCGGCGGCTGCCCGAGTTCGACCAGCCGCTCACCATCAACCTCAACGGCTGCCCCAACGCCTGCGCCCGGATCCAGGTCGCGGACATCGGCCTCAAGGGCCAGCTGGTCACCGACGCCGACGGCAACCAGGTCGAGGGCTACCAGGTGCACCTGGGCGGCGCGCTGGGCCTGGAGCCCGGCTTCGGCCGCAAGGTGCGCGGGCTGAAGGTCACCGCCGATGAACTGCCCGACTACGTCGAGCGGGTGCTGCGCCGCTTCCAGGAGCAGCGCGAGGACGGCGAGCGGTTCGCCACCTGGGCCGCCCGGGCCAGTGAGGAGGCGCTGTCATGAGTGAGCGTGCCGCGCCGTTCTACTGCCCGTACTGCGGGGACGAGGACCTGCGCCCCTCCGAGGAGGGCCACGGGGCGTGGGAATGCGCCTCCTGCAACCGCGCGTTCCGCCTGTCGTTCCTCGGGCTGCTGGCCAAGGGCCTGCGGCGCGAACCGACCGGAGAAGGGGGCACCGCGATATGACCCGGCTTCAGCAGACCGACGATCTGGAGACGCTCGCCGAACGGGCGGGCCGTGAACTGGAGGACGCCCCGGCGCTGGACATCCTGCGCTGGGCGGCCGACACCTTCGGCCCGCGGTTCTGCGTCACCTCCTCGATGGAGGACGCGGTCGTGGCTCATCTGGCCTCCCGCGCCTTCCCCGGTGTCGATGTGGTCTTCCTCGACACCGGCTACCACTTCCCCGAGACCATCGGCACCCGGGACGCGGTGGCCGCCGTGATGGACGTCAACGTCATCACGCTCACCCCGCGCCAGTCGGTGGCCGAGCAGGACGCCGAGTACGGCCCGAAGCTGCATGACCGCGACCCCGACCTGTGCTGCGCGCTGCGCAAGGTCAAGCCGCTGGAGGAGGGGCTGCGCGGGTACGACGCCTGGGCCACCGGGCTGCGCCGCGAGGAGTCCCCGACCCGGGCGAACACCCCGGTCGTCGGCTGGGACGCCAAGCGGCGGAAGGTGAAGGTCTCCCCGATCGCCCGGTGGACACAGGCCGATGTGGACGCGTACGTGGCCGAGCACGGTGTGCTCACCAACCCGCTGCTGATGGACGGCTATCCGTCGGTCGGCTGCGCGCCCTGCACCCGGCGGGTGCTGGAGGGCGAGGACGCCCGCTCCGGCCGCTGGGCCGGGAGCACCAAGACCGAATGCGGGCTGCACGGCTGATGGCCGCCGACCAGGAGAACGAGATGAGCGCGCCCCTGCACACCGGAGCCACCGTGTGGCTGACCGGCCTGCCCAGCGCCGGGAAGACCACGATCGCCTACGCCCTGGCCGAGCGGCTGCGCGGGGAGGGCCACCGGGTGGAGGTGCTCGACGGCGACGAGATCCGCGAGTTCCTCTCCGCGGGGCTCGGCTTCTCCCGCGAGGACCGGCACACCAACGTCCAGCGGATCGGCTTCGTCGCCGAACTCCTCGCCTCCCAGGGGGTGAAGGTGCTGGTCCCGGTGATCGCCCCGTACACGGACAGCCGTGAGGCGGTGCGCGCGCGCCACCAGAAGGAGGGCACCCCGTATCTGGAGGTGCATGTGGCCACCCCGGTCGAAGTGTGCTCGGAGCGGGACGTCAAGGGGCTCTACGCCAAGCAGGCGGCGGGCGAGATCTCGGGGCTCACCGGGGTCGACGACCCGTACGAGGCCCCGGCCGACCCGGATGTGCGGATCGAGGCGCACCAGCAGGGCGTACAGGAATCCGCGGCGGCGCTCAGGGCGCTGCTGAGCGAGAGGGGACTCGCGTGAGCGACGCACACGCGGCCACCGGACCGCACACCACAGCGATATCCGCGCCCGCGCGACGGGCGGGCGAGAGTGACACCGGCCGCCACCGCGGCGGGGCGAGCGAGAGGGGCACAGCATGACGACGGTTGCCGCGGTCAACGGCACCGGCGCGGCCGGGGACGACGACCTCTACGCGCTGTCCCACCTGGACGCGCTGGAGTCCGAGGCGGTGCACATCTTCCGCGAGGTGGCGGGCGAGTTCGAGCGGCCGGTGATCCTTTTCTCCGGCGGCAAGGACTCCATCGTCATGCTGCACCTGGCGCTCAAGGCGTTCGCCCCGGCGGCGGTGCCCTTCTCCCTGCTCCACGTGGACACCGGGCATAACTTCCCCGAGGTCATCGACTACCGGGACCGCACCGTCGCCGAGCACGGACTGCGGCTGCACGTGGCGTCGGTGCAGGACTACATCGACCGCGGTGTGCTCAAGGAGCGCCCGGACGGCACCCGCAACCCGCTCCAGACGCTGCCGCTGACCGAGAAGATCCAGACGGAGAGGTTCGACGCCGTCTTCGGCGGCGGACGGCGCGACGAGGAGAAGGCCCGCGCGAAGGAGCGGGTGTTCAGCCTCCGCGACGAGTTCTCGCAGTGGGACCCGCGCCGCCAGCGCCCCGAGCTGTGGAACCTCTACAACGGACGGCACGCGCCCGGCGAGCATGTCCGTGTCTTCCCGCTCTCCAACTGGACCGAGCTGGACGTGTGGCAGTACATCGCCCGCGAGGGCATCGAGCTCCCCGGGATCTACTTCGCCCATGAGCGCGAGGTGTTCAAGCGTGCCGGGATGTGGCTGACGGCGGGCGAGTGGGGCGGGCCCAAGGACGACGAGACCGTCGAGAAGCGGCAGGTGCGCTACCGCACCGTCGGCGATATGTCCTGCACCGGCGCCGTCGACTCCGGCGCGGTGACCCTGGAGCAGGTCATCACCGAGATCGCCGCGTCCCGGCTGACCGAGCGCGGCGCCACACGCGCCGACGACAAGCTCTCCGAGGCCGCGATGGAAGACCGCAAGCGCGAGGGGTACTTCTAACCATGAGCACGCTCACGACCGAGGAGCTCTCGGCCACCACCCTGCTGCGGTTCGCCACCGCCGGCTCCGTCGACGACGGCAAGTCGACCCTGGTGGGCCGGCTGCTGCACGACTCCAAGTCGGTTCTCGCCGACCAGCTGGAGGCCGTGGAGCACGTCTCCCGCAGCCGTGGCCAGGAGGCCCCGGACCTCGCGCTGCTGACGGACGGCCTGCGCGCCGAACGCGAGCAGGGCATCACCATCGACGTGGCCTACCGCTACTTCGCCACCCCGCGCAGGCGGTTCATCCTCGCCGACACCCCGGGCCATGTGCAGTACACCCGCAACATGGTCACCGGCGCCTCCACCGCCGAGCTGACGGTGGTCCTCGTCGATGCCCGCAACGGCGTCGTCGAGCAGACCCGCCGACACGCCGCGATCGCGGCCCTGCTCCGGGTGCCGCATGTGGTGCTGGCCGTCAACAAGATGGACCTGGTGGACTACCGGGAGCCCGCCTTCGCCGCGATCGCCGAGGAGTTCACGGCGTACGCGACCGAGCTGGGCGTCCCCGAGGTCACCGCCATTCCGATCTCCGCGCTCGCCGGTGACAACGTGGTGGAGCCGTCCGCCACCATGGACTGGTACGGCGGCCCGACCGTCCTGGAGCACCTGGAGACGGTCCCGGTCAGCCATGACCTGAGCCACTGCCACGCACGTCTGCCCGTGCAGTTCGTGATCCGGCCGCAGACCGCCGAGCACCCGGACTACCGGGGCTACGCGGGCCAGATCGCCGCCGGTTCCTTCCACGTCGGCGAGGCGGTGACGGTGCTGCCGTCCGGCCGCGCGTCGCGGATCTCCGGTATCGAGCTGCTGGGCGAGCCGGTCGACGTCGCCTGGACCACACAGTCGGTGACCCTCCTGCTGGAGGACGACATCGACATCTCGCGCGGCGATCTGATCGTGCCCAGCAAGGACGCCCCGGCGACCACGCAGGACATCGAGGCGACCGTGTGCCACGTCGCCGACCAGGCCCTGACCGTCGGCCACCGGGTGCTGCTCAAGCACGGGACCCGCACGGTCAAGGCGATCGTCAAGGACATCCCGTCCCGGCTCACGCTGTCCGACCTGTCCCTGCACCCGCACCCGGGGCAGCTCGTCGCCAACGACATCGGCCGGGTCAAGATCCGCACCGCCGAACCGCTGCCGGTCGACTCCTACGCCGACTCGCGCCGCACCGGCTCCTTCATCCTCATCGACCCCAGCGACGGCACCACGCTCACCGCGGGCATGGTCGGCGAGTCGTTCGCCTCCCCGGAGCCCGTCAAGGACGACTCCGAGGACGACGGGTGGGATTTCTGATCATGGCCGGAGAAGCATTCTCGACCTTCGCGAAGGAGGGCGGCCGCGTCGGCAGCGGCGCCCGTGGCAGCGGCCAGGGAGGGGTCGGGCGATGTGTGTGCTGACGCGTAACCCCCTGCCGTGCCCTGCCCCGCTCCACCGGAACCGAAGACCCCGTGACCTGCCGGGCGTCCCCTGACGCTGCCCGGCCCTGCGAGAGGAACACCTCCCGTGTCGTACGCCGACCGCCCCGCTCCCGCCCGACCGGCCGGGCCGCTGCCCCGCCGCCGCACCCGTCTCCTCGCGGCCGCCGCGATCTTCCCGCTGCTGCTGGGCGCGCTCGGCGCCTGCGGCTACGGATCGGACAAGAAGAACGACGACCAGGGCGCCTCCGCCCTTCCCGCCGCGGGCGGCAAGAAGGTCGACGGTCTGGACGAGGTGAAGGTCGGCTACTTCGCCAATCTCACCCACGCCACCGCCCTGGTGGGGCTGCGCAAGGGCGGCCCCATCCAGCAGGCGCTGGGCGGCACCCAGGTGAAGCCGTTCGTCTTCAACGCGGGACCGTCCGAGATCGAGGCGCTCAACGCGGGCTCCATCGACATCGGGTGGATCGGCCCCTCGCCGTCCATCAACGGCTATGTGAAATCGCACGGCGAGAACCTCCGGATCATCTCGGGCTCGGTCTCCGGGGGCGTCAAGCTGGTCGTCAACCCGGACAAGATCAAGTCCGAGGACGACATCAAGGGCAAGAAGATCGCCACCCCGCAGCTCGGCAACACCCAGGACGTGGCGTTCCTCAACTGGATCGGCAAGAAGGGCTGGAAGGTCGACGCCCAGAGCGGCAAGGGCGATGTGTCGGTGGTCCGCTCCGACAACAAGGTGACCCCCGACGCCTACAAGTCCGGTGCCATCGACGGTGCGTGGGTGCCCGAGCCGACCGCCTCCAAGCTGGTCGCCGAGGGCGGCAAGGTGCTGCTCGACGAGTCCTCGCTGTGGCCGGACAAGAAGTTCGTGATCACCAACCTGATCGTCAAGCAGTCGTTCCTCGAGGAGCATCCGAAGGTGGTCGAGGCCGTACTGCGCGGCTCGGTGCGGACCAACGACTGGATCAAGACCAACCCCGGTCAGGCCAAGGACGCGGCCAACGCCGCGCTGAAGGCGGAGACCGGAAAGCCGCTGCCGCCCGAGGTGATCGACCCGGCGTGGAAGAGCATCCAGGTCACCGATGACCCGCTGGCGCAGACGCTGAACACCGAGGCGGACCACGCGGTCAAGGCGGGTCTGCTGGAGAAGCCGGACCTCAAGGGCATCTACGACCTCACCCTGCTCAACAAGGTCCTCAAGGCCGAGGGCAAGCCGACGGTGTCGGACGCCGGACTCGGTACGAAGTAGCCCGCCCGCCCCCCGTACGCACGGTACGCCGTTACGCACCCATCAGGAGGTGACCGGATGTCCCCGGCACTGACCACCGAGAAGGCCGATCCGGCGGGCACGACCGCGACGACGGCCGCGGACGCGGACCCCGCGGTCCGCATCGACCACGTCCACAAGGCGTTCGGCCGGGCCGGCGCCGCACAGCCCGTGCTCGACGACATCAACCTCACGGTGCGGCCCGGGGAGTTCGTCTGCATCCTGGGCGCCTCCGGCTGCGGCAAGTCGACACTGCTCAATCTCATCGCCGATCTGGACAAGCCGACCGCCGGGGCCATCGAGGTGCCCGGCGGCCGCCCGGCCCTGATGTTCCAGGAGCACGCCCTGTTCCCGTGGCTGACCGCGGGCAAGAACATCGAGCTGGCGCTGCGGCTGCGCGGGGTGCCCCGGGCCGACCGCAGGCCCGAGGCGGAACGGCTGCTGGAGCTGGTGCGGCTCGGCGGCTCCTACGGCAAGCGGGTGCATGAGCTGTCCGGCGGGATGCGGCAGCGCGTGGCGATGGCCCGCGCGCTGGCGCAGGACTCCCGGGTGCTGCTGATGGACGAGCCGTTCGCCGCGCTCGACGCCATCACCCGCGACGTACTGCACGACGAACTGACCCGGATCTGGCGGGAGACGGGAGTGTCCGTCCTGTTCGTCACCCATAACGTCCGCGAGGCCGTGCGGCTGGCCCAGCGTGTGGTGCTGCTGTCCTCGCGCCCCGGCCGGGTGGTCCGCGACTGGTCCGTGGACATTCCGCAGCCGCGCCGGATCGAGGACGCCGCCGTCGCCGACCTGTCCGTAGAGATCACCGAAGAACTGCGTGGGGAGATCCGCCGCCATGGCCGGGCTTGAGACCACCGGCGCGACCGACGCCACCGGCGTGTCCGCCACCGAGAAGACCACGACCGGCACCGCCCCGGCCGGTAAGCCCTCCGGTAAGAGGGACGCCCAGGACATGGAGGGCCTGGAAGCCGGGCTCGACGCCCTGGACACCGTGCAGATCCGGCGCACCTCGCCGACCGAGGTGCTGGTGCAGAAGGTGCTGCCGCCGATCGTGGCCATCGCCCTGGTGGTGGCCATCTGGAAGCTGCTGGTCGTGGCCGAGGTCACCGACGACTACAAACTGCCCGACCCGGGCCTGGTCTGGGACGCGCTGCGACAGCTGTGGCTCCAGGGCGAACTGCTGGACATCATCTGGACCAGCGTCTCGCGCGGGCTGCTCGGCTTCCTCATCGCGCTGGCCATCGCCACCCCGCTGGGACTGGTGGTGGCGCGGGTGAAGTTCGTCCGCGCCGCGCTGGGCCCGATCCTGTCCGGGCTCCAGTCGCTGCCCTCGGTGGCCTGGGTGCCGCCCGCGGTGATCTGGCTGGGCCTCAACGACCAGATGATGTACACCGTCATCCTGCTCGGCGCGGTCCCCTCCATCGCCAACGGCCTGGTGGCCGGGATCGACCAGGTGCCCCCGCTGTTCCTGCGGGCCGGACGCACCCTGGGTGCCCGCGGTCTGGTCAGCGCCCGGCACATCCTGCTGCCCGCCGCGCTGCCCGGCTATGTCGCGGGCCTCAAGCAGGGCTGGGCGTTCTCCTGGCGTTCCCTGATGGCCGCCGAGATCATCGCCAAGTCCCCCGAACTCGGGCTGGGACTCGGCCAGTACCTGGAGAACCAGCGCAACAACTCCGATATGGCGGGGGTGTTGCTCGGCATCACTCTCATCCTCGTCGTCGGTATCGCCATCGAGCTGCTGGTCTTCGCCCCGATCGAGCGCCGCGTGCTGCGCAGCCGCGGTCTGCTGGCGAGCGCCCGCTGATGTCCGCCACGCCCCCGGCCCTGCTGGTCATCGCCCACGGCAGCCGCGACCCCCGGCACGCGGCGACCGTCGACGCGCTCTGCGCGCGGGTACGGTCGCTGCGGCCGGGGCTGCGGGTGGAGGCCGCCTTCCTGGACTTCAACGCGCCCCGTGCGCACCAGGTCCTGGCCCGGCTCGCCGCCGAGGGCGTCACGGACGTCGCCGCGCTCCCCCTGCTGCTCACCCGCGCCTTCCACGCCAAGTCCGACATCCCCGCGGTGCTGCGCGAGGCCACTGCCCGCCACCCCCGGCTGACCGTCCGGCAGACCGAGGTGCTGGGCCCCTCCCCGCTGCTCACCGACGCGCTGGACCGCCGACTGCACCAGGCCGGACTGCGCCCGGCCGACCGACGCTCCACCGGGGTCGTGCTGGCCTCGGCGGGCTCCACCGACCCGGAGGCGATCGCGGTGATCGCTGAAATCGCGCGGGAGTGGCGGCACACCGGATGGTGCGCCGTGCGACCCGCGTTCGCCTCCGCTTCCCTCCCGCGCACCGAGGACGCGGTCCGCGCGCTGCGCGCCGAGGGCGTCCGGCGGGTGGCCGTGGCCCCGTACGTCATCGCCCCCGGCCGTCTCCCCGACCGCATCGCCCAGGGCGCCCGCGAGGCGGGGGCGGACATCCTCGCCGACGTCCTCGGCCCCGCCCCCGAACTCGCCCGTCTCCTCCTCCACCGCTACGACGCGTCCCGCACCGCCGCCCCGGCCCTGCTGAGCGCCTGAGCCCGCCGCCTTCGAGCGCCGCCGCGGCTGCCGTGGCCAGGCGCCGTCAGCCGAAGTCCAGCTCCCCCGTGCGGGTGCGCTTCAGTTCGAAGAAGTCGGGGTAGCCCGCGAGCAGCCGGGCCCCGTCGAAGACGCGGACGGCGTCCTCACCGCGCGGGATCGAGGAGAGCACCGGGCCGAAGAAGGCGACGCCGTCGACGTGGAGGGTGGGGGTGCCCACATCCTCGCCGACCGGGTCCATGCCCTCGTGGTGGCTCTTGCGGAGAGCCTCGTCGTAGTCGGTGGAGGTGGCCGCCGCGGCGAGCCCGGCGGGGAGGCCGACCTCGGCGAGCGCTTCGGCGATGACGGCCTCGCGGTCCTTGTTGCCCTCGTTGTGGAGACGGGTGCCCATGGCCGTGTAGAGATCGCGCAGCACCTCCTCGCCGTGGTGCTGTGCGGCGGCGACGCAGACGCGGACCGGACCCCAGCCCTTGGAGATCAACTCGCGGTAGCGCTCGGGCAGGTCCTCCCGGTTCTCGTTGAGCACCGACAGGCTCATCACCCGGAACCGCAGATCGATGTTCCGGTGGCGCTCGACCTCCAGGATCCAGCGCGAGGAGATCCAGGCGAACGGGCAGACGGGGTCGAAGTAGAAGTCGACGGTGGTGGCGGGAGCGTCCGTAGCGGTCATGACCACGACCCTAATCCGCCACCGGCCCCGGCCCGAGGGCCAATCCCCCTCCGGTCGCCTGGGCCACTCGTGGCCATTCGCGTGGCCGGGGTGGCGGGACGGAACCGGCCGCCGTGCCCCAGTGGTGGGCACGGCGGCCTGGCTGCCGCGGCGGACCGGAAGGTGTTACTTGACGACCTTCAGCAGCTTGTTCGGCGTGCCCTCGCCCGGGTTGCTGATCTTGTCGGCGGTGGCACCGCCGGTCAGCGCCTTGGCGACGTCCGCCGGCTTGGCGTCCTTGTGACCGCTGAGGTAGACGGCCGCGGCGCCCGCGACATGCGGGGAGGCCATGGACGTACCCGAGATGGTCTTGGTGGCGTCGTCGCCGTTGTTCCAGTCGGAGGTGATGTCCGAACCGGGGGCGTAGATGTCCACCGCGGAGCCGAAGTTGGAGAAGTCCGACTGCTCGTCCTTGTCGGTGCTGGAGGCGACGGTGATCGCTTCCTTCACCCGGGCCGGGGAGCTCTGACCGGCGTCGGAGGACTCGTTGCCCGCCGCCACCGCGAAGGTGACACCCGCGTCGATGGCCTTCTTCACGGCCGCGTCCAGCGCCTCGTCGACGCCGCCGCCCAGGCTCATATTGGCCACGGACGGGCCCTTGTGGTGCTCGGTCACCCAGTCGATACCCGAGACGACCTGCTCGGTGGTGCCGGAGCCCTCGTCGTCCAGGACGCGCACGGCCACGATCTTGGCCTTCTTGGCGACACCGTGGTCGGTACCGGCGATGGTGCCCGCCACATGGGTGCCGTGGCCGTTGCCGTCGTCGGCGTCCTCGTCGTTGTCGATGGCGTCGAAGCCGGACGTGGCGCGGCCGTCGAAGTCCTTGTGCGAGGTGCGCACACCGGTGTCGATGACATAGGCGGTGACACCCTCACCCGCGGTGTCGGGGTAGGCGTACTTCTTGTCGCCCTTGGTGTCGTCCTGGTCGATCCGGTCCAGGCCCCAGGACGGCGGGTTCTCCTGGGTGCCCTTGATGGTGAACCGGTGGTTCTGGATCACCTTGGCGACCGACGGGTCGGCGGCGAGCCGCTTGGCCTCGGTCTCGCTCAGGCTGTTGGCGGAGAAGCCGTTGATCGCGGAGTCGAAGCTGCGGCGCAGTTTGCCGCCGTACTCCTTGGCGAGGTCCTTGCCCTCGGAGGCGGCCTGGATGGTCTTGCCGCCCTTGAGCATCACGATGTAGCTGCCGTCCACGACGTGCTTGGACTGGGTCCCGTAGACCTTGCCCTCGGCAGGGGTGTCGGTGGCGGCTCCGGCCGGGATGGCCACGAAGGCACCGGCGGTGACGGCGGCCGCTGCGGCGACGGCGAGACCGATACGGCGTGCGTTGCGCTTTTTGTGTACTGCCATGACGAGGGAAATCCTCCTCGTGCGGTGGTGGGGGGAATCGCACTGAGTGCGCCGACCCAGGGGAAATCACCAGGACCCCCCGGGCTGACTCGAAACCCTGACCGATTGATGGGAGCAATTCAAGATCTCCCGGAAGGTGTGACGCAGGCAACGCCGGACCACCACGATGATCAAGCCAACGACCTTTACGTGTAAGGGGCTTGAATCGGGAGGGTAGGGCTGTCCCCCCTTCGGAGGGTGGAGAAAGCGGCCCGTCGAGTCACCGGGCAGCAGGATGGGTCGACGCACGGCCGCGGCCTAGCGTTTTCCCCGGTGGCGGCACGGGGTCGCCGCCACAGGAAAAGGGGACGTCGTGGCGGATACGGACCACTTGGAGAGACCGCGTGGCATAGCGGCCCGCGCGGGGAGCTGGAGCGCCCGGCACCGGTGGACCGCGGTCGGCGGATGGGTGCTTCTGGTCATCCTCGCCCTGGCCGTCGGATCGATGGCCGGACGGGTCGATGTGTCGGACAGCGAGCAGGTTCCCGGCGAGTCCGGGCGCGTCTCGAAGATTCTCGACGAGGCGGGCATTGACGAAGCGGCCGGTGAAAGCGTTCTGATCCAGTCCAAAGGCGACGGGATCACCTCGAACGACCCTGAATTCCACAAGGCGGTCGACGCGGTGATCGCCGCGGTCCGCGGCACCGGTGACGTCACGGAGGTGAAGTCCCCGTACGAGACCAGGACCATCTCCGCCGACCGGCGCTCGGCGCTGGTGCAGTTCGATCTGCGCGGTGACGCGGAGACGGCGTCGGAGCGCGTCCAGCCGGTGCTGGACGCGGTGGACAAGGCCAAGGACGCCCATCAGGACCTGCGTATCGAGGAGTTCGGTGACGCCAGCGGCCAGAAGGCGTTCGACGACGCCTTCGGCGACGACTTCCAGCAGGCCGAGTTCTCGGCCCTGCCGGTGGCCCTGGGCATCCTGCTGATCGCCTTCGGTGCCCTGGTGGCCGCGCTGCTGCCGGTGGCGCTGGCGATGACCGCGTTCCTGGCCACCACCGGTCTGGTGGCGGTGGTCAGCCACTGGGTCCATATGAGCGACACCGCCAACTCCGTGATGCTGCTGGTGGGTCTGGCCGTCGGCGTCGACTACTGCCTGTTCTACCTGCGGCGTGAACGCGAGGAGCGCGCCGCCGGACGGGACGCCCGGACCGCGCTGCGCATCGCCGCCGCCACCTCCGGCCGGGCCATCCTGGTCTCGGGTGTCACGGTCATCGTGGCGATGGCGGGCATGCTCTTCACCGGTATCGCCGAGTTCAAGGCGATGGGCCTGGCCACCCTGATGGTGGTGGCGGTGGCGATGATCGGCTCGGTGACCGTACTGCCCGCGCTGCTCTCGCTGCTCGGTGAGCGGGTGGAGAAGGGGCGGATGCCGTTCCTGGCCCGGGCCAAGCGCAAGGGCAACGGAGAGAGCCGGGTCTGGCGCGCGGTGCTGGCGCGGGTGCTGCGCAGGCCCAAGCTGTCCCTGGCGCTCGCGGGCGGTGCGCTGATCGCCATCGCCGTACCCGCCGTGAGCATGAACACCGCGAACCTCACCATGGACCAGGAGTTCGGCGACCGGCTGCCGGTCGTGGTCGCCTACCAGCACATCGACGACGCGTTCCCCGGCGGTCCCGACCCGGCCCAGGTGGTCGTCAAGGCCGACGACATCAACGCCACACCGGTGCGCGAGGCCATCAGCCGCTTCCGTACCGACGCGGTGGCCAAGGGCGCCTCCAAGGGCCCGGTCAAGGTGACCTTCCACGACCGGCAGAACGTCGCCGTCCTCCAGGTGCCGCTGATCGGCGGCTCCGACGAGGGGAAGAGCGAGAAGAGCCTGGCCGTCCTGCGGGACGAGGTGCGTCCGTCGACCCTCGGCGCGGTGGACGGTGTGGAGGCCCCGATCGGCGGCTCCACCGCCTCCTCCAAGGACTTCAACGACAAGCTGGGCTCGGCCGTGACCCCGGTCTTCGCCTTCGTCGTGGTCTTCGCCTTCCTGCTGATGCTGATGTCCTTCCGGTCGCTGACCATCGCGGTGACGTCGATCGCGCTCAACCTGCTGTCGGTGGGCGCCGCGTACGGCATCCTCACCGCGGTCTTCCAGCACGGCTGGGGCGCGGGCCTGGTGGGCGCGGAGGGCGTGGGCGCGATCGTGTCCTGGCTGCCGCTGTTCCTCTTCGTGATCCTCTTCGGGCTGAGCATGGACTACCACGTCTTCGTGGTCTCCCGGATCCGCGAGGCGCGGCTTGCCGGGCGCACCACCAGGGACGCGGTGGTGCACGGTGTGGTCACCACCGCGGGCGTGGTCACCAGCGCCGCCGTCATCATGGTCGCCGTCTTCGCGATCTTCGGAACGCTGTCGATGCAGAGCATGAAGCAGATGGGCGTGGGGCTCGCGGCCGCGGTGCTCATCGACGCCACGGTGATCCGCGGGGTGCTGCTCCCGGCCGTGATGACGCTGCTCGACGAGCGCAACTGGTACCTGCCCAAGTGGCTGGGGTGGCTGCCCGATCTGACCCATGATGAGGCGGGCCCGGCGCGGCCGTCCGCCACCGCCCCGGCGGGCGTGATGGCCGGTCACAGCACCGGCCCGAGCGACCGGCCGCGGCACGCCAAGGTCTAGCGGCTCCGCTTCCCCTCCCGCGACGTCAACCGGTCGCGTGGCCTCTCGGCCACGCGGCCGGTTCCGTGTGGTGGCCGGTTCCTGGTGATGTCGCGGTCCACGGCAGGGGCCGTGCGGACGGGCCGCGGGAAAACCCGTTGTGCCATGAGCCGGCCGGTCCGTACGGTGCCGGGGACACGGCGGAGTTCCGTGTCAGGGGTTGCGTGTCATCGCACACGGCCCGCATGGACGCATGAGGAGGAGGGCACCGATGGGCGGCAGTCCCGGCATCGGCGTGTTCACCCGCTTCTCCACCCGCGGCTGTGCCGGGGTGGCGTGTGTGCGCGCTTCCGCCCTGTTCATCCGCCGCCCGCGGCGCGGCCCCGGTGCCCTGGCCGGCCCGGACGCGCCCCGTCTCTCCGCGAGTCCGTGAATCGCCCGACCGTGGTGAACCCTCTGTGGTGAACCGTCTGTGGTGAACCGTCTGTGGTGAACCGTCTGTGGTGAACCGTCTGTGGTGAACCGTCTGTGGTGAACGACCTGTCCTGAGCGACCCGTCGGACCCGTCGTCATGACAGCCGCGTCGTCACGGGTGTCCGCTCGCGCCCTCTCGCGACCGAACTCGCCACTGCTCCACTTCCGCGCGCCCTCGGCCAGGGCCCCCGCCAGTTCAGGAACCCACTCGTTCCGGACGGGCGGCAGGGCCCGTCCGGCGCTGCCGTCATCGCTGCCACCGCCGTCCGTCCGGCTCCGGAAGGACCGTGGCCGTGGCCCGCAATCGACACCGTTCCCCCGCGCCCCGTCGCACCGCTCGCGACCAGGCGCGGCGCACCCTCTCGCAGAACTTCCTGGCCGATCCGGGCGCCGTTGCCCGGGTGGTCGACGCCGCCCAGCCCCGCCCGGACGATCTCCTGGTGGAGGTCGGCGCGGGCAAGGGCGTGCTCACCGAGGCACTGGCTCCGCTCTGCCGTGAGCTGATCAGCTATGAGATCGACCGCCAGCTGATCGCGGGGCTGCGCGAGCGGCTCGCCCCGTATCCATCGGCGCGCGTGGTCCACCGGGACTTCCTGGCCACACACCCCCCGCAGGAGCCGTTCGCCCTGGTGGGCAATGTGCCCTACGCCCGCACCTCGGAGATCGTCGACTGGGCGCTGCGGGCACCCGGGCTGACCTCGGCGACCCTGCTCACCCAGCTCGAGTACGCCCGCAAGCGCACCGGTGACTTCGGCCGCTGGAGCCTGCTGACCGTACGCACCTGGCCCGAGGTGGAGTGGCTGCTGTGCGGCCGGGTGGCACGGACCGCTTTCCGGCCGGTGCCCGGCGTGGACGGCGGGATCCTGCGGCTGATCCGCCGTCCGCGGCCGCTGCTGCCGGACGCCCGGCAACGGGCCCTCTACGCGGGCCTGGTGGAGCTGGGCTTCTCCGGTGCCGGGGGTTCGCTGTACGCGTCACTGCGCCGGGTCTGCCCCGCCCGGCGGCTGACCGCCGCGTTCCGGCGGGCGGGGCTGGAGCGGGAGGTGGTGGTCGGCTTTGTCACACCCCCGCAGTGGCTCGTGCTGGCTCAGGAGCTGACCGGAGTGGTCGGGGTGGCTGACGCCGCCACCGGGGCGGGGACGGCCAGGGCGGCCGTGTCGAAGGAGTCCAGGGTGCGGGCGAAGTCCCGGGTGGACAGGAGCAGTTTGTAGATGATGGCCAGCTCGAAGACGAGCAGCAGCACACCGGAGACGACGGTCGTCGCCACCACCGCGTCGACGGCGGGGCCGATGATGAACACACCCATCTGGAACTCGATGCCGCTGATGAGATGAGCGCGGATGCGGTGGCGCAGCAGGACGTTCCGGCACCGGGTCCACCACGGGAACCGGCGCCGGAACTCCTGGTGCAGATCGACGACGGCGGGGCGGCGGGCCGCCGGTGCGCCCTCCGGGGCGTCCTCCGCGACGTCCGCGAGGGCCACCGTCTCCGGGGCCGTCTCGGCGACGGCGGCCGCACCGTCCCTCTCCAGGGCGGCCACCGTGACCCGGTCCTGCTCGATATCGGCCTCGGGGTTCTCCCGGAGCAGGTCCTCCATGAAGGCGAGTTCGGCCGCGTTCTCGGCCTTGCGCGCGGCGCGCATCCGCGCCTTGATCTGCTTGCGCATCCCGTGCCGGATCTTGAAGATCTCCAGCGAGTCGATATAGCGCAGGGCGTCCAGCGAGGCCACGGCCAGCGCGAGCCAGAGGTAGAGCACCTCACCGGTGCGCGCGTACTGGCCGCCCATCAGGGCCACCGCGCAGACCAGGACCCGGATCCGGTCGAAGACGAAGTCCAGCCAGGCGCCGAAGACCGAACCGGTCCCGGTCAGCCGGGCCAGCTTGCCGTCCATGCAGTCGAAGATGAAGCTCACGTGGTAGAGGACCGCGCCGAGCAGCAGCCATCTCCAGTCGCCCTGGGCGAAGCAGGCTGCGGAGGCCAGACCCACGAGGAACGCGCCCCAGGTGAGCTGGTTGGGAGTGGCGCGGGTGTACTTCGCGGTCCAGCGCACCAGCGGGGTGGCCACCGGGTCCACGAGCATGACGGTCCACCACGCGTCCCGCTTCTTCTCGGTGATCCTGCGGACTTCGGCGAGCGGCGGTATGTCTCGGGTCATTCTTCAGCTTCCTGGCGTTCGACAAGCGTTTACTTGAAGCTAAGAAGCCCGTAGGAGAAGAGACAAGAGCGGACCGACGCAACCTTTCCCGGGGGGTATGGGTCTCCTGTGTGGACCGGGTCGATGGCACGTTCAGGTGGCGAGCCGGGTGGCGAGCCAGCTGGCGGCGCGGCCTACCGCTGATAGCGGGCCAGCACCAGATTCCCGTCCTTGACCAGCCGCTCCCGCAGGCTGTCCAGACCGATGGCCCCGCTGTAGTACTCCTGGAGCGCCGGGGTGGCGACCTTGTCCTTCCACTCCGGATAGCCGCGTACCGACTGGGCGGGCGCCTGGTCCAGCGACCCGGCGAGCGCGGTGCCGGTGGCCCAGCCGTATCTGCGGGTGCGCAGCGCCGGATCGTCCAGTGCGCGGCGGCCCGTCGGCAGCATCCAGTCGCCGAGCGCGAGCCGCACCATATGGGGCGGTCGCAGCAGGAAGTCGATGAAGCGCGCGGCCTCCTCCTTGTATGGGCTGTCCTCGGCGATGGACAGCGTCTGCGGACTCACCCCCTGCCGCTGATCACGGTGGGGTCCGGCCGGAGCAGGCAGCACGGTCCACTCGAACCCCTTGGGCGCCTGTTGCACGATCTGCTGGCGGTAGGAGAAGCCGAGCGGGACCATCGCGTACTTGCCACCGAAGAAGCCGGGCAGAGTGTCCGAGCCGCCCATGCCGAGGGTGGTCCGGGAGGCCGTGCGGTCGCGCACCACCTGGTCGCGGATGGTGCGCGGCACCCGCTGGTCGGCGGCGTCGAAGCGGAGGGTGACCTTGCCGTCCGCGCCCCGGTGGAAGAGCTTGCCGCCGGTGGACAGCGAGAGGTTGAGGGTCGCGGAGACCGGCTCCTTGAGCGGCCAGGCCACCCCGTGCGTCCCGCCCCGGGTCAGCTCCTTCGCCGCGTCCTCGAACTCCGCCCAGCTCCAGGGGCGTTGGACGGTGGGAACGCGGACCCGCGCCTTCTCCAGCAGCGCGCGGTTGGCGATGAGCACCCGGGGCTCCTGGAGGAACGGCACCGCGAAGACACCGTCGCCGAACATGGCGGTCGCCCAGCTGGGCTCCGGGATGTCGTCTCGCAACCGCCGCGAGAGGAGTCCGTCGAGGTCGGCGAGATAGCCCCCGTACGCGAAGTCGGCCAGGTCGTCGGCGGCGTCATGGATGATGTCCGGCGCCTCACCGGCCTCGAAGGAGGTGAGGAGCTGGTCGTGGACGCTGTCCCAGCTGCCCTGGACATACTCCACCTCGATGTCCGGGTGGGCCGCGTTCCACTCCCTCACCAGCCGCTTGGTGGCGTCCACCGACTCCTTCTGCCAGGCCAGCGACTGGAAGCGGAGCCTGGCCTTCCCGCCACTCGCGCGGCGCCGCTCCGGTGCGCAGCCGGGCAGCAGGGCGGTGGCGGCGGGCGCGGCCACCGCCCCGGCCAGCAGGGACCGGCGGCGCATCAGTGCTTCACCGCCCCGGCCAGGGTGCCGCTGGTGATCCGCCGCTGGATGACGGCGAAGAGGACGAGAGAGGGAAGGGTCGCCACCAGTGAGGCCGCGGCGAGCGGTCCGAGGTCGGCCACGCCCTCCGCACCGATGAAGTGGGTGAGGATCACCGGCATCGTCTGTTTCTCCGGGGACTTGAGCAGGACGAGGGCGAAGAAGAACTCGTTCCAGGCGTTGATGAAGGCGAACAGGGCGGTGGCCACCACCCCGGGGGCCAGCAGCGGCAGGGTGACCGAGACCAGCGCGCGCAGCCGCCCCGCGCCGTCCACCGCCGCGGCCTCCTCCAGTTCGGGCGGCACGGCCCGGACGTACCCGGCCAGCATCCACAGCGCGAACGGCAGGGACCACACCACGTACACCAGCGTCAGTCCGGCAAGGGAGTCGACCAGGCGGAGGTTCTTGAGCACCAGGAACAGCGGGATGATCACCAGCACGAAGGGGAACGCCTGGCTGACCACCACCCACCCGGTGGCGGCCCGGGACAGCGGGGACCGGTGGTGGCGGGCCATGACGTACGCGATCGGGGTCGCGATCACGACCGCGATGACGGCGGCGGCCAGCGCGGCGAGCAGGCTGTTGGCCCCCGCCCTCAGCAGCGGCTGCTCGTCGAACGCCTGACGGAAGTTGTCCAGGGTCGGCTGGTCCGGGATCCAGCCGGGGTGGAGGCTGGCCAGTTCGCGCGGCGGTTTGAACGCGGTGGACACCAGCCACAGCAGCGGGAAGCCCAGGAAGACCAGATACCCCAGCAGGGCGAGGTACTGCCCGGTGCGGGCGGCGCGGCGCCGGACGACCACGGCGCGTGGCGGACGTGAGGCCGTGCTCATCGGTCGTCTCCCCTCAGCCGACCGACGAGCTGGACCGCGAGCAGCACCGAGACCACCGCGACCAGTACGCATCCCATCGCCGCCGCATAGCCGAACTGCCCGTAGCGGAACGCCTCTTCGTAGGCGAAGAGCATCGGCAGCCGGGTGCGTCCGCCGGGCCCGCCGCCGGTCAGGACGTACACCAGCGCGAAGGAGTTGATGTTCCAGATGAAGCTGAGCGCGCCGATGGCGAGGGCGACCGGCCGGATGGCGGGCCAGGTGACCGTACGGAACCGCCGCCAGGCGCCCGCGCCGTCCATCGCCGCGGCCTCGTGCAGCTCCTTCGGCACGTTCGAAAGCCCCGCCAGCAGCACCACCGTCACCTGCGGCAGCCGCGCCCAGATGCCGACCACCACCACCGCGGGCAGCGCGGTGCCCAGACTCCCCAGCCAGTCCCGCTGGGTGCCCAGCGTCTCCCCGAGGATGCCTGCCTCCGGGTGGTAGACCAGCCGCCACATGATGCCGACCACCACCTCCGGCATCGCCCAGGGAACGATCGCCAACGCCCGCGCCAGCCAGCGGAAGCGGAGGTTCTGGTTGAGGAGGAGCGCCAGTCCGAGCGCCAGCACGAACTGCGGCACGGACACGGCGAACGCCCAGACCAGCCCGATCCGGAACGACTCCCAGAAGAGCGTGTCATGTGCCAGGTCCTGGAAGTTGAGCAGCCCGATCCACTCGGTGGGCTCGGTACGCCCCGACTGCGCGTCGGTGAACGCGAGCGCGATCCCGTACAGCAGCGGGCCGACGCTCAGCAGCAGGATCGGGATCAGCGCGGGCAGCACCAGGAACCAGGCGCCGTGCCCCGTGGTGCGCCGTACCCCCGGCGCACCACCACGGGGCGCCCCCGCCTGTGGTCTCCGGTCCGGCCGCGCCGTCGCGGTCATGGGTGTCACGGGCAGGGGCTCCTTCGGGACGCGGCGGTGCGAGGGGATGGAGCGGTGCGGTGCGGTACGAGGCGGCCCGGTGGGGAAGCCCACGTCATCGTGCGGATGGGGCGGGGCCCAGTCAAGGCATCCGACCGGCGCTGCGGCACGCGAGTTGGCGCCCGCGAACGCCACGGACCCGGACCCGGACCCGGCGATGATCACCGAACGGGCGGAGGGTGCATGATGAGGCGTGGGTCAGTGGCTCATGGGAGGCGAAGGGGATACGGCGTGGTGGACGTGGCGTTCACGGAGGAGCGGGCGCGGGCCGTGCTGGGGGCGGCGCTGCCGCCGTACCGGGACGGGACGGTCGGTGCGCGGCTGCTGGCCTTCGGGGAGAACGCGGTCTTCGCCGTGGACGGCCTGTCGCTGGTGGTGCGGGTCAGTCGGGACCTGGAGGTGTGGGACCGGGCGGCCCGGGAGCTCAAGGTGGCCGACTGGCTCGCGCGGGAGGGGCTGCCCGCGGTACGGCCGGACCGGCGCTACGGCTCGGAGCAGCCGCTTCCGTTCTCCGGCCGTCTGGTGACGTACTGGCAGCAACTCCCCGAGCCGGTACGGCCCGCCGGGCCCCGCGATCTGGCCGCGCTGCTGCATCTGGTGCACGCCCTGCCGGAGCCGCCCGCGGAGCTGTCGCTCGAGCTGCCGCGGCGGGAGCTGCTGGGCGGGGTGGAGCGGTGGCTGAAGCTTGCCGGGGACGCGATCGACCCGGCGGACGCGGCGTATCTGCGGGCCCGCCGGGACGACTTCGCGGCCGCGGCCGCCGAGCTGACACCGCGGCTGGCCCCCGGGCCGATCCACGGGGACGCGCTGCCGCGCAATGTGCACATCGGCCCCGACGGCCCGGTCCTCGTCGACCTGGAGACGTTCTCCTCGGATCTGCGCGAGCACGACCTCGTGGTGATGGCCCTGACCCGGGACCGCTACGGCCTCGACCCGGCCGCCTACGACGACTTCACGGCGGCCTACGGCTGGGACGTACGCGAGTGGCCGGGGTGCGCGGTGCTGCGGGGCGCCCGGGAGACGGCGAGCTGTGCGTGGGTGGCCCAGCACGCCCCGGGCAACCCGGCCGCGCGCACCGAGTTCGCCCGCCGGGTCGCCTCCCTGCGACAGGCCGACCCAACAGTCCGCTGGCACGCCTTCTGACCCCATGCCCTCCCTCGCCGGGCGGCTTACGGCGTGGGACCTCGGCCCACGTACGGGCTCGCCTGCCCACCCTGGCGACGCACCGGCCCTGGCCGGTACGGCCTCGGGGGCGGCGTAGCGCAGCCGCGCGCGGGGCACCGGCCGCGTACGGACAGCGCGCGGGGCGCCGGGGCGTGGGGCTCGCTCTGAGGTCAGGCCGACCAGGCGGGGTCGCGGCCGCTGAGGCCGAGGGCGCGGTCCAGCGGCGGGGCGCTCTCCGGTACCGGGACGACCGCCCCGAACAGCTCCTTCGGACGGTCCTCGAGCGCGGACTGCGACAAGAGTCCGATCACGGCCTGGGCGCTGCGCTCATCGCAGTCGAAGGGCTGACCGGTGGCGCGGGCCAGGTCCCAGCCGTGGATCACCAGCTCGTCCAGCGCCACCAGACCCATCACCTCGGCGGGCATGGTGACCCCGCCGGCGCTCGCGTCTCCCTGCCAGGCCGCCGGGTCCGCCCAGGCGGCCGCCATACCGTCCAGCCGCCTCGGCAGCTCCTCCCGCCAGCCCGGCTCCAGCCGCGCCGCGGACCCCTGGCCGGGGGCGGCCCGCTCCGGGTCCGCGGGCCCCTTCTTCAGCGCCGAGTCCTGGAAGGCGAGCGCCAGCCCCATCATGTGGTCCAGCAGATCCCCCACCGAGTACTCGGCGCAGGGGGTGCGCGCCGTCAGCTGATCGTCGGAGACACCGCCGAGCAGTGCGGTGATCCGCCGGGCCGCGGGGCCGAGGTCGACGATCTGGCTCTCTTGCGTCACGGTGGTCCTCCTCGTTCCGGTCCGTTCATCCCTCTACCTCTACGGACCGGCCGGAGCCGGGAAACTCATCGGCGCGGGGAGCGCCCGTCCGGCCGACGGCCGTCCGGCGCCCCCGCTCCGGGGCGCTACGCCACCGCCGCCCCCACCTCGCGCAGCGGCCAGCTGCCGTCCACCACCGCGTCCGGCGTGCCCTTGCGGCGCAGCCAGGACTGGAAGTCGGCGGCCCAGTGGGCGTACCAGCCGACCTGCTTGCGGTGCAGATCCCACAGCTCGAGCCCGGCCACCTCGCGGTGGCGCTCGGCCACCGCGCAGGCCACCCGGACCGCCGCCAGCGCGTCCGCCCCGGCCTCATGGGCCCGCTCATGCGCCACCCCGTACTCCCCGCAGACCGCCGCCAGCGTCCGCTTGCCCTTGCGGTAGCGGTCGACGGCGCGGTCTATCGTGTACGGATCGACGACCGGGCCGGTCTCCGCCCCGTCCAGCCGCTCGCTCAGCGGCCGCAGCCCGTACCGGCCCAACTCGGCGGCCAGCAGACTCAGATCGAACGCCGCGTTGTACGCGACCACCGGGGCACCCCGGCGCCAGTGGGCCACCAGCGCGTCCGCCACCTCGTCCACCACCTCCGCCGCGGGGCGGCCTTCGGCCTTCGCCCGCTCGTCGGTGACCCCGTGCACCGCCACGGCACCTTCCGGAATGGGCACGCCCGGGTCGGCCAGCCACTCCCGCCGCGCGATCGGCTCCCCGCCCTTCACCTCGATCACGGCCGCCGTCACGATCCGCGCCGTGCCCGGATCGGTGCCCGTCGTCTCCAGATCGAATCCGATCAGAAGCTCACGGTGCCAGCCCATGGCTGCCCTCCCTATGCATGATTCCCCCGGTTTCCCCCGGTTTCCGCTTGGTGTTCCTCACCCTCCCACGCGGCACTGACAACGTGGATCGGGAGACGTGGGGGACGCGGGAGACGCGGGGACGGGTCAGGAGACCGGACGGGAGTCCGCCCAGACGCCTTCGAACTCCTCCCGGTAGGTGCCGAAGAGCCCGCCGCCTTCGTCGGCGCCGGTGTGCTGCCCGGCGCGCACCACATCGCGGCCGCGGCCGCCGCCGCGCAGCACCAGGACCGGGGCCTCCATCCCGCGGGCGTTGCGCAGATAGCTCTGGACGACCGCGAGTCCATCGGTGCCGTCGCCGTTCACCAGGTAGGCGGTGAAGCGGGGGGTCTCGTCGAAGACATGGATCTCGAAGGCGCCGGGGTCGCGCAGCCGGGCCCGGACCCGCCGCATATGGAGGATGTTCATCTCCACCGATCGGCTCATCTCGCCCTTCTTCAGGCCGAGTTCGCGCTCGCGGCGGCGGACCGCGCTGCTCGCGGGGTTGAGGAAGAGCAGCCGCGCCCGGCAGCCGGATTCGGCAAGCCGCACCAGACGGCGGCCGGAGTAGTTCTGGACCAGGAGGTTGAGTCCGATGCCCACGGCGTCCAGGCGGCGGGCGCCCCCGAAGAGATCCTCGGCGGGCAGTTGCCGCTGGAGCCGCACCCGGTCGGAGTGGACGCCGACCACATCGGCGTAGCGGTCGCCGACGAGATCCTCGACGGCGTCGATGGGCAGCCGGTCCGCCGAGGGGGTGCCGGTGCCGCTGCCGAGTATCTCCAGCAGCCGGGCCGAGGCGCGCTCGGCCTGGGCGAGGACGGTCTCGGACAGGGCGCGGTTGCGGGAGACGACGTTACGCGCGACCTCCAGCTCGTCCAGGGCGAGTTCCACCTCGCGCCGGTCGTCGAGGTAGGGCTCGAAGCACGGCCAGTGCTGGACCAGCAGCTCGCGCAGCTGCGGAAGGGTGAGAAAGCTGAGCACGTTGTCGTCGGCGGGATCGAGGAGATAGCCCTTGCGGCGGCTCACTTCCCGGACCGCCACGGCGCGCTGGACCCACTCCTGTCCGGCGGGGCCCGCCGCGGCGATGACCCAGTCGTCGCCGTGGACCGGTTCGTAGATGGGCCGGAGCACGGCGCCGACGACCGCGCGCAGTCGCTGTTCCACCAGATTCAGCCAGATATAGGCACGTCCGGCCCGGCGCGCTCGCGTCCGCACCTCGGCCCAGGCGTCGGCGCCCCAGTCCAGTTCCGCCCCGATCTCCATCGGCCGCACCAGGGACACCGCGCCGGGGGGTGCTTCGGTGGAGCCGTCACCCCCGGGACCTCCGTCACCAGGGGGCAGCTCCAACCCGCCCGAGCTCACCTGTGCACCGCCTTCCGCCCCCGTCCAACGATCACCGCAGACTACTGCGCGGGCGGAGGCGGTGCAGCACTCTCGATCGACCTGTCGGTCAACCTTGCTCTTCTGTATGGCCGTTGTGACCGGAGAGTGCAGGAGGCGTGAGCGGATTCATAGCGGTCACATCGCGCGGGGCGAGCTGGAAACCCTGCCAGTGCAGCGGCATCGGCTCCTGGTCCTCGTCACGGGCGATGTGGTGGAACCCGATGTTGACCCATACGACCGGGTGTTTGAGGCTCTGCCCGTTGACCCACTTGTCCACGGACTTGCCCGCGCCCCGGCCACAGTTGCGCAGATTGTTGCTGGCGAACTGTTCACACTTGTTGTACTCGGTGAAGTACACATCGTGCTTGGTGTAGCTGCGGCCCTGGTACTTGGTGGTGTGGCCGGGCACGATCTCGTAGCTGCGCGGGTGGCCGTCCTTGTTCTTGCCCGCGGTGCTCACCACACGCCACCAGCGCGCCTCCGCGGCGTCCCCGGCGAGTTCCTTGGCGACCTGGGTGCGGGTGGTCTTGGTCTTGGGGATCTGACCGGCGGTGGCGGTGGTCTTGGAGTCGTACTGCTCGATCTTGCTCTTGGGCGAGCCGTCGAGGCCGAAGTTCAGCCGCCAGAAGACGTTGTGGGCGTGGCTGGTGGCGAAGTCCTTGGCGCCCTTGCCGATCGGCCAGCCGCGGCCGTCACCCGCGTCGTAGTCCATCGGGGAGAGCGTGCCGGTGGCGCCGACCTGCATGGACATGGTGCCGTCGCCGGCGAACCGCCATTCGGTGATGTACTCGTACCAGCCGACCTGGTTGACGGTGTAGAGCAGCAGGTCCTTGCCCTGCCGCTGGTAGACCTTGTTGTCCTCGCCCGTCATGCGGTAGGCGTGACCGCGGGCGCGGGTGGTGGCGCACAGACCCTTCACATTCGGATGGCTGGGGTCCCAGGCATCGGGCACCTTGACGGTCTTGATGGTGCCGCCGGGACATTCGGCCGGGTCCAGCTGCATCAGACCCTGGGAGAAGCTCTGGCCGGTGAGGTCGTCGTACTCATTGCTGCCGTCGTCATACGGCACATGGATCTGGCCCAGCTTGGCCGAGGTCAGCACCTTGATCGGGGCCGACTCGCCCTTGGGCTGGTACGAGATGTTGTCGAGCACCAGCCCGGCCTTGCTCTCGTAGTGCCAGCACATCCGCCAGGTGGTGCCGCCGTCCAGCTGCTGCTCGACCTTGTAGGCGGAGCTACAGCTCGCGGCGGGCGCGGGTGCCTTCGCCGGGGCCTTCGGGGCTGCCTGGGCGGGACCCGCGGCGATCGCCACGGTGCCGAGCAGCGTGGTGGCGCCGACTGCCGCCGCGACCCTGAGGCGGGCGCGGCGGAGCCTTCTTTGGGGCATGGAGGACTCCTGTGTGGTTCAGCGTATGAGTGGGCGTGGGCGGGCGTCCGGGCGGTGTCAGCCCAGCCGGGCGACGGAGTGGTCGCTCAGGTCGATCACCAGCTGGCGGGTGTCGATCCAGGGGCCGTTGACGACCCGGGTGAACAGCCGCACACAGCGGTGCTCACCGCAGTCCTTCACGGCGGCCGGGCCCGCGTTGTCCACACCCGCGCGGTAGACGAAACCGGTCACGGTGAGCTGGCCGGGGCCGGTCAGCTCCCTGCCGGTGGCGTCCTTGAAGTCCTTCTTCAGACCCGCGCCCAGTTTGTCGTTGATCAGCACGCGGGCGGCCTCCACGGCCTCGCCGCGGGCGGGCGGCGGCTGGACGCCCCGCTGGGTGTCGGTGTGCTCGACCTTGCCCGTGCCGAGGTCGACCGTCTTGGTCACGTACGTGTTGTCCTTGTAGTCGTAGTACGTGACATCGGCGCGGCGGGGCGGAGCGGCCGCGCCGACCTCTTCCGGCCCCAGTTCGGCGAGGTCGGTCGAGAGGTGCTCGGGGCCCTTCTTGCCCTTGACGTTCTCGCTCCCGGCCCGGAAGTCGCGGCTGAGCGCGAGCGACTGGGCGCGTTTCATCTCGTCGTCGGTGAGCGGATCCCGTCCGGTGCCCTTCTTGCCCTGCTCGGGCGCGGACTCCACCACTCCGGGCCGCGGCGCCGCCTGGCCCTGCTCGGCCGCCGAACCCTGCGGCCCTCCCCCACCCGGTCCCTCATCACCGGAAGCGCTGCCCGGCAGCGTCACCCCGATTATCACGGCGGCCGCCGTGACCGCCACGGCCGCACCGGCCACCACCTTGCCCAGGTGCCGGTGGATCATCGTGCGCACATCCTCCCCCAAATCCCCCTGTCGACATATCCAGCTGCATAGCGGTAAATCGCGTATGCGAAGTTCACCCGGTAGGACGAACCAATCCGGCCGTAGGTTGCCTGCCAGATGAGGAAGTTCCGTCGAAACTGCGGTCAGACCCCGCGAGTTGGGAAAGGATTCCCTCCCGATCCGGTTCCGTCCGGTGCCACGGGTGCTCGCGGCCCCCGGAGGAGAAGTGGAAGAGTCGACACATGCAGGTCTGGCCGGGACAGGCTTACCCCCTGGGCGCCACGTACGACGGCGCCGGAACCAACTTCGCGGTGTACTCCGAGGCAGCGGTTCGGATCGAACTGTGCCTTCTGCACGACGACGGCTCGGAGACGGCGGTCGAACTGCGGGAGACCGACGCGTTCGTGCGCCATGCCTATCTGCCGGGGATCATGCCGGGGCAGCGCTACGGCTTCCGGGCCCATGGCCCGTACGAGCCGGAGCTCGGCCACCGCTGCAATTCCGCCAAACTGCTGCTGGACCCCTACGCCAAGGCGGTCAGCGGGCGGATCGACTGGGGCGAGGAGGTCTACGGCTACCACTTCTACCGGCCGGACAAGCGCAATGACCTCGACTCCGCCCCGCACACTATGGCCTCGGTGGTGGTCAATCCCTACTTCGACTGGGGCGACGATCGGCCGCCGCGGACCGACTACCACCGCACCGTCATCTACGAGGCCCACGTCAAGGGGCTGACGATGCGCCATCCGCGCCTCCCGGACGAGCTGCGGGGCACCTACGCGGCGCTGGCCCACCCGGCGATCATCGAGCATCTGACGGAGCTGGGCGTCACCACGCTCGAACTGATGCCCGTGCACCAGTTCGTCAACGACCACCGGCTGGTCGACGAGGGGCTGGCCAACTACTGGGGCTACAACACCATCGGTTTCTTCGCCCCGCACAACGCCTACGCCTCCTGGGGCGACCGGGGCCAGCAGGTCCTGGAGTTCAAGTCGGCGGTGCGGGCGCTGCACCAGGCGGGGATCGAGGTCATCCTCGACGTGGTCTACAACCACACGGCCGAGGGCAACCACCTGGGCCCGACGCTCTCCTTCCGGGGGCTGGACAACGCCTCGTACTACCGGCTGACGGACGACCGGCGGTACTACATGGACACCACCGGCACCGGGAACTCCCTGCTGATGCGCAGTCCGCATGTGCTTCAGCTGATCATGGACTCGCTGCGCTACTGGGTGACGGAGATGCATGTCGACGGCTTCCGCTTCGATCTGGCGGCCACCCTGGCCCGTCAGTTCCACGAGGTGGACCGGCTGTCGTCGTTCTTCGACCTGGTACAGCAGGACCCGGTGGTCAGCCAGGTGAAGCTGATCGCGGAACCCTGGGACGTCGGCGAGGGCGGCTACCAGGTGGGCAACTTCCCGCCCCTGTGGACCGAATGGAACGGGAAGTTCCGGGACACCGTGCGCGACCTGTGGCGCGGGGAGTCACGCACCCTCGCGGAGTTCGCCTCCCGGCTGACCGGCTCCTCCGACCTCTACCAGGGCGACGGCCGCCGCCCCCTGGCCTCGGTCAACTTCGTCACCTGCCACGACGGCTTCACCCTGCGCGACCTGGTGTCGTACGACGAGAAGCACAACGAGGCCAACGGGGAGTCCAACCAGGACGGCGAGAGCTACAACCGCTCCTGGAACTGCGGGGTCGAGGGCGAGACCGACGACCCCGAGGTGCGGGCGCTGCGCCAGCGGCAGATGCGGAACTTCATCGCCACGCTGATGCTCTCCCAGGGCGTGCCGATGCTCAGCCACGGCGATGAGTTCGCGCGCAGCCAGGGCGGCAACAACAACGCGTACTGCCAGGACAACGAGGTGTCCTGGGTGACCTGGCCGAACCCCGGCAAGGACGGCGGCGAGGAGGACCGTTCGGCGCTGGAGCTGCTGCGCTTCACCCGGTCGCTGGTATGGCTGCGCCGTGACCACCCGGTCTTCCGGCGCCGCCGGTTCTTCCACGGGCGGCCGGTCGAGGGCACCCATGACGAGCTGTCGGACATCGCCTGGTTCACCCATGAGGGCGAGGAGATGCGGCAGCGCGACTGGCAGGCGGCACACGCCAAGTCGCTCACCGTCTTCCTCAACGGGAACGCGATCTCCGAGCCGGGGGTGCGCGGTGAGCGGATCACCGATGACTCCTTCCTGCTGCTGTTCAACGCGCACCACGAGCCCCTGGAGTTCACGGTGCCGGTCGACCACGGCAAGTCGTGGCAGGTCATCGTGGACACCGCGGAGCCGGAGGGGGTGGAGCCGGGCAGCGGCGCGAAGGTGGCGGCGGGCGACCGGCTGACGCTGGTGGACCGCAGCCTGATGGTGCTCCAGCGCCCCGCGTAGCGGGCACCGGAGGGGGCTGGACGGAGCGGCTCGCGCACCCGTATGGGTGCCCGGGTATCTCATGGGGCCCGCGGTCTGGGTACATACGTTCCTATGACGGCTGATCCCGTGGCGCCCACCGCCACCTACCGGTTACAGCTCCAGCCCGGTTTCCCCTTCGAGGCGGCGCGGCGGGCCGTACCGTACCTGGCCTCGCTCGGCGTCTCCCATCTGCATCTGTCCCCCGTCCTGGAGGCCCGGCCCGGCTCCACCCACGGCTATGACGTGGTGGACCATACGGCGGTCCGGGCCGAACTGGGCGGCGAACGGGGCCTGCGGGCGCTCGCCCGCACGGCGCGGGCGCACGGCCTCGGGCTGATCGTGGACATCGTCCCCAACCACATGGCCGCGCCCGCGCCCGAGCGGCTCAACCGGCCCCTGTGGGAGGTGCTGCGGGAGGGGCCCGCCTCACCGTACGCACGCTGGTTCGACATCGACTGGGCGGAGCACGGCGGCAAGGTGCTGCTGCCGGTGCTCGGCGGACCGCTCGGCGAGGAGCTCAAGCGGCTGGCGGTGGAGGGCACCGGGGACGACGCGGTGCTGCGCTACCACGACCACGTCCTGCCCCTCGCGCCCGGCACGGCCCGGCTCCGGCTGCCCGAGCTGCTGGACGCCCAGTGGTACCGGCTGGGCTGGTGGCGGCTGGCCCGTACCGAGCTGAACTACCGGCGCTTCTTCACCATCTCCGAGCTGATCGCGGTGCGGGTGGAGGACCCGGAGGTGTTCGCGGCGACCCACGCCAAGCTACTGGAGCTGGTGCGGGACGGGGTGATCGACGGGCTGCGGGTGGACCACCCGGACGGGCTCGCCGACCCCGGCGGTTATCTGCGGCGGCTGGACCGGGAGCTGCGGGCCGTGACGGCGGACGCCGGGCGGTGGACCGTGGTCGAGAAGATCCTCGCCCGGGGCGAACGGCTCCCCGTGGACTGGCCGGTGGCCGGGACCACCGGCTACGACGCGCTGCACCATATCGACGGGCTCTTCCTCGACCCGGACGGGCTGGCCGCGCTGACCATGATCTACCAGGACCTCACCGCGGCCGGGGCCGACGAGGGCGGGGACTGGGCCGCCACGGTGCGCCGTGCCGCCCATGAGGTGGTGACGCGGGAGCTGGCCGCCGAGGTGGACCGGCTGGTGCGGACCGCCTCGCGGATCTGTGACGCCTCGCCCCGGCTGCGCGACCACGCCCCCTGGGCGCTGCGCACCGCCGTACGCGAACTGCTGGTGCGGCTGCCCGTCTACCGTCCGTACGTGACCGTCGGGACGCCCGCGCCGGACGGGGACGCCGCGCTGCTGGAGGAGGCGGCGCGGGGCGCACGGTCCGCCTTCGCGGTGGCCGAGGAGGCACGGGCCGTGGACACCGTGCGGGACGCGGCGCTGGGCAGGCTCGGCGACGGCCCGCACCACCGGGACTTCTGTATGCGTTTCGCGCAGACCGCGGCGGCGCTGCGTGCCAAGTCCGTCGAGGACACCGCCTTCTACCGCTACGCCCCGCTACTCTCGGCGGCGGAGGTGGGCGGCGCCCCGGGGCACCCGGCCGTCCCGGCGGAGGAGTTCCACGCCTTCGCCGCCCGGCTGCTGCGCGACTGGCCCGCGACGGGCACGGTGCTGTCCACGCACGACACCAAGCGCAGCGCGGATGTCCGGGCGCGGATCGCGGCGCTGACCGAATCCCCGGAGTGGTGGGGGCGGCTGATGGCGCGCGAGCTGGCGGACGAGCGGGCGGCCCCCGACGCCCACGGGCTGTGGACGGTGTGGCAGACCGCGCTCGGCCTGGGCCACGCGGACGGCGCCCGGCTGGTCCCGGCGGTGCTCAAGGGCGTACGCGAGGCCGGGCTGCGCACCACCTGGACGGAGCAGAACGCGGCCTACGAGGAGGCGGTGGCCGCCCTCCTGGAGTCGGCGGGCGGGCCGGGCGACCCCGGGTCGCCGGTGTGGGCGGAGATCACCGCCGAACTCGACGCCCCGGCCCGGGCCATCGCGCTGGGCGCCGCGCTGGTCCAGCTGACCATGCCGGGCGTCCCCGACCTCTATATGGGCACCGAGCACGCCTACCGTGCCCTGGTCGACCCGGACAACCGCCGCCCGCCCGAACCGCGCCCCGAGGCGCTGACCGCCCTGGACGCGGGGCGGGAGCCGGACGGGCTGTCCGCCGAGAAACTGCTGCTGACCTCGGCGGCCCTACGGCTGCGCCGAGAGCGTCCGGAGTGGTTCGGCGCGGACAGCGGCTATCTCCCCCTGCGGGCGGACGGCCCGGCCGCCGCCCACTGCGTCGCCTTCGCCCGCACCCCCGGCGGGACCGAGGACGACGCCCGCCGGGCGCCCGGCGGGGCGATCACCGTGGTCACCCGGCTGTCACGGCGCCTGTCCACGACGGGCGGCTGGGGCCCCACCCGCCTCCCCCTGCCGCCCGGCCCATGGCGCGACCTGCTGACCGGCCGCACGATCGACGGCCCCTGCCCACTGGCCGACCTCCTGTCCCGCCTCCCGGTGGCCCTGCTGATGCGCGCATGACGGGGTGGGGGCGTGGCACCTACCAGGCGGAGACGACGCCGGGCGGGCGGCGGTAACGGCGTGGCGGACCGCGTGTCGAGAGGACCGTCCGGCCGACGGGACCGGCCACCGGCGTCGGCCCCCGGGCCGAGGCCCCACCGCGGTGCGGGCGGGCCCCTTACACCACCGCGTGCGCCACCGTCCCCTTGCGCGACGCCGCCGTCGAACTCACCGTGGACGACATCGGTCACGGCCCCCGAGGCCGACGTCGCCCGGCGCTTCGCACCCCTCATCCGGCGCGCCCGCCCGGGCTCTACACCATGGTCCGCACCGACCCCGCCTCGTCCTCGGCCGAGGTCTCAACCGACCCCTGCCCCCACGCCTCGCCCTCGGACGCCTCCGTCCGGCCCAGGCGGGCGGTGCGGCCGAGGAGGTCGACGAAGGCGGCGGCCGCTCCCGTCAGGGCCACGCGCGAGAACGCGACCACTTCGCGGGACCACGGAGGGTCGAGGGTCACCACCGCGCAGCCGTGCCCGGCGGCGACATGGGCGGGGGTGATCACGATGCCCGCACCGGCGGACGCCATCCGCACGGCCGTCGAGGAGTGCTCGGTGTGGACCCCGTCGCGCGGGGCGAACCCCGCCCGCTCACAGGCCAGATCCACAAAGCGGCGCCCGTCGACCACCGGCTCCAGCGCACAGCGCACCCAGTCGCGGTCCGCCAGCTCCTCCAGCCGGATGGACTCCCGCCCGGCCATCGGGTCCCCGTCCGGGACGACCACCACGATCTCCTCGCGGCCCAGGGGGACAACAGGACCCGGCCAGTCCTTCGGATGGTGACCGACGGCGAGGTCGGCGACCCCGCGCTCCATCCGCTCGCAGAGCTCCTCGCCGGTGGCGTACTCGCGCACCACCAGCCGCACACCCGGGTGTGCACGCCGCCAGTGGGCGAAGACCTCGGGCAGGGCCCCGACGGCGAGGGCGTGCAGGGTGGCGATGTGCAGTTCGCCACCTTCGGACCCGGAGGCGGCCCGTGCCGCGCGCCGCGCCTGCCGGGCGCTGCGCACCGCCCGCTCGGCATGGGGCAGAAAGGCGCGTCCCATGGCCGTCAGCCGCACCCCGCGCGGCAGCCGCTCGAGCAGCGCTCCGCCGACCTCCGCCTCCAGGGCCTTGACCTGGTGCGACAGCGTCGGCTGACTGACCCCCAGCAGTTCGGCGGCGGCGGTGAAGGAGTCCTCCTCGACCACCGTGACCAGATACTCCATCTGTCGCAGACTCATCCGCTCCCCCTGTGTCACGCAGACTGTGTCATGCAGAGAATCCATCGCTCTCATAAAAACTATGCCTTGGACTCATGGCCTACCCCGGGCGGAGGGTTACGCCCATGGATGAGACCGACGTCATCGTCATCGGAGGCGGCACCGGCGGCTACAGCACCGCACTGCGCGCCGCCGCCCTGGGCCTGGAAGTGGTGCTCGCCGAACGCGATCTGATCGGCGGCACCTGTCTGCACCGCGGCTGTATCCCCAGCAAGGCCATGCTGCACGCCGCCGAACTGGTCGACGGGATCGCGGAGGCTCGGGAGCGCTGGGGCGTCAAGGCGTCCCTGGACGCGGTGGACTGGTCCGCCCTGACCGCGACCCGCGATGACATCGTGGATCGCAACCACCGCGGGGTGGCGGGCGCCCTCGCCCGGGCGGGTGTCCGGGTGGTGCGCGGCACCGCCGCCCTGACCGGCCCCCGCTCGGTCCGTGTCACCGCCGCGACCGCCGCGCAGGGGGCGCCGGTTGACTGGACCGCGCGCCGCGGCATCGTGGTGGCCACCGGCTCCCGGCCGCGCACCCTCCCGGGGCTGACACCGGACGGCCGACACATCGTCACCAGCGATGACGCCCTCTTCGCCCCCGGTCTGCCCGCCTCCGTCCTGGTGCTGGGCGGTGGCGCCATCGGCGTCGAATACGCCTCACTGCACCGCTCCATGGGCGCGCGGGTCACCCTGGTCGAGGCGGCGGACCGGCTGCTGCCCCTGGAGGACGCCGATGTCGGCCGCCATCTCACCCGCGGGCTGAAGCGGCGCGGTATCGAGGTGCTGACGGGCGCCCGGCTGGAGACGGCCGAACCCCACGAGGCCGGGGTGCACGCCACCGTCCGCACCTCCCGCGGCGAGGCGCACACGCTGGACGTCGAGCGGCTCCTCATGGCCGTCGGCCGGGCACCGGTCACCGATGGGCTGGACCTCGCCGCCGCCGGACTCACCACCGACGAGCGCGGTTTCCTCGCCCCGGCCGACTGGTCGCGCCTGGAGACCGCGGTGCCGGGCATCCATATCGTCGGTGATCTGCTGCCTCCCCCTTCTCTCGGACTGGCCCATGCCTCTTTCGCGGAGGGTCTGCTGGTGGCCGAGACCCTGGCGGGCCGCACCCCGCGCCCCGTGGACTACGACGCCGTGCCCCGCGTGACCTACTCCAGTCCGCAGACCGCCTCCGTCGGCCTCTCGGAGACCGCCGCCCGGGCCCGTGCGGGCGACGACGCGGTGGTGGTCAACACCATGCCGCTGACCGCCGTGGCCAAGGGCATGGTGCACGGACAGGGCGGCATGGTGAAGGTCGTCGCCGAGCGGATATCCGCATCCGGATCCACGGAGCCACCGGCGGCAACGGCCGGGCGGATCCTCGGCGTTCATCTCGTGGGCCCGCATGTCTCGGAGATGATCGCGGAGAGTCAGCTGATCGTGGGCTGGGACGCCGAACCCGCCGATGTGGCCCAGCACATCCACCCGCACCCCACCCTCTCCGAGGCCGTCGGCGAGACCTACCTCACTCTGGCCGGGCGCGGTCTCCACCAGCACTGACCGAGGCCCCGGCCCCCGCCGCCCCGGATATCTCCGGGCCCTGGGAGCGGCCGGCCATTCCCTCGGCGACCATCACGAGGACGACGCCGAGCACCAGGATCACCCCGCTCGCGATCCACTCATGACCGTCGGTGAAAGGCAGACGGCCCAGCACACCCCAGAACCGGAACCAGCCCACGAGCTCGTGCACCAGACCGGCGAGGCCCCAGAACACGAGGAGCGACCCCGCCCCCTCCAGTACCTTCTTCATGCTTCGAGGCTAGGCAGCGGACCCGGGGCGGCGGATCGGCCGAAAGTATCGGCCCGCCCGACTTTGGTCGCTTCCCCGGCTGACGGCCGCGACTCCGTCCACGGCCGTCGCTACCTTCGTGGGTATGAGCAGTTCATCGACCGTGCGACCGCCGCGCCGCACCCGGCGCGACTGGTGCGTCGACCCCGGCGTCATCGTGCTGGCGGGGTTCCTCTCGCTCCTCGCCTCCGCGTCGGTGGCCGAGGATCCGTCGGTGCCGGACGGCGTGCTGTTGGCCGACGTGAGCGCCGGTGCGCTGGCCTGCCTCGCGCTGTGGCAGCGGCGCCGGTGGCCGGTGGGTCTCGCGCTGACGCTGCTGGCCGTCGGCACCGTCTCGTTCTACGTGGCGGTGCCGTTGCTGGTGGCGCTGTTCACCGTCGCCGTCCACCGCCCGCTGCGCACTCTCGCGCTGGTCGGCGCGGCAGCCGTGGCACACCTGCTGACCGGTCCTGCCCTGCGCCCCGATCCGGAGCTGGGGTACCTCGAGTCGGTGCTGCTGAGCACGGTGCTGTTCGGCGGGGTCATCGGCTGGGGCATGTTCGTGCGCTCACGCCGCCAGTTGCTCGAATCGCTGCGCGAGCGCGCGCTGCGCGCGGAGTCCGAGGCGGCGCTGCGCGCCGAGCGGAGCCAGCGGCTGACCCGTGAGCGGATCGCCCGGGAGATGCACGACGTGCTGGCACACCGGCTCTCCCTGCTGAGCGTGCACGCGGGCGCGCTGGAGTACCGCCCGGACGCCTCCCCCGACGAAGTCGCCCACGCCGCCGGGGTGATCCGCAGCAGCGCCCATCAGGCGCTCCAGGATCTGCGGGAGGTGATCGGGGTGCTGCGGGCCCCGGACAGCGATCCCGGGGACCCGTCTCCGCCTGACCGGCCGCAGCCCGCGCTCACCGATCTGCCACGGCTGGTCGAGGAGTCGCGGCAGGCCGGGATGCGGGTCACGCTGCGGGATGGGATCGGTGGTGCGGCGGGGGCGGACGGGGTGCCGGGCGCCACGGGCCGTACGGCGTACCGCATCGTCCAGGAGGGGCTGACCAACGCCCGTAAGCACGCCCCGTACGCCGAGGTGACGGTGGTGACGGCGGGGGCGAGGGGCACCGGGCTGACCGTGGAGATCCGCAATCCGCTGCACCGCACCGCCCCACCACCGGTGGACCGTACGGATGCGGTGCGTGCGCCCGTGCCCGCCGGCGAGCGGGGAGTCGACGCGCCGACGGCCGCGCCGGCCGCCCCCGTGACCACCTCCGTGACCACCTCCGCCCCCGCCGCCCTCCGTCCTGCCGCTTCCGGCCCCGGCTCCGCTCCCTCGGCGATCCCCGGCGCGGGCCGGGGACTCATCGGCCTCGCCGAGCGTGCGGAGCTGACCGGCGGGCGGCTGGAGAGCGGCCCGTCGCAAGGTGGCGACTTCCGGCTCTACGCATGGCTACCGTGGCCCGCATGAGTGCTTCCGCGCCGGACTCGCCCGCGCCCACCCCGGCTTCCACGACCGCGCCCGCACCCTCCGGCGCCGCGGGCCGCGGGCCCGGGTCCGCCCCCGCCCGCGCGGTCCGGGTCTTGCTCGTCGACGACGACGCGCTCGTCCGTGCCGGGCTGCGGCTGATGCTGGGCGGCGCCCGCGGAATCGAGATCGTGGCCGAGGCGTCCGACGGCTCGCAGGTCGCCGCCCTGGTGGACAGGTACGCCCCGGACGTCGTGCTGATGGACATCCGGATGCCCACCGTGGACGGTCTGGCCGCCACCGAGGAGCTGCGGCGGCGCCAACAGCCCCCGGAGGTCATCATCCTGACCACCTTCCACGCGGATGAGCATGTGCTGCGTGCCCTGCGCGCCGGGGCGGCGGGCTTCGTCCTCAAGGACACCCCGCCCGCCGACCTGGTGGCCGCCGTACTGCGGGTCGCGGAGGGCGATCCGGTGCTCTCCCCGGCCGTGACCCAGCAGCTCATCGAGCATGTGGCGGGGGCCGGGGCGGATGCCCGCCGGGGCCGGGCACAGGAGCGGCTGACCCGGCTGAACGACCGGGAGCGGGAGGTGGCGGTCGCCGTCGGCCAGGGCAAGTCCAACGCGGAGATCGCCGCCGCGCTGTTCCTGAGCGTCCCCACCGTCAAAACCCATGTGTCGCGGGTCCTGACCAAGCTCGACCTCAACAACCGCGTCCAGATCGCCCTGTTGACCCATGACGCGGGCCTCCTCGACCCCTGACCCGCACACACCACAGCCGCACACCACAGGGCCGCGCGAAAATATGTGGACGCTGGCCCGCCACGGCTTCTAGAGTGCGGGCACGCCCTTGATCAGGAAGGAGGCGAGAGCCATGGACACCATGACGACCATTCCGCGCTCCCGCCCCCCGTTCGCAGGGCGTATCCGCGTCTGATCAGGTATCCGACCCGGGAGCGCATCGCTTCTCCGGAAGGATTTCCGTGACCGATCTGGTCATCCGCGCGCTCACCGAGAGCGACGCACATCTGTTCCACACCCTGAACGACCCCGAGCTCGTCGGCCGCGGCCGGTTCGGCCGCAGCTACGCCACCGTCGGCAACGGCGGGGAGTACCGCCCCGAGTGGACGTGGGTGGCGTTGCGCGACGAGCGCGTCGTGGCCCGAGCCGCCTGGTGGGGCGCGCCCGGCTCCACCGAGCCCATCGCCCTGGACTGGTTCGACTTCGCCGACGGCGAGGACGAGGCCGCCGTCGAACTGCTGCGCACCGCACCCCATCACGCCGAGTACACCCTGATGGTCCCGCCCGGCTGGCGCGACCGGCCCGAGGAGCGGACCGCGGCGCAGGCCCGCGTCGACGCCGCCGTGGCGGGCGGATTCACCCCGCTGGTAGAGCGCTTCCGCTATGAGTGGACGCCCGACCACGGACTGCCGGAGCGCCCGGGGCGGCTGGAGTTCCGGCCGGAGCCCGACGACGCGGCGATGGCCGAGGTGCTGCGCCGGATCATGCCCGGCAGCCTCGACGCGCATGACCGTAAGGCCATGGCCGAGGGCGGTGCCGAGGCCGCGGTCCGGGAGCTGATGGAGTTTCTCGCCTGGTGTCCCTCGCCGCGTGAGTGGTGGCGGCTGGCGGTGACGCCCGATGGGGAGGTCGTCGGCATACAGGTCCCCGCGCACAATCCCAGCGGTCCCTGCGTCGGCTATATCGGCGTCGTCGAAGAGCACCGCGGCCACGGCTATGCGTACGACCTGTTGGTGGAGTGCACCCACGACCTGGTGGAACGGGGCGCCACCACGATCGCCGCGGCGACCGACCAGGGCAACGCGCCCATGGCCGCCCACTTCGCCAGGGCGGGCTATCCGGTCACCCAGGAGGTCATCAACCTGGTGTGACGGGCTGACCCGGCCGGTGTGTCCGGCCGGTTGACCGGTGTTGTCCTGCTGCGCGCCCGGCACCGCGTCCCCCAGCATGGTCGGGAGCCTCGGGCCAGACCACGAGGTGAGCGGCCGCGAGATGGGAGACGCCAGTGCTGTTCGAGGTGTGGGCGCCGTACGCCGGCCGGGTCGGGCTCCATAGGGAGGACGTCACGCGTCCCGTCGAGGGCGTAGCGCGTCCCGTCGAGGACGTGACGCGTCCCATGGAGCGCGACCCCGCCCGGGAGGGGTGGTGGCGGGCCGAGGCGGCGGCCGGGCACGGGACGCGCTACGGCTTCACGCTCGACGGCGGCCCGCCGCTGCCCGATCCGCGCTCGCGCCGCCAGCCGGACGGCCCCGAGGGCCTCAGCGCCGTCGTCGACCACTCCCGCTTCCCCTGGGAGCGGGAGTGGTCCGGGCGGCCGCTGCCCGGCGCCGTCCTCTATGAGCTGCATATCGGCACCTTCACCCGCGAGGGCACCTTCGACGCGGCGGCCGAACGGCTGCCGCGGCTGGCCGGGTTGGGCATCAGCCATGTGGAGCTGATGCCGGTCTGCCCGTTCCCCGGGACCCACGGCTGGGGGTACGACGGTGTGGCCCCCTGGGCCGTGCACGAGCCGTACGGCGGGCCGCAGGGGCTGGCCCGCTTCGTCGACGCCGCCCACGGCCATGGCCTCGGTGTGATCCTGGACGTGGTCCACAACCATCTGGGCCCCTCCGGTAACCATCTCCCCGCCTACGGCCCGTACTTCACCGACACCCACCACACCCCCTGGGGCGCCGCGGTCAACCTCGACGCCCCCGGTTCCGACGAGGTCCGCGCGTACTTCATCGGCAGCGCGCTCGCCTGGCTGCGCGACTTCCGGCTCGACGGGCTGCGGCTGGACGCCGTGCACGCGCTGCACGACACGCGGGAGCCGCACTTCCTCGCCGAACTGTCCGCCGCCGTGGACGCGCTGGCCGCCCGGACCGGCCGCCCGCTGTTCCTCATCGGCGAGTCCGATCTGAACGATCCGCGCACCACCGCACCGCGCGAGTCCGGCGGCCATGGGCTGCACGCGCAGTGGAACGACGACTTCCATCACGCCCTGCACACCCTGCTCACCGGTGAGCGCCAGGGCTACTACGCCGACTTCGCCGCCGCGGGCGCCGGTGCCCTGGCCAAAACGCTCACGGGCGGCTTCTTCCACGACGGCGGCCACTCGGCCTTCCGGGGCCGGGCGCACGGCAGTCCGCTGAACACGCTCACCACCCCCGCCCACCGGCTGCTCGGCTATGCCCAGACCCATGACCAGATCGGCAACCGCGCCCTCGGCGACCGGCTCTCCGCCGGGCTCTCCCCCGGTCTGCTGGCCTGTGCGGCGGCCCTGGTGCTGTGCGCGCCGTTCACACCGATGCTGTTCATGGGCGAGGAGTGGGGCGCCGGTACGCCCTGGCAGTACTTCACCGACCATCAGGACCCGGAGCTGGCCGAGGCGGTACGGCGGGGCCGCCGCCGGGAGTTCGCCGCGCACGGCTGGGCCGAGGCGGAGATCCCCGACCCACAGGATCCGGCCACCCGGCTGCGGTCCTGTCTCGACTGGTCGGAGCCGGAGCGCGCACCGCATGCCGGACTGCTCGACTGGCACCGGCGGCTGATCGCGCTGCGCCGCGCGGAACCGGCCCTCACCGATCCGGGCTGGCCGACGGTCGCGGCGGAGGACGGCTGGTTGGGCTTCCGGCGCGGCCCGCTCCACGTCCTCGTCAATCCGCGGGACCGCCCGGCCAGGATCCCGCTCGGAGCCGGGCCCGGCGAGGTCACCGAGGTGGTGGCCGCCTGGCGGCCCGTCGAACTCCCGGGCGCCGATGGCGTACTGCGGTTGCCGCCCGAGTCGGCCGCCGTCCTGCGCCATGCGCCGGGCTGACCCCGAAGCCGTGGCGACGAGCTGGCCCCCAGGCCGTGACGACGGCCCGATCCCGAAGCCGCAAAGACCTCAAACGCCGCGGTCTCAGCCCTCGATGGCCATGCGTACGCCCAGGGCCACCAGGACTCCGCCGGAGACCCGCTCCATCCCCCGGCGCACCGCCCCCCGGCTCAGCAGACCCTTCAATCGGCCCACGCACCAGACGTAAACCGAGTAGTAGCCGACCTCGTAGACCGCCCATACGGCGGCCAGCGCCACCATCGTGGGCAGCTCGGGCGCACCGGACGGTACGAACTGCGGCAGGAAGGAGAGCGCGAAGACGGCCGCCTTGGGGTTGGCCAGGTTGACCACCAGGCCCACGCGGTAGGAGCGCCATCCGGAGTCGTGGCGTTCGCCCGGCGCCGGGGCGGCGAACGCCTCCGCGGCCTCCCGTTCCTCCCCGGCCGCCCGCTCCTTGGCCTCCCGCCCCTCTCGCCGGGCCGAGCGCAGCGTCTGGAGGCCGAAGCCCACCAGCACCACCGCACCGGTGATCCGCATGACGTTGTACGCCACCTCGGAGGCGGCGAGCAGCCCGGTGAGGCCGAAGGCGGCGACCAGGCCCCAGATGAAGATCCCGGTCTCATTGCCGAGGACCGTCAGCAGCCCCGCCCGTCTGCTGGCGAGCGACTGCCGGATGATCAGGACGGTGCTCGGGCCGGGTGAGGCGGCGATCAGTGTGCAGGCGCCGAGGAAGGCGAAGAGAGTGCTCAGCATTGGGCCATCGTCGGCCGCGCCGCACCGCTCGCGCCACCCGTTTTCGCCGTGCCCGGACGCACCCGTAGGTGTCGCCCGGGCGCACCCGGCCGGTGGTCTCAGCTCTCCCGGGGCGTCAGCCGCAGCGAGATGGAGTTGATGCAGTACCGCTGGTCGGTCGGGGTCGGATAGCCCTCACCCGCGAAGACGTGTCCCAGGTGGGAGCCGCACCGGTTGCAGCGCACCTCCATGCGGACCATGCCGGCCGAGCGGTCCTCGATCAGCTCGACGGCGGAGGAGTCCGCCGGGTCGTAGAAGGACGGCCAGCCGCAGTGGCTCTCGAACTTGGTGTCGGAGCGGAACAGTTCGGCCCCGCAGGCCCGGCAGGAGTACACGCCGGTCGTCTTGGTGTCGGTGTACTCACCGGTGAAGGCACGCTCGGTACCGGCCTCGCGCAGGACTTGGTATTCCTCCGGGCTCAGCTCCGCGCGCCACTGCTCGTCCGGCTTGTCGATCTCGTACGCCATCGGCGGACCTCCTCAGCTCTGGCTCTCGGGGCTCTGGAGACGGGCGAGGATCTCCGGACCGAGGTCCGTGACATCGCCCGCGCCCATGGTGAGAACAAGGTCACCGGGCTTGGCCATTCCGGCGATCAGTTCGGGCACCGCGGCCCGGTCGTGCTCGGCGGTCACCTCGCCGCCCCGGCCCGCGGCGGCGTCGATGACCAGGGCGCTGGTGATGCCCGGGACCGGGTCCTCGCGGGCCGGGTAGATGTCCAGGACGACGGAGGCGTCGGCGAGTGTCAGGGCCTCGCCCATCTCGGTACCCAGCTCCTGGGTGCGGCTGAACAGGTGCGGCTGGAAGACCACCAGGACCCGCCCGGCACCGGCGCCGCCGCGGATCGCCTCCAGGTCGGCGGCGATCTCGGTGGGGTGGTGTGCGTAGGAGTCGATGACCTGCACTCCGGCCGCGGTGCCCTTGAGCTGGAGCCGCCGCTTGACGCCGGTGTACGCGGCGATGGCGGGGGCGAGCTCGGCGGCGGGGACGCCCAGGGCGGCACCGGCGGTGAGCGCGGCCACCGCGTTGAGCGCGTAGTGGCGGCCGGGGACGGAGACGGCGAACGTGATCTCCCGCCCGCCCAGGACCTCGGCGAGCCGCACGGTGACCTGGCTGGTCAGACCGTGCTGGACGATGGCGAGCACCCGGACGTCCGCGCCCTCGTCCTCGCCGTAGGTCAGGACCCGCAGCCCCTCGCGGCCCTTCACCCGGGCGGTCAGCTCACGGGCGCCGTCCTGGTCGGCGGAGACGACGAGCGCGCCGCCCGGCCGGATCCGGCCCACGAAGGTCTCGAAGGACTCGTAGATCTCGTCCATCGAGGCGTAGTTGGCGTGGTGGTCCAGCTCCACGTTGAGGACGATGGCGACCTCGGGGGCGTACTTGTGGAAGCTGCGGTCGCTCTCGTCGGCCTCGGCGACGAAGATCTCACCGGCGCCGTGGCGGGCGCTGGAGCCGGGCGCGTCCAGGTCGCCGCCGATGACGTAGGTGGGGTCGAGGCCGAGGCTGCCGAGGGAGACGGCGAGCATCGACGTCGTGGTGGTCTTGCCGTGGGTGCCCGCGACCGCGATCGGCCGGGCGCCCTCCATGAGCGCGGCGAGCGCGTCGGAGCGGTGCACCACCGGGATGCCGCGCTCGACGGCGGTGACCAGCTCCAGATTGTCGGCGCGGATGGCGCTGGAGATCACGACGCTGGTGGCGTCGGACGCGATGTGCCCGGCGGCGTGGCCGATATGCACGGTGGCGCCCGCCTCGCGCAGCGCGGCGACGGTCGGGGAGTCCTTGGTGTCACTGCCCGCGACCTGTGCGCCGCGCTGGGCGAGCACCTTGGCGACGCCCGACATCCCGGCGCCGCCGATGCCGATGAAATGCGGTCGATCCAGCGCGTCGGAGGCGGTGCCGGCCGGTGCCATGTACGGGTCTCCCTGGTTCGCGGTGTTCTCGCTGTCGGCCCGATTCTCGCACCTCGGACCGCCCGGCCCCGCGCAAGGCCGGGACCGCCCGGCTCAGCCTCCCGTCGGCTGCTCCTCGTCGACGGCGTGGGAGAACAGCTTGAGCACCGGAACGCCTACGGTGTGGCGGGCCCGGGAGGCCCAGTCCCGGTGGAAGAACTCCTCCACGAAGTGCGGGGCGGTCAGCACGATCACCTCGTCGGCGCCGGTCTCCTCGACGACGCCGCGCAGCACCTCCAGCGGGCGGCGCTGGACAACATGGCCCCTGGCCTCGCGGCCGGCCTTCCGCAGGGCCGCCACCGAGTGGGCGAGGGCGCGCTCGGCGGGCTCCAGCGCCTCGCTCCCCTCCGGCTCCTCCCCCTCCTGGGCGGCCTGCTCCAGCTCGCCCAGCGCGATGTCGTCGATGGCACGCAGCAGCCGGTCCTTGCTGCCCCGGGGCTGCATCAACACGATGAAGGACACCGGATCATCGCCGTGCAGGGTGGTGACGAACTCCACGTCGGCAGGGGTCAGGGGCTTCTCGATCATCAAAATGCTCGTGAACACGGCAGGCGCCCTTCTCCATTCACGGATCCAATACCGGAATCCAGAAATCCAGGAATCTCGTCGCTTATGCGCTTACTGCAACATTATTGGTAAATCCGACGGTAGCGGGTGAAAAGGAAACCGGCTTCCTCCAGGACCGAAGCGAGAGCGAACCGTTCCGGTTCCACCAGAGCGGAACCGTTGACGATGCGCGCCGCATCCCCCGCGGCCAGCATGGGCGCCACTGACAGACACAGCTCATCGAGTACCCCGGCTGCGGTAAACAGTCCCAGGAGTTTCGGGCCGCCCTCCGTCAGCAGCCGGGTGTGGCCGCGCTCGGCCAGGGCGGTCACCATCGCGGTGGCGTCCACCAGGCCCGACTCCGCGTCCCCGGCGAGCACCACCTCGGCCCCGGCCGCGCGCGCGGCGGCGATCCGCTCCCCGGGCGCCCCTCCGCCGGTGATCACCAGGGTGGGCACCACCGGCTCGGTGAACAGCGGCAGCGAGAAGTCGAGGTCCAGACCGGCGCTGACCACGGCGACGGCGGGCGCGGGTGGCTGGCCGAGCGCCGCCCGCCGCTCGGCGAACGCGTCCCGGGCGCGCGCCGGGCGATAGCCCTCCCTGCGTACGGTCTCGGCGCCGACGACCACGGCGTCGGCCAGTCCGCGCAGCACCCCGAAGATCCGCATATCGGCGGCGGACGACAGCGGCTGCGAGCGGCCGTCGTGATGGGCGGCGCCGTCGAGCGAGGAGACCATGTTGGCCCGGAGTACGGCTCCCGTGGGACCCGGCGGCCGGTCCGGGTAGGCATAGGCGTCGGCGAGCTCGTCCAGCCCCCATTCGCGGTCCTCGGCGCCGGGTGGCGCGGCGGATCCGGTGGTCGGTTCGGCGGACAACGGGAACAGGCGTCGCATACGGCGCAGTGTGACATGCCTCCCTCTCGGTCGGTCGGCCCTGGAAATGCGACTACCCTGGACTTCCGTGTCTGCACCAAGCACCTCTTCCGGCCCTTCCGGCTCGGCAGGCCCGATAGCCGCCGAAGCCCCGGTAGCCCTCAGTGCCCGCGCTCCGCAGGTCGCCGCCGAGCGCCTGGTCGCCGAGATGGTGCCGCCGCCCCGGTTCGCCACGGTCAGCTTCGACAACTACATCCCGGACCGGGATCAGCCCAGCCAGGCCGAGGCCGTCAAGACGCTCAGCGGCTTCGCCGAGGGGCTCGACGGCGGAGCGGGCGCCAAGGACGGCCGCCGCCGGCACTGGTTCCGGCGGGAGGCCAGGCCCGCCGCCGCGAGCGGCCCGCGCGGGATGTATCTGGACGGCGGGTACGGCGTCGGCAAGACCCATCTGCTGGCCTCCCTGTGGCACGCCACCCCGGCAGCCGCCGAGCACAAGGCGTTCGGCACCTTCGTGGAGCTGACGAACCTCGTCGGGGCGCTCGGCTTCCAGCAGACCGTGCGGACCCTGAGCGGCCACCGGCTGCTGTGCATAGACGAGTTCGAGCTGGACGACCCGGGCGACACCGTGCTGGTCTCCACCCTGCTGGGCAAGCTGGTCGACGCGGGCGTGGCGCTCGCCGCGACCTCCAACACGCTCCCCGGCAAGCTGGGCGAGGGCCGGTTCGCCGCCGCCGACTTCCTGCGCGAGATCCAGGGGCTGTCCGCCCACTTCCACCCCCTGCGCATCGATGGCGAGGACTACCGCCACCGCGGGCTGCCCGAGGCCCCGGCCCCGCACTCCGACGACACGGTGACGCGTGCGGCGTACGGCACCCCCGGTGCCTCGCTCGACGACTTCCCCTCCCTGCTGGAGCACCTCTCCCAGGTGCACCCGAGCCGCTACGGCGCCATGTGCGACGGCATACAGACCGTGTGTCTGACCGGGGTCGGCCCGGTGCCGGACCAGTCGACCGCGCTGCGGCTGGTGGTGCTGGCGGACCGGCTCTACGACCGTGAGGTGCCGGTGCTGGCCTCCGGCGTCCCGTTCGACCGGCTGTTCAGCGAGGAGATGCTGGGCGGCGGGTACCGGAAGAAGTACTTCCGGGCGATATCCCGGCTCACCGCGCTGGCCCGGGACGCGAAGGGACTCGCCGAGGCGCACGCCGGGCGCTGAGCCGCCGGACCGCCCGGACACCGGCGGTCTCCGGGAGCCTCCGGCGGTCTTTGGAAGAGACGCGTACAGCCGACACCGGCCAGATGGTTCCCGCACGCGCATGCGCGTGATACACACGTGCGGTCTATTTCCTGTCCGCCAGCAGGGAGTTATCGCATGTCAGCGACACGACGTCAGATCCTGGGACGCACCGGTGCACTGGGCGCCTCCATCGCCTTCACCGGAACCATCCCGGAGCTCTTCACCGGTACGGCCGCGGCCGCCGGAACCGATTCCGCCGCCGGAGCGGCGGAGGCCGCCCACGGCGGCTACGGCCCGCTCGTCCCCGACCCCGACGGTCTGCTCGACCTCCCCGAGGGGTTCCGCTACCGGGTGCTGTCCCGGGAGGGCGACCCCCTGCGCTCCGGCGAGGGCAAGGTCCCCAGCCACTGCGACGGCATGGCCGCCTTCCCCGGCCGGTCCAGCGGTGCGCACAGCCGCACCCATCTGGTGCGCAACCACGAGAACCGGGTGGACGCGGCGATCCGGGTGCCCGCCGTCAAGGGCCTCACCTACGACCCCGAGGGCCTGGGCGGCTGTACCGCCCTGGAGCTCGACTCCCGCAACCACGTCCTGTCCGAGCGTGTCGCGATCGCGGGCACCGCGGTCAACTGCGCGGGCGGCCCCACCCCCTGGCACACCTGGCTGACCTGTGAGGAGACCGAGGACAGGGCCGGGACCAACGGGTACACCAAGGACCACGGCTTCATCTTCGAGGTCGACCCCTACGACCCGCGCCGCACCGGCGCCGTGCCGCTCACCACCATGGGCCGCTTCCAGCACGAGGCCATCGCGGTCGACCCGGGCAACGGCATCGTCTACGAGACCGAGGACGCCTTCGAGAAGCCGTTCGGGCTCTTCTACCGGTTCCGGCCGAAGAAACCGCTCGGCGGAATCGGCTCGCTGCGCGCGGGCGGTGAACTCCAGGCGATGCGGGTCCCGGGCGTCCGCGACCTGTCCACGGTCCAGGAGACCGGTACCACCTTCGACCATATCGAGTGGGTGACGGTCCCCGATCCGCTCGCCAGGGAAACCCCCATCCGCTTCCAGGACTTCGGCCCGGGCGGCATCACCCACGCCCAGAAGCTGGAGGGCTGCTACTGGGGCGGTTCCTCGGTCTACTTCGTCTCCAGCTTCGCCAAGAGCGCGGACGGTTCGGCGGCCGACCACTACGGCCAGGTCTGGCGCTACGACCCGCAGCGGCGGCGGCTCACCCTGGTGATCGTCTTCGGGCCGGACACCGACCTCCAACTGCCCGGCGAGTCCCCGGACAACATCACGCTGGCGCCCAGCGGCGGCCTGATGGTCTGCGAGGACGGCGAGGGCGCCCAGCATGTCTTCGGGCTGACCCGGCGCGGCGAGGTCTATCCGATGGCGCGCGGACAGCAGAACATCGGCACCCCGGAGGAACCGGCGTGGGGTGAGTTCGCGGGTGTCACCTTCGCCCCGGACCGCCGGACGATGTACGTCAACTGCTATACCCCGGGGACCACGTTCGCCGTGACCGGCCCCTGGCAGCACTAGGCCCCAACCCGGCCCCGCCGCGCACCGTCCGCGGGCGGTGCGCGGCGGGGCCGGGTTTCGCTACGTGCGGCGGGAGCTGAGGGCGCAGGCCAGGGCGGTCGCCCCGGCGGCGGCCACGCAGGTCACCGCCAGTGGCAGCAGGGGCAGCGGTACGGCACCGCTGTGCGACCCCTCGACCAGCCCCGACACCGCGGCGTTCGCGGGCGAGGCACCGGCCACCAGCACCAGCAGCGCGGCGACCACGGAGGAGGAGATGGCCCAGCCCGGGCTGCGCAGCAACGGCCGGTTGCACAGCGTGCCGACGGCCGTACCGAGCAGCGCGCAGGCGACCGCGGCGAGCAGCCCGGCGGCGGTCGCCCTCCCCACCGGGATCCCGATCCGGTGGTCCGCGGTGCGCGGATCGCTGATGAGGGCGACGAACAGGGCCCCCACGGTGCCGAGTCCGAGCGAGGCGCCGAGCGCCGTGAGCACCGAGGCGAGGTGCGCCCGGCCGGGGCCCGCCGCCGCGGCCACGCAGTCGCGGGCGGCGGTGGGCTCGGTGGTGGTGCACACCCGCACCAACCAGGCCGCCACGGGGAGCAGCGCGGCGGCGGCGTAGCCGAAGGAGTCCAGGATCGGATCCCCGGCCTGCACCGTGATGCCCATGAACGCGGCGTAGAGCAGCACCGGCGGCAGCCAGCGCTGGGAGCGGACCAGCAACGCGGCCTGATAGCGCAGCAATGCGGTCATGAGCCCTCCGGCCTCGTCGTCGGCGCCACGGCGGGTACCTCCGCCACGGAGTGGATGTGCCAGGGCGGATGGGCGGTGAGCAGCGCCCGCAGCAGCGCGTCGGAGTGCGCGGCGCCGACGGTCAGCCGTACGGTGCGGGGCCCGTCGCCCGCGCGGCGCGGCGGTCCAGCGCTTCCCCCGGCACACGGGCGTACGTCGGCGAGCCCTGGCGTCCGGGGCTCGCACCGCGGGTCACCGGGCAGGTCCGGCGGGATGTCGGCGCCCGGCGGGCCCTCGGCCACGACCGCCACCCGCGCCCCCGCGGCGTCGGCTCCCGGGACGCCTTCGTCGTCGTCCGGTCCCGTCACCGGCGGGCGTCGCGTACCCGGGGCCCCGGCGGGGACCTCGGCCACCGGCGTCAACCGCGCGTCGGCGACGCGGCACACCGTGTCGGCGGCGCCGGACAGCCGACGGGGGTCGTGGTCGACGAAGACGACCGCGCCGCCCCCGGCGACCCGTTCGGCCACCGCGGCGTCCAGCTCACCGCGCGCCGCCTGGTCGAGGCCGGTCCATGCCTCGTCGAGGACCAGCAGCCCGGGGGCGCCCAGCAGTGCCTGCGCCACGGCCACCTTCTGGCTGGTGCCCTTGGACAGCTCGGCGAGCGGGGTGCCGAGGTGTTCGGCCGCGCCGAACCGTTCCAGCCACTCCCCCGCCCCGCGCTCCGCCGCCGCCCGCCCCAGCCCGTGGATCCGGCCGAGGTGGGTGAGGTAGTCACGGGCCGAGAACGGGAGTTCGGCCGGGAAGCGCTCGGGTACGTACGCGGTGCGCGGGCGTCCGGAGATCCGGCCCGCGCTCGGCGCGTCGATCCCGGCGAGCAGCCGCAGCAGGGTGGACTTCCCGCTGCCGTTGGCCCCCTCCACCCGGGTCAGCGAACCCGGCTCCAGTTCGAGGTCGACGCCGCGCAGCACCCATGGCCCGCCGAGGCCGTAGCGGCGGCCGACTCCTCGCAGTCTCATGGCGGTCGAGCATAGGCAACGGGCGGACCGGCCGCCGTCGTGGGTCAGTGGCCGCCGCCCTTCTTCTCGGGCTTGGTCTCGCTCGGGCGGACGATCACGAACCCCTCCCCGTCCAGCCGGAGTTGGACGGCCTCGCCCGAACCGCCGCGCAGCATCGAGCCGAAGCTCTGGGAGCGGTGCAGCGAGGTGCTCAGGGACGTCGTCCAGCCGACGACGGCGTCGGTGTCCACGCACACCGGGGCGGTCGGGGTGACCGGGATGACGATGGGGTTGCCCTCACAGAGCAGACCGAGCCGTCCGCTGCCGCTGAACACGGTGTTGAACAGACCGCCGCCCGTCATCCCCGCGCCCTTGAGCATCGCTATCTCGTAGGAGAGGGAGGAGTCGAAGCACAGGACGTTGCGTCCGTTGATGGTGATGCTGTCACCGGGGGTCAGATCCACCAGGAAGCAGTTGGCCGCCTCATGCGCGAACCACGCCTCGCCCTGGCCCCGGACGGCCATCAGCGCCAGGCCCTCACCGGTGACCGCGCGCTTGAGGAACGTGCCGACGCCCTGGCCGTGCTTCTCGAAGGCGAGGTCGCCGCGGAAGGCGACCATGGCACCCTGGCGGGCGTAACACTCGCCGTTCACCGCGTACTTGATCGACTTCGGGTTCTGAAGGGTCATCCCCGGCTCGGTGGCGAACTGGGCCATGTACTCCGGGGAGAAGAGATCGCTCTGCATGGGCACATCGTTGCGGGGTCGCTGATCAGTACGCAATATCCGACGCGCTCGGGGCGCGCGCCCTGCTGGCAGACTGGGGCACGTGACCAGCTCCGGAACCCACCCCGAGACCAGCCCGTTCCGTCACGCGGAGACCGACCGGGACGCCGCGCCGCAGTTCGTCCTGCCGCTGGTGGTCCGGATCGAGAAGGCCGCGCCCCCGGCCCGTACCGACGCCCTGGAGACGGCGGCCCGCGCCGTGCTGGTGCTGCTCTCGGACGAGCGGGCGACCGCGGCGGACGGTGAGTGGGCCGAGGCCGTACGGGCCTGGCAGGACGCCCGGATCCGCAAGGTCGTACGGCGGGCGCGCGGCGCGGAGTGGCGGCGCGCCGGAACGCTGACGGGCATCACGCTGACGGGGCGGGCCGCGGGCGGTCAGGCGGCGGCCGAGGTGCGGGTCTTCCCGCCGGTACCGCTGGACGGCTGGCCCAAGGAGCTGGTCAAGCTCCAGGTGTCCGGCACCGATCTGGACGACCCGGAGCCTCCGGCCGCGCCCGGCCCGGCCCAACCGGTGCTGTGGATCAATCCGCATATCGATATGTCGGCGGGCAAGGCGATGGCCCAGGCCGGGCATGGCGCCCAGCTCGCCTGGTGGCAGCTGGACGGCCCGGCGCGGGCGGCCTGGCGGACGGCGGGCTTCCCGCTGGCGGTACGCACGGCGTCGCCCGCGCGGTGGGCGGAGCTGACGGCGAGCGGGGTGCCGGTGGTGCGGGACGCGGGCTTCACCGAGATCGCGCCCGGGAAGACCGTCGCGGTCGAGTGGCGGTCGCCCACCGATCCCGGGTAGGACATCCGTCGTCCGCCGGCATCCGCCGTCCGCCGCGCCGGGGCGGCCCGGTCCACGGCTGATCGCCACCGCGACCGGACGCTCCCTGGATGCCCGGCTCAGCCGGTGGGGCGGCGCCTGCGGCGGATCGCCCGGGTGACGACCGGCGGCAGGACGTCGGCGGCGAGCCGCCGGACCGGGGAGGGCCCGGGGCGGCCCGGCGCGGCGGAGCCGGACGACGGGGCGGGGACCGGGGAGCTCTCGCGCGGCCCCTCGGCGTAGCGGGAGCGGGGCGCGGCCGGATGCGGCGGCTTGCCCGAGAACCGCAGCACCCGCCGCCCCGCGATCTCCTGCACGCTCGTATGCGTCGCCGACCGCCATGCCTCGTCCGCGAGCAGCTCGTCCTGCAACGGCCCGGGGTCCTCCCAGGTGCCGTAGAGCTTCTGGGTGCTGAGGCACACCGGCCGCAGCCCGCGGTTGAACACCGCCTCCCAGACCGCGGCGGCCACGCCCGGGGTGTGCTCGGAACGGAAGTCGTCGAGGACGACCAGGCCGCCGGGGGCCAGCGCGGTGCGCGCGGTGTCGATATCCCCCGCCACATGCTCGTACAGATGCGAGGCGTCCACGTGCACGAAACGGCAGCTGTCCGGATCGACCCGGCCCGGCACCACGGAGGTCGGCCCCTGGATGACACGGGGCAGCTCGTCGTGGAAGGCGAGGTAGTTCTGCTCGAAGGCGGTGCGGGTGAGGGTGGCGTACGACTTGCGGGCCTCCGCCGCGTTCCGCTCGTCCGGGGCGTCGGCGTCGAAGAGGTCGCAGACCGTGAAGCGCTCGCCCTCATGGAGATAGGCGGCGGTGAAGATGGCGCTCTTGCCCAGGTAGACGCCCATCTCCAGGAGGTCCCCGCGCTGCTCGTGGCGCCCCTGGCGGGTCAGGAAGCGGTCGAAGAGCACCTGGTCAAGGCTGGGGAACCAGCCCTTGACGTCGTTGAGGCTGCGGGGACGCTGCGCCGTCGGCGCGGTGGTGGCCGTCATGCTGCTCTCAGTTCCTCGATGGCATGGGTGGCCGCCACGCTGACAGCGGAAGGCAACGCCGGTGAGTCCCTGTTGTGTGTGTTGTGTGACCGAAAGAGCGCGATGACGTGATGGGCATACCGGCACCAACACGGGCAGAGCGGGGCGCCGGATGGCCGGAATCAGACGCGGAGGCAGACTGCGGGAAGCCCGGCGCCCATCCCGAAGCGGCCTCGTTCGGAAACGGATGAGAGGCGGATCGGTAGCGGATCGGACGCGGATCAGAAGCGGAGGACCGCCGCGATGCGCTCGCAACCGGCCAGGGCGCCGTCCGGGACGAAGGCGACCTCGCTGCCGGTGTCGAGCGCGGCCTCGATGATCTCGTCCACGATGTCCTCCTGCACGGCGGGACCGTGCTCCGCCGCGCTCATCTCCGCCGTGTCGACCGGGATCAGATGCCCGTCGGTGACGCGGACCGGACGCTGGTAGTTCTCCTCGACGGCCAGCAGGTCGATCCGGCCCTCCCGGACCACCTGCCACACCTCCTCCAGCCCGGCGGCGAACGCCCGCCGCCCCTGAGCCTGCTCGGTGCGCTGGATGACGCGCTCGGCGTGGCGGGCCGCCTGCTCGCCCAGCGCCGGGCGCAGCGCCTCGGCGAGCGCCTTGGCGGGGCCACCGGCCAGGCCGCCCTTGGGCACCCGGCTCACGGCCGCCTTCGCCGCCGAGCCCACCTCGTCCAGCAGGCTCAGCGCGGGGGCCAGCCCGACCAGGTAGAGCGGGCGGGGATCGCTCGCGAGCAGACCGTCGAGTCCGGTGTCGACCTGCCGCAGATACTGCCGGGTGTGCTCGTTGTCGTAGATGCCGGGCGCGTTGCCGATCCGCTCTTCGCGCTCCACGTCCACGTTGTCGCCCGGCTCGGGCTCCATCGGGAATCCGGCCGCGCGCACCTGCTGGAGCGAGCCGTTGGAGCCGCCCCAGAGCGCGGTGCGGTCCGAGGCGACGGCCAGCACCCAGTACGGGCGGGTCCGCTCGCGCGCCGCGACCAGGTTGCGGGTGAGGAAGGTGTCGCTGAAGACCACGCGCTCGGGCACCGTCCTCGGCAGTGACCAGACCTCGTACTCGCCCTTCGCCGCGAAGATCACGAGCGAGTCCAGGGCGTAGCGCAGATCCGTGTCGGCCACGGCGCGGTCGAGCTGCCCGCTGATATCGATACGGGCCTCGCGCGAGACGTCGGCGGCCGTCTCCAGACGCCGTTTGGCCTCGGCGACGAGGTTGCGCAGCCGCACCGAGTCCTGGGCGTTGTCGGTTTCGCGGCGGTGGGTCGGGAGGGTGATGGTGACCGCCGGGTAGGGCCTCTTGGCGCGAAGGGCGGTCAGCGTGCGGGATGTCAGACCTGTGGTGCGCATCGTTGCCTCTCCACGCTGGTCATCACAGGATCGCCCAGGAGCGGCGGGGTCGCATCACGGAGCGGGGAGGGGGCCGGGGCGCCCCGCGAACCCTTACGGAGCGGTGACGGCCCGGCGCGTACGCGGGCCATGCCGCCCGCCGCGGCCTAGCGTCGCCACCATGCGTGTACTGGTCACCGGAGGCGCGGGCTTCATCGGCTCGCACATCGTCACCGCTCTCACCGCCCACGGCCATGAGCCGGTCGTCCTCGACGCCCTGCTCCCGGCCGCCCACCCGGCGCCACCGCCGCTGCCCGACGCCGAGTGGATCCACGCCGACGTACGGGACCGCGGTGCGGTGGACGCGGCGCTGCGCGGGGTGGACGCGGTCTGCCACCAGGCGGCCATGGTCGGCCTCGGCAAGGACTTCGCCGACGCGCCGGACTACGTCGGCTGCAATGACCTGGGCACGGCCGTACTGCTCGCGGCCATGGCCGCGAGCGGGGTGCGGACGCTGGTGCTCGCCGGGTCGATGGTGGTGTACGGCGAGGGGCGCTACGACTGCCCCCGGCACGGGTGGGTGCGGCCCGGGCCGCGCGCGGAGGCCGATCTTGTGGCGGGCCGGTTCGAACCGCCCTGCCCGCGGTGCGGCACCCCGCTGGTGGCGGGTCTCGTCGACGAGGACGCCCCGGCCGATCCGCGCAACGTCTACGCCACGACCAAGCTGGCGCAGGAGCACCTGGCGGCCGCGTGGGCCCGGTCGACGGACGGCCGCGCGGTGTCGCTGCGCTACCACAACGTCTACGGCCCGGGGATGCCGCGCGACACCCCGTACGCGGGTGTCGCCTCCTTCTTCCGCTCGGCCCTCGCACGCGGCGAGGCGCCGACCGTCTTCGAGGACGGCGGACAGCGCCGCGACTTCATCCACGTCCGCGATGTGGCCACGGCCAATGTCGCGGCGCTGGAGGCGGCGGCGGGCGACGGGGCGGGGGCGAGCGCGGGCGCGCTGACCGCGTACAACACCGGAAGCGACGATCCCCACACGGTGGGCGAGATGGCCGCCGCGCTGGCGGCGGCCCACGGTGGCCCGGCGCCGGTGGTGACCGGCGACCACCGGCTCGGGGACGTCCGCCACATCACCGCCTCGTCGCGGCGGATCCGGGAGCGGCTGGGCTGGCGGGCGACGGTGTCGTTCGCGGACGGCATGGCCGAGTTCGCCCGCGCCCCGCAGCGCGCGACCACCCGCCGCCCCCAGCCGGTCCCCTAGCCCGCGTCCGCGGGCTCGCCCCTCCCCCGAGCCCGCGGACACCCCCATCCGCCCAAGGCCCCGGTGCGAGCCCGCCCGGGCCCCGCCCGCCGCACAACGGCGCGACCGCCACCCCCGGGCCGCGCACCGCTCCAGCCCGCGCCCGACTCCCGCACGCGCACGGTCCGGTGGGCGTGGTCTGGACGCGCAACGGTCCGGTGGGCGACGACGCCCACGCACCAGTCCGCTCCCCGCGCCTCCGCGAACGCGCACCCCGTCCCCGACCGCACGGCGGCGCGCCCGCCACCCCCGGGCCGCGCACCGCTCACGCACACGGCCCCCGGACGCGAATCGCCCTGTCCGGCATCCGTGGACGGGCGCGCGGAATCGCCACCGCCGGGCCGCCGCCACCAACTTCCCTCGTCTACGCGCAGCGCGCGCCTGCGCACCGCCCTCCGCCGCGAGGCGAGGGGCCCCGGCCGCATGGCGGTGCGACCGCCGCCCCGGCCCGCGTAGGGGTCAGATCCGGGCCGCCGGGAGGCGGACTTCGAAGCGGCAGCCGCCGATGACGTTGTGGACCGCGGCGTGGCCGTCGTGGGCCTCGACGATGCCGCGGACGATGGCGAGGCCCAGGCCCGCGCCCGCCGGGGGTGTGCGGGCGTGGCTGCCGCGCCAGCCGGTGTCGAAGACGCGCGGGAGGTCCTCCTCGGGGATGCCGCCGCAGCCGTCCGTCACCGACAGCACCACATGGTCGGCCTCGCGCTGGGCGGCGACCGCGACCGTGCCGTCGGCCGGGGTGCGGCGGATGGCGTTGATGAGGAGGTTGCCCAGGACGCGGGTCATCTCCTTGCCGTCGACCTCGATGGGGACGGGATCGACGGAGTTCCCGATCAGCCGTACGCCCAGCTCGCGGGCGAGCGGATCGGCGCCCGCGAGGGCGTCGCCGACCAGGTCGTAGACGGAGATCCGGGTGAGGCTGAGGGACAGCGCCCCGGCGTGGATGCGGGAGAGCTCGAAGAGGTCGCCCACCATGCCGTTGAGCCGTTCCACCTCGGTGCGGATCTGCCGCAGATAGCGCTCCGGGTCCGGGACCATCCCGTCCTCGAGCGCCTCGGACATCGCCCGCAGCCCGGCCAGCGGGGTGCGCAGATCGTGGGAGATCCAGGCGACGAGCTCACGGCGGGAGGCTTCCAGGGCCCGTTCGCGTTCGCGGGAGGCGGCGAGTTTGGCGCTGGTGTCGGCCAGCGCGCGGCCGAGGGCGGCGAGTTCGGCGGTGGCCTGGCCGTCGGGAGCGGCGAAGGCACCGCCGTCGCCGAAGGAACGGGCGGCCTGCGTCAGCGCGTTGCTGCGCGCCACCACCCAGCGGCCCAGCAGCATCGCGGTGGCCATCGACACCACGGCGGCCATGGCACAGACGGTGGTGACGACCGTGAGGTCGTGCGGGGACAGGAACATGGCCCACGCGACGGCGAGGGTGCCCGCGAGCATCGCCGTCACCGTGACCGCGGCGACCACGGTGAGGGACACGGCGACCGAACGTCCGCGCAGCAGCCGCAGCGCCAGCGCGCCGAGCAGCCCGGCCGCGGCGGCGCCGAGGAAGGCGAACAGGGCCATCAGAAGGACGTCTTGCACGGTGATCAGCCCTCGTGGTCCGCGGTCTCGGACGAGGCGTCGAAGCGGTAGCCGACGCCCCAGACGGTCTGGATGAGGCGCGGCGCGCCCGGATCGTCCTCGATCTTGCCGCGCAGCCGCCGCACATGGACGGTGACGGTGGACAGATCACCGAAGTCCCAGCCCCAGACGTCCCGCATCAGCTCCTCGCGGGTACAGGCCACACCGGGGTTCCGCAGCAGATGGGCCAGCAGGTCGAACTCACGGAGGGTGAGGGCGAGTTCCCGGCCGTCCCGGGTGGCGCGGCGGCCGGCCGGGTCGAGGGTGATCCCGGCGTGCCGGAGCACCCCGTCCCGCGGGGCGGGGCCGCCGCCCGCGCCGCCGGGCGCCTCGCCGAGCGGGACGACCCGCGGGCCGGTGCGGCTGCGGCGGAGTACGGACTCCACGCGCAGCACCAGTTCGCGCGGGCTGAACGGCTTGGTCACATAGTCGTCCGCGCCGATCTCCAGACCGAGGATCCGGTCGTCCTCGTCACCGCGCGCGGTGAGCATGATGACCGGCACCGGCCCCTGGTCGCGGAGGGCGCGGCAGACCTGGAGCCCGTCCATGCCCGGCAGCATCAGATCGAGGACGACGAGGTCGGGCCAGCGGGCGGCGGCGCGGGCGAGCGCCTCGGGGCCGTCGGCGGCCCGATCGACGTCATAGCCCGCGCGGTCGAGGTATCCGGCGACGACCTCGGCGACGGTCGGGTCGTCGTCCACCACGAGGACCCGGCCGGGGGTAGGGGTCTGCTGCATGCCCCCAGCCTCGCACCAGGCCGGACCGGGGCCCACCCCGGTATCGCCCGGGACGGGGCGACGTCCGTGTTTCGTAAGGACCCGAAGCCCGAAATGTGGCTTTCTTCTTCGTAGTGTGGAGCGCGTGACACATGCGATCACCCCCCGTTCCGACGGCGTTCCCCGTGCCGATGTCGTCCTGCCGTGTCTGGACGAAGCCGCCGCCCTGCCCTGGGTGCTGGCACGCATCCCCGACGGCTGGCGCGCCATCGTCGTCGACAACGGCTCCACGGACGGCTCGGCCGCCCTCGCCCGCGCCCACGGCGCGACCGTCGTGAACGAACCCCGCCGCGGCTTCGGGGCGGCCTGCCACGCCGGACTGCTCGCCGCCCAGGCGGAGTTCGTCTGCTTCTGCGACTGCGACGCCACGCTCGACCCCGGGCTGCTGACCGGTTTCGTCGCGACCCTCGCGGAGGGCGGCGCGGATCTGGTGCTGGGCCGCCGCCGCCCCCAGGCGCGCGGCGCCTGGCCGCTGCACGCCCGGGCCGGCAACCTCGCCCTCGCCCGGATGCTGCGCCGAAGGACCGGTCTGCGCCTCCATGACCTCGGCCCGCTGCGGGCCGCGCGGCGGGTGCCGCTGCTCGACCTCGGCCTCACCGACCGGCGCAGCGGCTACCCGCTGCAAATGGTGGTGCGGGGGGCCGACGCGGGCTGGCGGGTCGAGGAGCGCGATGTGCCGTATCTGCCGCGGGCCGGGAGGTCGAAGGTCACCGGGACCTGGCGGGGCACCTGGCACGCGGTCCGGGACATGCGGGCGGTGCTCAACCGACCACCGGCGCCCACCGCCGCGGTGAACGGCCCCGCGAGGGCGGCCCGGTGAGCCCCGTGCGGAACGCGTCGCGGCGCGGCGCGCGGGCGGGGATCACCCTGCTCGTCATCGCCAAGGAGCCGGTGGCGGGCCGGGTGAAGACCCGGCTCACTCCCCCGTACACCCCGGTGCAGGCCGCCGCGCTCGCCGAGGCCGCCCTCACCGACACCCTCCGTACCGTGGCCGAACTGCCCGCGCGCCGCCGGGTGCTGGCGCTGGACGGCCGTCCGGGGAGGTGGCTGCCGCTCGGCTTCGAGGTCATCGCGCAATGCCGCGGCGGTCTCGACCAACGGCTGGCGCACGCCTTCGCGAACTGCCACGGACCGACGCTGCTGCTCGGTATGGACACCCCGCAGATCACCCCCGCCCTGCTCTCCCCGGTGCTGGACCCGCACGGCTGGACCGGAAGCGACGCCTGGTTCGGCCCGGCCGTCGACGGTGGCTTCTGGGCCCTGGGCCTGGCCGATCCCGACCCCGCGCTGCTGCGCGGCGTGCCGATGTCGACCGCCACCACCGGTGCCGTACAGCGCCGTCGGCTCGTCGACGCCGGGCTGCGGGTGTACGACCTGCCGACCCTGCGCGACGTCGACACCGCGAGCGACGCGCTGAAGGTGGCGGCGGCCGCCCCGGGCAGCCGGTTCGCCCGCACCCTCTCCCGGATGCCGGTGCGGGCGGCCACCCGATGAGCGCGGCGGGATCCATACGGAACGGGGTCGCGCCGGACGCTCCGGTACGCGAGCGGCCGGGCGGCCGCGGAACGCCGTCCTCCTGGCGTGCCGACCCCTATACGCGGGCGCTGCGCGCCGGACGCGGCCCGCTGTTCCTGCGCGGCGCCGACGGCTGGACGCTGCCCCTGGAGGTCGAACGCTGGTGCGCGGACGCCGACGCCGCCGACCGCACCGTGCTGACCCGCTGCCACGGCCCGGTCCTCGACATCGGCTGCGGCCCCGGGCGGCTGGTGGTCGCGCTGGCCGTCCTCGGCCGTCCCATCCTGGGCATCGACGTGAGCCACGCGGCGGTCGCCCGCACGGTCGGCGCGGGCGGACCGGCCCTGTGCCGCTCGGTGTTCGAACCGCTGCCGGGCGAGGGGCGCTGGGGTACGGCGCTGCTGATCGACGGCAACATCGGCATCGGCGGTGACCCGCGGACCCTGCTCACCCGGGTCGGCCGGGTCCTCGCCCCGGACGGGCTGCTGCTGGTCGAGGTGGCACCCGAGGACATCGATGTGCGGGTACGGGTACGGGTCGACGACGGACGGGGCGGTGTCGGCACGGACTTCCCCTGGGCCCGGTTGGGCGCCCCGGCCCTGCTGCGCCACGCCCGTGCGGCGGGCTGGACCGCCGTCGAGAGCTGGTCGGCGCTGGACCGCGCGTTCATGGCCCTGCGCCGGTCACCCCCCGGCCCGCGCACGGCCGGTGAGCGCTGACGCCCGTCCGGCCCCCCGACCCCGGCCGGCGGTGCGGTGAATCCCACCCCGCACCGCCGGCCGGCCTGTCTGCGCGGGACGCACAGCACACACACGGCCGCCCGCGCGGCCGCCGTGACGGCGGTCGTGCGGGCGGCCGGGAGCGCGTCCGGGACGGACGGGCTCACTCCCGGGCCGCTCCCGGGCGGTCACGCCACAGCCGGAGGGCCAGCCACAGGGCCGACGCGAGGAAGAGCGCCGCACTGATCAGCAGCCAGCGCCGCAGGAAGACATCGGCCGACAGCCCGGTCGAGCGTTCGTAACGCCGTGTCTGCTCACCGAGGATCAGCGGGAACCAGACGAGCAGCAGCAGCCCGGAGAGGAAGGCGGGCACCCGGATGTGGTTGATCCAGGAGGCGGGGGCGGGCAGCAGCGCGCTCACCGCCCGGTCGGCGACCGCGTACAGCGGCAGCAGCACCAGGTCGTGCAGGACCGCCGCGCCCACGATCCAGAGCACGATGCCCAGCCAGTCGCCGTGCAGCAGCCGGACACCGGCGTACGCGGTCAGCGCGAAGGAGCACAGCAGCAACAGCAGATGCCACGGGGACTCCCCGTAGGCGCTCCGGAAGCCACATCGCCTCATACCGTCTCCCCGAAGCTCAGCCGTCCGACCCATTTGGTGTTCTGCACACCCGGCGCGCCGGGGACGATGATGCGCGCGGGGTAGCCGTGGTCCGGTGACAGATCGGCGCCGTTGACCTTCAGGGCGAGCAGTGAGCGCGGATCGCGGACCTGGTTGTCGCGCAGGGCGACGGTGCGGAAGGAGCCGTGTCGCTGTACGGACTCCACCAGGACGCCCGGGGGCTGGTCGTGGTGGCCGACGAGTGCGGCGAGATCGGCCAGCCGTACCCCCTCCCACCGCTGGTCGGGGGTGGACCAGCCCTCCACACAGGCGATGGGGAGCGACGCGCCGTGCTGGGGCAGCCGCAGCACCTGCTGCCGGGTCAGGACGAGTTCGCGGTCTCCGCCGCGTAGCACCAGCCGCCAGGCGGAGCCCGTGTCGCGGGTGCTGATCCCGACGGCCGCGGCGGTCTTGTTGATCTGGAAGCCGTTGGGGCCCCGGCCGGGTTCGCGGTTGTGCGGGGCGAGCAGGGCGGTCTCGCGCAGCGGGCCGCCGATGCTCTGGCCCGCCGTCACCACCAGCAAGGCGGCCGAACCGGCGCCGACCATGCCGAGCGCACCGCGGCGCGACATGGTGGGCGGGGCCGGGTCGGGGCTCACCAGACCGGAGTCGTCGAGCGGTTCTGGCCGGGTCCGGGAGACCGGCGTACGCAGCTCGGCCCGCAGATCACGGCCCTTCAGCGAGCGCACCATCCGGGGGAAGCGCAGCGCCACATGGACGACGACGGCGCCCATGAAGATCCACGCGCCGTAGAAGTGCAGGGGGTAGAAGGACCCGGGGAAGATGTAGTCCAGCTGGACGTTGAGCACCCCGGTGGCGAACTCGAAGATCCCGCCGCCCACCAGCGCCAGCAGCGAAAGCCGCTCCAGCCCGTGTCCCAGGGACCGCACCGGCGGCCGCTCGAAGAGCTTGGGGACGACCGACCAGAGCTTCGCCAGCAGGACGGGGACGAGCACGACGCCGAGCGTGACATGGACCCCCTGGGTGACGCGGTAGAGCCAGGAGGGGTGCGTCGGCCAGGAGAAGAGGTAGAAGCCGAGCAGCCCCTTGTCCGGTGTCTTGTCGTTGACCGGGGACAGATCGGGGTTGTAGGCGGCGTACGAGAGCAGACCGGTCACGAAGAGCACGGGGATGCCGAGGAGCAGCACCAGGCCGAGGACGGAGGTCAGCCAGGGACCGCGCAGGGGGCTCCGCCACAGAGCACGGCGCTCGCGGCCGGGTTGGGAAGGGGGGCTCATGGTGTGACCGTAGAGCCGGTCCGGGGGCTTCCGGGGGTTTGAACACATGACGAAACGCTGACGTCAGCGCGGTGGGCGCGGAGTACACGCGCAGGATCTGACGGTTCGGTGACGGCGCGCGGCGCGTCGGCCCCGCGGCGGCTCCCGGGATTTAGCGTGAGGCCGTGAAGCTCCCTCTCCGCACCGTGAAACTCCCCCTCCGCACCGTAAAGCTCCCGCTCCGCACCGACGGCGAGCCCGGTACCGCCGTGGACAGCGGGCGGCGGACCGGCCGCCGCCCGGATGTGCTGACCGCGCTGGCGGGCGCCGTCCTCTTCGCCGTCGCCGCCGTCGTCGGCACCCTGATCCAGCGCGCCGACCACTCCCTGTACGTCGACTGGGCGCCGCTGTACGCCGACTGGCTGCCCCATGTGGGGCCCGGTACGCCCGCCGCCCTGGCCGTCGCCGCAGCCGTCGTCGGCTACGGGCCGCGGCTCGCGCTGCGACTGCCGTGGCGCGGGCTGCTGGCGACCGCGTGGGGGACGGCCATGGCCTGGACGTGGTCGCTGGCGCTGGTGGACGGCTGGGGCCGGGGGCTGGCCGGACGGCTGACCCAGCGCCATGAGTATCTGCGCGGTGTGGACCGGTTCGACGACATCGGCGCCGCGCTGCGCGGGTTCACCGATCACATCCTGCTGACCCAGCCGGACAACTGGCCGGCGCATATCGCGGGCCATCCGCCGGGCGCCGTGCTCACGTTCGTCGGGCTGGACCGGCTGGGTCTTGGCGGCGGGGCGTGGGCGGGCGCGTTCTGCGTCACGGTGGGGAGTTCGGCGGCGGTGGCCGTACTGGTGGCGCTGCGCGCGCTGGGCGAGGAGCGGGCGGCCCGTACCGCCGCGCCGTTCCTGGTGCTGGCCCCGACGGCGGTGTGGGTGGGGGCCTCGGCGGATGGCTACTTCGCGGCCGTGGCGGCGTGGGGTCTGGCGCTTCTGACGCTCGCGGCGCGGCGTACGGTGCGCGCGCCGGGAGCCGTGGCGCTGGCCTCGGGGCTGCTGCTGGGTCTCACCGCGTATCTCTCGTACGGGCTCACCCTGCTGGCGCTGCCCGCGCTGGCCGTGCTGGTGCTGGCCCGTACGGCGAGACCGCTGCCCTGGGCGCTGGCCGGAGTGGCCGTGGTGGCGGGCGTGTTCACGCTGTCCGGGTTCGCGTGGTGGGAGGGGTACGACCTGCTGGTGGAGCGCTACTACCAGGGCGTGGCCTCGGACCGGCCGTACGCCTACTGGGTATGGGCCAATCTCGCCGTCGCGGGGGCCGTCGCCGGTCCGGCCTGTGTGGCCGGGGCGCGCCGGGTGGTCGTGGCCGCCCCGCCTGCGGCGCGACGGCTGCGCGGGGGCGGGGCGGGCGCGCCGGACGCCCTGGTGGTGCTGACCTTCGCCGTGCTGCTCGCGTTGGCCGTCGCTGATCTGTCCGGTATGAGCAAGGCGGAGACGGAGCGCATCTGGCTGCCGTTCCTCCTCTGGCTGTTGCCCGGAACCGCACTGCTCCCTGTCCGGGACCGGCGTCGCTGGCTTATGGTCCAGGCCACGGTGGCACTTCTCATCAATCATCTGCTGCTGACCGGATGGTGACGGGACCGATGTGAAGAGCGGGTGATACTTCTGTGATACTGAAGGGGACGTACATCTGTACTGGTGCTGAGGGCGGACGCGTTGAAGGCGCTGAAGAACATGAAGACGTGGAAGGCTTTAAGCGCACGGAGCGCTCACGGAGTGGTGGGGCCCCTCGGCGCGCTCACCGCCGTGGCCGTCGTCGTGGCTCTGCTCATAGCCCTGACCTCGCGCGGCGGCGCGGGGGACGTGGTGGGGGAAGACGTCTCGGCGGCCGCGACCTCCCCGAAGTCGAACCTGCTGCCCAAGGAGGCGGCGAAGAAGAAGGAGAAGTACGCCGACTGGGACGGCAAGGTCAAGGTCCTCGGCGACGGCTCCACTTCCTATACCGGCCCGCAGCCGCATCAGTTGAAGCCACAGAAGCTCAAACCCGGTGAGAAGCCACCGCAGTTCGTGGTGTTCTCCTGGGACGGCGCGCTGGAAAACGACGACCGGCTCTTCTCGCGTTTCCGCCGGGTCGCCCAGGAGAGCAATGCCACGATGACGTTCTTCCTGAGCGGTATGTATCTGCTGCCCAAGTCGAAGAGCGATCTCTACCAGCCGCCGCAGCACAAGCGGGGGTCGGCCGCGATCTCCTTCCCCACCGACGAGCACATCCGGGAGACGCTGCAACAGCTCAGCGGCGCCTGGCGGGAGGGAAATGAGATCGGCTCCCACTTCAACGGCCATTTCTGCGGCAGCAAGGGCGGCGAGGACTGGACCACCGACGAGTGGAAGAGCGAGACCGAGCAGACCTATTCGTTTGTGAAGAACTGGAAGACCAATACCGGCTTCACCGACATCAAGCCCCTGCCCTTCGATGTCGATGTGGAAACGGTGGGCGGGCGCGCTCCGTGTCTGGAGGGACAGAAGAATCTGCTCCCGGTGATCAAGTCGCTCGGCTGGCGCTATGACGCCAGTTCACCCGGTGACTTCCAGCTGTGGCCGTCGAAGATCGATGGAATCTGGAACTTCCCGCTTCAGCTGGTGCCGTACCCGCAGAGCGAGAAGCAGGTCCTGTCGATGGACTTCAACTTCCTCTACAACCAGTCCGGCGACAGCACCGAAGGCGATCCTTCGAAGTACACGGAGTGGGAGCGGCTGACCCGCGAGGGCTATCTGAACGGTTTCGAGCGCGTCTACCACGGCAGCCGCGCCCCGCTGTTCATCGGAAACCACTTCGAGACCTGGAACGGCGGCATCTATATGCAGGCCATCGAGGACGTGATGCGGAACGTCTGTCCTCGTAAGGGTGTGCGCTGCGTATCGTTCAAGCAGCTCTCCGACTGGCTGGATGTCCAGGACCCGGAAGTGCTCGCGAAACTGCGGATGCTGGACCCGGCGGAATCCCCGGACTGGCCGACCTTCACCAAGAAGTAGCCGGTCCGGCGCCTTCTCTTCTCTCACCCCCGGGAAATGCCCCGGGGGTGATCCCGTTTTACGCCCGGCCGGGGCCGACCGGGGCCGACCCGGGCCGACCGGGGCCGGCCGGGGCCGGCCGGGGCCGGCCGGAGGCGTCATTCCCCGGCGGTCGCCGTCATATAGCGCGTCCAGATGGACAGCGGATAGCTGTCCACCGAGGGGACCGCGCCCGCGCCGCCCAAGTCCTTGAGCGGCAGCAGCTCCTGGGTCTTGGGGTCCACCCGTGACAGCGACACCGCCGTGGACAGCTTCTTGGTGTAGCCGACGAACCAGGCCGAGGTGTCGTCCTGCGCCATACCGCGCTTGCCCGCCACATCGGATCCGGCCGTACCGGCCGCCTTCGCCGATCCCGACGCGCTCTGGACGGCGCCGCGCAGGGCGTCGTCCACCTGGTTCGCGACCGTCTCGCTGAACGCCCGCTCGGAGCCGTCCTTGAGCAGCCGGATCCTGTCCCCGTTGCGGGTGAGCCCGGTGACCGAATACGGCGGCGCGTGCATGCCCTTGGCGGCGAACGTCCCATAGGCGCTGGCCATCCGGATGGAGCTGGGGGTGGCCGTGCCGAGCGAGAAGGCGGGCACCCGGGCGCCGAAACTGCTCGGCAGCATCCCCGCGTCGATGGAGGCGCGCCGGACCCGGTCCAGGCCGACGTCCATGCCGAGCTGCATCATCGGGGTGTTGATCGACTGCACCACGGCCTGGCGCAGACTGACCTGGCCGTAGGACCTGTCGCCGTCGTTGGCCGCCCGCACGATCTTCCCGCTGCGGTCCCAGTACGGCCCCTCGGGCGTGCGCACGGCCACCTTGTTGTCGCCGTCGTACAGGCTCGTGGGGGCCACCGGCTTCCGGGGGCCCTCGCGGTCGTGCAGCACACCGTCGCGCAGGGCGGCGGCGTAGACGAACGGAGTGAAGGCCGTACCGGCGGGCACATTGGAGGCGTTGGCGTCGTTGAACCCCTGCTCCAGATAGCCGGGACCGCCGTACAGCGCGGCGATCCTGCCGTCCGGCGCCACGGAGGCGGCACCGATGCGCACATGGCGGTCGCCGGCCCTCTCCTTGGGGTCGAACGAGGCGCGCGCCTTCTTCACCGATGCGGCCAGCGCGTCCACCTTCGGCTTCTCGAAGGTGGTGTGGATCTGATAGCCGCCGAGGTCGAAGTCGGCGTCGGAGATCTCCGTATGGGAACTCACATACGCCCGGGCGGTCTCCACCAGATATCCGACCTGCCCGGTCAGCCCCTCGGGCTTCGGCTGCGCCTTGGGCTCGGGGAACGAGGTGTACTTCGCGCGCTCCTCGCGGGAGAGCTTTCCGATCTCGACCATCCGGTCGAGCACCCACTTCCAGCGCTCCGTCACCCGCTGACGGTTCTTCTCACCGAGCGTGGGATCGAATGACCCGGCGCCCTTGAGCAGTGAGGCGAGAAAAGCCCCCTCACTCGCGTTCAGCTGCGAGACGTCCTTGCCGTAGTACGCGTAGGCGGCCCGCTGAATGCCGTAGGTGCCCCGGCCGAACCAGCTGGTGTTCAGATACCGCTGGAGAATCTCCTCCTTGCTCATGCGGTCGTCCAGCTTGATCGCCATGAACATCTCGGTGACTTTGCGGGAAAATGTCTGGCGCTGATTCAAATAGGCGTTCTTCACATACTGCTGGGTGATGGTGGAGCCGCCCTGGGTCTCCCCGCCGGTCACCATCCGCGTCACGGCGCGCATCAGCCCGCTGGGCGAAACCCCGCTGTCGGAGTAGAAACTGGCGTTCTCGGCGGCCAGCACGGCCCACTGGACCTTTTCCGGCACCTTCTCCAGGGGGACCTCCTGGCGGTTGACCGGTCCGGTGCGGGCCATCTCGCTGCCATCCGCCCAGTAGTAGACATTGTCCTGCTGGGTGGCGAAGTCGTTCAGATCCTCGGGTATGTCGGTCCGCAGGTAGAGAAAGCTCAGCAGCCCGGTCATGATTCCCAGGCAGAAGAGGAAGAGCAGGGACGTCTGACGCCATGACGGCAGCCAGCGCCACACGCCCTTCCGGCGTGCCCGGGGATAGTCCAGCCGGACACTCCCGGCCGCCCAGCGGGCCAGCCGCATGAGCCGGCGCCTCGCGGGCGACAAACGACGGCGGCCCCCCGGGAAAGCCGGGCCGCGCCGGATCTTCGGCGGCGCGGCACGGCGGTGCTTCCGGTGCCTCCCCGCCGCGTTGCTGTCGCTGCTGCCCTGCACTTCTTTCCCCCACGCTCACTCCGCGCGCGGGCGCGGCACAAAGAGGTGATCTTCCATCCCCCACAACCCCCCGATCTTATTTTCCCCCCCGAACACCTGTCGCCACAGGGGCGCAAAATTTTGTAACAGTGACGAATTCCGCAACTCGGGACGCCAGGTGACCATTCGCCCCACCCGGACACCCCCGCCGCACCCGCGCGAGGCGGGCCGCCGGGGCGTCCGGACGGGCCCGCTCCGGCCTCCGGCGGGCTTCCCGGGGCGGACCACCAAAGCTCAAATGAAGCTCTGAACCGTAGGGGCCCGGGGTTCGTCCTCTCCCTGTGGGGTCATTACCCCGGCACGCGAGAACACCCGCGCGGGACGCGGGACGGAACGAGGAGGGGGAGCATGGTGCGCCTCGGTACCGGAATCGGCTGGCGACCGGAAATCGCCGATGAGATCGCGGGACTGCCCGGGATCGACTGGGTGGAGGTGGTCGCGGAGAACATCTGTCCCGGCCATCTGCCCGACGCGCTGGAGCAGCTGCGGGAGCGCGGGACCACGGTGGTGCCGCACGGCGTCTCCCTGGGCCTGGGCGGTGCCGAACGGCCCGATCCCGAGCGGCTCGAGGCACTCGGCGAGCGGGCGGAGGCGCTGGGCGCCCCGCTGGTCACCGAGCACATCGCGTTCGTACGGGCCGGGGGTCCGACGACCGCGTCGCCGGTGATCGAGGCGGGGCATCTGCTGCCCGTGCCCCGCACCCGGGACGCGCTCGACGTGCTCTGCGAGAACGTGCGGATCGCGCAGGACGCCCTGCCGGTGCCGCTCGCGCTGGAGAACATCGCGGCGCTGATCTCCTGGCCCGGCGAGGAGATGACGGAGGGGCGTTTTCTGGCCGAGTTGGTGGAGCGGACCGGGGTACGGCTGCTGATCGACGTCGCCAATCTGCACACCAACCACGTCAACCGGGGCGAGGACCCGGCCAAGGCCCTGGACGAGCTGCCGACCGAGGCCATCGCCTACGTCCATGTGGCGGGCGGGGTGGAACGGGACGGGGTGTGGCACGACAGCCATGCCCATCCGGTGACCCAGCCCGTGCTGGACGTCCTCGCCGAGCTGTGCACCCGCACGGCACCGCCCGGTGTGCTGCTGGAGCGCGACGAGGACTTCCCGGCTGCCGAGGAGCTGGCGGGCGAACTCGACGCGATCCGCGCGGTCATGGCGGCGGGCACCGCCCCGAGGCCCGCGGCCCCGCGGGCTTCCGACGCCCCGGCGGTGGACGGGCCCGGCGGGACCGCGCTCGACGCCGCCCGGCAGCGGCTCGCGCTCACCCAGACCTCCCTGCTGTCCGCGCTCGTCGCGGGCACTCCGGCCCCCGAGGGTTTCGACCGGCGGCGGCTGCGCGTCCAGAGCAGGGCGCTGACGGCCAAGCGGACCTCGGTGATCGCCCATGTGGCGCCCGAGCTGCCGGAGATCCTGGGCGACGGGTTCCGCCCGGCGTTCCTGGAGTACGCGGACAGCCGCCCGATGGCCGGCGGCTACCGCCGCGACGCGTTGTCGTTCGCCGAGTACCTGCTCGCCGACGACCTGCCCCGGGACCCGGCGGCGCGGCGGCGGCTGACCCAGTGGTGGAAGGAGCGGTCGGGCCCCGCCCCGCTGCCGGTGAACCCCGCGGCGCGCTTCGCCCGTGCCGTACGCCACGCCCTGAGCGGAAGGTGAGGGACATGGTGACGGCAGTGATCCTGGTGTACGTGGCGGTCGCGGTCTCCATGACGACCCTCATCGTGGGCACGGTCCGCTCCCGCGACTCGGCCGGGGGGCCGGTGTCCACCCGGGCCCGGGACGTCCTGGAGGCGGCGTTCCTGGCGGGCGGGCCCGGCCGGGTGGCGGACACCGTCATCAGCACGATGCACAGCGACGGACGGCTGGCCGTCGGTGGTCCGGGGCTGGTCTCGGTACGGCAGCCGGTCGCCCGCCACCCCGTCGAGAACGCGCTGCTGACGCTCTGCGCCCGCTCCCCGCACGGCGGACTGGCCCTGCTGCGCCGGGAGCTGATGCGCACGGCGGAGGTGCAGGCGATCGGCGACGAGCTGGCGCGGCGCGGGCTGATGGCGCGGCCCGAGCGCATCCGCTTCTGGCGGCGCTGGGCGGTATGGCAGCTCGTCGCCTGTGTGCTGGCGCTGTTCGGAAGCTTCTGGGTGACGCTGGCGCAGGACCTCGACTCGTACCGGGTGCCGTTCATCTTCAAGGTCCTGCCCGCGCTGTTCCTGGGCTTCGTGGGCGGAGCGATCTGCGCGGGTGTGGGCAAGCGCCGGGTGACCGGCGCCGGGAAGCGGGCGCTGCGGTCGTACGCGTCCGAGGCCAGGACGGCTCCCACGGCCACCCCCGTGCCGGACGACCGGTCGGGGCAGTTCGCGCCGTCGGGCACGGGGCCGGGCCATGGCCACGCTCCGTACGACACCCAGGCCGTGGCCGCCGTGGCGGCCGCCGTCGCGCTGGGCGGCGCGCTCGCCCTGGCCGAGGACCAGGTGCTGCGGGACCAGCTGCTGGAGGCGGGCCGGAGCTCGGTCGGCGCGTCGGGCGGCCCCGGCGGGGACGTCAGCTTCTCCGTGGTGGACTCCTCCGACGGCTCATGGTGCGGCGGAGGCGGTTCGGGGTGCGGCGGGTCCTCCTGCGGCAGCGCCTCCTCCTGCGGCGGTGGTTCCAGCTGCGGCGGTGGTTCCAGCTGCGGGGGCGGTTCCAGCTGCGGAGGCGGTGGGGGCTGCGGGGGAGGCGGCTGAGCCACCCGGAGCGGCGCGGTGCGGACACCACCGCGAGACGGCCCCCGGCCGCCCGTGCCGTTCCACATCGTGAAAACCGTGGCGCGCACGGGCCGGGTCCAGTAGAACTCGGCCATGGTGTGGGTCCCGTTCCTGCTTGTCGCCTGGGGTGTCGCGGTGGTCAGCTGCGCCCGGCTGTGCCGGGCCGCGGTCGCCGCCGCCCACCCCCTCCCCGAGGCGGACCCCGGCCCGGCCGCGGGCCGCGCGGCGCTCGGCCTGTACGAGACGGCCTTCCTCGCGGGCGGTCCGCGCCGGGTCGGCGACCTCGCGCTGGTGACGATGTACCGCGAGCGCCGTCTGCTGCTCGCGCACACCGGCTGGGTCACGGTGGTGGACCCCGAGGGCCGCGACGATCTGGAGCGCTCGGTGATCTCCGCGATAGGTCCGGACGGCCAGTCGCCCGTACCGGCCGTCCGGACCGCGCTCGCCACCGCCGAGCCCGTACGGGCGCTCGCCGACCGGCTGGTGGGCGCGGGGCTCGCGGTCTCCGCCGCCGCCCGGACGAATGTGGCCGCCGCGGTACGGCAGGTCGGGGCGGCGTGTGTGCTGGTCCTGCTGTCGGCGGCGGGTGCGCTGCTGCTGGTGCCGCCCGCGCCGGGGCACGGGCCGGTGGCGGCGTGGTTCGTGCTGCCGCTGGTCCTGACCGCGAGCTGTCTGGTGATCGCCCGGGTCGAGGCGCACCCCTACTCGCGCTGGGCGTCCCCGGCCGGACAGCAGCTGCTGGGCCGGATCGACGTCCCCCCGCGGCGGACCGCGGCCCGGCACGGCGGGAGCGCGGCCGACGACGGGGGTGCCGACGAGCTGCTCACCGCGGTCGCGGTGCACGGCACCGCCGCGCTCACCGACCCCGCGCTGCGCGCGGCGCTGAAGGCGCATTGGGGTCAATGACCCCGACACCGCCGCGCGGTGCTTTACACAGCCAACCACCGCACGAAATATGCCTTTTATCGCGTCACGCATGATCGCGCACCGCGGAAAGGGATGGCTTGTGAGAGCAGCAGTGCTGTACGGCATCCTCGGACCGCTCTCCCTGTCGCTGGGGATGACCGCGCTGCTCGCCACTCCGGCCACCGGCCGTCCGCTGGCCGGGCCCGCCGCCCCGCACACCACCGGCGCCGCCACCACGGCCACCACCGGCGCCACCGCCGCCCTCCGGGCCCGGACCGCCGGGCCCGGCTCCGCCGCCACTCCCCTGGCCGCCGCGCCCGCCTGGTCCGCCGCGCCCGCGTCCCCCACGCTGGCCGCCGCTCCCCTCGGCCGTGCCGCCGAGGCCCAGGGCGTGGCGCGCGCCGCCCGGCGGGCCGCCGCCCGCGGGATCGACTTCGGTCGCTGCCCCCGCGCCGAGGAGCTGACCGCCCCCCTCACCTGCGGCACGGTCTCCGTGCCACTGGACTACGCCCGGCCCGACGGCCCGCGGATCTCGCTCACCGTCAGCCGGGTACGCGCCACCGGCCCCAAGGCCCGGCGCCAGGGGGCGCTGGTCTACAACCCGGGCGGACCCGGCGCCTCCGGGATGTCGTTCCCCTCGTACGCGGCCGAGGAGGAGTTCCGGCGGGTGGCGAAGGCGTACGACTTCGTCGGCTACGCGCCCCGGGGCGTCGGCCGCTCCGCACCGCTGTCCTGCCAGTCGCCCACGGCCTTCGCCGAGGCGCCCACCAGTTCCCCGCCCGTTCCGTCGGCGGGGTTCAAACGGCGCATGGTGACCCGGGCGCGGGCCTACGCCAAGGGCTGCGCCCGCCGCGCGGGTTCGGCGCTCGCGCACTACACCACCCTCAACAACGCCCGTGACCTCGACGTCCTGCGCGCCGCCCTCGGCGAGCGGCGGCTGACCTTCATGGGCGCCTCGTACGGCACGTACTACGGCGCGGTGTACGCGACGCTCTTCCCCGGCCATGTGCGCCGGATGGTCTTCGACAGCGTGGTCAACCCCGACCCCTGGCAGATCTGGTACCGCAACAACCTGGAGCAGTCGCTCGCCTTCGAACGCCGCTGGCGGGACTGGCGCACCTGGGCCGCCCGCCATGACGACGTCTACCACCTCGGCACCACCGCGGCGCGGGTGCTCGCCTCGTACGAGAAGGCGCGGGCGCGGCTGACGCGGGAGCCCGCGGGCGCGGTGGGCACCGCCCAGCTCCAGAACGCGTTCCTGCGCACCGGCTACAACGACGCCTACTGGGATCCGAGCGCCCGGGCGCTGGCCGCCTATCTGCGCAGCGACCCCGCCCCGCTGAACGACCTGGCCGCACCGGACCCCGCCACGGCGGCCGAGGACGAGAACGGCAACGCCGTCTACACGGCCGTGGAGTGCAATGACGCGGCCTGGCCGCGCACCTGGTCCACCTGGGACCGCGACAACACCGTGCTGGCCCGCCGGGCGCCCTTCGAGACCTGGGACAACGTCGCGATGAACCTGCCGTGCGCGTTCTGGCCGACGGGGCATCAGCAACCGCTGGACATCGGCGTCGGCACCGGCGCGCGCGCCGCCACCGGCAAGGCGGCCGCACCGGGCAGCGGTGCCCTGCCGCCGGTGCTGCTGCTGTCGGCCGAGCGCGACGCGGCCACGCCCTACGCCGGGGCGAAGGAGCTGTGGCGGCGGCTGCCCGGCTCCTCCCTGGTGACCGAGCGGAACGCGGGGACGCACGGGCTGTGGGGCGGCCCCAACACCTGCGTCAACCGCTATGTCGACACCTATCTGCTGACCGGGAAGACCCCCGGCCGGAGCGCCGACTGCGCGGGCCGCGCGGAGCCGGACGTACAGCCGGAACCGGCCCCGCTGCCGGACTCCGGCAGAGGGCCCGCCGCGCTTCCCGGGATGCCGTGAGGCTCCGCCGACCCGGCCGCCCGGCACCCCGAGGTGCCGGGCGCGGTGCCGTCGTCGCCGTCAGGCGAGCCCGGCGACCAGTTCGGTGACGGCCTTGCGCCGCCCGGTGTAGAACGGCACCTCCTCGCGCACATGGCGGCGTGCCTCGGAGCCGCGCAGATGACGCATGAGGTCGACGATCCGGTGCAGCTCATCCGCCTCGAAGGCGAGGATCCACTCGTAGTCGCCGAGCGAGAAGGAGGGGACGGTGTTGGCCCGCACGTCCGGGAAGCCGCGCGCCATCTTGCCGTGGTCGGCGAGCATCCGGCGACGGTCCTCGTCGGGCAGCAGGTACCAGTCGTAGGAGCGTACGAAGGGGTAGACGCTGACGTAGTCGCGCGCCCGCTCGTCCGCGAGGAAGGCGGGGATGTGCGACTTGTTGAACTCCGCCGGGCGGTGCAGCGCCATGTTCGACCACACCGGCTCGAGCGCCCGCCCCAGCCGGGTGCGGCGGAAGAGGTTGTACGCCTCCTGGAGGGCGTCGGAGGTCTCCGAGTGCCACCAGATCATGACGTCCGCGTCGGCCCGCAGCCCGGAGACGTCATAGGTGCCGCGCACGGTGACGTCCTTGGCGGCGAGCTGGGCGAAGAGCTCCTCGACCTCGTCGGCGTAGCCGGTGCGGTCCTCCGGCAGCACATCGCGCAGCCGGAACACCGACCACAGGGTGTAGCGGATGACCTCATTGAGGTCCTTGGCCTTCTTACCGGCGTGGGGAGTCTTGTCAGGAGCAGCAGTCATGCTCCCTATTCTCGCTCCCGGCCTCCGGCGCCCGGCCCCAGGGTGGCCCCGGTGTGCTCCAGCACTTCCTCGGCCGCCCGGCGGGCGCTGGCGACGCAGGCGGGGATGCCGACCCCGTCGTAGACCGCGCCGCACACCCGCAGCCCGGGGAGCTTGGCGACCTCCGCGCGGATGCGGGCCACCCGGTCCAGATGGCCCACGGGGTACTGCGGCAGTCCGCCGTCCCAGCGGTCGACGCGGGACGCGACGGGCCGCGCGGCGAGACCGGCCGCCTCGCCGAGATCGGCGAGCGACAGCCCTACCAGATCGGCGTCATCGCGCTTCAGATCATCCTCGTCCTCAAACCGCCCGATCGAGGTACGCAGCACCAGCAGATCAGGGGCCGCGTCCCGCAGCCAGCCCCATTTGCGGCTGGAGAAGGTGGCCGCCTTGATCGTGTGACCGTCGACCGGCGGTACCAGGAAGCCGCTGCCCTGGGGAAGGGCGTCGACGTCCGCGCGGCGGAAGGCCATGGTGATCAGCGCCATGGAGGCGTAGTCGACGCTGCCCAGTTCGGCGGCGGCGGCCGGGGAGTCGGCGGCGAGCAGCCGCGCGGCGGCGGGCGCGGGGGCGGCCAGCACCACCGCGTCGGCCATGAGCGCGCCCGCGTCGGTGGCGACGGTCCAGCCGTCGGCGGACCGCCGCAGCTCCCGTACCGGGGTGTGGGTGCGGATCTCACCGCCCGCCGCGCGTACCGCGTCGGCCACCGCGAGCGGCAGCCGTCCGACACCGCCGTCGATACCCGTGAAGACCGGGCCGCCCCGGCGGCTCGCGGCCCGCGCGACCAGCTCCCGTACGCCCTCGGTCAGCGGGCGTCCGGAGCGGGCCACCTCGAAGAGGGTGGGCACCGACGCGCGCATCGAGGTGCGGTAGACATCGCCCGCGTACACCCCGCCGAGCAGCGGCTCGACGAGCCGGTCGACGACCTCCCGGCCGAGCCGCGCCGCGATGAACTCGCCGAGCGCCACATCCTCGCCGACCTCGGCGGGCGGCAGGGTCTCCTCCCGGGCGATCCGCGCGAGCCCCTCCGCGGAGATCACCCCGGAGTCGGCCAGTGGCGCCAGATCGCCGGGTACGCCCATCACATGGCCCTTGGGCAGCGGCAGCAGCTCACCGCGCGTCCACAGGGAGGCGCTCGCGGTCGCGGGGGGCTGAAGCCGGTCGCCGATGCCGACCGCGCGGGCCAGCTCCACCGCCTCGGGCCGCCGGGCGAGCATCGACTCGGCGCCGAGGTCCACGGAAACGCCCTCGATCTCCCCCGTGCGCAGCTTTCCGCCGAGCCGCTCCGACGCCTCCAGGACGGTCACCCGCGCCCCGGCCTCCAGCAGCCGGTGGGCCGCCGCCAGACCGGAGATCCCACCGCCGATGACGACCACATGGCCGGTACGCCCCGCCCCGGGGGTGCTCGCTGCGCTCATGCCCCCACTGTCTCAGACCCTCTGCCCGCGCCGCGGCGGCCGGGTGGCGTCCGGGGAGCCCGTCGCGAGCGGGCGGTACGCGGCGGCCACGGCCAGATCGGCTTCGATCCGGGAGGCGGCGGCGAGCAGTGCCGGGAGCAGTGCGCGGCGGGCGCTCTCCACGGTGCCGCGGCCCGCGTGGGTCGCCACGTTGAGCGCGGCCGTCACCCGCCCGTCCGCGTCCCGTACGGGCACGGCGAGCGACCGCAGCCCCTCCTCCAGCTCCTCGTCGACGAGCGCGTGTCCGTCGGCCGCCGTCCGCTTCAGCAGCCGGGCCAGCTCGGCCACGGAGGTCACGGTGTGCCGGGTCAGCCGCCGGGGATCCGCTGACGCCAGGTACGCGGCGCGGGCCCGCTCGTCCAGCCCGGCGAGCAGCACCCGTCCCATGGAGGTGGCGTAGGCGGGGAAGCGGGTGCCGACGGTGATGTTGACACTCATGACGCGGCCGGTGGGGACTCGGGCGATGTACCGGATGTCGGCGCCGTCGAGCACGGCCAGGGACGCCGACTCCTGGACGGTGCGGACCAGTTCGCGCAGATGCGGTGCGGCGAGGTCGGTGAGGGTGAGAGCGGCCAGGGGCGCGTAGCCGAGCTCCAGCACCTTCGGCAGCGGCCGGAAGCCCCGGTCGGCGGCGGCGTAGCCCAGCTCGACGAGGGTCAGCAGCGAGCGGCGGGCGGTGGCCCGGGGCAGCCCGGTGGCCTCGGCGACGGCGGTCAGGGAGAGCCCGCCGGTGGCGGCGTCGGCGGCGCCCAGGGCCCGCAGCACGGCGAGCCCCCGGGCGAGGGACTGGAGGAACCCGGCCCCCCGCTCCCGTTTGGCCCTCCGCGCGGGGTCCTCCCCCATGGCGCCCGGCGGGCCGGACGGCTGAGCGCCGCCGCTGTCCCGTGGTGCGGTCGACGCCGCTTCCATCGCGGGGAGTTCGGCCCGCAGCGGGCCCAGGACGGCGGCGCGCAGCGAGAGGGCGTCGTGGCGGCTGGTGTGGCTGACCACATTGACCGCGCAGACGATACGGCCCGCCGCGTCCCGCACCGGGACCGAGACCGCCACCAGACCCGGTTCGATCAGCTGGTCGTCGAGGGACCAGCCGTCGCGGGCGGCGGCCTCGGCGCGGGCCTCGAACTCGGCGTCCGGTGTCCGGCGGGGCGGAACGGCCGGGAAGGCGGTGTTCAGCGGGTCGTCGGCGCGGCGGGCGCGCCAGGCGGCCCAGGTCCGCCCGTCCCAGTCCGCCGCGAAGAGCGCGCCCGGAGCGCAGCGCTCGGCGGGGAGCCGTTCGCCGATCCGGAAGGCGAGGGACATGGTGCGGCGGCGGGTCGCCTGGACGACGAAGTGCACTCCGTCGCCGTCGGGCACGGCCACCGAGACCGATTCGTCGAACCGGTCCGCGAGCCGTTCGGCGAACGGCCCGAGCGCCTCGGGCAGTCCGCTGGCCGCGAGATAGCCGTTGCCCAGCTCCATCAGCCGGGCCGCGAGGCCGATGTCGCGCCCGTCGAGGGCCACGTATCCCAGCTCACCGAGAGTGGCCACCACCCGGTCGACCACCGACCGGGCGAGCCCGGTGCCACGGACGAGATCGCCGGGCCGGACCGTGGCACCGCCCTCGTACGCGGCCAGTCGGGTCAGCTCGCGCAGCACGGCGAGGCCGCGCTCGAGCGGGCCGACGGGGCCATTGACAGGCGGCGGCGCCGGACTGAGACTCATCACGCCGTCAATTATGAACAAAGTTTCACTGGGCGAACAAGGCGAACGAGCGCGGCCGTCTCACCTCTCACCGGCCCGGACGAAGGGACGTAGCGATGCGCACGACCGTCGGCATCATCGGCGCGGGGCCTGCCGGTCTGCTGCTCGCCCGGCTGCTGCACCGGGCGGGGATCGACTGTGTGGTGCTGGAGAGCCGGGACCGCGAGTACGTCGAGCGGCGCCAGCGGGCCGGGATCCTGGAGCAGGGCACGGTGGACGCGCTGCGTGCGTGCGGCGCGGGCGCGCGGCTGGGCCGGGAGGGGCTGGTCCACCACGGCATCGAGCTGCGTTTCGAGGGCCGTCGGCACCGCGTCGACTTCCCCTCGGCCACCGGCGGCCGGTCGGTGACCGTCTACGCCCAGACCGAGATGGTCAAGGACCTGATCGCGCTCCAGCTCGACGAGGACGGACCGCCGCTGCTGTTCGGGGCGCGGGCGCTGGCCGTGGAGAAGCCGGACTCCGCCGCACCGGAGATCCGCTTCCACCACGAGGGCCGCGAACGGACCCTGGTCTGCGCGGTCGTGGCGGGCTGCGACGGCTTCCACGGCATCGCCCGGCGGGCGGTCCCGGCGGACCGGGTGCGCACCTTCGAGCGGGACCATCCGTACTCCTGGCTGGGGGTGCTGGCCGATGTGCCGCCGTCCTGCGAGGAGTTGATCTACGCCCGGCACCCGCGCGGCTTCGCGCTGCACAGCATGCGCTCCCCGCGGGTCTCCCGGCTCTACCTCCAGGTGCCGAACGGCACCGATCCCGCCGCCTGGCCCCATGAGCGGATCTGGGACGAGCTGAGCCTCCGGCTGGGCGTGGACCCCGATGCGGACGGGGGCGGGAGCTGGACGCTGGAGCGCGGTCCGATCACCGCCGTGTCGGTCACCCCGATGCGCAGCTTCGTCCAGGAGCCGATGCGCCACGGCAGCCTCTTCCTGGCGGGCGACGCGGCGCATATCGTGCCGCCCACCGGCGCCAAGGGGCTCAATCTGGCCGTCTCCGACGTCCTCACCCTGGCCCGCGCGCTCATCCACCACCACCGCACGGGCTCCACCGAGCTGCTGGACGGCTACTCCGCGACCTGTCTGCGCCGGGTGTGGCAGGCCGAGCGGTTCTCGTCCTTCCTGACGGACACCCTGCATCCGCGGCCGGACCAGAGCCCGTTCGAAGGCCGTCTCCAGGTCGCGCGGCTGGACCGGATCGCCACCTCCGCCACCGCCTCCGCCGAACTGGCCGAGAACTATGTCGGCCTGCCGCTGTCATGACGGCCGCGCACCTGCCGGTCGCCTCCCCGGACGCGGGTGCGCCGCGTTCACCACGCCCTCCGTGCGGGTGATGTCATGACTGCCACCACGGCACCCCGTTCACCCGGGAACGAAGCCGGACACGGCTCATCACCGTCGACCGGCCACGCCCACAGGGCCCTCGCCCGCACGTAGCGTGGTCCCGGCAGAGTCGAGGAGACACGGCGGCGGAGGGGCAGGGGCCATGGCGGCGCGGCGGATGGTGGTCATCGGGGGCGACGCGGCGGGGATGTCCGCCGCGTCCCAGGCACGCAGAGTCGGCAGCCGAGGCGATCTGGAGATCCTCGCCTTCGAGCGCGGCCACTTCACCTCGTACTCGGCCTGTGGCATCCCCTACTGGGTCGGCGGCCAGGTGGACGGCCCCGACGCCCTGATCGCCCGGACGCCCGAGACCCACCGCGGCCGCGGTATCGACGTCCGGCTGCGCACCGAGGCCCTCGAGATCGACCCGGCCGGACAGCGGGTCCTGGTCCGGGATCTCACGCCGCGCGGCGACGGCGAACGCTGGTACGGCTACGACGATCTGGTGATCGCCACCGGCGCCCGGCCGCGCCGCCCCTCGATGCCGGGGATCGACGCGCCCGGGGTGCACGGGGTGCAGACCCTGGACGACGGCCGGGCCCTGCTGGACACCCTCGAGGGCACCGATGTCGGACACGCGGTGGTGGTCGGCGCGGGCTATATCGGGGTGGAGATGGCCGAGGCGCTGATCCAGCGCGGCTGCCGGGTCACCGTCCTGGAGCGGGGCGAGCAGCCGATGGCCACGCTCGACCCCGATATGGGGCGGCTGGTGCGCGAGGCGATGACCGGACTCGGCATCGACACCGTCACCGGGGCGGAGGTCACCGAGGTGCTGACCGGCGAGGACGGCCGGGTGCGGGGTGTGGCCACCAAGGTCAGCGAGTACCCGGCCGAACTGGTGGTGCTGGGGCTCGGAGTGGTCCCGGAGACCGGGCTCGCCCGGGAGGCGGGGCTGCCGCTTGGCGAGTCCGGCGGGCTGCTGACCGATCTGGCGATGCGGGTCCGCGGCCATGAGCACATCTGGGCGGGCGGCGACTGCGTCGAGGTGCTCCACCTGGTCTCCGGCCGCACCCGGCACATCCCCCTGGGCACCCACGCCAATAAGCAGGGTCAGGTCATCGGCACCAACGTGGGCGGCGGTTACGCCACCTTCCCCGGGGTCGTGGGCACGGCGGTCAACAAGGTCTGCGATCTGGAGATCGCCCGCACCGGACTGCTGGAGGCCGAGGCGAACGCCGTGGGGCTGCGGTTCGTGACCGTCACGGCCGAATCGACCAGCCGGGCCGGGTACTACCCCGGCGCCCGCCCGATGACCGTGAAGATGCTCGCCGAGCGCCGCACGGGACGGCTGCTCGGCACGCAGATCGTGGGCCGGGAGGGCGCGGGCAAGCGCGTGGACACCGCGGCGGTGGCGCTGACCGCCGGGATGACGGTGGATCAGGTGGCCGCACTGGACCTGGGCTACGCCCCGCCGTTCTCACCGGTGTGGGACCCGGTGCAGGTGGCGGCGCGTCAGGCGGTGGCGGCGGTACGGGCGGCGGAGTCCGCCTAGGCGGCCCCGCCGTCCGGGTCGGCCTCGTCCACCAGCTCCGCCATGGACGCCAGCCTGCCCTCCGCGTACTCGGCCAGGGACCACGGGCATGTCCAGGACTCGGGCCCGAGGACGTCCTCGGGCGCCGGGTGCTCCTCGGGGGCGTACAGATGCGCCAGACCTCCGCGCCACCCACCACCGGCCAGTGGCGGATGGGCCGGATGTGCGCACCGCTCCGCGGGCCGGGCGGCGACGGCGCTCCGCAGCACCGGCACGACCTCGCGGAGCACCGAGACCGGCGGGTCCGGGTAGGCGATCAGCGTCGTCTGCCCGACGGTCAGCAACAGCACGGTCCGTTCGCGCTCGTCGGTGGCCCGGACGTACCGGCGGGCCGCCCACACCCCCAGGTCCAGGGAGTACCGCTCGTTCCAGGGCTTGTAGTCGATCCGCTCCACGACCTTCGCGATCTCCAGCCGTCCGTCCGGGCCGAGGTATTCGGCGTCCAGAGCGGAGGTGTCGCGGTGGCCGAAGAGTTCTTCGCGGCAGGTGCGCAGCAGCGTGAGCGACTCCTTGGCGAGCCCGGCGATGAAGGCCGGGCACAGCATGACCTCCAGCGCCCCCCGGTTCCCCCACTGGTGCTCGAAGACGGCCCGCCCGCGGGGGCTGCTCAGGATGACGCCCAGTTCGGCGGCCTCCGGCCCACTGTCGGAAAGCTCCGGATGCGTCTCGTGTCCGCACTCGGCGTCGGCGATCCCGGGCAGTACCTTCTCCAGCCCGTCGACCAGGTCGTCCAGGACCGACCTGGTGCGGATCATCCCGGAGGCGACGTACCAGGTCACCGCCCGGACGACCATGACGCACCCGGCCCTGTCCAGCGGATCCTCGGCGAGGCTGAGGTCCCATCCCGCCGACGCCGCCTCGTCGTCGACATCGGTCTCGGGATAGCCCTCCAGAAGCGCCGACAGGTCATGGATCCTCTGCCGGGCCTCCAGCGGCAGCCGGGGCGGGACGTCGTCCACCGAGCCGGGGTCCACGATGTCCCGGGCGATCCGCGCGAATCCGGCGACATTGCGCGGACAGCGCCACTCCTCGCGCGGCGCGGACGGCTCCTCCGCCGCCGACTCGTCGGCTATCAGCCGCAGTTCGTCGGCCAGTTCCTCGTCATTCTCGTCGTAGTGCGTCCGGAAGGGATGCGAGGCGTGGTCACAGGGCCGGTCCCGCAGGGCGCCGTCGACGGCGACGAGGGCCTCCATCACCCGGGGGACCACCCCATCGCCCAGCCGATAGCCGACATACGGCGCCATCATCACCAGGCCCAGGGTCCAGACGTACGCCGAGGGACCGCCCGGGTCGGCGGCGAGCCGGTCGGCACAGTCCAGCACCGCCCGGTCGTAGCTGTCGTCCCCGGTGTTGTCGTAGTCCTCGCGGATCTCGTCCCAGGTGCCGGCGAGCTCCTCGACGGCGGCGGCGTCCAAGTCGTTCATGATCGGAACGACGCGCGGCGTCCCACGATGGTTCCTGCCGTCAGACCGAGCGCGCGGTACGGGTGTGGACGTACTCCACGAGCCGGGTCAGCGCGTCCGGGTCGGTGGTGGGCAGCACCCCGTGACCGAGGTTGAAGATATGCCCCTCCAGGCCCCGCGCCGCGTCCAGCACCTCGGCCGCCTTGGTCTCCACCGCCTCGTGCGGGGCGAAGAGCACCGCGGGGTCGAGATTGCCCTGGAGCGCCGTACCCGGTCCGACCCGGCGGGCGGCCTCGTCCAGCGGCACCCGCCAGTCGACACCGACGACATCCGCCCCGGCCTCGCCCAGCAGCCCGAGCAGCTCACCGGTGCCGACGCCGAAGTGGATACGCGGTACGCCGTAACCGGCGACGGCGTCGAAGACCTTCGCCGAGGCGGGCATCACACTGCGGCGGTAGTCGGCCGGGGCCAGGGCGCCGACCCAGGAGTCGAAGAGCTGGACCGCCGAGGCGCCCGCCTCGATCTGGACCTTCAGGAAGGCGGCGGTGATGTCCGCGAGCCGGTCCAGCAGCTCGGCCCACAGCTCCGGGTCGCCGTACATCAGGGCCTTGGTGTGCTCGTGGTTGCGCGAGGGACCGCCCTCCACGAGATAGCTGGCGAGGGTGAACGGCGCGCCCGCGAAACCGATGAGCGGGGTGGAGCCGAGCTCGCCGACGAGCATCCCGATGGCTTCCGTGACGTACTTCACATCGTCCGGTTCGAGCGGACGCAGCCGCTCCAGATCGGCGCGGCTGCGGATGGGCCGCTCCACGACGGGGCCGACCCCGGGCTTGATGTCGAGGTCGAGACCGATGGCCTTGAGCGGCACCACGATGTCGCTGAAGTAGATCGCCGCGTCCACCTGGTGGCGGCGGACCGGCTGGAGCGTGATCTCGGTGACCAGGTCGGGCCGCATGCAGGACTCCAGCATGGCGGTGCCCTCACGGACCTTGCGGTACTCCGGCAGCGAGCGCCCGGCCTGCCGCATGAACCACACCGGGGTGTGCGGCACCGGCTCCCTCCGGCAGGCGCGCAGAAATGCCGAATCGGCGGTGGCACGGACCGCGGCGCGGCCGGTCTGCTGCTGGCCCGAGGGCCGCTCTGTGGCGCTCATGTCCCAAATCTTCGCACGGGCCGAACGAGTGACCCGCCAACCCGGGTGTTCCTCCCCGGTTGAGGCCCTCGATGCGCCTAGTCTTCCGGGCATGGCAGCGGTTCAAGGACACCTCTCGAACGGTGCTGACGGGGCTGACGGCGCGGACGCGGGTGGGGAGGGCGCCCCCCTCGCCTTCCGGCGTGCCGTTTCGGGGCTGCGCGGCGTGCGGGTGCGGCCGGAGGTGGAGCTCGACCCGACCCCTCCCCCGCGGCGGCTCGCCCCTTATGCGTACGCGCTGGAGGCGGTGGTCACCGAGGACGGCGCGGACGAGGACGAGGAGCTGGCCGAGGGGCGGCTGATCCTGCTGCACGACCCGGCCGGGCACGACGCCTGGCAGGGGGCGTTCCGCCTGGTCACACTGGTCCACGCGGATCTGGAGCCGGAGATCGCGGCCGACCCGCTGCTGCCAGAGGTGTGCTGGTCCTGGCTGACCGGCGCGCTGGAGGCGCGCGGGCTGTCCTACGGCGAGCCCAGCGGCACGGTGACACGCGCCAGCTCGCACTACTTCGGCGCGATGAGCGAGCGGGAGCCGTCCACCCGGATCGAGATCCGCGCCTCGTGGACCCCCTCGGAGCACCCGGCCCCCGAACCGGCCGACTCCGGGCAGCGGCGCCCGGAGGAGCGGGCGGGCGGGGACGCGGCGGAGCCGGGCGTACCGGACACCGGGGCACATCTGGCCGCCTGGTGCGATCTGCTGTGCCAGATCGCGGGTCTGCCCCCGGCGGGGGCCACCGAGGCGGGCATCGTCTCGCTCCCCCAGCGCCGGGGCCCCCGGCCACGCTGATCGCCGGGGCCGCCACGCTCTCCCGTTCGACCGGGTCGCGCCCCTTCGGGCCGACCACGGCCGGGACTGTGGCGCCCCGGAGGGGAAGCGGGCCCCAAAAAGAACGTCATTGATCGAAAAGCCGTCCTAATTGCCCGAATTGTTACTCACCAAATCGTGATCATTCTCTAAAGCCCGACGGTATCGGTGCCGAAGGACGTGGTGACCCGTCCCACCACTTCCCAGGAGGCCTGGTGTCTGTTCTCCTCGAGCAACCGTCCAGCCTGGTCGCCTATCGCCCGAACAAGCCGACGGCCATGGTCGTCGTCGCCGACCCCCGCGTTCGTTCCACCGTCACCCGTCATCTGTGGGCCCTAGGGGTGCGCGACGTCATCGAGGCGTCGTCCATCGCGGAGGCCCGTCCCCGAATCGGCAACCCCCGGGACATCTGCGTCGCCGATGTCCACCTCCCCGACGGCTCCGGCCTCACCCTGCTGTCCGAGACCCGGGCCGCGGGCTGGCCGAACGGCCTCGCCCTCTCCGCCGCCGACGACATCGGCGCCGTGCGCAACGCCTTGGCCGGAGGGGTCAAGGGCTACGTCGTCACCGGCACCCGCACCAACCTCGGCATCCCGGGCCGTCCGGGCGCCGCGCCGCTCGGCGCCGCCGCCCGGATGCACCGCCGCCCGCCGGGCACGCCCGGCCACCCCGGGGGCTACCGGGAGCTGTCGGGCCGTGAGGTCGAGGTGCTGAGGCTGGTTGCGGAGGGCCAGTCCAACAAGGCCATCGGCGTCTCGATGGGCCTGTCCGCCCTCACCGTCAAGAGTCACCTCGCCCGGATCGCCCGCAAGCTGGGCACCGGCGACCGGGCCGGAATGGTCGCGGTCGCGCTGCGTACCGGGATCATCCACTGAGCCGTATCCACCCGCCCGGCCGCCACCGCCCCGCCACTCTCCGCGCCCGTCGACGGAACGTTCCGTCGACGGGCGCCCTGCGTACCCGGCGTGCACAGCTACCCTTGACAGGTGACCGACGCCCAAGAGACCGCAGCAGAGACGACACTGCGAACCACCGGGGGCGCTCCTCCGGACGACCTCCCCCCGGCGCCGGTCCCCTTGCTGGAGCCGCGCGAGGGCATCCCGCCCGTCACCGCGGACGCGGACGCGCTCGCCGAGATCGTGGCGGCCTTCGCCGCGGGCCACGGCCCGGTGGCCGTCGACGCCGAGCGTGCCTCCGGCTACCGCTACGGACAGCGGGCCTACCTGGTCCAGCTGCGCCGGGCCGGAGCGGGGACCGCACTGATCGACCCCGTCGGCTGCCCCGACCTCTCGGGGCTGGGGGACGCCATCGCCGGCGCCGAGTGGGTACTGCACGCCGCGACCCAGGACCTGCCGTGTCTGCGCGACATAGGCATGGTCCCGGCCCGGCTCTTCGACACCGAACTCGCGGGCCGGCTGGCCGGGTTCGCCCGGGTGGGGCTCGGCGCCATGGTCGAGAACATCCTCGGCTACGCCCTGGAGAAGGGCCATTCCGCCGTCGACTGGTCCACCCGCCCGCTGCCCGAGCCCTGGCTGCACTACGCCGCGCTCGATGTGGAGCTGCTGGTGGACCTGCGCGACGCGCTGGAGGAGGAGCTGACCCGCCAGGGGAAGCTGGACTGGGCGCACCAGGAGTTCGCCGCCATCGCCGCGGCCCCGCCCGCCCCGCCGCGCAAGGACCCCTGGCGGCGTACGTCGGGGATGCACAAGGTCCGGCGGCGTCGGCAGATGGCCGTGGTGCGCGAGCTGTGGACGGCCCGGGACCAGATCGCCCAGCGCCGCGACGTCTCCCCGGGCAAGGTGCTGGGGGACGCGGCGATCGTCGAGGCCGCGCTCACGGTGCCGACCAGCGTACGGGCGCTGTCCGCGCTCAACGGTTTCGGCCACCGGATGAGCCGCCGCCAGCTCGAGCAGTGGCAGGCCGCGGTGGACCGGGCGCGGGAGCTGCCGGAGGCGGAGCTCCCGCAGCCGGGCCAGCAGGTGGCCGGCCCCCCGCCGCCGAGGGCCTGGGCCGACAAGGACCCGATCGCGGCGGCGCGGCTGGCCGCGGCCCGCGCCGCGGTGACCGCGCTGGCCGAACAGCTGAATCTGCCCCAGGAGAACCTGATCGCCCCGGACACCGTGCGGCGGCTGTGCTGGGAGCCCCCGGAGGAGCCGAGCACGGCGGCCGTCGCCACCGTGCTGGCCGGTCACGGCGCCCGCGCCTGGCAGATCGACCAGGTGGCGGAGGTGCTCACCGGCGCCCTGGAGGCGACCCCGGACTGAGGTGCGGCGCGGCGATCGGCGAGGGGTGCGGCCGCTCGGGTCTGTGACGTTCGACGCTCCGGCGGCGGGGACTGGGCACCGTGGTTACTCATAAGTAGCATGAGGGTGTGGACGCGCGCCCTCACCGGCGTGCCCCCGCAGCAGTGCCATCCCGCACCTGGAGGAGAGCCAACGTGCCTCGTACCGCTAGGGACGTCGTCTTCGTCGACGGCGTCCGCACCCCATTCGGCAAGGCGGGCCCGAAGGGCATCTACCACGAGACCCGCGCCGACGACCTGGTCGTCAAGTGCATCCGGGAGCTGCTGCGCCGCAACCCGGATCTGCCGCCGGAGCGCATCGACGAGGTGGCCATCGCCGCGACGACGCAGATCGGCGACCAGGGCCTGACCCTCGGCCGTACCGCGGGCATCCTCGCGGGGCTGCCCCAGTCCGTCCCCGGCTACTCCATCGACCGGATGTGTGCCGGTGCGATGACCGCCGTCACCGCCACCGCCGGTTCCATCGCCTTCGGCGCCTACGACGCGGTGGTCGCGGGCGGTGTCGAGCACATGGGCCGCCACCCGATGGGCGAGGGCGTCGACCCCAACCCCCGCTTCGTCTCGGAGAAGCTCGTCGACGAGTCGGCCCTGTTCATGGGCATGACCGCGGAGAACCTCCACGACCGGCTGCCGCACCTGAGCAAGCAGCGGGCCGACGAGTACGCGGTGCGCAGCCAGGAGAAGGCCGCCAAGGCGTACGCCAACGGCAAGATCCAGCAGGACCTGGTGCCCATCTCGGTGCGCCGCACCAGCCCGGAGGGCGGCGAGACCGGCTGGGGTCTGGCCACCGCCGACGAGCCGATGCGCCCGGGCACCACACTGGAGAACCTGGCCTCGCTGAAGACCCCGTTCCGTCCGCACGGCCGGGTCACCGCGGGCAACTCCGCCGGTCTCAACGACGGCGCCACCGCCTCGCTGCTGGCCTCCGAGGACTTCGCCCGTGAGCTGGGGCTCCCGGTGAAGATGCGGCTGGTCTCCTACGCCTTCGTGGGCGTGGAGCCCGAGGTGATGGGCTACGGCCCGGTCCCGTCCACCAAGAAGGCCCTCGCCAAGGCGGGGCTGACCATCGACGACATCGGTCTGTTCGAGGTCAACGAGGCGTTCGCGGTCCAGGTGCTGTCCTTCCTGGACCACTACGGCATCGCCGACGACGACCCGCGCGTCAACCAGTACGGCGGCGCGATCGCCTACGGCCACCCGCTCGCCTCCTCCGGCGTCCGGCTGATGACCCAGCTGTCCCGGCAGTTCGAGGAGCAGCCCGAGGTCCGCTACGGCATCACCACCATGTGCGTCGGCTTCGGCATGGGCGCCACGGTGATCTGGGAGAACCCGCACTTCGAGGGGAACAAGTGACCACCACCGCAGAGCTTCTCAAGGGAGCCGCCGAGCTGTTCCCGGACGAGGTCGTGACCCAGGCGCACGTCCGCCACCTCGACCTCCCCCAGAACGCGGGCCGCTTCGCGCTCATCACCCTGGACAACGGCCTGGACCACACCAAGCCGACCACCTTCGGCCCGGCCTCGCTCGCCCACCTCGACGCGGCGCTCGACCAGGTCGAGAAGGAGGCGGCCGACGGCACGATCGTCGGCGTGGGCCTCACCGGCAAGCCGTTCATCTTCGCCGTCGGCGCCGACCTCAAGGGCGTGGAGCTGCTGGCGAGCCACGAGGACGCGCTCGCCATCGGCAAGGGCGGCCACGCGGTCTTCAAGCGGCTGTCCTCGCTGGCCGTGCCCACCTTCGCGTACTACAACGGCGCGGCGATGGGCGGCGGTGTCGAGGTCGGGCTGCACTGCACCTACCGCACGGTCTCGGCCGCGCTGCCCGCGTTCTCGCTGCCCGAGGTCTTCCTCGGCCTCGTCCCCGGCTGGGGCGGCTGCGCACTGCTGCCGAACCTGATCGGCGCCGACCGCGCGGTCTCGGTGATCATCGAGAACTCGCTCAACCAGAACAAGCAGCTCAAGGGGCAGCAGGTCTACGAGCTCGGGATCGCGGACGCGATCTTCGAGGGCGCGGACTTCCTGGAGCAGTCGCTGATCTGGACCGCGGCCGTCCTCAGGGGCGAGATCGAGATCGCCCGGCCCGAGGTGGACCGCGGCGACGCCTGGCACGAGGCGGTCGTACGCGGCCGCGCCATCGCCGACAGCAAGGTGCACGGGGCGGCCCCGGCCGCGTACCGCGCGCTGGACATCATCGACGCCTCCCGCAACGGCGACCTGGCCCGCGGCTTCGACGCCGAGGACAAGGCGCTGGCCGACCTGATCATGGGCGGTGAACTGCGCAGCGGTATCTACGCCTTCAACCTGGTGCAGAAGCGTGGCAAGCGCCCGGCCGGTGCGCCGGACAAGTCGCTGGCCCGCCCGGTCACCAAGGTGGGCGTGGTGGGCGCCGGTCTGATGGCCTCGCAGCTGGCGATGTTGTTCGCCCGCCGTCTGGAGGTGCCGGTCGTGCTGACCGACATCGACCAGGAGCGTGTGGACAAGGGCGTGAGCTATGTCCACGGCGAGATCGACAAGCTGCTGCTCAAGGGCCGGGTCAACCAGGACAAGGCCAACCGCCTCAAGGCCCTGGTCAGCGGCTCCCTGGACAAGGCCGCCGCGTTCGGTGACGCCGACTTCGTCATCGAGGCCGTCTTCGAGGAGATGGGCGTCAAGCAGAAGGTGTTCGCCGAGGTCGAGGCGGTCGTGCCGGAGCACGCCATCCTCGCCACCAACACCTCCTCGCTGTCGGTCTCCGAGATGGCCTCCCAGCTCAGGCACCCCGAGCGGGTCGTGGGCTTCCACTTCTTCAACCCGGTCGCCGTGCTGCCGCTGCTGGAGATCGTCCGCGGTGAGCGGACCGATGACGCGGCGCTGGCCACCGCCTTCGGTGTGGCGAAGAAGCTGAAGAAGACCGCCGTACTGACCAAGGACGCCCCGGCGTTCGTCGTCAACCGGATCCTGACCCGCTTCATGGGCGAGATCCAGAACGTCATCGACGAGGGCACCCCGGTCGACGTGGCGGAGCGGGCCATCGAGCCGCTCGGGCTGCCGATGTCCCCGCTGGTGCTGCTGGAGCTGGTCGGCCCGGCCATCGGTCTCCATGTCTCCGAGACCCTGCACGGCGCGTTCCCGGACCGCTTCACGGTCTCGGAGAACCTCAAGCGCGTGGTCGAGGCGGGTAAGCGCGGCTTCTACGTCCATGACTCCGGTAAGCCGGAGCTGGACCCGGAGGTGCTCGCGCTGATGGTGCAGGGCGACACCGTCCTGACCGAGGAGCAGGTGCGCGACCGGGTGCTGGACGCCGTCGCGAAGGAGATCGGCCTGATGCTCGACGAGGGCGTCGTCGCCGAGGCGCAGGACATCGACCTGTGCCTGATCACCGGTGCGGGCTGGCCCTTCCACCTGGGCGGCATCACCCCGTACCTGGACCGCGAGGGCGTCTCGGAGCGGGTGAACGGGAAGAGGTTCCTGGCCCCGGGCGTGGCCAGCGTCCCGGCGTAGTACCGAGGACCCGGCGGCCGGTGTCCCGGCCCCGATCCACGGGCGCCGGACGGATCCCTGACGATCCGTCCGGCGCCCGTCGGCGTTTTCCGGGTGGCTCCCGGGCCTCCAGCGGCCGCTCAGCGGCCTCCGACGCGGGTCCAGGCCCGGAGGGCCAGTCCGCCTTCGTCGGTCTTCTGACGGGCCACCAGCAGCGCGCCGTCCAGCGAGACGGCGGCCAGCACCACCCGGCCGAGGCCGTCGAGGGCCAGCGCCGGGTCGTGGGCGCCCTGTTCGCCCGACGGCGTCCACCACACACCCGCCGCCTCGTCCTCCGTCGGATGGGCGGCGACGGACAGCCGTCCGCTCCCGGTGTCGCGGTGGACCAGCACGGTGCAGTCGTGGCCGTCCACCGGCGCGCGGAGTACGGCGACCGGCCCCGAGCCCGCCTCCCCGCCCAGGGGCGCGGTGGCTTCGGTGTCCGGGCGCCAGGCATGCAGCCCGCCGCCGTCCGCGTCCCGCCAGTAGTGGGTGACCGTGTCCCGGCTGCTCTCCACGGCGGAGGCGGACCACGCCTGGACCCGCGCCGGTATGTCGTCCCCGCGGCGCAGGGCGCCGCCGGGCTCCGGCTGGTACCAGCGCAGGGCGGCTCCCCCACCGGCCGGAGCGAGGAGTTCGACCCGTCCGTCGGCGGTCGCGGCGGCCGACAGCCCGTCGAGCACGTCCTTGCCCTTCAGATCGGTCCAGCCGCCCCAGGCGCCCTTGGCGTCCTGGCGGCGGCAGCTCACCCCGTGCCCGGCGTTACGGACGAAGACATGGACCGCGCCCGAGGAGGCCACGGCGACGGCGGGGGCGCCGGTGCGCGCCGCCTTGCCCCGGTCCTTGGGGTGCGGGGTGCCGAGGGTGTGCCACCCGGTCAGCGGACGGCCGGTCTGGAACTGGGTGGCATGGACCACATCGACCCGTGGTGGCTCGCCCTCCGGGCCGGGTCTGCGCCGCAGCCCCACCAGATGCGCATAGCCGTCGGCACCCTGAGCGACCGTCACCGCGCCGATGTCCGGGGCCGCTATCGGCCAGGGGCCCGTCCACGACGGCCCTCCCGGACGGTCCTCGGTCCAGCGGGCGACACCTCCCGCCACCTGTGCGTAGGCCGTGAGCCTGCCGTCCTTGCCGCGGAGCAACCGCAACGCCATGGCCCGCCGCCAACCTTCCCCGGCTCCGAACGCCGTGTTCCCACCCCGTCCATAGTATTTTGCCTGGTCTATGAACGGTTCTGACGCCGGTCCCGTCCCGGCCCCCGGTCTGGTGGTCGTGGACGCGGCGAACGTGGTCGGTTCGGTGCCCGACGGCTGGTGGCGCGACCGCCGTGGCGCGGCCGAGCGGCTGCGCGACCGGCTGGCAGCCCTGACGCTCGGCGGCCTTCCCGAGGGCGAGGGTGTCCCCGGGTGGGCCACCCGTACGCCGCTGGACCTCGTGCTGGTGGTCGAGGGCGCGGCCCGCGGGGTGGAGTCGGTGGACGGGGTCCGGGTGGAGTCCGCGCCGGGCAGTGGCGACGACCGGATCGTGGAGATCGTCGCGGAGCGGGAGCCGGGCCGTCCGTGTCTGGTGGCGACCGCCGACCGGGGCCTGCGCGCCCGGGTGCGGGAGCTGGGCGCGGATGTCGTCGGCCCGCGGGCGGTCCGCCCCGAGGGCTGAGCGGACTGAGCCGGCTGACGGGTCAGCGGCGGGCCGGGAGGTTCATCCGGCTGTGGCGGCGTCCGTAGAGGAAGTACACGACGAAGCCGATGACCATCCACGCCCCGAACCGCACCCAGGTCTCCGCGGGCAGATTGAGCATCAGCCACAGGGAAGCGGCCACCGACACCAGCGGCAGCACCGGCACCCACGGGGTGCGGAAGGCGCGGGGCAGATCGGGGCGGGTGCGGCGCAGGATGACCACGCCGAGGGCGACCACCACGAAGGCGAAGAGGGTGCCGATGTTCACCAGCGCGGCCAGTTCGGAGATGCTGGTGAACCCGGCGACGATCGCGATGACCACGCCCAGCAGGATGGTGGACCGGTAGGGCGTGGCGAACCGCGGATGCACCTTGGAGAAGACCCTCGGCAGCAGCCCGTCACGGCTCATCGCGAAGAACACCCGGCTCTGGCCGAGCAGCAGGATCATGCACACCGTGGTGAGGCCGACGGCCGCGCCGAAGCTGATGAGACCCGCGTAGAAGGGATGGCCGGTCGATTTGAAGGCGTCGGCGAGCGGGGCGTCGACGGACAGCTCGGTGTACTTCTGCATCCCGGTGACCACGATGGACACCGCGACGTACAGCACGGTGCAGATGAGGAGCGAGCCGAGGATGCCGCGCGGCATGTCGCGCTGTGGATTGCGGGTCTCCTCGGCGGCGGTGGCCACGATGTCGAAGCCGATGAAGGCGAAGAAGACCACCGCGGCGGCGGCGAAGATGCCCTGCACGCCGTAGGTGGTCGGCTCGTAGCCGAACATCAGCTGGATCAGCGGCGCGCTGAGCCCGGAGCCCGCGACCGTGCCCTGGGCCTCGGGGACGAACGGGTCGTAGTTCCCGGGCTTGATGAAGAACGCGCCCGCGATGATGACCAGCAGCACCACGGTGAGCTTCACCGCCACCACCGCGGAGGTGACCCGCGCGGACAGCTTCATGCCGATGACCAGGATCGCGGTGAGCACGAGCACCAGCAGGAAGGCGAGCAGGTCGAAGGCGAAGCCGTGGGCCGCCTCGGGGCCGGAGAGGGCGAGCGGGAGGTGCCATCCGGCGTTGTCCAGGAGCGAACGCACATAGCCGGACCAGCCGACCGCGACCACGGCGGTGCCGAGCGCGAACTCCAGCACCAGGTCCCAGCCGATGATCCAGGCGGGCAGCTCGCCGAGCGAGGCGTACGAGAAGGTGTACGCGGACCCGGCCACCGGCACGGTGGAGGCGAACTCGGCGTAGCACAGGGCCGCGAGGGCGCAGACGATGCCCGCGACGACGAAGGCGAGGGCGGTCGCCGGGCCCGCCTGCTCCTTGGCGACGGCTCCGGTCAGGACGAAGATGCCGGTCCCGATGATGACGCCGACACCGAAGACGGTGAGGTCCAGGGCGGACAGGGACCGGGTCAGCGCGTGCTCGGGCTCCTCGGTGTCCTGGATGGACCGCTCGACGGACTTGGTCCGCAGATAGTCCGGCCGGGCCTTGACTTTGGCACCGCGTCCCGCGGAGCCGCCGTCGGGTCTCTGCTCGCTCACCGGTGCCACCTCCACGCCAGCCCGTGCCCCGTGCGCGCCCATGGTTCAGCCAACCGGCGTGGAGCGGGGCGGGGGCACACTCCGGCCCCCGCCGATTCACCCGATGGGGCGGGCCCGTGGGATACGCGCTGGGCCGGTCGGAGCACGAGGCTCCGACCGGCCCGATGAGGCGTGGCGGACGGTGAGCGGCCGCGGTGGCGCCGGCGGCCAGGGCCTAGTCGCGCACCGGCTCGGCGGCGGAGGCCGACCGGGACACCGTCGCGTCCCGGTCCGATCCGGTCGCTCCGGCGGACTCGGCGGAGTCGCTCTCGTCGCGGTTGCCGATCCGCGAGACCAGACCGGTGACCTGGCGGGCGATATCCGGTGCGGTCAGCCCGATCTCGGCCATGACCTCCTTGCGGGAGGCGTGGTCCAGGAAGCGCGGCGGGATGCCGAAGTCGCGCACCGGCATATCGACGCCGGAGTCGCGCAGCGCCTGGGCGACGGCGGAACCCACACCGCCGACCCGGCTGTTGTCCTCGACGGTGACGACGACGCGGTGGCGCTCGCCGAGCGCGGGCAGCTCCTCGTCGACCGGCTTGACCCAGCGCGGGTCCACGACCGTAGTGGAAATGCCCTGTTTGTCGAGAAGGTCGGCGACCTCCAGACACATCGGGGCGAGCGCGCCGACCGAGACCAGCAGCACATCGGGCCGCTCGCGGTCGGCCCGCGCGGGCTCGCGCAGCACGTCCATCCCGCCGATCCGGCCCACGGCGGCCACCGCCGGGCCCACCGCGCCCTTGGAGTAGCGCACCACGGTCGGCGCGTCATCGACCTGGACAGCCTCGCGCAGCTGGGCGCGGACCTGGTCGGCGTCGCGTGGGGCGGCGATCCGCAGCCCGGGGACCACCTGGAGGATCGACATGTCCCACATGCCGTTGTGCGAGGCCCCGTCGGTACCGGTGATCCCGGCCCGGTCGAGGACGAAGGTGACACCGCACTTGTGCAGCGCCACATCCATCAGCACCTGGTCGAAGGCGCGGTTGAGGAAGGTGGCGTAGACGGCGAAGACCGGGTGCACCCCGCCGGTCGCCAGCCCCGCCGCCGAGACCGCCGCATGCTGCTCGGCGATGCCGACGTCGTACACGCGGTCCGGGAACCGCTTGGCGAACTCGGTCAGGCCCACCGGGTGCAGCATCGCCGCGGTGATCGCGACGATGTCCTCGCGCTCCTCGCCGAGCTTGACCATCTCCTCACCGAAGACCGAGGTCCAGTCGGCGCCGGAGGCGGAGATCGGCAGCCCGGTGTCCGGGTGGATCTTGCCGACGGCGTGGAAGCGGTCCGCCTCGTCCTGGAGGGCGGGCTGGTAGCCGCGGCCCTTCTCGGTGAGGCAGTGCACGATGACCGGGCCGCCGAACCGCTTGGCCCGCTGGAGCGCGGACTCCAGCGCCTCGATGTCATGGCCGTCGATCGGGCCGACGTACTTCAGGCCCAGGTCCTCGAACATGCCCTGCGGGGTGATGAAGTCCTTCAGCCCCTTCTTGGCGCCGTGCAGGGTCTCGTAGAGCGGCCGGCCGACCACCGGGGTGCGCTCCAGCAGGTCCTTGCCGCGGGCGAGGAAGCGCTCATAGCCGTCGGTGGTGCGCAGCGTGGCGAGGTGGTTGGCCAGCCCGCCGATGGTCGGGCCGTAGGAGCGCTCGTTGTCGTTGACGACGATGACCAGCGGGCGGTTCTTGGCGGCGGCGATGTTGTTGAGCGCCTCCCAGGCCATTCCGCCGGTGAGCGCCCCGTCGCCGATCACGGCGACCACATGGTCCTGCTTGCCGAGCAGCTCGTTGGCCTTGGCCAGGCCCTCGGCCCAGCCGAGGACGGTCGAGGCGTGGCTGTTCTCGATGACGTCGTGCTCGGACTCCTCGCGCGAGGGGTAACCGGACAGCCCGCCCTTGTTCTTGAGCCGGGAGAAGTCCTGGCGGCCGGTGAGCAGCTTATGGACGTAGGACTGGTGGCCGGTGTCCAGCAGCACCTTGTCCCGGGGCGATTCGAAGACCCGGTGCAGGGCGATCGTCAGCTCGACCACACCGAGGTTGGGGCCGAGGTGGCCACCGGTCTTGGAGACGGCGTCGACGAGGAAGGTGCGGATCTCCGCGGCCAGCTGGTTCAGCTCCTCCGGAGCGAGCCGGTCCAGATCGCGCGGTCCCCTGATGCGGGTCAGCAGCACCCGTGCCTCCTTGCTTCGAGCGTCTCCATCGAGCCTTGCCGGTCCGCCCGAGTCTAGTGTTCCGCCCAGTGCCGAAGACCCCGGCCCATGCGATGTCGGTCACGCGAACGGACGAGCCCGGTACCGCCCCGCGGGGCGGTACCGGGCTCATGGTCCTCCGGTGCGGCGGATCAGCCGCGGCCGGCGGAGCGTTGTGTTCTGCGCGACACCGAGTCGATCACGACGGCGGCCAGCAGCACTCCACCGGTGATCATGTACTGCACCGAGTTGGCCACGCCCAGGAGGTTCATCCCGGACGAGATCGAGCCGATGACCAGCATGCCCAGCATCGCCGACCACACCGAGCCCCGGCCGCCGAAGAGGCTGGTGCCACCGATGACCGCGGCCGCGATGGCCTCCATCAGCAGGTTGCCGGTACCGGCCTGCTGGCTGGCGGAGCCGACCCGGGAGGCGATCATGAGACCGCCGAAGGCGGCCATGAACCCGGAGAGGGCGAAGACCGACATCCGCACCGCCACGACATTGATGCCCGCGCGGCGCGCCGCCTCGACGCTGCCGCCGAGCGCCATCACCTTGCGGCCGTAGGCGGTGCGGCGGACCACGAAGTCCAGCAGCACCAGGACCAGCACGAAGATCACCAGGCCGAGCGGCAGACCCTTGTACTCGTTCAGCCGCCATGCCGCCGTGAAGACGATCGCGGCCAGCACTACGGTGCGCAGCAGGATCTCGCTCAGCGGCCGGGACGGGACACCGGCCGTCTTGCGCCGCCTCGCGTCCGCGAACTGGGCGAGGAAGAAGCCCGCCACCGCCACCGTCGCCGCCCCGTACGCGGCGACCAGCTGGGTGAAGTAGTGATCGGTGAGGGTGCGGATGAAGCTGTCGTCGTCGATGCCGATGGTTCCGGTGGTCCCCAGGACCTGGAGCATCAGTCCGTTCCAGGCCAGCAGACCGGCCAGGGTGACCACGAACGCCGGGACGCCGATCTTGGCGAAGAAGAATCCATGGAGCGCGCCGAGGATGGCACCGGCGCCCAGGGCGGCGACCACGGCTATCCCCTCGGGCACCCCGTGGTTCACATTGAGCACCGTGAGGGTGGCCGCGGCCAGACCGCTGATCGAGCCGACGGAGAGATCGATCTCACCCAGCAGCAGGACGAACACGATCCCGACCGAGATCATGCCGGTGCCACCGATCAGGATGGACAGATCGGAGAGGTTCTTGGGCGAGAGGAAGGCGCTGTCCTGCCACTGGAAGACCGCCCAGATGATGGCGATGCCGACGATGACCGGGACGGCGCCCAGATCACCACTGCGCATCTTGCGGCTGAACTCGGTCAGATAGCCCCGGAAGCCCTCCTGACGCACCAGCAGCCGCGGGTCCACGGCGGTGACCGCGTCCTTGGCGACCGGATTGGCGTCGGCCGGACCGCGCTTCGCGTGACTGCCGCCGTTGTTCTTGCGGACGTTGGTGCTCACTTCGCGACCTCCCCGCTGCGCGCCTTGCGGCGGGTCACGGCGTTGTCCGTGGCGCCGGTGATGGCGGAAATGATCTCTTCCTGAGAGGTGGAACGGACGTCGAAGGTGCCGTTGTTGCGGCCCAGGCGCAGCACGGCCACCCGGTCCGCGACCGCCTTGACGTCGGCCATGTTGTGGCTGATCAGGATCACGGCCAGACCGCGCTCGCGCAGCCGCTCGACCAGGTCCAGCACCTGGGCGGTCTGCTCGACGCCCAGGGCGGCGGTCGGCTCGTCCAGGATCACCAGCTTGGGCTCGCCCAGCATCGAGCGGGCGATGGCGACGGTCTGCCGCTGACCGCCGGAGAGCGAGGCGATCGGGATCCGGACACTGGGGATCCGGATCGACAGGGTCTGGAGCAGCTCACGGGCCCGGCGCTCCATCTCGACCTCGTCCAGCACCCCGCCGCGCAGGATCTCCCGGCCGAGGAAGAGGTTGCCGACCACGTCGATGTTGTCGCAGAGGGCGAGGTCCTGGTAAACGGTCGCGATGCCCAGCTCCTGGGCGTCATGCGGCCGGTTGATCTGGACCGCCCGGCCCTGCCAGGCGAGGACGCCCTCGTCGGCGGGGCCGACGCCGGCGATGGACTTGACGAGGGTGGACTTGCCCGCGCCGTTGTCGCCCACCAGGGCGACAACTTCACCGGCATGGACCTCCAGGTGGATGTCGCTCAGCGCTTGGACAGCGCCGAATCGCTTGGAGATCCCGCGCAACGCCAACACGGGTTCGTTCGGCACGATGGCCATCTCCGTTCCGGGCAGGATGAGCCCTGCTGCATGACGGAGGGGAGAGCGCTCTCTCCCCTCGGCTGGGGGGTGTCAGGGGGGCCGTCGGAGGCCGCCCGCGGGATCGCGGGCGGCCCACCGGGCGCTACTACTTGAGGAGACCGGCCTCGTCGCAGGCGGCCTTGTACTTGGCCGTGCAGATCTTGTCGACCTTGTAGAGACCGTCCTTGATGACGGTGTCCTTGATGTTGTCCTTGGTCAGCGAGACCGGGGTGATCAGCGTCGCCGGGATCCCCTTGGTGGTCGGGCTGTCCACCGTGTTGGACTCGTTGGGCTTGTCACCGCGGCCGAGCGCGATGGCCATCTCGGCGGCGGCGGTGGCCTCCGGCTCGTACGGCTTGTAGACGCTCATGTACTGGGTGCCGTCCAGGATGCGCTGCACACCGGCGAGTTCGGCGTCCTGTCCGGTGACCGGGGGCAGCGGGTCCACACCGCCGCTCTTGAGCGCGGTGATCGCGCCGCCGGCCATGGTGTCGTTGGCCGAGTAGACGCCGGCGATGTTGTTCTTGCCCAGCGAGGAAATGGCGCCGTTCATGGCCTCGTTGGCCTTGTCCGCGAGCCAGCGGTCGACGTCGTACTGCTTGCCGATGTCGACCTTGCCCTTGAGGACGGAGAGCGCGCCCTTCTTGAACAGGGCGGCGTTGGGGTCGGCCTCCCAGCCGTTGAGCATGACGACCTTGCCGTCCTTGGCCTTGTCGCCCAGCGCCTTGAGCAGCGCCTCGCCCTGGACCTTGCCGACCTTCTCGTTGTCGAAGGAGGTGTACCCGGAGACCGGGCCCTGGGCGAGCCGGTCGTAGGCGACGACCGGGATGTCGGCCTCGTCGGCCTTCTTGACCGAGCTGGCTATGGCCTCGGAGTCCACCGCGTCCAGGATGATCGCGTCGACCTTCTTGGTGATCATCGAGTCGACCTGCTGCTGCTGGAGCGCGGTGTCGGACTTGGCGTTGACGTAGAGGACCTTGCACTCGGCGCAGAGTGCCTTGATCTTCTTGGTGATCAGAGGACGGTCGAAGTTCTCGTATCTCGCGGTCTGGTCCTCGGGCAGGAGCAGGCCGATGGTGAGGGGACCGGTCTTCTTCTTCTGATCCGACTTGTCGTCGCCGGCTTCCTTGGCCGAACCGCAGGCGGCGAGCGAGACCGCCATGGACACGACAGCGCTGGCGATGGCGACGCGACGCATCGTTGCGTTCATATTGGGGGTGACCTCCCTGACGAGGCCGCGTCCGCGCGGCCGAGGTGGCTGGAAGTCAACTCGGCCGCCCGCATGGCGTCAAGAAGTAAATCCTTAACGAGATGGCAACGGTGCCATTCGTTATCTGAGTGAACGCAGTCGGACGAGGCCCCATAGACGCAGCGTGACCGGACAAAGCGGGTCAGCTCAGGGCAGGCGCTCCGGCCGGAACCCCACCGGTCGGACCGGGCGCCCCACCAGGTCCGGCAGTCCCAGCAGCCCCAGCAGCCCCGTCCAGCAGGGTCGAATCGCCCATCTCGCTCAGCACCAGCGCCAGCGCGCCCAGTACTTCGGCCCGGCCGCCGAGCGCCCCGGGCATCACCGAGAGCTGCCGTGCGGCGCTGGGGATGGCGTAGCGGGCCACGGACTCGCGGATCGGGGCGAGCACGAGCTCACCGGCCTCGGCGAGCTGGCCGCCGAGGACCATACGGCTCGGGTTGATCAGATTGCACAGATTCGCCACTCCGCTGCCGATATGGCGCCCGACGTCCGCGATCACCCGGCGGCAGCCGGGGTCGCCCTCGCGGGCCAGCTGCACCATGCGTTCAACGGTCAGATCCATACCGTGGCTCGAGTAGAGCAGCGGCAGTACGTAGCGGGCCGCGGTGAAGGTCTCCAGACAGCCGCGATTGCCGCAGCGGCAGACCGGACCCGACTCGTCCAGGGTGATGTGCCCGATCTCGCCCGCCGTACCGCCCGGGCCGCGGTAGATCTGTCCGCTGATCACCAGACCGGCGCCGACACCGTCGGCGACCTTGATGTACGCGAGGTCGGCGACCCCGCGCCCGGAGCCCCAGACCAGCTCGCCGAGAGCGCCCAGGTTGGCGTCGTTGTCGACGTGCACCGGCACCCCCAGCCGCTGGGCGAGGTCATCGCGCGGATTGGTGCCCGCCCAGCCCGGCAGGATCGCCGTGGAGCCCAGTGTGCCGGTCTCGACATCGATGGGCGCGGGCACCCCGAGGCCGACGCCGACGACCTTGTCCTGGCGCAGTCCGGTGGCCGCGATCAGCCTGCTGACCAGCTGCTCGGCCCGGTCCAGCCCCTGCGAGGAGGACGCGTCCACATCCAGCGGCTCGGACTCCTCGGCCAGCACCTGATGGGCGAGGTTGCCGACGGCCACGCGCAGATGGGTATGGCCGAAGTCCACGCCGACGACGATGCCCGCGTCCCCGCTCAGGGAGACGCTGCGGGCCCGGCGGCCACCCGCCGAGGTGGGCGTGACCTCGACGGTCCCGCCGTCCTTGAGCTCACGGACGATGTTGGAGACGGTGGCGGCGGACAGCCCCGTGCTCCGGGCGATCTCCGCCTGGGTGAGCGAGCCCGCCATGCGCACCGCCCGCACCACCCGCTCGAGGTTGGCCCGGTGCAGCGACGACTGCGATCCCGGAGTCTCCACGCCCATCCACTCCCGCCTTCACGGGCGGCACGACGGCCGCTCCGCCGGCCGGGCCGCAGCAGTGAGGCCCGACGGTGTCTCCAACATGTGAACTCTAAGATGAGCCGCCTCGGTTGTCCCACGTCAAGTCCTTGACACGTTCCGGACGGCTCCCGGTCACGACGGTGCGCGCGGCGTCGCGCCATCGTGCGATCAGCACACTGATGTGCGACGTTCCGTGCCGGATGCACCACTTTGCCGCAAGGGTACGGGGCGCCTCCGCCGAACGGCGGGGGCGCCCCGTCAACCCATGAAAGGAGCCGCGTCCGTAAAGGGCGCGTCTACTTGATCGCGCCCGCCGTCAGACCGGCCTGGACCTGGCGCTGGAAGATGACGTAGACACCGAGCACCGGCAGCATCGCCAGCACCAGCCCGGCGAACAGCGCCGACCAGTCGCCCTTGTACTGCTGACTCGCGGCGAGCTGCACCAGACCCTGGGTGAGCACCCGCTTGTCCTCGTCGGTGTTCAGCACCGTCGGCAGCATGTACTGGTTCCACTGCCCCAGGAAGTTGAAGATCCCCACGCTGATCAGGCCCGGCTTCGCCATCGGCAGCATGACCTGGAAGAAGGTGCGGGTCTGGGAGGCCCCGTCGATCAGGGCCGCCTCCGCCACCGAGCTCGGCAGGGTCTTGAAGAACGAGGTGAGGAAGAAGACGGTGAACGGCAGCGAATAGGCGATGTAGACCAGGATCAGTCCGTGGAAGGTGTTCAGCAGGGCCAGGTTCTTCATCACGAAGAACAGCGGCACCAGCGCCAGGATGATCGGGAAGCTCATCCCGCCCACGAACATGAAGTAGACGACGCGCCTGCCCGGGAACTCGAAACGGGCCAGTACATACGCCGCCATCGCGCCCAGCAGCATGGTGCCGACCAGCGAGCACCCCACCACCACCACGGTGTTGAGGAAGAAGTCGCCGATATTGGACTTGCTCCAGGCGCGCGTCCAGTTGTCGAAGTGCAGGCTGGCGGGCAGCCCCCAGGGCGAGGTGAAGATCTCCTTGTCGGTCTTCAGGGAGCTCATCACCGCCCACAGCAGCGGCATGGTGACCAGGAGCGCCCAGAGCACCAGCATCCCGTGGGAGAAGACATTGAGGATCTTGCCCTGGCTGCCGAGGCGGCCCTCGGGGGTGTAGCGCGGCGGGAGCTGGTCCCCGGCGGGCTCACGGGGCGCCGCGTCGTCCTTGGTGGCGCCGCGGAGTTCCGAGGGCTGGGCGGGTGAGGTCACTGCGATACCCCCGGATCGGCGGTCGGACGGCGGTCGTGGTCTGCGGTGGACGGCCCGGGCATCAGTACTCCAGCCGTTCGCGCCGGCCCAGCTTGGACACGACGACCGCGAAGATCATGGTGACGATCAGCATCGCCACCCCGATCGAGGTGGCGCGGCCCGCCTGCCCGTCGCGGAAGGTCTTGGTGTAGACGTAATAGCCCAGCACCTGGGTGGAGTCGGCGGGTCCGCCCGGCCCCACGGTCATGATCTGGACCACGGCGAAGGCGTCGAGGGCGAGGATGCCCATATAGATCCAGCCGGTCTGGACCGTGTCCCACAGCAGCGGCAGGGTGATCCGGAAGAAGGTCGTGATCCGGTTCGCCCCGTCCAGCAGCGCCGCCTCGTAGAAGTCCCGGGGGATGGAGCTCATCCCGGCGGAGAACAGCACGACGTAGAAGCCGACGTTGCACCAGACCATCACGACCATCAGACACCACAGCGCCAGCTGGGGATCGGCCAGCCACTGCTGCTGGAGGGACTCCAGCCCGATACCGCCCAGGAACGCGTTGAGCGCCCCGTTGCGCGGGTTGTAGGTGAACTGGAAGAGCAGGGCGACGATCGCGATCGACAGCACCTGCGGAAAGAAGTAGACGACCTTGTAGAGGCCCGAACCGCGCACGCCGGACACGGCCGCGTTCTTCCGGCCCCGGCCGCCGACATTGAGCATGAAGGCGAAGAAGAGCCCGAGGCCGAGCGTCACCAGCGGTACGACCAGAAGCAGCAGGACATTGTGTCCGACCGCTTTCCAGAAGAGGTCGTCATGGAGCAGCCAGTCGTAGTTGTCGAACCCGACCATCTTGAAGTCGGAGCTCAGGCCGGTCCAGTCGGTGAAGGAATACCCGATGGCCTGGATGAACGGCGAGATCACGAAGACCGCGTACAACGAGACCGGCAGCGCCAGGAATCCGATGACGAAGCCGTACTTCCGGAACCACCGGATCACTCTCGACCGGGGATCGTGTCCGCGCGCGGGCCGTACTTTCCCCACACTCTGCGGACCGGTCCGAGTCCTGACCTTCTGCATCTCACCGACCTCGGTCTTCCCCCGCGGCCACTACCGCTGGTGACGCATCGAATGTCATCAGACGTGCTTGTACTTCTTGACGGCGTCGTCCTTGGCCGTCGCGTCGGCGAACTTCTGGATCTTCTTGATCGCCTCGGCCGGGGTCATCCGGCCCGCCATCATCTCGCCCAGCACGCCGACGCCGATCTCCTGCTTCTGGAGCGCCACGTACCAGTCCTGGAGCCGCGGGTTGACGACGTTCTTCCCGGCCTTCTCCAGGGCCGCCTGCGCGGACGCCAGCCCCGGCGGCAGCGAGAGCCCGTCGGTGCCGCCATTGAGCGAGGTGAGCGAGGAGACCTGCTTGACGAAGTTCCTGGTGGACTTCTCGCCCAGCATGATGCGCAGCAGCTCCATGCCGCCCTCGGGGTTCTTCGCCGTCTTCGGGACGATGAAGGGTTCACCGCCGGAGGCCCAGAGGGTGCCGAACGGCATCTTGTCGCCGCTGTCCAGGCTGGACGGCGCGCCCACGGTCATCTGGAAGTCCTTGGGCGTGGTCTTCTTCGCCTCGTTCTCCACCCAGGAGCCGTTCGGGATGAACAGCGCCTTGCCCTCGTTCCACGCGGTCTGCGACTCGATATGGGTCAGGCCGGGGGTGCCCTTGAGGATGTAGCCCTTCCGGTAGAGCTCGTAGTACGCCTCGAAGGCGGCCTTGACGGCCGGGTGCTTCCAGGCGTTCGGCTCCAGGTTGTCGATGGCGGTCAGGACGTCGGCGCCGCCGATCTTGGCGATGAAGGGGTAGAGGCTGAAGGGCAGGTAATACGGATACTTGCCCGGGTAGGTCCAGCCCGCGATGCCCTTCTTCTTCGCCTTGGCGCAGACCGCGAGCATGTCGTCCCAGGTCTCCGGGTACTCCACCCCGAGCTTTTCCAGATTGGTCTTGGAGTACCAGACGCCGTAGACGGTGTAGGCGTAGTAGAGGACCCAGACCGGCTTGCCGTCGAACTGGCCCATTTCCACGACGCCGGGGCGCAGGGTGTCGCGCACCTTCTTCTTCGGGTCGTCGACGGAGGGGGCGTCCAGCAGCGGGGTGAGGTCCGTCAGCTGCTTCTTGCCGACCAGGGTGCCGAAGTCCATCTGCTCGGCGCCGGAGTTGTCGATGAGGTCCGGCGGGGTGCCGCCGTTGAAACGCGGCTGGAGGGTCGTCTGGATCTTCTGGGTGGCGGAGTGCTTGACCTTGCCCGCGGTCTTCGGGAACGTCTTGGAGTATTCCGCCTCGGCGTCCTTGGCGTACTGCTGTCCGAAACCGCCGTCGAAGATGACGACGTCGAGCCCGGCGCTCTCGTTGACGGCGAGCGGGTTCTTCGCGGTCTTCTTGCCCTTGTCCACCTTGTTGGAATCGTCGTCGCCGCCGCTCGCGCAGGCAGTCAGCACGCTGACGGACGGCACGGCGATCAGTCCGAGCGCCGCAGACCGCTTTACCAGGTCACGACGGCCGACATCTGGTGTGGATCCCATGCTCAAGTCCTCGCCTTCGTCAGGACTCAGGCGGTGTGACGGTTTCCCGTACATCTCGCCTCCGGCGAGGGGCCCGACACCGCGGGTCAGTTGAAGCGTGAAGCGGAGTATTGCTGGGTGTGCGCCGGGGAATGCGGAGGCCCGCCGGGCCCGCGCGAAGTGGGCGGCAGTGCGGCCCTCCCCCTGGGGCGACAGGTATAGTCCACTTGGTATCAACTGGGCAAGATCGAATCTTCATTGGGTAACAGTCTTTCCCGAGTTGAGACCTGTCCGACATACCGTAGGGGGCTACAGCCCGTACGGCATGCCGCCGTGCGCATGATCACTCGAGAGGCGGTTCCCGTGCCCCGGAAGCAGCTCCCCTTGACCACCAGCGTTGTCGTGGCCGCGACACTCGCTCTGACCGCGGGGTGCGGCTCCGACGGTGGCGGCTCGCCGGCCGGAGACACCAAGGGCGGCGCGGCGATAGGCAAGGGCATGGCCCAGCTCCCCGTCGAGCCCACCGAAGAGCCCACCGAAGAGCCCACGACCCCACCACCCACCGGCGGATCCTCCCTGGTCACCTCGGACGCCAAGATGGGCACCTGCGGCTGGGGTTCGGACGGCAAGCCCTACGCCAACATCAAGATCAGTAACTCGAGCTCCACCACCGCCTACTACACCCTGCTGGTCGGCTTCGTCGATGACGCCGGCAAGGTGGTGACCACCGGCAGCAAGTCCGACGCCGCGGTGTCGGGCGACTCCGACAAGACCATCAAGGTCATCGCGCTCGAGGCGGACAGCGCCAAGAAGGCGAAGAAGTGCCGGCTCTCGCTGGGCACCAAGTCCGACTCGGCCGACTGACCGCGCTTCCGAATCACCCCGATGGCCGCGGGCCGTACCCCCCAACGGGCGTACGGTCCGCGGTGCGTGGGCCCGTCCGGCCGCTCCGCTTCCCGCCGGATCCGATCCCCGCCGCGTTCTTGACACCGCCCTCCCCCGGCCGTCCTACTTATCTCTGCGCAACGCACCTTGACACTTGACAACGTTGTCAGACGCATGGAGAGGCGAAGCATGCGACAGGGACGACCACCGCGACGGCGGAGAACCGGACGAACGGCCGCCCTGCTGGCCGCCGTTCTGCTGACGGTCACGGCGCAGGGTACGGCGGCCGCCATACCCCGCGCCCCGGACACCGCGGACCGTGCCGACCGGACGTTCGCCTCGTCCTTCGAACCGGACGATCCCCAGCCGGTCTGGCGCGATACGGTCGAGACCGGCCCCGACGGGAAGAAGAAGGCGTCCGGTGTCGACGGTGGCTACGTCTCCGGTATCCCCGGCAATGTCACCGACAAGGTCACCGAGGTCCGGGCCAGCGGGGAGAACGAGTCCTCCGGGGAGACCAAGGAGAACCTGGTCGACGGTGAGCTCACCAGCAAATGGCTGGTGTTCAAGAAGACCGCCTGGCTGGAATTCGATCTGAGCCAACCGGTCAAGGCCGTCCGCTACGCCCTCACCTCCGCCAATGACGCGCCCGGCCGGGACCCGAAGGACTGGACCCTCAAGGGTTCCGCCGACGGCTCCGACTGGACCACGCTGGACAGCCGCGAGGACGAGAGCTTCGGCTCCCGCCAGCAGACCCGCACCTTCGGCTTCGACAACGCCACCGGCTACCGGCACTTCAGGCTGGAGATCACCCGCAACGCCGGGGACGACCTCATCCAGCTCGCCGAGGTGCAGTTGGCGGACGGCGGCACCGCCCCGCCCGCCCCCTCCGCTATGCGCAGCCAGGTGGACCGCGGCCCCACCGGGTCCCCCACCGCCAAGGCCCGCGCGGGCTTCACCGGCACCCACGCCCTGCGCTACGCGGGCACCCATAAACCGGACGGCCGGGCGTACTCGTACAACAAGGTCTTCGACGTGAACACGGCCATCACCCGGAACACCGTGCTCTCCTACCGGATCTTCCCCTCGATGCCGGAGACCGATCTCAGCTATCCGGCCACCCATGTCTCGGTCGACCTCGCCTTCACCGACGGCAGCTACCTCAGCGAACTGGCCGGTGCGGTGGACCAGCACGGCGCCCGGATGAGCCCCGGGGGCCAGGCGGCCTCCAAGACCCTCTACGTCAACCAGTGGAACCACAAGCAGTCGCGGCTCGGCGCGGTCGCCGCGGGCCGGACGGTCGACCGGATCCTGGTGGCCTACGACTCCCCCAAGGGCCCGGCGCGGTTCCAGGGGTGGGTGGACGACATCTCGCTGGCCGCCCAAAAACCCGGGAAACCCCCGGCCCATCTGTCCGACTACGCCGTGACCACCCGCGGCACCAACTCCAGCGGCTCCTTCTCACGCGGCAACACCTTCCCCGCCACCGCCGTGCCGAACGGCTTCAACTTCTGGACGCCGGTGACCAGCGCGGGCTCCACCGACTGGCTCTACCAGTACGCCCGCGCCAACAACGCCGACAACCTGCCCACCATCCAGGCGTTCGGCACCAGCCATGAGCCCAGCCCCTGGATGGGCGACCGGCAGACCTTCCAGCTGATGCCGTCCACCGCCTCCGGAGTGCCCGACGCCTCCCGGACCGCCCGCGCGCTTCCCTTCCGCCATGAGCGCGAGACCGCCCGGCCGTACGCCTACGGGGTGACCTTCGAGAACGGGCTGAAGACGAGGATCGCGCCCACCGACCACGCGGCGATGATGCGCTTCAGCTACCCCGGCGACCAGGCGAGCGTCCTCTTCGACAATGTCACCGGGGACGGCGGGCTGACGCTCGACGCCGAGCACGGGGTGGTCAGCGGCTACTCCGACGTGAAGAGCGGACTGTCCACCGGCGCCACCCGGATGTTCGTCTACGGCGTCTTCGACGCACCCGTGACCGCGAGCGGCAGACTGCCCGGCGGCGGTGGCAAGGACGTCACCGGCTACTTCCGCTTCGCCCCCGGCAAGGACCGCACCGTCACCCTGCGGCTGGCCACCTCGCTCATCGGCGTCGACCAGGCGAAGACCAACCTGGAGCGGGAGATCCCGGCCTCGGCCTCCTTCGCCCGGGTCGAGCGGGACGCGCAGCGGGCGTGGGACCGGGTACTGGGGGTGATCGAGGTCGAGGGGGCCGACCCCGACCAGCTGACCACCCTCTACTCCAGCCTCTACCGGCTGTATCTGTATCCCAACTCCGCCCATGAGAACACCGGGACCGTCCGGAAGCCGCGGTACCGGTACGCCAGCCCGTTCTCCGAGCCCACCGGTGAGAACACCCCGACCCGGACCGGCGCCAAGATCGTCGACGGCAAGGTCTATGTCAACAACGGCTTCTGGGACACCTACCGCACCACCTGGCCCGCCTACTCCCTGCTCACCCCACGCCGGGCGGCGGAGCTCGCCGACGGCTTCGTCCAGCAGTACAAGGACGGCGGCTGGATATCCCGCTGGTCCTCCCCCGGCTACGCCGACCTGATGACCGGCACCAGCTCGGACGTGGCCTTCGCGGACGCCTACCTCAAGGGCGTCGGCCTCGACGGGGAGGCCGCGTACGAGGCGGCGGTGAAGAACGCGACCACCGTCCCGCCCTCCCCCGGCGTCGGCCGCAAGGGCCTGGCCACCTCGGTCTTCCTCGGCTACACCAGCACCGAGACCCATGAGGGGCTGTCCTGGGCGCTGGAGGGCTATGTCAACGACTTCGGCCTCGCGAAGATGGGCAAGGCGCTCTACGCCAAGACCAAGAAGCCGCGCTACAAGGAGGAGTCGGAGTACTTCCTGAACCGCGCCCGGAGCTATGTCCACCTCTTCGATTCCGGGGCCGGGTTCTTCCAGGGCCGGGACGCCGACGGGAAGTGGCGGCTGCCCTCCGCGAAGTACGACCCCCGGGTGTGGGGCTACGACTACACCGAGACCAACGGCTGGGGCTACGCCTTCACCGCGCCCCAGGACAGCCGGGGCCTGGCCAATCTCTACGGCGGCCGGTCCGGGCTCGCGAAGAAGCTGGACACCTACTTCACCACCCCGGAGACCGCCTCACCCGACTTCGCCGGGTCCTACGGCGGTGTCATCCACGAGATGACCGAGGCGCGGGACGTCCGCATGGGCATGTACGGCCACAGCAACCAGGTCGCCCACCACGCCGCCTATATGTACGACGCGGCGGGACAGCCCTGGAAGACCCAGCGGACCGTGCGCGAGGTGCTCTCCCGGCTCTACACCGGCAGCGAGATCGGGCAGGGCTACCACGGCGACGAGGACAACGGTGAGCAGTCCGCCTGGTACGTCTTCAGCGCGCTGGGCTTCTATCCGCTGGTGATGGGCGGCTCGGAGTACGCGGTCGGCTCCCCGCTGTTCACCAAGGCCACGGTCCATCTGGACAACGGCCGCGATCTGGTGGTCAGGGCGCCCCGCAACAGCGCGGCGAATGTCTACGTCCAGGGTCTGAGGGTGAACGGCAAGCCCTGGCACTCCACCGCGCTCCCGCACCGGCTCCTCGCCCGGGGCGGCACGCTGGAGTTCACCATGGGTCCGGAGCCTTCGCGCTGGGGCACGGGGAAGAACGCGGCTCCCTCCTCCATCACCCGGGACGACAAGGTGCCCGCACCGCGCGGCGATCTGACGGTGCCCAGCGGTGGCACGGCGCTGCTGGACAACACCTCCGGCACCGACGCGTCCTTCACCTCGGTGGAGCTTCCGGTCAAGGACCGGGGCCGGGCCACGCAGTACACCCTGACCTCGTCGGACCGGGCCGAGGCGCCGTCCGGCTGGGTGCTCCAGGGCTCGGCCGACGGCGCGCACTGGAAGGATCTCGACCGGCGCTCGGACCAGTCCTTCGCCTGGGACCGGCAGACCCGGGCCTTCTCGATACGCGCGCCCGGCTCGTACGGCCACTACCGCCTGGTGGCCGACGGCAAGGCCACCCTCGCGGAGGTCGAACTGCTCGGCTGAACGCGCCGGAGCCGGGGCCCGCGAGGACGTGGGCCCCGGCTCCGGCGGACACGGGGCTTCCGCCGCCCGTCATCGTGGCCGTTCCGGCCGCCGATTGGGCAGGATGGAGAGATGATCCTCCGCCAGTTGCACGACACCGACGAGGACGCCGAGGCGGTGTGGGAGGTGGTCTCGGCCGCGTTCGGCGACGCGGCCGCACTCGGCCCGGAGGGCTGGCCACCGGAGTACATCGCCGAGGTGCACGACCGGAACCGGCATCTCGCCCGCAGCGATCCGGGCGGCTGCTGGCTCGCCGTGGACGACGACGGGGTGCCCCTGGGGGCCGCGCTGTCCACCCGCCGCGAGGGCACCTGGGGGCTGTCGATGTTCGCCGTGCTGCCGACGGCCCAGCGGCAGGGCGTCGGCCGGGAGTTGCTCGCCGCGGCACTGCTGTACGGACGGGGGTGCCTGCGCGGGATCATCTGCGGCTCCGAGGATCCGCGCGCGGTGGCCACCTACCGGCGGGCGGGGTTCGCGCTGCATCCGGCGATGCGGCTGCGCGGCACCGTCGGGCCGGAGACCAAGGCGCGGCTGACCCCGCCCGACGGCGCGGTGCACGAGGGGGTGGCCCGCCACCGGGATCTGCTGGACTCGGTGGACCGCCGGATCCGGGGCGGCGCCCATGGTGTCGACCATGAACTGCTCCTGTTCCAGCGGCGGTTGCTGGTGGTGGACGACCTGGCGGGCAGTGGCTACTGCTACGTGGGCGAGGACGGCAAGGTCGAGATGGTGGCGGCGACCTCGCGGCGGCTGGCGAAGCGGCTGCTGACGGCGGCGCTGCTGTGTCTGCCGGAGGGTGCCGACGCCCGCGTCCCGGCGCTGACCGCCGAGCAGCAGTGGGCGGTGGACGTGGGTCTGGAGGCCGGTCTGGAGCTGTCCACCGGCGGCTATGTCTGTCTGCGCGGGATGCCGCCCCCGGCGCCGTACATCCCCTCGGGGACCTTCCTGTGACCCGGTAGGGGCCGGTACGCGGACGGGCCGCACCCCGCGTGGGGGTGCGGCCCGTCCCGACCGCCGCTGGAAGCCGCGTGGTTACTTGCGGATCAGCGAGCGCAGCACGTACTGCATGATGCCGCCGTTGCGGTAGTAGTCCGCCTCGCCGGGGGTGTCGATGCGCACCTTGGCGTCGAACTCCACACCATCGGCCTTGACCTTGACGGTCTCCGGGATGCCACCGTCGTTGAGCGCGGTGACGCCGGTGATCTCGAAGGTCTCCTCGCCGGTCAGGCCCAGCGAGAGCGCCGAGGCGCCCTCGGGGAACTGGAGCGGCAGAACACCCATGCCGATGAGGTTCGAGCGGTGGATGCGCTCGTAGGACTCGGCGATGACGGCCTTGACGCCGAGCAGCGCGGTGCCCTTGGCCGCCCAGTCGCGGGAGGAGCCGGAGCCGTACTCCTTGCCCGCCAGGATGACCAGCGGGATACCGGCGGCCTGGTAGTTCTGCGAGGCGTCGTAGATGAAGGAGACCGGCGCGCCTCCCTCTTCGCCCTCCCGCGTGAAGTCGCGGGTGAAGCCGCCCTCGGTGCCGGGCGCGATCTGGTTCCGCAGCCGGATGTTGGCGAAGGTGCCGCGGATCATGACCTCGTGGTTGCCCCGGCGGGAACCGTAGGAGTTGAAGTCACGCCGCTCGACGCCGTGCTCGGTGAGGTACGTGCCGGCCGGGGTGTCGGCCTTGATCGCACCGGCCGGGGAGATGTGGTCGGTGGTGACCGAGTCGCCCAGCTTGGCCAGCACCCGGGCGCCGCGTACGTCCTCGACCGGGGCCGGGTCCATGGTCAGGCCCTCGAAGTACGGGGGCTTGCGGACGTAGGTGGACTGCGGGTCCCATTCGAAGGTGTTGCCGGTCGGCACCGGCAGCGCCTGCCACTGGGCGTCACCGGCGAAGACGTCGGCGTAGCTGGTATTGAACATCTCCTGGCCGATCGCGGAGGCGACGACCTCCTCGACCTCCTTCTCGGAGGGCCAGATGTCCGCCAGGTGGACCGGGTTGCCGTCCTGGTCGACACCGATGGCGTCCTTGGTGATGTCCACCTTCATGGAGCCCGCGATGGCGTACGCGACGACCAGCGGCGGGGACGCCAGGTAGTTCATCTTGACGTCCGGGTTGATCCGGCCCTCGAAGTTCCGGTTGCCGGAGAGCACCGAGGTGACGGCGAGGTCGGCGTCGTTGACGGCCTTGGAGACCTCCTCCGGCAGCGGGCCGGAGTTGCCGATGCAGGTGGTGCAGCCGTAGCCGACGAGGTTGAAGCCCAGCTTGTCGAGGTACGGGGTGAGCCCGGCGCGGTCGTAGTAGTCCATGACGACCTTGGACCCGGGGGCCAGGGTGGTCTTGACCCACGGCTTGCGGGTCAGGCCCTTCTCCACCGCCTTCTTGGCCACCAGCGCGGCGGCGACCATGACGTACGGGTTGGAGGTGTTGGTGCACGAGGTGATCGCGGCGACGGTGACGGCGCCGTGGTCGATCTCGTACTGGCTGCCGTCGGGGGCGATCACCGGGGTCGGCTTGGTCGGCACGCCGTTGGTGACGGCCGGGGCGTCGGAGGCCGGGAAGGACTCGACGCCCGCCTCGTCCAGGTCGGCGGCGGAGGCGTAGGCGCGGACGTCCTGGGCGAACTTCTCGGCGGCCTCGGCCAGCACGATGCGGTCCTGCGGGCGCTTGGGGCCGGCGATCGACGGGACGACCGTCGACAGGTCGAGCTCCAGCTTCTCGGAGAAGTCCGGCTCGGCGGCCGGGTCCAGCCACAGACCCTGCTCCTTGGCGTACGCCTCGACGAGCGCGAGCTGCTGGGCGCTGCGGCCGGTGAGCTTCAGGTAGTTGATCGTCTCGCCGTCGATCGGGAACATCGCGGCGGTGGAGCCGAACTCCGGCGACATGTTGCCGATGGTGGCGCGGTTGGCGAGCGGGACGGCGGAGACGCCCTCGCCGTAGAACTCCACGAACTTGCCGACCACACCGTGCTTGCGCAGCATCTCGGTGATGGTGAGCACCAGGTCGGTGGCGGTGGTGCCGGTCGGCAGCTGGCCGGTGAGCTTGAAGCCGACGACGCGCGGGATGAGCATCGAGACCGGCTGGCCCAGCATCGCGGCCTCGGCCTCGATACCGCCGACGCCCCAGCCCAGCACCCCGAGGCCGTTGACCATGGTGGTGTGGGAGTCGGTGCCGACGAGGGTGTCCGGGTACGCCTGGCCGCCGCGGACCATGACGGTGCGGGCCAGATGCTCGATGTTCACCTGGTGGACGATGCCGGTGCCGGGCGGGACGACCTTGAACTCGTCGAAGGCGGTCTGGCCCCAGCGCAGGAACTGGTAGCGCTCCTTGTTGCGCCCGTACTCCAGCTCCACGTTCTGGCTGAAGGCCTCCGGGGTGCCGAAGCGGTCGGCGATGACGGAGTGGTCGATGACCAGCTCGGCCGGGGCCAGCGGGTTGATCTTCGCCGGGTCGCCGCCGAGCTCCTTGACGGCCTCACGCATGGTGGCCAGGTCCACGACACAGGGCACACCGGTGAAGTCCTGCATGATCACGCGGGCAGGCGTGAACTGGATCTCCCGGCTGGGCTGGGCCTGGGAGTCCCAGCCGCCCAGCGCGCGGATGTGGTCGGCGGTGATGTTCGCGCCGTCCTCGGTGCGGAGCAGGTTCTCCAGCAGCACCTTCAGGCTGTACGGCAGGCGGGCGGAACCCTCCACCTTGTCCAGCCTGAAGATCTCGTACGACTCGTCGCCCACCTGCAAGGTGCTGCGGGCGTCGAAGCTGTTCGCCGACACGACAGTCTCCTTCATGCATGAATTCGCGCGTACCACCGCAATGCTGCCGTTGCCTGCCCGCACTCATCCGCTAAGGTAGGGCTTAGTTAGGTAACCCTTACCCGGCACGGCGGAAGGCGGTGCACCTCCAGCAGATATCTCGATGTCGAGATAACTCTAGTACATCGCCCCCGCGCGGTCAGCTCTGGCCTTCCGCCGGGGGGTGTCATGCGGTGTCATCCGGTGTGGCGCGTTCACCGGAACGGGTGGTCGCCGGATGGATCCGCCGCAGGTCGCGGCGGCGTACGCATGTGTCGGAGCAGCCCCGGAGCGACGCCTGTGACGTCGGCGACGTCCGATGGCGTCCGGTGCCGGTCGGAACTGGCCGGACCGGGACCACCCTGGTCGCCGTGGTGAGCGGACGGTTCCGCTTGTGACGTCCGGTGACGCGTGGTGACGCGCGGGTGCCGGACCGGGCCGCCCGAACTCGCGCCGGACGGCTTCGAGTTCCGCACCCGGCCGCCCGTGGCCGCCGCGATACTGCTCCCCATGGATCCGCACCTGCTCCGTACGTTCGTCTCCGTGGCCCGCTGCGGGTCCTTCTCCGAGGCCGCCCACGAACTGGGGTCCACCCCGTCGGCGGTGTCCCGGCACATCGCGACGCTGGAGGCGGATCTGCGCGCCCCGCTGCTGACCCGGCAGCCGGTGACGCTCACCACGGCGGGGGCCCGGCTGCTGGAGCACGCCGGTCCGCTGCTGCTGCGGCTGGACGCGGCCCGCGCCGAGGTCGAGCGGCTGGGCGGGTCCGGGGCGACCCGGCTGACGCTCGGCACCTCACCGCTGGCCCTCGCCCCGCGGATTGCGGCGGCGCTGGAGCGACTGCGCGAGATCCACCCCGGTGTGCGGACCACCGTGCGGATCCTGGGCCGCCAGGAGGTCCCGGCCGCGGTGGCGCGCGGGGTGCTGGACCTGGGCCTGGTGGACGGCCCGGCCGCCCCGTCCGATCCGCTGCCGCCACCCGCCGCCGGAGGGCTCACCGCGGTCGCGGTCGCCGAGAGCCCCCTCGTCGTACCGCTGCCGCTCGGCCATCCGCTGGCCCGACGGCTCGGACTCCGGCTGGCCGACCTCGCCGACAGCCGCTGGCTGGACGCCCCGGACACCGCGATGCCGCTGGTCCGGCTGCGCGCCCTGGGCCGCACCGGCGGCTTCCGCGCCGGGCCGACGTACCAGGGCACCGACGTGCGGGGCCTGTTGACGCTGGTCGCCGCGGGCCACGGCCTGGCCCTGGTCCCGCACACCGCCGCCGAGGGCGTACCCGGCATCGTCACGGTCCCCCTGATCGCCCCCCGTCTGACCCACCGGACCGAACTCCTCCACGGCCCAGCCGTGGACGGCCCGGCCCGCTCCCTGGCCGCCCTGGTAACGGGAGACGGCAAGCGGTACGCATGACCACCCGCCGCCCGCCGCCACGCGGGCCGGGCGACGGCATCCGCGGCACGCGGGCGCGCGGCGGTATCCGCCGGGGCACGGCGGCCGCGCCAGGCACTGCGCGGGACCGGCGCGCGGCGGCGTACATGCGCGGGCACGCGGCGGCAGCGCACCGGCAGCCACCCGCCGTGGAACGGCACATGGCCACGCCGGAACGACGGACGCACCACGCGAACGACCGGCCGCGCGAGGGCGGCGCACGGGGGTCAGCTGTTCGTGAGGCGGGCGCTGACCAGGGAGAGGACTTCGGCGTCGGAGAGGCCCAGCGCACGCGCCTCGGTCACCAGGGCCTGGATGCCCGCCAGGAGCCGGGCCCGGCCGGGTGACTGGTCCGCGGTGACCACCGCGCCACGCCCGCGGCGCAGTTCGATCAGGCGCTCTTCGCGGAGCCGCCGATAGCCGCGCAGGACCGTATGCATATTGACGCCGAGGGAGTTGGCGAGCGCGCGGGCGGCGGGCAGCCGCTCGCCGGGGCGTACGGCGCCGTCGGCGATGGCGCCGCGCACCGAGGCGGCGATCTGGTCGCCGAGCGGGACGGAGGATCCGGGGTCGACGCGGAAGAGCATGTCAGCCCCGCCCGCCCGGAGCGACGGCGACCCGCGCCCGCTGCGCCCCGAGCGGTGTGCGGGAGCGGAAGGCGAGCCCTCCGGCGACCGCTCCGGGGACGAGGAGGAGGGCGGACACCACTGAGAGGAAGGCACCCGGACCGGTGAATCCGTCGGCGTGCCCGGAGGCGCCGAAGGGGGTGGCGAGCGGAGAGGGCAGCCGGTCGGCCGGCACGGCGAACATGCCCGGCACACCGCCCCAGGCCAGCAGAAACGGCGCGACGACGACAATCGCGCGGCCCGCGGAACGGCTCATGGCGACCCTCCTTGTTCGCATATTAGTAGAACAACTTTCGGCTGGACAGACAATGGCTCACCCACCTCGCCAGTCGCATGCGCATCTCATATCTGAGATAGCCTCGAAGGTATGACTGACGACTATCTCTCACGTATCGGCAAGCTCATCCGTGACGCCCGACAGCACCGAGGCTGGACCCAGTCACAGCTTGCCGAGGCGCTCGGCACCAGCCAGAGCGCGGTCAACCGTATCGAGCGGGGGAATCAGAACATCAGTCTTGAGATGATCGCCAGGATCGGGGAGGCCCTGGACAGCGAGATCGTCTCTCTGGGCTACGCCGGTCCGATGCATCTGCGAGTGGTGGGCGGTCGCCAACTCTCCGGCGCCATCGACGTCAAGACGAGCAAGAACGCCTGTGTGGCGCTGTTGTGCGCCTCGCTCCTCAACTCCGGCCGTACGACGCTGCGCAGGGTCGCCCGGATCGAGGAGGTCTACCGCATCCTCGAAGTGCTCGGCAGCATCGGCGTCCGCACCCGCTGGATCAACGACGGGGCCGACTTGGAGATTGTGCCGCCCGCCGAGCTCGACCTCGCCACCATGGACACCGAGGCCGCCCGCCGGACACGCAGCGTCATCATGTTCCTCGGCCCGCTGCTGCACCGGCTGGACCGCTTCCGGATCCCCTACGCGGGCGGCTGCGACCTCGGCACCCGCACCGTGCAGCCCCATATGACCGCACTGCGCCCGTTCGGCCTCGAAGTGACCGCCACCGACGGGATGTACCACGCACAGGTCGACCGTTCGGTCTCCCCCGGCCGCGCCATCGTGCTGACCGAACGCGGCGACACCGTCACCGAGAACGCGCTGCTGGCCGCCGCCCGGCACAACGGCGTCACCGTGATCCGCAACGCCTCCTCCAACTACATGGTCCAGGACCTGTGCTTCTTCCTGGAGGAGTTGGGGGTCAAGGTCGAGGGCGTGGGCACCACCACCCTCACCGTGCACGGGGTCAGCGATATCGACCGGGACGTGGACTACGCCCCCTCCGAGGACCCGGTGGAGGCGATGAGCCTGCTGGCCGCCGCCGTGGTGACGGAGTCCGAGCTCACCATCCGCCGGGTGCCGGTGGAGTTCCTGGAGATCGAGCTGGCCATCCTGGAGGAGATGGGCCTGGACCACGAGCGCTCCGCCGAGTACCCGGCGGACAACGGCCGCACCCGGCTGGTCGATCTGACGGTCCGCCCGTCCAAACTCCAGGCCCCCATCGACAAGATCCACCCGATGCCGTTCCCGGGCGTCAACATCGACAACGTGCCCTTCTTCGCCGCCATCGCGGCCGCCGCCCAGGGCTCGACGCTGATCCACGACTGGGTCTACGACAACCGCGCCATCTATCTGACAGAGCTCAACCGGCTGGGCGCCCACGTCAAACTGCTCGACCCGCACCGGGTCCTGGTCGAGGGCCCCACCCGCTGGCGCGCCGCCGAGATGATGTGCCCGCCCGCACTGCGCCCCGCGGTGGTGGTACTGCTGGCGATGATGGCCGCGCCCGGCACCTCGGTGCTGCGCAACGTCTATGTCATCAACCGCGGTTACGAGGACCTCGCGGAGCGGCTGAACTCCATCGGCGCCCAGATCGAGACCTTCCGCGATATCTGACCGGAGCCCGGAGGTGTCCCCCGGCTGGCCGCCCGCCCCCGTGTGCGGGCGGCCGGCCGGGGGTGTTCGGGGGTCAGGCCGCGTCGAGTTCGCGCAGCAGCTTCGTGGTGAGGGCGTCGACCGGGCGGGCCGCCTCCTCGGTCTCCTCACTGGCGGTGTTCACCATCATCACCACCGCCGTACCGCTGGCCCGGCTGAACGCCGCACAGCTGCTGAAGCCGCCGGTGCCGCCGTTGTGCCAGGTCATGGTGCGGCCGCCGGGCAGGGGGGAGAGATGCCAGCCGAGGCCCAGGCGGAGGCCCTCGCCGGCGGTGAAGCGCGGGCGCTGGGTCAGCTCGATGGCGTCGCCGAACGGTGAGCGCTCCGGGTGGAGTTGGGCGCCGAGGTAGCGCAGCATGTCGTCGGCGGTGCTGTACATGGAGGTGCCCGCGCCGCTGAGCACCGGGTCGCGCCAGTCCGGTACGGGCTTCCCCTCGAGGTGGCCGACGGCCTTGCGGGCCGCCATATCGGCCGTCAGGGTCGTCCTGGTGTCCCGCAGCCGCAGCGGTCCGGTCACCCGGCGCCGCAGCATCGCGTCCACGTCGTCGAAGGCCAGCGCCTGGCCGAGCAGTCCGAAGCCGAGGTTGGAGTAGGCGTAGGTCTTCCCCGGTACGGTCGCGAGCTCGGTCTTGGCCAGCCCGTGGGCCAAGTCGTCGAGGGTGTAGTGGGCGTAGGGGTCGTAGGGATCGGCGCCGGTGAAGAGGTTCGGCGGCAGCGAGGGCAGACCGGAGCTGTGGGTGGCCAGATCGGCCAGGGTGATCCGGCGGCCGCCCTTGTGGGGGACGGGGAACCGGGCGGGCAGGGTCAGCGGCGTGTCGAGGCGGGTGGTGCCCGCGTGGACGGCGCGGGCGAGCGCGGTGGCGGTGAGCGTCTTGCCGATCGAGCCGAGCTGGAACACCGTCCTGCCGTCCGGCTCCACCGCGTGTCCGCCCCGGGCCCGGAGCCTGCCCGCGCCCGCGACATAGCCGCGGCCGTGCTGGATGATCCCGCACACCGCGCCCGGGGCGCCCGAGTCCAGTGCCTCGTCCAGGGCGCGCCGCACCCGCGCGGCCGGTCCGGCGGCCGCCTTGGCGGTGCCGGGCAGCGGGGCCGCGCCCGCGACCGACGCGCCCGCGATCGACGCACCGGTGGCGGTGGCGGTCGCGGTCATCAGAAAGGTCCTTCGATTCATCAGGTACTCCCCCGTCATTCCGTTTCCTGGTGGCTTCCTGACGGCACCACGGCCGACACCAGCACCAGCAGCGGCACCACCCGGCCCGCGGGCACGTGGTAGTGACCACGGCCCTCGGCCTGGAGCCAGCCGGTGGCCGTGAGCTGCTTCAGGTGGTGGTAGAGCTGACCCGTGGTGTTCAGCCCGGCCACCTCCTGGAGCTCGGCCGCGGACCGGGTGCCCCGCAGCACCGCGCGCAGCAGGGTGAGCCGCACCGGATGTCCCAGCGCGGCGTACGACGCGGCGTGCTCGGCCCAGTCGGCGGCGAGCAGTCCGTCCGTGAGGGCGCCCTGCTGCCACTCGTAGCGCTCACCGGTGGGCAGCTCGAGCGAACCCGTGAACAGCACCTCGCCACGGCCGGTGAGCCGACGGCGCAGCCCTTCGAGCGCCCAGAACGTGTCCTCCCAGGACGTGGACCGCGTGTCCCGGGGGGCGTCCGGCGCGGACTCGAGCCGCGCCACCCGCTCCTCGAGCGCGTCGATCCGCCGCTGTAGCGAGTCGGAAGCCATGACCCGGAGATTACGTTATTACGGAATAACAAAGCAAGCCGGAGCCGGGGCTAGGGCAGGACGGCGATTCCGTCCAGCTCCACCAGCGCCTCCTCGTCCCAGAGGCGGACGATGCCGACGACCGCCATCGCCGGATAGTCACGGCCCGCCATCTCCCGCCAGATCCGGCCGAGTTCGGGGGCATGGGCGCGGTAGTCCGCGACATCGGTGGCGTACACGGTCAGCCGGGCGAGGTCGGCGGGGGCGCCGCCCGCCGCCGCCAGCGCGGTGAGCAGATTGGTCAGCCCCTGCCGGAACTGGGCGGGCAGGGCGTCACCGACGATCTTCCCGGCACCGTCCAGCGCGGTCTGCCCGGCCAGGAACACCAGCCGTCCGCCCAGCGCCGTGACGGCGTGGCTGAAGCCGGTGGGCGGGGCCAATTCGGCGGGGTTGAGGCGCGATACGGCCCCGGTCGGTTCCGTCACCGGTACAACTCCTTCGCGATGATGGTGCGCTGGACCTCGGTGGCGCCCTCGTAGATACGTGGGGCGCGGACCTCCCGGTAGAGGTGTTCGAGCAGATGGCCGCGTTGCAGGGCACACGCGCCATGGATCTGCACGGCGGTGTCCACGACGAACTGGGCGGTCTCGGTCGCCAGCAGCTTGGCCATGGCCGCGCGGCGGGCGATATCGGGCGCCTCGTCGTCGTAGGCGCTCGCCGCCGCGTAGACCAGCAGCCGGGCGGCCTCGGTACGGGTGGCCATCTCGGCGAGCTGGTGGGCGACGGACTGGAGGTCCTTCAGCGGCCCGCCGAAGGCGGTGCGGCGCTCGGCGTGCGCCACCGCCGCGTCCAGCGCCGCCTGGGCCATGCCGACCGCGAACGCGCCCACGCTCGGCCGCATCAGGTTGAGGGTGCGCATGGCGACGCCGAAGCCCGCGTCGGGTTCGCCGAGCACATCCTCCGTCGTGACCGGGACACCGTCGAAGACCAGACGGCCGATGGGGTGCGGGCTGAGCATCTCCAGCGGCTCACCGCCGAGTCCTGGGCGGTCGGCGGGCACCAGGAAGGCGGTGACCCCGCGGGCGCCCGCGTCCTCGGTGGTGCGGGCGAACACCACGGTGAAGTCGGCTTCGGGGGCGTTGGAGATCCAGCACTTCTCCCCGGTCAGCCGCCAGCCGCCGGGGCCGTCCCGCTCGGCCCGTAGCGTCAGCGCCGCGGCGTCGGAACCGGCCTGCGGCTCGCTCAGCGCGAAGGCGGCCACCACCTGCCCCTCCCGCACCCCGGGCATCCAGCGGGCGTGCTGCTTCTCGGTCCCGGACAGCACGATCGGATAGGCGCCGAGCCCCTGGAGGGCGAGCGCGGTCTCGGCCTCCGTGCACTCCATGGCGAGCGATTCGCGCAGCAGGCACAGATCGAGCGCCCGGACCGGCGCTCCGGCCGGGAACAGCCGCCGCAGCAGCCCGTATTCACCGAGCGCGGCGGTCAGCGGACGGTTCAGGCGGCCGGGCGTCCCGCCCTCCGCGAGGGGACGCAGCCGGTCGCGGGCCAGTGTGCGCAGCCGTGCGCACCAGTGGCGCCGCTCCGGGTCCAGTGCGAAAGACGACACGATGCACCCTCCCTCACCACAACTCTTATCGCGGCATATTGACTGTCGTCACCATCACGTTACGCTGACTCAGCGACTTCAGGCAGCCATGCGGCAGACAATCCGGTCAGGCGGATCCCGGCAGGCAGAGGGGGCCTCCACGATGGAGCTCAGACCGTCGGGTCACACCGACACCTTCGCCCGCGACCATCTCCCGCCCCCGGACCAGTGGCCCGAGCTGCTGCTCGATCCGCCCGGGCCGCGCACCCCCGACCGGCTCAACTGCGGGACGGAGCTGCTGGACCGGACCCTGGAGCGGTACGGCCCCGACCGGCCCGCCCTGCGCGGCGGCCGCGGCGAGGTATGGACCTACGGCGAACTGCGCGGCCATGTCGACCGCGTCGCTCACACCCTCACCACCACCCTCGGTGTGGTCCCCGGAAACCGGGTGCTGCTGCGCGGCCCCACCACCCCCTGGCTGGCCGCCTGCTGGCTGGCGGTGATGAAGGCGGGCGCGGTCGCGGTGACCGTACTGGCCGCCCAGCGCTCCCGCGAGCTGGCGACCATCTGTGAGATAGCCCGGATACGGCACGCCCTGTGCGATGTCCGCTGCGCCGAGGAGCTGGAGCGGGCCGGCGTCCCCGACCTGCGCACCACCCGCTTCGGCGGTGACGGCCCCGACGATCTGATCCAGCTGGCCGCCGGGGCACCCGCGGGGTACGAGGCGGTGGCCACCTCCGCCGACGATGTCGCGCTGATCGCCTTCACCTCCGGAACGACCGGACGCCCCAAGGGCTGTATGCACTTCCACCGCGATGTGCTGGCCATCGCGGACACCTTCTCGGCCCAGGTGCTGCGGCCCACCCCCGACGATGTCTTCGCGGGCAGCCCACCGCTGGGGTTCACCTTCGGCCTCGGCGGTCTTGTCGTCTTCCCGCTGCGCGCCGGGGCGTCGGCACTGCTCGCCGACTGGGGCGGGCCCGAGCGGCTGCTGACCGACATAGGGCGCCACCGGGTCTCGGTGCTGTTCACCGCGCCCACCGCCTACCGCGCGATGCTGGGCAAGATCGACGGCACCCCGGACGCGTTCGACATCTCCTCGCTGCGCCGCTGTGTCTCCGCCGGGGAGAACCTGCCCGCGGCCACCTGGGACGACTGGCACCGGACCACCGGTCTGCGGATCATCAACGGCATCGGCGCCACCGAACTGCTGCATATCTTCATCTCCGCCGCCGACGACGCGATCCGCCCCGGCACCACCGGCGTTCCGGTGCCGGGTTTCGAGGCGCGGGTGGTGGACAGCGCGCTGCGCCCGGTGCCGGACGGTGAACCGGGGCTGCTCGCGGTGCGCGGACCGACCGGCTGCCGCTATCTGGCGGACGACCGGCAGCGGGAGTACGTCCGCGACGGCTGGAACCTCACCGGGGACACCTATGTCCGGGAACCGGATGGCTACTTCCGCTATGTGGCCCGCGCCGACGACATGATCATCTCTGCCGGGTACAACATCGCGGGCCCGGAGGTCGAGGACGCCCTGCTGCGCCACCCCGATGTGGTGGAGGCCGCGGTCACCGGGCGGCCGGACGCCACCCGGGGCATGGTGGTCGTCGCCCATGTCGTACTGCGGCCGGGGGTGCCCGGCACCGAGGAGACCGTCACCGCGCTGAAGGAGTTCACCACCGCGGAGCTCACGCCGTACAAGTGCCCGCGCGTCTTCGTCTTCCTGACCGCCCTCCCGCGCACGGCCACCGGCAAGCTCCAGCGCTACCGGCTGCGCGAGGGCGCTCTACAGTAAGCGCGTGACCGGCCAGCACACCCCGCGCTCCCTGATCGTCAGCTACTACGGCGCCTACGGGCGCGGCAGCGCCGACCGCCCCGCCGGGCCGGTGCCGATCGCCGCGCTGATCCGGCTGATGGGCGCGGTGGGCGTGGATCCGCCGTCGGTGCGCTCGGCGGTCTCCCGGCTCAAGCGGCGCGGCCTTCTGGTCGCCGACCGCACGGCCGCCGGGGCCGCCGGATACTCGCTTTCCGCCGATGCCCGGCAGCTGCTGCACGACGGCGACCGGCGCATCTACGGCGGCCCCGAGGCGGACACCACCGAGGGCGACTGGTTGCTCGCCGTCTTCTCGGTGCCCGAACAGGAGCGCCACAAGCGGCATCTGCTGCGTTCCCGGCTCTCCCGGCTGGGCTTCGGCGCCGCCGCGCCGGGCGTCTGGATCGCCCCGGACCGGCTCTACGACGAGACCCGGCATACCCTCCAGCGGCTCGGCCTCTCGCCGTACGTGGACCTCTTCCGCGGTGCCCACGCCGGTTTCACCCCCACTTCGGAGGCGGTGCGCCGCTGGTGGGATCTGGATGAACTGGCCGCCCTGCACCGCGCGTTCCTCACCGACCATGAACCGGTGCTGCACCGCTGGAGCGAGCGCGGCCCGTCGCCCGAGGACGCCGAGTCGGCCTACCACGACCATCTGCTGGCCCTGGACTCCTGGCGGCTGCTGCCCTACGCCGACCCCGGACTGCCCGCCGCGCTGCTGCCCGAGGACTGGCCCGGGGTGCGCGCCGCCGAGGTCTTCGCGCGCCTGGACGAGCTGCTGCGGGACACCGGCGCCCGGTACGCGCGGGCGGCGCTGACCGGTACGGCCTAGGCGGGGCCCGCCACCGGATGCTCCAGCGCCAGCCGGGGCTTGGGCCCGTCCGTCCGCCCGGTCGGCGGCTTCCGGCTGCCCGCCCGGTACGGCAGCGGCCAGGGCGCCCCGGGCCCGGTGTACTCCTGCTCGGCCGCCGCGTGCAGAGTCCAGTGGGGGTCGTAGAGATGGGGGCGGGCCAGGGCGCACAGATCGGCGCGGCCCGCCAGGATCAGGGAGTTGACGTCGTCCCAGGAGGAGATGGCGCCGACGGCGATGACGGGGACACCGAGCTCGTTGCGGATACGGTCGGCGAACGGGGTCTGGTAGGAGCGGCCGAAGTCGGGGCGCTCATGGGCGACGACCTGGCCGGTGGAGACATCGACGGCGTCGGCGCCATGGGCGGCGAAGGCCGCCGCGATGGTCACCGCGTCCTCGGCGGTGGTGCCGCCGTCGGCCCAGTCCGTGGCGGATATCCGCACCGTCATGGGGGATTCGCGGGGCCATACGGCGCGGACGGCGTCGAAGACCTCCAGCGGATAGCGCAGCCGGGCCCGGAGGGAGCCGCCGTAGCCGTCGGTACGCCGGTTGGTCAGCGGGGAGAGGAAGCCGGAGAGCAGATAGCCATGGGCGCAGTGGAGTTCGAGAAGGTCGAATCCGGCGCGGGCGGCCCGTTCGGCGGCGTGTACGAACTGATCGCGGACGGCGGCGAGTCCCGCGGTGTCCAGGGCCGTCGGTATCTGGCTGATCCCGGGGCGGTACGGCAGCGGTGAGGCGGCCACCAGCGGCCAGTTGCCGTCCGGCAGCGGATCGTCGATACCGTCCCACATCAGCCGGGTGGAGCCCTTGCGGCCGCTGTGGCCGAGCTGGACGCCGACGGCAACGCCCGGGGACTGCGTATGCGCGAAGTCCACCACCCGGCGCCAGGCCGTCTCATGAGCGTCCTCGTAGAGCCCGGCGCAGCCGGGGGTGATCCGGCCCTCGGGGCTCACGCACACCATCTCGGTCATGACCAGCCCCGCGCCGCCCAGGGCGCGCCCGCCGAGGTGGACGAGGTGGAAGTCGCCGGGCGTGCCGTCCTGCGCGGAGTACATGTCCATCGGGGACACCACCACGCGGTTGCGCAGGGTGAGTCCGCGCAGCCGGAAGGGGGTGAACATGGGAGGTGTGCCCTCGGGCACCTCCGCCTCCCGCTCGACCGCGGAGACGAAACCGGTGTCGCGCAGCCGCAGATTGTCATGGGTGACCCGGCGGCTGCGGGTGAGCAGGTTGAACGCGAACTGCCGTGGCGGCTGGTCGAGATAGAGCGCCAGATTCTCGAACCACTCCAGACTGGCGTGGGCCGCCCGCTGGGTGGACTCCACGACGGGGCGCCGCTCGGCCTCGTACGCGGCGAGCGCGTCGGGCAGCGCGGGGTGCTCCTGGAGGCAGGCGGCGAGCGCGAGGGCGTCCTCGACGGCCAGTTTGGTGCCCGAGCCGATGGAGAAGTGCGCGGTGTGGGCGGCGTCGCCGAGCAGCACCGTATTGCCGTACGACCAGCGCTCGTTGACCACGGTGCGGAACGCGGTCCACTGCGAGCCGTTGCCGCGCAGCGGGCGTCCGCCGAGGGCGTCGGCGAAGAGCTTGGCGCAGAAGTCCGTGGACTCCTGCTCGGTGCGGTGGTCCAGCCCGGCCCGGCGCCACACCTCCTCCCGGGCCTCGACGATGACGGTGCTGGAATCGGGCGAGTAGGGATAGCCGTGGAGTTGCAGGACGCCGTGCTCGGTCTCGGCGGTCTCGAACCGGAAGGCGTCGAGGGCGAAGTCGGCGGCGAGCCAGATATAGCGGCAGCGGTGGGTGGTGAGCCGCGGGCCGAAGGCGTCGGCGTGGGCCTGACGGGTGGCGCTGTGCACCCCGTCCGCGGCGATCACCAGGTCGTGGGTACGGGCGAGGGACGCGGCGGACGGCGCCGCGGTCCGGAAGTGGAGCCGTACGCCGAGGTCGCGGCAGCGCTGGTGGAGGATCTCCAGCAGCCTTCGTCTGCCGAGGGCGGCGAAGCCGTGGCCGCCGGAGGTGAGCATCCGGCCGCGGTGGACGATGTCGATGTCGTCCCAGCGGACGAACTCCCGGCGCAGCGCGGTGTGGACGGTCGGATCGGCGTGCTCGATCCCGCCGAGGGTCTCGTCGGAGAGGACCACGCCGAAGCCGAAGGTCCGGTCCGGCGCGTTGCGCTCCCAGACGGTGATCTCGCGGCGGGGGTCCAGCCGGGCCAGCAGCACCGCCGCGTACAGACCGGCGGGCCCGCCGCCGACGATGGCGATCCGGGCCGGCCGTCCGGCCGTCACCGGCCCTGCCACCGGGGCTCGCGGCGGGCGGTGAACGCGGAATGGAACTCGGCGTAGTCCGCGCCGTTCATCAGCAGCGCCTGGGTCGCCGCGTCCATCTCGATCGACGCGGCGAGCGGCATGTCCAGCTCGGCGGTGAGCAGCGCCTTGGTCTGGGCGAGGGCGAGCGAGGGCCCGTCGGCGAGCCGCCGGGCCAGCGCCTCGGCACGCGACTGCGCCTCCCCCTCGTCCGTCATCACGCTGATCAGCCCGATGCGCTCGGCCTCGGCGGCGCGCACCGGTTCGCCGAGCATCAGCAGCCGGGTGGCGTGGCCGAGCCCGACGACGCGCGGCAGCAGATACGCGGCGCCCATGTCGCCACCGGAGAGTCCGACCTTGGTGAAGAGGAAGGAGAAGCGCGCGGTGGGGTCGGCGACCCGGAAGTCGGCGGCGAGCGCGAGGACGGCCCCGGCCCCCGCCGCGGCCCCGTGCACCGCGGCGACCACGGGGAAGGGGCACTCCCGCAGGGCGCGCACCACCTGTCCGGTCATCCGGTTGAAGTCCAGGATCTGCCGGGTGTCCATGGCGAGGGTGGCGCCGATGATGTCGTCGACATCGCCGCCGGAGCAGAAGCCGCGGCCCTCGCCGCCGAGCACCAGGGCCCGTACGGAGCCCTCGCGCGCCAGCTCGGTGAGGAGGTCGCGGAGATCGGCGTACGCGCCGAAGGTGAGCGCGTTGAGTTTCTCGGGGCGGGCGAGCGTGACGTTCGCCACGCCGTCATCGAGCGTGAGGCGCAGATGGCGCCACTTCTCGGTGCGGGACGCGGAGCCGGTGAACGGACTCATGGACCCTGGCCTCCTTCGGCCTGACAGCTGCTGCCTGCCAGTTGAAGCTATCACCGCATCATGACTGTCGTCACGAGTACGCGATAAGCCAACACCGGGCGGACGAGATCCGTCAGGTCATAAGTCCCGGCAAGAGTGGTCCACGGTCCCTTCCGGCACTATCGTCCGCTTCATACCGTCAAGGGCTGCGGTAGTTCTCCCCCCGGACCCACCCGGGGGGACTGCCGTACCCGGCCGAAAGGCTCCGCTGACGACTGGACCAGGACGTTGCCCGAACCCCTCCGTGCCGCCACGTGGCGGTTCGCACTGCCGCACACGACGGCCGCCGTACCGCTGGCCCGTGCGCTGATCCGTAACACCCTGGCGGACATCGGTGCCCCGGTGGACGGGGACACGGCGGAGCTGCTGACGGCCGAGCTGGTCGCCAACGCCGTACAGCACACCGACGGCGACGAGCCGATAGAGCTGGTGGTGGAGCTGGTACCGACCGGCGGCTGGCAGGTCGAGGTGCACGACCAGGACCCGACCCCGCCCGGCGGGTTCGACGGCCCGGGCCGCCCCGAGGGCCCCAGGAGACCCGGCGGCGCCGAGCTCTCCGACCACCCCGACGGCTCACCGAGCCTGGCCGAGCGCGGCCGCGGACTGCTGCTGATCCGCACCCTGAGCGCGGACGCGGGCTACCGGCCGACCGACTTCGGCAAGGCCGTCTGGTTCACCCTCCCGCCCCGGAGCCACTGACCGCCCCGCCGACCGTCCGGGCCGGGGGTGTCAGGGCGTGCCGAGCGTGGCGACCAGCACCGCCTTGATGGTGTGCATCCGGTTCTCCGCCTCGTCGAAGACGACGGAGTGCTCGGACTCGAAGACCTCCTCGGTGACCTCCAGCGAGGTCAGCCCGTGCCGCTCGTGGATCTCCCGGCCCACATCGGTGCCCAGGTCGTGGAAGGCCGGGAGACAGTGCAGGAACTTCACCGCGTCATTGCCGGTCGCGCGCAGCACGTCCATCGTCACCGCGTACGGGCCCAGCAGCGCTATCCGCTCGTCCCACACCTCCTTGGGCTCCCCCATCGACACCCACACATCGGTGGCGACGAAGTCCGCCCCGCGCACACCCTCCTCGACGTCCTCGGTGAGCTCGACCCGGGCCCCGGAGGCGGCGGCCAGCTGACGGGCCAGCTCCACGATGGTGTTGTCCGGCCAGAGCAGCCGGGGCGCCACGATCCGTACGTCCATGCCCAGCAGGGCGCCCGTGACGAGGTAGGAGTTGCCCATGTTGTAGCGGGCGTCGCCGAGGTAGGCGAAGGCGATCCCGCCGAGCGGCTTGGCGCTGTGCTCGGTCATGGTGAGCACATCGGCGAGCATCTGGGTGGGGTGCCACTCGTCGGTGAGGCCGTTGTAGACCGGCACCCCGGCGTGGGCGGCCAGCTCCTCGACGACACCCTGCCCGTGACCGCGGTACTCGATGGCGTCGAACATCCGGCCCAGCACCCGCGCCGTGTCCTTGACCGACTCCTTGTGCCCGATCTGTGAGCCGACCGGATCCAGATAGGTCGTCGTGGCGCCCTGGTCGGCCGCCGCGACCTCGAAGGCGCAGCGGGTGCGGGTCGAGGTCTTCTCGAAGACCAGGGCGATGTTCTTGCCCTGGAGCCGCCGCACCTCCGCGCCCGCGCGCTTGGCCGCCTTCAGCTCGGCGGCCAGGCCGACCAGCCGGCGGAACTCGTCGGCGGTGAAGTCCAGCTCCTTGAGAAAATGGCGCCCGGTGAGGTCAATCGCCATGGGGTGGGCTCCTCGGTCACGGTGGAACACGGCTGCGGCGGCGGTGCCACTGCCAGGAACCATGGAAGCATATACGAAGGACTGCATATATACGGAAGGGGGTCCTTCGTCGATCCGTCACCGGTCCGCCGCCTAGCCTTCCACGGGGTCCCGCTGGACGGGACAGCTCATACACCGCGGCCCGCCCCGGCCCCGGCCCAGCTCGCTGCCGGGGATGTCGATGACCTCGATCCCGCGCTTGCGCAGGAAGGTGTTGGTCGTCGCGTTCCGCTCGTAGGCGACCACGACGCCCGGCTCGACCGCGAGGACGTTGCAGCCGTCGTCCCACTGCTCGCGCTCCGCGGCGTGGACGTCCTGGGTGGCGGTGAGCACCCGGATGGCATCCAGCCCGAGCGCGGCCGCTATCGCGCGGTGCATATGCTCCGGCGGATGGTCGGTCACCTTGAGCTCATGGCTGCCCGCGCCCGGTTCGATGGTGTAGGAGCGGAGCATCCCGAGCCCCGCGTACTGGGTGAAGGTGTCCCCGTCGACCATCGTCATCACGGTGTCCAGATGCATGAAGGCACGGCCCTTGGGCATGTCCAGGGCCACGATGGTGCGGGCCGAACCGGTCGCGAAGAGCCGGTGCGCGATCATCTCCACCGCCTGCGGTGTGGTGCGCTCACTCATCCCGATCAGCACCGCGCCCTTGCCGATCACCAGCACATCGCCACCCTCGATGGTCGAGGGGTAGGCCGCCTGCCCCTCCGACCAGATGTGGAAGTCCTCGTCGGCGAAGAGCGGGTGGTGGCGGTAGACGGCCTCGTAGTGCACCGTCTCGTGCCAGCGGGCGGGCCAGCGCATCGCGTTGATCGAGACCCCGTCGTAGACCCACGCGGAGGCGTCCCGGGTGAAGAGGTGGTTGGGCAGCGGATTGACGAGGAAGTCGTCGGCGTCCATCGCGTGGAACCGGACCGATACCGGCTCCGGATACCGTGCCAGGTACTCCCGCTTGGTCATGCCGCCGATCAGCGCCTCGGTCAGCTCGGGGGCGGTCAGCTCGTCGAAGGCGGCGCGCAGATGGTCGGTGACGAGCGGACCGTACTCCTTCTCGTCGAAGACCCGGTCCAGCACCAGCGACCGCGCCTGGGGAACCTCAAGGCTCTCGGTCAGCAGATCGCCGAAGAGATGGACCTCGACACCGCGGTCGCGCAGCACGTCCGCGAAGCCGTCGTGCTCCTGACGCGCCCGCCGCACCCAGAGGACGTCGTCGAAGAGCAGAGCGTCCTTGTTGGACGGTGTGAGCCGCTTCAGCTCCAGGTCGGGGCGGTGCAGGATGACACGGCGCAGCCGCCCGGCCTCGGAGTCCACGTGGAATCCCATGCACCCATCTTCGCCGCTGTGGGCCCACGGTGAACGTCCCACGACACACGTATCTCCGATCATGTCCGGTACCTGCCGTCACCGGCCCCGGCCGACCGGGGACGGCGGACGTCCGCCGCGGACCGGCGGCGGGACCCGGGCGGGGACCTGGGGCGGGACCGGCGGCGGGGCCGGGACGGGCCGGAGGCGGCCGGGTTCAGCCCGCGGCGAGCACCACGATCAGCACCAGCCCCACCGCGATGAAGCCCAGCAGCGCCGAGACCCACAGCTGACCGGGTTGCAGATCGATCCGGCCGCCGTCGTCGGCCCCGCGCCGCGGCCTCCAGCGGCGCCGCCGCGCCTCCCGCCGGTCGGCCCGGTGCGCCGCCTCCGCCAGCTCCCGGCGCTCCTCGGCCACCCCGCCGAACAGCGCCTTCCAGCCCTTCTCGCCGAAGCCGGTGGTGTGCCGGGTGCCGATCACCCGGCACACCACCTCGCGGCCCGCGCCGCCGCCCGCGCTCCACAGCCCGGGCAGGACACAGGCCATCAGTTCGGGCACGGCCCCGCGGTCCGCGCAGGGACGCACCAGACCCTCGTAGAGCATCAGCGCGGTACGCACCCGCAGCCGGGTGTCCGGATCCCCGGCGGCCCCGCCGCCGGTGGTCACCGCACCGGCCGGGGCGTCGAGATAGAGATGGGCCACCAGCACCTTCTCGCACACCGCGGCCGCCAGCTCCGGTCCGCGCTCCGGGGCCCGGCGCACCAGCTCGACGGCGATCCGGGTGGCCCGCTCGGCGGGCAGCCCCTCGTCGAGCGCGCTCAGCAGCACCCCGTCGTCGGCCTCGCGCAACGCGGCGGCGAGGTCGTCCCCGCCGCGGCGCAGCGTCTCGCGCAGCCGCCGCGCGCCGGTCACCGAGAACCGGCGGGCGGGGGTGTCGCGGGGCGCGGTCTCCCAGGCGCCACCGCCGTGGCCGGTCTTCTCCTCCTCCGCACCGGTCGTGCGTTCCATCTCCTTCACCATCCCCGTTCCTCTCCTCACAGCGCTTCCAGCACCTCCCGTATCCGTGTGGCCGCCCGGACGTCGAGCGGCTCGTCACCGTCCTGTGCCAGCCGGGGCAGAAAGCCGCACAACACCGCCAGCTGCCGTTCGTCACGGGCCGCGCGCCGGATCCAGCCGACGAGCGCGTCCTCGGCGGCACCGGCCGACCGGGCCCAGGTCAGCGCGGCCCGCAGCAGTTCGGACAGCTGGGGCGCGCAGCCCGGCCGGGCGGCCAGCAGCGCCGTGGCCAACGGCCAGGCGGCGTACGGCTCCAACTCCGGCACCTCCGTCAGCCCCCACAGATGCGAGGTGCGGGTGGTGACCGCGCGCAGCGCCGTCAGCAACGCCAGGTCGCGGCGGGGCCGCCGGGTGTCGCGCAGCCAGTGGACGAGCCCGTCCAGCACCACCTCCGGCTCGGTCCCGGCCAGCAGCCGCAGCGCTCCGTACGAGGTGGTGACGGAACCGTCGGCGCAGGCGATCCGGCCCAGCTCCGCCAGGGAGGCCGGAACCGAGCCCGCCGCCAGCCCGTAGCCATGGGCGAGCGCCGCCGTCTCACGCTCGCGTGCGTCATCGCCGCGCGCCCAGGCGCGCAGCAGACCGTCCACGGCGGGACGCACCTCCGGGGCGCGGGACGCCTCGGCGAGCGCGGTGGCGGCCGCCATCCGCTGCACCGGGCTGTCGGTGCGCACCAGCGGCAGCGGCAGCTCGACCAGACCGTAGAGGTAGTCGCGGGCGCACAGCACCCCCGCGGCGACCGCGGCCCGCACCCACACCTGCGGCCGCGGGTCGTCGCACAGCGCGCGCAGCCAACGGCACATCGGGCCACGGAGGTTGTGGTGGCCGTCCCACACCTCGTACAACACCGCGGACGCCAGCCGCCGCCCCCGGAACCACACGGCGCGCACCGGTACGGACGCCTCGCCCAGGTCCTCCACGCCGTCCCCGCACACCGCGCGGGCAGCGGCCGGAGCGGCCCCGGGGCGGGCGGTGAACAGCGGGCGGCCCGGCGCGTGGTGGGGGTCGAGGGTGACGGCCAGTTCCCAGGTCAGCAGCTCGGCGGCGTCCGAGGTGAGGCTGTGCGCGGAGCCGTTGAAGACGGCGAGGGCGATCCGCAGGGCTGCGGCGCGCAGGTCGGGCAGGGCCGCGGGCAGGGTGTCCGGACGGCCGGGGGCCGTGAACCACGCGCGGGCCTGGCGCGGGGCGAACGACCGGCAGTGCTCCAGCAGCCGTGCGTCGGAGATCCGGCCCCGCGCGTGGCCGGCGAGATGGTGCGCGAGCCGGGCCGCCTCACCGGGGAGCAGCTCGTCCAGGCCGAGCGCCTCGGCCACTTCGGGCCGGGCGGCGGTGGCCCGGGCCTGCTCCAGCAGTTCGGCGGGGCCGTCCGCGAGCAGGTCGGTGAGGTGGCCGTCGAGGACATCGGTGGCGGCGGGCGGCTCGTGGGGCAGCGCGTGACGGCGGGCGTTCAGCAGCCGCTCGGCCACCGGTCCGCCGGGGACGAGGACCACGGCATACGCCCCGTGCTCGACGAGGCGGTCGCGCAGCCGGTCCAGCCGGGTGTCCAGCGGCGGGTGCGGCGGGCCATCCGGTGGGGTGCCGATGTCGGTGGCGACTGGGGGCAGTTCGAGGAGGCAGCCATGGCCGCGGTGGAACTCCGGCTGCCCGGCGGAGGGGCCGAGGAACGGCCCCGGGCCGACGCGTACGACGCCGCCTCCGGTGCGCTGGGCGCATTCGGCGAGGAGAGCGAGCGCGGTCCACGCACGACCGGTGCCGGGTTCGCCGCAGAGCACGAGCAGACGGGTGCGCCACAGCCGCTCCCGCAGCGCGCGGTGGCCGGGGGCGGGCCGGTGGAGCCGCCGCACGCGCTCCAACTCCTCGTGGGGGACGGGCCCTTCGGAGGGGGTGGGGAACGGTTCACCGTCGAGCTCGGCGGGCTCTGTGGGGTCTACGGACTCTAGGGGCTCTAGGGGCTCTAGGGGCTCTACGGGCTCTAGGGGCTCTACGGGCTCTACGGAGAGCGGCGCCGGACAGTCGGTGAGGTGCAGATGGGCGCGGGCCTCGCGCGCGGTGCGGGCGCCGCCTGCCTCTCCGGCACCCTCGAGCGGGCCGCCCTTCGGGATGTCCAGCCGCCGTATCCCGCTGTCCGCCGTGACGTCGATGTGCTCGGTTCCGTTCATCGCCCGCCGTCCTTCACGCCGCCCGCCCCCGTAGTGGCCGGGGCGGGCTCGTTCGCTGTTGTCGAGTGGAGGTGGGGAGGGTCCGGCGCGCCGGGGCACTCGACCGCCGCGGTGCCGGAGGGCCGCCAAGCGCTGGGCCGTCGGACCGCCGGGCCCGAAGCGGGCGGCGGGGGCTTTCTCTCCCCCTGCCCGTCCCGCCGCCCCTCTCCGGTGCCGGGCGCCGGGCCGTGTGCACCCCCGTCGCACACGGTCCGCTCCCTGTGCCTGTCCAGCGTGCCCGGGGAGCGGTCCGGGGGCTGTAGCCGTTTACACAGTCGCGGAAACGGGGCGGGGCGTACGCGCCCGCGCTCAGTCGCGGGGGCGCGCCGGGATCTGTTCGCCCGTCGCGCGCCCCTCGGCCAGCAGCCGCAGCAGCCCGAGGTCCATCACCACGAAACGGCGCGAGGCGGTGCGCAGGACATGCTGGTCGCGCAGCAGACGCAGCGCCTTGGCGACCGCCTCGCGGGTCGAGCCCACGGCGGCGGCGATATCGTGCTGGGGCAGCGGAAGATCGACGGTGATGGTGCCCCCGGGGCCGGAATGGCCGGTGCGCTCGGCGAGTTCGACCAGCCGTGCGGCGAGCCGCTGGAGCACCTTCTCGGAGGCGAGCGCGCGCCGCTCCCCGTCGGAGCTGCGCAGCCGGGAGCTGAACTGACGCATGATCAGTACGGTGGCGACCGGTCGGGCGGCGAGATAGGCGCGGAACCGGTCGCCGGAGACCACGACCGCCGCCATCCGGCCGAGCGCGGTGACGGTGGCGCTGCGTGAACCATGGTCCACCGCGGCCTGGTCGCCGACGACTTCGCCCGCACCGCGCAGCGCCAGGATCAGCCGGACACCGCGCTCGGTCTCCATCGAGACGGTGGCCCAGCCGGAAGTGATGGCGACGACGAAGGTCGTACGGTCGTGTTCGCGCAACACGACCTGGCCCGGGTCGTAGACCCGGGGGCCGCCGAGGGCGAGCAGCGCACGCCGGTCGTCGGCGGGAAGCGCGTGGAGGAACGGCCGTCCGTCCTCGAAGAGACTCATCCGCCCTCCCCGCTCTGCTCGTTGGCCGGCACGCTCGCGGAGAACCGATGGGTCGGAGACGATGGGATTGAGCAGCACGCTAGGCAGCTGGCACGGTCACGTCAATGGTCCCGCACCCATGCGCCCCGCCACCGCCCGAGGACGTCAACGGGGTAGCCGGAGCCCGTCGGTCGCCGGGGCCCGTGGCGGGACGGGCTCCGGCGACCGGTCGGCCTCAGCCGGCCGACAGGGCCTAGAGGCGGGGGTCCACCGGCTCGGACTCCAGCGCGAGCACCGCGAAGACCGCCTCGTGGACCCGCCACAGCGGCTCGCCGTCGGCCAGCCGGTCCAGCGCCTCCAGCCCGAGCGCGTACTCCCGCAGCGCGAGGGACCGCTTATGGCCGAGGTGGCGCACCCGCAGCCGGTCCAGGTTCTCCGGACGGGTGTACTCCGGGCCGTAGATGATGCGCAGGTACTCACGGCCACGGCATTTGACGCCCGGCTGGACCAGGCGGCCGTCGCCCTTGCGCACAAAGCCCTGGAGCGGCTTGACGACCATGCCCTCACCGCCCGCCGCCGTGAGCTCCAGCCACCAGGCGACGCCCTTGGCCACCGACGCGTCGTCCTCGGTGTCGACGACCAGACGGCGGGTGGGGGCGAGCAGCCCGCTCCCCCTCTCCTTGGCGGCGGCGCCCGGCTCGTCGGCCTCGACCATCCGGTCGATCAGCTCGAGTTGCCGGTCGTGCGGGAGCGCGGCGAGGCTGCGGCCCTGTGCGGCGAGGATCTGGAACGGTGCCATCCGGACACCCTCCAGCCCGTCGACCGGCCAGCAGTAGCGCCGGTACGCCTCGGTGAACGCCGCCGCGTCCTCGGCCCGCCCCCGGTGCTTCTCGAGCAGCCCGGACACCTCGACGCCGCGCGCCGCCGCGCCCTCCAGGGCGGTGAGCACACCGGGGAGGACGGCGCGCGAGGCGGCGCCGACCGCCGCGTACTGGTTGCGCAGCAGCCCTTCGGCCTTCAGCGACCACGGCATCAGCTCGGCGTCCAGCATCAGCCAGTCGGTGTCCAGCTCCTGCCACAGACCGGCGGTGTCGAGGGTCTGGCTCAGCCGTCGCAGAATCTTCCCGGTCAGCGCCGGATCGTCGAAGAACGGCCGCCCGGTGCGGGTGTACACCATGCCGGACACCCCGTCCGGTGCGTCGAAGCGCTTCCGCGCGACCTCCTCGTCACGGCAGACCAGGGCCACCGCGCGGGAGCCCATGTGCTTCTCCTCGCAGATCACCTCGCGCACCCCGTCGGCGCGGTAGGCGGCGAACGCCTCGGCCGGGTGCTCCAGATAGCCGTCCTCGGTGGAGGTGGCGCACGGGGCCATGGTGGGCGGGAGATAGCCGAGCAGCCGCGGGTCGGCCGCGAAGCGGCTCATGACTTCCAGCGCCGCCGCCGCGTTCTCCTCCTTGACCGCGATCCGGCCCATATGACGGGTCTCCACCACCCGGCGGCCCTGGACGTCGCCCAGGTCCAGCGGACGGCCCTCGGCACCGCCCGGGGCCTCGTTGGTCAGTGGCTTCACCGGCTCGTACCAGACCCGTTCGGCCGGGACGTCCACCAACTCCCGCTCGGGCCAGCGCAGCGCGGTCATCCGGCCGCCGAAGACACAGCCGGTGTCCAGACAGATGGTGTTGTTGAGCCAGGAAGCCACCGGGGTGGGGGTGTGGCCATAGACCACGGCGGCGCGGCCCCGGTAGTCCTGGGCCCATGGATAGCGCACGGGCAGACCGAACTCATCGGTCTCACCGGTGGTGTCCCCGTACAGCGCGTGCGAGCGGACCCGGCCCGAGGTACGGCCGTGGTACTTCTCGGGCAGCCCGGCGTGGCACACCACCAGCGCCCCGCCATCCAGTACGTAGTGGCTGACCAGCGCCTCGATGAAGACCCGGACGCGGTCGCCGAACTCCGGGTCCTCGGCGTGCTCCCGCTCCAGCTGCTCCACGGTCTCGGCGAGACCGTGGGTGAGCTGGACCTTGCGGCCCTTGAGACAGCGCCCGAGCTTGTTCTCATGGTTGCCGGGCACGCACAGCGCCGCGCCGGAGGCCACCATCCCCATCACCAGGCGCAGTACGCCCGGACTGTCGGGCCCGCGGTCGACCAGGTCGCCGACGAAGACCGCGGTACGGCCCTCGGGGTGGGTGGCGTCGACCGGGCGGCCGCGCTCGTCGCGGTGCAGGGTGTAGCCCAGCCTGCCGAGCAGGGTCTCCAGCTCGGAGCGGCAGCCGTGGATGTCACCGACGATGTCGAACGGACCGGTGAGATGGCGCAGGTCGTTGTAGCGGCGCTCGGTGGTGATCTCCGCGGCCTCGACCTCCGCGGGGCCACGCAGGATGTGCACCTTGCGGAAGCCCTCGCGCTCCAGGGACTTCAGGGAGCGGCGCAGCTCACGCCGTTGCCGCGGTATGACATGGGTGGGCATATCGGCGCGGTCGGGCCGCGCCGCGTTCCGCCGGGCGCATTCGCCCTCGGGGATGTCGAGGACGATGGCGACGGGGAGGACGTCGTACTCGCGCGCGAGCTTGATCAGGCTGCGCCGGGCCTCGGGCTGGACGTTGGTGGCGTCCACGACGGTGAGCCGCCCGGCCGCCAGCCGCTTGCCCGCGATGTAGTGGAGGAGGTCGAAGGCGTCGGGGGTGGCGCTCTGGTCGTTCTCATCGTCGGCGACCAGCCCGCGACAGACGTCGGAGGAGACGATCTGGGTGGGCAGGAAGTGCCGCCGGGCGAAAGTGGACTTACCGGAGCCGGTGGTGCCGACGAGGACCACGAGGGACAGGTCGGGCACGCCGAGGCTGCGCTTGACGGTGGTGACATCGGCGTCGGTCATGCGGCCGCCTCCTTCGCGTTCGTGCTGCTGGTCTCGGTGCTGGTGCTGGTGCTGGTGTCGTCGCCGGTGCGGGTGTCGGCGTCTCCGAGGTGGAACAGGGCGAGCTGGGTGGGCGGGCCGACCTCGGGGTCGTCGGGGCCGACGGGCCGGAACTCCACGGTGTAGCCATGCCGCTCGGCGACCTCCCGGGCCCAGCCGCGGAACTCCTCCCGGGTCCATTCGAAGCGGTGGTCGGGGTGGCGCGCCTTCCCGGCGGGCAGGGTCTCCCAGCGCACGTTGTACTCGACGTTGGGTGTGGTCATCACGACGGCCCGGGGCCGCGCGGCACCGAACACGGCGTACTCCAGGGCGGGCAGCCGTGGCGGATCCACATGCTCGATCACCTCGCAGAGCACCGCCGCGTCATAGCCGCGCAGCCTGCCGTCGGTGTAGGCGAGCGACCCCTGTATCAGCTTCAGCCGGGCGGACTGCCGCTCGGACATCCGGTCCAGCCGCAGCCGCCGCGCCGTCTCATGGAGCGCGCGCATCGAGACATCGACACCGACGATCTCGGTGAACCGCGCGTCCTTCAGCAGCGCGCCCAGCAACTGGCCCTGGCCGCAGCCGAGATCGAGCACCCGGGCGGACCCGGCCTCGTGCAGGGCGCCGAGGATCGCCTCGCGCCGCAGTACGGCCAGCGGCACCGGCTTCCCGGTATCCGCCGTCTCCTGATCGCCCACCCCTCCCTCGGGCGTCCGCGTCCCGTCGTCCTCTTCCGTGGACCCGTCTTCCGTGGACTCGGCCGCGATCTCGGCGACCGCGTTGTCGAACTCCTCCACCTCGGTGTCGTCCGCCTCGGCGAGCCGGGCCAGCTCCAGCCGCTCCAGCGCGCTGCGCGTCAGCGACCAGCGGCGGGCCAGATAGCGGCTGGTGATCAGCCGCTGCTCGGGGTGGTTCTCCAGCCAGCCCTCACCTGACCGCAGCAGCTTGTCCACCTCGTCCGGGGCGACCCAGTAGTGCTTGGCGTCATCCAGCACCGGCAGCAGCACATACAGATGGCGCAGTGCGTCGGCCAGCCGCTGTTCCCCCTCCAGCACCAACCGGACGTACCGGGACTCGCCCCACTCCGGGAACTCCTCGTCCAGCGCCACTGATTCGGCCGTCACCGTCCACCCCAGCGGGGCGAAGAGCCGCTCGACCAGCGCGGCTCCACCGCGGGCGGGCAGCGCGGGCACCTCGATCCGCAACGGCAGCGGCCGCTCGGGCAGTTCGGGCCGCGCCTTGCACTGCCCCCGCAGCGCACTGGAGAAGACACTGCTCAGCGCCACCGCCAGCAGCGAAGACGCCGCGTAGGGCCGGTCGTTGACATACTGCGCCAGCGCGGAGTCGGGCGCGCCGCCCCGGCCCTTGCCACGGCCCCGCCGCACAAGGGCCACGGGATCCACCTCCAGCATCAGCGCCGCGGTGCAGCGCTGGACGGTCGCCTCGGGGTAGAGGACATGGGCGGTGCCATGGGAGGTGGAGAACCGCTGCGCCTTGTCGGGGTGCTTGTGCAGCAGAAACCCGAGGTCGGTCGCGGGGCGCTCATCGGTACCGGTGGTGGTCATCGTCAAGAACACCCGTCCGAGTATCGTCACGCGGCGGTCCGGTTCCTAATGCTTTCTCAGCACGCCGCTCAACTCGGCGATCCGGTCCGGCCCGACCCGGCAGCAGCCGCCGATGAGCCGCGCCCCGGCGTCCCGCCATGCCCGCACCCGGTCCGCGTCGAATGTCGGCCGCCCCCGCCAGCCATGTCCTTCGGCATCCCACTCCTCTCCACTGTTCGGATAGACCACCACCGGCTTTCCGGTGGTGTCGGCCGCGATCTCCACGGCCCGGTCGGCGTCCTCCGGCGCACAGCAGTTGACGCCGACGGCGATCACCTGGTCGTTCCGGGCGGCCAGGGCGAACGCCTCGGCCAGGGGCTGCCCGGCCCGGGTGGCCTCCCCCGCGATGGAGTACGAGAGCCAGACCGGCACCCCGCACCCCTCGGCCGCGCGCAGCAGCGCCACCGCCTCATCGCTGTCCGGCACGGTCTCCAGCGCCAGCACATCCGGTGCCGCCCCGCCCAGCGCCTCGATCCGCGGCCGATGGAACCGCTCCAGCTCCGCCACGCCCAGCCCATAGCGCCCGCGGTACTCACTGCCGTCCGCGAGCATCGCGCCGTAGGGACCGACAGAGGCCGCCACCCACACCGGACCGGACCCCCGGGCCCCGGCCGGAGCTGATCCCGCACCGCCCGCACCGCCCGCACCGGCCGTCCCGCCCCCTTCCTCGGCGACGGTCCGGGCCAGCCGCACACTGCGCCGCAGCAGCTCCGCCGCCTCGTCCCGGCCCACCCCCCGGCGGGCGAGTCCCTCATAGGTCGCCTGATAGCTGCTGGTGATCAACACCTGTGCGCCCGCCCGCGTATACGCCCTATGCGCGGCCTCGATCTGCCCCGGGTCGTCGGCGAGCAGCCGGGCCGACCAGAGGTCGTCGGAGAGATCGCAGCCCTGCGCCTCCAACTGGTTGGACAGCCCGCCGTCGAGGACAAGCGGCGGCCCTTCCAGCGCGGCGGCGAAGGACGTCGAACGGGCGGACATCACAGGTGCTCCTGATCGCTCCGGCAACTGGACGGTCAGCCCAGCTGGGCCTGGACCTGGGAGGAGATCAGCTCCAGGTGGTCGAGGTCGTCAAGGTCCAGAATCTGGAGGTAGATCCGGGACGCTCCGGCCTCCGCATAGCGGCCGATCTTGTCGACGACCTCGGCCGGGGAGCCCGCCAGACCGTTCTCCCTCAACTCCTCGGCCTCCCGGCCGATCGCCGCGGCCCGCCGCGCGACTTCGGCACCGTCCTTGCCGACACAGGCCACCAGCGCATTGGAGTACACCAGGTCGTCCCCCTTACGGCCGGCGGCCTCGGCCGCCTCCCGCACCCGCCCGAACTGCCGCACACTGTCCGCGACCGAGGCGAAGGGCATATTGAACTCATCCGCGAACCGCGCGGCCAGCCGAGGAGTGCGGGTCGCCCCATGACCGCCGATCAGCACCGGCAGCCTGCTCTGGGCGGGCTTGGGCAGCGCGGGCGAGTCGGCCAGCCGGTAGTGGGCCCCGTCATAGGCGAAGGTCTCACCGACCGGTGTCTGCCACAGACCGGTGACGATCTCCAGCTGCTCCTCCAGCCGGGCGAACTTCTCCTTCGGGAACGGGATCCCGTAGGCCCGGTGCTCCTCCTCGAACCAGCCCGCGCCCAGCCCCAGCTCGACCCGGCCGCCGGACATCTGGTCGACCTGCGCCACCTGGACGGCCAGCACACCCGGCAGCCGGAAGGTGGCGGCGGTCATCAGGGTGCCCAGCCGGATCCGCCGGGTCTCGCGGGCCAGCCCGGCCAGGGTGATCCACGCGTCGGTCGGGCCCGGCAGCCCGTCGACATCGCCCATATGGAGATAGTGATCCGAGCGAAAGAAGGCGTCGAAGCCCAGGGCCTCGGTGGCCTTGGCGACGGTCAGCAGGGTGTCGTAGCTCGCCCCCTGCTGGGGTTCGGTGAAGATACGGAGATCCATGCACTCCATCCTGCCTCGTCATGCGGCGCCGCCCCACTCTCCACTCCATTCCCGCACCGTGAGGTGCCTGAGCATCCCGTGCACCCGGTCCCTGGCCTCGTCCGCCGCGTCGATCGCCTCCACGCACTGCCAGTACAGCGCCTCCTCCTCGGTGCTGGAGGCCACCCCGACCAGGGCGAACCCCGCCTCCGCCAGCAGATCCCCCAGCGCGAGCAGCACCGCCTTGGGGTCCCGCACCTCCGACAGCTGCGCGGCCCGTAAACCGCCGCTGTGCAGCGCGGGGTGGTGCAACGCGGGGTGGAACAGGGCACCCCGCGCCCTGCCACCCGCCTCGCACAGCCCTCGCGCCTCGGCCCGCGCCGCCGCCGGGCCGCTCACCACGAAATATCCGCCGACCGCCTCTGCCAGTGCCTGGACCTGCCAGGCTTCGGCCACGATGTCGTGCACGCTCCCGGCCTTGGCCAGGGCGTGCCGCGTGACACCGATCAGCCGCATCGCGTCCATGCCCCGATCCCCTCTCAACGGATTTCCCGCACCCGTCACTCCTCCACTACCCAGAGTGATGACTAACAGGCCGAAAAGCTAGGGGAATTCAGGAATCTGTTGACAACAGTTGCGTTGTGGATAACCTCGCAACTACTGAGAGTGATGGGCGGGGCCCGCCGGGGCCGTCGCCGGGAACCGTCCCTCATTGCGATCGATCTTCGCGGAGAGCGCCGCGAGCGCGTCGACCCCCAACACCTCGCAGAACTGGAGCAGATAGGCCAGCACATCGGCGACCTCGTCCTCGACCCGGGCCGCCTGTCCCGCGTCCTCCATCACCCGCACCGACTGCTCCGGCGTCAGCCACTGGAAGATCTCCACCAGCTCGGACGCCTCAACGCTCAGCGCGGCCGCCAGGTTCTTGGGGGTGTGGTACTGCTGCCAGTCGCGCGCCGCCGCGAAGGCGGCCAGCCTGTGCTGCAACCCCGCCACATCGAGGCCGTCGGACCGACGCCCGCGCCGCCGGGACTCGCCCGTGGAGGACTCGCCCGTGGGGCACCCGCTCGTGGGGGACCCGCTCTCGGGCGACTGGTCGTCGAAGGACTGGCTCTCAGGAGACTCGCTCACGCCCCAGGTTTACCACCGTGACGGGGGCGCCCCCCAGCGCCCCCGTCATATCCCCCACGGCCCCCACCGTGCCCACCAGCCGGATGTGTCCCCGTGCGCACATCCGGGCCGCCACCCCCAGCAGCTCCCTGGCCTGCCGCCGGTCCAGACACCGGTCGAACCCGTCGGCCAGCACCGTCAGCGCCTGCCGTGCCGGCAGCACATCGGCCGCCGGGTCCACCGCCAGCACCCCCGGCCCGGTCAACAGCACCAGCGCGAGCGCGATATACCGCAACTCGCCGTCCCCCAGCCGCTCCACCGGCATGGGGCCCAGCGGCCCCTGCTCCAGCAGGGCGCGCACCACCCCGTCCGCGCACCCCTCCGTCACCAGGCCCTCGACCGGCCCCGCGCACCCCGCCCGGACCGCCGCGACCAGCGCCGCATGGCGGCTGCCGCACTCCCGGCTGGTCCGCCGCAGCACCGCGGCCAGGTTCTCGCAGCCGCCGCGTAACCGGCCGTCGCGCGGCGGCGCCGGTACCCGCATCCGCTCCGGCCGCGGATCGCAGGGGAAGACCGAACGCAGGGCGATGACCACCTGCTCGGCGGCGGACAGCGCCAGCCGTTGCCCCTCCGTGGTGCCCGCCACCCGCAGCGGCAGCAGCGAGGTGGCCAGCCGGTCGTCGGGCAGCGGAGCGCGGGTGACCGCGACCGCCCCGGCGGTGTGCCAGGCCGCCTGGACGCAGCGCCGCTCCGGGTCGCGCAGCGCCGTCTCCAGCAGGGTCTCCCCCGCACCGGTCAGCCGCTCCCCCACGATCCGCAGCTCGGGCTCGGCCTGTACGGCGACGTCCAGCCGCACCGGCCCGACCGGGCCGTCCACCGTGCAGCCGATCCGGAAGCCGCGCCGGCCCTGCCGGTCCGGCCGCGCCCAGCGCGGGATGTACGCCGCCGGATCGCGGAACACCTCCGCGAGCCGCGCGCCGCCCGCGAGCCGCGCGAGCGCCGCGTACGCCTCCAGCACCCCGGACTTGCCGCTGCCGCTGGGGCCGGAGATCAGGGTCAGCGGGCCCAGCGAGAAGGAGACACGGCGGTGCCTCTTGAAGGCCGACAGCCTCAACTCGGAGACGATGGGCCGCAGTTCGGTCCTGGGCAGCAGCCCCGATGCGCTCATGCCGGGAACATATCCCTGGAATATACCGGCGAACCGTTACGCCTTCCGTATCTTCCTACCATCGGGGGATAAGGGCGGTTGCCGAAGATGACTCCGAGGCGACAGATGACCAGGAAAAATGGAGTGGCCGGTGTGACCGCCCGTACGAAAGGCTCGGCGACGGCACCGGCCACGCGTCACACGGCGTCCGGCATGAACACGGGGAGAGCGAGCACACCATGAGCGGCACGGACCCGACGACGGCGCCCGGCGCCCACCCGGCGCCCGGCACCTTCGCGACGGGCGGCGGCACCTCGCCGACGGGCGGCGTCCTGGCAGCGGGTGGCGAGATCACGGTCAGGCTCGTCAAACACCCTCGCCCGGACGTCCGTTACCCCGCGACCGTGGTCGCCGACGACGGCGCCCGGGTGACCGTGCGGGCCCCCTGGGCCGGTGCGGCCGTCCGTGACTTCGGGTTCGTCCGCTTCGAGCACGGCGACGTCTTCACCGAGCACTACTGGCGCGACCGCTGGTACGCGGTCAAGGAGGTCCGCTCGGTCTCCGGCGCGCTCAAGGGCTGGTACTGCGACATCACCCGGCCCATCGTCGTCGAGGCGGAGGCCCTGGTCGTCACCGACCTCGACCTGGATTTGTGGGTCTCTGCGGACCGGACGTCCGTCCTGCGGCTGGACGAGGACGAGTTCCTGGAGAGCGGGCTCGCCGAGCGCGACCCGGCCGCGGCCGAGCGGGCCCGCGCCGCCCTCGACGGTCTCGAACGGCTCGCGCGCGACGGCGGGTTCGACGCCCTGCTCACCGGCGGCACGGCGCGGGACGGCCGTGGCTGACAACACCTTCTGGATCGCCGCCCTCACCGGTGGCACCGCCGTCGTGGCCAGCTGGGTCACCAGCCGCGGCAACACCCGCGCGGCCCGGATACAGGCGGACACCGCGGTGCTCGCCCAGCGGGCGGAGCGGCTGCGCGACACCCGGCGCACGGCCTATCTCGACCTCATCGAGCAGGCCCATGCCATCTGCGAGTTGTACTGGGAGGTGTCCGCGGCCGACCGTACCGGTGAGGCCCGGCGCCGCCCGGAGGTCCTGGACGAACTGGCCGAGCGCGAGCGCGACCAGTACGGCAAACTGCGCCGCTGCGTGCGCGTGGTGGACCTGGAGGGCCCGGCCGCGGCGGCCACCGCGGCGAACGCGCTACAGAAGGCGACCGGTCCGTTCCACCGGGCGCTGCGCGCGATGCGCGCAGGCGACGCGGAGGCGGCGGACGACTTCGACCGCGCCTACCGGCCGTTCTGGGAGGCCCTCACGGAGTTCGTCGACGCGGCGCGGACCGCCCTGCACGAGGTGTAGCGGCGACTCATCCGCTCGTCGCCCCACCGTGGCCGCGGTAGACGAGGGCCGCCGCCGCGAGATCGGCGAGCCCGCTGCCGACGGTCTTGAACACGGTGATCTCCTCGCGGTCGCGGCGGCCGGGCACCTCCTCGAGGCACAGCCGCGGCAGCGTGCCCACCACATCGTCCGGGTCGAGCGCACCGGAGGCGATCGGCTGGGTCAGATCGCCGGATTCCGCCAGCGCGACCGGGGTGTCGACGTAGACGGAGCCGCGCCGTACACAGGTGTCGTCCGCCTCCCGCATGGTGGGCCGGAAGCTGCCGATCAGATCGAGGTGGGTGCCGGGCCGCAGCCACTCGCCGCGCACCAGCGGTTCGGTGGCCAGGGTCGCGCAGCTGATGACATCGGCCGAGGCCACCGCCTCGGCCCGGTCCGGCGCCACCCGCGCGTCCATCCCTTCCGCGCGCAGACTCCCGGCCAGGCGCTCGGCGTGCGCGGGGGTGCGGTCGTGGATGAGCACGGTCCGGATGTCGAGCACACTGCGGTACGCGGCCGCCACGAGGCCGGCGATATGACCCGCGCCGATGACCAGGAGGGTCGCGCTGTCCGGGCGGGCGAGGTACGAGGCGGCGAGCGCGGACGTGGCCACCGTACGGCGCCGGGTCAGCTCGTTGCCGTCGATCAGCGCGAGGTGCTCACCGGTGGCGGCGCTGGCGAGGAGGTACGCCGAGGAGAGCGCCGGACGTCCCCGGTCGGCGTTGCCGGGGAAGACATTGACCAGTTTGACGCCCACGAAGTCGCCCTCGGGCCAGGTCCCTTGGGTCCACGACGGCATGAGGAGCAGCGTGGCGTCGCTCGCCTCGTCCAGGGTGTGGTGGTGCCGGGGCGGGGTGCGGGCGCCACGGGCGAAGCCGTCCCGCAGCGCGGGGACCAGCGCGTCGAACGGCAGCGCACGGATGGTGTTCTCCGCGGTGAAGTGCAGCATGGCGTCCTTGGGGCGTGAGACGGCTGACGGGTCGGATATCCGGCTACTCACTGGTAACCGGTTACCGGCTACCAGTGCCGGGTACGATGCAACCGCCCTCGCCCCGACGTCAAGGGCCCATGGAATAACGGCAGATCAGCGGGTAGGAGAGGAGCGGCAGCAAGGTGACCGAGCCGGAATCCGCACCGCTGCGCCGCACCAGCCTGCGCGACCAGATCCTCGCGATGGTCCGCCAAGCGCTCGTCTCCGGTGAGATCCGCCCCGGCGACATCTGTTCGGCGGCCGCCCTGGCCACCCGGCTCGGTGTTTCCAGCAGCCCGGTGCGCGAGGCCATGCTGACGCTGGTCAACCAGGGGCTGCTGGAGCCGGTCCGCAATCGCGGCTACCGCGTCGTCCCGATGAGCGAGCACGACCTCGACGAGATCCACGAGATGCGGCTGTTCCTGGAGATCCCCGGCACCCTGAAGGCCGCCGCCCGGGCCGGACCGGAGGATCTGCGCCGCCTGGAGTCGATCGCGGAGGACATCGAGGCCGCCGCCGGGGCGCGGGACGTCCCCCGGCTCCTCGACGCCGACCGGCAGTTCCACCTCGAACTGCTGGCGCTCGGCGGCAATGGTCGCCTTGTCGACACGGTCGCCGCGCTGCGCGACCGGACCCGGCTCTACGGCTTGGAGGCGCTCGCCGCGCGCGGATCCCTCGGCGGCGCGGCCGGGGAGCACCGCGCCATCCTCGCCGCCGTCGCCGCGCGGGACACGACCCGCCTGGAGTCGCTGCTCCGGGCACATCTGCACCACGTCCGCGCCGACTGGGCGCAGCCGGAGCCGTCCGGCTCCGGCTGACACCCCGGCCCTCAGCGCACCGCTCCGACCTCCCACGAGCCGCGCGCCGAGGCCGTGTGCGCCGGTCCCTCCCGACGGCGCCGTCGCCGTACGCCCCGTCCCCACAGCGCGAACCCGACCGCGACGACCAGCAGATACACCGGCACCAGCAGGCCCGCGGCCCCCTTGCCGTGCTCGACGTACCAGCCCGCGTGGCGCTTTCCGCCCTCCAGGGCGATCCGGTTGACGGTCAGAAAGGTCAGATGGACGCCGATGGAGGTCCACAGCGGGGCCCGCGCCAGGGCCGTCCTGGCCGCGACCAGGGTCAGCCCGAACACCACGATCAGGATCAGGTAGTCGACCGGGTTCTGTCCGTCCGGCGCGACACCCATCGGCTCCGGGTCCCGCCCGGCCAGCCGCGCGGCCGCGGCGGCTACCACCGTCGACGCCCCCGGGACCAGCAGGAACACCGCCGTGGTGGCCAGCGCGGTGACCGTACCGCCGAACCGCCCGCGCAGTGAGGTCCAGGTGTAGCCGCGCAGCGTCGTCTCCTCCGGCAGGGCCTCCAGCAGAATGGCGACCACCGCGTTCGAGACGAGGAACCCGGCGAGCGTGCCGGGATCCGGATCCGACCAGCGCAGCAGGCCCCCGGCGGTCGCCGCGCCCAGGACGAGTGCCGCCGCCGCGGCGGTCATCCCCACCCCGGCCAGGAAGGCGCCCGCGCTCGCCCCTGGCCCGCCGAACCCGAGCCGCCGCCACGACCGCCCCCCGTGCACCAGGGCCACCAGCGGAAGGGCGAGGGCCGTGACGAGCGCCGCCGGTACCAGCCGCGCCCCGTACCCCGAGGCCCCCACGGCGTCGGCGATCGCCGGGCCCAGCCCGTTACCGACGCCCAGCGCCGTCGCCATGATCAGCCCACCGGTCAGCGCCCGGCCCAGCGCCCCGGCCCGTGAGACGCCGGGCCTACCCCGACGGGATTCCGCCATCTGTTCACCCCCGTGATCGCCTGGCGCGCCGCTCCGTACGAGCTGCCGCGTCCAGGCCCCCCATCCTCACCGGCGGTTCCTGGCGCGAGCTCCTGCGCAGGAGGGAAAGCGCGCTACATCCTTCGGCCGACGGCGATCACGGCGGTCGTACATCCCCCGCGGCGGGAGGCGGGGGTCAGCCGTCCTCGCGGCGCGGCTCAAGGATCATCACGCACTCCACATGGTGGGTGACCGGGAAGATGTCGAACGCCCGCATCCGGCGCGGCACATAGCCCGACTCGGCGAAGTACGTCAGATCGCGGGCGAGGGCCGCCGGATCGCAGGCGACGTAGGCGATGCGGCGCGCGCCCATGCCCGCGAGCCGGGTCACGGTCTCCTTGCCCGCGCCCGAGCGGGGCGGGTCGAGGACGATCAGGTCGGCCTCGGTGATACCGGTGCGGGGCAGCACCTGCTCGACCTTGCCGTGCTCGATCCGGACGCGGTCGAAGTCCTGGAGGTTGTGGCGGGCGTCCTCGACCGCGCGCTTGGAGGACTCGATGCCGAGCACCGCACCGCTCTCCCCCACCCGCTCGGCCAGCGCGCCCGCGAACAGCCCGACTCCGCAGTACAGATCGAGCGCGGTATGTCCCTTGCGCGGCATCAGGCCCTGCATCACGGCCTCGACCAGCAGATCGGCCGCCTTGGGATGGACCTGCCAGAAGCCGCCCTCACCGACCCGCCAGGTGCGGCCCGCGGCCCGCTCGCGGACGAAGGGACGGCCGTGGACGCGGTGCACCAGCCGGACCCGGTCCCGGCCGCGGGACTCGGCGGCCCGCAACACCGAGACCGGACGGTCCAGTTCGACGATCGGCAGCCTGCCGCCGGGCCGCGGGGTGAGCACCACCTGACGGTCGGAGGAGCCGGTGGCGGCGATCGCCTCCACCGTCTCGATCTGCGGCCATTCGCGCTTCTCGACGCCGAGTTCGGTGACGCCGGGGGCGGCGATCAGACAGTGGTCGACCGGCTCCACCTCATGCGAGCGGTGGCGGCGCAGCCCGGGCCGCCCCTGCTCGTCCACGGCGTACTGCACGCGGGTGCGCCAGGCCGGGACCTCGCCGCGGGACACCTTGTCGCCCGGCGCGGGCTCGACGGTGCCGTCCCAGCCCGCCTCCTCGGGGGTGAGCCCGGCCAGCCGGCGCAGCTGCTCGGTGATCACCTCGGCCTTGAGCCGGCGCTGGGCGCCGGGGGCCGCGTGCTGCCAGTCACAGCCGCCGCAGCGGCCCGGTCCGGAGAACGGGCAGGGCGCTTCGACGCGGTCCTTGGAGGCGTCCAGCACCCGCACCGCGTCGGCGCGCAGGAAGCGCGCGCCGGTCTCGCCCTCGGTGACCCGGACGACCACCCGCTCACCGGGCAGGGCGTGCCGGACGAAGAGGACCTGGCCCTCCTCGGTACGGGCGATGCAGTGGCCGCCGTGGGCCACCGGACCGACCTCGACCTCGTACTCCTCGCCGACCAGCGACGCCTTGGATTCACGGTGCATGGCGGGCTCGGCTCCTGAAGGGGTGAGAGTGCGGTGGGACGGCCGCCCCGCCGCGGGGCGCGGCCCGGCGGTGGGACAACAGCCCACCAGTCTACGTGCCGCCGCCCCTGCCCCGGTCCGCCCGCCGGTGCCGCCCCGGCTCCCTCAGGCGGACACGGCCTAGGTCGTGTCGTTCGGATCTTCGCGGATCAGGCCGCGGCGTCGGATGCGGTGCATCGCAAGGCGGAGCCTGACCCGCGTACTGGGCGTACTCG
>NZ_JBEZHR010000008.1:255600-326108 GCF_040650655.1 Streptomyces sp. NPDC048636 | reverse complement strand
CACATCCGGCCGCTCCACCACAAACGACCGCAAACGAGCAGCCTGACCACACAACGCCCCCGACCCACGACCCGACAACACAAACGGCAACACCGCGGTTGACCGCCCGGAGTCCGCTTCGCCGATCTCAGGTTTCCTGCGCGCGGCGGTCGAGCCGGGCGGAACATCACTGATGACCAGGTGACAGTTGGTGCCGCCCATTCCGAAGGAACTGACGCCGGCGATCAAGGGGCTATCGGGCACTTCCCACGAACCGAGGTCCTGCTGCACTCGAAGATTGAGCTCGTCCAGCGCGATCTCCGGGTTCGCCAGCTCGAAATGGAGGCTGGCGGGGAGTTCGCGGTGGCGGATCGACATCGCCACTTTGATGAGGCCCGCGATCCCCGCGGCTGCCCCCAGATGCCCCAGATTCGTCTTGACCGATCCGACGGGCAGCGGTTGCGTTCGCGGCCGGGCGGAGCCGACAACGGCACCGAGCGCCGAGGCCTCCACAGGGTCGCCGGCGGGTGTTCCCGTTCCGTGCAACTCGACGTATTGGAGTTGTGTGGCACTGATTCGAGCGCGCTCGTGAGCGCGGCGCAGGACGTCTCGTTGTGCGAGCTCATCGGGCTGGGTCAGGGCGTGACCGTTGCCGCCGTGATTCACCGCGCTCCCGAGAATCACGCATTGCGGGGTGTCACCATCGGCCAGGGCGTCCTCGAGCCTCTTGAGTACGACCAGACCGCCGCCTTCACCTGGCACATAACCGTTCGCGCGAGCGTCGAAGGTGTAGCAACGGCCGTCCGGCGACAGTGGCCCCCAACGGTCCGCGATGTCCACGGACTCCGGCAGCAGGTTGAGCTGCACGCCGCCCGCGACGGCGAGGTCCGACTCACCGGTGAGCAGACTCTGGCAGGCCAGGTGGACGGCGACCAGCGATGAGGATTGACCGCTGTCGATACCCACACTGGGCCCGTGCGCGTCCAGGAAGTGGGAGAGCCGGTTGGCGATCACCGCACGTTCAATGCCGGGGTAGGTGTGCTGAGTCGCCGTAGTGGAACCGTTGCGGTGCACGAGATGGGCGTAGTCGTCGGCGAAGGCACCCACGAAGACACCGAGTCGGCCGCCGCGCACGCTGTCCGGCACGATCCCCGCGTCCTCCAGCGCCTCCCACCCCAGCTCCAACACGAGTCGCTGCTGCGGGTCGACGGATGCCGCCTCGCGGGCGGAAATACCGAAGAATTCGGCATCGAACTCGTCGACGGCGTCGAGGAACCCACCCCAGGGGGGCGCGACCGTCCTCTCCGAGCCACGACGTCCGGGCGGGCGCTCGGTGATCGCATGACGTCCCGCGGCCAGGAGGCGCCACAGTTGCCGAGGCCCATCAGCGCCGGGGAAACGGCAGGACGCACCCACCACCGCGATGTTGCCACCTTGGGCCTGGACATCCACCCGGATCGTCCCCTTCCACGTTCACATTGCGTCGTGCGAGGTCACGGCAGGAGCGCCAGGCACAGTGAGTTGCCAGAGGCCCCACCAGGGCGAGGTCTGGCACAACCAGCGCGGCGTGATTCCCACAGGCTGCGCCACCACCGGTCCACGAAATGGAATGAAAGCTTGAGCGTGACCGTGCGGCAGGACGTGATAGATCGCGCAGAGGGAATTTCAGTCGGTCAGGACTGCGGGAAGTCCCACCTGGTCGCGGACTCCCATCCGGCAATTCCCGCCCAGCCGTAGACCCGTTCGGGATTCAGCCGAAACACCGGAGCGCTCTGGCCGAAACGCGTGTGGACACGATCCTCGCTCACCGAGAGTTCCCAGTCGTACTTCGCCCCGACGCCTTCGGCGAGCACGTTGATGTCGTCGTCCCCGATCACTCGGGAGCAACTGCCCTCGATCATTACCACGTCCTCGCCCACCTGAAGGTTCACGGAGGCCCGAGGGTTGACCTTCAGGAATTCACCGCAGCGGTTCTGGCTCGAGAACCAGAAGGTGTTCCTCTGCCAGATACCCCACAGGGGCCTGCTGTGCGGGTGTCCGTCCGGGCTGGTGGTGACCAGCCAGTACGTGGACGCGGACTCGAGCAAATTCTCCGCCCAGCTCCACGGTTGTGTTGGCCCCGGCGCGGTCTGAGCGAAGATGAATGCCGACGTCCCCTTCGGCTTCTCCTTGTTTTTCAACACCTCGGCAGTCATGTTGCTGTCCCTTCGCTCGTCCGCTGCGGGCGACCAGCGAGACGCACCGGTCTGGCTTTCGCGATTCATGCTCGCAGCGCGACTGCGACACCGACACCCCAAAAGAATCGCGCGACTATCGGGGCGGCGACTAGGGGGGTTAGGGGGTGCCCGCGCCGACGTCGCAAGAGCATGGTTGTTCACGCGACCGCCCAGAGGCGGTCTTGATCGTGGTCCCACCCAAGCCTTTTCTGCGCAAGTTCTGCGCAAGCTCTTCGCCGGACTGCCGGCCTCAGCAGACGCCTGCCACGTGTCCAGGCACGACAAGTCCGGGGTACGCCGGACCACTCCGGGGTCCCCCGGGCCACTGGAACAGACAGAGACCGATGGGGTTGTTCGTATGGAGAACGAGGACAAGCTTCGCCAGTACCTCAAGTTGGTCACGAGCGACCTCTACCAGGCTCGCAAGAAGATCACTGAGAGGGAGGCCCAGGACACCGAGCCGATCGCCATCGTCTCGATGACCTGCCGCTTGCCCGGCGACGTCTGGTCGTCGGAGGACCTCTGGAAGCTGGTCGCCAGTGGAACCGACGCGATCGGCGACTCGCCGACCGACCGGGGCTGGGACATGGACAGCATCTACGACCCGGAGCCCGGCAAGCCCGGAAAGACGTACACCCGCGAGGGCGGCTTCATGTCCGGCCTGGCCGACTTCGACGCGGATTTCTTCGGCATCTCCCCACGCGAAGCTCTTGCCATGGACCCGCAGCAGCGGATCGTCCTCGAGGCCGCCTGGGAGTCGTTCGAACGTGCCGGCATCGACCCGGAGACCCTCCGCGGCACCGAGACAGGTGTGTTCATCGGCTCGAACACCCATGACTACGTGCCGTTGACCGTCACGGCACCCCGCGAGGTCGACGGCTATCTGCTGCTGGGCAACGCGCCCAGCGTGCTCTCCGGCCGCGTCGCGTACACGTTCGGCTTCGAGGGCCCCGCCGTCACCGTCGACACCGCCTGTTCCTCTTCGTTGGTCGCGATGGACTACGCCGTTCGGGCCTTGCGCCGCGGCGAGTCCACGATGGCTCTGGCCGGCGGCGTCGCGTCGATGTGCTCGCCACTGGTCATGGTCGACTTCAGCCGACAGCGCGGGATCGCGCCCAACGGCCGGTGCAAGGCATACGCGGACACCGCGGACGGCACCGGCTGGTCGGAGGGGGTCGGCCTGGTCCTGCTCGAGCGGCTCTCCGACGCGCAGGCCAACGGCCACCCGGTGCTTGCCGTCATCCGTGGTTCGGCGATCAACCAGGACGGTGCCTCCAACGGCCTGACCGCTCCCAACGGCCCCGCCCAGCAACGGGTCATCCAGGCGGCGCTGGCCGACGGCCAGGTTCCGATGGACCAGGTCGACCTGGTCGAAGGGCACGGCACCGGCACCCGGCTGGGCGACCCGATCGAGGCACAGGCCCTGCTGGCCACCTACGGCCAGAAGAAGAAGGACGGCGAGCCACTGTGGCTGGGCTCGCTGAAGTCGAACGTGGGTCACACCCAGGCGGCCGCGGGCGTCGTCGGCGTGATCAAGGCAGTGATGGCCATGCGCCACGGCGTCCTCCCCAAGACGCTGCACGTGGATGAGCCGACGCACGAAGTGGACTGGTCGGCCGGCGGGGTCAAGGTGTTGACGGAGAACCGCCCGTGGCCGGAGAACGAGTGGCCGCGCCGGGCAGGTGTGTCGTCGTTCGGCATGAGCGGTACCAACGCGCACGTCATCCTCGAGCAGGCGCCCGCGCCGGAGGCGGCCGAGGCCGAGCCGGTGAGCGCACAGCCGACCGCCTTGCCCTTCCTGCTCTCCGCCCGTACTCCGCAGGCCCTGGCCGGTCAGGCGACGCGGCTCCGTGACTGGCTCGCCGACGAGGACGTCGCCCTGCTCGACGTCGCGAAGTCGCTCGCGCTGCACCGCGTGACGTTCGAGCACCGCGCCGCCGTGGTCGCGGGCAACAAGGAGGACCTGCTCGCGCAGCTCGACCTGCTGGCCGGCGGCGGCAGCGGTGCCACGGCGGTCGTCGGCACCGAGTGCCGCGGCCTCACCGCGGTGATGTTCCCCGGACAAGGCTCACAGCGCATCGGCATGGGCGCCCAGCTCGCGGCCGCGTTCCCCGCCTTCGACACGGCGTACTCGGAGGTGCTGGGGTGGCTCGACCCCGAGCTGCCGCGGATCATCGCCGAGGGCGGCCCGACGCTGGATCGGCCCGAGTACGCGCATCCCGCGCTGTTCGCGATCGAGGTGGCGCTCTACCGCCTGGTCGAGTCGTGGGGTCTGCGGCCCGACCACCTGCTCGGTCAGTCCTGTGGGGACATCGCGGCGGCGCACGTCGCGGGTGTGCTGTCGCTCAAGGACGCGGCCACCATGGTCACCGCCCGAGCACGGCTGATCCAGACCTCGGCCGCCGGCGTGATGGTCTCGGTCGCGGCCGGCGCCGACGTGGTGGAGCCGGTCATCGCCGACATCGAGGGCGTTTCGCTCGCCGGTATCAACAGCCCGAGCTCAGTCACCCTCTCGGGGCTGGAGGGCCCGGTCGAGGCGGCTGTGGCGCGACTGTCCGAACTCGGCCACGCGTCCCGCACGCTGCGGGTCGGCGTCGCGGGCCACTCGGTCACGATGGAGCCGATCCAGGCCCAGTTCCGGGCCGTGGTCGAGACCTTGACCTATTCGGCCCCGACCATCCCGATGGTGGTGCCCGCCGAGGTGCTGTGCACCCCTGAGTTCTGGGTCCGGCAGATGCGCGACCCGGTGGACCTCGTCGGCGGCGTGGCTCGGCTGCGCGAGCGCGGCGTCACCCGATTCATCGAACTGTCGCCCGCCGTGTCGATGAGCAGCGACGTACGCAAATGCTACGGCGACGAGTCGGTGGTGGTCACGCCGTCCCTCCGCAGTCGGCGCGACGAGGTGGAATGCGTCGCCGTGGCGATGGCCACCCTGCACGCCGCCGGCGTCGAGGTGGACTGGGCGGCCTTCTTCGCCGGCACCGGCGCGCAACGCGTCGACTTGCCCACCTACGCGTTCCAGCACGAACGCTTCTGGCTCGAGACCAGCCACGTCGGAGGGCACGACCTCAGTTCGATCGGCCTGCGCTCGGTGGACGCCCCGCTCCTGGGTGCCGGCGTCTCGCTCGCCAACGACGGCGGCTTCCTGTGCACCGGCCGGCTGTCGCTCTCCACCCAGCCCTGGCTTGCCGACCACGCCCTGTTCGGCCGCACCCTGCTGCCCGGCACCGCATTCGTCGAGTTCGCGCTGCGCGCGGCGGACCAGGTCGGCTGTGAGCTGGTCGAGGACCTGACCATCGAGGCCCCGCTGCTGCTGGAGCGAGGCGGCGTGGCGCTGCAGATCGTGGTCGGCGAGCCGGAGGAGTCCACCGACCGACGGTCGATCACCATCTGGTCGCAACAGCAGGACCCGGACTCCCCCGACATCGACGCGGCCTGGACACGGCACGCCAGCGGCTTCGTCTCAGCGACCGCTGGTGTGAGCCGCGACGACCCCGAGATGGCCGAGTGGCCACCCGCCGGTGTCGAGGAAGTCGAGCTCAGCGATCTTTACGAGACCTTCGCCGCGGCCGGGTACGCCTACGGGCCGGTGTTCCGCGGCCTGAAGGCCGCCTGGCTGCGTGACGGGGAAGTCTTCGCCGAGGTGGCTCTGCCCGAGCACGTGGGCGACGCCGGCGCGTACGGCATGCACCCTGCCCTGCTGGACGCCGCGCTGCAGGCGATCGCGGTCACCGGCACCACCCAGGGTGTCATCCCCTTCGTGTGGTCGGGCGTCCGGCTGTACGCCGTCGGTGCTTCCGCGCTGCGCGTACGGCTGACTCCGGTGGGGACCGACACAGTGGCACTGCTGGTCGCCGACGGGACCGGCCGCACGGTGCTGTCCGTCGACTCGCTGACCTTGCGGTCCGCCACCGCGGAACAGATCGCCGAGAGTGCTCCCCAGGCCCACGACTCCCTCTACGAGATCGAGTGGATCTCCGCGGGTGAGGTCGGGGCCTCGTCGCCCACCGGCTGGGCGAACCTGGGCGGCGGCGCGCCCACGACAGGCACGGCGTACGACGGCCTCCCCGCGCTCCAGGCCGCCCTCGACGCCGGGGGCGAGGTGCCCCCTGTGGTGCTGGCCGCTCCCGGTCACGACCACGACCACGACGTGGCCGCAAACGTGCACTCAGGTGTCAACCAGATGCTCGAACTGGTCCGCCACTGGCTGGCCGACGAACGGCTGGCCACCTCACGGCTGGTCCTGGTCACCCGTGGCGCGTTGGCCACGTACGAGGGTGAACACGTCCGTGACCTGACCGGCGCGGCCCTGCACGGCCTGTTCCGCTCGGCGCGTGCCGAGAACCCGGGCCGGCTCGCCCAGGTCGACCTCGCGCCCGGCGAGCCCGACTCGGCCGTGGTGGCGCTCGATGCCGGGGAGGACGAGGTCGCCGTACGCGCGGGCACGATCATGGTGCCGCGCCTGGTCAAGGTCTCCTCTTCGACGACGCTCGCCGTGCCGGCGGAGTCGACCGCCTGGCGCCTGTCCGCCCCCCGCCCCGGCACTTTCGACGGGCTCGCCTTGATCGAGTCACCGGAGGCGGTCGCACCCTTGGCCGAGGGTGAGGTGCGGGTGGCCGTCCGAGCCGCCGGCATGAACTTCCGGGACGTCATGTCCACCCTGGGCTTGGTCCGCGGTCAAGAAGTGCTCGGCGGCGAGGCGGCCGGCGTGGTGACCGAGGTCGGCTCAGGAGTCATCGGTCTCAAGCCCGGGGACCGGGTGATGGGCCTGTTCTTCGGGCCGTTCGGGCCTGTGGCCGTGGGCGACCACCGGATGGTGGTACCGATCCCGGACGGGTGGTCGTACCTGGAGGCCGCGACAGTCCCGATCACCTACCTGACCGCGTACTTCGGGCTCGTCGACGTGGCCGACCTGCGACCCGGCGAGTCCGTGCTCATCCACGCCGCCGCCGGTGGCGTCGGCATAGCGGCCGTGCAGCTGGCCGCCCATCTGGGCGCCGAGGTCTTCGCCACCGCCAGTCCCGCCAAGTGGGCGGCCCTTCGCGAGCTCGGCATCCCCCGCGAACGCATCTCGAACTCCCGCACCGCGCGGTTCGAATCCGATCTGCTCGGCGCCAGCGACGGCCGCGGCGTCGACGTGGTCCTCAACTCGCTCACCAACGAGCTCGTGGACGCCTCGCTACGACTGCTGCCGCGCGGCGGCCGGTTCGTCGAGATGGGCAAGACCGACATCCGCGACGCGGACTGGGCGGCCGAGGCGTTCCCCGGTGTGCGCTATCAGGCGTTCGACCTGCTCGGGGTGGCGCCCGAACGGGTCCACGAGATGTTGGTCGAACTGCTGGACCTGTTCGACCGTGGCGCTCTCACCCTGCCTCCGACCACCACCTGGGACGTCCGCCGGGCCCCGGATGCGTTGAGGTTCCTCAGCCAGGCCCGGCACATCGGCAAGATCGCCCTGACCATCCCGGTGCCCGTCGATCCAGCCGGGACCGTGCTTCTGACCGGCGCCTCCGGCGCACTGGGCGGCCTGGTCGCCCGGCACCTGGTCGCCGAGCACGGCGTACGCAACCTCGTGCTGGCGAGCCGGCGCGGCCCGGATGCCCCCGGCGCCACCGAGTTCGCCACCGAGTTGACCGGGCTCGGCGCCTCGGTGACGACCGTTGCCTGTGACGTCTCCCACCGCGAATCGCTGCTCGGGGTGCTGGCCGCGATCCCCGCCGAACATCCGCTGACCGCGGTTGTGCACATCGCGGGCACCAGCGACGACGGCGTCATCAGCTCGCTGACGACCGAGCAGGTCGACACCGTGTTGCGTCCCAAGGTGGACGCCGGTTGGCTCCTCCACGAGCTGACCAAGGACCTCGATCTCTCCGCCTTCGTGCTGTTCTCCTCCGCCGTCGGGGCATTCGGCGCGCCGGGCCAGGCCAATTACGCCGCCGCCAACGCGTTCCTGGACGCTCTTGCCCGACACCGCCGCGCGTTGGGGCTGCCCGCCGTCTCGCTCGACTGGGGCCTCTGGGCCGCCACGAGCCACATGACGACCTCCCTGGAGGAGGCCGACTGGGAACGGATGACACGCGCCGGTATCAAGGCGATATCCGACGAGGAAGGCCTGGCCCTCTTCGACGCGGCCCTCACCGTCGGCGCCCCGGTGGTGCTACCGGTCCGGCTCGACCTGGCCGCGTTCCGCGGGGAGGTGCCGCCCCTGCTGCGCAACCAGGTCTCCGGGCGGGTGCGCCGTACCGCCGTCGCGAGTGGCGGCGGTGCCAGCTCGTGGACCCGCCGTCTGCTCGCCCGGCCGCCGGCCGCCCGGCATCGGATCGTGCTGGACGCTCTCGCCGCCGAGACCGCGGCCGTGCTCGGGCACGCGTCGGCGTCGAGACTCTCGCCTGACCGGACCTTCAAGGACATCGGCTTCGATTCGCTGGCCTCGGTGGAGCTGCGCAACCGGATCACCGCGCTCACCGGCTTGCGGCTGCCGGCAACGGTGGTCTTCGACTACCCGGACCTCACTTCGCTGACCGCATACGTGCTCGGCGAGGTGGTCAGCGCCAGCTCCTCCGCGTCGGCGGCACCCGCGATCGTCACGGCGGACACCAGCGGGGACGCGATCGCCATCGTCGGCATGGCCTGCCGCTACGGCGGCGGGGTCGACTCGCCGGAGGCGTTGTGGGCGATGGTCGAGGAGGGCCGGGACGCCGCCACGGAGTTCCCGTCCGACCGTGGCTGGAACCTGGCCGAGCTGTTCGATCCCGAGCCCGGCCGCCCGGGCACGACCAACGCACGGGCGGCCGGCTTCCTGCCCGGCGCAACCGAATTCGATCCCGAGTTCTTCGGCATCTCACCTCGTGAGGCCACCGCGATGGACCCGCAGCAGCGTCTGTTGCTCGAGTCGGCGTGGGAGGCGTTCGAGCGTGCCGGTATCGACCCGTTGGCGCTGCGCGGCACGAAGACCAGCGTGTTCGTCGGCCTCAGCGCCCATGACTACGGCAACCTGCTCGCGCTCGAATCGCGCGGTCTCGATGGCCACCTGCTGACAGGAACGGCGCCCAGTGTGGCCTCGGGCCGCATCGCCTACGAGTTCGGCCTCGAGGGCCCCGCGTTGACGGTCGACACCGCCTGTTCGTCCTCGCTGACCACCGTGCACATGGCGGCCCAGGCGCTGCGGACCGGTGAGTCCGACCTCGCGCTGGCCGGCGGTGTGGCCGTGATGTCCACACCGGTGGTGTTCCAGGAGTTCGCGCTGCAGGGCGGCCTCTCCGCGGACGGCCGCTGCCGGGCGTTCGGCGCGGACGCGGACGGCACCGGCTGGGCTGAGGGCGTCGGGCTGCTCGTGCTGGAGCGCTTGTCGGACGCCCGCCGCAACGGCCACCAGGTCCTCGCGGTGGTGAAGGGCTCCGCGGTGAACCAGGACGGCGCCTCCAACGGGTTGACCGCGCCCAACGGCCGCTCGCAACAGCGTGTGATCCGAGAGGCGCTGGCCAATGCCGGTGTCTCCGCTGCCGATGTGGACGTCGTGGAGGGACACGGCACCGGCACCAAGCTCGGCGACCCGATCGAGGTGCAGGCACTACTGGCGACGTACGGGCGAGAGCACACCGAGGAAAGCCCGCTCTGGCTCGGCTCTCTGAAATCGAACCTGGGCCACGCGCAAGCGGCTGCCGGCGTGGCCGGGGTGATCAAGATGGTCCAAGCGCTGCGACACGGCCTACTGCCCCGGACATTGAACGCCGAGGAGCCCACCCCGCACGTGGACTGGTCGGACGGTGCCGTGAAGCTGCTGACCACAGCACAGCAGTGGCCGGAGCGCAACCAGCCCCGGCTCGGCGCCGTCTCCGCGTTCGGAATCAGCGGCACCAACGTGCACGTGGTGCTGGAGCAGGCACCGGAGTTCGGCGAGCCGCCCGCTCCGCCCGCGCCCGATCGGGTGCTCGCACAATCCGTCAAGCCGTTCGTCCTCTCAGCACGCGGCGCCGCGGCACTGCGCGGTCAGGCAGCCAGGCTCAGCGCCTACCTCGCCGAGCACCCGGAGGTGGACCTCGACGCGCTCGGCCGCTCGCTCAGCGGCCGAGCCACATTGGAGCACCGGGCCGTGGTGCTCGCCGAAAACCTGGGCACGCTGACCGCGGGGCTCACGGAGATCGCCGCCGGCACGACGGACTCCCACGAGGACGTCGTGCTGGGCAACGGCGGTGACACGATCCAGCCGGTCTTCGTCTTCGCAGGTCAGGGTGGCCAGTGGAGTGGCATGGCCCTCGACCTCTGGAACACCAGCCCGCTGTTCGCCGCCGCCATGACCGAGTGCGACGCGGCGCTGGCCCCGCACGTCGACTGGAACGGCGCCACACTGTCGGACGTCCTCACCGGCACTCCGGGCGCGCCGAGCCTGGACCGGGTGGACGTGGTCCAGCCCGCGCTGTTCGCGGTGATGGTGTCCTTGGCCCGGCTGTGGCGGTCGCTCGGGGTCGAGCCGGCGGCAGTGGTCGGTCACTCCCAGGGCGAGATCGCGGCGGCCGTGGTGGCCGGTGTCCTCACGCTGGCCGACGGCGCCCGCATCGCCGGATTGCGCTCGCGCTTGATCGCCGGCCTGACCGAGCGCGGCGGGATGGGCTGGATCGGCCTGCCGGTCGCCCGGGTCCAGGAACGGCTCGTCGACTACCCGGGGCTCGGCGTCGCCGCGGTCAACGGGCCGCGGTCGGTGGTCGTCTCCGGCGCCGCCGACGCACTGCAGAACCTGTGCGCGGCGCTCGCGGCCGAGGAGGTCCCGGTGCGCACGCTCCTGGTCGATTACGCGTCGCACTCGCACGGGGTGGAGGAGCTGCACGCCGAACTCATCGACGCGCTGGCCGACGTCGCGCCTGCTGAGGCGGAAGTGCCGTTCTACTCCACGGTCACCGGCGGGCGGGTCGACGGCACCGAGCTGAACGCCGACTACTGGTATCGCAATCTCCGAGAGACGGTGCGGTTCAGCGCGGCCGTCGAGGCTCTTCTGAACGACGGGCACAGCTGCTTCGTGGAGCTCAGCGCGCACCCGGCCCTCGTCGACGCGGTCGAGGCGGTTGCCGAGGCCCGAGACGCCGAGGTCGCCGCGTCGTGGTCGTTGCGGCGGAACGGCGGTGACGTCGCGTTCACCCGCTCTCTGGCCACGGCCTTCGTGCACGGGGCAACGGTACGCTGGGAGAAGGCGTTTCCCGCCGGAGGCCGAATCGACCTGCCCGCTTACGCGTTCCAACACCGCCGGTTGTGGGTCGAGCCCGCCGGCGCGGTGACCGCGAGTGCCGCCGACTTGGGGCTGGCGTCCGCCGATCACCCCCTGTTGGGCGCCGCCGTGGAACGCGCCGGCGAGGACCACGTGCTCTTCACCGGCAGGTGGTCGCTGGCGACCCAGCCGTGGCTGGCCGATCACGTCGTGCTCGGCACCCTCCTGCTGCCCGGAGCCGCCTTCGTCGAGCTGGTCACCCACGCCGGGCGTCACGTCGACTGCGCCCGCCTGGAAGAGCTGGCCTTTCAGGCGCCGCTGGTGCTCTCGGAGAAGTCAGGTGTGGCGGTGCAAGTCGCGGTCGGTGCCGCCGACTCCACCGGTCGGCGTTCGGTCACGGTGCACTCCCGGCGCACCGAGTCCGGCGCCGACAGCAGGTGGATCCTGCACGCGGAAGGCACGCTCGCCCCTGTCGGTACCGGCCCGGTGCCGGGCAATCCGACGGCCTGGCCGCCAACCGGCGCGGAGGCGGTCGATGTGACCGACATCTATGCTCGGCTCGCCGAGCGCGGATACGCCTACGGGCCCGCCTTCGCCGGGATCCGTGCGCTGTGGCGGGACGGCGAGGACATGTACGGCGAGGTCGCGCTGCCGAGCGCGGTCCGTGCCGAGGCGGGGCGGTTCGGCCTGCACCCGGCGCTGCTGGACGCCGCCCTGCAGGTGCCGGTCGCCGGACTGATCGACAGCGAGAGCGAGGCGGTGATGCCGTTCTCCTGGAACGGCATCACCGTGCACACCCGAGGAGCGAGCTCACTGCGGGTCACTTTCCGGCGCAAGGGCTCTGGCTCCTCCACGATGCTGCTCACCGACGGCGCGGGCGAGCCCGTCGCCTCGTTCGACTCCATCGTCGCGAGGCCGGTCAGTCGTGCACAGCTGCGGAGCGCCGTGGACACCGCGACCGACACGAACGGCAACGACGAGAGCTACCGCGTCACGTGGCGCGCGCTGCCCAGCGGCACGCGCACGCCGATCGGCGGTACCTGGCTGGCGGTGGTCGCCGAGGGGCAGCCGGCCGAGGGCTGGGCCGCGGAAACCGTGCGCCGCCTCGCTGCCCACGCGCCCGACTTGGTGACCTGGGCCGTACCGTGCGGGAACCTCGACCGGGCGGCGCTGGCCCAGCGGCTCCGCGCGCTCGCGGCGAACGGCACGAGCCCGGTCGGGGTGCTGTCGCTTTTGGCCGAGGACGAGACCCCGTGCGAAGACTCGTCAGCGCTGCCGCAAGGGCTCGCGGGCACGGTGGTGCTCACCCAGGCCCTGCTCGACGCCGAACTCAACGTCCCGATCTGGGCGGTGACCCAGGGCGCGGTGGTGACCGGTCCCCAGGACCGCATCGGCTCGCCCACCCAGGCGCTGGTCTGGGGTTTCGGACGTGTCGCGGGCCTCGAACACCCGCGGCTCTGGGGCGGCCTGATCGATCTGCCGGAGACGGTGGACGACCACGCGGTAGCCGAACTGGCCGGTGTGCTCGCGGGCAACGGCGAGAACGAGGTCGCCGTACGATCCCAGGCCGTCCTGGCCCGCCGTCTGGTCAGGGCGACAGTGCCCGAGCAGGAGCCGCCCGAGTGGCGGCCGCGCGGTACCGTGCTCGTGACGGGTGGCACGGGTGGCCTTGGTGCCGAAGTGGCCCGCTGGCTGGCCGACCGCGGTGCCGAACATCTGGTGCTCGCCAGCCGCAGCGGCGCCGATGCTGCCGGGGCCCAGCGCCTGGTCGAGGAACTGGCCGCCAAGGGCGTCTCGGTCTCGGTGAGGGCCTGCGATGTCGCAGACCGGGCCGCCGTGATCGAATTGCTGGCCTCCGTTCCCGCCGAGCGCCCGCTGACCGCGGTCGTGCATGCCGCGGGCAGCCTCGATGGCGGGCCGATCGCCGACACGACGTTGACCGAGTTCGGCGACATCTTGGCGGCCAAGGTGCTCGGTGCGGCGCACCTCGACGAGCTGCTCGACCACGACAGCATCCGGACGGTGCTGCTGTTCGGCTCCATCTCGGCGACCTGGGGCGTCAGCAACCAGTCCGCGTATTCGGCTGCCAACGCGTACCTCGATGCCCTGGCTCGGGAGCGGCACGACCGCGGCGGCCACACCATTTCGGTGGCGTGGGGCCCGTGGGAGGCCGGAATGCTGACCGAGGACGAGGAGATGGCCGACTCGCTGCGCCGCGGAGGTCTGCCCCTGCTGCCGGTGGACTCCGGACTGGCGACCCTGGACCGAATCGTCACCGAGGACGAACCGTGCCCGGTCGTCGCACGAGTCGAATGGGCCCGGTTCCATTCCCGCTTCACCTCGCTGCGGCCCAGCCCGCTGCTGGCCGACCTGCCGGATGTTCGCCAGCTGCCGACGGCGGAGTCCCAGACCTCGGTCGAACGCGGCGCGGCCCTGATCGAGAAGCTCACCGCGCTGCCCGAGGAGGATCGGGAACCGGCCGTGCTCGACCTGGTCTGCTCGCACGTCGCGGCCGTGCTCGGCCACGACTCTCCGGAGGAGGTCGATCGCAAGCGGGCTTTCAAGGACGTCGGCTTCGACTCGATGATCGCTGTCCAGCTGCGCAACCGGCTCAATGCGGCAACCGGGTTGCGGCTGCCGGTGACGCTGGTCTTCGACTACCCGAATCCGACGAGCCTGGCCTCGTTCCTGCGCTCCGAGGTGGCCGCGAGTGTGCCGTCGCCGACGGACGTGGCACTGGCCGAGTTCGACCGGCTGGAGGCGTCGCTCTCCGCGCTGCCGACCGAGGAGACGGAAGTGCGCGACGTCCTCGTCAGCCGGGCGCGAGAACTGCTCGGCCGGCTCTCGGGCCCGACGCGGGCCGCGAGCGCCGAGGGCGACGTGGCGTCGCTGACGGCGGCCTCCGACGACGAACTGTTCAGCTTCATCAACACGCAGCTCAGCCGCCAGGACGAGTAGTCCGTGTACACACGTGGGACTTGCCGCGGCGTCGGATGAGAGGTTGAGGAGCAGATGGACGACAACGAGCACAAACTGCGGCGCTACCTGACTCTGGTCACGGCAGACCTCGTGCGGGCCCGCGAGCGGTCGGAGGAGCTTGAGCGGCGGGTCGGCGAGCCGATCGCGATCGTCGGCATGGCCTGCCGCTATCCGGGCGGCGTGCGCTCACCGGAAGATCTGTGGGAGCTGGCGATCACCGGGCGGGACGCGATCACCCCGTTTCCCCGCGATCGGGGCTGGGACCTCGACTCGCTCTACGACCCCGACCAGAATCGCCCGGGCACCAGCTACACCCAGCAGGGCGGCTTCCTGACCGACGTCGCGGACTTCGACGCGCAGTTCTGGGGCATCTCGCCCCGTGAGGCCACCGCGATGGATCCACAGCAGCGACTGCTGTTGGAGACATCGTGGCAGGCCCTCGAAAGGGCTCGGATCGATCCGCACTCGCTGCACGGCAGCGAGACCGGGGTGTTCGTGGGCCCGAGTGTGACCGACTACGCGGCCCTGTTGGCGCGCTACCCGACCGGTTTCGAAGGGCTCCTGCTCGGCGGCCTGGCGGGAGCCATCATCTCAGGCAGAATCTCCTACCTTCTGGGGCTGGAGGGTCCGGCAGTGACCCTCGACACCGGCTGTTCCTCGTCACTCACCGCCTTGCACCTCGCGGCGGGAGCGCTGCGCGCCGGAGACTGCTCACTCGCCCTGGTCGGTGGCGTTTCCGTGTTGGCCACGCCGGGCTCTTTCGTCGAGTTCAGCACCCAACGCGGGCTCGCTCCTGACGGCCGGTGCAAGTCCTTCGGCGATGCCGCGGACGGTACGTCCTGGGCCGAGGGCGTCGGCATGGTCGTGGTCGAGCGGCTTTCCGACGCCCGCCGCCACCGGCACCCGGTCCTGGCGGTGCTGCGCGGCTCGGCCATCAACCAGGACGGGGCGTCGAACGGGCTGACCGCACCGAGTGGCCCGTCCCAGCAGCGGGTGATCCGGCGTGCGCTGGCTGCGGCCGGGCTCAAGTCCTCCGACATCGACGCCGTCGAGGCACACGGCACCGGCACGACACTGGGCGACCCGATCGAGGCCCAGGCGCTGCTGGCCACGTACGGGCGTGACAGGCAGCCCGGTCGTCCGCTGTTCCTGGGGTCGCTCAAGTCCAACCTGGGCCACAGCCAGTCCGCCGCTGGAGTGGGCGGTCTGATCAAGACGGTGATGTCGCTTCGGCACGGCGTGTTGGCACCGACGCTGCACGCCGACCCACCGTCCAGCGAGGTCGACTGGACGGCCGGCGACGTCGAACTCCTCCAGGAGTCGCGGTCGTGGCCGGAGACGGAGGACCGGCCACGGCGTGCGGCGGTTTCCGCCTTCGGCATCGGCGGCACCAACGCGCACGTCATTCTCGAGGCGGTGCCCGAAGAGGACGCCGGACGGGAGGGCGGCGTCGTCGCGCACCGCACGCTCGCGGCCGTTCCCTGGTTGGTCTCCGGCCGCACCGTGGCCGCGATGCGCGCCCAGGCCGCGCGGCTGGCCACCTTCCTGACGCATCGGGCTGCGTCGGCCGACCTCACCGACGTCGGATACTCACTGGCCACCACGCGCGCCGCCCTGAACAACCGCGGCGTCGTCGTGGCCGCCGATCGAGACGACCTGCTCGCCGGGCTCAGCGCACTCGCCGGGGGCACACCGCATGCCGCGGTCACGACGGGCAGCACAGCGCGCGGACGGCTGGCCTTCCTGTTCACCGGCCAGGGGGCGCAGAAGCTGGGCATGGGCCGCGAGTTGTACGCGGAGCACCCCGTCTTCGCCGAGGCGTTCGATGCTGTCTGCGCGCACCTGGACGGTCCGCTCGGCCGTTCGCTGCGTGACCTGACCTTCGCCGAGGACGACCCGCAGGGCCTGCTCGACCGCACCGGATTCGCCCAGCCGGCCCTCTTCGCCGTCGAGACCGCTCTGTTCCGGCTCGTCGAGTCGTGGGGTGTACGCCCGGACTTCGTCGCGGGGCATTCCATCGGCGAGGTCACCGCCGCGCACGTGGCCGGGATACTGTCACTCGAGGACGCTTGCGCGTTGGTCGCCGCCCGGGCGCGCCTCATGCAGAGCATGGCACCCGGCGGCGCGATGGTCGCTGTCCGTGCGGCCGAAGAAGACATCCTGCCGATGCTGGATCAGCTGACCGGCCTCGTGTCCGTCGCCGCCGTGAACGGCCCCACCTCGGTGGTGCTCTCCGGCGATGAGAAGACGCTCACCACTCTGATGGCGACACTCACCGACAAGGGCCTCCACCCGCGCGAACTGCGGGTGAGCCACGCTTTCCACTCACCGCGGATCGAACCGATCCTGGCCGACTTCCGATCGGCGATCGAGAGCATCTCGTACGCCGCGCCGCGCATCCCGATCGTGCCGCTCGCTCCGGGCGAAGCGGACCGGGGCGAGCGGATGCGTTCGGCGGACTACTGGGTCGCCCAGGCCCGTGCAGCGGTGCGGTTCCACGACGGTGTCGTGCGCCTGAGCGAGGCCGGTGTCACCACCTACCTGGAGCTCGGGCCGGGCGGGGTCCTCGCCGCACTCGGCCAGGACTGCCTGCCGCCGGCCGGTCCGGGCGTACCGGAGCGGGCCTTCGTGCCGACACTGCGTCAGGGCCGGGCCGAGCCGGCCGCGCTGCTGGACGCGATGGCCGCCCTCTTCGTCCGCGGTGTGCCGGTCGACTGGCGCGCGGTCTACGCGGGCACCGGCGCCGCCCAGCTCGACCTGCCCACATACGCCTTCCAGCGCCGCCGCTACTGGCTGGTCGATCACCTGCCGGCGGGGGCGAGCCTGCTGCCCGACCAGGGCGTCGGCGGCGGGACGGGCGCCACGCTGCCGGACGCGGTGACGGCCGAGACGGTCACCGGGATTCCCTCCGTACGCGGCAAGATGGCCGATCGCCCGCGCCAGGAGTGGGCGGGGATCCTGCTCGCCGAAGTGCGTGAACAAGTGGCGCGGCTGATGGGCTACGACGCGCTCGAAGACGTGAACCCCCAACGGGGCTTCGCCGAGCTGGGCTTCGACTCGCTGACCGCAGCCTGGCTGTTCGAGCGCCTGAGGGCCGCCACCGGTCTGGAGCTGTCCCGCACACTGGTCATCGACCGGCCGACGCCGCACGCCGTCGCCACACATCTGGCCGACCGCTTCGCCGCGCTCGAGGACCTCGAAGCACCACCGGCCGCCCCCGCCGCCGCACCGGCGCGTCCGACGCCGGCGGGCGCGGACCGGGCGACGCCACCGACGACCGATCCGCTGCCGGTCCTCTTCGCCCAGGCCTGCGCGCAGAACCAGGTGAAGGACGGGTTGGAGCTGTTGGCCGTCGCCGCCCGGATGCGGGTGGGTACCGGCTCGCCGAAGATGCGGGAACCAGTCGGTTTCTCCCAGGGGTTCGCGGGCCCGACCCTGGTCTGCATCCCGTCCGTGATGGCTCCCTCCAATGTCTACCAATACGCTCGGATGGCCGACACGCTGCGCACGACGCACAACATGGCAGTACTGCCGTTGACGGGCTACGCCGACCACGAGTCCCTTCCCCCGACCCGAACCGATCTGGTGGCCGCGGTCGCTGAGACGGTGCTCAACAACGTGACCGGCCCCTACGTCCTCGTCGGGTACTCCTCCGGCGGCTGGATCGCACACGCGGCAGCCGCCCGGCTCAAGGATCTCGACACCGCACCGGAGTCACTCGTGCTGCTGGACAGCCACCTGCCCGGCAGTACGGGTTTGGCCGAGATCCAGATCGACCTGCTCGGCGACGCGTACGCCGAATGGACCGCGACGCAGCCGCTGCGCGGCGCCGAACTGACCGCGATGGCACACCACCTACAGATGTTCGACGACTGGGCACCGACCGACATCGGCGGCGTATCGACACTGCTCCTGCGCGCCACCGAACGGATGGGCGGTCAGCCCCGCACAGGTGAGCACTGGCAGGCCCACTGGGGTCCCGACCACGACGCCATCGACGTGCCCGGCACCCACCTGAGCATGATCGACGAACACGCCGCGAGCACCGCCTCAGCAATCAGCGGCTGGCTGGCTCGACGGCCCGCCCATCCCTGACACACCGACTCGATCACGCAAGAAACCCCGTGATCGAAGCACGCCAGTTGAACCGCCCCCCGTCCGTGTCGACTGATCACGCCATAGAGAAGTAGAGAAGAAGGACATGACTGACAAAATGGACACCCAGCCAGGGTTAGTATCGGACTTCTACGACGTGTTCACCCATATGTTCCTGCGTTTCTGGGGTGAGAATTTCCACTACGGATACTGGCTTTCCGACGAGGACGACAGTTCCGTGGACGTCGCTACAGATCGGCTCACCGACCTGCTCATCGAGCATCTGGGGCTGCGGCCCGGCCAGCGGATGCTCGATGTCGGCTGCGGTATCGGCACGCCCGCGCTCCGCCTGGCCGGTACGGTCGAGGCGGACATCACCGGCGTCACGATCAACTCGGGACAGGCACAGGGGGCCAATGCCCGCGCCGCGGTGGCGGGCCTGTCCCATCGCGTCCGGTTCGATCATGCCGACGCGATGGCGCTGCCCTATCCGGACGCCTCGTTCGACGTGGCCTGGGCGTTCGAATCGCTCCTGCACATGGAGCGTTCCCGCGCGCTGGCGGAGATGCGGCGTGTGCTGCGCCCCGGCGGCCGCCTGGTGATCGCGGACACGTGCCAACGTGAACCGATCAGGCCGGAGTACCAGGACATGCTCGACGACGCGAAGGCGAAGTTCGCCATCGTCGAACTTCCCGGCATCGACGACTACCGGGCCCTGATCACCGGCGCGGGCCTGGAGTTGGACGGGCTGCTGGACGTCAGTGAGCACACCAGACGAACGCTGCGGATCATGGCCGATGGCGCGAGCGAGCACCGTAGCTCCCTGGAGGAGCAGTTCGGTGACGCGGCCCGACAGTTGATCGAGGTCCTGGTACATCCGATGTCCACGCTGCCGGAGTTCGGCTACCTGGTGGCCACGGCGCGCAAGATGCCGTAAGCGCGTTGCTGGCCGGCGCCGCGACCACCGATGACGCCGGCGTCCGACACTGCTCGTGGTCGGCGCCGCTGCTGCGGCCCTCGCCCTTCCGGCCGCGCCCGCGACGGCCGCGCCCGGCGACCAGGTGACCACCACGCTCACGTAGGCGATCGCGGACCTACCCGTGGCAGCGCCGACAGTGGGTGCACGGTGCGCCATCAGTGGTGGCCGGTGGCACAGCTACTACGACGACGCGGACCAGATGGCGGCCCGCGCGCTGGACATCGACCATATGGTCCCCTGGCGGGGAGCTGGGATTCGGGCGCTTCGGCCTGGTCTCCGGCAGAGCGGCAGGCGTACGCCAACGACCTCGGCGACCAGAGGACCTTGGCAGCGGTGACCGCGCGGGAGAACCGCAGCAAGGCCGACCAGGACCCGGCGGAGTGGCTGCCGTCCGATGCCGGGGCGGTGTGCAGGTACGTGACCGAGTGGACCGCGGTGAAGGCCCGTTGGGGGCTGTCGGCGGACCGGGCGGAGGTCGATGCGCTGGAGCAGCTGGCCGACGGCTGCCCGGATACGGAGATCACCGTCGTGCTCGCTCGCTGATGCCCCGACGTCTCGCCCCCTCGTCTGGCCTCCGGGCCGGGCGAGGGGGCTTTCGCCATGTCCTCGGTAGCTGCCGATCACCTTCGCGGGCGTGCAACCAACCTGACATCTGGGCCGGACCGCGCTACGTCCAACAACTCACATCGAAGGATGTCGCCCATCGTCTCGATGGTGCCGCCCTCAAGTCCGCTCTTACCTCGGCCAAGGAGCGCGGGGGCGACGTAGGCGACGATGCGGTCCACCAGGCCAGCCGATACGAACGACGCGGCGAGAGTAGGGCCGCCCTCGAGGAACATCCCACGCACGCCGCGCTGGTGCAGTTCACGGAGGAGTGCCTCCACGTCCACGCCCACCTGTGCTCGGGGCAGCCGTACGACGGTGGCCATGTCGTCCAGGTGGGATGCGTCAGCATCATCTGCGACGGCGATCATGGTGGGTGCGGCATCATCGAGGACTCGGGCATCTGCCGGGGTCCGGGCGTTGGTGTCGACGATCACGCGCCATGGCTGCTCATCAACCGGGACGGCCACCTTCAGCTTGGGGTCGTCCTTCATCGAACGCACCGCGAGGTGGGGGTTATCGGCCTGCTGGGTGCCGGAACCGACGACCGTTGCTTGGCAGGCTGCGCGTAGCGCGTGGACTTCTGCACGGGACTCTGCGCTAGTGATCCACTGGCTGGTGCTGTCCGCCGCGGCGATCCGGCCGTCCAGTGTGGCCGCGTATTTGTAGACGACGAACGGCCGTCCATCGGCTGTGTGCCACTCGTCCGTGCCGACCAGCTCGCTGATGTGCATGGGCTCCTCCAGACAGATCTTGATTCCGGGCAGCCTAGTCACACTGCTGCGACTGCCTCGGACAGTTCCCGCACCATCGCGACACGGCGCCACGGCGCCAGGCCGGTGACGACTCGGCGAAGCTCTGCCGTGGTGCGGCGAGACTCCGTCTCCCGGCTGATCTCCAGCGCTTCCATGGCGGTGGCGCAGGCTGCGTCCGGGGCACGGTCGGCGGCATGCGCGGTAGCGAGCCGGGCCAGATGAAGGCCCCGCTCGCGCCGGTAAGTGGCTGGCCAGTGGTCGATGGCTTGCCGGTATGTGGTCACAGCGTCCGTCGGCTTGCCGAGCCTGAGGTAGCACGTTGCCCGCTGAGCGTGGACGTAAGCGTGGTTGCAGTACCCGCCAAGCTGATCGTTTACCGTCTCGTCTCCTTCTACAAGGGTCTGGGCAGCGTCGAGCGCTCGTAGGGCTGGCAGTTCGCCTCCAATGAGGGCATGGCCATGTGCTGCCTGGAGGTGGGCAGAAGCACGGATACGTGCGGGCACATCGCCGCGTACTCTCAGGGCGGCCGACGCCAGGCCGACTGCCCGCTGCTGCTGTCCGAGCCCGACGGACTGCTGTGCCTTGCGCATCAGAATGAAGGCTTGCCGTACGGGGTCGTCGGCTTCCTGCACCCATTCCATCGCCCGGTCAGACCACCATAGGGCCTGCTCGGAGCGTCCGAGATCCTCGTAAAGCCAACCGGTGAACTCGGCCCACTCCGCGCCGGTTTGGAGGATCTCCCGGCGGAGGGGACCACGTGCCGCAGGAAGCAGCTGCTGCTCGATGACCGCGAGGTGGTCGTGGACAGCGCTGATCGCGGCGTGTGGTCCGTAAAGCCCGTCTGATTGGACCAGCGTGGCGCGGAGCTGCTTAAGGTGGCCGACAACGGCTGGATTGACCGGGCGACGGGCCGCGGCACTGGCCGGGGTGGGGAGGATGGTAAGGCTGGCTGCTGCTGCGGTTGTTGTGCCCAGGAAGTCGCGACGATTCACGTCAGCATTGTGTGGTGCGTCCCCGGCCAGTCCGACTTCGGAGGCGGCCATACCGAGCCGGTCGGCGACGAGCGCGAGAACATCGACGTCGCGTGCTGACTGGCGACCGCGTTCCAGACGACTGATGGTGCTTTGGCTGTACCCGCATATATCGGCCAACTGCTGCTGAGTCCACCCACGTGCGCGGCGAGCGGCCGAGATGGCTTCACCTGCGCTGTAGTGCTGTGCTAACTGCCCCATACACGGTCCCGGTCTGCGGTGGCGTGGCTCAATAAGGAGATACCCACAGTAGCGGTCCAGTCGCATGCGTATGCAGGTTCTGCATAGGCGCAGCGTGTGATGCATGCGGTGGGGACGGCAGCGTGGTGCGCGCGTTTGTCTGGATGCAAGAGGCGAGACGCACTGTCGGAGGCATCCCTATGAAGGCCGCGGATCTGCTGTGGACACCCCCGTCCTCCGGGGACGTCGAGGCGTTACCCGTAGGGAAGTGGTGGGACGCCGTACGCGTCTCGCCCCCCGTCGGGGAACGCGCCTTGGGCCTGCTCGGCGACGACACCGGGGCCGTCATCCAGGACAGCTGCGGCACCCTCTACTGGCTCGTCGCCATCGGCTCCGCCGCCAGCTGGCACCTCCGCGGAACCCGTGTCTTGTGCGAACTGGCCGACGAGGCCACGTACCTCGGTGTGCCCCCGGCCGACTGGACCGAGCCCACGCGCAGGAGCCGCGTCCACTGGCGCGTGCCGCTCGGCCCCGACCGGTACCTGACCGACACCCGGCTCCTGCGGGAGGCCCTGGCCGCCGCCGACCACGCCGAGTTCGGCCCGCGCGTCGACGGCCGACGGCTCTGCCACAGCTGCCAACTGCCCACCGAAGAACCGGTCCTCGTGGGCGAGGAGCACGGTGGCAGCCTCGGCGGCGGCATCATCTACGCCTGTCCCCGGCACGCCCCGGAGTACCAGCGGACCGACGCGGTGGCGCTGATGGTCGCGCTGCGCCACGGCCGCAAGGGGGCCGGGGCATGACGGCCACCCAGCCCATCGCACTCTGCGCCGAGGAGGCGTGGTGCGCGGCCATGCTTCACGCCGCGGGCTGCCTCACCTGCCGGACCTCTGGCGCCGTGTGCGAGCGGGGTGAGGCCCTTCTCGCCGCATACGCCGAGGCCGTGCGGCAGGCCCGGTCAGGAGATGACTGGTGAGGCACCGCCGCCATACGACTGCCGTGCGCGCCGGGCTGTACGCAGTCCGGGTCGCCCGCGCAGGTCTGATCCTCGGCGCGATGCTCGGCGTCCTGGCCGCCGCCGTCGCCCTGTGCATCGCCGGAGACCCAGCCACCCCATAGACCGGGTGGGCCGCTGATGGTCCGGGCCCCGTACCGGACAGACGGCCCCAGCGGTCCACCCTCCAGACCCCCGCCCGGCCGGGCGGCCGGGCGGGGCGCACGTACAGGAACCGACCTGAGGAGGACCAATGATCCTGAGCAACTGCGACCACGAATGGACACAGTGGAGCGGCAAGCAGCGCTGTCGCAAGTGCGGCGCCACCCAGTAGGAAGACCGGAAGGGGTGCCGGGCAACCGGCACCCCGACCCCGCACCCAAGGGAGAAAGCGTGATCGAGCGCGTCGAGTGGGACGACCTTCCGGTGGAGTTCCGCACCGCGGTGGAGGCCCGCACCGGGCCGGTGGTCGCAGCGGAATCGGTGGCGGAAGGCCTGAACTGCTCTGCTGCCCTGATCCTCACAACTGAACGCAGCGGCACCCACTTCCTCAAGGGCGTTCGCCACACTGACGGGCCCGGCATCGAGGCGCTCCGGTGCGAGGAGCGGATCAACGAGACGGTCGGCGGCATCAGCCCCACCATCCGACACCGGGTCGACGCCGGAGGCTGGCTGGCGCTGGCATTCGTCTATGTCCCCGGAAGCCACGCCGACCTCGGCCCCGGGTCCAAGGACTTGGACGCGGTCGCGGCCGCGCTTGAGCGCATGCAGCACCTGCGGCCTCCTGTCGATGTTCCGGTCCCGCCGCTCGTGGACAGATTCAAAGGGTTCCTTGAGCCCGGCGAGGCCGAGCGCCTGGCAGGGGACTGCCTGCTGCACACCGATACGAACCCGCACAACCTCCTGATCGACCATGGGGGTGAGGCGTACGTGGTGGACTGGGCCATGCCCGCGATCGGCCCTGCCTGGGTGGACGCGGCCTACACCGCGGTGCGGCTCATGGAGTGCGAGCAGTCGCCGACCGATGCGCTGGCATGGCTGGACGGGATCACGAGCTGGCGCCAGGCGGACGAACGGGCGGTGGAGGCATTCGTGACGGCTACCTGCCGGCACTGGGCGGCGGCAGTCGGGGAGAAGGATGCGGAGCCGAGCAATCGTCGGGTCCGGTACCTGCTGAAGTACGACTGGCCTACCGCGGCCCGGCAGCCCGGTCGACGGAGGGTGCGGCAGGCTCTGTAGATGTATTGACCCGCAGCATTGTTGATTCGACTGATGGGCGGGTGGCCGCCGAGTGCAGTGTGGTAGCGGTGATGGTTGTAGGTGTGGAGGAACTCCACGAGAGCTGCGGTGCGCTCGGCGTTGCTGGAGTACGGGCGCACGTACGCCCATTCGTCGAGCAGCGTGCGGTTCAGGCGTTCGACCTTGCCGTTCGTCTGCGGGCGGTACGGTCGGGTGCGTTTGTGGACGATGCCAGCGACGCTCAAGGTCTGGCCGAACAGCTTGGATCGGCAACAGGAGCCGTTGTCGGTTGGGACGCGTTCGACGGTGATGCCGTGTTCGGAGAAGAAGGCGTTCGCGCGTCGCCAGAACGCGGCTGCGGTCTCCTTGCGCTCGTTGGCCAGGACCTCGCTGTAGGCGAGCCGGGAGTGGTCGTCGATGGCTGTGTGGACGAAGCTGTATCCGATGACGGGGCTGCCGCCCTTGCGCGCGTCGGTCGTCGCCTGTCTGTTGGCACCGGCCTGCTGCCGGGGCATGATGCGGTGCCCGCCGCCGTCGGGGATGTTGCCGAGCTTCTTGATATCGACGTGGATCAGCTCGCCGGGGCGTGCGCGTTCGTACTGGCGAATTACCTGGCCGGTGGGCCGGTCCATCCAGCGCAGTCGGTTCAGTCCGTGGCGGGTGAGCGCGCGATGGACTGTGGAGGGGGGTATGCCCAGGATCGGACCGATCCGTGCGGGGCCGAGCTTTCGCTCGCGCCGCGGCGCGCAGACCTGTTTCTCGACGTCTGAGGCAGTGCGGTGCGGGGTAGTCCGGGGCCGACTCGTGCGGTCGAACAGGCCGGTGTCGCCCTCGGTGTGCCAGCGACGTACCCACTTGTAGGCCGTGGCGCGGGAGATGCCCATTTCGTCGGCCACGTGCGCGATGGGGCGACGGGCTCGGACCCGGTCGATCGGAAGTCGTCTGCCGTAGACGGTCAGTCAACAACGCTCGTGGGCAATACATGTAGATCAGACCGGCGTCTCTGCGTGCTGGTGCGCGGCCACGACGCCCTGGGCTCGCGTGCGCGTCGCCCTGGTGGGGTGTGGGCGGGGCCGAGCCGGTGGCGCTGATCGCGTACACGTTGCCAGCCGCCGAGCCGTGCCGCGAGTAACGCGGCGGCCTACTGAAGCGCTGATCAGTACGGACCTCATGGAACAGCGCAACGATCTCAACGCGGAGCGAGCGGGCGATCAACGCGAGGTGGTCGCCCGCTCGTCCCGTACTGGCCCAACTCCGCGCGGTAGATCGTGTGACGGCTGCCCGGTCATCTCGGCCAACTGCTCCTGACTCAGCCCCCGCTCCTCTCGGTGCGCCCGAACACGATGCCTCTGCCTCAAATTTGCAGCAATACGAAGAGCCCCCGGCCGGAGCGTCCGGCGCAGGAAGACATGCCGCCTGAACAGCCAGAGCGCCGGGTGGCCCTTGAGAGCGGCGCCAGCGCGGTGCAGAGCACCTCGTCGGAGGTCGCTCGAACCCGTGCCCTCGCCTGGTTGTGGATCGTCGCGGGATGATGGTCGACGGTGTTGCTGCGACTGGGCTACCTGGCTTCCTGCGACGGTATACGGGAGTGTCAGCCCTGCTCTGGGCCACTTCGACGTAGTCGTTCGGGCGTGGCGAAGCGTACCGGCGCGCGGAAGCGGGCTCGGCGGGCGGCGCGGCGGAAGGTGGTGAGTACCGCGGGGCCGGCCAGCAGGATGCAGATGAAGTTGGTGACCGCGCGGCCGGTGTCCCAGCCCAGGGAGGTGGCGATGTCGAAGGCGATGTATCGCTGCCACTGTTCGGTGAAAGGCAGTCCGGGCAGGTAGGCGATGGAGCTGTTCGGGTCCAGGGCGAAGGGCCAGAAGGAGAGGTTGAGCAGGAAGCCGAAGAGATAGCCGGAGAGCGATCCGTAGACGGCCAGCAGCAGCACTTCGCGCCGTCCCGTGGCATGGGGGAGGAAACCGGCGAGCATCCCGACGAACGCGCAGCCGAACATCTGGTACGGCATCCACGGGCCGACTCCCCCGGTGATGAGCGCGGAGGCGAACAGCGAGGTGCAGCCGAGGGTGAAGCCGAAGCCCGGGCCGTAGACCCGTCCCGCCAGGACCAGGACGAAGAAGACGGTCTCGATGCCCGCTGTTCCGGCGCCGAGGGGGCGCAGGGCGGCGTTGACGGCAGACAGGACACCCAGCATGGCGAGGGCCTTCGAGTCGATACCGCCTTCGGCGATCTCGGAGAGCACCACGCACAGGACGAGGATCAGCAGCACCCCGAAGATCAGCGGGGGCGCGTAGTGGGAGCCGAACTTCCCTGGGGCGACGACGAACGGCCAGAAGAACGCCACCACTCCGAGGAAGGCCGCGAGCACCATGACCACGCCGACCCGCGGGGTCAGCCGGATGGCGGTGGTGGTCCGTGCGGTCATCGGTGCCGCCCTTCCTCGACCTCGGCGGCGAGCGCCGCGGTCACCTGGCTGACCGTGAGGAAGGGCAGCGGGGCGAGGATCTTCGCCGTCTGCGGCGCGAACACCGGTGACGAGACGATGACCTCTGTTGTGGGACCGCTGGCGACGATGTCGCCTTCCGCCATGACGACCACGCGGTCGGCAGCGAGGGCGGCGAACTCGACGTCGTGAGTGGAGATGACGACCGCGTGGCCCTCGGTCGCGAGGGAGTCGACGATGCCGATCAGTGCCGCCTTGGCGCGGTAGTCCAGACCGCGGGTCGGTTCGTCCAGGAGGATGACCGGAGGTGCCGCGGAGAGCTGGATGGCGAGGACCAAGGCGAGCTTCTGCCCCTCCGACAGGTCGCGCGGATGGGTGGTGTCGTCGATGCCGGGGGCAAGCCGGTCCAGGACGGCGCGGGCCCGGAGCGCGGTGCCCGAGTCGGTGTCTGCCTGGTCGAGTTCCTGTTTGACGCTCTCCAGATAGAGCAGATCGGCCGGGGTCTGCGGGACCAGGCCGACGAGCCGCCGGGCCTGCGCCGCGGGCAGGGAGTGCGGGTCCGCGCCGCGAGTTGCGGAGGGCGCCGAGCCCGTTCCGTCTCTGCCGCCGGTCACCTTCACGGTCCCGGCGCGGCGCGGGCCAGAGCCCTGGAGGGCCCACAGCAGGGAGGACTTGCCCGAGCCGTTGCGGCCCATCAGCGCCGTGACCTCGCCCGCGCGGAGGTCAAGGTCGGCTTCCCGGACGGCGGGTGTGTCCTGGTAACTGACGGTTACGCCGCGGGCTGTCAGCAGCCGTTGCCGGTCGCGATCCGGCGCCGACCGGACGGGGGCGGGCGGATGTGCGGCGAGGCGGGAGCGCAGGGTGAGGGCGGCGCGGCGGGCGTCGCGGATGGACAGCGGCAGCGGGGACCAGCCCGCGGCGCGCCCCAGTTCGACGATCGGCGGCGCGATCACCGAGGTGCGGAGGATGTCGGCGGGTGGGCCGATGCGGGCGCGGCCGTCGCCAGGGAGGTGGATGACGCGGTCGGCGTACTGGACGACGCGTTCCAGGCGGTGCTCGGCCATGAGGACGGTGACGCCGAGGTCGTGGACGAGCCGGGTGACGGCGGCAAGTACCTCTTCGGCCGCGGTCGGATCGAGGGCAGAGGTGGGTTCGTCGAGGACCAGTACCCGGGGGTGGGCGGCGAGGACGGAGCCGATGGCGACGCGCTGCTGCTGGCCGCCGGAGAGCTCGTACAGGGCGCGGTGGCGCAGGTCGGCCAGGCTGAGCAGATCGAGGGTCTCCTCCACCCGTTTGCGCATGGTCGCCGCCGGGATGGCCAACTGTTCCATGGCGTAGGCGAGTTCCTCCTCGACGGTGTCCGTGACGAAGCCGTCGATCGGGTCCTGGCCGACCACACCGACGACATCGGCGAGTTCGCGGGGCGGATGGTGGGCGGTGTCGCGGCCGTCGACGGTGACGCGGCCGTAGAGGGTGCCGCCGGTGAAGTGGGGAACGTGGCCGTTCACGGTGCCGAGCAGGGTGGACTTGCCGACACCTGTGTGGCCGATGACGAGGCAGAGCTCGCCCTCCTCCACCGTGAAGTCGACATCGCGCAGGGCGGGTTCGGCCGTGTCGTCGTAGTCGACGGTGACCTGGTCGAAGGTGATCACGAGACGTCGGCCTTCTCCGTGCGCTGAGGTAGCGGATGCCGGCGCGGGGCCGGGCGGGGTGCGAGGATTCCTGCCGTTCCGGCGAGCAGGATGGCGGCCGTCGGCACCGGGGGCAGCGTCGGCCAGGTCAGGGGGTAGAACGATGGGTTGAGTTCGGCGGGGTTGTAGCCGAGGTTGCTGAACAGCAGGACGGCGGAGAGCAGACCGCTCCCGGCCACGGCCCACTCCGGCAGGCGCCAGGGGTCGGGCCGGTAGGTGGTACGGGTGACGCGCCGCCCGCCCAGGCGCAGGCCCGCCAGGCACAGGACGGATCCGGCGGCCATCGCGGGCAGGCCGAGGAAGGTGGGGGCGGTGGCGTCGAGGAGTCCGTAGGCCCCGGCGCATAGTCCGCACATGCCCAGCAGCATCAGGGCGCCCGTCACGCGCCGGGACCGGCGGGTGGCCGAGCCCGCACGGCCGTAGCCGCGTGAGTCCATGGCGGCGGCCAGGCGCAGGGAGCGTTCGAGCGCGTCCTCCAGGACGGGGACCACGATGCCGCGCAGCGCCGTGAACCCCTTGGTGCGTCCGGCCCGCAGTTTGCGGGCTCGCGCCACGCGCTGCACGCTCTGGACGAGTTGCGGCGCCACGCTGATCGCGACGGTGACGGCGACTCCGAGTTCGTACAGGGCGCCGGGCAATACACGCAGGGCGCGTTTGGGGTTGGCCAGGGTGTTGGCGGCGCCGATGCAGCACAGCATGCATGCCAGCCGCAGTCCGTCGGTCGCTGAGGAGAGCACGGCTTCCAGGGAGACCGGGCCGCCGATCTGGATCCCCGCGTACCAGTCGGGGGTGGGGATGTGCGGCAGGGAGAAGAGGAAGTGGTCGCGGGGGGTGATACCGGTGGCGAACACGGCACGGAAGACGACGCGGATCGCCACCACGGTGAGCGCGAGACAGAGGTAGTACCCGAAGCCGCGGGCCCAGGGCGCCTCGGTGCGCCGCGCGGTGACGACGTAGCCCAGGACCGCGAGGACGAGGAACAGCAGAAGCGGGTTGTTGGTACGGCTCACGGCGGTGGCCAGGGCGAGCGCCCACACCCACCAGGCCACGGGGTGCAGCGTACGGGGCAGCCTGCGGCCGCCCCGGTCCGGCGCGGGGCCGGACCGAGGCGGGGCAGCCTCGGCGGTGGTGCGGGACACAGCGGTCACTCGGTGCGGCGGCGCCGCCGTGCCGCGAACACCGCCGCCCCGGCGACGAGGATGACCAGGGAGACGCCGGTGACCACCGGCACGATGGAGCCCGGGTCGTGCCCGGCGTCGGCTGCGGGCGCGGCGTCGACCACCTTGGCGCTGGGGCTCGGCGCCGCGGCGACCCTTCCGCTCTCGCCGGCGCTCGCCGACGGGCCGGCGCTCGGGGACGCCGAGGGGGACTTCGTCGGCTTGGGCTTCTTGGACTTCTCGGGCTTGGCTGGGGCGGACTCACGGCGTTCGGTCTTCGGCCGCTCGGGTACGGGACCGGTGTCGACGCCCGGAGGCATTGTGGGCGCGTGCGCGGTGGACGCGGGCCTGCCCGCGTCGCCCCGCGGCCGTGTGTTGTGGGCGCGCAGCTGGTCGGGGGTAACGGTGGGCCGGCCCTCGGTGCCCTCGATGTTCGTACCGCCGAAGATCCATAGGTCGACGCTGCCGGGCTTGGGCTTGTAGAGCATCGCGCCGAGCTGGCTGTACTGCCAGGTGTCGGACCCCGGGTTGGCGTGCCAGTACGACCAGTACGCGGTGGCCGGAGGGGTGAGGATGCAGTCGTCCTCCCGGGCGGTTGGGTACTGCTTGCCGTTCTTGTAACCGCTGTAGCCGATGCGGCAGACGAACGCCGGTCCGTCGTGTCCGGTGCCGGTGGTCCGCCAGCCGCCCTGGTTCAGCAGTTCGTACCCGGTGGTGGGGGTGGTGCCGCAGGAGCGGAAGACGGGGCCGCCCCAGCGGCTGAAGTCCACCGCGAGCACTGCCCCGGAGTTGGTGGTACAGCGCCCCATGGGCTGGGGGGCCGCGGTGGCGGGCGTGGCGGTGGCGCCGAGCGTCGCGGCGGCCAGGCCGAACGCGGCCACCGCGTGGACGGCCACCCGTGTGAGGCGGGCGAGGATCATCGCTCGCCTCCGGTGTCCGCGCGGCGACGGGTGACGGTCACGGCGCGCCAGCCGACGAGCACGAGGAGGGCAGCGACGGCCGCGAGCGCGCCGATCCGCACACCGGTGGAGGCGAGGGCGCCACCGTCACCGTCGGTTCCGGTGGCGGAACTCCCGCCACCCCCGGCCGTATCACCGTTGCCGCCCGTCTCTCCGGGGGTGACGATGTCGGGCTCACCGGTCGGGCCGGGGGCGGGCCGCTGCGGCGCGGTGCCAGTCAGGCTGCGCTTCAGCGCACCGAACGACACGCCCGTGGCACCGCCGACCGCCTGAGTGGACGCGCGCAGATCGGAGCCGCGCTGACCGCCCTTGGACACGTTGAATCCACCGTCGCCGTTCTGCTGCGAGGCGAGGAACTTCCGTGCCTTGGCGATCTCGGCCCGGTAGGTGCCGCTGTCCAGCGACAGGCCCTGGACCGCCAGGGCGGCCGAGTTGACGGAGTTGCCCGCGGCGCCGGGGAATCCGCCGTCGGAGAGCTGCCGTGAAGCGATCCAGGCGAGCGCCTTGTCCACGGCCTTCTCGGCCCTGTCGCCACCTGCCAGGTCCAGGGCCATGGCGGCGATGGCGGTGGAGTCGACATCGGAGTCGCCTGCGGACGGGATCAGACTCGGCCACGCGCCGCTGCCGTGTTGCAGACTCTCCAGGTAGGCGAGCGGCCGCTCGGCCGCGGTCTTCTGGTCGGCGCGCAACTGCGCCATGATCGCCAGGGACTGGCCGAAGACAGAGGGGGCGTAGCTGTAGGCGCCCTTGGCCGCGCAGGACCGGTCCGGTGCGGGGCTCGGCTTGGCACAGACAGCCTTACCCAGGGCGGCGATCAGGTCCTTGCCGCCGAAGTCGCGCGGGTCTCGGCCCACGGCCTCGGCGAGGAGGGCCGTCTTCCCCAGGGAGCCACCGGCGGCGTAACGGGTCCCGGCACCGGTCCAGTCGTGGACGGTACGGCCTTCGCCGTCCTTGCCCCCGTGGTCGAGGAAGTCGACGACGCCCCGGAGCCTGGCGTTGTTCAGGCCGGTGGCGGCCAGCGCGTAGGCGCCGTCGATGGTCAGGCCGAAGTCGGCGCGGGAGGATCCGGGTCCGGCCGGGTAGTACTGGCCCTGTTTGAGGTTGGCGGCGCGGGTGAGGAAGGCGACGCCCTTCTTCAAGTCCGGGCCGTCTCCCACTCCCGGTGTGCCGGGGTCGTCGGTCGGGGGTTCGGTGGTGGGCGGCTGGGTCGGCTCCGTCTTCTTGGTGGAGAGTGTGCCGAGGCTGGTCCTGGCACCGGCGAGGACGGCTGCCGGAGTCGCATAGAGGGTGGGCTCGGTGGCGTCCGCCTCGAATCCGAAGCCTCCGCTGTCGAGTTGCTGCCGGGCGAGCCAGCCGACCGCGGAATCGGCGCGCTCGGTGTCGCCGAGGGCGCGCAGGGCCTGGGCGGCGTAGGCGGTGGCGATGACGCTGCCGTCGGTGGCGCCGGTGTAGCCGGGGAACGAACCGTCCTCGCGCTGCGCCTTCTTCAGGTAAGTACGCGCCTGCTGTACGGCCTTGTCCTGCCCGTCCGCCATGTGCAGGACCAGGGCGACCAATGCGGTGCTGGCGGCGTCCCCGTCGCAGTTCTCGCCGGGGCGGATCAGTACGCTGGTGACACCGCCGTCCTTGCACTGGACCTGTGTCAGCCGGGCGATGGCCTCCGCCGGAGGCGCCACCTTCGCGCGCAGCAGGGCGAGCGCGGACAGGGCCTGGCCGTCGGTGTGGGTGGCATGCTGGAAGTCGCCCTTGGCGGTGCAGCCGGGCAGGGCATCTCCGGACTCCGGTCCCGAGGTGCACACGTTCTTCTTCAGGTCACCGATCAGGTCGTGGCCACCGACCCGGCGGGGGTCGGCGTCGGTGATCTCGGCGAGGAGGGCCAGACGGGCGGCGGCGGTGGCGTCGGGTGCCTTGTCCTTGCGGTCGGGGTAGGCATAGTCGTCGGTGTGTGCCGTCAGGAAGGCGACGATCTTGTCGAGGGTCGCGCTGTTCCCGCCGGCCGCGGCCAGTGCGTAGGCCGTCTCGGTGGTCAGCGGGTACTGAGGTGTGTCGGCGCCGTCGTCGACGATGCGTTCGCCGTCTGTCAGCCTGCCGGTGAGCCACTTCGCGGCGGCGGGCAGATCGACCGCCCCGGCCCCGCCGGTAGGGGTACCGCCGGGATCGGGGGTGGTCCCGCCGCCACCCGCGCGGACCTCCTCCGGACTGAACGAGGGCTTGCCCGTGCTGCCCCCGACGTCGGTACCGCCGTACACCCAGGCGTCGACGTCGCCGTTGTTCGGCTTGCGGTCCATGGCGCCGTACTGGCTGTAGGTCCACTCGTCCTGTCCGCGCGATGCGGTCCAGTACGACCAGTAGGCGGTGGCGGGCGGGGTGAGGACACAGGCTTCCCGGTCCGGTGTCGGGTAATGCCGACCGGAGTTGAAGGAGCCGAAACCGATGCGGCAGATGAAACCGGGCCCATCGTGCTCAGTGCCGGTGGTACCGAATCCGGCCTCGTGGAGAAGGTCGTACCCGGTGGTCGGGGTGGTGTCGCAACCGCGCTCTACCTTGCCGCCGAACGGTTTGAAGTCCACGGCGACGATCGCGCCCTTGGCCGCGGTGCATTCTCCGAGGGGATCCGCGGTGGCCGGTGTGACCGCGACGAAGGTCACCGCCGTGCCCACCAGCAGGAGCAGCGCCGATATCAGCGCCACCAGGGATACGGTCGGTCTGGTGACCGCCCGCGCGAATCTTCGTTCGTCCGTCCCCACCACGGCCCCGGCCCCTCTTTTGTGTGCCCGGCGCGGGACAGAACGTGGCCGAGGGCCTTCACCACACCGCGGGAGGAACCCCGCCGTGGGAAAGCCGGCCGAACCACGCCGCAGTCCGCGACGGCGTATGTCTGTGAAGGAACACGCTCCAGGCATTCCGGCTCGCCCGGCGGGACCGGGCCTACGGTTGCGGGTCAGCGCCGGAATTCGACCGGCTTCCCCTGGAACTGATTGCGTATCAGCCGGATTGGAGCACGGATTCGCCGGGAGCGTCAAGGCTCATGTCAGGCTATCCGTCACCGTCCGGGGACGGGTCTGGCGGAAGCGGGATGTGTCGGGTACCGTCCTGCGCTGCCGAGTGGGGGAACCCGGTGTGAATCCGGGGCTGACGCGCAGCGGTGTCGGACGGCGGGGGCCGTCCCGAGCCCGAATGCCCATGCGGTGACATCTCTTTGGAAGCTGGTCCACGCGTTCCGGACGGCGGCCATACCCGCTGCTCCCACCGCTGATCGCGAGGGTCGCGCGCGGGGTCCCGGCCGGTGTCCCTCACCCTCAGGAGCAGGCCATGTCCCGTCCCGTGTCCTTCCGTCGCCCCGTGCTCACCGCCGCCGCGGCGGTGGGCGCCTTCGCCCTCACCGCGCTGCCCGCCGCGGCCACCTCCACTCCGGCGCAGATCGCCGCGTCGAAGACGAACGGCGTTGCCTACCTCAAGTCCCTCCAGGGGGCTGATGGTTCATACGCCGGGGCGGGGCTGTCCAACGAGTGGGCGTTCAGCGCGTTCGCCGCGGCCGGAACCGCGGCGGTGGACGTCACCCCCGGTGGTGACACGAGCAAGAACGCGAGATCCGTCTACCGCACCCTGCTGTCCAGCAGTACCTGGCCGTCCTCCTCCCCCGTGGTCACCGACTACGAACGGGCCACGCTGAACGCCTACGCCGCGGGCATCGACCCCAGCCGGGTCTCGGCCTCCCGCAATCTGATCGCCGACATCTACGGCTACTGGCAGACAGCCGAGACCGGGTACTTCGGCCCGTCGGCCAACTTCAACGGCACCGTCTTCGCCGCCCTCGCCCTGGGCGGCGCCAAGACCCAGTCCGGTCACACACGGGTCCCGCAGTCGCTGCGCGATGCGATGGTCACCCGCCTGCGCGCCAACCAGCACAACGACGGCGGCTGGAACTACAGCAAGGCCGAAGGCGATCCGGGCCAGCTTGCCGCGCCCAGCGACATCGACATGACCGGCGCGGCGATGGCGGCCCTGTGCACGTCCGGCGTGCCCCGTACGGACTCCGACATCGTGCAGGCCAAGGCATTCCTCAAGAGCAAGCTGGTGGCGAACAGCGGATCCTTCAACGCCATGTTCGGCGTCAACACCGACTCCAACGGCTGGGCCGTCTCCGGCCTGAACGCCTGCGGAATCAACCCGCAGACCGGCGACTTCCTCACCTCCATGGGCAAGACACCGGTCGACTTCCTCATCGCGCAGCAGTTCAAGCCCGGCGGCGGCTTCAAATACCTGCCCAGCGACACCAGCCCGTCGCCGTACGCGTCGATCGACGGCCTGCGGGCGGTCGCCGGGGGTGGCTTCACCTCCGCCCCGCCCGTCCCGACCACCGCGGGCGCACCGCAGTGGGTGAGCCAGAGCTCCTTCACCTCCGGCACGACGACGAAGCTGGCACTGACGGTGGACGACGGCACCGGCCATCTCAAGGTGTGCTCCGTCGCCCTCACCCCGACCGGCCCGACGACCACACTCGGCGCCGTGCTAGACGCCGCGACGGGCGCCGCCACCCCGTCAGGCTGTGTGACCTCCGTGACCCCGTCCTCCGGTACGGGCACCATCACCGCGATCAACACCAAGGCCAACAGCGGCTCCAACACCTGGAAGGTCAGCGTCGACGGCTCCGCCTTCACCGCCGCCACACGTGGCAAGGCGGTGGGTGTCGGCGACACGATCGCCGTGCGCTGGGGCGCCTGACCACGTCAGGGCGGTGAGCAGGGGACCCACGATTCGGTGGCACGCACCGACCGCTTCCGCTCCGGGAGCAGCACGTTGAGCGGAGAACCGAGCGCGTCGACAAGTGAGTGCAGCGTGGCCTCCGATCGCCGCCGCTACCCGGGGTCGTTACATCGGGATCTCGAAGTGCACCGTGGCGACGCCCGGGCCCTGTTCGCCGGTGGTGCGGGCGTCGAACACCTCCTTGGCCAGGCTTCGCCAGAAACCTTCCGCGCCGTCGATGTTGACGTTCGTGTGGAGGTAGACGCGGTCATAGCCAGGGGTGTCCGCGATGAAGTCACAGGCCGCGTCGACCAGGGTGCCGGCGAGTCCGCGACGTCGGTGCTCAGGATGCACATAGACACGGACCAGTTGTGCGGTGGTGTCCTTCGGGTAGCGCTCGGCGAGCCGGCGGGGGTGCGGCGGGTGGGCGGGGCCGCCGGACCGTACGCCGGTCGTGGCGACCACCTCGCCCTGGTGGACGGCCACGAGCAGCAGATGCCGCGGGTCGTCGAGATACGTGCCCTTGATGTCCACCGTGTCACGGTGCCACTGGGGTACGTATCCGTAGCCGAACTCCCGGTAGAAGGTGTCGAGCATGACCCGGCGCGCGCCGTCGACGTCGTCCGGTGTCGCGGGGCGCACGGTGTACTCCTGGTGCGCGGTGTGTGTCACTGAGGGTTCCTCCCTGTCCGGCCTGGGCCGAGCGTGCGGCAGCGCGGGCGGCGGGATCCGGTGCCCGCGCCGCCCGGACGCCGCCACACTAGTCAAATGAAAACGCTTTTCAAAAACGCTGGGCGTGTCTCACGGCACCGAGGGCAGACCGGGCCCCGCACAGCGCACATCCGCCCTCGGCTCCGCCCCGTCGACGAGGTACGTGGCCACGGCGTCGTCGACGCAGGCGTTGCCCCGGCTGGCGAACACGCCGTGGGAGTAGTCGTTGTCGAGGGCGACCAGGCGTGAACCCGGCAGGTGATGGCGCATTCGGCGCGCCCCCTCGATGGGCGTGACGGGGTCGTGGGCGGAGGCCACCAGCAGAGCGGGCGGCGCGTCGGGGCCGCCGAGCGGGGTGCGGCGGGCGGGGTGGTGGTGCCAGTAGGCGCAGGTGGACGCCTCCATGCCGGTGAGGACCGGCTGGGGGTCGAGGCGTCGGGTGCGGCGGATGTCGGCCACGATCCGCCGGGGCGTGGGGCCGGGGCCGTCGGCGCACTTGACGATGCGATTGGCGGCTTCGTAGTTGCGTGAGTCCGGGCCGGTGAAGTCCTCGTCGGGACGGAGTCCGTCGGGAGTACCGTCGCGCAGATAGGCTCGCAGGCCGTCCGCGAGGTCCGCCCAGCGTTCGGTGCGGCCCAGGGCGCGGTACACGGCCCGGTCGAACTCCGCGGGACCGAAGCCGTCCACGGGGCCCGCGGTGAGTCCATCGCGTACGCGCAGGTAGGCCCGGCGCACGGCCACCGCGCTGCCGCCCAGGCGGAAGAGGTCCGCGTGGGCGGCGGTCCAGGCGAAGAAGGTGTCACGCTGCCGCAGCAGCGCCCGGCTCTGGATCACATCGAAGTCGTACCAGTTCCAGGGCCCCACGACGCTGTCCAGGACCATGCGGCCCGTGCGGTGCGGGAAGGCGGCGGCGTAGGCCGCGCCGAGGTAGGTGCCGTAGGAGACGCCGAGGAAGTTCGTCCGCCGTTCGCCGAGCGCGGCGCGTATCGCGTCCATGTCCCGTGCGGTCTGCTCCGTCGACAGGTAACGCAGTGCGTCGCCGGCGCCCGCCGCGCAGTCGTCGGCCAGGTTGCGCAATGACGCCAGGTGGGCCCGCTCTGCCGTCGGACCGACGGGCACGGGGTCCGCGCCCGGGGCGGCGAAGAGACCGCCCATCGGGCCGCAGTCGACGGGCGCGCTCCGCCCGACGCCGCGCGGGTCGAAGCCGATGACGTCGTATGAACGGCGCACGCTCACAGGGAGTTTGGCCCGCTTGGTGACCGCGTAGGGGAGCCCGGAGCCGCCCGGCCCACCGGGGTTGACCAGCAGAATGCCGCGCCGCTCGGCAGGGGTGCCAGAGGCCCGGACGCGCGAGACGGCGATCTCGGTGCGCGGCCCGCGGGGGCGGTTCCCGTCAAGCGGCACGCTCAGCCGACCGCATTCGACGCGCTCCGGTGCGGGCGGATCGGGCACGGATTCGGGGCAGGCGCCGAAGCGGAGTGCGGATGCCGAACCGGCGGAGGGGACACGGGCGGCGGACTGGGCGGGTGCGGCGGGGACGACGGTCGCGGCGATGGCCGCCAGGACGCACAGCAGGGCCGTGCGGTGCGTGGGTGGGGTCACAACGATTTCTTCCTCGGTGTGCATGGAGTCAGATGACAATGAAAACTATTATCGATAGCGTGGCCGCCACGTTATCCCACACGACTGGAAAAGGGGAGCTGTGGCTCATCTGTTGGTGGTAGAGAGCTGGGTCGGATCAATGAGCAGACTGCTGCCACGGGCGATACGCGAGAGTGGGCACGAGTTCACCTTCCTCACCCGCAACCTGCACCACTACCTGCGCTCCGCCCCCGAGGGCACGGCGCACCCGCTGCTCGGGGCGCGCAACGTGCTCACTGCCGACACCAATGACACCGAGGCGCTGCTGCCGGAGGCCGAGCGGCTGCACGCGGTGTTCGGCTTCGACGGGGTGCTCACGTCCTGCGACTACTACCTGCCGACGGTCGCGCGGATAGCCGGACACCTCGGCCTGCCCGGCCCTGCCCCCGAGGCGGTCCGCGACGCCTGCCGCAAGGACGCCACACGCCGCGTCCTCGCCGAGTCCGGGGTGCCCGGGCCCCGCTTCGCCGTGCACGAGGAGTGGGCCGACATCGCCCGGTCCGCACGCGAGATCGGCTACCCACTGGTCGTCAAGCCCGTCGACCTGTGTGCGGGCATGTACGTGCGGCGTGTGGACGACGAGGCGCAACTCTCCGTCGCCTGCCGTGCGTTGGCCGACTTCCCGGTCAACGCGCGCGGCCAGCGACGCACGCCCGCGGTCCTGCTCGAAGAGTTGCTGGACGGTCCCGAGGTGAGCGTCGAGACGGTCTCGCACGGGGGCGCGGTCCATGTGGTGGGCGTGACCGACAAGAGCGTCGGCGGGGCGCCCGCGTTCATCGAGACCGGGCATATGTTCCCCGCCGCGCTGACGGTCGGCGACACGGAGTCCGCCGAGCAGACCGCGCTGGCTGCGCTCAAGGCGCTCGGGCTGACCGACGGCGTGGTGGCGCACACCGAGATCAAGCTGACCTCCGCCGGGCCGCGCGTGGTCGAGGTCAACCCGCGGCCGGCCGGGAACCGCATCACCGAACTCGTCCGCCACGTCACCGGCATCGACCTCGCCGCCGCCTGCGTGGACGTGGCCCTGGGGCGCGCCCCCGATCTGCGGCGCACGGACACCGGGCTGCGCAGCGCCGCCATCGGCTTCCTCGTGCCGGAGCGCACGGGCACGCTCGGCTCGCTGGACGGCGCGGGGCTCCGGGACGCTCCCGGCGTGCTGGAGGTCCAGCTCGCGGAGCCCGGCAGGCAGATGAAGGCGGCGGGCAGCAACAACGAGTACCTCGGGCATGTGATGGCCGGGGACCCGGAGGGGGCCGGAGCCCGGGGCCGGGTCGAGGCGCTGCTCGCCGAGGTGCGGTCCGGACTGGTGATCCGATGACTGCCGCCGCCTCCGACACCTCCGGCATATCCGCCGTCGACTCCGCCCCGGCCCTTTCCGCTCCCCGTGTGAGGACGTACGACGATCTCGTGACGCGTGTCCGGGCCGGCGAACTCGGGCCCGACCCGCGCACCCGGCGGATCGCCGTGGCGTTCACCACCCGGCAGGCCGTACGGCACGACGGACGCGGCACCGGCTACCGCAACGAGGTGCTCAGCCTGCGGCTCGCCGGAGCCGTCGGCTCGTGCGCGGTCGAGCCCGGCGCCCTGTCCGACAGCGCCGTGGAGGAATGTGTCGGCGCCGATGTGGCCACGCTGCTGGACCATCCGCTGCTCCCGGTGCGCGTGGCCGCACTCGACGCCTACCTGATGCATGTCACCCCGCATCTCCCGGAGCACGGGGCCCGTCCGGTCGCCCTCCCCGCCGGGACGTCGCTGGAGAAGTCCCGGGCGCGGGCGGAGGCCGTCGTCGGGCTGCTCGACCTGCCGCCGGGGGCGACGGTGCTCGTGGTCGGCGTCGTCAACTCCCTTCTCGAGGCGCTCCGTTCGCACGGAATCGGCTATGTGCCGTGCGACCTCAAGGGCGGGGTGACGGAGTGGGACGAGCCGGTCGTCACCGACGCGCTCGCCGCGGCCGCCCGCTGCGACGCGCTGCTCGTCTCCGGAATGACCCTGGGCAACGGGACCTTCGAGCCGCTGCGGGAGCACGCGCTGCGACACGGCAAGCGGCTGGTGCTGTTCGCGCAGACCGGCAGCGCCGTACTGCCCCGGCTGCTGGGGCACGGGGTGAGCGCGGTGTGCGCCGAACCGTACCCCTTCTTCTGGCTGGACGGCGGCCCCGGCACCGTCCACCGCTACCGCGCCGACCGCCCCGGAGGTGCCCGATGACCACGACAGCCGTCCGATCCACCGCCCGCCGGGAGTTGCTCGCCCTGCTCGGCCGCACCCCCGTGGTCCGCATCGCCTCCGACCTGCCGGGGCCACACCCCGGCTTCTGGGCCAAGCTCGAAGGAATGGCGGCGGGCGGCATGAAGGCGCGGGCCGCCGTGTCGATGTTGCTGGGCGCCCGCGAGCGCGGGGAGCTGCGGCCCGGCGCACCGGTGGTGGAGTCCACCTCCGGCACGCTCGGCATCGGGCTCGCCTTCGCCGGGCAGGCGCTCGGCCACCCCGTCGTGCTGGTCGGCGACAGCGAACTGGAGCCGTCCATGCGGCAGTTGCTGCGCACCCACGGAGTGCGGCTGGAGCTGGTGGACCGTCCGGCGCAGAGGGGCGGCTGGCAGGCCGCCCGCCTCGCCCGGCTGCGGGAGCTGCTCGCCGAACTTCCCGGCGCGTACTGGCCCGACCAGTACAACAACCCCGACAACACCGCCGGTTACGCCTCGCTCGCCGCCGAACTCGCCGTCCAGCTCGACCACCTGGACATCCTGGTGTGCAGCGTGGGCACGGGCGGCCACAGCGCGGGAATCATCGGTCCGCTGCGGCGGCACTGGCCCGCGCTACGGCTGTTCGGCGTCGACGCCGTCGGCTCCACGATCTTCGGCCAGCCCGCGCGGCCCCGGCTGATGCGCGGCCTGGGCAGCAGCATCCACCCGCGCAACGTCGCCTATGACGCCTTCGACGAGATCCACTGGGTCGGTCCGGCGGAGGCCGTGGACAGCTGCCGGCGGCTCGCCCGGGGGAGTTTCGTCAGCGGCGGCTGGAGCACTGGTGCGGTCGCGCTGGTCGCCGCCTGGGCCGCCCGTGTCCACCCCGGAGCGGTCGTCGCCACCGTCTTCCCCGACGGCCCGCACCGCTACCTCGGCAGCGTCTACGACGACGACTTCGCCGCCGCCCACGGGCTCGACCCGGCCACGGCGGCCACCCGGCCCGTGGAGATCCCGCATCCCGGCGCGGCCGAGGCCACCGGCTGGACGCGATGTACGAGGGTCACCGACCCCTTGCGTGCCGACCTGCTGGGGCCCGCCCCACTGGAGGCCGTCCCCGCCCACCACCATCTGGAAGAAAACCTGTGAAGGCCAGTCAGCGCACCATCCATCTGCGACTCGCCGAGCCGTTGCGCATCTCCCGCTCGACGATGGCCGCCCGCGACGCGGTATGGCTGAGCGTCGAACACGACGGGGTCAGCGGCCACGGCGAGGCCGTCACCAGCGTCTACTACGGTCTCGACGCCGCCACCCTGCGACGCCTCCTCGCGGCCGTCGGCACGGATCTCGTGCGCCACCGCGACCCCGAGAGCGCCCTGGAGGCCCTGCGGGCGGGCGAGTTGGCCGGTACGGACACTCCCCCGGCCGTGACCGCCGCCCTGGACGCGGCGCTCCTCGACCTCGTCGGCAAGCGGGCGGGCACCCCCGTGCACCGCCTCCTCGGCGCTCCGGAACCTCCCGTCGCCGCCACCGCCCGCACCATCGGCATCACCTCGCCGCGCCGTGCCGCGGCCGAGTCCCGCCGCCTGGCCGCAAGCGGCTTCGAGCTCCTCAAGGTCAAGGCGGGAACTCCCGATCCCGAGGACGACGTGGAACGCGTACGCGTCATCCGCGACGCGGCACCCGGTGTCCGGCTGCTCCTGGACCCCAACGGCGCCTGGACCGTGGCGCAGGCCATGGCCCTGCTGCCGCGGTTCGCCGAACTCGGCGTCGAGGCCGTCGAACAGCCCCTCGCGCCCGGCCACCCGGACGCGCTGGGGGCCCTCGCCGAGCGCTCCCCCGTACCGGTCATCGCCGACGAGGACGCCGTGGACCTGGAGGACGTACGCCGTCTGGCCGGACGGGTCCAGGGCGTCAATGTCAAGCTCGCCAAGTGCGGCGGGGCGCACGCCGCCCTGCGCATCGCCGAGGCGATCGAGGGCAGCGGCACCGCGCTGATGCTCGGCTGTCTGACCGCCAGCAGCCTCGGCCTGGCACCCGCCGTCCACCTCGCCGACCGCGCCCACTGGGCCGACCTCGACGGACACCTGCTGCTGGCCGACGACCCGTGGTCGGGCATCGGCGGCACCGATGGTTTCGTACGCGCGAACACCCTTCCCGGACTCGGAGTCCAGCCCCGGGAGGTGAGCCGTGCAGACGTGGCATGAAATGCGCCGCTTCCCGCTCGCGATCCAGCTGCTGCTGGTCAACCAGCTCGGCGTCAATACCGGCTTCTACCTGCTCATCCCCTATCTCGCCACCCACCTCGGTGAGAACCTGGGCATGTCCGCCGCCGTCGTCGGCATCGTCCTCGGCGTGCGCAACCTGAGCCAGCAGGGCCTGTTCATCATCGGCGGCTCGGCCGCCGACCGGCTCGGCGCACGTGGCGTCATCATCGCCGGATGCGCCCTGCGCACGGTCGGATTCGGGCTGTTCGCGCTCGGCGACAGCCTCTCCGTCCTGATCGCCGCCTCCGTGCTCAGCGGGTTCGCCGGAGCGCTGTTCAACCCGGCCGTGCGCGCCTACCTCGCTCAGGAGGCGGGAGAGCGCAAGGCCGAGGCGTTCGCCCTGTTCAACGTTTTCGCCACGACGGGGGCGTTGATCGGTCCACTGCTCGGCAGCGCGCTGCTCCTGGTGGACTTCCGCACCTCGGCCCTCACCGCCGCCGGAATCTTCGCGGTCCTCACCGTGGCGCAAGCCCTGGTGCTGCCCGCGCGCGAGGTGGAGCCGAGCAAGGGCACCGTGCTCGAGGACTGGCGCGAGGTGCTCGGTCACCGCGCCTTCCTGGCATTCGCCCTCGCCATGGTCGGCATGTTCACCCTGGAGAACCAGCTCTATCTGCTGCTGCCCGACGGAGTGCGCCGGGCCACCGGCTGGGACGGCGCAGCCGGGCTCGTCTTCCTCGTCGGCACCCTCGCCAATCTCGCGCTCCAGCTGCGCATCACCAGCACCCTGAAGGTGAGCGGTGCACGGGCGCGCTGGATCGCCGCGGGGCTCGGTCTGATGGCGCTGGCGTTCCTGCCGCCCGCACTGGTCGCGGGCGGCTCCGGCGGCCCCGACGGCACTGCCGACGCGGCACTGCGCGCCCTGCCCGTGCTGATCGGCGCCCTGCTGCTCTACCTCGGGGTGATGGTCGCCCAGCCGTTTGTGATGGAACTCGTCCCCGGTTTCGGCCGGCCCGAACTGACGGGCACCTACTTCGGCATCTTCTACGTGGTCTCGGGCATCGCCGCCGCCCTCGGCAACACCGTCGTCGGCTGGGCCATGGACGCCGGCGAGCGGAGCGACGCCAACTGGCTGCCCTGGGTGTGCTGCGCGCTGTTCGGGCTCGCCTCCGCAGTCGGCGTGGCCTGGCTGCACCGGCTGGGCTCGCTGCCGACGACGCACGGGCCCGGCACACCGGCCACGGCATCCGGCCACACCGGACGCGGCATGACAAGGGAGACGAGAGAGACGACATGACGACCACCACGGCGGGCGCGGACGCGCACAATCTGCTCACCGACAACCCCGAGCTGTACGAGGCCAGGTTTCCCAACCCCGAGCGGCTCGCCGGCCGATGGACGGAGGACTGCCTGCGCCGGTACGACGCCGGAAGGCGTGTCCTGGATCTGGGCTGCGGCACCGGCCGCGACGCCGCCCACCTCCACGGCGCGGGCCGCGAGGTGACCGGGGCCGACCTCTCCGAGGCGATGCTCGCGCACGCCCGCGGACACCACCCCGGCCCAGAGTACGTCCGCGCCGACCTGCACGCGTTCGACCTGGGCCGGGGCGTGTCCGACGCCGTGGTGTGCCTGGACAGCGCGCTGCTGTACTGCCACACCAACGCCCAGCTCGACGGCTTCCTGTCGTCCTGCCGGCGCGCCCTGGTCCCGGGCGGACTGCTCGTCGCGGAGATGCGCAACGGCGCCTACTTCCTCGGCCGTACGGACCTGCTCGACGCACCCACGGTCGCGAAGTTCACCTGGCAGGGCACCGCCTACCGATCCACCACCACGCTCACGGTGGACCGCACGGCCCAGCTCCTGCGCCGTACCCGCGTATGGACCACGGACGACGGATCCCCGCCCGTGGAACAGCGCTCCGCGTGGCGGCTGCTCTTCCCGCAGGAGCTGCGCCACCTCCTGGCCACCCACGGCTTCGACGTCCTGGAGCTGCACGACGGACCGGGTCCGCGCACCGAGCCGCCCTGGCGCGAGGGTCGCTCCCCCGGCCGTACGACCGACGCCGACCGGCTCCATGTGGTCGCACGCGTCACCGGGCCCGCCCCCTCGGCTTCCTGAGGGCCGCCCCCGCGTCTTGTCGCCACTTCTCACACCCCGAGGAATCCCTATGCATGACGAACCCGCCCGCCACCTTCCCCCCTTGGGCGATCACGCGGACGAGCACCACTTCCCCGGTCTGCGCCGCCGCGGCTTCCTCGCCGCCGGCGCCGCATCGCTCGGCGCCTTCGCGCTCACCGGATGCGGCGGCACCGACGACACCCCGGGAGGGGACGGAAGCGCCGGCACCCCCCGGCGCGGCGGACGGCTGCGCGCCGCGTTCGCCGGCGGCGGCGCGAGCGAGACCCTCGATCCGCACCTGACCAGCCTCTTCGCCGACGCCGCCCGCGCGAAGGCCCTCTACGACAAACTCGCCGACTACGACGCCGACCTGTCCGCCCAGCCCCGCCTCGCCGAGAAGTGGGAGGCGAACAAGACCCTGGACCGGTGGCAGGTCACCCTCCGCAGGGCCACCTTCCACGACGGTCGGCCAGTCACCGCCAAGGACGTGCTCCACAGCTACCGCCGGATCGCCGATCCCAAGAAGGCGTTCCGCGCCAAGGCGTCCCTGGAACCCATCGACCTCGACGCGAGCCGCGCCACCGGCGAACGGGGCATCGAATTCGTCCTCAAGCGGCCCACCGCCGAATTCCCCAACATCCTGGCCGCGTTCGGCGCGTACATCGTGCCGGAAGGCGCCACCGACTTCGGCAAGAAGCCGATCGGCTCCGGCCCGTTCCGCTTCGTGTCCTTCTCTCCCGGCCGATCGGCCGTCTTCCGCCGCAACGAGGACTACTGGGACGGCGCCCCGCACCTCGACGAGCTCGAATTCGTCATCGCCAACGAGGAGTCCGCCCGGGTCAGCGCACTCGGCGGACAGGTCGAGTACGCCCACGAACTCCACCCCACCACCGCCCGCGCCCACGAGGGCAAGGGGCAGATCACCATCGTCCGGCTCCGGGGCAGCGACATGCAGGGGTTCGCGATGAAGACCGACCGGACCCCCTTCGACGACAAGCGGGTGCGCCAGGCGTTCTTCCTGATCGCCGACCGCAAGGAACTGATCGACGGCGCCCTGTCGGGCGCGGGAGTGATCGGCAACGACCTGTTCGGCAAGGGCTACGAGTACTACGCCGACAGCCTCCCGCAGCGCGAACAGGACCTCGACCGGGCCCGCGCCCTGCTGAAGGCGGCCGGCGCCGAGAAGCTGAAGGTCACCCTCGACACCTCGGCGGTGGCCACCGGGTTCACCGAAGCCGCGAGCATCTTCCGCGACCAAGCCGCGAAGGCGGGCGTCACGATCAAGGTGAAGACGGGCAGCAAGGACTCGTACTGGAGCGACATCCTGGACAGCGGCACGCTGTGCTCCTACCGCTCCGGTGCCATGCCCATCGAGGCCCACATCTCCCAGCGGCTGCTCACCGACTCCACCACGAACGCCACCAAGTGGCACCACAAGGACTTCGACGCGCTCTACCAGCGGGCCCAGTCCACCAAGGACAAGGCCGAGCGCACGGGCGTCTACGAGCGCATGCAGCGCCGCCTGTACTCCGAAGGCGGCTTCCTGGTCTGGGGCTTCGCCGACTGGATCCTCGGAACGGCGCGCAACGTCAGGGGAGTTGAGTCCAAGGCGCCCGCCAACACCCTCGACTGGGCACGCTTCGACAAGGTGTGGCTCGCGTGAGCGGACTACGCTCCTTCGTCGCCCGGCGGCTGCTGCTCGGCGTCGCGCAGACCGTGGCCGTGGTGGTGCTGGTCTTCGCGCTCACCGAGGCGCTGCCGGGCGATGCCGCGGTCGCGCTGGCCGGCGACCAGCCCGACCCCGCGCGCATCGCGGCCATCCGTGAGGCCCTCCACCTGGACCGGCCCGCCCACGAGCGGCTGGTCGACTGGGCCGTTGGCCTGCTCCACGGCGACCTCGGCACCTCGCTCACCTCCGGCCGCCCGGTCAGTACGTACATCGCCGACGGCTTCGGGCCGACCCTGCTGCTGGCCGCGCTCACCGTGGCGCTGCTCGTCCCGGTCGGCTTCGGCCTCGGGGTGCTGGCCGCACGGTACGAAGGCCGGCTGGTCGACCGACTGGTCAGCTCGGTGACGCTGGCCGTGTACGCGGTGCCCGAGTTCGCCCTCGGAGTGCTGCTGGTGACCGTCCTCGCGCTCCGGCTGGAATGGCTGCCGCCGACCGCCGTGGGCTACGGCACCGACCTGCTCGGCCACCCGGCCGCGCTCGTGGTGCCCGTGCTCGTCCTGCTCTCCCGGCCGGTGTGCTCGCTGTCCCGGTTGGTGCGCGCCGGCATGGTCGACGCGCTCGCCTCCCCGTACGTGGCGCAGGCCCGGCGCTACGGCGTCTCCGGCGCCACGATCCGTTACGCCCACGCCCTGCCTGCCGCCCTCGCCCCCGCCACCCAGCAGTTGGCCCGCACCATCGACTGGCTGCTGTGCGGCGTCGTCGTCGTGGAGGCCCTGTATGTGATCCCGGGCCTCGGGACCGTGCTGCTGAACGCCGTCGCCGAGCGGGACGTGCCCGTCGTCCAGGGCCTCACCGTCGTCTTCGGCATCCTGACCGTCCTCCTCAACCTGGGCGCGGACCTGGTGGCCCATCGGCTGACGCCCCGGGCGGGGGTGGCCGCGTGAGCCTTCCTCCCGTCGCGGGCCCCCCGCGGAGGCCGTCGCGCACCCGGGGCGCAAGTGTCCGCCCGATGCCGCTGCCCGGCCGTGCGGCGAAGGGGCGTTCGGGCCGCTTCGCGCTCGGCGTCGCCGTCGTCTCCGTACCCCTCGTGCTCGCTCTTCTCGGGCCGGTGTTCGCGGGGGCCCCGGGCCCGCGGGCCGCGTCCTTCACCCTCGGGGGCGGCCACTGGCTCGGCACCGACTTCGTGGGGCGGGACGTGTGGCGACAGGTGCTGCACGGCGGGCGTCCGGTCGTGCTGACCGCGCTCGCCGCCACCGCGCTGTCCTATCTCGTCGCCCTCCCGGTGGGCCTGGTCTGCGCGCTCACCCACCGCCGCTGGCTTGAGGAGCTGCTGATCCGGCCCCTGGACGTCCTGCTCGCCGTGCCGTCGCTGCTGCTGATCCTGCTCGTCGCCTCGGTGTTCTCCCCCGGCGCCGTCGGCCTCGCCCTGCTGGTCGCGCTGGTCAACGTGCCCGACGCGGTCCGTATCGTGCGAGCCACCGCCGCCGAGGCCGCCGCCCGCCCGGCGGTCGAGGCGCTGCGCATGCAGGGCGAGACCTGGTGGCGCATGGCCGTCGGCTACGTTGCGCGCTCCATCCTGCGCACCCTGGCCGCCGACGCCGGCACCCGCCTGACCGGCGTGCTCTATCTGGTTGCCACGGCCGCGTTCCTCGGCGTCGGGATCGCGCCGGACGCCGCCGACTGGGCGGTCATGGTCGACCGCAACCGCACCGGTCTGTTCGTCCAGCCATGGGCCGTGGTCGTCCCGGCCGTACTGATCGTCGCCCTGACGATGGGCACCAACCTCCTCTTCGACGCCGCGCTCGCGGGCAGCCGACGGCCCGCACGCGGCCGGGGCGCGAGGAGCAGGATCACCCGGAACCGGGCAGGAGAGCCACGTCCGTGAACCACGAGAAGCACACCACAGCCCCCGCCGTGCCCCTCGGCCCCGACGCCTGGGCCATGGGCCCCGACGCCGCGCCCGTCGCCGAGATCCGCGACCTTCGCGTGCAGCTCGACGGCAGGGCGATCGTCGACGGCGTGAACCTCAAGGCCCTGCCGGGCAAGGTCATCGCCCTGGTGGGCGCTTCCGGCAGCGGCAAGACCACCACCGGCCTGGCCCTGCTCGGTGAGTATCCGCCCGGCGCGCGGATCGGCGGCGACGTCCGCGTAGCCGCCGAGGGCCTGGTCGGCTACATCCCCCAGCACCCGGCGGCCGTCCTCAACCCCGCCCGCCGCGTCTCCGCCCTCCTGACCGACATCGCCCGCCCCCGGATGCGCCACCTGCCCCGCGGCCGACGCCGGGCAGCGGCCCGCGAACATGTCCTCCGCGCACTGGCGGATGCCCAGCTCCCCGACGGCGAGGCCCTGCTGCGGCGCTACCCGCACCAGCTCTCCGGAGGCCAGCAGCAGCGCGTCGTCCTCGCCCAGGCGCTCCTGCTCGGCGCCCGCGTCATCGTCGCCGACGAACCAACCACCGGCCAGGACGCCCTGACCAAGAGCCATATCGTCGACCAACTGACGGCCGTCGCCGAACGAGGCATCGCCGTCGTGCTGCTCAGCCACGACCTGAACGTGGTGCGCGCCCTCGCCGACGACGTCCTGGTCATGCGCGCCGGAAGGATCGTGGAATCGGGCCCCGCCGAACGGCTGTGGAGCACACCCCGCCACCCGTGGACCCGCGAACTGCTCACCGCTCACGCGGAGTTCACACCACCGACCCCATCAGCCGGCCCCGGGGAGCCGGAGCCGGTCCTGCGGATACACGACCTCACCGCCCGCCACCGCGAGGGAGGCACCCGCGGCCGCCCGACCACGGTGCTGCGTGTCCCCGAACTCACCCTGTACCCCGGCACATGCCTGGCCGTCGTCGGCCGCTCGGGCAGCGGCAAGACCACGCTCGCCCGCTGCCTGGCCGGACTCCACCGGGACCACGAAGGGGAGATCACCCTGGACGGCACCACCCTGCCCCGCACGTTGCGCACCCGCGACCGCGCACAACTGGCGGCCGTGCAGTACATCTTCCAGGACTCGCGCGCCGCCTTCGACGAGCACCGTCCCGTCCTGCACCAGGTCGCCCGCACCGCGATACGCCTGCGCGGCACCGACAAGAACACGGCACGGCAGGAGGCCCTGACCACCCTGACCCGCCTCGGCCTACCGGAGGAACTGGCCGACAGGCGTCCCGGTCAGCTCTCCGGCGGCGAACTCCAGCGCGCCGCCCTCGCCCGCGCCCTGCTCGCCCGGCCTCGCGTCCTCATCTGCGACGAGGTCACCTCCGGCCTCGACACCATCAGCCGCCGCGGCCTCCTGGAACTCCTCGCCCAGTTGCTGCGTGAAGGCGACGACCTTTCTCTGGTCCTCATCACCCATGATCTGGACATCGCGGCCCTCGCCCACCGCATAGCGGTCCTCGACGCCGGAGAGCTCGTCGAGCAGGGGGCGGCCCCACGCGTACTGACCACACCGGAGCATCCCTTCACCGTCTCCCTCATGGAGACCACGGCACGCCTGGGGGTGGGAACGGGGCGGTGAACGGGTGCACGCCGCCGAGGGCATGCGTGGGCAGGAGTCTGGGTGCGTCGAGGGCTTCGCCGACAGTTGGGTCGTGCCGACGGATGGAGAAGTCGCGCCGTTCTCGTTGCAGATCAACGAGTGGCTGTGACCTGGACATTCGGAACACGCCCTGGGCGGCAGCCGATGCGCCGACTCGTCAAGACCTGTGGGTCAGCCACCCCGCTGTCGGCCATGGTGGCGTCCACAACGCGCAGCACGGCGACCAGCAGGGTGGCTTCGTTCGCTCCGGGTGGTGATCTTCCATTGCCGGTGGGTATCGTCGTGGCGGACGTGCAGCCCGAAGGACTCCGATAAGTCTCTGTTTGAGGATGGCGCAGACCTCGCGGAGTTGGCCACGGGGAGCGCCGGGCACATCGGTCATTATCAAGCCGTCACGGGAAACATTCGGTTCTTCATTACCGCCCGAGAGATAGTGGGGACCGACCGTCACGGTCTCCCGACGAAGACCTAGACAATCATTCGTGATGGCATAGATGGAGAATTGATCACCATGCATCCAGGACTCCCTCGTGACTTGGACCCCTGATGATTAGGGTCGACGTAAGGTCCGGCAAAGGGGATCTCGTGACATCCGTTGCCGCAGACCCAGAATTCGATCCAGTTCTCAGTGGTGTGGATCGTAAAAGATATCCGATGCTGGGACACTTGGATCCGTATGGGGATACGGTGCTGAACCGGCTCCAAGTGAAATCCTTGCTGGAAGAGCTTTCCGAAGTGAGGGTCAATCCGGAAATCGTGTCGGAGGAGTTTGCAGACACGCTAGTGATGCTGTGTCACGAGTGCCTGCTGCGAGCCCATCGATTTCTGCGGTTTGCAGGAGAGTAAGATTCAGAGATTGACGTGCCGCAGCCCTGCCGGGATTCGCTTGGCGGGGCTACTGTGGTGCTTGACAGCCACGTCAATTAGAGAGCAAGGGCGAACACCACGTCATGGCCCTGACCCGGTGGGCAAGAAGGTCTACGATAAGCAGCTGCCCAAACACCGAACCGATGCCATGTGAGGTGTTCATCAAGCTCCAGGTCAAGCGCAGCACCGTCGGGTGGTGGCCGACCAGCCCTGAAGGGTGTCAATACTCCTGTATTTGGTGACTTGACCTTGACGCCGAGCTGCGCCTGCTCGCTCTTGATACCCCCGCTCTACCAAAGAACACGACCGACTTGTCCTGCCTCACCGAAGGGTGAAGAGTCTCATCGAAGGCTGAGCGATGGGTGTTTCGTCCCCAGCGGAGCGCGGGGTATGAGGCGCCCGGGAGTAGCGGGTGTCCTTAGCGGGTCAACGCGAGTAGTTCATCGATCACCGGTTCCTCACCACCGTCACCGAGGTGGGCGATGGCTGCGAACGCCGCGATCACCTGGCTCCAGGCGTGGAGCCGGTCGCCATCGAGCCCGCACGCTGCCGCCACGCGCGCGCAGCGGGCCTCGACCCCTCCAGCCCGGCGCCGGCTACCACGCAATCCACGGCGTCGAAGCACGGATAACCGACGCAGGCTTTCGGATCGATGGCCATGAACCCGCGCTCCGCGCCGCCGTCGAGCACGTTGCCCAGGTGCAGGTCACCGTGGAGCAACACGGTGGTCGCTTCCGTGTCCAACAGCCGCTCGCACCGCCGGATGGCCCTGTCCCAAGCGGTGGCGTCCAGTCGTTTCACACGGGTCAGTGTGCCGCTCAGCCGATCATTGTCTACCGCTTTCCCACCGCTCGCCGTGAACGCGAGCCGACGAGCAAACCGGACCAGAGCAGTCGCCCAACCTACGGTGAGAATCACTCAGCCTTCGCTTAGACGAATCACGACTCCACAGCGCCGCAAGCGAGCTGCAGCCACGCGATCGCAGCTCTTAACCGACGACCGCTTGGCACACTATTTCTGGAGAGCTGCCCTCACTCGCTGTCTCACAACGGCGTCCCAGAACCCGACACGGCGCTCACGCCCTGGGAGTGCCCCGTATGCCGCCCACAGCCAAGGGGCTTTGCGCTGCCATGACGTGGCATGCACCCACCGTCCCGTCGCACGGGGAGCAAAGAATGGTGCTCCCACCTCGGAACGGGGTCGGGAGCGGCCAAGGGGCTCTTACGCCTCTCGATGGCGAGGGCATCCATGCCAGCGGGGTGACCTCGGCGACCTACGGTTGACGGCAGCGCGCAGCTGCGCGGTACCGCGCACTAGGTCGACCAGATCGACTGACAGACAAACCGGACGGGATTGACCCGTCTGCGAGTTGGGAGCACGGCGGCTCCCAGATGACTCCCAGAGCCCACTCCGGGAACGGCAAAGGCCGTCCCCGCTATTCGCGGAAACGGCCTCCGACCTGCGAAAACGCTGGTCGGGACGACAGGATTTGAACCTGCGACCCCTTGACCCCCAGTCAAGTGCGCTACCAAGCTGCGCCACGTCCCGGTGCTTGCTCGGCCTGGGCTCTCGCCCTTGCCGACCGCGCACGAGAACAATACCGCACTTCAGGGGGTGGCCGCTGCCACCCCGGGGGCGCGATGGATCTCCACCCGGGCGGGCCGTGGGGCGGTGGGATGGCGGAGGACGGGCGCACCCAGCAGGGGTCACGCTGGGTGGTCGGGTGGTGGCGGTTCGTCGCCGAGGAGGTAGCGGGCGCCTGAGCCGCGGGTGGAGGCGGCGTCGGAGGGGTTGTAGAGGGAGCACTTGCGCAGGGACAGGCAGCCGCAGCCGATACAGCCGGTGAGCTTGCGCTTCAGGCGTTCCAGGTCGGCGATCTGCTCGTCGATGCGGTGGGACCAGGTGCGGGCGACCGCGTTCCACTGGGTGGCGTTGGGGGCGCGGTCGGCCGGGAGGCGGTCCAGGGCGGTACGGGTTTCGTCGAGGGAGAGGCCGACCTGCTGGGCGGCGCGGATGAAGGCGACGCGACGGAGTGTGGAGCGGGCGAAGCGGCGCTGGCGGCCGGCGGTGCGCTGGGAGTGGATCAGGCCGAGTTCCTCGTAGTAGCGCAGGGCCGAGGTGGCCAGCCCGCTGCGGGTGGCCAGCTCCCCGATGGTGAGGAGGTCGGAGGTCGACGTCATGGCGGTCGATCCTAGGGCGGGTCGAGGGAGGTCCCGGGGCGCGTTCGGGGATGGGGATGGGGATCCGGGGCGGGCCCCGGGGTCGGGGCGTCGGGGGGCGGGGGGTCGGGGCGTCGAGGCGTCGGCGGGGCGCGCCGACCGCGGTGCGTGGCGCAGCAGCCCGCGCCCACACGGGCGTCGGACGCTTGACTTCAAGTCCGCTTGAAGTTGCACGCTCTTCTCATGACCTCCACCGCAGTTCACAGCGCATACGGATACGACGATCTGCCCCGGCTCATGGGTCTGATGACCGGCGACGAGAAGCACGGTCCGGCCGCCACCTCCACGCTGGACGCGCTCTGGGTGCTCTACGAGCGGGTGCTGCGGGTGTCGCCGGAGCGGGTGGACGACCCCGAGCGGGACCGGTTTCTGCTCTCCAAGGGGCACGGGCCGATGGCGTACTACGCGGTGCTCGCCGCCAAGGGGTTCCTCGGCGAAGCGCTGCTGCCGGGGTTCGGGTCCTACGACTCTCCGCTCGGGCACCATCCGGACCGGCTGCTGGTGCCCGGTGCGGAGATCAGCAGCGGGTCGCTCGGGCACGGGCTGCCGCTGGCCGTGGGGACGGCGCTCGGGCTGCGGGCCCAGGGGCGGACCGGGCCCGCGGTGTGGGTGCTGATCGGCGACGCGGAGCTGGACGAGGGCAGCAACCACGAGGCGATCGCGTACGCCGGGGCGGTCGGGCTGGAGCGGCTGCACACGCTCGTGATCGACAACGCCTCCGCCACCCATGGCTGGCCCGGCGGCATCGCCTCCCGCTTCGCGGCCGAGGGGTGGTCCACGGCCACCGTGGACGGGCGTGATCACCAGGCCCTGTACGAGGCGTACGGCGCACCGCATCCGGGGCGGCCGCATGCCGTCGTCGCCCGGGTCGAGCCCAAGAACTGAACTCCGTCCCACTCGAGATTTCCGTGAAAGGACCTTCGCGCCATGGACACCATGCGTGAGCGCTTCGCCTCCACCGTCTCCCGTCTGCTCGACGACGATCCCCGGCTGGCCGTTGTGCTCGCCGAGATCGGCATGGCCAACTTCACCGACGCCCAGCGCGCCCATCCCGACCGAGTGATCAACGTCGGGATCCGTGAGCAGCTGCTGGTCGGGGTGGGCGGCGGGCTGGCGCTGACCGGGATGCGGCCGATCCTGCACACGTTCGCCAGCTTCCTGGTCGAGCGGCCCTTCGAGCAGCTCAAGCTGGACTTCGGGCACCAGGGCACGGGTGGGGTGCTGGTGAGCGCGGCCGGTTCCTACGACTGGCCCGCGGGCGGTTTCACCCATATGTCGCCCGGGGACATCGCCCTGCTGGACACCCTCGACGGCTGGACGGTGCATGTGCCCGGCCACCCCGACGAGGCCGAGGCCCTGCTGCGGCACGCCGCCGCGGCCGACGACGACCCCGTCTACGTACGGCTCTCGGCACACACCAACGCCGCGCCGCGTGCCCTCGCACCCGGCCGTTTCCTGACCGTGCGGGAGGGGCGCGGCGGGGTGGTGATCGCGGTCGGGCCGATGCTCGATTCCGTGCTCACCGCCGTCGAGGGGTTGGACGTCACCGTGCTGTACGCCACGACCGTCCGCCCCTTCGACGAGCGCGCGCTGCGCGCCGCCGTCCACACGAACGCGCGGGCGGACGTCGTGCTCGTCGAGCCGTATCTCGCGGGCACCTCGACGGCCGCGGTCAACGACGCCCTCCCCGATCTGCCGCACCGGGTGCTCGGGCTCGGCATCGGACGGCGTGAACTGCGCCGCTACGGCGGTATCGAGGAGCACCTCGCCGGTCAGGGGCTGGACCCCGGCTCGCTCCGGCAGCGCGTCTCCGGTTTCCTGGGCCGGTGAGGAGTACGCGCTCCCCGACCCGCCCCCTCAGATGTGTTTGTCCAGCCAGGCCAGCAGGTCCGTCTGTACCTCGTCCCGATTGGTCTCGTTGAGGATCTCGTGCCGGGCTCCCTGGTATCCCCGCCAGCTCAGCTCCCGCGTACCGATGTAACGGAAGTCCTCGAGCAGTTCGTAGACCAGGGTCATCCGCTGGTTGCAGGGGTCCTCGGTGCCCACCGCCAGGTGCACCGGCAGGGCGGCCGGGATCCTGGCCTGCTGCCGCGGGTCGTTGATCTTGCGCACGGCGTGTACCCAGTCCAGGGCCAGACCGGCGCTGAAGGGGAAGCCGCAGCGGTCGTCCGCGGCGTAGGCCGCCACCTCCGCCGTGTCCCGGGAGAGCCATTCGAAGCCGGTGCCGAACTCGTACGGGTCGTTGAACGACGCGAAGAGGGAGGGGGTGAAGGTGGACAGCGTGGTACGGCCGCCGACCGTGATCTCCTGCCCGATCCGCGCCGTCGCGTCCTCGATCTCGGTGCCGGGGAGGGTGCGGAAGGTCCCCGAGAGGATCAGTCCGGCCAGCTCCTCGCCGTATTCCTGGGCGCAGTCGCGGGCCAGCATCGAGCCCAGGCTGTGGCCGAGGAGCACCAGGGGAAGCCCGGGGTGTTCGGCGCGGGCGCGGTCGCCGACCGCGCGCAGATCGGCGACGATCGCCCGCCAGCTGTCGCCTTCCTCACCGACCATCCCGAGGCCGCCCGTGGACGCCGCGGTGGCTCCGTGGCCGCGGTGGTCCGAGGCCACCACCGCATAGCCGTGTCCGCTCAGGAAGCGGGCGAACCGGTCGTAGCGCTGGGCGTGTTCGGCGGCGCCATGGGCGATCTGGACGATCGCGCGCGGCGCACCGCCCTCCGGCAGCCAGGTGTACGTCGCGACGCGCACACCGTCCGGGGTGGGCAGCTGGTCGGTGCGGTAGGTGATGCCGCCTGCTGGCATACGGTCTCGTCTCCCGGGGTCGGGGTCGGAGCCCTGCTGGAGGGCTCGGTGGGCTGAAGGTCTCTGTTGGGCTGAAGGTCTCTGGAGGGGTCATGGAGGCCGGGTGGAGGGAGCCTCGAACGCGGGAAGGAACGGAAGCCCACTCTCCCCTTACCTGGGGCGCAAGCCAAGGCTGTTGGCAGCAAGGTGTTGACCGCGAACCCGTGGGGTGTGCAACGATCAACCGCTCTGTCTGCTGATTGTGAACTCCTGACCCGTACAACTCCCGTGCTCCAGGAGGACCGTTGGACGCTCCAGATGCCCCAGGCACCGTAGACGCTCTCGTCACCTCCGGCGCTCCAGAAGCCCCGGACACCTCGGGCGCCCCGGGCGCGCCGGACAGCCGTGACGCACCGGACACCCCGGGCGCGCCGGACGCCCCGGATACCCTGCTCTCCGCCCTCTCCCGGCGGCGCTTCCTCCAGGCCGCCGCCGCGGGCACCGCCACCGCCGCCGTCACCACGCTGCCCGCCGAGGCCGCCGCCGTCGGGGCGCGGGCCGCGGCCCAGCAGCCGCGGCGCGCCTCGCTCTCCTTCACCGCCGCCACCAACGGCGCCGCCACCCTCGCCCCCTCCGGCCAACGCCTCGTCGCCGAGGTGCAGAACGTCCTGTGGTCCATGCCCCACGACGGCGGCGACGCCACCCCGCTCACCCCGCCGGAGCTCGAACCCACCCGCCCCGTCTTCTCCCCCGACGGTGAACAGCTGGCCGTCTGCGCCTACAAGGGCGGCGGGTTCCACATCTGGACGCTGCGCCCCGACGGGACGGATGTGCGCCAGCGAACGGACGGTCCCTGGGACGACCGCGGTCCGGCCTGGTCGCCCGACGGCACCCGGATCGCCTTCGCCTCCGAGCGCGGCGGCGACCCGGTGGCGGGCAGCCCGTACCGGGTGTGGGTGCTGGACCTGTCGAGCGGTGAACTCACCCGGCTCACCGGTCTTTCCGGCCAGGAGGGACCGCTCCAGGACGGCGCCTGGGAGGACTTCGACCCGACGTGGTCCGCGGACGGCGAGCGGGTGCTGTTCGTCCGCGGAGTGCCCGGCGGGGTGCCCGTGGGCAGTGTGCTGGACGCCCGTACGGTGGCCTCCGTACGAGCCGACGGCACCGGTCCGGTGCGGGTGGAGCACACCGAGACGGCCACCGGCGCCCAGGTGATGACGCCCGCGCTCTCGGCAGGCGGACGCCTCGCCTATCTGCGGACCACCCCCGCGCCGAGCGCCTCCTGCACCCTGGTCGTGGACGGGAAGCCGGTCGCCCTGGAGGGCGAGCCGCAGCCCGTGCCGCCACGCTGGACCGCCGAGGACGAACTCCTGCTGACCGTGGACGGACGGTTCCAACTGGTGCGCCCCGGTGGGTCGGACGGCGGCCGGAGTCCGTCCCGGGAGATACCCTTCCGCGCCACCCTCACCATCGACCGGCCCCGCTACCGCGTCAAGAACTACGACTTCGACGGCGGCGGGGCGCGGCCGGTGCGCGGGATCCATCTGCCCGCGCTGTCCCCGGACGGCCGCCGGGTGGCCTTCGCCGCGCTCAACTCCCTCTGGGTCGCGGACGTCTCCGGCGGCCGGTCTCCCAAGCGGATCGTCAAGGCCCCGCCCACCCGCTATCTGCTGGCGCCCACCTGGACCTCCGACGGGCGTGCGCTGGTCTTCGCCGACGACCGCGACGGGCTGCTCGCCGTACGCCGCCGGGATCTCGCCACCGGCGAGGAGACGGTGCTCGCCTCGGGCGGCCGGGTGCACCCCGCGCTGTCCCCCGACGGCAGACGGCTCGCCTGTGTCGACATGTCGGGAAACCTGGTCCTGCGCGATCTCGACGCCGCTACGGAGCGGGTGCTGGCCGCGCCGCTGGGCGCGGGCGGGCTGCCGGGGCGGCCAAGTTGGTCACCCGACGGCCGGTACGTCGCGCTGTGCGACCGCAACCGGCTGAACCAGCGCTTCCGCGAGGGCTACAACCTGATCCGGGTCGTGGACACCACCAGCGGGGCGGCGAAGCTCCACGCGGTGGCGGCACACACCTCGCTCTCGGACCGCTATGACTCCGGGCCCGTCTGGTCCCCCGACGGCCGCCATATGGCGTTCATCGCCGAATCCGCGCTGTGGCTGCTGCCGGTGCGGCCGGACGGCACCCCCGACGGGAAGCCGCGGCAGCTCACCGACGAGGCCGCCGACCACCCGTCCTGGTCCCGGGACTCACGGCGGCTGCTGTATCTGTCGGCGGGGCGGCTGCGGCTGCTGGACGTCGACTCGGGAGAGGCCCGTACCGTCCGGGTGCCGCTGGACCGGCGGCGGCCGCGGCCGGCCGACACCGTGGTGCACGCCGGACGGTTCTGGGACGGCACCGGCGGTGACCGCACGGTCCGCGAGGACGTGGACATCGTGGTGCGCGGCGGGCGCGTGGCCGCCGTGGAGCCGCACCGCGGCGGGCGGGTGGCCAAGCGCCGGGTCGACGCCTCGTCCCGCACCGTGCTGCCGGGCCTGTGGGACGCGCACACCCATCCCTGGCAATACACCTACGGCGGCCGTCAGACCGCACTCCAGCTGGCCTACGGCATCACCACGGCGGTCTCCCTGGGCGGCTTCGCGTACGAACAGGCGCGGCTGCGGGAGGCGGTGGCGGCGGGCGCGCTGGCCGGGCCGCGGCTGCTGGCCACGGGTGAGCTGCTGGACGGGCCGCGGGTGGCGTACAGCATGGGCCGGGCGCATCGCACCCGTGCCGGGCTGCGGCGCTCGCTGGAGCGCGCCGCCGCGCTCGACTGGGACTTCGTCAAGACCTATGTCCGGGCGCCGGGTTGGGTGATGGAGGAGGCGGCGCGGTTCGCGCACGAGCGGCTCGGAGTGCGCACCGGAAGCCATCTGTGCACCCCCGGCATCCAGCTCGGCCAGGACCTGACGACCCATCTCCAGGCCACCCAGCGGCTGGAGTACGGGCACGCCACGACCGCGACCGGACGGGCGTACCAGGACCTGGCCGAGGTCTACACGGCCACCTCGGACTTCCGGCTCATCGCCACCCCGTTCACGGCCTCGCCACTGGTCGGCGCGGATCCGTCGCTGGCGGAGGACGAGCGGGTCACCCGGCTGATGCCGCCGTGGGACTCCGCGCTGGTGCGGCAGCTCGCCGGGACCCCGCCGACCGACGCCCAACTCGCCACCCTGCGCACGGAGATCGGCGTCTACCGGAGGATCCTGGAAGCGGGCGGCGTGGTCGCGCTGGGCACGGACCAGCCGCTGGTGCCGGTGGGGCTCCATCTGCACCTCGCACTACGGGCGCTGCACCGGTACGGGCTCTCGCCCGCGGAGGCGCTGCGGACGGCGACGGTGCTGCCCGCGCGGACCTTCGGTGCCGAACGCGATCTGGGCACCCTGGAAGTCGGGAAGCTGGCGGATCTGACGGTCGTGGACGGCGATCCCTTCACCGACTTCGACTCCCTGGTGCGGACGGTGGCGGTGCTGCGCGGCGGAATGCCGTTCCGGAGCCGGGAACTGGTCGAGTCCTTCCCGGCCACCGGGCAGACGCCGCACGGCAAGACGGCCGACCACTGGCTGGAGGTGGGACGGCAACTGCGCCGGGACAGCTGCTGCGAGCTGCACGGCTGAGCGGGGTTCGCTGAGCGGCGCCGGGCTTTCGTTCACCGGGCCCGGTGCCGCTCCGGCCGCGCCACCCGTCCGCTCAGAACACCGGCTGGCCGATGCCCATCAGATTTCCCTCGCTGTCCCGGAACCACGCGGCACGTTCCCCCCGGGCGCCCTTGCTCGGGTAGTTCCCCTCGATCTCGGCGATCCCGTCCTTCGTACGGAACCCGGGGGCGTCGACCTCCTCGAACACCACACCGCGCCCGCTGAGCTCGGCCACGGCCGCCTCGAGGTCCTCGACCTCCCAGCCCATCTGGGTGAAGGTGCCGGACGAGGCCCCCGTCGACTGGAACACCGCGAAATCCGTGCCTCCGCAGCGGTACAGCAGCCCGCCGGGGCGTACGTCGACGGGTTCCAGGCCGAGCTTCTCCGCGTAGAAGCGCCGGGCCCGTTCCAGGTCCTGGGCGGGCAGCCGGGTGGCCACACGGCCCCGGCCCAGGGCGCCGCTGTTGTCTGCGTTCATGGATCCACTGTGCCCGGGGCGGGCCCGCTCGGCCCGCCGCCGTTCAGCCATTCGTGCCATGCGGCCGTTCCCCCGCCGCCGGCAGCGGGGCACCGCTCGGCCGGGTCAGGCCGAGGAGGTCACGGGCCGGGCCCGTGGGGCGGTGGCCGGCGGGCCAGACCGCGCGCAGGTCGCGGCGCAGCCGTACGTCCGCCACCGCGACCTCCACCAGCCGCCGGGCGGCCAGCTCCTCGTGCACGGCCAGTCGGCTGAGCACGGCCGGTCCGGCGCCGCTGACCGCCGCCGCCTTGACCGCCGTGGTGGAGGCGAGCTCCAGCAGCGGGGCGGCCAGACCGCCGTGGTCGGCGAGGGCGGCGTCCAGGACCTGACGGGTGCCGGAGCCGCGCTCGCGCAGGATGAGCGGCGTGGCGGCGAGCTCCGCCGGGCTGATCGGGGCGCGGCGGCGCGCCCACGGGTGGGCCGGGGCGGTGACGACGGCCAGCCGGTCCTGGCCGATGACCACGCCGTCCAGCCCACCGGGCACATCGAGACCCTCGACGAAGCCGATGTCCGCCTCCTCGCCCAGCAGCCGCCCGGCGACGGCCGCCGTGTTCCCGGCGAGCAGGGAGACGGCGGTGTCCGGGCGCAGCGTGCGCAGCGCTATCAGCCAGCCGGGCAGCAGGTACTCGGCGATGGTCATGCTGGCGGCCACCCGCAGCCGGGAGTCCCGGCGGTCGCGCAGGGCGTGGACGCCCGCGTCGAACGCCTCGGCGGCCTCCACCACCCGCCGGGCCCAGTCGGTGACCAGCGCCCCGGCCTCGGTGAGCCGGGAGCCGCGCGGTGAGCGGTCGACGACGGCGACGCCCAACTGCCGTTCCATGGCCCGGATCCGGCTGCTGGCGGCGGGCTGGGTGATGCCGAGCTCGCGGGCGGCGCGGCCGAGGCTGCCGAGCCGGGCGACGGCGAGGAGCAGCTCCAGCGCGCCGAGGTCGGGGACGCGGTGGGAGACGGGCGCGCCGTGATCCCCGTCGTGCCCCCTGGGCGGTACCGGTACCGCGCCACCGTTGTGTCCGTCGCTCATAAGTTCAGTTTATGCCCTCATAGAGAGGCGGTGTCTGGTGGCCGCCGGGCGGGCGCGCGAGGCTGCGGTCATGGTCACTGTCGCGCCTGCCCGCCCCCTCCCCGCCACCGTGGGCGGACGCCCCCGGGCGTCCGTACGCCACCTGGGCCCCAACTGGTACGCCACGGTGATGGGCACCGCGATCGTGGCCGGCGCGGGCGCCGGTCTGCCGGTGGACGTTCCGTGGCTGCGGGACCTGTGCCGCCCGGTGTGGGCGCTGTCGGTGCTGATGCTGGCCGCCGTGCTGGTGGCCCGTACGGCGCACTGGGCCCGCCACCGCGACCGGGCCCGCGCCCAGCTGCTCGACCCGGCGGTCGCGCCGTTCTACGGCTGCCTGGCGATGGCGCTGCTCGCGGTCGGCGGCGGCACGCTGACGGTCGGATCGGATGTCATCGGCGTCGGCGCGGCGGTCGCGCTGGACGCGGCGCTGTGGACGGCGGGGACGCTGCTGGGCCTGGTCGTCGCGGCCGGGATCCCGTATCTGATGGTGACCCGCCACCGGATCGGCGCCTCGGACGCCTCTCCGGTGTGGCTGCTGCCCGTGGTGGCGCCGATGGTGTCGGCGGCGCTCGGCCCGCCCCTGGTGCCGCATCTGCCCGCCGGGCAGTGGCGGGAGGCGATGCTGCTGGGGTGCGCGGCGCTGATGGGGGCGAGCCTGCTGGCGACGCTGCTCATGCTGCCGCTGGTCTTCGCCCGCCTGATGCGCCACGGGCCGCTTCCGTTGGCGCAGACGCCCGCGCTCCTCCTGGTCCTCGGTCCGCTCGGACAGTCCACGACGGCCGCTGGCGCACTGGCCGACGCCACGCGGTCGGCGGGATACACCGGGGTTCCGGAGGCCGCCGCGCGGTTCGCCTCGGTGGTGTACGGGGTGCCGGTGATGGGGTTCGCGCTGCTGTGGCTGGCGCTGGCCGGGGCGCTGGTGGTGCGGGCGGTACGGCGCGGTATGCCGTTCGCGATGACGTGGTGGGGGTTCACCTTCCCGGTCGGCACCTGTGTCACGGGCGCGGCGGCGCTGTCCCGCCACACCGGACTGCACGCGTTCGGCTGGCTGTCGGTGGGGCTGTACGGCTTCCTGGTGGCGGCGTGGGCCCTGGTCGGGGTGCGCACACTGGCCGGTCTGACACGCGGCACCCTCCTCGCCCCTCCCCCGTCCGCCACACCCACCGGCGTCTGACGCGCGCGAGGGGCGGCACCCGCCCGGCGGCTCCGGCGGGCAGGGCGCGGACAGCGGGCGTCAGCGGCTCACTTCGCCGATGACAGCGCGGCGTTGAGCACCGCGGGGGCCTCGGTGAGAGAGGGGCCGTACCAGGTGAGGTGGCGGCCGCTGACCAGGGCCGCGGGCACGCCGGGGAACGCCTCGGGGCCGTCGTCGGCCGTGAAGCGGTACGGCTCGTCCGGCAGCACCACCAGATCAGCGTCCCGCGCCGTCAACTCCTCGATGGGGACGCGGGGATAGCGTTCCTGGTGTGCGCCGTAGAGGTGGCGCACGCCCAGCCGGGCGAGGAGGTCCCCGGCGAAGGTGTCCCGGCCCAGCACCATCCACGGCCGCCGCCACACCGGGACGACGGCGCGGCGCGGCGGCCCGTCGGTCCGTACGTCCGCCCAGGCGGCCTCGGCCTCGTCCAGCCAGCCGGGGCGTGGCAGTCCGCAGCCGCGTACCAGGACCCGGTCCAGCTCGCTGAACGCCTGGTCCAGGGTGCGCACTTCGGTGACCATCACCTGGAGACCGGCGGCGCGCAGCGCGTCGAGGTCGGGGGCGCGGTTCTCCTCCTCATTGGCGATGACCAGGTCGGGTGCGAGGGCGGCGATCCGGGCGGTGTCGGGGTTCTTGGTGCCACCGATCCGCTCCGCGCCGAGGCCGGGCGGATGGGTGCACCAGTCGGTCACCCCGGCCAGCAGCTCGGGCGCGGTGGCGGCGACCGCCTCGGTGAGCGAGGGCACGAGGGACACCACGCGCCGTACGGGGGTGCGAGGGTTCATCGCCCCACCGTACGGCGGATGTCCGCCACCGCGCCGCCGAGCCGTCCCCAGTGGGCCTCCTCGGGCCCTCGGCGCCCGACACCGGGCGCTCGGGCGCAAACGCCGCCGCCGCGGCCCGGAGCGTGGGCTCCGGACCGCGGCGGCGGGCGGTCGTGACGGTGACGCGGTGGGGTCAGGAAGTCACCGGCGCCATCTTGTCCACGATGCCGGGGTGAGCGTCCACCCACTTCTGGACGCCCTCCTCCTCATTGCCCTTGCCCGCGTCCTGCACGGCCTGCTCGAGGCTCGCCAGCTCCTTCTCGGTCATATGCCACTTCTTCAGCCAGCCGTTGAACTCCGGGAACTTCTCCGGGAAGGACTTGTTGGCGAGCGTGTGGAGCTGGTTGTTGGCCCCGAACGCCTGCTTCGGGTCGGCGAGCTTGGTGAGCTTGTACTTGCTGTACGCCCAGTGCGGGGTCCACAGGACGACGGCCACCGGTTCCTTCTTGGCGTACGAGCGCTCGAGCTGCGCCAGCATCGCCGGGGAGGAGCCGTCGGAGACCTTGTACTCGTTCTCCAGGCCGTACTCCTTCAGAACCTTGCTCTTGAGGATCTTCATCTCACCGGTGCCCGGTTCGATGCCGATGATCTTGCCCTTGAAGGTGCCGGACTTCCCCTTGAGGTCGGCCAGGGACTTCACGTCCTTGACGTACGACGGCACGGCGATCTCCAGGGAGGTCTTGTCGTACCACGAGCCGACGTCGACGAGATTCTTCTTGTACCTGTCCCAGTACTGTTTCTGCGCGACCGGCAGCCAACCGTCGAACTCGACGTCGATCTGCCCGGAACTCATCCCGGTGAACATCGAGCCGACGTCGTACTGCTTGATCGACGGCTTGTAGCCGCGCCGCTCCAGGACGTTCTTCCACAGGTACGTGGTGGCGATGTCCTCGTCCCACGGGAAGTAGCCGATCTGCGGCGCGGCGCCCGCGTCCTTGCCCTTCTGGTCGGCGCCGCCGGGCACCGGGGCGAGCTTGTTCGCGATGCCCGGGTTCTCCTTCAGCCAGGCGCGCACGCCCTGCTGCTCCTTGCCCTTGCCGGCGTCCTGGATGGCCGCCTCCAGGCTGGTGAGCTGCTTCTCGTTCAGCTTGAAGTGCTTCATCCACTTGGCGATCTGCGGGTTCTTCTTCGCGAAGCCCTTGCGCGCGATCGTGTCGATGTGGTCGCCCTTGCCGAAGGCGCCCTTGGGGTCCTTCAGCTTGGTGAGCTTGTACTTGTCGTACGCCCAGTGCGGGGACCACAGGGTGACCGCGATCGGCTCCTTCTTGGCGTAGGCGCGGTCCAGCTGCGCCAGCATCGCGGCGGTGGAACCCTTGACCAGGGTGAAGTCCTTGTTCAGGCCGTAGCCCGGCATGACCTTGTCCTGCATCAGCTTCATCTCACCGGCGCCGGGCTCAATGCCGATGATCTTCTTCTTGAAGGTGCCGGACTCGGTCTTGAGGTCGTCGAGGGACTTCACTCCCTTGACGTACGAGGGCACCGCGACCTCCAGGGAGGTCTTGTCGTACCAGGAGCCGAGGTTCTCCAGCTTGTCCTTGTACTTCGACCAGTACGTGGCGTGGGTGGCCGGCAGCCAGGCGTCGGTCTGCATGTCGATGTTGCCCGCGGCCATACCGGTCCACAGGGCACCGACGTCGTACGACTGCACCTTGGGCTTGAAGCCGCGCTCTTCCAACAGCTCCTTCCACAGGAAGGTGGAGGCGACGCCCTCGTCCCAGTTGATGTAGCCGAGGTTGACCGACTGTCCCTTGCCGACGTTGGCGGAGACGGTGGGGCCGGTGTCGTTGTCGGCGAACATCTTCATACCGCCGGCGACCAGGGCCAGGACGACGACGCCGACCATGGCGACCGAGGTCGCGGGCCGCCAGTGGAGCACCCGCGTACCCCTGAGCGCCTTGGCCCGCTCCTTGGCCAGGGCGCGGCGGGCGAGCGGCGAGACCCGCTGATTGAGCGCGCTGGTCATCCGGTCCAGGTACATGGCCAGGATGACCACGGCGATACCGCCCTCGAAGCCCATGGCCACGTCGACGGAGCTGATCGCCTGGAAGACGGTAGACCCGAGTCCCTCGGCGCCGACCATACCGGCGATGACGACCATGGACAGGGCCAGCATGATCACCTGGTTGATGCCCGCCATGATGGTGGGCAGCGCGAGCGGCAGCTGGACGCGCAGCAGGGTGCGGCGCGGATGGGTGCCGAAGGCGTCGGCCGCCTCGACCAGCTCGGCGTCGACCTGGCGGATGCCCAGCTCCGTCATGCGGACGCCGGGGGGCATCGAGAAGATGACGGTCGCGACGGCACCGGGGACCACCCCGAGGCCGAAGAAGAAGATGCCGGGGATCAGGTAGACGAAGGCGGGCATCGTCTGCATGAAGTCCAGCACCGGGCGGATGGCCGCGCTCACGGCGCGGTTGCGCGAGGCCCAGATGCCCAGCGGCACCGCGAACACGATGGTGATCACACCGGCGACCAGCACCAGTGCGAGGGTGTTCATCGCCTCGCCCCACAGCTCGATCGAATCGATGAGCGCGAAGCCCGCGAAGGCGAGGACGGCGGGCAGCAGCCCGCGCAGCCACCAGGCGAGCACCGCGAGGATGCCCGCCATCAGCAGCGGCTCGGGGGCGCTGAGCACCGAGTTCACCGCGTCGTACATACCCTGCACGACGGTGGTGATGAAGTCGAAGAGCCAGCTCAGGTTGTCGCGGAGCCAGTTCACGCCGGAGTTGATCCAGTCGCCGAGCGGAATCCTAGGCACCGGAGATCACCTTCTTCACGGACTCGGGCGCGTCCGGTGCGCCGGGTGCCGGTGGTCTCGCGCCGTCGGAACCGGTGTCGCCGTCGCCGAGGACGGCGAGCAGCCGGGCACGGGCGACGACGCCGACCAGGGCACCGTCGCCGTTGGTCACCGCGACCGCGGCACCACTGCGCGAGCAGGGGGTGAACAGCTCGGCGATCGGGGTGTCGGTGCCGACGGTAGCGGGGGCGGCGTCCAGCACGTCCTGCTCGGTGCGCAGCGGTGTGCCGTCGTCGGTGGTGGTGCCCAGCACATCGGCGGGGTCGGACATGATCGCCCCGGCGGTGAGCACCCGGCTGCGGTCGACGTCCTGGGTGAACGAGGCGACGTAGTCGTTGGCAGGGGTGACCAGGATGTCCTCGGCAGTGCCGATCTGGACGATCCGGCCGTCTCGCATGACGGCGATGCGGTCGCCGAGCCGCATGGCCTCGTTGAGGTCGTGGGTGATGAAGACGATGGTCTTCTTGAGCCGCTTCTGGAGCTGGAGCAGCTGGTCCTGCATATCGCGGCGGATCAGTGGGTCGAGCGCGCTGAAGGACTCGTCCATGAGCAGCAGATCGGCATCGGTGGCAAGGGCGCGGGCGAGGCCGACGCGCTGCTGCATACCGCCGGACAGCTCGTCGGGCCAGGACTTCTCCCAGCCGGCCAGGCCGACCATCTCCAGGGCCTCCGTGGCGCGCTTCAGGCGCTTCTCGCGTGGCACGCCCTGGACCTCCAGGCCGTACCCGGCGTTCTCCAGCACGCTGCGGTGCGGGAAGAGAGCGAAGTGCTGGAAGACCATGCTGATCGTGTGGGAGCGCACCTGGCGCAGATCGCGCGGGCTGAGCGCGGTCAGGTCGTGGTCATCGAAGAGGACGCGTCCGGCGGTCGGCTCCAGCAGCCCGTTCAACATGCGCAGCAGCGTGGACTTCCCGGATCCGGACAGACCCATGACGACGAATATCTGGCCCGCCTCCACGTCGAAGGAGGCGTCGATGACCGCCGCCGTCGTACCCTGCGCGCGCAGCTCCTCACGGTCGGTGCCGCCCTCGAGTCTCGCCACCGCCTCTTCAGGTCGTCTGCCGAACACCTTGTACAGGTGTTCAGCTCGCAGCTTGGACACATAGACCTCTCAGGTAGCACCAAAAAACGACCCGCCACCCCCGCCGGCGGGTCGTGGAGCGATGCGATATCCGACCGCATGCCCCTAGCAATAGTTGAATTGTTGAACGGGTTCGCTCCGGGGGCGCGCCTGCCCTGATCCGGTTGGCGTAAACCTTACGGTGGCCCACTTCACACTCCCCATGCGTATGTGTCCGCCGGGTACGGCATCATGCGAGGCGTGACGCGACGCCTGATGCTTCTCGATACCGCCTCTCTCTACTTCCGAGCCTATTTCGGTGTACCGGATTCGGTCAGGGCCCCGGACGGCACTCCTGTGAACGCCGTGCGCGGTCTGCTCGACTTCATCGCCCGGCTGGTGCAGGACCACCGGCCGGACGACCTGGTCGCCTGCATGGACTTCGACTGGCGGCCCGGCTGGCGGGTCGACCTGATCCCCACCTACAAGGCGCACCGGGTGGCCGAGGAGGCCCCCGAGGGCGGCGGGGTGGACGAGGAGGAGGTGCCGGACACCCTCTCCCCCCAGGTCCCGGTGATCGACGCGGTGCTCGACGCGGTGGGCATCGCCCGGGTGGGCGCCGCGGAGTACGAGGCCGACGACGTGATCGGCACCCTCGCGGGCCGGGCCACCGGACCGGTCGACATCGTCACCGGCGACCGCGATCTGTTCCAGCTCGTCGACGACGGGCGGCGGACGCGGGTGCTCTATCCGGTCAAGGGCGTCGGCACCCTCCAGCTGGTGGACGAGGCGCTGCTGCGCGAGAAGTACGGGGTGGACGGCCCGGGCTATGTGGATCTGGCGCTGCTGCGCGGCGACCCGAGCGACGGACTGCCGGGGGTCCCCGGGATCGGCGAGAAGACAGCGGCCAAACTGCTGGCCGCCCATGGCGATCTGGCCGGGATCATGGCCGCCGTGGACGACCCGGCGTCGAAGCTGACCCCCTCACAGCGCAAGCGGCTGGACGAGGCGCGGGCGTATGTCGCGGTGGCCCCGAAGGTGGTGCGGGTGGCCCAGGACGTCCCGCTGCCCGCCTTCGACCCCGCCCTGCCGCGGCGGCCGCGCGATCCCCGGGCGCTGGCCGAGCTGGAGGAGCGCTGGGGCTTGGGAGGATCTTTGCGACGTCTCCTGTCCACTCTTGAGGGCTGAGCTGTTAGCTTAGGCAAGCCTAACTATTGTTGATCAGGGAGACCGTCATGGCAGACCGTCCGGCCCGTAGGAGTCCACGGCCCCATCGGGCCCAGGTGGTCCGCACCGAGCAGCTCACCCCGCATATGGTGCGGGTGGTGCTGGGCGGTGACGGCCTGGCCGCGTTCTCGGCGGGCGAGTGGACCGACCATTACGTCAAGCTGCTCTTTCCTGCCCCGGGCGCCAGCTATCCCGAGCCGTTCGACATCGAGCGGATCCGGGCCGAGTTCCCGCGCGACCAGTGGCCGGTGACCCGTACGTACACGGTGCGCGGCTGGGACCCGGCGGCGCGCGAGCTCGCCCTCGACTTCGTGGTCCATGGCGACGAGGGGCTGGCCGGGCCCTGGGCGCGGCTGGCCGAGCCCGGCCAGGAGATCCATCTGCTGGGGCCGGGCGGTGCGTACGCGCCCCGCGCGGACGCGGACTGGCACCTGCTCGTGGGGGACGAGAGCGCGCTGCCCGCGATCGCCACCGCGCTGGAGCGGCTCGCCGCGCGGCCGGGCGGACCCGGGAACGCGGACCGCGCTCCGGTGCGCGTCTTCCTGGAGGTCGCCGGTCCGGAAGAGGAGCACAAGCTGACCGTGCCGGACGGCGCGGAGGTCGTCTGGCTGCACCGGGGCGCGGCCCCGGTGGGCGAGGCACTGGTGGCCGCCGTGCGCGCGCTGGAGTTCCCCCCGGGCCAGGTGCACGCCTTCGTCCACGGCGAGGCGGGCTTCGTGAAGGAGATCCGCCGCCATCTGCGCCTGGACCGGCAGGTGCCGCGCGAGTGGCTGTCCGTCTCCGGCTACTGGCGCCGCGGCCACGACGAGGACGGCTGGCAGTCGTCCAAGCGGGAGTGGAACCAGCAGGTGGAGGCCGAGCAGGAGGGCGCGGAGCAGGACGCCGCGTAATACGGCCCGGGGGCGCGGTGCACCGCGCCGCCCGCGGAATCGTGCGAGGGCCCCGGCCGGGTGAGGACACCCGGCCGGGGCCCTCGTCATGTGCGGCCGCCGGACGACCACCGCCGGGACGCCCGGTCGAGACCGGGACGAGGGGCGCACTCCCGAGCGAAAATGCCGTGTCAGCTTTTAAGCCTATTTTCGGATGAGTGCCGTAATGCCTCCGATTGCACCTGTCGCACCTATCACCCGATTGCTTTAATCAACTCAGCGAGATTGGCACGCAGCACCTGGTTCTCGGCGCCGACTGGTTGCGCCGGCGCGACGTCAGGCCGCGACGGTCCCCAGCGTGTTCGATCCTCATCGCTTCTGAACCCTCGTCATCACCTCGCACCCGCACCCGGGATGCCTGGCGCGGCTCCGGGCCGCGCATCACAGTGGCCCGCTCACTCCCAGCGCCCGGACGGCCCGGGACACCCCGTGCCCCGGGACCTCGCAAACCCCCGCAACCCCTGGTGGCCGAGCGGCCCCTCAAAGGAGGCAACATCATGGCAACCATCACGTCGCTGGTGGACACCACCACCAGCACCAACCAGGGCAAGGCCGGCGACACGCTCCAGATCAACGGCACCGCCATGCAGACGACCACCAAGGTGAACTTCGGCACGAAGGTCATCACCAGCGGACTGACCGTCACCCCCACCCAGGTCTCCTTGACCATCCCCTCGGGGCTGTGCGCCGGCCAGGTGTCCGTCAGCGTCACCAGCAACACCAATGTCACCAGCAACGCCCTGCCGTTCTTCCTGATCGCCGAACCGGCCACCACCGGTGTGAGCGCCACCTGTGGTCCGGCGGCCGGTGGCACCTCGATCACGGTCTTCGGCAGCAACTTCCTGACCGGGACCGGGGTCACGGTGGGCGGCACCGCGGTCACCCCGACGCCCACCTTCAGCTCCAACTCGCAGGTCACCTTCAACACTCCGGCCCATACGATGGTCAACCCGTGCATCGACACGGTGAACGTCGTCGTGACCACGGCGGGCGGTTCAAGCGCGCCGGTCAGCAACCTGGCCCAGTTCTCGTACTACACCGCCCCGGCCATCACCTCGCTGGCGCCCGCCACGGGCACCGCGGGCGACAGCGTCACGGTCAACGGGACCTGTCTGGTGGACGTGCAATCGGTGGAGTTCGACGACGGAACGACCACCGTCGGCGCCGACTTCACCAGTCTCGGCAACACCCAGCTGGTCACCACGGTGCCCGCGGGTCTCACCCCCGGCGCCGGAACCGTCACCGTCACCACCTGTGGCGGAGCTTCCAACGCCCAGGCGTTCACCATCACCTGATCCGTCGTCGTCCGGCCGCTCCCGGGCGTGCCGGACCCGGTATCACCCACCCGTCCCCCGTCCGCACCACAGGCGCCGGGCGAGCGACGACGCCCCGCGCTCTGGCCGACATCCCGTCGGCCAGAGCGCGGCCGCCTGCCAGGCACGAGAAGGAGAGCATGATGGCCCCCGTAGTGACCAGTGTCAGCCCGAGTCAGGGCACCCCGGCGGGAGGTACCTCCGTCACCATCACCGGCACCGGCTTCCCGGGCGCCACTGTCGTCAGGTTCGGCTCCCAACTGGCCACCAACGTGGTCGTGGTGAGCAATACGCAGATCACCGCCAAGACGCCGCCGGGCACGGGCTCGGTCAAGGTGACGGTCACGGGGCCGAGTGGCACCAGTACCCAGAACGTCTTCTACACCTATACGACGGTGGCGGCACCGGTCCTCACGAGCCTCAGCCCCACCTCAGGACCCACCGCAGGCGGCAACACCGTCACCCTCAACGGCACCAACCTCACCGGGGCGACACAGGTGCTCTTCGGCGCCACACCCGCCACCATCCTCACCAACACCGCCACACAAATCACCGTCACCGCACCCGCCGGAACAGGCACCACCAACGTCACCGTCACCACACCAGGCGGCACCAGCAACGCCCTCCCCTACACCTACACCGCGGCACCCGTCCTCACCAGCCTCAGCCCCACCTCAGGACCCACCGCAGGCGGCAACACCGTCACCCTCAACGGCACCAACCTCACCGGCGCCACACAAGGT
>NZ_JBEZHR010000008.1:0-255508 GCF_040650655.1 Streptomyces sp. NPDC048636 | reverse complement strand
ACAAATCACCGTCACCGCACCCGCCGGAACAGGCACCACCAACGTCACCGTCACCACACCAGGCGGCACCAGCAACGCCCTCCCCTACACCTACACCGCCGTGGCCGCACCCGTCCTCACCAGCCTCAGCCCCACCTCAGGACCCACCGCAGGCGGCAACACCGTCACCCTCAACGGCACCAACCTCACCGGCGCCACACAAGTCCTCTTCGGCGCCACACCCGCCACCATCCTCACCAACACCGCCACACAAATCACCGTCACCGCACCGGCCAGACCGCCGGGTTCGGTGAGTGTCACCGTGACCACGCCCGGTGGGATGAGCAATCCGCTGCCGTACTTCTACGTCACCGCACCCACGGTCGCCGATCTGGTCCCGCACTTCGGACCGGACACCGGAGGCAACACGGTCACCATCTTCGGCACTGGGCTGACGCTCACCAGCGCCGTCGACTTCGGGGCGACTCCGGCCACCGGGATCACCGTGATCTCGGACAACCAGGTGACCGTCACCGCACCCGCCGGGACCGGGACCGTCGCCGTCACCGTGACCACACCGGGCGGCACCAGTTCGACCGGCAGCGGCAACCCGTACTACACCTATCTCGGGGCGCCGGTGCTCACCAGCCTCAACCCCGCCCAGGGGTCCGAGCTCGGCGGTGACGCGGTGGTGCTCAACGGGCTCAATCTGACCTTCACCGACGCGGTGACGTTCGGCCCCGACCCGGCCGCGTTCTTCGCGATCTCCGACACCCAGGTCGTGGCGTTCGCCCCGGGCGGTGCGCCCGGCACGGTCATGGTGGTGGCCCACACCCCGGCCGGGAACAGCAACGCCCTCCCCTACACCTACGATCCGGCCTGACCCGCCGCCCCCTCAGCGGCTGAGCGGGCGGCGGCAGGACCGGGCTCAGCCCACCGAGGAGTACGCCACGACACCGCGCAGCAGCCCGTCCACCGCCCGGCGGGCGCTGCGCGCCACGGTGCCGTCGGGGGCGGCGGCCGCGATCTGGCCGAGGACATCGATGACTTGCTTGGTCCAGCGCACGAAGTCACCGGCGGGCATATCGATTTCGCGCAGCACCTCGTCCAGGCCGTGGCCGGACGCCCAGCGATAGGCGGCCCAGGCGAAGCCGAGGTCGGGCTCGCGCTGGCCGACGCCCTCGGCCTGATTGATCTTGTGCTCCTCCTCGAGGGCGTCCAGCCGACCCCAGATCCGCACCATCTCGGCCAGCGCCTCCTTGGCACTGCCCGCGGGCAGCTTGGGCGGCAGCGCGTCGTCGGCGGAGCGGGCCTCATAGACGAGGGCCGAGGCGCAGGCGGCCAGTTCGGCGGGGGCGAGGCCCTCCCAGACCCCGTCGCGCAGACATTCGCTGGCGAGCAGATCCAGCTCGCCGTAGAGCCGGGCCAGCCGCTTGCCGTGGTCGGTGACCTCGTCACCGCGCAGATAGCCGAGCCCGGTCAGAAGCGCGCAGATCCGGTCGAAGGTGCGGGCGATGGTGTTCGTCCGGCCCTCGATGCGCCGCTCCAGCTGCTTGGTGTCGCGCGCCAGCCGGTGGTAGCGCTCGCCCCAGCGGGCGTGGTCCTCACGGTCGGAGCAGCCGTGGCACGGGTGCGCGCGCAGCGCGGCGCGCAGCCGTGCGATCTCGGTGTCGTCGGCGGCGGCCGAACGCTCCTTGCGGTGGCGGCGCACATCGTGGTGACCGGCTTTGGTGCGCAGCGCGGAGGCCAGATCGCGGCGGGACTGGGGGCTGCGCGGGTTGAAGGAGCGGGGGATCCGCATCCGGTCCAACGGCTCGACGGGGACCGGGAAGTCGATCGACGCGAGCCGCTTGACCTGGCGCTCGGCGGTGAGGACCAGCGGCCGCGGCCCGTCGTGCTGCTCGAAGCCGCGGTGGCCGTTGGAGCGGCCCGCGGGCAGCCCGGGATCCAGCACCAGCGCGAGCCCGGCGAACTTGCCGGTGGGCACATGGATGACATCGCCCGGGCGCAGCTTCTCCAGCGCGACCGCGGCGGCCGCGCGGCGCTGGGCCACGCCCTGCCGGGCGAGCTCGCTCTCCCGGTCCTTCAACTCGCGGCGCAGCCTGGCGTATTCGTCGAAGTCGCCGAGGTGACAGGTCATGGAGGCGCGGTAGCCCTCGAGCCCCTCCTCGTTCCGCTGGACCTGGCGGGAGATGCCGACGACCGCCTTGTCCGCCTGGAACTGGGCGAAGGAGGTCTCCAGCAGCTCGCGAGAGCGGTGCCGCCCGAACTGCGAGACCAGGTTGACCGCCATGTTGTACGAGGGCTTGAAGGACGAGCGCAGCGGATAGGTGCGGGTGCCGGCGAGCCCGGCGAGCGCGGCCGGGTCCATGGCGCGCTGCCACAGCACCACCGCATGGCCCTCGACGTCGATACCGCGCCGTCCGGCCCGGCCGGTCAACTGGGTGTACTCACCGGGGGTGATGTCGGCGTGCTGCTCGCCGTTCCACTTGACCAGCTTCTCCAGCACCACCGAGCGGGCGGGCATATTGATGCCGAGTGCCAGGGTCTCGGTGGCGAAGACCGCCTTGACCAGGCCGCGGGTGAACAGCTCCTCGACGACCTCCTTGAAGGTGGGGAGCATTCCGGCGTGGTGGGCGGCGATGCCCCGCTCCAGGCCCTCCAGCCATTCGAAGTACCCCAGGACATGGAGGTCTTCGTCCGGGATGCCCGCGGTGCGCTCCTCGACTATCGACCGCACCCGGGCGCGCGCCGCGTCGTCGTTCAGCCGGAGCCCGGCGTACAGGCACTGCTGGACGGCGGACTCACAGCCCGCGCGGCTGAAGATGAAGGTGATGGCGGGCAACAGCCCCTCGGCGTCCAGCCGGTCGATGACCTCCGCTCTGCCCGGGGTCCAGATCCGGCTGCGCTGACGGCGCTCGCGCTCCCGGTCGGCCTCCCGCATCGGGCGCCCGCGGCGCTTGTCGCGGCCGAAGCCGGGGCGGCTGTTCTCCATCCGGGCCAGCCGGACCAGATCGGGGTTGACCTCGCGGCGGCCGCTCTGGTCGCCGTCCTCGCCGTTCTTCTCCTCGAAGAGGTCGTACATCCGGCGCCCGGCGAGCACGTGCTGCCACAGCGGCACCGGGCGGTGCTCGGAGACGATCACCTCGGTGTCCCCGCGGACGGTGTCCAGCCAGTCGCCGAACTCCTCGGCGTTGGAGACCGTGGCGGACAGTGACACCAGGGTCACCGACTCCGGCAGATGGATGATGACCTCTTCCCAGACGGCTCCGCGGATCCGGTCGGAGAGGTAGTGGACCTCGTCCATCACCACATGGCCAAGGCCGAGGAGGGACTGCGAGCCCGCGTAGAGCATGTTGCGCAGCACCTCGGTGGTCATGACGACCACGGGTGCCTCGGAGTTGACGCTGTTGTCACCGGTGAGCAGGCCGACCTTGTCAGCGCCGTAGCGCTTGACGAGATCGGCGTACTTCTGATTCGACAGCGCCTTGATGGGCGTGGTGTAGAAGCATTTACGGCCCTGGGTCAGCGCCAGGTGGACGGCGAACTCGCCCACGATGGTCTTGCCCGAGCCGGTGGGAGCGGCGACCAGCACGCCCTTGCCGGATTCCAGGGCCTTGCACGCCTCGATCTGGAAATCGTCCAGCGCGAAGTCGTACATCTCGCGGAAGGGGGCCAGCGCGGTGGCCTGCTCGGCGGCCCGGACCCGGGCCGCGGCATAGCGCTCGGCGGGAGATAGCTCGTCGGTCATCGTACGTACGAGACTACCGGCCACCTCCGACAGCGCACGCGATCTTTATCCGGGCTTTGTCCCGGCTCCGGCCGCCCGCCCCGGACCGGGGCGGCCGTTCACCGTGCGCGTACGGGGTGAGACCTTCGGCGGCCCGGGCGGGTGACGCCGCCGCGGCGGGCCGCGTCAGGTGATGTCGTCGTAGCCGTTCCGCCGGGTGGGGCCGGGCTCCTCGCCGCCGGGCAGCTCGGCCGGGGAGCCACCGGCGCCGACCCACTCCGGGCCGCCGACCGCCTCCGGCGTCAGGTCAAGATGCGACGCCTCGTCGTCGTCCAGGCCGAAGTCGGGATCGGCCGCCCGGCGGCGACTCTTGCGCCGGTCGTTGAGCAGCGCGACGCCGCAGGCGCCGAAGTAGAGCACGGTGACCGGTCCGGCCAGGGCGAACATGCCGATCGGGTCGGTGCTCGGGGTGGCGATGGCACCGAAGACGGTGATGCCCATGATCATGCCGCGCCACCAGCCGACCATCCGGCGGCCGCTGAGGATGCCGGTGAAGTTCAGCAGGATCAGCAGCAGGGGCAGCTCGAAGGCGAGCCCGAAGACCACGATCATGCGGGCCAGCAGATCGAGGAAGTCGTCCAGCGGCAGGAGGTTGTTGGCGCCCTGCGGTGTGAAGTTGAGCAGCACCTTGGCGCTGGTCGGCAGGATCTTGTAGGCGAAGAAGGCACCGCCCATGAAGAGCGGCACCCCGAGCCCGACGAAGAACAGGCCGTACTTCTTCTCGTTGCGGTGCAGACCGGGGGCGAGGAACGCCCACAGCTGGTAGAGCCAGACCGGCGTGGCGACCACCACACCGGTGGTGAAGGAGACCTTCAGCATGATGGTGAACGGCGACAGCAGACCGTTCGTGGTGAAGTACGCGCACTTCTGGGCCGCGTCGTGGGCGGAGAGCTCGGACAGCGTGACCCCGCCGCAGCCGACCGACTCCAGCACCGGTCTCATGAGGAAGTCCACGATGTCCATGTAGAAGAACATCGCGACGATCGTTGTCACGCAGATCGCCAGGACCGACTTCAGCAACCGGTTGCGCAGCTCACGCAGGTGCTCCGCGAGCGGCATCCGCCCCTCAGGGTCCTTCTCCTTCGTGCGGGCAGACTTGAGCAACCCACGTCCTCATCTCGTGCGTCCAGCGGCGGCCCGTCCAGGCCGCCTCCAAGTGGCCCTCGGTCAGCGCTTTGTGGTGTCGCTCGGCTCGGAGACCGGCCGCGAGCTGCTGACATCACCCGGAGCGGCCTGGATGGTGCGGTGCGCGGACTGGTCCTGGCCGGGGGTGGGCGGGTCGGCCGGGGGGTTCTGCTGCTGCTGGCCGTCCGACTTCATCGCCTTGGCCTCGCTCTTGAGGATCCGGGCGGACTTGCCCAGGGAGCGCGCCATGTCGGGGAGCTTCTTCGCACCGAACAGCAGCACGATGACGACAAGGATGAGGATGATCTCGGTGGCGCCGAGCCTTCCGAACATAAGCGTCTACCTTCTCACCGAGGCGGCTGGGGTGGGGCTGCCGGACTTGTCTGGACACGCGTCCGGCCGCTGTGCTGTCAGCGATCGTAGCGCGCACGGGTAAACCCGGGGCAATCCCCATGCAGACGCCTGGTTGCGGCCCTCCGCCTCGAGTCCAAGGCCGCGAACAGCCAGCCTACCTCGGGTGTGCGGCTCCCAGCAGGGTGCCCGCACGCCGGGCACCGGGCGCGGTCAGTCGCGGTCGGTGACCGTCCGTACGGGCTGCCCGTCCCGGCGCAGCGCGTCGACCTGGGAGCCCAGCGGCGCGGTGGCCCGCTCGAGGTCCTCCGCCGCCCTGTTGATGCGCCGCGAGCTCTCGGCCACCTGCCGGGACAGTCTGCGCACCTCGGCGTAGACCCGCACCGCGCACAGCGCGAGCACGGCCAGTCCGCAGAAGGCGAGGGAGAGCGCGAGCATCGGCCAGAGCATGACGGAGAGCCTAGACCGTGGGGTGCAGCCGCAGCGTACGCACCCCGCCGCCGGTGAGCAGCTCCACGATCCGCTCCCCCGCCGGTTTGCGCACCGCCGAACCGCAGTCGGGGCAGGTGAAGGAGTAGAAGGTGGTGCGGTCGCTGGCCCCGATCGCCAGCCGGAGCGCGCCCGCGGCCAGCTCGAACCGGCCGCGGCAGTCCGGACAGGCTGCCTTGAAGATCACCGAGGCGGGATTCCCCCCAGGGGTCACTGTATGCGTCCCTTCACTCACCGTACGCCGCGAGCGCCCGCTGCGCCGCGTCCCGCGCACTGTCCGCGAGCTCCCGCGGGGAGACGATCCGGCCGTCCCTGCCCAGCCGGAGCGCCAGCCGCCGCAGCGAACCGGGGTCGGGGGTGCGCAGAGTGATCCGCAGACCGCCGTCGGGCAGTTCCTCCGCGCTGTCGTGCGGGTAGTACTCGGCGACCCAGCGCCCCCCGGGGGCCACCTCGACGACCACCTCGGGGTCCTCTGCACCGGTCTGCACCAGCCCGGTGGACAGGTCCGACAGATCCCGCAGCTCGATCCGCGGCGGGTCCGACGCCTCGTCCAGCAGCTTGATCTCCACCACCCGGTCCAGCCGGAAGGTGCGCCGCGCCTCGGAGAGGCGGCACCACGCCTCCATATAGGTGCGGCCGACGGCGAACAGCCGGATCGGGTCGACCTCGCGCTCGGTGATCTCGTCGCGGGCGGGCGAGTAGTAGCGCAGCCACAGCCGCCGCCGCTCGGAGATGGCCCGGTCGACGTCGGCGAAGACGCCGCCCTCGGACTCGAAGGTGACCGAGAGCCGGGCGCTGGCCCCGGCCGCCTCGCCCGCGGCGGCCTCCAGCTTGGCGGTGGCGCGCAGCAGGGCGTCCCGGTCGCTCGCCCGCAGTCCGGGGAGGGTGGCCACCGCGCGGGCGGCCACCAGCAGCGCGGTGGCCTCGTCGGCGGCCAGCCGCAGCGGCTCGGCGACATCGTCGGGGTTGTGCCACCAGATCCGGTCACCGTCGGTGTCGATGTCGAGGAGGTCCCCGCCGCGGAAGCTGGTGCCGCACAGTGGGAGCACATCGAGGTCGGAGATCAGCTCATCCTCGCTGATACCGAAGGCGCGGGCGACGTCGGCGACGCGGGCGCCGGGACGTTCGCGCAGATACGTCACCAAGGACAGCATCCGACGAGTCTGGTCAATGGCGTTTCCGGCCATATGAAGTCGGTCCGTCCCCTCAGCCCTTGGCCACGGCGCGCAGCCGGTCCACGACATCCGCCCGCAGTTCGTCGGGCGCCAGCACCACCACGTCCGGGCCGAACTCCACCAGCCAGGCGTCCAGACCGTGTCCGTACGGGATCTCGAGCTCGTCCCAGCCGTCCCCGCCCGGGGTGGTGTCCCCGCCCGGGGTGGTGGACAGCGCCTTGGCCCGCAGCGGATAGCCATGGCCCGAGCGCAGCCGGATCCGGGCGGTGCGGGTGGCCGTCTCCCCCGACCACCGCTCCACGGTCTCGCGCACGGTCACGTGGTCGGGCACCTCCGCGGTGAAGGCGCCGGTGCGCAGTCTGACCCGGCCGCAGATCCGGGAGAGCCGGAACACGCGCTCGGCGGCCCGTTCGCGGTCCCATCCGGCCAGGTACCACTGGCCGCGCCAGCACTCCAGCGCCCAGGGCTCGACCTGGCGCTGTCCGGGGCGGGCCGCGTTGGCCTTGCGGTAGTCGAAGACGACGGGGCGGCGGTCGCGGCAGGCGAGCATCAGCGGTTCGAACGCGGCCTCGTGGACCGGGATATGCGGCTCCAGCGCGCTGTGCGCCTGGGTGTCGTACGGGTCCTCCTCGGCGACCGGCATCCCGGCGGCGCGCAGCTTCTGCAACGCGCCGCTGGCGGCGCCCGCGAGCCGGGCCTGCTGCCAGACCTTGGCGGCCAGGCCGAGGGCGGCGGCCTCCTCGGCGTCCAGGGTGATGGGCGGCAGCCGGTTGCTGTCGCGGCGGGCGAGATAGCCGACCTCGCCGTCGATGCCCTCCACCGTCTCGATGACCAGGCCGAGTTCGCGCAGATCGTCCTTGTCGCGCTCGAACATGCGGTTGAAGGCGTCGTCATTGCCGCCCGCGCCACCGCCCGGTGCGGCGGCCGCCTCCAGGTACGCCTCGATGGAGCCCCGCAACTCCCGTTTGGTCAGCGGACGCCGGGTTCCCAGCAGGCACAGCGCCAGATTCATCAGCCGCTCGGCCTTGGCAATCGCCATCGACGCCCTCTCTGTGTGACCTTACGACCGTGACCGTACCGCTACCGGGACGCGGGGCAAAAGCCGAGGGCCCCTGCCCACGGGCAGGGGCCCTCGGCGGGGCTCACCGGGGTTCTCAGGCGGAGACCAGGTCGCAGACGAAGATCAGCGACTCACCCGGCTTGATCCGGCCGCCACCGGCGCCGCGGTCGCCGTAGGCCAGGTGCGGCGGGATGATCAGCTGGCGGCGACCGCCGACCTTCATACCCTGCAATCCCTGGTCCCAGCCGGGGATGACCTGTCCGACACCGAGCTGGATGCGCAGCGGGGTGTTGCGGTTGTAGCTGGCGTCGAACTCCTCGCCGGTGCTGAAGGCCACGCCGACGTAGTGGACGGCGATATTGCTGCCGGCCTTGGCCTCGGGGCCGTCACCTTCCCAGATGTCCTTGATCTGCAAATCGGCCGGCGGCTCGCCGCCCGGGAAGTCGACCTCGGGCTTCTCGATGCTCACGAAAATTGCTCCTCGTCACGTGGTGGGCAACCCGCACAGTCTTACAGAACCGCCAGGATGTCGACGGAGAAGACCAGCGTGGAGTTGGCCGGGATGCCCGGCTTCGCCTCCGCCTTGTACCCCAGCTCGGGCGGTACGACGATCAGAACCCGGCTGCCCACCTTCTTGCCCGTGAGCCCCTGGGACCAGCCCTTGACGACCTGCTGGAGGGAGAACTGGGCCAGTTCACCGCGCTTGTAGGTGGCGTCGAACTGCTTGCCGTTCTTCCACAGCACGCCCTTGTACTGGACGAGCAGCGCGTCGGTCTTCTTCACCGTCGCGCCGTCGCCCTCGATGACGTACTGCGAGACCAGCTTCTTCGGCGCGGCCTTCTTGGGGACGGTGATGGTGGGCGCCTTGCCGTCGGTGTTGTCGGACACCTTGGGCAGGTCGATATTGCTCTGGGCCACCTTGTCGCCCTTGGCCGAGCTCTTGCCGTTGAAGCGGTTGACGATGTCGATGACGAACACGAGCGTGTCGGTGCCCTTGATGCCCGCCTGCGGCTGGCCCTGCTTGCCGTAGGCGTAGGCGGGCGGCACGGCGAGCTCCAGCCGGCTGCCGACCTTCCGCTTCACCAGCGCCTGGTCCCAGCCCGGGATGACCTGACCGGCGCCCAGCTGGAAGGTGGCCAGCTTCTTCTTGTCGTACGAGTTGTCGAGGACCTTGGCGCTGCTCCAGATCTGGCCGAGATAGTTGACCTGGAGGAAGTCCTTCTTGGCCGTGGTCGGCCCGTTCCCCTTGATGACCGTCTTGACCGCGAGGGAGGACGAGGGCTTGCCCGACCCCTTGGCGATCTTGGGCTTGTCACCGAATGCCGTTCCGGAGGTGATGGGGGGTACCGGCCCGCTCACGATCTTGCCGGTGGGGGCCGGCGACGGCGTGGGGCTGGTGGCCTCCTTGGACGGTGATGCCTTGTCGGATCCTGACTTGTCGTCACCGCAGCCCGCCAGCGTCAGCAGGCCCGCGGGCACGGCAAGGAGTACGGAGCGTCGGCGCACGGAGTCCTCGTTACGTAGATCTTGCGATGGACGATGCGCGTCACTCTACGTCGTATGGCGGGCCCCGTCCGAGGAACGCACGGGGCCCGCGCGGAACATAAGCCGTCCGCCGTCTCACATACCGGCGATGAGTTTCTCCACCCGGTCGTCGACCGACCGGAACGGGTCCTTGCACAGCACGGTGCGCTGGGCCTGGTCATTGAGCTTCAGATGCACCCAGTCCACGGTGAAATCGCGGCGCTGCTCCTGAGCGCGGCGGATGAAGTCGCCGCGCAGCCGGGCCCGAGTGGTCTGCGGGGGAACCGACTTGCCCTCGAAGATTTTCAGGTCGTTGCAGACCCGGGCCGCCTGACCACGCTTCTCCAGCAGGTAGTAGAGCCCCCGGCGGCGGTGGATGTCGTGGTAGGCGAGGTCTATCTGGGCGATCCGCGGATGGGACATGGTGATGTTGTTCTTGGCCCGGTACCGCTCGATGAGCCGGTACTTCATCACCCAGTCGATTTCGGTTTCGATCCGGTCCAGCTCCTCGGTCCGGATCGCCTCCAGGGTGCGGCCCCACAGCTCCAGGACCCGCTCCACGGTGCCGGTGCGGATACCGCGGCGGTCGCAGAAGTCCACGGCCTTCTCGTAGTACTCCTGCTGGACCTCCAGGGCGGACGCCTCGCGCCCGCTGGCCAGCCGCACCTTGCGCTGACCGGTGATGTCATGGCTGACCTCGCGGATGGCCCGGATCGGGTTCTCCAGGGTCAGATCGCGCATCACCGTGCCCGCCTCGATCATGCGGAGCACCAGGTCGGTGGCGCCGACCTTGAGCAGCATGGTGGTCTCGGACATATTGGAGTCGCCGACGATGACATGCAGCCTGCGGTAGCGCTCGGCGTCGGCGTGCGGCTCGTCACGGGTGTTGATGATCGGCCGGGAACGGGTGGTGGCGGAGCTGACGCCCTCCCAGATGTGCTCGGCCCGCTGGCTGACGCAGTAGACGGCGCCGCGCGGGGTCTGGAGCACCTTGCCCGCGCCGCACAGCAGCTGCCGGGTGACCAGGAACGGGATGAGGATGTCGGCGAGCCGGGAGAACTCGCCATGGCGGGCCACCAGGTAGTTCTCATGGCAGCCGTAGGAGTTGCCCGCCGAGTCGGTGTTGTTCTTGAAGAGATAGACGTCGCCCGCGATTCCCTCCTCGTGCAGGCGGCGCTCTGCGTCCACGAGCAGACCCTCGAGAATGCGCTCGCCTGCCTTGTCGTGGGTGACCAGCTCGGTCACGTTGTCGCACTCGGGTGTTGCGTATTCCGGGTGCGAGCCCACGTCGAGATAGAGGCGGGCGCCGTTGCGCAGGAAGACATTGCTGCTGCGGCCCCAGGAGACGACACGGCGGAAGAGGTACCGCGCCACTTCGTCAGGAGACAGCCGGCGCTGTCCCCTGAATGTGCACGTGACGCCGTACTCGTTCTCCAGCCCGAAAATGCGGCGGTCCATGACTGAACATTACGCCTGATGGCCTGCTCTGAAACCGGGTTCGGCCGCACGGTTGCGATCATTTTCCGCGCCGGGTGCGCACGGCGCCGGGAGAACCGGATCGGAAACCGGGTCAGGGCCTGGTTCGGGGGACGTCCCGGGGAGCGGCTCCGCGACCGGTTCGGCCCACGCGTGGGCCGCCACATCCGCCACCGGTTCGGCGAGGAATCGGCGCGCCGCCAGCAGTACCGCGAGCGCGGCGGCTCCGGCGATCCCGGGGACGGCGAAGCCGGGGCCCACACCACCGAACTCCACCGCCGGTCCGGCGACGGCCGTCCCCACCGCGTTGCCGACCACGAAGGTGGTCACCAGCCAGGAGAACGCCTCGGTGACGGTTCCCGCGGGGGCGTGCCGGTCGACGACGACAAACGCGCAGGCCAGCGCGGGGGCCAGAAACACACCCGCGACTCCCGCCAGGACGGTCATCCCCACCACACCGGGCACCAGCAGCAGCGGCAGATAGCCCAGCGCGAGCGCGGCCACCAGGATCAGCAGCCGCCGTTCGGGCGGCCCGGCCCAGGGGCGGGCGCCGTAGACCACGCCACCGACCAGCGCGCCCACGCCCAGCGCGGACAGCAGAAGGCTGGCGACCATGCCGCCGCCGTGGTGGTCCGCGTAGGCGACCGAGGCCACCGCGATGGCGCCGAGGGCCAGCCCGATGAAGAGGAACGAACCGAGCAGCACCAGCAGCCCGGGCGAGCGCAGCGCGCCCAGCCAGTGCGCCTCGCGCGGCGCGGAGCGCCACCGGCGGGACGGTGGCGACACCACGACGGACAGCGCGCCCGCGACCCCGAGGGCGTTGATGACCAGCAGCGCGGCCCCCTCCGACCACAGCGCCACCACCAGGGTCACCAGCAGCGGGCCGACCGCGAACATCACCTCCTGCGCCACCGCGTCCAGTGCGTAGGCGGCGTGGATACGGTCCTCACGTCCCAGCACACTCGGCCACAGCGCCCGCAGCCCGCCCTCCAGCGGTGGGGTGAAGCCACCCGCGATCAGCATCGCCGCGTAGGCCACCGGCAGCGGTTCGAGTCCGACCGCGACGAACAGCGCCATCCCGAGCGCGGACACCACCGCGGCGGGCAGCATCACCCGCGGCTGGCCGTAGTGGTCCACGGCCCGGCCCAGCAGGGGCTGGCCGATGGCGTTGGCCGCGCCGTACACCGCCGAAAGCCCTCCGGCCAGGGCGTAACTGCCGCCCTCCGCACGGGCGAACAGCAGCACCGCGATGGCGGCCGTGGCGTTCGGCAGCCGTCCGATGAGCGTGCCGGTGAGCAGCCGCGCCGCGTGGCGGGTGCGCAGCAGGTCCCCGTAGCCAGCCGCCATCGTCCGTTGCCTCCTTGTGGACCGGTGGGTCGTGGGTTCCCGTCCGGTGTGGATCAGGGTCGCGTTTTACGTATAACGTCCGTCGTCATACGTACCATGGCGGCCAGCCGCGGGTCCACTCCCGGGCATGCGGACGGGGCGGATCGCCGGCGACGGCGGAGGGAAGCGGAGGCGATGGTGGCGAGCGGGGCCGCTGAGAATGGTGTCCCGGGCAACGGCCGGACGGGTGACACCGGGCCGGACGGGACCCGTACGGCGGCGGGGCGGGCCACCAGCCGGGACGTGGCGCGGCTGGCGGGCGTCTCACAGGCGACGGTCTCCCTGGTCCTCGGGGACAAGTGGACGGGACGGGTGTCCGAGCGCACCGCGGGGACGGTGCGCGCCGCGGCGCGCCAGCTGGGCTACCGGCCCAATCTGGCGGCGCGCAGTCTGCGGCTGGGCCGCACCCGGACGGTGCTGCTGGTGGTGCCCGCCCTGACGACCGAGTTCTTCGCCCGGGTGTACACCGGGGCGGCGCGGGTCGCCGCCGACCATGGCTTCGGGGTGGTGCTCTACCCCTCCCCCGAGGGTGTCGGTCCGGCCCGGGACCCCTTCGACTCGGCGCGGGCTTCGCTGGACGGTGTGATCGCCTCCTCGATGGCGGCCGACGCGCTGGTGGCGGTGCGCGGGGGCGGACTGCCGCTGGTGATGCTGGACAGCGATCCGGACGACGCGGCCGCGGCCGCCACCGTCAACCTCGATATCGCGGACGGCGCCCGGCAGGTGGCTGACCATCTGCTCGCCCTGGGCCACCGCCGGATCGCCCATCTCTCCGCCGCCGTGGACTCCTGGACCTTCCGGGTGCGCGCCCGCGCCCTCGCGGAGACGCTGGGCGCGGTGGAGGGCGTGACCATGAGCACCGAACCGGCGGGACTGAGCGTCGAGGAGGGCCGCCAGGCGGCCGAGCGTGTGCTGTCCGCCCCGGGCCCGCGCCCCACGGCGCTGGTGTGCGACGACGACATCCTCGCGGCGGGTGCCTGCAAGGCGGTCCGGCGGCTGGGGCTGCGGGTGCCGGACGATGTGTCGGTGACCGGCGTCGACGACCTGGCGCTCTCCACCGCGGTGGAGCCGGAGCTGACGACGGTGCGGCTGCCCGCGGAAGCGGTGGGCGGGGCCGGGATGCGGGCCCTGATGGCGGTGCTGAACGGCGAACGGGCCCAGGACATCACCCTGCCCGTGGAACTCCTCCCCCGGGGCTCCACGGCGCCTCCTCCCGCGCGCTAGGGGGTGTCCGGGCAGCACCGCGCCCCGGGGGCCGAGGGCCGCCGGGGCGCGGGAGGGAACGGTGTGGGTTACTCCTCGGCGTCCCCGGTGTCCTCGGAACTCCCCGCGCTCTCGGCGTCCTCGGCGTCGGACGAGTCCTCCGCGGCGGCGCCCTCCGACTCCAGGAGCCGGGAGAGCTGGCGGCCGAGCACCCGCTTGAACTTCCGCTTCTGGGGCCGCTTGCGGTCCAGGATCGCGACCTCGAGCTGCTCGGCGGTGAGGCTGCGCTCACCGCCGTTGTTGTCGCGGGAGAGCGAGTCGACGGCCAGCTTGAGGGCTTCGGCGAGGGTCATCCCGTCGCGGTGGCGCTGGTCGAGGTAGGTGCTGATCTGGTCGGCGTTACCACCGACCGCGACCGAGCCGTGCTCGTCCACGATGGAGCCGTCGTGCGGCAGTCGGTAGATCTGGTCGTCCTCCGGGCCGTCTCCGACCTCGGCGACGATCAGCTCCACCTCGTACGGCTTCTCCGCGGCGCTGGAGAAGATGGTGCCCAGCGTCTGTGCGTAGACATTGGCCAGGCCACGGGCCGTGACATCGTCGCGGTCGTAGGTGTAGCCACGCAGATCGGCGTAGCGGACACCGCCGATGCGCAGATTCTCGAACTCGTTGTACTTGCCGACCGCCGCGAAGGCGATGCGGTCGTAGATCTCGCTGACCTTGTGCAGGGCGCGGGACGGGTTCTCGGCAACGAACAGGATGCCGTCGGAGTACTGCAACACGACCACGCTGCGGCCGCGCGCGATGCCCTTGCGGGCGTACTCGGCGCGGTCCGCCATGGCCTGCTGAGGAGATACGTAGAACGGCGTCGTCACCGGCTGTCCGTCCCTTCTGTCAGTGGCGAATGCATTCCGGGTCAACCGTCCTCTCAGAGCAGGGCGGCGCGGGGGCCGTCCGGCTCTTCGAGCCGCCGCTCGTGGATGGCGCGGGCGATCTCGGACACCTCTGCGTCGGCGTACCTCTTGAAGCCGTCATCGGTGATGACCGTGACAATGGGGAAGATGCGCCGGGCCATATCGGGCCCGCCGGTGGCCGAGTCGTCGTCGGCGGCGTCGTAGAGCGCCTGGACGACGGCGGTGACGGCCTGGTTCTCCGTCAGGTCTTCGCGGTAGAGCTTCTTGAGCGAGCCGCGGGCGAACACCGAGCCCGAGCCGGTGGCCGCGAAGCCGTGCTCCTCCGAGCGCCCGCCGGTGACGTCGTAGGAGAAGATGCGGCCCTTCTCCCGGTCGACGTCCCAGCCGGCGAAGAGCGGGACGACGGCCAGGCCCTGCATCGCCATGCCGAGATTGCCGCGGATCATGGTCGACAGCCGGTTGGCCTTGCCCTCCAGGGAGAGGACGGTGCCCTCGACCTTCTCGAAGTGCTCCAGCTCCAGCTGGAAGAGCTTGACCAGCTCCACGGCGATACCGGCGGTGCCCGCGATGCCGACGGCCGAGTACTCGTCGGCGGGGAAGACCTTCTCGATGTCCCGCTGCGCGATCACATTGCCCATGGTCGCCCGGCGGTCACCGGAGAGCACCACACCGCCGGGGAAGCTGGCCGCCACGATCGTGGTGCCGTGCGGGGCCTCGACGGCGCCCTGCACCGGGGGAAGCGGACGGTTCCCCGGGAGCAGCTGGGGGGTGTGCGCCCCCAGGAAATCCATGAAAGACGAGGAGCCGGGCGTCAGGAAGGCAGCCGGCAGACGCCCTGTGTCACGAGTGTTGGCTTCCACACGTTTCCTTCCACCAGATCTTGAAATACTGCACGGACCATACCCCTGGCCATGGAAGTCATCCGTCCTGCGCCCCCTTCTTCGTGGGGACGCAGGACGGAGAACACGCGTCTTACTGGCCGCCCTTCTGGACGAAGGACCGCACGAAGTCCTCCGCGTTCTCCTCGAGCACGTCATCGATCTCGTCCAGCACCGAGTCGACGTCGTCGGAGAGCTTCTCCTGCCGTTCCTTGAGGTCTTCCGCGGCCTGTGCGTCCTGCGTCTGCTCCTCGACCTCTTCGGTCGAGCGCGACGCCTTCTGCTGTCCGCCGCCGGTGTCCTTGGTCGCCATGTCCCTCACCCCGCTCGGTTCGCCCGCTGATGCGATAGGTCTCAGATTCGATGGGTCTCAAGATCAGACCCTACAATCCGGGTCCGACATCGGCCTCCCACTTGCTACAACGCATGGAGGCCACCTCGATGATTCCCGGCCGGAGCCTGTTTCAGCCGCCCGAGAGGACCCGGACCAGGTCTTCCGCGGTACGGCAGCGGTCCAGCAGCTCCTTGACGTGGTTCCGGGTGCCGCGCAGCGGCTCCAGCGTGGGAACCCGTTGCAGAGAGTCACGACCCGGGAGGTCGAAGATCACCGAGTCCCAGGAGGCGGCGGCGACATCGTCCGCGTACTGCTCCAGGCAGCGGCCGCGGAAGTAGGCGCGGGTGTCCTCCGGGGGCTTGTTCTGGGCCCGTGCCACGTCCTGGTCGTCCAGCAGCCGCTTCATCTTGCCGCGCGCCACCAGGCGGTTGTACAGCCCCTTCTCGGGCCGTACGTCGGCGTACTGGAGGTCCACCAGGTGGAGCCGGGCGGCGTCCCACTCCAGGCTGTCGCGGCGCCGGTAGCCCTCGAGCAGCTCGCGCTTGGCGACCCAGTCCAGCTCGCCGGAGAGGCTCATGGGATCGCGCTCGAGCCGGTTGAGCACGTCTTCCCAGCGGGTCAGCACATCCCGGGTCTGGTCGTCCGCGTCGGCCCCGAAGCGGTCCTCGACGTACTTGCGGGCCAGCTCGAAGTACTCCATCTGGAGCTGTACGGCGGTAAGCGTACGTCCGCTACGCAGAGTGATGAGGCGGCCCAGTGTGGGGTCGTGGGAAACCTGGTGCAGGGTGCGCACCGGCTGGTCCACGGCGAGGTCCACCGCGATAAAGCCGTCCTCGATCATCGACAGCACCAGGGAGGTGGTGCCCAGCTTGAGGTAGGTCGAGATCTCGGAGAGGTTGGCATCGCCGATGATCACATGCAGCCGGCGGTACTTCTCGGCGTCGGCGTGCGGCTCATCACGGGTGTTGATGATGGGGCGCTTGAGGGTGGTCTCCAGCCCGACCTCGACCTCGAAGTAGTCGGCCCGCTGGCTGATCTGGAAGCCGTGCTCATGCCCGTCCTGGCCGATGCCGACGCGGCCGGCGCCGGTGACCACCTGGCGGGAGACGAAGAAGGGCGTGAGGTGGCGCACGATGTCCGAGAAGGCGGTCTCCCGCTTCATCAGGTAGTTCTCATGCGTGCCGTAGGAGGCGCCCTTGTTGTCGGTGTTGTTCTTGTACAGATGGATGGGCTGGGCGCCGGGCAGCTCCGCGGCGCGCACGGCGGCCTCGGCCATGATGCGCTCGCCCGCCTTGTCCCAGAGCACCGCGTCGCGCGGATTGGTGACCTCGGGGGCGGAGTACTCGGGGTGGGCATGGTCGACGTAGAGCCGGGCGCCATTGGTGAGGATCACATTGGCCAGGCCGATGTCCTCGTCGGTGAGCTGGCTGGCGTCGGCGGACTCGCGCGCGAGGTCGAAGCCGCGGGCGTCCCGCAGCGGGTTCTCCTCCTCGAAGTCCCAGCGGGCGCGGCGCGCCCGGTGCATCGCCGCCGCGTAGGCGTTGACGACCTGGGATGAGGTGAGCATGGCATTGGCGTTGGGGTGCCCCGGGACGGAGATCCCGTACTCCGTCTCGATCCCCATTACGCGCCGTACGGTCATGCGGCCCTCCTTGCCCAGCGCCGCCCCCGGGCGGGGTCGGCGCTCAAGTACCGCTGCGCTCCTGGTCCCTGCGCGGCCCTCGATCCCCTACGCCGCGAAGGTGCGGTACCGACGAGCCTAAGACGGCTTTGCGGTGCTGCGGAGATCATCTCAGTCATTGCTCCGGTCGGGCTCGTAGGACTCATACGAAGAATGCGGTCCGAAAAGCGCATCCGGCTGCGGATGCCCCGTCCAGGACATCCGCAGCCGGACAGCGGTGTTACAGGTACTGACCGGTGTTCGCCACCGTGTCGATGGAGCGTCCCGTGTCCGCGCCCTGCTTTCCGGTGACAAGGGTGCGGATGAAGACGATCCGCTCGCCCTTCTTTCCGGAGATCCGGGCCCAGTCGTCCGGGTTGGTGGTGTTGGGCAGGTCCTCGTTCTCCTTGAACTCATCCACACACGCGGCGAGCAGATGGGAGACGCGGAGCCCCTTCTGGTTGTGGTCGAGGAATGCCTTGATGGCCATCTTCTTGGCCCGGTCCACAATGTTCTGGATCATGGCGCCGGAGTTGAAGTCCTTGAAATAGAGGACTTCCTTGTCACCATTGGCGTAGGTGACCTCCAGGAAGCGGTTCTCCTCGGATTCCGCGTACATCTGCTCGACGACGGACTGGATCATGCCCGCGACGGCGGCCTTCGGGGACCCGGCGTGCTCGGCGAGGTCGTCCGTGTGCACCGGGAGGGTGTGCGTCAGGTACTTCGAGAAGATGTCCTTGGCGGCCTCGGCGTCCGGACGCTCGATCTTGATCTTCACATCGAGGCGGCCGGGGCGGAGGATCGCGGGGTCGATCATGTCCTCGCGGTTGGAGGCGCCGATCACGATCACGTTTTCCAGGCCCTCGACACCGTCGATCTCCGAGAGCAGCTGCGGAACGATGGTGTTCTCCACGTCCGAGCTGACACCGGAGCCACGGGTGCGGAAGAGGGAGTCCATCTCGTCGAAGAACACGATGACGGGCGTGCCCTCGCTGGCCTTCTCCCGTGCCCGCTGGAAGACGAGCCGGATATGCCGCTCGGTCTCACCGACGTACTTGTTGAGCAGCTCGGGGCCCTTGATGTTGAGGAAGAAGCTCTTCCCCGCGGGCTTGCCGGTCACCTCGGCGACCTTCTTGGCAAGGGAGTTGGCGACGGCCTTGGCGATGAGCGTCTTGCCGCAGCCGGGCGGACCGTACAGCAGCACACCCTTGGGCGGCCGCAGTTCGTGCTCCTTGAAGAGGTCGGGGTAGAGGTAGGGGAGCTCGACCGCGTCGCGGATCAGCTCGATCTGGTTTCCCAGGCCGCCGATCTTCGTGTAGTCGATGTCCGGGACCTCTTCGAGGACGAGCTCCTCGACCTCGCTCTTGGGCACGACCTCGTAGACGTAGCCGGACCTGGGCTCGAGCAGCAGGGCGTCACCGGGACGGATGGTGGTTTCCAGCAGCGGCTCGGCGAGCCGCACCACGCGCTCCTCGTCGGTGTGCCCGATCACCAGGGCGCGCTCGCCGTCCTCAAGGACCTCCTTGAGGGTGACGATGTCCCCGGCGCGCTCGAACTCCATGGCCTCGACCACGTTGAGGGCCTCGTTGAGCATGACCTCCTGGCCACGCCTGAGGTCCTCGAGGTCGACTCCCGGGCTCACGTTCACCCGGAGCTTGCGGCCCCCGGTGAAGATGTCCGCCGTGCCGTCCTCGTTCGCCTGTAGGAAGGCCCCGAAGCCGGCCGGCGGCTGCGCGAGCCGGTCGACCTCCTCCTTGAGGGCCACGATCTGGTCGCGGGCCTCACGGAGCGTGTTCGCGAGCCGCTCATTCTGTGCGGAGACTCCCGCCAGATTGGTCTGTAGCTCGACGATCCGCTCTTCGAGAATCCTCGTGTGGCGCGGAGAGTCGGCGAGCTTGCGGCGCAGGACGGCGATTTCCTGCTCGAGATAGGCAACCTGACCGGCTGGGTCATCAGACCCCCGCCCCGGCCGGATGCCGCGGTTGATGTCGTCGTCGTGGGCTGCCACGGTCCTCACCTCCTCCAAGGGGAGCTGGACGCTTCCTGACCCTACCTGGGCCGGTGCGGGTTGAAACCCCTAGATCACAAACCCGGTCGGCGTGTGTCCGATCTTCACCCTTGCGCACTCCCTCACGCCAGGTGAATACCCACCCAACAACATCGGAAAGCGAGCGGTTGTATCGTCGACACGGTCAACACCCGCCAGGGCTGGCGATATTTAGACATGTTGAATCACGTATCGAGGGAACGGCAGGCGACGTACCGTGCGGAACGAGGAGCTCGGCGATCTTGAAGTCTGGATTGACCAGGACCTGTGCACGGGCGACGGGATCTGTGCCCAGTACGCCCCTGAGGTCTTCGAACTCGACATCGACGGTCTAGCCTACGTCAAGAGCTCCGACGATGAGCTGCTCCAGGACAAGGGCGCCACCGCGCCCGTGCCGCTCCAGCTGCTCACCGAGGTGGCGGACTCCGCCAAGGAGTGTCCCGGCGACTGCATCCATGTGCGCCGCGCCGCGGACAAGGTCGAGGTCTACGGCCCCGACGCGGAGTGACGGGACACCGCGTGACCGCTCACACACTCCCCGGGACCGGTAGCGCGCTGAGGACGAACTTGCCGTCCCGCCACTGCCAGTTGACCTGACGCTGGAGATCCGGGCAGCACCGCGGGACCTTGGCCGAGGAGTATCCCAGCAGGGTGGCCGAAACCTTCTTTCCGCGTACCGCGAAATCCCGGATGCTCATCCCTTCCTTGGGATCCACGAACGTGGCCACGATCCGGGGCGCGACGCCCTTGCCGCCGGTGGAACCGGAGCGCTCCCCGGGCGAGAGGACATAGACGCCGCTCGGTGGCGTACCGGTCGCCGAATGGCAGCGCACCACCGCGACGGTCTCCGGCTGCCCGTCCCCGTCCAGGTCCCCCGAGCCCCGGTCCACCACATCCGGCCGGGCCCCGCCGCAGTCCATCGGATACCGCGCCGCGCGCGGATCGGGGGCCTTGGCGGCCACGGTGTGCGGCGCGGTGCCGCTGGCCTTGGCGTCCGACGGCTGGACGAGCGATGATCCGGCGACGACGGCGGCGACGGCGGCCGCGGTCGCGAGCCAGTGCACCGGACGGGGATGGGTGTGCGCGAGATCCGGGCCCAGGGGCTGCACGCGGGATGACTCCATGTGAGAACTGAGGCGGGGGGTGTCCCGCATGGTGCCACATCTCACAGGGCGCGGCCACCGTCCCGTCGGAGGGAAGTCGGTGGCCGCGCCGGGGCGTTGATACCGGAAGGGGTCCGGCGGGGCGTCAGGCGCGCCCGGAGGCGGTGTCCCGGCCCTCGGCGGCGGTCCGCTTGCCGCCCGTGGTGTCCGCGGCGGCGGAGTCCTTCCCGGCGCCGGGGCCCGCGTAGTCCTCGCCGTAGGCGCCCTTGGCCGGACGGCGGCGGCGCAGCGGCGGCTCCACGCCGTCCGCGAGGCGGCGGGCGGTGAGCAGGAAGCCGGTGTGCCCGATCATCCGGTGGTCGGGACGGACCGCCAGTCCCTCGACGTGCCAGGTGCGGACCATGGTCTCCCAGGCCGACGGCTCGTTGAAGGTGCCGTGCTCGCGGATGGCCTCGACGGTCCGGGCGAGCTGGGTGGTGGTGGCGACGTAGGCGCAGAGGATGCCGCCGGGGACGAGAACCTTGGAGACGGGCTCCAGACACTCCCAGGGGGCGAGCATGTCCAGGATGACGCGGTCGACGTCGGTGTCGGACAGATGGTCCTGGAGGTCGCCGACGGTCAGCCGCCAGGCGGGGTGCGGGGAGCCGAAGTAGCGCTCGACGTTCTGCGAGGCGATCTCGGCGAAGTCGGCCCGGCGCTCGTAGGAGTGCAGCATGCCCTGGTCGCCGATGGCCCGCAGCAGGAACGTGGAGAGCGAACCGGAGCCGACGCCCGCCTCGACGACCCGCGCACCGGGGAAGATGTCGGCCATCGCCAGGATCTGCCCCGCGTCCTTGGGGTAGACGACGGCGGCACCGCGTGGCATGGACAGGACATAGTCGGGGAGCAGGGGGCGCAGCGCGAGATACGCGACGTTACCCGTGGTGCGCACGACGGTTCCCTCAGGGGCGCCGATCAGCTCGTCGTGGGGGAAGGAACCCTTGTGGGTGTGGAAGTTCTTCCCGGCCTCGAGAGTGAACGTGTAGTGGCGTCCCTTGGGGTCGGTGAGCTGGACCTGGTCCCCGACCTGGAAGGGGCCGCGACGGCGGGCGGCACCGGTCGGTTCGGACATGTGAACAGCCTACCGGGCGCCCGCACCCCGTCGTGACCGCGCCCATGAGGGGCGGCCCCGGGGCTCCGGCGGCGCATCGGCCCCGGGAACCTCAGGAGGGGGCACGGGCCATGGCGGCGACGAAGGCGCGCTCGACATCGGCGGTGGAGAGCACCCCGTAGATCTCACCGGTGTCCTCGATCACCAGGTACTCGGTGGCGGGGGTGGCCCGCAGGGTGTCCAGCAGCTCCTCGCCGGTCAGCTCGGCGGAGACCCGCATCCCGTCCCTGAGGTCCTGGGCCAGTCCGCTGACCGCGACCCAGGGGCGGCGGTGCTCGGGGATGCCGACGATGGCCGCCTCGCGCACCACGGCGGTGGGGGTGCCGTGGACGTCCACGACGACCAGGGCGCGGGCCCCGGCCTCGTTGGCCCGGCGCAGCGCCTCCGAGAGCGGGGTGTCGGCCTCGACCGGGACGGCCCGGCGGGTGAGCGTACGGGCGCGCAGATCCGGCAGCCGCTCGCGCAGCCGGGCCATCCGCAGGCTGTTGCCCGCGCCGGTCCAGATGATCGCGGCCAGTATGGCGGCGAGCAGCGCGTCGGTGAGCGAGTCCACACTGCCGAAGTTCTCGGGCTCACCGCCCAGCCCACCGGCCTGGGTGAGCAGCGGCAGGCCGACCAGCACCGCGACGGCAAGCGCCCGGCCGCTCCAGGCGGCGGCGACGGTGCCGGCCATGGGCTTGCCGCTGAGCTTCCAGACCACGGCGCGCAGCATCCGCCCGCCGTCCAGCGGCAGCCCGGGCAGCAGATTGAAGGCCGCCACGATGAGGTTGGAGAACATCAGGCCCGCGAGGAGCACCCCGGGCACCGTGCCGGGCTCGACCAGCAGCATGCCGAGGTAGAAGACGCCGGAGAGGACCAGGGAGAGCAGCGGGCCGACGAAGGCGAGGACGAACTCCCGGCCGGGGGTCTCCGACTCCTTCTCGATCTCCGAGACCCCGCCGAAGAACTGGAGCTGGATCCGGCGCACGGGCAGCTTGAAACGGAGCGCGGCCACGGTGTGCGCCAGTTCGTGCACCAGCACGGAGGCGTAGAAGGCCACGGCGAAGAAGAGCGAGACCAGGTAGCGCACGGCGCCGAGCTCGGGCAGCACCCGCTCGAGCTGGCCGCCGAAGACCCAGGTGATGAGGGCGGCGACCAGGAACCAGCTGGGGGAGACATAGACGGGCACGCCGAACGGCCGGCCCATCAGGATCCCGCCGCCCACCTCCCGCGGGCGCCGCGGTTTGCCTGCCTCCGGTTCGGTCGGACGGTCCGACCCCCCGTTGTCGGACTGCGGCTGCCCGCTGTTGTCCACGGTGTCCCCTCGTCGGATGCGTCGGTCGCGTCCAGTTTTGATACGGTCCCCACGATCATGCAGTGCCAGGGGCTCGGACGTCGATGGTATGCGTCCGGCTGTCGGTGCCGGGCCGTAGGGTCTTCGCCATGGGAACCACCACCGGGAAGGCCGAACAGACGGACGGGCCACCGCAGTCCGACCGCTCCGCGTCGCTGTCGCCCTCACGGGCGTCCGACTTCATGCGGTGCCCTTTGCTGTACCGCTTCCGGGTGATCGACAAACTGCCCGAGAAGCCGAGCGCCGCGGCCACCCGGGGCACTGTGGTGCACGCCGTCCTGGAGAGGCTCTTCGACGCGCCGGCGGCCGAGCGGACCGCCCCGCGTGCCCGGGCGATGGTGCCGGGTGAGTGGGAGCGCCTGCTGACGGACCGGCCGGAGCTGGCGGAGCTGTTCCGCGACGAGGACGATACCGGCGGCGCTGCCGAAGGCGCTGGTGGCGGCGGGGGCGTGGCCCCGGCCCCGGAGCGTCTGGCCGAGTGGCTGGAAGGGGCCGAGCGGCTGGTGGAGCGCTGGTTCTCGCTGGAGGACCCGTCCCGGCTGGAGCCCGCCGAGCGCGAGCTGTTCGTGGAGACCGAGCTGGAGTCCGGGCTGACCCTGCGCGGGATCATCGACCGGGTGGACATCGCGCCCACCGGCGAGGTCCGGATCGTCGACTACAAGACCGGCAAGGCGCCCGCCCCGCAGTATTCGGCGGAGGCGCTGTTCCAGATGAAGTTCTACGCCCTGGTGCTGTGGCGGCTGCGCGGCGCGGTGCCGCGCCGCCTCCAGCTGGTCTATCTGGGCAGCGGCGATGTGCTCACATACGACCCGGACGAGGGCGATCTGCGCGCGGTGGAGCGCAAGCTGCTGGCCCTGTGGGAGGCGATCCGGCGGGCCACCGAGACCGGCGCCTTCCTGCCCCGGCAGTCCCGGCTCTGCGGCTGGTGCGACCACCAGGCTCATTGTCCGGAATTCGGCGGTACTCCCCCGCCCTATCCGCTGCCGCTCCTCCCCGTGCAGTCCTCGGAACCGACTTCGGGATAATGGGGCCGGTCGAGCGAAGGAGATCCTGTGGCGATCCGTGTCCTACTGGTCGATGACCAGCCGCTGCTGCGCACCGGTTTCCGGATGATCCTGGAGGCGGAGCAGGACCTCGCGGTCGTCGGTGAGGCGGGGGACGGTCTGCAAGCCCTGGACCAGGTGCGCGCCCTCCAGCCCGATGTGGTGCTCATGGACATCCGGATGCCGCGGATGGACGGAGTGGAGGCGACCCGTCAGATCACCGGGCCCGGCCGGGACGGCCCGGCCAAGGTGCTGGTGCTGACCACCTTCGACCTCGACGAGTACGTCGTGGAGGCGCTGCGCGCGGGGGCCAGCGGCTTTCTGCTCAAGGACGCGCCCGCCACCGAGCTGGTGCAGGCGATCCGGGTGGTGGCGGCGGGCGAGGCGATGCTCGCGCCGAGCATCACCCGGCGGTTGCTGGACAAGTACGCCGGACATCTGCCCTCGGGCGAGGAGCCGGTTCCGGACACTCTGCACACCCTCACCGAGCGCGAGGTCGAGGTGCTGAAGCTGGTGGCCCGGGGGCTGTCCAACGCGGAGATCGCCGCGGACCTGTTCGTCAGCGAGACCACGGTGAAAACCCATGTCGGCCATGTGCTGACCAAGCTGGGTCTGCGGGACCGGGTCCAGGCGGCCGTCTACGCCTACGAGAGCGGGCTGGTCCGCCCCGGCGCGCAGTAGCCGGGCCGAGCCGGGCCCGCGCGGTAGCCGGGCCGGGCCGCCGGGCCAGGAGCCGGGCGTCCGGAGAGCGAGGTACAGCAGCGGCCCCGGGGCGCGGACGCATACCGTTCGCACCCCGGGGCCGCCCGGGTTTCTCAGTCCTGAGGCGTCTTGCTGATCTCCCAGAACCGGAAGACGGTGGACGAGTCCAGGGTCCACTGGAGTCCGGAGATGGTGTTCTGGGCCACCGCGTACTGCTTGCCCTGCCACAGCGGGAGCATCGGCACATCGTCGGCGACGATGTCCTGGATCCGCTGGTAGTCGCCGACCGTGGCCGAGCGGCTGGGCTGCTCGGAGGTGGCCGGTATCAGCTGACCGGTCAGCAGCGCCGAGCTGTAGTGGTTGGCCAGGACGTTGTCGTCGCCGAAGAACGGGGCGACGAAGTTGTCCGGGTCCGGGTAGTCCGGCACCCAGCCCTTCACGTACACGCCGTACGTCCCGGCCGCGACGCCCTTCTCATAGGTCGCCACGTCGGCGCTCTTCACATCGACGTCGAACAGCCCGCTGGCGTTGAGCTGCTTGGCGATGGCGCGCAGCCCGGGGAGGGTGCCGGGGCCGTAGCGGATCGGGGTGCCCCACAGGGTCAGCTTGGCCTTGCCGGAGATCCCCGCCGCCCGGAGCGCCTGCTCGGCCTTGGCGGGCTGCGGCCGGTCGCCGTACTTGTCGTAGAAGGCCGTGTTGTGGCCGGTGATCCCGGCCGGGACGACCGAGTACAGCGGTTCGGCGGTGCGCTTGTAGACGTCGCGCACCAGGGTGCTGCGGTCGATCAGGTAGGCGACGGCCTTACGGACCCCGCGCTTGCCCGCCACCGGGTCCTTGAGGTTGAAGACGAGGTGCTGGACCTCGGCGCCGGTGCCCTCGACCACATCCAGGCTCTTGCCGCCCCCGACGCTGCGCGCCTGGAGGTCGGCCAGGTCCTTCATGGCCAGTCCGCGGTAGGCGAGGTCCACCTCGCCCTTCTCCACGGCGCTCTTCAGCCGCCGCTGCTCACCGTGGAAGAACTTCAGGCTCAGCCCGGTGTTCTTGGCCTTGGCGGGACCCTTGTAGCCGTCGTTGACGGCGAACTCGGCCTTGGTCTTGTCGAAGGACTTCAGGGTGTAGACACCGGAGCCGACCGCCTGGTCGTCGGTGCGCAGCTTGTCGGCCGGGTACTCCTGGTGGTCGACGATGGAGCCCGCGCCGGAGGCGATCTTCTGCGGGAAGGTCGCGTCCGCCTGCTTCAGGTTGAACTCCACGGTCCGCTTGTCCGGGGTCCTGATGGACCCGATGGAGGCGAACATCAGCGCCGGACCGTTCTTGTCGTTGATCCGCATGGTCCGCTCGAAGGAGAACTTGACGTCCTCGGAGGTGAGCGGATCGCCGTTGGAGAACGTCAGATCGTCCCTGAGCGCGCAGGTGTACACCCGGCTGGCGTTGTCCTTGAAGCTGCACGTCTTCGCGGCCTCGGGCTGGGGGGTGGTGCTGCCCTTGGGGAAGCTCAGCAGGGACTGGAACACATTGCTGAACAGCACCCAGGAGCCGGGGTCGTAGCCGGACGCCGGGTCGGTGGCGAGCACCTCGTCCGACATTCCCATGACCACGTGCTTGCCGCCGTCGGCGGCGTCACCGTCCTCGCTTCCGCATCCGGTCAGCAGGGCGGCGGCCAGCCCCGCCCCGAGGGGGGCTGCCAGCCACTGGTCACGTTTCCTCACGGATTGGTTCCTCACAGATTCGTCGTCGTGCAAGCGGCCCCCGTCTGTCTCCATCAGCCCTCGGCGCCGCGGCCGAGCTCCCAGAGCTGAAGCATGGTGGAGGAGTCGAACGCGTACTCCGCGCCGGTGATGTTCTCCCGGGCGGCCACATACGTGTTGCCCTGCCACAGCGGCAGGTAGGGGACGTCGTCGGCGACGGCGTTCTGGATGGACTGGAAGTCCTTGTTGGCCAGGGTGCGCTGGGTTTCCTGCCGCGTCTTGGGGATCAGCTCGTCCTGGATCACGCTGTTGCGGTAGGGCGAGTTGAGGAAGTTGTCCCTGGTGAGGAACGGGGCGATGTAGTTGTCCGGATCCGGGAAGTCCGGCAGCCAGCCCATGCCGTAGACCGGGTACTGGCGCTTGATCAGCTTGGGGCGGAACTCCGCCCACCGGACGCCCTTGATCTTGATGTCGAACAGCCCGCTGGCGTTGAGCTGGCGCTGAAGCTCCTTGAACTCCGTCGCGGTCTCCGGACCGTAGTGGTCGGTGGTGTACGTCAGCGTCAGCTTCACGGGGGCGTGGACCCCGGCCCGGCGCAGCGCCCGGCGGGCGGCGGCGGGGTTGGGGTCGCCGTACGCGTTGTGGAACGAGTTGGTGTGCGTGGTGACGTTGGACGGGATCAGCGAGTAGAGCGGTTCGGCGGTGCGCTTGTAGACGTCGCGCACCAGCGCCTGGCGGTCCACGAGGTGGGCCATCGCCTGGCGTATCGCCTTGTTCTTCACCGACGGGTCGGCGGTGTTGAAGCCGAGGTAGCGGATGCCCTGGCCGGACTGTTCGAAGAGCCGGACGCCCTTGAACTTCCCGCGGTTCAGCCGGTCGATCTGGTCGGGCGAGAAGCCTCGGTGGACCACGTCGACATCGCCGTCGACCAGCGCCCGCTCCAGCTCCGCCGAGGTCTTGTAGAAGCGCATCACGACCTTGTCGGTCTTCGGGGTGGCGTCGCCCTTGTAATGCGGGTTCTTGGTGAAGGTGACCTTGGCCAGCCGGTTGTCGCTGACCTCGGTCTCGGCCTGGTACGGACCGGAGCCCACCATGTCGAAGCCCTCGTGCAGCTTGTCCGGCGCGTAGACCTCGCTGTCGAGGATGGCCGCGGCAGGGGTGGTCAGCTTGGAGGGGAAGGTGGCGTCCGGGGAGGCGAGGTGAATGACCACCTCACGGTCGTTGGGGGTCTCGACCTTGTCCACGTTGGAGAGCAGGGAGACCGGACCGTTGCGGTTGTTGATGCGCAGGATGCGCTCCAGGGAGAACTTCACGTCCTCGGAGGTGAGCGCGTGGCCGTTGGAGAACTTCAGCCCGCTGCGCAGGGTGCAGCGGTACTGCTCGCTCTGCCGGTCCTGGAAGCCGCACTTCTCGGCGGCGTCGGGGATCGGTTCGGTGCCGGAGCGGGGCAGCCGCATCAGCGTCTGGAACGCGTTGTGCAGGACGCTCCAGGAGGCGAAGTCGTAGGCGAGGTCCGGGTCCAGGGGCGCGGGCGCCGCCTTGGTGGCCTCGATCCCGTCCGTGCTGCCCAGGACGAGCGCGTCACCGTCCGAGCCTGAGCCGTCGGTGCCGCCGCACGCGGTGAGCGCTGACATCAGTAGGCCCGCCACGGTGGGCAGCACCAGCGACTTGCGCTTCATTGTCGGGAGTCTCCCTGCGATCGATCAATCACTCGCGACGAGATTAGTCCGCGGCGCCAGCCATGCTGAGACACAACGAAGTTGAGGCGAAATCACGCCCCGATAACGAGCAACGATTGACCGATATACGGACGCGGTCGCGTTTCGTACGGCATGTCATCAATCCGGACACAAGGGTGTACGCAAACCGCACCAGAGAGGACGTGCAGCATAGACCCACCCCCCACGTCGACACCAAGTTCAGTGATAAACATCACGTTCGTTTTCACGGTGTCCTGGAGGGAAAAGTCCCCGGGTTATTCAGTCTGTCATTTGCAGAAATACGCTCAGTGTGCGATCAGTGCATTCCCGTGACCAGGGCCTGAAGAAATGGGAGATCGACTTCTTCGAGCGATCCGACGACCGTACGGCGCGCCGCGGGTTCGATCGCCACCACGGACGGCACCGCCACCACCTGACAGCCCGCCGCCTCGGCCGCCCGCACCCCGGTCGCGGTGTCCTCGACGACCACACAGCGGGCGGGGTCGGCGGCCAGTCCCGCGGCGGCGAAGAGATACGGGTCGGGGTACGGCTTGGTGCGTGCGATCTCGTCGCCCGCGACCGTCAGTGTGAAGTGCTCCTCGCCCAGCGAACGCAGCACCCGGTCCATCACCCGCCGGTGCGAGGCGGAGACCAGGGCGGTCGGGATCCCGTGCGCGACCAGCTCGGTGAGCAGCCGGTGGGCGCCGGGCAGCATCGGCACCGTGCCGTCGATCAGCTCGGTGAAGCGGCTGTTCAGCAGGCCGGTCAGCTCCGCGAGCGCGATATCGGCGCCGGTGGCCTCGATCAGGAAGGAGGCGCTGCGGGTCATCGGGCCGCCGACGACGACCTCGCGGTACTCCTCGGCCAGCGCGTGGCCGAGCTCGGCGAAGATCGAGACCTCCGCGTCCCACCAGATGCCCTCGGTGTCGACCAGGGTGCCGTCCATGTCGAGCAGAACGGCTTGCAGAGCGGATCCTTCGGCCGTACGGGTAGTGACGACGGGGATGCTGCTGGTCATCCAAACACCTCCGGACAAGGGGCACGAAGGCCGGCCTCCTCCCGTGGAACGGAAGGCGACCGGCCTCTACCGGATCGACCAGTTTACGACGTGCCGCCGCGCGGCGCCTCATGGCCGCTCGCGGGCGGTCCCGGGGCGGTCACCGTGCGTTGAAGTACTTCGCCTCCGGGTGGTGGATGACGATGGCGTCCGTGGACTGCTCGGGGTGCAGCTGGAACTCCTCGGAGAGCTTCACGCCGATGCGCTCGGGCTGGAGCAGTTCGGCGATCTTGGCGCGGTCCTCGAGGTCGGGACAGGCGCCGTAGCCGAGGGAGAAGCGGGCGCCGCGGTACTTCAGCGCGAACATGTCCTCGACGTCGGCGGGGTCCTCCCCGGCGAAGCCGAGCTCGGAGCGGACCCGGGCGTGCCAGTACTCGGCCAGTGCCTCGGCCAGCTGCACCGACAGCCCGTGGAGCTCCAGATAGTCGCGGTAGGAGTTGGACTCGAACAGCTCGGCGGTGGCTTCGCCGATCCGGGAGCCGACCGTGACGACCTGGAGGCCGACGACATCGGTCTCACCGGACTCCTCGGGCCGGAAGAAGTCGGCCAGACACAGCCGCCGTCCGCGGCGCTGGCGGGGGAAGGTGAAGCGGGTGCGCTCGCTGCCGTCCTCGTTCAGCAGCACCAGGTCGTCGCCCTTGGAGACACACGGGAAGTAGCCGTAGACCACGGCCGCCTCCAACAGGTTCTCGGTGTGCAGCTTGTCCAGCAGCCCGCGCAGCCGCGGGCGCCCCTCGGACTCGACCAGCTCCTCGTAGCCGGGCCCGTCACCGGTGCGGGCCTGCTTCAGCCCCCACTGGCCCTTGAACAGCGCGCCCTCGTCCAGCCAGGAGGCGTAGTCGGCCTGCTGGATGCCCTTGACCACCCGGGTGCCCCAGAACGGCGGGGCGGGCACCGGGTTGTCGGTGGCCACGTCGGAGCGGACCGGCCCCTGGTCCGGCTCCGGCTCCAGCACCTGGACGGCCTCGCGGCGGGGGACGCGGCGCTGCTTGAGCTCGGGGAGGGCGGCGCCGGGGACACCGCGCTTCACGGCGATCAGCGCGTCCATCAGCCGCAGCCCCTCGAAGGCGTCGCGGGCGTAGCGCACCTCGCCCTCGTAGACCTCGTGCAGATCCTGCTCCACATAGGCCCGGGTGAGGGCGGCCCCGCCGAGGATGACCGGGTAGTCGGCGGCCAGCTTGCGCTGGTTCAGCTCCTCCAGGTTCTCCTTCATGATCACGGTGGACTTCACCAGCAGCCCGGACATCCCGATGACATCCGCGCGGTGCTCCTCGGCGGCCTCCAGGATCGCGGAGACCGGCTGCTTGATACCGAGGTTGACCACGTTGTAGCCGTTGTTGGACAGGATGATGTCCACGAGGTTCTTGCCGATGTCGTGGACGTCGCCGCGGACGGTGGCGAGCACGATGGTGCCCTTGCCCTCGGTGTCCGACTTCTCCATATGCGGCTCCAGGTGGGCCACCGCGTTCTTCATGACCTCGGCGGACTGGAGCACGAACGGAAGCTGCATCTGGCCGGAGCCGAACAGCTCACCGACCACCTTCATCCCGTCCAGCAGCGTCTCGTTGACGATGTCCAGGGCGGCCCGCTCGAGGAGCGCGTCGTCGAGGTCCTGCTCGAGGCCGTTGCGCTCACCGTCGATGATGCGGCGCTTGAGGCGCTCGTCCAGTGGCAGGGCGAGCAGCTCCTCGGCCTTGCCCTCCTTCATCGACTTGGTGTCGACGCCCTCGAAGAGCTCCAGGAGCCTCTGGAGCGGGTCGTAGCCCTCGCGGCGGCGGTCGTGGATCAGATCGAGGGCGACCTGGACCTGCTCCTCCTCCAGCCGGGCGATCGGGAGGATCTTGGAGGCGTGCACGATGGCGGAGTCCAGCCCCGCCTTGACGCATTCGTCCAGGAAGACGGAGTTGAGCACGATCCGGGCGGCCGGGTTGAGGCCGAAGGAGATGTTCGACAGCCCGAGTGTGGTCTGGACGTCGGGGTGGCGGCGCTTGAGCTCGCGGATGGCCTCGATGGTGTTGACGCCGTCCTTGCGGGACTCCTCCTGACCGGTGCAGATGGTGAAGGTCAGACAGTCGATGAGGATGTCGGACTCCTGGATGCCCCAGTTGCCCGTCAGATCGTCGATGATCCGCTCGGCGATCTCGACCTTCTTCTCCGCCGTGCGGGCCTGGCCCTCCTCGTCGATGGTGAGGGCCATCAGCGCGGCGCCGTGCTCCTGGGCCAGCCGGGTGACCCTGGCGAAGCGGGAGTCGGGGCCGTCGCCGTCCTCGTAGTTGACCGAGTTGATGACCGCGCGGCCGCCCAGCTTCTCCAGGCCCGCCCGGAGAACGTCGACCTCGGTGGAGTCCAGCACGATCGGCAGGGTGGAGGCGGTGGCGAAACGGCCCGCCAGCTCCGCCATATCGGCCACACCGTCACGGCCCACGTAGTCGACGCACAGGTCGAGCAGATGGGCGCCCTCGCGGATCTGGTCGCGGGCCATCTCCACACAGTCGTCCCAGCGGCCCTCGAGCATGGCCTCGCGGAACTTCTTCGACCCGTTGGCGTTCGTCCGCTCACCGATGGCCAGGTACGAGGTGTCCTGGCGGAACGGAACGGTCTGGTAGAGCGAGGCGGCACCGGGCTCGGGGCGCGGTTCGCGCTCGCCCGGGGCCACTCCACGGACCCGCTCGACGACCTGGCGCAGGTGCTCGGGGGTGGTGCCGCAGCAGCCGCCCACCAGGGACAGGCCGTACTCGCGGACGAAGGTCTCCTGGGCGTCGGCCAGCTCGCCGGGGGTGAGCGGGTAGTGGGCGCCGTCCTTGCCGAGCACCGGCAGACCCGCGTTGGGCATGCACAGCAGGGGGGTGCGCGAGTGGCGGGCGAGATAGCGCAGATGCTCGCTCATCTCGGCCGGGCCGGTGGCGCAGTTGAGCCCGATCATGTCGATGCCCAGCGGCTCCAGGGCGGTCAGCGCCGCGCCGATCTCCGAGCCGAGCAGCATGGTGCCGGTGGTCTCCACCGTCACCGAGCAGATCAGCGGGAGGTTCGCGCCGGTGGCGTCCAGCGCGCGCCGGGCGCCGAGGACGGCGGCCTTGGTCTGGAGCAGGTCCTGGGTGGTCTCCACCAGCAGGGCGTCGGCCCCGCCGGTGATCATGCCTTCGGCGTTGGCCTGATAGGCGTCGCGCAGCACGGTGTACGGGGCGTGCCCCAGGGTGGGCAGCTTGGTCCCGGGCCCCATCGAGCCCAGCACCCAGCGGTCGCGTCCGTCGGCGGCGAACTCGTCCGCCACCTCGCGGGCGATCCGGGCACCGGCCTCGGACAGCTCGAAGACGCGGTCGGCGATGTCGTACTCGCCGAGGGCGGCGTGGTTGGCGCCGAAGGTGTTGGTCTCCACGCAGTCCACGCCCACCTCGTAGTAGGCGGCGTGGACGGAGCGGACGATATCGGGGCGGGTGAGATTGAGGATCTCGTTACAGCCCTCGAGCTGCTCGAAGTCGTCGAGGCTGGGCTCCTGCGCCTGGAGCATCGTCCCCATCGCGCCGTCGGCGACCACCACACGGGTGGCCAGCGCCTCGCGGAGCGCGTCGGCTCGGGCGGCGGATGTGGGTGATGGCTTGTGCAAGGCCATGGAAGTGCTCCCTGGAGTGCGACGGCTGTCGGCTTTGCGCCCCCACCGAGGGGGGCGCACCAGGCCAGCGTAGCCGCCGCACGCGGAACCGCGATGTTCGTTCCACCTTCCGGGACGGCGGCGCCCGCGATCGGCCGGTACCGGGGGCCGTGGGAGAGGCGGTGGCGGAGGCCCGGGACGGCGGCCCTGGCGCGGGCCATTACGCGAGGTCGTGGCGGGCGTCACGGTGGAGGTTGATCGTTTTCGTACGCCCTCCTGTACCGCAACGTCGACATGGACCGATAGTGTTCAGCATTGTCGAACACGGTCGGGAGGTTGGCGATGGCCCGGAACATCCAGTCGTTGGAGCGAGCTGCGGCGATGCTACGCCTGCTCGCCGGTGGGGAGCGACGTCTGGGACTGTCCGATATCGCCTCCACCCTGGGACTGGCCAAGGGGACCGCGCACGGCATCCTGCGCACCCTCCAGCAGGAGGGCTTCGTCGAGCAGGACGAGGCGTCGGGCCGCTATCAGCTCGGCGCGGAGCTGCTGCGCCTGGGCAACAGCTATCTGGACGTCCACGAGCTGCGCGCCCGCGCCCTGGTGTGGACCGACGACCTCGCCCGCTCCAGCGGGGAGAGCGTGTATCTGGGCGTGCTGCACCAGCAGGGCGTGCTCATCGTCCACCACGTCTTCCGCCCCGATGACAGCCGCCAGGTGCTTGAGGTCGGCGCGATGCACCCGCTGCACTCCACCGCCCTGGGCAAGGTGCTCTCCGCCTACGACCCGGTGGCGCACAGCGAGGTGGCCGAGGGCGAGCGCAAGGAGTTCACCCCCCGCACGGTGACCGGGGCCGAGGAGTTCGAGGGCGTCCTCGCCCTCACCCGGGCCCGGGGCTGGGGCGCGGACGTGGAGGAGACCTGGGAGGGCGTGGCGTCGGTCGCCGCCCCCGTCCACGACCGCCGGCGGCTGCCGGTCGGGGCCGTGGGGATCACCGGCGCCGTGGAACGGGTGTGCGACGGCGGAGAATTGCGCTCGGAGCTCGTGGCGGCCGTCCGGGACTGCGCCCGCGCCGTGTCCCGGGATCTCGGCGCAAGCCGCTTCTGATCCCGTCCGCCCAGGTCCGCACCGGTTCACAACGGTTTCACATACCCACGATTTTTCCGTCACACGACCCTTGACGAGGTCTCCCCCGTGAAGAAAACTGCCGTGCATCGGTCGGCATTGTCGAACACCTAACGACAATATTCGCTATGGTGGACTCGCCGCGGGCCGACCAACGCCCTCACCTGAGGGCGCGGACCACCGGAGGGACCCGGGGGTTCGCCTTCCCCTGGACGAAGGACAAAGGAGTCGCGGGTGTCCAGCTCCGACATCTTCATCGGCGAGACCATCGGTACCGCCGTTCTCATTCTGCTCGGCGGCGGAGTCGTCGCCGGCGTTGTCTTGAAGCGCTCGAAGGCGTTCGGCGCGGGATGGCTCGCCATCACCTTCGGGTGGGGCTTCGCCGTTCTCACCGCCGCGTACATATCCGCCCCGCTCTCCGGAGCGCACCTCAACCCGGCCGTGACCCTCGGGCTCGCCATCACCGACGGCACCGAGTGGAAGGACGTACCGGTCTATCTGCTCGGTCAGATGACCGGCGCCTTCATCGGCGCGATCCTGGTCTGGCTCGCCTACCTCGGCCACTTCCAGGCCCACCTCACCGACCGTGAGATCGTCGGCGGTCCGGGTGCGCAGGACACGGCCGCGGCCGATGTCAAGCAGGCCGCGGGCAGTGCCGGCCCGGTGCTGGGAGTCTTCTCCACCGGCCCGGAGATCCGGAACACGGTGCAGAACCTGCTCACCGAGATCATCGGCACCGCCGTCCTGGTGCTCGCCATCCTCACGCAGGGTCTGAACGGCAACGGCAACGGCCTGGGCACCATCGGTGTCCTGATCACCGCGCTGGTCGTGGTCGGCATCGGTCTCTCGCTCGGCGGGCCCACCGGCTACGCCATCAACCCGGCCCGTGACCTGGGCCCCCGCATCGCCCACGCCCTCCTGCCGCTGCCCAACAAGGGCGGCTCGGACTGGGGCTACGCATGGATCCCGGTCGCCGGCCCGCTCCTCGGCGGTGTCCTGGCGGGCGGCATCTTCGAGATCGCCTTCGCCTAGCCCCCACCCCTCAGACACGCAGGAGAGCCACCTATGACCGACACCCACACCACCAGCGCCTCCTCCCACGGTCACGGTCCGTTCATCGCCGCCATCGACCAGGGCACGACCTCCAGCCGCTGCATCGTCTTCGACCGCGACGGACGCATCGTCTCCGTCGACCAGAAGGAGCACGAGCAGATCTTCCCCAAGCCGGGCTGGGTCGAGCACAACGCGACCGAGATCTGGGAGAACGTCCAGGAGGTCGTCAACGGCGCCATCACCAAGGCCGGGATCACCTCCGCCGACGTCAAGGCGATCGGCATCACCAACCAGCGCGAGACCACCCTGCTGTGGGACAAGAACACCGGTGAGCCGGTGCACAACGCGCTCGTCTGGCAGGACACCCGCACCGACGCCCTCTGCCGTGAGCTCGGCCGCAACGTCGGACAGGACCGCTTCCGCCGGGAGACCGGCCTTCCGCTGGCCTCCTACTTCGCGGGCCCGAAGATCCGCTGGCTGCTCGACAACGTCGAGGGTCTGCGGGAGCGCGCCGAGTCCGGCGACATCCTCTTCGGCACCATGGACTCGTGGGTCATCTGGAACCTCACCGGCGGGGTCAACGGCGGGGTGCATGTCACCGACGTCACCAACGCCTCCCGCACCATGCTGATGAACCTGCACACCCTCGACTGGGACGAGAAGATCCTCACGTCGATGGAGATCCCGGCCACGGTGCTGCCGAAGATCCGCTCCTCCGCCGAGGTCTACGGCCGCACGGCCGACGGTGTCCTCGCGGGTGTGCCGGTGGCCTCCGCACTCGGTGACCAGCAGGCCGCCCTCTTCGGCCAGACCTGCTTCTCCGAGGGCGAGGCCAAGTCCACCTACGGCACCGGCACCTTCCTGCTGATGAACACCGGCGACAAGCCGGTCAACTCCTACAACGGGCTGCTGACCACCGTCGGCTACCGGATCGGCGACCAGAAGCCGGTCTTCGCCCTGGAGGGCTCCATCGCCGTCACCGGTTCGCTGGTGCAGTGGATGCGGGACCAGATGGGCCTGATCAACAGCGCCGCCGAGATCGAGACGCTGGCCAGCTCGGTGGACGACAACGGCGGCGCCTACTTCGTGCCGGCCTTCTCCGGTCTGTTCGCCCCGTACTGGCGGGACGACGCCCGCGGTGTCATCGCGGGTCTGACCCGTTACGTCACCAAGGCGCACATCGCCCGCGCGGTGCTCGAGGCCACCGCCTGGCAGACCCGCGAGATCGTCGACGCGATGACCAAGGACTCCGGTGTCGAGCTCACCGCGCTCAAGGTCGACGGCGGTATGACCTCCAACAACCTGCTGATGCAGACCCTCTCGGACGCCCTGGACGCCCCCGTGGTGCGTCCGATGGTCGCCGAGACCACCTGCCTCGGCGCGGCCTACGCCGCCGGCCTGGCCGTCGGCTTCTGGCCCGACACCGAGGCCCTGCGCGCCAACTGGCGCCGGGCCGCGGAATGGACCCCCCGTATGGACGCGGACGTTCGCGACCGCGAGTACAAGAGCTGGCTCAAGGCCGTGCAGCGGACCCTGGGCTGGATCGAGGACGAGGAGTAACAACATGACCACCCTGCAGAGCGTTCCGTCCCTCGGAACGCACCCGGCTGTCGGTTCGAACCCGGGCCGTGCCGAAACCCGGGAACAGCTCTCCAAGGCTTCTTACGACCTCCTGGTGATCGGTGGCGGCATCCTGGGCATCACCACTGCCTGGCACGCCGCGCAGTCCGGGCTGCGGGTGGCGATGGTGGACGCCGGCGACTTCGCCGGCGCCACCTCCTCCGCTTCCTCCAAGCTGCTCCACGGCGGCCTGCGCTACCTCCAGACGGGGGCGGTCAAGCTGGTCGCCGAGAACCACTTCGAGCGGCGGGCGGTCTCCCGTACCGTCGCTCCGCACCTGGCCAACCCGCTCACCTTCTACCTGCCGGTGTACAAGGGCGGTCCGCACGGCGCGGCCAAGCTGGGCGCGGGCGTCTTCGCCTACTCCGCGCTCTCCGCCTTCCGTGACGGCGTCGGACATGTCCTCAAGCCCGAGAGGGCCGCGCGTGATGTGCCCGAGCTGCGCACCGACGGCCTCAAGGCGGTCGCGGTCTACGGCGACGGTCAGATGAACGACAGCCGGATGGCCCTGATGACGGTCCGCGCGGCGGCCGAGGCCGGTGCCACCGTGCTCAACCACGCCGAGGTCACCGGGTTGCGGAAGACCGACGGCCGGGTCACCGGCGCGGACCTCAGGGACCGTACCGACGGCACCGAGTTCGGTGTCAACGCCCGGCTGGTGCTCAACGCCACCGGCCCCTGGGTGGACCACCTGCGCCGGATGGAGGACCCGGGCGCGGCCCCGTCGATCCGGCTGTCCAAGGGCGCGCACCTGGTGCTCAAGCGCACCTCGCCGTGGAACGCGGCGCTGGCGACCCCGATCGACAAGTACCGCATCACCTTCGCCCTCCCCTGGGAGGACATGCTGCTGCTCGGCACCACCGACGAGGAGTTCGAGGGCGACCCGGCCGATGTCGCGGTCAACGAGAAGGACGTCTCCCAGATCCTGGACGAGGCCGCCTTCTCCATCCGCGACCAGCAGCTCTCCCGTGATCTGATCACCTACTCCTTCGCGGGTCTGCGGGTGCTGCCCGGTGGCCCCGGCGACACCGCGAAGGCCAAGCGCGAGACCGTGGTCACCGAGGGCAAGGGCGGGATGCTGTCCATAGCCGGTGGCAAGTGGACGACCTTCCGGCATATCGGCCGCACCGTGATGACCAAGCTGGCCGAGCTGCCCGGCCGTCCCCTCGCGGACGACATGGAGCCGGTCAAGCAGCTGCCGAAGCACATGCCGCTGCCGGGCATCGCCAACCCGCACGCGGTGGAGCACCGGCTGCTGGTGGACGGTGGCACCCCCGGTCCCCGGATGGCCGCCGACACCGCGCGCCACCTGGCCACCCACTACGGCTCGCTCTCCTTCGACATCGCGCGGCTCGCCAGCGCCGACCCGGCGCTCGCCGAGCGGATCCACCCGGACGCCCCGGAGATCTGGGCGCAGGTGGCCTACGCCCGCGACCACGAGTGGGCCGAGACGGCCGACGACGTACTGCGCCGCCGCACCACCCTCACCATCCGCGGTCTGGACTCGGACGACATCCGCGGCCGGGTCGAGGACCTGCTGGCCAAGCGCGCCTGACCCCCGCGGGCCGCTTACGGTCCGGACGGCCGGGCGGGAGGAACACTCCTTCCGCCCGGCCGTCCGGCTTTCCCGGACGCCCCCGCGCAACCCCGTCAACTCCGCTCGCGCATAGGAGAGTTGACGGGGCGGCTGACGACGTACAACCCCTCGGTCCCCCGGGGCGAAAAATCAACGGGGACTCTCTTGCCTTCTTCGGTGGCACGCGCATCAATGACAGCGCCCCTTTGTGACGGGCAGTCAGCACGGATTCCCCTTCACGCATTTCCCCCACACCGGAAGGCACCCCCATGAGACGCATCACGCTCGGGATCAGTACGGCACTGGGCACGGCGGCACTGGCCACCGGGGCGCTCGCGCTGGCGCCGACGGCCTCCGCGGTCGACCCCACCACCGCCACCATCACCGCCGACTGCGGGACCTTCGGCTCCGGATCGGCGACGCTCACGGCCACGCAGGACGGCACCGCCGCGACCATCACCCTGTCCTCGTCGGCGGTCAAGGCGCCCCTCGACGTCCCCGCCGGGGCCGTCCAGTCCACACTGACGCTGTCGAAGAACGGCTCGGAGACCACCACCTTCACCGGCTCCTCCAACCCGGCCATCCCGACCGGCTCCGATGTGTCCACCGGTCCGCTGACCGGTACGGTCGCGGCGGGTGACGTGCTGGAGGCCAAGTCCCTGAAGCTCGTGGTGTTCGGCTTCATCACGGTGGACTGCACGGCCACTTCGGCCCAGTCGCCCGGCCCGTTCACCTTCTGAGCCCACTGCTCCGCGGCGGCCCGGTGGCGTCCTCGGCGGACGCCACCGGGCCGGTCACGCCATAATGGACCCATAGATCGGATGTTTGTTCCGGGGAGGTCCACCATGGCGGTCACCGACGAGGCGATCGAGAAAATCAAGGGCATGATCGTCTCGGGTGCGCTGCGCCCGGGGGACCGGCTCCCCAAGGAGAGCGAGCTCGCCGCCGACCTCGGGCTGTCCCGCAACTCGCTGCGGGAGGCGGTGCGGGCGCTCTCACTGATCCGCATCCTCGACGTACGGCAGGGCGACGGCACCTATGTCACCAGCCTGGACCCGCAGTTGCTGCTGGAGGCCCTGAGCTTCGTCGTCGACTTCCACCGGGACGACACGGTGCTGGAGTTCCTCGCGGTGCGCCGCATCCTGGAGCCCGCCGCCACCGCGCTGGCCTGCACCCGGATCGGCGACGCCGAGCTGGACGCGCTCACCGCCCAGCTGGACGCGCTGGGGCAGGAGCCCTCGGTGGAGGAGCTGGTGGCCTGTGATCTGGAGTTCCACCGGGGCATCGTCCAGGCGTCGGGCAACTCGGTGCTCTGCTCCCTGCTCGACGGGCTCTCCGGGCCCACCACCCGGGCCCGGGTGTGGCGCGGGCTGACCCAGGAGGACGCGGTCAGCCGCACCCTGCACGAGCACCGGGCGATCCTGGCCGCCCTGCGCGACCGGGACGCGGAGGCGGCGCGCTCCTGGGCGACGGTGCATATCGCCAGCGTCGAGCAGTGGCTGCGCTCCACGCTCTGAGGGGGCGGACGGCTCAGCCCCCGAGGCCGTAGACCCCGGCCGCGGTACCGCCGAAGACCGCGGCGCGCTCGTCGGCCGTGAGGCGCAGCGCGGCCCGTTCCGCCAGGGCGACCACCTCGTCGTAGGGGGCGGCCAGGGTGCACACCGGCCAGTCCGAGCCGAACAGCACCCGGCCGGGCCCGAACGCGTCCAGCACATGCCAGGCGTACGGCAGGATCTGCTCGGAGCGCCAGCTGTCCCAGGGCGCCTCGGTGACCAGGCCGGAGAGTTTGCAGACCACATTGGGCAGGGCGGCGAGCGCGGTCAGCCGCCAGGCCCAGGGCTCGCGTTCACCGGCCGCGATGGGCGGTTTCGCGGCATGGTCCAGGACGAAGCGCAGTCCCGGCAGCTCGCGTACGGCGTCGATGGCGGCGGGCAGTTCGCGCGGGGTGACCAGCAGGTCGTAGACCAGGTCCGCGTCGGCCACGGCGGCGAGCCCCCGGCGTACGTCGCCACGGGCCAGCCAGCGGGCGTCGGGCTCGTCCTGGACCTGGTGGCGCAGGCCCACCAGCCGGTCGCCACCGGGTCCGGCGGCCAGTGCGGCGAGCACCTCGCGCAGCCGGGGGTCGGTGAGGTCGGCCCAGCCGACGACGCCCGCGATCCGGTCCGACGCACCGGCCAGGGCGAGCAGTTCCCGCGTCTCCGCCAGGGAGGAGCTGGACTGGACGAGGACGGTGGCCCCGATGGCGTGGGCGTCCAGATGGGGTGCGAGGTCCCGCGGGGTGAAGGTGCGGCGGATCGGGCCCGCCCAGGGGCCGTCCATCCACGGCTGCGCGCGGCGGGTCAGGTCCCACAGGTGGTGGTGGGCGTCGACGCGCTGCGGCACGGGGCGCTCCTTCGCGGTCGGATTCACGGTCGGACCGGCAGCGGGAGGTCGTCGTCGAGCAGTCCGCGGCGCACCAGAGCGTGCCACAGCTCGTCGGGGATGTCGTGGCCGAACAGGGCGGCGTTGTCGCGGACTTCGGCCGGTGAGCCGCAGCCGACGACCGCGGCGGCCACGGTGGGGTGGCCGAACGGGAAGCGCAGGGCGGCCGCCCGCAGCGGCACCCCGAACCGGGCGCACTCCTCGGCGAGGCGCCGGGCGCGCTCGACGGTCTCCGGGGGCGCGGGCCGGTAGTCGTAGCGGGCGCCTGGGCCGGGGGCGGCGAGGAGACCGGAGTTGTAGACGCCGCCGACCACCACCGAGGTGCCGCGCCGCTCGCACACCGGGAGCAGATCGTCGTAGGCGGTGCGCTCCAGGAGGGTCCAGCGTCCGGCGCACAGCACGACGTCCACATCGAGGTGGGCGACGAAACGGGCGAGTACGTCGCTGTGGTTCATACCGAAGCCGATGGCCCGGACCACCTTCTGGTCGCGCAGCTCGGCCAGGGCCGGGAAGCCCGTCTCATAGACCTCACGGATGTGGTGTTCCGGATCGTGGAGGTAGACGATGTCGACGGCGTCGACTCCGAGCCGTTCCAGGGAGGATTCCAGGGCGGTGAGGATGCCGTCCCGGGTGAAGTCCCAGGCGCGTACCCGGTCGGGGGTGTCGGCGAACCCCTCCGGCTGGGCGGGCTCCCCGGGCGCGCGCGGCCGCAGCCGCCGCCCCACCTTGGTGGACAGGGTGTACGCGGTGCGGTCGCGCCCGGCCAGCGCCCGCCCCAGCCGCTCTTCGGAGAGGCCGACGCCGTAGTGCGGGGCGGTGTCCAGATAGCTGAGGCCCGCGTCCAGGGCGGCCCTTACGGTGGCCTGGGCGCGCTCCTCGGGCACCGCCGCGTAGAGGTTGCCCAGCGGTGCGCAGCCGAGCCCCAGGGGCGGTACACGGACGCCGGAGCGCCCCAGTTCCCGCGGTCCGCGCGGTGTCCACGCCATGGCCGCCTCCTCCCTCCCGGTCTCCCTCAGTCCTGCTTCTCGCCGCCGGCGTAGCGGGAGATGATCAGCGCGACGATGATGATGGAGCCGTTGATGAACTGGTTCCACAGGGGCGGAACGCCGCCGAGGGTCATCACATTGACGACCAGCTGGAGGGTCAGCACACCGGTGAGCGCGCCGAAGAGGGTGCCCCGGCCGCCCTTGAGGCTGATGCCGCCGATGACGGCCGCGGCGAACACCTGGAAGATCCAGCCGTTGCCCTGGGTGGCGGCGACCGACCCGTAGTGGCCGGTATAGAGGATCCCGGCGAACGCGGCGAGCAGCCCGGCCACGCTCAGCACGATCCAGGTGACGCGGTCCACGCGGATGCCCGCGGCGCGGGCGGCCTCGGGGTTGCCGCCGATGGCGTAGAGGGCGCGGCCGTGGCGCAGATAGCCGAGGGCGAGGCCGCCGGCGGTGTAGAGGCCGAGGCAGAGCCATACGGCGGCGGGGGCGCCCAGCCAGTCCGCCTTGCCCAGGTAGCGGAAGGACTCGGGGACGTTGACGATCGACTGGCCCTCGGAGATGCCGACTTGGAGCCCGCGCAACATGGTGAGCATGCCGAGCGTCGCGATGAAGCCGTTGACGCGCAGGGTGAGCATCAGGAAGCCGTTGGCGGCCCCGATGGCCGCGCCGACGGCCAGACACAAGGGGATGGCCGTCCACACCGGCAGCAGCCCCAGGCCCTCGAACCGGGCGCCGTGCGCGGGCAGGACGAGCCACAGGGCGATCACGGGAGCGACCGCGATGGTGGACTCCAGGGAGAGGTCCATCCGTCCACTGATCAGGATCAGTGCCTCGCCGAGCACCAGCAGTCCCAGTTCGGTCGACTGCTGAACGACGCCGATCAGATTGTCCTCAGTGAGGAAGGCGGGCGAGACGATGAAGCCGATCACCCCCAGGACGAAGATCACGGGCACCAGGGACAGATCGCGCCAGCGCGCGAGGTCCGGCCGTGGGCGGGCCCGGTCCGCCGCCGGTCCGTCCACCACCGGTTCGGCGGCCCGCTGCCGTGCGGTATCGGTCATGGCTGCCTTCCTCCCCTGCCGTCGTGCCCGTCCTTATGGCCCTGGTGGGCGCCGCGGTGTGTCCCGCCGGGTGCCGGGTCCGCACCCCGCTGGGTGATGCCTTCCATCGCGGCGACCAGTCCGTGGTCGGTCCAGCCGCTGTCGAACGCGGCGACCACCCGGCCGCGGAAGAACGCCAGAACGCGGTCGCAGACCCTGAGGTCGTCCAGTTCGTCGGAGACGATGACCGCCCCGCTCCCGGCCGCGGCGACCTCACGCACCACCCCGAGCAGCGCCTCCTTGGACCTCACATCCACTCCGGCGGTGGGGCGGATGGCGACCAGAACGCTCGGCTCGCGCGCGAGCGCCCGCGCGATGACGACCTTCTGCTGATTTCCGCCGGACAAACCCGAGACGGGCTGTGAGGGTCCCGCGGTTTTGATGTCCAGCGAGGTGATCATGCGCTGGGCGAAGGCGCGGGTACGGGAGGGCAGCACGGTGCCGTACGGACCGAGCTGGTCGGTGACGGTCAGGGTGGCGTTCTCCGCGACACTGCGCCCGGGGATCAGCCCCTGGCGGTGCCGGTCCTCGGGGACATAGCCGATCCCGGCGTCGAGGGCGTGCGGCACACTGCCGGTGCGCACCGGACGGCCGCGGACCGCCAGCCGTCCGCCGTCCGGACGGCGCAGCCCCACCAGGGTCTCCCCCACCGCGGTGTTGCCGCTGGCCGTCGCCCCGGCCAGGCCCACCACCTCGCCCGGGCGCACCACCAGGTCCAGCGGTGCGAACGCGCCCGCCACGCACAGCCCTTCGGCGCGCAGCACCGGTGCGCCGTCCGGTGCGCCGTCCGGTGCGCCGCCCGGTCCGGCCCCGCGGCCGGTGGGCGAGGCCGGGACCGCCGCGCGGGAGTCGCCCCCGGGCGCCCCCGCGGTGTCCCCGGTCATCGCCGCGACCAGGGCCTCCTTGGGCAGTTCGGCCACCGGGGCGGTGAGCACATGGCGCGCGTCGCGGAAGACGGTGACGGTGTCGCAGAGTTCGTAGACCTCGTGCAGATGGTGCGAGATGAACAGGAACGCGACCCCCTGGGAGCGCAGTTCGGCGAGCCGGGTGAAGAGCCGGTCGATCCCGCCCGCGTCGAGCCGCGCGGTCGGCTCGTCGAGGATGATCAGCCGGGCCCCGAAGGACAGGGCACGGGCGATCTCGACGAACTGCCGCTGCTCGACGCCGAGCTCCTTCGCCCGCGTCCGGGGGTCCACCTCGACGCCGTACTCGGCCAGCAGCGCATGGGCGGCCTCGCGCAGCTCGGCCCAGCGGATCCGTCCGGTGCCGGGGAGGCGGCCCAGATGGAGGTTCTCGGCCACCGTCAGCTCGGGGACCACCATCGACTTCTGGTAGACACAGGCCACCTTGGCGCGCCAGGCGGCCGTGTCGCCGTAGCCGGGGGCGGGCTCTCCGGCGAAGGTCACCTCGCCCGCGTCCGGGCGCTCCATCCCGGTCAGCACGGAGACCAGGGTGGACTTGCCCGCGCCGTTGCGCCCGACGAGCGCGTGGGCCCCGCCGGAGGCCACGGCCAGCTCGGCCCGGTCCAGGGCGACGGTGGGGCCGAACCGCTTGACGACGCGCCGGGCGCACACCGCGGCGGGCTGTTCCACGGCGGCCATGGCTACTTCCGCTTCTCGAGCTGGTTGGCCCACAGCCCGGGGTCGTCGGCGTTCTTCTTGGTGACGAGCGGTGCCGGGAGCTGGTCCTCGAGACCGCCCGCGATCCTGACGATCCGTGAACCGTGGTCGGTGCGGCCGGGGTGGAAGGTCTTGCCGTCCAGAGCCGCCCTGGCGTACTTCAGCGCGTAGGTGGCGTAGAGGTCGGCGGGCTGGGAGAGGGTGGCGTCGATCTTCCCCGAGCGGATGGCGTCCAGTTCCTCCGGGATACCGTCGTTGGAGACGATCGTGATGTGCCCGACCGAACCCGCGGGCTTCAGCAGCTTCTTCTGCTCCAGCAGCGCCAGGGTGGGCTGGAGGAAGGCGCCGCCCGCCTGCATATAGATGCCGTCGATGTCCCGGTGCTGGGCCAGCAGGCTCTGGAGCTTGGCGGAGGCGACATCGCCCTTCCAGTCGGTCGGCAGCTCATGCACGGTGATTCCCGGGTACTTCCGCTTCATACAGGAGGCGAAGGCACGTGACCGGTCCCGGCCGTTGATGGAGCTGAGGTCGCCCTGGAGCTCGGCGACCCGGCCCTTGCCGCCGAGCTTCTTCCCCAGATACGCGCACGCCCTGGTGCCGTAGGCGCGGTTGTCGGCCCGGACCACCATGTAGACCCTTCCGCTGTCGGGGCGCGTGTCCACGCTGATGACCGGGATCTTCTTCTCCGCCAGCCGTTCGAGGGTGGAGGCGACCGCGCCGGTGTCCTGCGGGGCCATCACGATGGCCTTGGCGCCCTGGTCGCTGAGGGCCTGGACGTTGGCCACCAGCTTGGAGATGTCGTTCTGCGAGTTGGACAGCGGCAGGGCGGAGACGGTGCCCTTGTCGATGCCCTTCTCCAGGTACTGCTGGTAGGAGTTCCAGAAGTCGGTGTCCGTGCGCGGCATGTCGATGCCGACCTTGCCGCCACCGGCGCCGCCGCTCTCACGGTTGCAGCCGGTGAGCGTCGCGGCGACGGCCAGCAGCACGGCGCAGGCGGCGGTGGCGGAGGTGCGCGGTCTCGTCATCGGGTCCCGTCCTTGGTCGGTCCTGGTTCCTGCGGTGCGGGTGTGGCTGTGTGCGCGTTCTCCATGCGCGGCCTCCGTGCGCTGCGGGGGCGTTGTTCAGCGGGCGGGGCCGGGTGCCCCGGGCGGATCGGGGTCGGGGCGCAGCCGTAGCCCCTGCATCCCGCCGTCCACGGCCAGCGCGGTGCCGGTGACGGCCGCGGCGGCGGGTCCGGCCAGATACGCGACGGCGGCCGCCACCTCCGCCGCCGACACCAGCCGTCCGGTCGGCTGACGGGCCTCCAGGGCGGCGCGCTCGGCCGCGGGATCGGCCGCCCGGTCCAGCAGCCGCGCCACCCACGGGGTGTCCACGGTGCCGGGGTTGACGCAGTTGACGCGGATGCCCTCGCGGACGTGGTCGGCGGCCATGGCCCGGGTCAGCGCCAGTACCGCGCCCTTGCTGGCGCTGTAGGCGGCCCGCTGCGGCAGACCCGCGGTGGCGGCGATCGAGCAGGTGTGGGTGATGGACACCCGGCCGGGCCGGTCGGCCGCGGCAGCGCGCAGATGGGGCAGCGCGGCCCGCGCGGTGCGCACCAGGCCCAGCACATTGACGTCCAGCAGCCGTTGCCACTCCGCGTCCGGGGTGTCCTCGACGGTGCCGACGGCGCCGACCCCCGCGTTGCCGACGACGATGTGCAGGGCGCCGAACGCGGTGACGGTCTCGGCCACCGCGGCCCGTACCGCCTCGTCGGAGGTGACATCGGCGGTGACCGGCAGGGTGCCCGCCGGGGCGCCGGAGGGGTCGCGGTCGAGCACCGCGACCCGGGCGCCGCGGTCGCGCAGCTCGGTGGCCACGGCGGCGCCGATACCGGAGGCGCCGCCGGTCACCAGGGCGGCCAGTCCCTCGAAGTCGCCGGTGGGGCAGGGCTGGTTCACGGGGTCCCTCCTGTTGTCGGACCGGTGTGGGGCACCGCGGCGCGGCGGACGCGGTCGCGCCATTCGGGGCCGTCGGGATAGCGGTAGGCGGCCAGCGACGCGGGGCGCATCCGGGCGGAGAAGCCCGGGGCGGCCGGAGCCCGGTAGCGGCCCGCCCGCACGACGGCCGGGTCGGTGAAATGCTCGTGGAGGTGGTCGACGTACTCGATCACCCGGTCGTCCCGGCTCCCCGAGACGGCCACGTAGTCGAACATGGACAGGTGCTGGACGAGTTCGCACAGGCCCACCCCTCCCGCGTGCGGGCACACCGGCAGTCCGTGTTTGGCGGCGAGCAGCAGGATCGCGAGGTTCTCGTTGACCCCGGCGACCCGTGCGGCGTCGATCTGGACGAAGTCCACCGCCCCGGCCTGGAACAGCTGCTTGAACACCACGCGGTTGGCGATGTGTTCACCGGTGGCCACCCTGACCGGCTGTCCGGCGCGGATGGCGGCGTGGCCGAGGACGTCGTCGGGGCTGGTCGGCTCCTCGATCCAGTGCGGCTGGTACGGGGCCAGCGCGTGCATCCAGCGCAGCGCCTCCGGGACGTCCCAGCGCTGGTTGGCGTCCACGGCGATACGGACACCGGGCCCGACGGCCTCGCGGGCCAGCCGCAGCCGTCTCAGGTCCTCGTCCAGGTCGGCACCGACCTTCAGCTTGATCTGGCCGAAGCCGTCCGCGACAGCCTCCCGCGCCAGCTTGATCATTTTCTCGTCGGAGTAGCCGAGCCAGCCGGGTGAGGTGGTGTACGCCGGATAGCCGCTCTCGCGCAGCCGCGCGGCCCGCTCGGCGCGGCCGGGTTCGGCGGCGCGCAGGATGGCCAGCGCCTCGTCACGGGTGAGGGCGTCGGTGAGGTAGCGGAAGTCCACCAGTGCCACCAGCTCCTCGGGGGACATATCGGCGAGGAACTGCCACAGGGGTTTGGCGGCGTGGGTGGCGGCCAGGTCCCAGGCGGCGTTGACCACCGCCCCGGCCGCCATATGCATCACGCCCTTCTCCGGACCGAGCCAGCGAAGCTGCGAATCCCGCGTCAGATCCCGGTACAGCGCGGCGAGTTGGTCGGCGGCGTACGGGGCGGGGCGGCCGATCACATGGGGGCGCAGCGCGCGGAGGGCGGCGGCGATGACGTCGTTGCCGCGCCCGATGGTGAAGACGAAGCCATGCCCCTCGGCCGCGGCGGCACCGGCGTTCGTCCGCAGCACCACATAGGCCGCGGAGTAGTCCGGGTCCGGGTTCATGGCATCGGACCCGTCGAGCCGCTCCGAGGTGGGAAACCGGATGTCGTGGACCTCGAGTTCGGTGACGACGGGACGCAGAATCAACGAGGGCTCCCTCAACGAAACGCGAAAGAACATCGGACCTTTGCCGGTGATCCGATGTATAGCGCTGTTGTTCGCGTGCCGTCCAGAGGTGCGCCACGATTTCCCGAGGACAGGTCGGATGAATCTCCGTGTGGTGGTGAGTGTCGTGGTGTACGGGGGCTGCGGCGGGACCCCCGGTAAGCCGTAGGCTTGGGTCGCACGCAATGGAACTGGAACCGAGGGCGGCACGGACCCGTCCGCCCCGGTCGGAAGGGAGCGCTGGGTGATCGAGCTTGAGGGGGTTCCCGAGCTGATCGACCCGGTCATGATCTGTGCCTTCGAGGGCTGGAACGACGCCGGGGACGCGGCCTCCACCGCGGTGGGGCATCTGGACCGGGAGTGGAAGGGCGAGGTCTTCGCCGCGCTCGACGCCGAGGACTACTACGACTTCCAGGTGAACCGTCCCACCGTGGCCCTCGAGTCCGGGGTCCGCAAGATCACCTGGCCGACGACCCGGCTCTCCGTCGTCCGCGCGGAGAACGGCGAGAAGACCCGCGATCTGGTGCTGGTGCGCGGGATCGAACCGAGCATGCGGTGGCGGTCGTTCTGCAACGAGATCCTCGGCTACGCCCATGAGTTGGGCGTGGAGATGGTCGTGGTACTCGGCGCGCTGCTCGGCGACACCCCGCACACCCGGCCGGTGCCGGTCAGCGGGGTCACCTCCGATCCGGACCTGGCCCGCACGCTGGACCTGGAGGAGACCCGCTACGAGGGCCCCACGGGCATCGTCGGGATCCTCCAGGAAGCCTGCACCCACGCCGGTGTTCCGGCCGTGAGCCTCTGGGCGGCCGTACCGCACTACGTCTCGCAGCCGCCGAACCCGAAGGCCACCCTGGCGCTGCTCAACCGGCTCGAGGACCTGATCGGGGTGCGGATCCCGCTGGGCGAGCTGACCGAGGACGCACGGGCCTGGCAGCTGGGCGTGGATCAACTGGCCGCCGAGGACAGCGAGGTGGCCGAGTACGTCCAGTCGCTGGAGGAGGCGCGCGACACCGCGGAGCTGCCGGAGGCGTCGGGCGAGGCCATCGCCCGCGAGTTCGAGCGCTATCTGCGGCGGCGGGACGGCCAGCCGGGACCGGGCGGCCACGCCACCGAGAGCGGTGGCCTCGTGGACGGCCGGGACGGTCCGGGCACCGGTTCGTATCTGCGCGACTCCACCAGCGGCCACACGCGCCCGCGTAAGCCCTCCCCGAAGGACGAGGTGGCCAGGGAGGAGAGCGAGGGCCCCGACGGCGACGAGAGCGCCCCTGAAGCCTCCGACGGCACCGGCACCGGCACCGACGCCGAGGCCGAGGCCGAGGCCGAGGCCGAGGCCGACGGAAACGAGGGCCGGGAAGGGAACACCGGGGACGGCGACACCGGCAGCGGGAACGCGGGGAGCGGGGACGACCGGCCCGACTCCCACGGCTGACCACATACGGGCTGACCACATACGGACCGCATGACGAACGGGCCCGCACCGGAGAGTGTCCGGTGCGGGCCCATTCGTATGGTCAAGGAACGGTCAGCGGCTGTCAGGCGGCCGACAAGGTCAGAGCGCCACTCCCAGCAGCGCGTCCACCGCACGCGACACCAGACCGGGCGCCCCCTCGTCCGTACCGCCGGAGGACTCCTGCGCGGCGGCCCAGCGGTCCACGGCGGCCAGTGCGGACGGCGCGTCGAGGTCGTCCGCCAACGCCTCGCGGATCTCCTCCACCAGCGCGTCGGCCGACGGTCCGTCCGGCCGGGAGACGGCGGCGCGCCAGCGGCCCAGCCGCTCCAGCGCCTCCCGCAGCACCTCGTCCGTCCACTCCCAGTCGGCCCGGTAGTGGTGGGCCAGCAGCGCGAGCCGGATGGCCGCCGGGTCCACACCGTCGCGGCGCAGCGCCGAGACGAAGACCAGGTTGCCCTTGGACTTGGACATCTTCTCGCCGTTCAGGGCGACCATTCCGGCGTGCACATACGACTGCGCGAACGGCCGCTCGCCGGTGAGCACCTGGGCGTGCGAGGCGCCCATCTCATGGTGCGGGAAGGCGAGATCGGAGCCGCCACCCTGTACGTCGAAGCCCATGCCGAGGTGGTCGAGGGCGATGGCCACACACTCGATATGCCAGCCGGGGCGGCCGGGGCCGAGCGACGCACCGTCCCAACTCGGCTCGCCCTCACGGGCGGCCATCCACAGCATCGGGTCCAGGGGGCTCTTCTTGCCGGGGCGCTCGGGGTCGCCGCCGCGCTCGGCGGACAGCAGCCGCATCGCCTCGGCGTCCAGCCCGCTGACCGACCCGAAGGCGGGGTCGGACTCCACGGAGAAGTAGATGTCGCCCTCGAGCTCATAGGCGGCGCCCAGGTCGCGCAGCCGCTCCACCAGCGGCACGATGCCCGGTATGGCCTCCACGGCGCCGATGTAGTGCCGCGGGGGCAGCATCCGCAGCGCCGTCATGTCCTCGCGGAAGAGCGCGGTCTCGCGCTCGGCGAGCGCGGTCCAGTCGTCGCCGTTCGCCACGGCCCGCTCCAGCAGTGGATCGTCGATATCGGTGACGTTCTGGACGTAATGCACCTGCCGCTTGGTGTCGAGCCACACGCGCTGAACCAGGTCGAACGCGTTGTAGGTCGCCGCATGGCCCATGTGGGTCGCGTCGTACGGAGTGATACCGCAGACGTAGATGCGGGCGACGGGGCCGGGGGTGAGGGTGAGCGGTCCCCCGGTCGCGGTGTCGTGAATCCTCAGGTCGCGGCCTCTGCCGGGCAGGGCGGGAACCTCAGAAGCGGGCCAGGCATACATGCCATGAGCGTAACCGGATGCCGGTTCCGGATACGAACCGGATCAGACCTGTTGGCCGGATCGGCGCTCTTGCGTTCTTACCCCGAAGGTGCTGTACCCATGTTCGACGGCCGCACCGGAGTACGAGAAGACGCGGCCCGCCGCCCTTCTGGGATCAGACCGGCGGCCAGGGGATCGCGGGCCACTGCCCGCTGGGCACGGGGTGCACCCCGGTGCGCAGCAGCACGGCCACCCGGGCCCGCAGCGCCTCGATCTCGGCCGTGGTGATCAGCTCCGCCAGCCGGGCGCACAGCGGTCCGCCGTCGGCCAGCCGCTCCGCCAACCCGCCCAGCGCCTCGACCACATCGTCCGGCAGCGGCTCCCCCGCCCACCCCCACAGCAGGGTGCGCAGCTTGTCGTCGGCGTTGAAGGTCACACCGTGGTCGATCGCGTAGAGCCGCCCACCGGCGGCGGGCAGCAGATGTCCGCCCTTGCGGTCACCGTTGTTGATCACCGCGTCCAGGACGGCCAGCCGGCGCAGCCGTACGTCGTCGGCGTGGACCAGCAGCGCGGTGCGCCCCTCCCCCACCTCGGCGAAGCCGACCGCCTTCCAGCCGGGGCCCGGCTCGTCGCCCTCGATGAGCGCGAGCAGCTCCGTACCGCTCCCGCCGTCCCCGCCGTCGCCGTCATCGCCGTCATCGCCGTCGCCGTCGGCCATCTCGACCTCTACCCACAGCTGGCACATCCCCTCGCCGTACGGGCCGTCGCGCAGCACGGTGGGCGGGACCAGCCCCCAGCCGGTGGCCTCGGAGACCTCATACGCGGCGACCTCGCGCTGGGCCAGTGTGCCGTCGGGGAAGTCCCACAGGGGCCGCTCCCCGGCAACCGGCTTGTAGACACACGGCATGCTGTGGCCCTGGTACTCGACCGTGCAGTAGAGGACCGCGTTGGACGCCTCCCGGACCCGGCCGCGCACCGTCAGCTCACCCAGGGCCAGCAGCTCGGACGGCTCGGGGGGCGTCACGCTCCGCGGCGGTATCCGTTCTGGCGCGGACATACGTGTCCCTCCGGGTCGAGCGGCAGGCTGCACAGCGGGCAGGGCGGCCGGCCGGCGTTGACGACGTCCAGGGCGCGCTTGGCGAAGGCGCGGGCCTGGGTGCCGGTGAGCCGCACCCGCAGCATGGGCGGCCCGTTCACATCGTCCTGGAGCAGCCGCTCCTCGGCCTCGGCCAGGTCCTCCTCGGACTCGGCCTCCAGCTCGACCAGGGCCTGTGCCTCGACGATCATGCGTTGTTCCTCGCCGTCCCAGGCGAGCGCCATGGTGCCGACCCGGAACTCCTCCTCCACGGGGGCTTCCAGCGGCTCGGTGTCGGCGAGTTCATTGGGTGCGACGGCCGGGACCGGGGCGTTTCCGCCGGTGCGCCGGACGACCTCGTCCAGCAGCTCGTCTATCCGCTCGGCCAACGCGGCGACCTGTGTCTTCTCCAGCGCGACGCTGGTGGTCCGGCCAGCCGCGGTCGCCTGGAGGAAAAAGGTGCGGCGACCAGGCAACCCGACCGTACCGGCGACGAACCGGTCCGGCGGGTCATAGAGGAACACCTGACGGGACAACGTCCTGCTCCATTTGGTTCGACTGCTCGGCTGGTTGACTGCTGATTGCTGAATGTCACGACTGCCCGGTCACGGCGGTCATCACGGCGTGCGCGCACCGCGGCACCACCCTACTGCGCACGGAGATCACGTCGCTCCCGCGCATGGCGCTCACGGTGCCCCCGCGTCGCCGCCCACCGCCGCGTCCCCGCCCTGGTCGCCGGGGGCGTGCTCACGCGGGACCAGACCCCCGAAGTCGCCGGTGTCCCCGAGCCGTACGAGGAACGGCCGGGTGGGGGTGTAGCGGACCGCGGTGACCGAGCAGGGCTCGACCGAGATGCGCTGGAAGAGGTCGAGGTGCAGTCCGAGGGCGTCCGCGATCAGGGACTTGATGATGTCGCCGTGGGAGCACATGAGGTAGACCGCGTCGGCGCCGTGCTCGGCCTCGATCCGGGCGTTCCAGTCGCGCACCGCGTCGACCGCCCGCGCCTGCATGGCGCGCATCGACTCACCGCCCGGGAAGGCGGCGGCGGAGGGGTGCTGCTGGACGATGTTCATCAGCGGTTCGTCGGCGAGCTCGGCCAGTTTGCGCCCCGACCAGTCGCCGTAATGGCACTCCCCGATCCGCTCCTCGGTGTGCAGGGGCAGCTCGGGGCGGGCGGTGAGCAGCGGGGCCAGCGTCTCCTGGCAGCGCTGGAGCGGGCTGGTGACGACGGCGGCGAGCGGCAGCCGCTCCAGCCGTCCGGGCAGCGCGGCGGCCTGGGCGGCGCCGCGCCCGTCGAGGGCGACACCGGGCGTCCAGCCCGCGAGGACGCCCGCGGTGTTGGCGGTGGACCGGCCGTGCCGTACGAGGATCAGCGTGGGCATGCCTGCCACCCTACGACCACGGACGGGCGCCTCAGCGGGCACCTCGAGGGGCACCTCGGAGGGGGCCTCGGACGGGGTGCACCGGCACCCCCCGCACCAGCCCCCCGTGCGTATCCGAGCCGAGGGCGGCAGAATGCCCCGCGTGATCGTGGACTGTGCCATCTACCAGGACGGGCGTCGTACCGAGGGGCCCGCCGACTTCTCCGACGCCCTCGACCAGGCGCGCGCGGCCGGGGACTCCTTTCTCTGGATCGGGCTCCACGAGCCGACCGCGAAGGAGTTCGAGCTCGTGACCAGCGAGTTCGGGCTGCATCCGCTGGCCGTGGAGGACGCCCTGCACGCCCACCAGAGACCGAAGCTGGAGGTGTACGACGACTCCCTGTTCCTGGTGCTCAAACCGGTCCAGTACGACGAGAAGGCGGGCACCGTCACCGCGGGTGAGCTGATGGTGTTCGTGGGTGACTCCTTCGTGGTGACCGTCCGGCACGGGGAGGCCAATCCGCTCGGCGCGGTGCGGGACCGGCTGGAGGACGCGCCGGAGGTGCTGCGGCACGGACCGACGGCCGTGATGTACGCGGTCGCCGACGCGGTCGTGGACCACTACCTCGATGTGGCGGACGAGCTCCACGAGGACCTGGACGGGCTGGAGACCGATGTCTTCGCGCCGGACAGCGCCGCCGGGCACAACACGGCGGGGAGGATCTACGCCTTCAAGCGCGAGGTGCTCGAATTCCGCCGGGCCACCGGCCCGTTGGCCGAGCCGATGGCGCGGCTGGCGGGCGCCGGGGTGCCGTTCGTCCACGAGGGGTCGCGGCCGTTCTTCCGCGATGTCAACGACCATCTGACCCGGGTGAACGAGCATGTGGAGGGGCTGGACCGGCTGCTGTCGGACATCCTCGCCGCCCATCTCGCGCAGATGGGCGTCCGGCAGAACGACGATATGCGGAAGATCTCGGCGTGGGCGGCGATGGCCGCGGTGCCGACGCTGATCGCCGGAATCTACGGGATGAACTTCGACTACATGCCGGAGCTGGAGCAGCCGTGGGGTTATCCCGCGGTGGTGCTGCTGATGGTCGGTGCGATCACGCTGCTGTACCGGATGTTCAAGCGCCGCGGCTGGCTCTGATCCGGCCCCCGCCTCAGGCGAACTCGGGGGCCTCGGAGGCGCTGGGCGAGGGGCCGGGACCGCCCAGGGCGTCCCGCCGCTCGGGCATCCGCAGCGTGACCATCCGCCGCCAGCCGCCCATCCGCTCGAAGCCGTACATGGCGCGGACCCCCGCCGAGAGCAGCGAGGACTTCGCCTTCGACCATCCCAGGATGTGCCCCATGTGGGACATCACGGCGAGGCTCACGGCCCGGTAGACCTCCATCTCGACCAGCGCGCTGTCCCGCAGCGTCCGCTGGATGGTCCGGCCGTATCCGGCGGCGGCCAGCCGCAGCAGCTCCTCGTGGCAGTAGGCGAGGTGGTTGTCCTCGTCGTGGGAGATCATCTCGACGGCGCGGCCGATGTCCGGATGGTCGCCGAAGTACTTGCGCAACATCAGCATCTGGGCGGACGCCCGCTGCTCGGTGACCCGGCTGTGGGCGAGATAGACGACGATGTCGTGCTCGGTCAGCGGCTCGTCGCGGCGCAGCTTGTCATGGGCCAGACCGATGCCACGCGCCTCCAGCAGCATGGTGTAGTCGGTGTCGCGCGGGACCTCGATGAGCTCGAGGCCGCGCTTGCGCAGCAGGGCGTTGAAGATCCGGCCGTGTTTGTCCTCGTCGGCGCCATGCCGGGTGATCTTGGGTGCGAGAGCGCGCTGGCTGTCGGGCACCAGGATGGCGATCCGGCCGTTCTCCCAGCCCCCCTGGGCCTCGCCGCTGGCCGCGATGGAGCAGAAGAGCCGGAACGCCTCGTCGTTGTCGAGGATCTCCTGGTACACGCTTTTCACCGAGAGCATCACTGCCACCTCCGTGCGCTCCGTGCACGACACTCGCGCAGAAGAAGTCAAATGCCGGGGGTGCGGAGCGGCAACAGGTGAGGGGTTCGGCTCGTCCATATGGGCGATTCCGCGGAAGCGCGCGGGGGCGTAACCAGTCGGGGGCGCGGGCGTTGTGCACGGTGACGGCCGTGGCGGGGAAGACCCCCGAGCCCCCACCACGGCCGCAGACTTCTCGGCGGCCCTACGACGCCACCCCGGCGCGCTCCAGCGCCTCGACGCCCGCCCGCAGACCGGCCAGCCGCTCCTCCAGCGTGAAGCCCGCGGGGGTCAGCGACAGGGTGGTGACCCCGGCCTGGGCGTACGCCTGCATACGGTCGGCGATGCGCTCCACGGGGCCGATCAGCGAGGTGGAGTCGATCAGCTCATGGGGCACGGCCGCGGCGGCACCGGCCTTGTCACCACCGAGGTACTTCTCCTGGATCTCGGCGGCCTCCTTCTCGTACCCCATGCGCTGCGCCAGCTTGTTGTAGAAGTTCTGCTTGGCGCTGCCCATGCCGCCCACATAGAGCGCGGTGTACGGGCGGAAGTGGTCGGCGAGGCCGCGCACATCGTCGCCGACGGCCATCGGGACGGTGGGCACCACATCGAAGCCCTCGAGGTCCTTGCCGACCTTGGCCCGGCCCGCGCGCAGCGAGCCGAGGGTGGTCTCCTCGGCGTGCTCGGGGGCGTAGAACAGCACGAGGGCGCCGTCGGCGATCTCGCCGGTCTGCTCCAGGTTCTTGGGGCCGATGGCCGCGATGTACAGCGGGATGTGCTCACGCACCGGGTGCACGGTGAGCTTGAGCGCCTTGCCGGGGCCGCCGGGCAGCGGCAGCGTCCAGTTGTCGCCCTCGTGGGTCAGCCGCTCACGCGACATGGCCTTGCGGATGACCTCCACGTACTCGCGGGTGCGGGCGAGCGGCTTGTCGAACCGCACGCCGTACCAGCCCTCGGAGACCTGCGGGCCCGAGACGCCGAGGCCGAGGCGGAAGCGGCCGCCGGAGAGGGTGTCGAGGGTGGCGGCGGTCATCGCCGTCATCGCGGGGGTACGGGCCGGGATCTGGAAGATGGCGGCGCCGACGTCGATGTGCTCGGTCTGCGCGGCGACCCAGGCGAGCACGGTGGCGGCGTCCGAGCCGTACGCCTCGGCGGCCCAGCAGACCGAGTAGCCGAGCCGGTCGGCCTCCCGGGCGACCGCGAGGTTGTCCGCGTCCATCCCGGCGCCCCAGTAGCCGAGGTTGATTCCGAGCCTCATACCGCACCTCTTACTGATCAGTAACGTCCCTGTTCCGGGGACTCTAGCGCGCGGGACCGCGATACGTCAGGGGGAGGTTATCCACAGGCTGCCACGGCTCGCTTTCCGGCCAGTAATCTCGGTGTTCATGGAGCAAAGGCACCTCGGCCGCACGGGCCTGCGCGTCTCCCGGCTCGGGCTCGGCACGCTCACCTGGGGGCGGGACACCGACGAACACGACGCGGCGGACCAGCTCAAGGCGTTCTGGGAGGCGGGCGGCACACTGGTCGACACCGCGGATGTGTACGCGGACGGCGGCGCCGAATACCTCCTGGGGCAGCTGCTGGAGGGGCTGGTGCCCCGGCGCGACCTGCATATCGCCACGAAGGCGGGCAGCGTGCCCGATCCCGACCGGCGCTTCGACGGTTCGCGCGGCCATCTGCTGGCCGCGCTGGACGCCTCGCTGGAGCGGCTGGGCACGGACTATGTCGATCTGTGGCAGGTGCACGCCTTCGACCCGCTCACCCCGCTCGAGGAGACGCTCCAGGCGCTCGACATCGCGGTCAGCAGCGGGCGGGCCCGCTATGTGGGCGTCTCCAACTTCTGCGGCTGGCAGCTCGCGAAGGCCGCCACCTGGCAGCTCGCCGCCTCCGGTGCGCATACCCGGCTCGCCAGCACCCAGATGGAGTACTCCCTGCTCCAGCGCGGAGTGGAGCGCGAAGTCCTGCCCGCCGCCCTGGATCTGGGCATCGGTCTGCTGCCGTCCTCGCCGCTCGGCCGGGGCGTACTGACCGGCAAGTACCGCCATATGACCCCCGCGGACTCCCGCGGCGCGTCCGAGCTCGCGGCCTTCGTCGCGCCCTATCTCGACGAGGAGGCGAGCCGTGTCGTCGAGGCCGTCGCCATAGCCGCCGACGGTCTGGCCACCACGACCCTGGAGGTCGCCCTCGCCTGGGTCCGCGACCGGCCGGGCGTCGCCGCGCCGATCGTCGGCGCGCGCAACGCCCAGCAGCTGAGGGCGGCGTTGTCGGTGGAGAGCCTTAGTCTTCCGGACGAGATCTGCCAGGCGCTCGACGATGTGTCGGCGCCCGTGCACCGCTATCCCGATCAGGACTGGAGCACGCTGTGAGTACCGACCGCCTCGCCGGCGAGGCCGCATCCGCGCCCGAGGAGGCCGACCTCGTCACGCCCCCGTCGCCCGCGCCCGCGGCGGGAGAGGGTGCCGAAGCCGAAGCCGAGGCCGCGCCGGACCCGGCGTCCGGGAAGGGGAAGCGGTCGGCCGCCGCCGAGGCGCTGGCGGCCGCGGTGCGGGCGGTGGAGAGCGGTGAGCGGTCGGCGGCGTCGTTCTTCAACGAGCCCGCCCCGGCACGTCGTCCGGCGCCCGGCCCGGCCCCCGCGGCGCCACGGCCCCCGCAGCCGCGGCTTCGTGCGGATGTGTCCGGTGGCGGCCCGGATGGTGTGGTCCGGGCGGCTTCCCGCCCGGCGCGCGGTCCGGACGGCGAGATCCCGGGCGCCGCCGACGTCCGGCAGGTGCTCGCGGCGGGTGGGGCACCCGAGACTCTGGCCGGGCGGGTGGCCGAGGTGCTCGGCGAGCGGGCGGCCGAGGCGCTGCGCGAAGACCCCTGGCAGCTGCTGGCCGTCCCCGGCGTGCGCCACGACCAGGCCGACGGCTTCGCCCGCGCCCTGCTCGGCCCCGACGGCCGACCGGACGACGAGCGCCGGGTGCGGGCACTCACCGGCTGGCTGCTGGAGCGCGCCGCGCTCGAGGGCCACACCGCGCTGGAGTCCGGCGCGTTGTGCGAGGCGCTCGCCAAGGTGTCCGTGCCCGACCCGGACGAGGCGCTGCGCACCGTGATCGCGGACGGCGAGGTGCTGGTGTTCCAGGACGCGCTGGACACTCTGGAGGCCCCGAGAGCCGCCCGTCCCGCCCCCGCCGATGACGAGGCCGAGGCCGAGGCCGCACAGCCTGTCCGGATCCTGCTGGGTCTCGACCGCTACGCACTGGCGGAAGAGAGCCTGGCCGACGCTCTGTCCCGGGTGGCCAGCACCTTCGCCGCGCCGTCGGGCGCCGCCGAGGAGTCCGCCGAGGACGGCGCGGACGGCGAGTTGGAGGCGGCCCGCTGGGAGCAGGCGGCCGCCGCCGCGCCGTCCCCCTCCGCCGCCGAGTTGATCCGCACCGTGGCGGGCCACGGCCTGGTCACCCACAGCGGTGGTGAGGCGGCCCGCGCCGAACCGGCGGCGCTGGTCGCCGCCGCCCGTGCGATGGGGCTGCGGGCGTACGCGGCGGCGCACAGCGAGGACGGCAGACGGCGGTTGGCCGCGCTGGTCGACACCGACCCGTCCGACACCGCGACGCCGTCCGCCGTCACCGTCGCCGGGCTGCTGTCCGGTGGTGAGGGCCCCGGCCGCGACGAGGAAGGGGCGCTGGCCCTCGATCTGCTCGCCGTGCTGGACGCGCCGCAGCTCGACGTGGAGACGGCGGCGGTGCTCGTCGAGTCCGCACCGGACGGCGCACGGCTGGTGCTGAGCGGCGATCCCGGAGTGCTCTGGTCCGCCGGGCCGGGCCGGGTCTTCGCCGATCTGCTGGCGGCCCGCCGCTGCCCGCAGGTCGTCTCCCGTACCCCCGACCCCGGGCCGATCGGCGAGCTGGTCTCCGGGATCGGCATCGGCGAGCTGAACCAGGTCGAGGCACCGGGCAAGGAAGTCGTGATCGTGCCCGTGCGGGACGCGGGCGAGGCGGTGCACCGCACCGTGCAGCTGGTCGCCGACTCGGTGCCGCGCGCGATCGGCGTTCCGCCGGAGGAGACGCAGGTGATCACCCCGGGCCACGGCGGTGCCGCCGGGACGCGTGCGCTCAACGCCGCCCTCAAGGACCGGCTGAACCCCGGCCCCGGCCGGTTCGGCGGCTTCGATCCGGGAGACCGCGTGGCGTACACCCCGGCCCCGGGTCGCACGGTCCTGGCCACGGTGGTGTCGGCGGAGGCCGACGGACTGCGGCTGGACTGCGGCGGCACACCCGTGGTGGTGGCGCGCGAGGAGGTCGGCGAGCTGCTGCGGCACGGTTGGGCGATCACCGCCCACCAAGCCGCCGGATCGCGGTGGCCCGCCGCGGTCGTGGTGCTGCCGGGGGACGCGGCGGCCGCCCTGACCCGGGCCTGGGTCTACACGGCGTTCGGCCGCGGCGAGCGCCATCTGTCCGTGGTCCACGGCGCGGATGCGGCGCTTCCCCGGGCGGTCGCGGAAGTCCCCTTCAAGGACCGCACCACCCGCCTGCGCGCCCTCCTCCAGGCCCAAGCCCAGGTCCCTCCGATGGGCTGACCCCGAGGGCGCGCGCCAGCGGCCCGTAGGGCCGTGCCGCCCGCCCCGGGTTTGGCAGCGAGACGGCTGTTTCCTGGGCGGCGGCCCGGGGACGGCCGCCCGCGGCGCCGAGGCCACGGCACGCCCGGCGGTCACGCGGCGGGCACCCACCCACGGTCACGCTGCCGCGCCTCGCAGCCCGCACACAGAAGACGGACCGGTGCCGCCTGCCCCCGGCAGGGCCGGGGGACGGGCTGCGCGTGGGCGGCGGCCCGGGGACGGCCGCCCGCGGCGCCGGGCCGCCGTGGTGCCGGGCCGTTCGCCCCGGGGGCGCGGGGTCAGCTCCCGGGGCCCAGTACCTCGAGGTCTTCCTCGTCCTCCTCGTCGAAGACCGAGCTGACGTCGAAGCGACAGACCACCAGCTCCGGATCGGCCTGGTCGAAGGGGGCGGACAGCCACTCCCCCGGTTCGGCGGGCTCCTCGGCGGCCGCCACCCACAGGGTGGAGTCGCCCTCCTCCAGTCCGAATTCCTTGTGCCGGGAGGCGATCTCGTCCGGTTCGAACTCGCCGAAGAGCACCCCCAGCGCGGCGTGGACGCTCTCGCCGACGGCGGCCGGTTCGCCGCCCAGGCGGCCGTTCCCGGCGGCGGAGTCCGGGTCGAGGTCGGCGATCCGCTGGGCCTGCGCGAGCAGGCGCTGCGGTTCGGCGATGGTGTAGTCCCTCCGGAGCAGTACGTTCAGCACGCTCGGCTCGTCCGGCCCGGCGTAGGCGGGCAGGGTGTCGTCCCCGGGGATCTCGAAGGGGGTGACCTCGTCGTAGGCGTCGTAGAGCAGCTCGTCGTAGACCTCGGCTGCCGCTGCCAGTTCGTTGAACGCGGCATACACGGCCGGGTCTGCCTCACCCGACCGGCGTTCGACAGCGTCGAGGTGACGATCCAGTGCGGCTTTCACCGCTTCGGCGGCGGCGCGTACCTCGGCAGCGGATGGCTGCGCAGCATCAGACATAGTGCAGACGCTATCCGTAGCAGGGCAGTTCCCGCACAATAGATGCGATGCCGGAATATGAATTCTGCGACGTGTATGTGCCGCGCGGGGTCTCCCGCAAGGCGACTACCCGCTTGCTCACCGACCACGCCGAATACGGACACTGGGAGTTGGATCGTCTGAGGCTCAACCCCGACGGCAGCCGAAGGGTGCGCTTGCGGCGGCGGATCATCCGCCAGCTCCGCGCCACCTGGTAGGGCGCCGGAACGCGGAGCGGGCCCCGCTGTGTCGCGGGGCCCGCCGAGAGTCACCGTACCGTCACGTCGTGTGAGGTGCGTAGGTGCGATGTGACTCGTGGTGCGTGTGGGATGTGGTGTGCCGTACGGAGCGCGGGTCAGCGCCGCGCCGCACGGGACCGGCGGTAGAGGACCGTGCCCGCGAGCAGCATTCCGGCGGCGGCCGGAATGGCCAGGTCGACCGGTCCGGCACCGGTGTGGGCCAGCTGCTCGTCACCCGCGATGTGGGAGCCGCCGAGGTTCGAGGACGGGTTGGAGCCGTAGGAACCGGGCTTGTCCGAGTCCGAGTCATCGCCGGGGTTGTTGTCGCCCGGGTTGTTGTCCCCCGGGTTGTTCGGCTCACCGGGGTTGTTGGGCTCACCCGGGTTGTTGGGCTCGCCCGGGTTATTCGGCTCGCCCGGCTCGTTGGGCTCACCCGGCTCATTCGGCTCACCGGGCTCGTTGGGCTCACCCGGCTCATTCGGCTCGCCCGGCTCGTTGGGCTCACCCGGGTTGTTCGGGACCGCCTCGACCATTCCGCAGTCGCCGCCGCCGCTGGAGTTCCCGATCGCGGCCACGCCGATGTTGTTCCCGCAGACATTGACCGGAACGTCGACCGGGACCTGGACATTGTTGCCGGAGCCGACCCCGGACGAGCCCTGGGTGCCGCCCTGGGCCTGGGAGCCGCTGGTGGAGCTGGAGCCGCCGGAGCCACCGGAGCCGTCGTCCGAGCCGCCGGTCTGGCCGCCGCAGCTCCCGCCCCCGGCGCCGTTCAGCATTCCGATGACGGTGACCGTGTTTCCGCACAGGTTCAGCGGCACGTGCACCGGCGCCTGGATCGAGTTGCCCGAGACCACCCCCGGCGAGTTGACGGCGCCGCCGTCCGCCCCCGAGCTGGCGTGGGCGTAGCCACCCGTCATGGCCAGCACGCCGCTCGCCGCCGCTACGGTGATCAGGCCCTTCTTCGCAACCTGTCGCATAACTTCTTGCTCCCCTGCCTTTGCCGTACGTCCCGGCCGGGATGCGCGCGGGCGTCTCGCCCGCACCCCCATGCCCGGGCCGCTCCGGAGCGCGTGGCACGCCCTCCGGAACACCCCGGGATCACACCCCGGTGGACCGTGACCCGATGTCACGTGATCGATGCGGTAGTCGCCGAAGACGGGGCACTGCACCCACCCCCCATTTCGGCAGCGCGGCCGCTGTCACGAGCCGCACACACCATGTAACGAGGAGGGAGCAATCAAGCTATCAAGCTAAGACAGCATTCACTCTTTTCGGTTCTTTCGGTATGTGTGATCGATTAGGCCGAACCGGTGGGATCGCGTGACCTGTCGACGTCCGCGCTGGTCACGGCCGTGACCAGCGCGGAGCGAACGAAGCGCACGAACACGAGCGCGGCCCGAGCCGTACCCCGGCCGGGCACGGGCCGGGCACCAGCGGAGCGGCGATCAGCAGGCGTCCAGGAACCGGTCCAGCACCCGCACCCCGAACTTCAGACCGTCCACCGGCACCCGCTCGTCGACGCCGTGGAACATCCCCGCGAAGTCCAGCTCCGGAGGCAGCCGCAGCGGTGCGAAGCCGAAGCAGCGGATGCCGAGGTCGTCGAAGGACTTGGCGTCCGTCCCGCCCGACAGGCAGTACGGCACGGCGCGGGCGATCGGGTCCTCCGCCTTGAGCGCCGACTGCATCGCGTCGACCAGCGCCCCGTCGAAGCTGGTCTCCAGCGCCTTGTCCGCGTGTACGTCCTCGCGCCTGACCCGCGGGCCGAGGATGCCGTCGAGGTCGGCGAGGAACTCCTCCTCGTACCCCGGCAGGAAGCGTCCGTCGACGTGGGCGGTGGCCTGCCCGGGGATCACATTGACCTTGTAACCGGCACCGAGCATCGTCGGCGCGGCCGTGTTCTGGAGCGTCGCCCCGATGATCTTCGCGATACCGCCCAGCTTGGCGAGCGTCTCCTCCATGTCCTCCGGGTCGAGCGGGGTGCCGAGCGCGTCGGACAGCTCGTCCAGGAACGAGCGCACGGTCTTGGTCACCCGCACCGGGAACTTGTGCCGCCCGAGCCGCCCGACCGCCTCCGCGAGCTCCGTGATCGCGTTGTCGTTGTTGGTCATCGAGCCGTGCCCCGCGGTGCCCTCCACCGTGAGCCGCATCCAGTGCATGCCCTTCTGGGCGGTCTCGATCAGATACAGCCGCAGGTCCTCGTTGACGGTGAACGAGAAGCCGCCGACCTCGCCGATCGCCTCCGTCACGCCCTCGAAGAGCTCGGGGTGCCGATTGACCAGATGCCGCGCCCCGTACACCCCGCCCGCCTCCTCGTCGGCGAGGAAGGCCAGCACGATGTCGCGCGGGGGCTTACGGCCGGTGCGCAGCCGGTCGCGTACGACCGCGAGCGTCATCGCGTCCATGTCCTTCATATCGACCGCGCCCCGGCCCCAGACGCAGCCGTCGACGATCTCCCCGGAGAAGGGGTGGTGGGTCCAGTCCTCGGCGTTGGCCGGCACCACATCGGTATGGCCGTGGATGAGCAGCGCCGGGCGGGAGGGGTCCTCGCCCTCGATCCGCGCCACCGTCGAGGCCCGGCCCTTGTGCGACTCGAAGATCTTGGGCTCGAGCCCCACCTCGGCCAGCTTCTCGGCGACGTACTCGGCGGCCACCCGCTCGCCGGGGCCGGAGTGGTCACCGTAGTTACTGGTGTCGATACGGATCAGATCGCGGCAGAGGTCGACGACCTCGTCCTCGCCCCTGACCGCACCGGCCGTCGTCGCGTCCGAAAGCGACTCACTCACGCTGCCTCCTCCTGTTTCACTGCCGCGGAGCGCCCGCCCGTACCCGGGCCGGCCCGCGACGGGGTCCACGAGCCATCCTCCCTCGCCCGCCCGTCCAGCCCAAGGCGGCGATACGGTCGTCATGCCCCGGTAAACGCTCCGCCGCCCCGCCCCGGAGCCGTGCGGGGCGGGCGAGCACGCGTGATCGAGCACGCCCGGATGTTTGCTATGGTTTCCACGTCGGAACGGCCGCGGGCCGAACGACGGACACCTGGTCCGGGTGGCGGAATGGCAGACGCGCTAGCTTGAGGTGCTAGTGCCCTTTATCGGGCGTGGGGGTTCAAGTCCCCCCTCGGACACATAGTGATCAGCCCACGGGCTGTGTGAGTGCCGGTCGAGTCTCCTCTCGGTCGGCACTTCGCGTTTCCCGGATCCTTCAGGAGCCGCGGGGCGACTCCGACGGCACATGCCGGTGTCCGCTGTACGCGGGAGGCTGGAACCATGACCGACCAGACCTGGAACCCCCTGCTCCGAGATCAGATCGCCTGGCACTGGACCCATCAGCTGCGTGACCGCCTGGACGGGCTCACCGACGACGAGTACTTCTGGGAGCCGGTACCCGACTGCTGGAGTGTGCGGCCGCGCGGCACCGGCACCGCGGCGGTGCAGGCCGGTGGCGGAGCGATGACCATCGACTTCGCCATGCCGGAGACCGACCCGCCACCGTTCACGACCATCGCCTGGCGGCTCGGGCATGTGATCGTCGGTGTGCTCGCGGTACGCAGCGCCTCGCACTTCGGCCGCGCGCCCACCGACTACCAGTCGTTCCAGTACGCCGCGACCGCGTCCGAGGCGCTGGCCCAGCTCGACGCGGAGTACGCCACGTGGCTGGCCGGGGTCGAGTCCCTCGGCGAAACCGGTCTTGCCCGCCCGTGCGGCGAGGCGGAGGGGCTGTACGCCGACCATCCGCTGGCAGCGCTGGTGCTGCATATCAACCGCGAGCTGATCCACCATCTTTCGGAGGTGTGCCTGCTCCGCGACCTCCACCGGCACACCGAGCAACAGACCCGGCAGCAGACCCGACGGGAGGCGAGCTGAGATGGCCCGCGATGTCCAGATCACTTACGACTGCGGCGACCCGGCCGGATTGGCCGCGTTCTGGGCCGAGGCCATGGGCTACCGACTTCAGGATCCACCCGAGGGGTTCGCGTCCTGGCAGGAGGCCCTGGAGGCGATGGGCGTACCGCCCGAGAACCGCAATGACGCCTCGGCGGTGGTCGACCCCGCGGGCTCCGGGCCCCGGTTCTTCTTCCAGCGGGTGCCGGAGGGCAAGCGGGCCAAGAACCGTGTGCACCTCGATGTGCGAGCCGCCCCTGGGCTCGAGGGTGACGCGCGGATGGCGGCGCTGGAGGCGGAAGGGGAACGGCTCGTCGCCCTCGGCGCCACCCGGCTCGAGCGCCATGAGCCCGCTCCCCCGCTCGGCACCGGGCATATCGTGATGGCCGACCCCGAGGGCAATGAGTTCTGCCTCGACTGATCAGTCGTATGGCGCCTGTCCCGGGGGCAGGGCCGTACCGGAACGGGACGGCGCGGGAGGCGCCGTCGACCGGTGTGACACGCATCCGGTCGACCACACCGAGGTGACGGCCCATCAGCAGCCCCGGAGGACACACCTGGCGAGCGGGTGCCCGGCTACGCCCCGCGAAAGGACTGAGCGTGTTCAGGGTGGTAGCGGTGGCGGTCGGCCGCAGGCTACGTCGCAGGGCCGAGCGCGTCACCGGTCCGGCTACGGTCAGCCCTCCGCCCGCTGGTGGCGGGTGCGCCAGAGCCATCCGATGTCACGGGTGAACGACCAGCTCAGCAGGGCCAGGGCGAGCAGCACTTCGGCGAAGGCCGCTGCCCTGGGCAGGATCGCGGCCCCGGCCACCAGCAGGGCGATGCCCTGGAGCGCGGCCACCGTCTTGCGGGCCGTGCTCGGCGGCAGTGCGCCGCGCAGCCACGGCAGGAACCGGGACGCCACGACGAACGCGTAGCGCATGGCCCCGATCAGCAGCACCCAGGGGCCGAGCGAGGTGGCCACATAGACGCTGAGCACCAGGATCAGGAACGCGTCCACTTCCATGTCGAAGCGGGCGCCCAGCGGGGACGACGTACCGGTACGACGGGCCACCTTGCCGTCCACCATGTCCAGGATCAGGGCCACCGCGGTGAGTGCGACCAGCACCGTGACCTGCGGTGGACTCTGGAAGGAGTCCGCGACCATCGCGGTCACCCCGCCGACCAGGGTGGCCCGCGCCAGGGTGACGCGGTTGGCCGCCCCGAACGAGCGCAGCCACGAACGGGACACGGCGCGGTTGAGCACCGCCCAGGTGGCGAGGGCGAAGACCAGTCCGGTCAGCCATCCCGCCGGGCCGAGACCGAGTGCCGTGCCGAGGAGGGCGAGCAGGGCAAGCTGTGCTCCCGCCCCCGCCGCGGTCTCCTGTCGCAGCGGTTTGGTGTTGTACGTGTCATTCAGGGTTGCCACCGTGCACCCTCCGGCTGTGTGGCGGAGTGGAAGAGTGCCGCGTACCGTGATCGCGGCTGGCTATCCGTACGTGTGCCGCCGCCCGATTGTTCAGCTGTTCAGCGCGATCCTTCTGGAGGACCTCGATGGAGCGCGTCGCCCGCGCCTTCTGGCTCCGCTCCCCCGGCCACGGCGAGATACGGGAGGTGTCACTGCCCGAACCCGCCGACGGTGAGGTGGTGGTGCGCGCCCTGTGCTCCGGGGTGAGCCGGGGTACGGAGACCCTGGTGTTCCGCGGCGGGGTGCCGGAGAGCCAGCACACCGCGATGCGGGCGCCGTTCCAGGAGGGCGCGTTCCCCGCGCCGGTGAAGTACGGCTATCTCAGCGTCGGTGAGGTGGAGCGGGGGCCCCGGGAGCTGCTGGGGCGCACGGTGTTCTGTCTGTATCCGCACCAGACCCGCTATGTGGTTCCGGCGAGCGCGGTGACCGTGGTGCCGGAGAACGTGCCCGCGGCGCGGGCGGTGCTGGCCGGGACGGTGGAGACCGCGGTGAACGCCGTATGGGACGCCGCGCCGCTGCTCGGCGACCGGATCGCGGTGGTGGGAGCCGGGATGGTCGGGGCGGGTGTCGCCGCCGTACTGGCCCGCTTTCCGGCCGTACGGGTGCAGCTGGTGGACGCGGATCCGGCGCGCGCCGGTGTCGCGGCGGCGCTCGGGGTGGAGTTCGCGCTGCCGGAGGAGGCCGCGGACTGCTGCGATCTGGTGGTGCACGCCAGCGCCACCGAGGCCGGGCTCGCCCGCTCGCTGGAACTGCTCGCCCCGGAGGGCACCGTGGTGGAGCTGAGCTGGTACGGCGACCGGCGGATCAGTGTGCCGCTGGGCGAGGCGTTCCACTCGCGGCGGCTGACCGTGCGCAGCAGCCAGGTGGGCACGGTGTCGCCGAACCGGGGCCCGCGCCGCGGCTACGGCGACCGTCTCGCGCTGGCGCTCGAGCTGCTGGCCGACTCCTCGTTCGACGCGCTGGTGACCGGGGAGTGCGCCTTCGAGGAGCTGCCGGAGGTGTTGCCGAGGCTCGCCTCGGGTGACCTTCCGGGACTCTGCCATCGTGTGCTGTACGGGCCCTGAGGTCATCGCGAAATCGGTCTGAACACGGGGAACGCATCGGCCGTACTACACGGCGTGCCCCGGCAGACGGGCCCGACGCGCGCACCTGGAGGGTCATCCGTTGTTCAGCATCACCGTCCGCGACCACATCATGATCGCTCACAGCTTCCACGGCGAGGTCTTCGGTCCCGCGCAGCGGTTGCACGGAGCGACGTTCCTCGTGGACGCCACGTTCCGCCGTACCGAGCTGGACGACGACAACATCGTCGTCGACATCGGACTGGCCACCCGTGAACTCGGGCAGGTCACCGGAGCGCTGAGCTATCGCAATCTCGACGACGAACCGGACTTCGCGGGCATCAACACCTCCACCGAGTTCCTGGCCAAGGTGATCGCCGACCGGCTGGCCGAGCGGGTGCACGCGGGAGCGCTGGGCGAGGGCGCCCGGGGTCTTTCCGCTCTGACGGTCACCCTGCACGAGTCGCATATCGCCTGGGCGAGTTACGAGCGTGCTCTGTGAGCGGCGAGGAACCGCGGGCGGTGCACATCGTGATGCCCGGCGATGTGCACGACCCCACCGCGCCGAGCGGGGGCAACGTCTACGACCTGCGGGTGTGCCGGGATCTGCCCGGCGCCGGCTGGCAGGTGCACGAGCACCCGGTGGCCGGGTCGTGGCCGCAGCCGACCGCGGGGTCCCGTGCCGAACTGGCCCGGATCCTGGCGGAGCTGCCCGACGGCAGTGTGGTCCTCCTCGACGGGCTGGTGGCCTGCGCGGTGCCCTATCTCATCGTCCCCGAGGTGGCGCGGCTGCGGCTGGCGGTGCTGGTGCATCTGCCGCTGGGCGACGAGACCGGGCTCGCCCCGGGCCGGTCGGCGGATCTCCAGGCCCTGGAGGGCCGGACGCTGCGCGCGGTGGGCGCGGTGGTGGCCACGAGCGACTGGGCGGCGCGGCGGCTGGTGGAGTTGCACGGACTCGCCCCGGGTCAGGTGCATGTGGCCGCGCCCGGCGCCGACAGGGGGCCCGCGGCGGAGGGCGGCGAGGACGGTACGCGGCTGTTGTGCGTGGCGTCGGTGACCCCGCGCAAGGGACAGCGGGGCCTGGTCGAGGCGCTCGCCGGGATCGGCGATCTGCCGTGGGAGTGCACCTTGGTGGGCGGGCTCGACCGGCATCCCGGCTATGTGGCCCGGGTGCGGGAGCTGATCGGAAGGGCGCGTCTGGAGGACCGGCTGCGGCTGGCCGGACCGCGTTCGGGCGCGGAGCTGGAGGCCAGCTACGCCGCCGCCGATCTGCTGGTGCTGCCCTCGCACGCGGAGACGTACGGCATGGCCGTCACCGAGGCGCTGGCCCGTGCGATTCCGGTGCTCGCCACCGAGGTGGGCGGGGTGCCGGAGGCGGTGGGCAAGGCGCCGGACGGCAGTGTGCCGGGCATGCTCATCGCCCCGGAGGACCCGGAGGCGCTCACCGCCGCGCTGCGCCGCTGGCTGGGTGAGCCCGCCACCCGCGGGCGGCTGCGGGAGGCCGCGCGCGGCCGCCGCAGCGCCCTGGACGGGTGGGACACGACATCGCGGAGTCTGGCCACTGCGCTGGACGGGCTCCGCCGGAACACCGGGAGGGCCGCGTGACGGCGACCGATACACCGCGCTACACCCCCGACTGGCTGGAGTTGCGCGAGGGTGCCGACGCGGCGGCCCGCGCCCCCGAGCTGCTGGACTCGCTGCGCGCGCAGCTGGCGGCGCGGCCCTGTCCGGACGGTCCGCTGGTGGTGCACGACCTGGGCTGCGGCACCGGGTCGATGGGCCGCTGGCTGGCGCCCCGGCTGAACGTACCGCAGCGCTGGGTGCTGCACGACCGGGATCCGCGGCTGCTCCAGCGGGCCGTCGAGCAGCCGCCGTGCGACGCCGGGGGCACACCGGTGGCCGTCGAGACGCGGCGCGCGGATCTGGGACGGCTGACCGCCGACGATCTGGCGGGGGCCTCGCTGGTGACCGCCTCGGCGCTGCTGGATGTGCTCACCCGGGAGGAGATCGACCGGCTCGCCGCGCTGTGCGCGGCGGCGAAGTGCCCGGTGCTGCTGGCGCTTTCGGTGGTGGGACGGGTCGAGCTGACCCCGGCCGATCCGCTGGACGAGGAGATCCTGGACGCGTTCAACGCCCATCAGCGGCGTGGTGTGCTGCTGGGTCCGGACGCGGTGACGGTGGCCACCGCGTCGTTCGAGCGGCAGGGCATGGTGGTGCGGACGCACAGCAGTCCATGGCATCTCGGCCCGGAGGAGTCCGCGCTGACGGCGGAGTGGCTGCGGGGGTGGATCGGCGCGGCCAAGGAGCAGCGGCCGGACCTCGGGGCGCGCGCCGACGCGTATCTGCGGCGCCGCCTCGCGGTGTGCGAAACGGGCGGGCTGGGAGCGGTGGTGCACCACCGCGATCTGCTGGCGCTGCCCGTACCGGGGGAGGCGGTGGCATGAGCGGGGCGGTCCGGGCGCGGCTCGGCGCGGTGGCCGGTGCGGTCATCCTCACGGTGCTGCTGTGGCGGCTGGGCACGGGCGCGTTCGTCGACGGGCTGCGCAGGATCGACGGGCCGACGCTGCTGGGCGCGCTCGGACTGGGCCTGCTCACCACGGTGTTCAGCGCGTGGCGCTGGTGTCTGGTGGCGCGGGGGCTGCGGATCCGGCTGCCGCTCGGCCGGGCCGTGGCGGACTACTACCGCTCGCTGTTCCTCAACGCGGCCCTGCCCGGCGGGGTGCTGGGCGATGTGCACCGCGCGGTACGGCACGGGCGCACCGCCGGTGATGTCGGGCGCGGGGTGCGCGCGGTGGTCCTGGAACGGGTCGCGGGCCAGGTGGTGCTGATCGCGCTGGGAGTGGTGCTGCTGCTGGCGCATCCGGCGGTGGCGCTGGAGCAGGGCGGACGGGTGGCCGGGCGAGTGGCCGCGGCCCCGGGTGTCGCGGCGGTCCTGGCCGTGGCGGTGGCCGGGCCGGTGGCACTGGTGGTGTGGCGGCGGCGCGGAGCGTCCCGGCCCGCCAAGGGGCGGCGGGCGCTCCGCGGCGCGCTGGCCGAGGCGCGCCGCGGGCTGCTGGCCCGCGGCAGCTGGCCGGGGGTGGCGGTGGCCTCGGTGGTGGTGCTGACCGGGCATGTGGCCATGTTCCTGCTGGCCGCGCGGGCCGCGGGGTCAACCGCTCCGGTCGCCGTGCTGGTTCCGCTGCTGGTGCTGGCCCTGATCGCCATGGCCCTGCCGCTGAACGTCGGCGGCTGGGGCCCCCGCGAGGGGGTCACCGCCTGGGCCTTCGGCGCCGCGGGGCTCGGCGCGGGCCAGGGGCTCTCGGTGGCCGTGGTGTACGGGGTGCTCACCTTCGCGGCGAGCCTGCCCGGTATCGCGGTCCTCATCAGCCAGTGGATCGCCGGACTGCGGCGTCCCCAGGTCGAGGTCGAAGAGGGTGTCCTCGCCGAGGACACCGCGGCGCACGGGCGGCCGGAGCGCGTCCCGCAGCACCGGGGTGCCGGCGAACCGGAGTCCGGGGACGCCGTCGCCGATGAGGACCGGCGCCACCGTGACGTAGAGCCGGTGCAGCGCCCGCTCGTACAGAAAGCGGGACACGGTCACCCCGCCGCCCTCGACCAGTATCCGGCCCAGGCCACGCCGCGCGAGTACGTCCACCAGGCGGTGGGGGGCGAACGCGTCGCGGTCCGGCAGCGTCAGCACCTCCACGCCCCGCGGGGCGGCCGGGCGCTCGCCGTCGGCGGCCACCACCCACAGCGTGGGCGCTGAACCGTCCGTGAAGACACGGCGAGTGAGGGGAACCCGGCCATGCGGATCGATCACCACACGCACCGGATGGTCACCGGCGCAGGCGCGGACGGTCAGTTGGGGGTCGTCGGCGGCGGCGGTCCCGGCGCCGACCAGCACCGCGTCGGTGAGCGCCCGCAGCCGGTGCAGATGGCGGCGGTCCTCCTCGCCGGTGACATAGTCGGCGTCGCCGGTGCGGGTGGCGATGAATCCGTCCAGGCTCTGGCCGAGCTGCGCCACCACCAGCCGGGGCCCGGCCAGGCACAGCGGGGTATAGCGCGCGGCGAGTTCCCCGGCTTCGGGTGTGGCGGGCTGCCGCCACCGGTGTGTACCGTCCGCGCCCCGGACCAGACCGGCCGTCGCGGCCTCCGCCACGGTCCGGACCGTGCGGAGCAGATCCCATGCCCGCGTCGCGTCGAGCTCGGCGGTGCGGTCCGTCATCGCGTCTCCTCCGGGGCACCGAGCAAGGAGAGATACTCATCGAAGGAATCGACGAGACCGGCGAGAAGCTCCTTTCCCTTTTCGGCGGATGCCAGGGAGGGGCGTCCTATGACCCCGGACTCCGTATAGGCGGACATACCGAGGGTGAGCAGATGCTTCCGGTCATCCGCTATCCAGTCGGCCTTTTCCTGGCCGGGCCGGACGAGTTCCGGGCGGACCCGCAGGAGGATGGAAGTCTCCACTTCTCCCGCATGCATATCGCTGTTGGACGGCGTCTGCACTCCGGCCCGCTCACGTGCGGCCGCCCAGTCGGCCGAGCCCGGGAAAAGCGCCATACGCGTGCCGGTGCCCGCGGATTCCTGAACCACGTTCCGCAGCACGTAATTCCCGCCGTGTCCGTTGACCACGGCGAGCGCGTGGATGCCGGAGCCCCGCAGCGATGCGGCGATGTCCCGGACGACGGCGTGCAGGGTGGTGGCGGAGATGCTCACCGTGCCCGGCCAGTCCGCGTGCTCGTGCGAGCAGGAGACGGTGATCGGGGGCAGTGCGAGCACCGGGTGGGCCGCGGCGATCTCGGCGGCGATGGCGCTGGCCACGACCGTGTCGGTGATCAGCGGGAGCCCGGCGCCGTGCTGCTCGAAACTCCCCACCGGCAGGACGGCGACCCGGGCTCCGCGGGCCCTCACGTCCTCCGTCGTATCCGTCGGCAGAAGATCCGGGATCTGTGGTCGCGCTCCCGAACTGCTCATGTTTTTCGGGCCTTTCGTTCGTACACCGGGGCATCGTGTTGACACGTGCTCGCCATTTTCACCTACACCGCAGGCAGTTTGCCAGATAGGATCGGGACATGACAGTAAGTGATAGCGTGTTCGACTCCAGCGCTCGCACCGCGGGTGCCAAGCGCGTGGTGAATCTCCAACTGTCCACCGTGTACGGCGAATTCCGCGCGGTCGGCTACCTCGACCTCAATCGCGGGGATGAACAAATAGCCCTGGTATACGGTGATGTCGAGGGTGAGGATGTCCTTACCCGACTGCATTCGGAGTGCCTGACCGGAGATGCCTTCGGCTCCAAACACTGCGAGTGCGGAGATCAGCTCTCCGCCGCGCTGAACACCATCACGCGCGAGGGCCGCGGCATTCTGATCTATCTCCGCGGCCATGAGGGCCGGGGCATCGGTCTGCTCTCCAAGTTGCAGGCGATGCAGCTCCAGGCGGAGGGGATGGACACCGTCGAGGCCAATCTCGCCCTCGGGCTGCCCGCCGACGCCCGCGACTACCAGGTGGCGGCCGAGATGCTGCACGACCTCCAGGTGCGGTCGGTACGGCTGCTGTCCAACAACCCGCTCAAGCGGGAGGCGCTGCTGCGCCACGGCATCGACGTCAGCGAGCAGGTGCCGCTGCTGACCCCGCCGCGCGAGGAGAACATCACCTATCTGCGTACCAAGCGGGACCGGATGGATCACTATCTGCCGCATCTGGAGGTCGCGGCCGACCGCTCATGAGGCGGTCGGCGGAAGGCACGGCGGGGGCGGCCGGACCCGCCGTGCCGGGCCGAGCGGTGCCGCCGCGCCGACCGGGCGATGAGTTTCGCGTCGCGGTCCGGTCCACCCTTCGACGGGCGGGACCGGAAGGGTCGGCACGGAGGAGCGGTGATGGGCGGTATGCGGGAGCGGGTCCGGCGGAGCGTCGACCGGATGGTGGAGTCGGGGGCGGAGCGCGGCGTGCAGGTGGCGGTCTACCGGCACGGGGAGCCGGTGGTGGACGTGGTGGCGGGGGTGGCCGACCCGGCCACCGGGCGGGCGGTGACCCCGGCCACCGTGTTCTACAACTACTCCATCGGTAAATCGGCCGCCTCGGCGCTGGTGCATCTGCTCGCCGAGCGGGGTGCCTTCGGCTACGACACCCCGGTGGCGGAGCTGTGGCCGGAGTTCGGCGCCCGGGGCAAGGAGAAGGTGACCGTACGGCAGGTGCTCACCCACTCCGCCGGGGTGCCGGGGCTGCCGCTGGACACCACCCGCGAGGCGCTGTGCGACTGGGAGCGGATGTGCGCGGTGATCGCCGACGCCGAGCCCTGGTGGGTGCCGGGCACGGCGGTCGGTTATCACGCGTACACCTTCGGCTACATGGTCGGTGAGATCGTGCGCCGGGTGACCGGCCGTCCCCTCGCCCGGGTGCTGCGCGAGGAGCTGACCGGACCGCTGGGCGTGGCGGACGAGCTGTACTTCGGGATGCCGGTGTCCGAACACGGGAGGCTGGCCCCGCTGGAGGACGCGCCGGGCGCCGCGGAGATGCTGGCGGGGCTGCCCGAGGAGCTGCCGATGTTCAGGGCCGGGCCGAAGTGCACGTTCCCGACTGCCGAGCTGGGCAACCGCACGGACATCCTGGAAGCCGATATCCCGGCGGGCGGCAAGACCTCCGCCCGCGCCATGGCCCGGCTGTACGCGGCGCTGCTGGGCGATGTCCCCGGTGTCCGGCTCGTCTCCCCGGCGCGGCTGCGGGAGATCACCTCAGTGGCGGCGAGCGGCACCGACCGGATCTACGGCAACGAGTCCACCTGGGGGCTGGGGTTCGCGCTCGGGCTGCCCGACGGGTCGGGGCGCGAGGCCGGTGTGTTCGGGATGGGTGGCGCGGGCGGCAGCTACACCTTCGGGGATGTGTCGACCGGGTTGGCGTTCGCCATGACCAAGAACCGGCTCTCCCCCGACTTCTCCGCCGTCACCGAGGTGATCGGCATCGTGACCGCCGAGGCGTAGCCGGGCCGGACGGGCCGGAGACACCCGACAGGCCCGGCGGGCCGGTCATGAGACACCGCCCGACACCCCCACGGTCACTCCCGCGCCCTCCAGATGGGCTTCGCACACCGCGAGGGCGGCGGCCATGATGGACAGTTGCGGATTGACCTCGGGGCAGCTGGGCAGCACCGAGGCATCGGCGACCAGCACCCCCCGCACCCCGCGCAGCCGTCCCGCGGGGTCGGCGGGGGCGACTTGCGGATCGCCGCCCGCCGCGGCCGTACCGGTGGGGTGGAACGCCGACAGATGCAGCTGACGGGCGCTCACCTTCGTGAGAGCGGCGTCGAGTTCGGCGAGACCGCGCACCCGTGGGGTGGCGGGGATACCGGTCAGCACCTCCTCCGCGCCCGCGGCGAGCAGCAGTGCGCCCATGGCGCGTACCGCACGGACCAGACGGCCCGCGTCCCGGCGGTCCAGACCGTAGCGGAGCAGGGTGCGCTCCCGGCCCAGCACCCGGCCGGACGGCCGGTCCGCGATCATGGCGCCGAAGGTGGCCAGCCGGTCGGAGGTCTCCAGTTCGCGGCGGAGCTCCCCGCCGAGGCCCGGGAGGACGAAGGAGCCCATCCCCGGCGGGGTGGCGGTGGCCTCGATCAGGATGCCGTCGGCGTGGTGTTCCTCCACCCCGACGCTCTGGAGCACCCCTTCCCAGGCGGTGACGGGCTGGTCGAACCGCCCCGCCACGCTGGTGGCCGGATGGACACTCAGATTGCGGCCGAGCATCGGGTGGCCACCGAGTCCGGAACGGCGCAGCAGCGGGGGTGTCTCCAGGGCGCCCGCCGCGACGACCACGAGCGGGGCGAGGATCTCGAGGGTGCGGCCGTCCTCGCGCCGCACCTTGACCCCGGCGGCGCGCGGTCCGCCGGGGCGGTCGCGTTCGACGAGGATCCGCCGCACCCGGGCGCCGGTGACGATGCGGGCTCCGGCGGCGCAGGCGTCGGGCAGTACGGACAGCTGCACACTCTGCTTGGCGCCGGTCGGGCAGCCCACGACGCACTGGCAGGAGCCCTTGCAGCCGGGGGCGTTACGGCGCAGTGGCGCCGCCGCCCAGCCCAGCCGCTCGGCGCCGCTCAGCGCGAGCAGGCCGTTGTTGCCGAGCACGTCCAGCGGCTGGGTGGCCACCTGAACGGTCCTCTCGGCCTCGTCCAGCGCGGGCTCGAAGCGGTCGGCGAGTGCGAACCCGAAGGTGCCGCGCCACCGCTCCAGGACGTGGTCCGGGGTGCGGTAGCAGGTGCCGGAGTTGACGACGGTGGTGCCGCCGACGGCCCGGCCGACCGGCAGCAGCAGCGGCGGATTGCCGACGGCCACGGTGGCGCCGCCGTCCCGGTACAGCTCGGTGAAGCGGTCCAGCGGGGTGCGTCTGCCGAAGGAGGTGGTGGAGTGGTGGTGGCCCTCCTCCAGGACGACCACGCGCAGTCCGGCGCGGGCGAGGGTGCGGGCGGCCACGGCGCCGCCCGCACCGGATCCGATGACCACGGCGTCGGCGGTGGAGCGGGCGGGCCAGGCGTCGGCCGGGGTGCAGTCGAGCGGCGGGTCCTGGCGCGGGAGGACACTGCCCGGCCGGTGGCCGCCCTGGTCGAGCAGCCGCTCGGTGCCGGCGGCGAGCAGGACGGGGACCTTGACCACGTCGAACAGCGGGAGCAGCGCGGACCGGGCGCCGAGCGAGCCGATCAGCCGCTCCCGTTCGGCCGGGCGGAGGGCGGTGAGCCGCCGGCCGGTGGTGGCGAGGGCGAAGGCGTCGACCGCGGCGGCCGCGGCGCGCACACCGGCGCGGGCGGGCAGCGGCATCGAGGAGAGCACGGTCTCCAGCCGCCGGGAGACCCGGCCGGGCCACGGGGTGGCGCCGTCGTCCGCGAGGAGGGCCGCGACGAGGCCGTCGAGGCTGCCGCCGGGGTCCGGGGCGCGGAGCCGGGCGGCGGCCGTGCAGACGGCGTCACGGGGGCTCGGGGTGCGGGGGGTGTCGGGGCTCATCGGTCGCCCACCTCCGCGTGCGCGGTGCCGTCCAGGGTCCATTCGGCCTCGGTGCGCCAGCCGCCCCACCACCGTTCGAGCAGGATGTGGGCGTCGGCGCTCTCACTGTTGCGGCAGACCGCCGGCGAACCGTCGGGGTCGGCGTAGTCCAGGGCCAGGGTCCGTTCCTCGGGCTGGGTGACCTCGACGCGGATCCGGCGCGTACCGGCGCGGCCGGTCACCGTCCAGGTGGGCAGCGCGACATCGGCGCGGAAGCGGCCGAGTCCGGCCCAGCCCACCGCGGCGCGCTCGGCCCGCCGCGGCCAGGTGCGGCCGCGGTGGCGCAGCCGCAGGAAGACCAGCGGGGGCAGCCGCCGCAGGCCGGGCCGGGTGGAGACGGCGGCCACGATCTCCAGGACGCCGTCGTCGCCCAGGTCGGCGTGGAGCCACGCCCAGCGGTGGGCGTTGCCATGGCCGTAGATACGGGCGGAGGCGCCGGGCGCGCCGTCGAGGGTGAGGGTGGTGTCGTGGTACGCGAAGGTCCCGGTGTAGGTGGCGCGGGCGGCCGGGAGGATCTGGGCGGCGGGCAGCCGGGGGCGCCGCCAGGACCAGCGGGGGAAGGTGTACAGCGGTGTGTCGGTGGGGTGTTCGGCCAGCTGCCAGCTGAACTCACCGGCCGCTCCGCTCAGTTGACCGGGAGTGGCCTGGATGCCGTCGCCGGTGAATCCCTCGGCGGGACGGGTCCAGGGGGTGGGGCCGAAGCGGGCGTGGCGCACCGGGCCGCTCCGGGGGAAGGCGGCGGCCCAGCCGTGGGCGAAGGCCGGGGATCCGTCGGCGGGGGCGACGAGTTCATGGTGCAGCCACAGCCCGGTGCCGGTGGCCGGATCGGTCGCGGTGGTGTACCAGACCTCGGTCCGGCCGGGGGTGCCGTCCCACTTCGGCGCGAGCAGCGGGGCGCTCTCCTCGCCGCGCGGAAAGCGGAAGCTGGCCAGGAACGGCAGGAGTTGGGTGGCCGGCGGAAACCGTACGGTGCCGGAGCCGACCGCCGCGCCGTCCTCGTACAGCGTGTACGGCAGCACGGTCATGGAGGCGATCGGGCGGCGCGGACTGATGGACTTCCAGCCGTCGAGGGTGAGGCGGCGGCCGTCCGCGGTGAACTCGATCCGGTAGCGGATCCGGCGCCGGGCGAGCGGGGAGATCTCCAGGGTGCCGGTGGCGTCGGGGTCGTCGGCCCACCCGGCGACGCGTATCCGCCCGGCGAGAAGGGCCGGTGTGGTGCCGAAGGGGCGCAGCACCCGGTCGGCCGCGACCCGCAGATCGAGGCGGACCGGGCGGTCGTGGTCCTCGCCGTCGAGGCGGATCCGGCCGAGCATGGTCTCGCGGAAGGTGGTGCCCCGGCGGGGCGGGCGGGGGCGGTCGGGCGTGCCGGGGACGGATCCGGTCCCCGGGGTACCGGTGCGGTCGGGGGTGCTCGTACGCGTACTCATGCGAGGCCCTCCAGCATGATGCGTTCGGTGGCGGTCAGATACGCCTCGGCGGCCCGGTGGGCGGCCCGCCGGTCGCCCCGGACCACGGCGTCGACCACCGGTGCCAGCCGGTCGTGGGCGGCGGCCGGGTCGGTGAACGGCCCGGACAGGGCGGTGCGCACGGGCAGATAGGCGTTGAAGAGGGTGTTGGTGAGCAGGGCGTAGACCCGGTTGCCGGTGGCGCGGGCGAGCGCCCGGTGCACTTCGACGTCGGCGAGCTGCACCGCGTCGGTGTCCTGGGCCTCGCCCACCGCGACCAGCGCGGTGCGCAGTTCGTCCTTCTGTCCCTCGGTGGCGCGGGCGGCGGCCCGTTCGGCGATCAACGCGCCCACGGAGCGGCGCACTTCGAAGACCTCGCCGATCCAGTCGGGGCTGTGCCGCACCAGCATGGGCAGCAGATCGGCGCCGCCGAGCCGGGCGTAGTCGCGGACCCGGGTGCCCACACCGTGCCGGGTCTCCAGCAGTCCGGCCTGGATCAGACGGCCGAAGGCGTGTTTGAGGGTGGTACGGGTGACGCCGTACCCCTCGGCGAGTTCGCGCTCCGGCGGCAGCAGGGTGCCCGCCGGGTGGCGTCCGGTGAAGATGTCCTCCCGCAGGCGGTTCTCCAGGACGTCGACGATGGTTTCGCGGGGCAGTGCCTCCACGCTCATCCTCTCCCAGTGGCTCAGTGGATGATCCACATGGAATCACTGGGCACAGGTCACGTCAAGACGCGAGGCTACCGCCGCCGGACGGGCGGTCGGTGGGTATTTATCCGATGATGGGTGGAGCTGCGTGGAATCCCGACTGGACAACGATCAAGGACTCGATCATGGACGTGGAGATCACGCTGCGGGTGGACGGTACCGAGCACCGGCTGACCGTCGACACCCGTACGACGCTGCTGGACGCCCTGCGCGAGCGGCTGGGGAACACCAGCCCCAAGAAGGGCTGCGACCACGGACAGTGCGGCGCCTGCACCCTGCTGCTCGACGGCCGGCGGGCACTTGGCTGCCTCGCGCTGGCCGTGGCCCACCAGGGCGCGGACATCGTCACCGCGGCCGGTCTGGCCGACGGGAACGGCGGCGGGCTGCATCCGCTCCAGAAATCGTTCATCGCCCATGACGCCTTCCAGTGCGGCTACTGCACCCCCGGCCAGATCGTCTCGGCCGCCGGGATGCTGGACGAGGCGGAGGCGGGCTGGCCGAGCGCGGTGAGCAAGGATCCCGGCGCCACCGACGTGGTGCTGGACGACGAGGAGATCGCCGAGCGGATGAGCGGCAATCTGTGCCGCTGCGCCGCGTACGCCAATATCGTCCCGGCCATCGCGGAGGTGGCGCACCGATGAAGCCCTTCCGCTACGAACGCGCCGACGACGTGTCCTCCGCGGTCACCGCGCTGGTCGAGGAGCCGGCGGCGGCCTACCTCGCCGGGGGCACCAACCTGGTGGACCTGATGCGCCTCGAAGTGGCCACCCCCGAGGTGCTGATCGACGTACGGCGGCTGACCTCCGACCGGATCGAGGAACTGCCCGACGGCGGCCTGCGGATCGGAGCGGCCGTCCCCAACAGCGATCTCGCCGCCGACGACCGGATCCGGCGCCGCTATCCGGTGCTCTCCCGGGCCGTGCTGTCGGGCGCCTCGGGCCAGCTGCGCAACCTCGCCACCACCGGGGGCAATCTGCTCCAGCGCACCCGCTGCGCGTACTTCCAGAACGTCACCACGCCGTGCAACAAACGCCAGCCGGGGTCGGGCTGTTCGGCCCTGGAGGGCTATCAGCGCGATCTGGCGATCCTGGGCTCCTCCCCCGCGTGCGTGGCCACCCATCCCTCCGACATGGCGGTGGCGCTGGCCGCGCTGGACGCGGTGGTCACCGTGCGCGGTACGGACGGGGAGCGGGGGATCCCGCTGACCGAGCTGCACCGGCTGCCGGGAGACACCCCCGAACGGGACACCGTGCTGGAGCGCGGTGAGCTGATCACCGGTGTCGAACTGCCCCCGCCGTCCCAGCTGACCACCGCCTCCCGCTACCGCAAGGTGCGCGACCGGGCGTCGTACGCCTTCGCGCTGGTCTCGGTGGCCGCCGCGCTGGACGTGGCCGACGGCACCGTACGGGATGTGCGGATCGCGCTGGGCGGAGTGGCGCACAAGCCGTGGCGGGCCACCACCGCCGAGTCGGCGCTGCGCGGCGCGCCCGCCACCCGGGAGAGCTTCCGGGACGCGGCGGCGGCCGAACTGGCCCCGGCGCGCCCGCTGCCGGGCAACGCGTTCAAGGTGCCGCTCGCCCGCAACACCCTTGTCAGTGTGCTGCTCGAACTGCTGGAGGAGAGGCGATGAGCGACGTCCGCGCCCGGCCCCGCGCCATCGGCAGCCCGCTGGACCGTATCGACGGCGCGCAGAAGGTCACCGGCACCGCCACCTACGCCTTCGAATGGCCGCTGGAACACGCCGTGTACCTCTATCCGCTCCAGTCCACCATCGCCGCCGGGCGGATCACCGGGGTGGACACCGCCGGGGCCGAGGCCGGACCCGGGGTGCTCGCGGTGCTCACCCATCTCAACGCGCCCTCGCTGACCTGGCCCGACGACCCCGAACTCGCCGTACTCCAGACCGATGAGGTGGCCTGGCGCGGCCAGTTCACCGGAGCCGTGGTGGCCGAGACGCTGGAGGCCGCGCGGGCCGCCGCCGGACTGGTCCGGTTCACCTACGCGCCCCGGGAGCACGAGGTGGTGCTCCGCGCGGACAGCGACGACCTCCGCAAACCGGTGCACGCCGCCCAGTTCGGCTCGGCACCGGGCGAGCTCCAGGACGGCTCGCCCGCCGACAGCCTGCTCGGGGACGTGGACGCGGCGCTGGAGTCGGCCCCGGTCCGGCTGGACGCCACCTACACCACGCCGATGGAGCACAACAACCCGATGGAGCCGCATACCGCCGTGGTCAGCTGGGACGACGGCGCGCTGACGGTGTACTGCTCCACCCAGGGCTCGTCGTTCAGCCAGACCCTGATCGCCGGGGTGCTGGGGCTGCCACCGGAGCGGGTGCGGGTGATCTCGCCGTATGTCGGGGGCGGTTTCGGCTCGAAGGTCTACCCGCACTCCTACGCGGTGCTGGCCGCGATGGCCGCCCGTACCGTACGGCGGCCGGTCAAGTTCTCGTTGACCCGTCAGCAGATGTTCGCGCTGGTCGGCTACCGTCCCGCCTCGATCCAGCGGATCCGGCTGGCCGCCGACGGCGACGGGCGGCTCACGGCCATCGCCCATGAGGTGGCCGAACAGACCGCGAAGGCCAAGGGATACGCGGACCAGGTGGCGGTGTGCACCCGGATGATGTACGCCGCCCCGCACCGGCGCACCACCCACCGGCTGGCGCCCCTGGACATCCCGGTGCCCACCATCATGCGGGCGCCCGGTGAGGGACAGGGCATGTTCGCACTGGAATCGGCCATGGACGAGATGGCCCTCGCCTGCGGTATGGACCCGGTGGAGTTCCGGATCCGCAATGAACCGGAGGTCCACCCGGAGTCCGGACTGCCGTTCTCCAGCCGCCATCTGGTGGCCTGTCTGCGCGAGGGCGCCCGCCGGGCGGGCTGGGAGCGGCGCGATCCCGCGCCCCGGGCGCGCCGGGACGGCCGCTGGCTGCTGGGCAGCGGAGTGGCGGCCTCGACATATCCCTCGCCCCGGCTCCCGGGGAGCAGCGCCACCATCCGGGTCACCCCGGACGGCCACCACCGGGTGCTGATCGCCGCCGCCGATCTGGGCACCGGCGCCTGGACCGCGCTCACCCAGATCGCGGCGGACGCGCTGGACGTGCCGGTGGAGCGGGTGGAGGTGCGGATCGGGGACACCGCGCTGCCGCCCGCGTCGGTCGCCGGATTCTCCTCCGGCATCAGCAGCTGGGGCAGTTCGATCTGCGCGGCGGCGACGCGGCTGCGCGAGGTGCTGGAGTCCGGCCACGGGGGCACGGTCCCGGCACAGGGCCTCGAGGTCACCGCGGATATGCCCGTCAACCCCGACGAGGACCGGTACGCGATGCACAGTTTCGGCGCCCAGTTCGCCGAGGTGCGGGTGGACCAGGACACCGGGGAGGTGCGGGTGGCCCGGCTGCTGGGGATGTTCGACGTGGGCCGGGTCATCAACCCCAAGACCGTGCGCTCCCAGCTGATCGGCGGGATGACGCAGGGGATGTCGATGGCGCTGTACGAACACAGCGTGCTGGACCCGCGGTTCGGGCATGTGGTCAACCACGACTTCGCGCAGTACCACATCGCGGCCCACGCCGATGTGCACGCGGTGGAGGCGCACTGGGTGCACGAGCGGGATCCGCACACCAACGCGATGGGCTCCAAGGGCGCGGGCGAGGTGGGCATCGTGGGCACGGCGGCGGCCATCGCCAACGCGGTGTACCACGCGACCGGCGTCCGGGTCCGCGAACTGCCCGTCACCCTCGACAAGCTGCTGTCGTAAGCGCCGCGCGGTCAACTCCGCGTGGCGCGGGGCCAGTTCCGCACCCGGGCACGGTGATTGCGCTAGGGTCTGACGCGCCGCACAGACTCGGGGGGCGCGTGTGCCGGAGACGGAACCCAGTACGACCGGGCAGGACAGCGAGCAGGACAGCGGTCCGGACGGTGGGCCGGACAGTGGGCTGGAGCGCGCCGTCGCCGAGTTCACCACCGCGCTGGCGCGTCAGCAGGATCTCGCCGACCGGCGCGAGGAGATCATCACCCGGCTGCACACGGAGCTCCAGGAGCTGCGCCGCGGAGAGCTGGACGCCGCCCTCGACCTGGTGCGCCACGGACTGATCCGGCTGCACGACCGGATCCTGCGCCAGGCCGAGCAGATCGACGCCCCGCTGGACACCGGTGAACTGCGCACGCTGCTGCGGGCGCTGGCCGACGAGACGGCGGACACCCTCGCGGGCACCGGCACCGAGCGGTACGCCCCGGAGGAGGGCGAGCCGTTCGACTCCGCCTCCCACCGGCCGGTGGGACGCGCCGGGGCCGCCTCCCCGGAGGCGGACCGCACCGTCGCGCGGGTGGTGGCGGCGGGATTCACCCGCGGTGAGCGGGTGGTGCGCAAGGCCGAGGTCGTGGTGGCGCGCTGGGAGCCGCCGGACGGTACACCGCCGTCGGCTGGGTAGTGATCGGGGCAGGGAAGCACCGCGGAGGGGGAACGCATGGCCGTCTACGGCATCGACCTGGGCACCACCTATTCCTGTATCGCCTGTGTGGACGATGTGGGCAGACCCACCGTGCTGCGGAATCTGGAGGGTTCGGACACCACCCCCTCGGTCGTCTACTTCGAGAGCGCGGACGGCACCGTGGTGGGCCAGTCCGCCAAGGACGCCGCCGTACTGGACCCGGACGCGGTGGTGCAGCTGATCAAGCGGGACATGGGCGAGGCGGTGACCCGGGAGTTCCACGGCCGGTCGTTCACCCCGGAGGAGATCTCCGCCCGGGTGCTGCGCAAACTCGCCGACGACGCACGGGTCAGCGGCGGCCATGAGGTGCGGGACGTGGTGATCACCGTCCCGGCGTACTTCGGTATCGCCGAGCGCGACGCCACCCGCAAGGCGGGCGAGATCGCGGGCCTGCGGGTGCTGGACGTGGTGGCCGAGCCCATCGCGGCCGCCCTCGACTACGGCGCGCTGGGCGCGGGCGCGGACGGCGGCGACCACGCCGTCCTGGTGTACGACCTGGGCGGCGGCACCTTCGACACCACGGTGCTGACGCTGAGCGGCAGCGAGCTGAAGGTGGTGTGCACCGACGGCGCCAAGGAGCTGGGCGGCGCCGACTGGGACGACCGGCTGGTTCTGCACTTGGTGGACGCCTTCCGGACCAGGTTCCCGGACGCGGGCGATCCGCTGGCCGACCCGCAGACCGAGACCCAGCTGCGCAAGGACGCCGAGGAGGCCAAGAAGGCGCTGTCGTTCCGGGGCGGCTATACGGTCCGGGTGATGCACCAGGGGCTGGTGGAGCCGGTCGAGCTGACCCAGGAACTGGTCGAGGAGCTCACCCGGGACCTGCTGGACCGCACCGTGGACCTCACCCGGCGCACCGTGGAACTGGCCCGGGAGCGCGGGGTGGCGCGCTTCGACGAGGTCCTGCTGGTGGGCGGGGCCACCAAGATGCCCGCCGTGGCCCGGCGGCTGAGCGAGGAGTTCGGCTTCGACCCCAAGCTGCACAACCCGGATCTCGCGGTGGCCCGCGGCGCCTCGCTGTACGCCCTGGACCGCGCGCTGTACGTGATCAACAGCGGCGAGGTGTCCGCCGAGGACGCGCCCCAGGTGCCGGACACCGGCCGGATCACCCACCAGCCGTACACGATCTCCACCGTCGCCTCGCGCGGCTACGGCATCCAGGTGTGGGATACGGAGCTGGAGCGGGAGTACGTCACCCATCTGGTGCACGCCAACGACGCGTTGCCGGTCGCGGTGGTGCAGGACTTCTACACCATCCGCGCCGGGCAGCGGAAAGTGCACATCAAGGTGATGGAGCAGGCCGGGGCGGTCGAGTCCGACGAGCTGGGGCACAACACGGTCGTCGCCGACGGTGAGTTGGACATCCCGCCGGACAAGCCCGAGCGCTGGCCCCTCCAGTGCGAGTTCACCCTGGACGCCTCGGGGCTGCTCATGGTCGTGGCCACCGAGCGGGAGACCGGTGAGCGGCTGACCCTCACGGTGCGGATCGGCGGTATGACCGAGGAGGCGGTGGAGGAGGCCAGGATCTCGCTCACCAAGGAGCGGATCGCCTGAACCGGCCGCGGCCGGACCGCCGTGGGGGGGTGAGAGATGGCATTCGACGAGGCGCGCTACCGGCGTGAGGTGCTGGACCACGGGCTGCCGCTCAAGGACGACCTGCGCTGGCGCTACCAGCTGGCGGAGCCGTTGACGGCCGCCTCGGTCACCGAGGCGGTGAAGGAGGCCCGGGCCTGCTGGCGGCGTGGCCGGTCCCGGCTGAAGTACCGGCCGGTGATCGAGGCGCTGGAGGCCGGACACCCGCTCCACCAGCGGGTGTTCGACGCCGCCGCGGCGGGCGACCTGGAGCCGTTACGGACCGCGCTGGCCGAACAGGGCCGCCGCGAGGGCGACGGCCGCCGTCGGCTGCTGGCCGCGCTGGAGGAGGCCGCGGACGGGCTCGGGCTGATCGCGCCCGCCACCGTCGAGGAGCTGGCCACGGCCCACGGCGTGCCCGGGGCCCAGGTGCGCGAGGCGCTGCGCGGCGCGACGATCGAGGAGCGGGAGCCGGACGCGCTGCCCGCCGCCGCCCCGCACCCCGCGTACCCGCGCTGCGCCCGGCAGTTGGCGCTGCTGCGGCTGCGCCATCTCGCCGACTTCCTGGCCGCGGACGGCCCCGGCGGCCGGGCCGCCGCCCCGCTCGCGCCGTTCAGCCAGCCCCCGCCCGGTGAACGGGAGCTCGACGGGGCGGCGGACCGCTGGGCGCGGCTGCCGCACAGCGCCGCCCAGACCGCCGCCCATGGTGTGGTCGCCGCGCTGCGGCAGATACTGCGCGAACACGGCCCGGAGGAGCTCGGCGCGGTGCTGCGGTACGAACTGGCCGCCTCGGTGCGGGAGCACCGCGCGGCCCGTGCCGGGGCCGCCACGCTGCTCGCCCACGCCGTCGGGGAGTTGTCGGTCGCCGAGGCGGACGCCCGGCGGCTGGTCTTCGCGGTCCTCCACGAGCGCGCGGCGGACCCGGTCACCGGGCGGCTGCGGCGGCTGGCCGCCGACGGGCTGCTCGCCGAGGCCGCCGCCGTTCTGGACCGGTTCCCGGACGGGGCGCTGCCGGAGGAGGCGGCGGCGCTCGCCACCCATGTCCGGGAGCGGCTGGCCGAGGCGGAACGGCTGCGCGAGCGGGCCGCGGGACTGCGCGGCGGCGATCCGGACCGCGGCTGGGCGCTGCTGGACGAGGCCGAGGTGATCGCAGCGGATCTGCCCGGCTCCGACGCGCTGCGCCGGGCGCTGCCCGCCCGCCCGGTGCCGCGCGCCGGGGCCGTCTCCGACGACGCGGGGGTGCTGGTGGAGTGGGAGCCCACTCCGTCCACCGCCGGGGAGCCGGAGTACCTGGTGGTCCGGCGCACCGGCCGCCCGCCGCGCTCCGCGCTCGACGGCACCCCGCTGCGGCCGGACTCCCCCGGCGCCACCTCGCTGCGCGACACCTTCGCCCCCGACGGCACGGCCCTGTTCGTCGGCCGCCCGCTGTACTACGGCGTGGCGGTACGGCGCGGCGCGGGGCCGGACACCCCGCCGTCCGCGCTCACGGTGTGCGGGCCGGTGTACCACCGGCCCGAAGTGTCGGGCGTACGGCTGCGGGTGGGCGACACCACCGTCACCGGCGGCTGGCGGACTCCGGCCGGGGCGGAGTCGGTGGAGGTGACCCGCGAGGGGGCCGGCGGACGCCGGGTCGAGGTGGCCGCCCGCCGGGACGGGTTCACCGACGGCGGGCTGGCCAACGGCACCGTCCACCGCTATCGGATCGCCGTGGTCTACCGCGGCCCGGACGGTGCGCGCACCGTCACCGAGGGCGTCCGGCTCTCGGCCACCCCGGTCTCCCCGCCACGGCCGGTGACCGCGCTGCGGGTGGAGCCGGTGGCGGACGACCCGGCGGCGCTGGTGGCCCGGTTCCCCGCACCGCACGGCGGGGACGCGGCGCTGTATCTGCTGGACGGCGCGCCGCCGTGGCCCGAGGGCACCCGGCTGCCGGTGGCCGGACTGCGGCCCGCCGCCCGGCCGTTGGCGGGCTCACCGGCCCCCGGCGGGCTGCGGTTCCCGGTCCCGGCGCGCAGCGGCACGGTGCTGGTGGTGACCGTGGCCGGGGACGAGGCGGTCACCGGCCCGCACCGGCGGGTCGAGGTGCTGCCCGGCCTCGGCCGGATCGAGGCGCGGCGGCTCGGCGGCGAGGTGGCCGTCGCGTTCGACTGGCCCGCGCACGGGGTGGACGCGGTGGAGCTGTCCTGGACGGTGGCCGGTGCCCCGGCGGGCCGCAGGACCGTGACCCGCGCCGCCGCTCTGCACGAGGCGGGGGCGCGGATCCCGGTGGCGGACGGCGCGGCGGTGGAGATCGCGGCACGGGCGGTGGCGTCCGGTGCGGGGCCCCGGGTGGGCGGCGCCCCGTCCCTGACATCGCTGCCCGCGCGGATCGAGGTCGGCTACCGGCTGACCCGGTCGGGGCTGCCCGGACGGCGCACCCTGCGCGCGGTGTTCACCGCCCGGGCCGCCGTACGCGCCGAACGGCTGCTGCTGGTCCGGGCGTACGGCGAGGGCTGGCCGCTGGCTCCCGGCGACGGCGAGACGCTCGGTGAGCTGACGGATGTCGAACTGCCCGCCGGACGGCCGGTGGAGCTCACGGTGGCCGCGCCCGGCGGGAAGGGGCCCGGCGGGCGCGGCTACTGGCTGCGCTGCTTCGCCGTCGGCGACGGGGTGGTGCTGCGCGATCCGCCGACACACGAACTCCAGGTGGGACGAGGGAAACGCCAATGAGGCGGCTGAAACGGGTGAAGCGGGTGAAGCGGGTGAGGGACAGATGAGGCTGAGGCGCGGCGGGCCCGGCGGGCGCACCTGGGTGTGTCCGCACTGTTTCCGGCGCCTCGGCCGCGACGGCTTCGGCTTCGTCTGCGCGAGCGGCGGCCGGGAGTGCGCCGAGGACCGGCGGCTGGCCGCGGCCGATCCGCTGGACCGCCGGGCGACCTGTGGCACCTGCGGGCATCTCACCACCCGGCGCCGCTGCCGCCCCTGCGGGGACCGGCTGCCGGAGGGCTATCTGGAGTCACCGGGGCGGATCGTGGCGCTCGCCGGGCCGGTCAGCTCCGGTAAGAGCACCTATATCGCGGTGCTGGTCCATGAGTTGCTGCACCGTCTCGGCGATGAGCTGCGCACCTCGCTGGTGCCGTGTGACGACCGCACCACCGACGACTACCGGGAGCGCTACGAGCGCCATCTGTACGACGGCCACCGGACCGTGCCCAAGACCCAGGAGCGGGACGGCGGCCGCCCGCTGGTGTACCGGCTCGGCCGCACCCGCCGCGGGGCGTTCGGCACCGGCCGCGACACCTCGCTCACGCTGGTCTTCCTGGACACCGCGGGCGAACACTTCGGCTCCCGGGACCGGATGGAGACCCAGCTGCGCTATCTCGCCGAGGCCGACGCGGTGGTGGTGCTGGTCGACCCGCGGGACGTGGCCGGTTCCGGAGCGCCCGGCGCGGCCGGGGGCGGCGCCGTCCGCACCGCCGGGCGGACCGCCGGACCGTCGGTGGATGTGCTCACCCGGGTGCTGCGCCACCTCGGTGAGGCACACGCCCCGGGCGGGGGCGGGAAGGTGGCCATCCCGGTCGCGGTGGCGCTGACCAAACTGGATCTGCTCTGGCCGGAGCTGCCCGACAGCTCGCCGCTGCACCGCACCCGCGCCCCCGGTCCGGTCTTCGACGCGGATGACCGCGCCGCCGTCCACACCGAGCTGCGGGCGCTGCTGGCCGGGTGGCGGGAGGGCCAGCTCGCCCTGCGGCTGGACCAGTCCTGCGCCGACTACCAGCTGTTCGCCCTGTCGATGCTGGGCGCCCCGCCGCGCGGCGCCGACCTGGGTCTCGGCGGGGTACGGCCGCACCGGGTGGAGGATCCGCTGATGTGGCTGCTGCACCGGTTCGCGATGCTCGACCGGGGAAAGGTGTGAGACACCGTGGCCGGACAGGCGCACTACTCCTCCGCGCCGCCCGGCGCCGGTGACCGGCAGGGCGGTTTCCGCTTCACCGCGGTGTCGGCGGACGTCCCCCGCACCACGCTGGACGCGCTGCGGCCGCTGATGGCCTACACCCCGCCGCCGGGCGCCGCGGCCGAACCGGCCGACCATCCCGTGGCGTTCGCGTACGACCTGCTCGGCGCGGTGCGCGCGGTGACCCGTATCCGCAGTGTCGGCCAGGACTACACGGGCCGCTGGGGCAACTACTTCTGCCACTCCGTCCTCGCCGCGCCGGAGGAGCTGACCGGGCTGCGTCCGGTGGAGCTGTGGGGCGCCCCGCTGTGGGCCGGGGTCCCGGCCCCCGACGACGGCCGCCCGCTGCCGGACATCGGCGAACTGCCCCTGGGCAGCACGGTCGGCCCCGACCGGGTCCGGCGGGTGCTCCGGGAGAGCGGCCCGGCGGGCGGGCGGCTGCTCGCGGACCTCCTCGCGGCGGTGCTGAGCGCGCTGGAGCGGGGGACGGCATCGGACGGACCCGGTCCGGTGGTGCTGGTCTCCTCCTCCGGCGAACGGGTGCTGGACTGGCTCACCGCCGTCTCCTACGCCCTCCCGGCGCCGCTGGCCGCCGAGTTGACGTTCGTCACCTACACCGACCGGCCGTACGACGACCACCGGCTGCTGGTGGGCACCGTCCCGGAGGTGTGGGAGCGGCACGGCGGCGGGCACGGCGCCGTCTTCCACCTCGATCCACCGCTGCCCGCGGATGCCCCGGCCACCGGGAGCACACCGCACGCCACCGCCGCCGGACTGCTCGCCCGCGCCTGGGCCGAGGACGACCTCGATGTCTTCGACACCGTCGCCGACCTCTGGTCCGCGGTGCCCCCGGCGGCGGCCACACACCCGGTGACGCGGCTCAGCACCGTGTGCGCCCTGGTCGCGCTCGCCCGTGGCGGCTGGGACGCGGAGTCCGCCCCACGGCCGGAACGGGACGCGCTCGAGCGGCTGTTGGGCGCCCTCGCGGGACGCCCCGAGCTCCTGCCGCCCGGGGTGCACCGCTCCCTGGCGTCCGGCCCGGCCGGTCTGGACGCACCGCTCGCCGCCCGGCTGCTCGCCGTCTCCCCCGCCTTCCGGGACAGCGCCCGCCACACCCTGGAGCAGGCCCTGCTGACGGGCGCGTTCCCGGATCCCGGGGCGGACGGCGCGGTGTCCACGCTGGCGCGCTTCGTGGCCGAGGCGGTCCGGCTGCGGCTGGCCGAGGCGGATGTCGCGCCGGAGGCCGTACGGGACGGGGCGGAGCAGTGGCTGACGGCCCGCCCCGGACCGTTCGGCGACACCCTCGCCGCCCTGCTGCCGACGGTTCGCCCACAGCCCGCGGGGATGCCGCCCCGTCCGGACGCACCGCCGGACGGGGCGCTCGCCGACAGCCATCGCCGGGCGGTCCTGGCCGGGGTGCTCAGGGCGCTGGAGGGCTCCGCGGCGCTGCGGGAGGCGGCCCTGACGCCCGAGGTGTGCGCGGTGCTGACCCGGCGCCCGCCCGATCCGCTCGGGATGCCCGAGGGCGGTGAGCCATGGACGCAGGCGCCGCGCACGGCGGTACGGGTATGGCTCACCGGCGCCGGGGCGGAGCCCGCGCGGCGGCATGAGGCGGCGCTGCGGGTGCTGCGTCTGTACCGGCAGGGGCTGCTGGGCGAGGAGGAGACCGTGGCCGCCGTCGGCCAACTGGCGCTCCCCGCGCCCGCGGAACCGCCCGGAGCCACGGAGCCGTACGGACCCGGAGAGCCGTACGGGCCCGGGGAGCCACACGGACCGGTGGCGCCGCCCGAGGACATCTCGCCGGGACGACTGCTGCGGCGGGTGCTGCGGCGCGGCGAGGGGTGAGCCGGTGCCGCTGTTCATCCTGCCCGCGCAGGCCATCGCGGTGGCGGTGGCACTGGGCCTCAATCTGCCCGCGCTCTTCCTGGTCCTGATGGGGCGCCATGTGGCCATCCTGTGGGCGGTGTTGGGACGGCCGGTGAGCGTGCGTACCGGCGCCCTGTCCGCTCTCGGGGCGCCCCTCCGGCGGCTCGCCCTGACCGGCCCGCCGCCGTCCGCCACCTCCCCGGTGTCCGCGCCCGGCGACCACCGGCCCGGTGGCGACGCGGCGGAGCCCGCGTACCGGGCCTATCTCCACGGCCCGGCCCTCCGCGATCTGCGGCGGGCGTACCGGACCTGCTCCGAGGACTGGCGCGCACTGCTCACCGAAGCCCGCGGCGGAGCCCGGCTGGCGTACGTCAGAAGGGAGGACGGACAGCGCCGGGCGGTGTGGATCGGGCTCGGCTATCCGGCCTTCCTGCTCGGTCTGCCGCTGGTGGTGCTGGTGGCGGCCGTGCTCTGTCTGTTGGCGGCGGTGGTCCAGTTGGCGCTGTGGGCGGTGGCGTTCGCCATCCGCGCGGTGCTGTGGTGGGCGCCCCTGGCGGCCGTGGACCGGGCCGGGCGGTGGCGTCACGACCGGGGCGCCGTCTGCCCGCATCTGGAGTGCGGGGAGCCGGTGGCGCTGCCGGTGCACCGGTGTCCGGTCTGCGGGGCGGATCACCGGCGACTGGCGCCCAATGGGTACGGGGCGCTGCGCCACGTCTGCCGCTGCGGGGCGCGGCTGCCCGCCTCGCCGGTGTTCGGGGCGCGCCGTCTGGAGACGTCCTGTCCGTCCTGCGCCCGGCCGCTGCCGCGCCGGACGGGGCGAGGCCGGGCGCGCCCGCGGACCGTGGTGCTGGCGGGTGGGCCCGGCTCCGGTCAGAGCGTGGTGCGTTACCGCGCGCTGGCGCAGGCGCGGCAGCGGGTGGCGGCGCTCGGCGGGGTACTGCGCCCCGAGCCGGTCGCGACGCACGCGACCACGCTGACCGGGCTGCGCGGCGCCGATGTGCCACTGGTCGTCTACGATCCGCCCGGCTCGGCGTACACCCGGCAGGAGTCGGTGGACGCGCTGGGCTGTCTGCGCCGTGCCGACGGGCTGGTGTTCGTGGTCGACGTGCTGGCGCTGCCATGGGTGCGGCGTTCGCTGGACGAGGGCGAGCGGGAGGCCGTCGGGGCGGTGCCCATCTCCCCGCAGGACCCGTCGGACACGGTGGACCGGGTACTGCACGTCCTCGACACGCTCCCGGCCCGTCGCAGGCCACGGCGGATCGCCGTGGTGCTGACGAAGTCCCGGACGGTCCGGCGGACCATGGCGGACGCCGACCCGCAGGGCGCGGCGGAGTCGGGCCCCTCGGCGGAGTCCGGGGCGGCGGTGCGCGGGTGGTTGGAGCGGGCGGGCGGCGGCAATCTGGTGCGTACGGTCGAGCGGTTCGGTGGCCGGGTGCGGTACGCCGTCGCCGGGACGGACGGCGACCCCGAGACGGGCACGGCGGGCGAGGCCACCGCGGCCCCGCTCGGCGAACTGCTGCTCTGGGCCGCCGGAGTGCGGATCGCACCCCGCCGCGGCCTCCGCCGCCCCGCCGTACGGCCCGCGCCCCGCGCCACCGTCCGCCGTGGCCGTACCGCCGCCGAGCGGCTGGCGCTGCGGCAGCGGCGGGCGCGGGCGGCGGAGCGGCGGTGGCAGCGGATGCGCCACGCGGTGCCCGGGGCGGCGCGACGGCCGCTGGCGGCGCTGCTCGCGGCCGGTGAGCGGCGCAGCCGGGCGCGCCGCACCCTGCTCGAGGGCGCCCGCCACTCCGCCCTGCGGCGGGCCGACGGGTGGGTGCCCGGCGGGCGCGAGGGCGCGCCCGCCGGAGGCACGGCCACGGCGCGCGGCGGGCTGCTGACGGCCCATCTGGCGGGTTTGCTGGCCGTGCCGTTGGCCATGGCGCTGCTGATCGCGGGCGCGCTGCCGCCGACATGGTTCTTCGGGCTGCCCGCGGCGTACGACACCTGGCGGCGTCCGCTGGCGGACTCGGTCCGGGACGTCGACGTGGCCGCGTACACCCCGGGCGCGGACTGGCCGTTGGCGCTGGCCACCTATTCCGCCCCGGGCAGCTCCCCGGAGATGCCGCGGGACGGCCACGACGGGGACGTCTGGTCGACCGAGGGCAGCCCCAACGAGCAGGACCAGTGGGTGCTCCACTTCGGCACACCGGTGCGGATCCACCGCATCGACGAGCAGTGGGCCGGTGCGCTCACGGCCGCCACCGTGGACTACCGCATCGGATCGCGCTGGGTCTCCCCGCCGCGCGGCAGCTGGAAGTTCGACCTGGACGAGGATCATCCGGGCCGTCTCGACAAGGAGTCGCTGGTCCTCAAGCGTCCGGTCGAGGTGTCGGCGGTGCGGGTGTGGGTCATCCATACGCGGGGCCGCACAGCGCGGTTGCGCGGCTTGCGGGTGTGGTCGCGGTCGTCGTCGATCGTACGGCTGCGCCCGTCGGCCGACGGCGGGCGGCTGACCGTGCGCAACACCGCGGCCCGTGAACTGGCCGTGGACGTACGCCCGCCCGTGCTGCCCACCGGCTGGCGGGCGGTTCCGGCGGGTCGTGCGCCGCGTACGGTCGGGCCGCACGGCACGGTGGGCGCCCGCTGGACGATCGTGCCGCCCGAGGACCGGTCGGTGGCGCGGCGGGGCGGGCCGGTGGCGTACGCCGTGCGGATCACGGAGGACGGCCGCACGGTGACCGCCTGGTGCCGCGGGGCGCTGGCGGCGTCGGGGAAGAACACGGCGAAGGCGACGGACACGGGATACCGGGTGGTGCCGACAACATGTTGATCACAGTGGGTTCCTACCGAGGAGCGGTCCCATGACCAGCCGATCCGAGCGGCAGGCGCTGGCCGCGTTCTGCGCGGTGCTGCCCCGGCTCCGGGCCATGCTGCGGGGCCCGGCCTCACGGGCCCGGCGGGCGGCGGTGGAAGAGGTGGTGCTCGCCGCGCGGCGCGGTGAACCGGTCGGCGGACTGCTCGCCGGGCTGGGGATGGACGGCCCGGTGCCGGTGACGGCGGGCCCGTCCCGCACCACGCTGCCGACGCCCGTGGAGGAGGACCGGCCCGCGCGGATCACCGGTGTCTATCTCTGCCCGCTGGGCGCGTGTCCGCGCGCCGAGGAGCGTACGGCCTCCTCGGAGCTGCCCACGTGCGGGGTCCACGACCGGGCCCTGCGCTTCGTCGCCGACCGGTGAGCGCGCCATGGTGAGCGGGTTCCTCTCCGAGTTCGGCAGGAAGGTCGCGGAGCGCTGGGCGACCCAAGTGGTCCTTCCGGGGCTGCTGTTCACCTGCGCCCTCGCGGTGGCGTCGGCGCTCGGCCAGCGGCGGTGGGCGGACACCGGGCTGCTGTGGCGCACGCTCGGCGCGTTCGCGGCGGTGGGCGGGGCGCGGCAGCAGGCGGCGGGGTCGGCGCGGACCGTGATGCTGGTGATCGGCGTGGTGGCGGTGTCGGTGGCGGTCGCGCTGGTGGCACGGGCGCTGGGCGGACCGGTGGCGTCGCTGCTGTCCGGGCGCTGGCCGTTCTTCGCCCGCCCGCTGGCCCGGCGGCTCACCGCCCGCCGCCACGCGGCCTGGTGGCGCCACGACGCGGCGTACGAGGCGGCCCGGGAGGCGGGCGAGGACGCGCACCGGCTGGGTGAACTGGCCGCGCTGCGCAACGCGGTGGCGCTTGTCGAGCCACGGCGGCCCACCTGGACCGGGGACCGGCTGGCGGCCCCGGCCACCCGGGTGCGGGACCAGTACGCGCTGGATCTGACCGCCGCCTGGCCCCGGCTGTGGCTGCTGCTGCCGGACACCACCCGGCAGCCGCTCACCGACAGCCGGCAGGGCTTCGACGAGGCGGCGGCGCTGGGCGGCTGGGCGGCGCTGTACGGGGCGCTGGGCGCGCTGTGGTGGCCGTCCGCGGTGGTGGGCCTGGGGGTCGCCGTGGTCTGCCGACGGCGCTCGCACGAGACGGCACAGGCGTACGCGGAGCTGGTGGAGGCCGCGGTCGATGTGCATCTGGACGAGCTGCTGGACCGGTTCGACGACGAGCTCCGGCCGATCCGCCCGGGCCGTGGGGCGGCGGTCACCGAGCGGTTCCGCAAGGGCGTATGAGCCGGGGTGTCCGGGGTCACGCCCCCGGACCCGCGGCGCACCACTGGGCCATCAGGAGGGGGAACGATGCGTGACCGGCTGCTGGCGGCCGTGCAGTCCCGGCTGGACCTGGCGGTCCGTACCGGCGATCTCTCGGACGCGCATACGACGCGGGCGCGGGAGGAGGCCGACGAACTGCTCGGGTACCTGGCCACCTCGCGGGGCGTGGACGCCCAGGTGCTGTACACGGCGGGGCTGTTGTACTGGTTCCGCTCCGCCCTGCCCGGGGAGGAGGGCCAGGAGTCCTGGTCGCTGGCGGTGGTGCTGCTGATGCCGTTCTACCTGGGCCCGGCGGAGGCGCTGCCCGCTCCGGTGCGCGCCTCCTTCACCCGGGCGCTCTCCCCGTCGGTGCGGCCCGCCGGGGAGGAGCTGGTCCGCGCGCACGCGGAGGCCATGGGCAATCTGGCCATGCTGCTGGTGGTACGGCTGGTGCGGCAGCCCGCGGAGGGGACCACCGGGCGGGTCGCGCTGCGGCTGATGCGGGACGCGGAGCGGGCACTGCCGACGGGCCATCCGTCGCGTCCGCTGCTGTTGTGCAACCTCGGTTACGCCCTCCTGCTGAACGACCTGTTCGCGCACCGGGGCGAGGGTTCGCCGCCGATGCCGGACCTGGACGCGGCGGTCACGGTGCTGCGCGAGGCGTTCGGCACCACCCCGCGGGCCCATCTCAACCACGCGCGCTGCGCCAACGGGCTGGCGCTGGCGTTGCGTTGCAAGGCGACGCTGACCGGGGACCGGTCGCTGCTGGGCGAGTCGGTGGAGCTGCTGCGGACGGCCGTGGACACCGCCACCGAGGTGGACCTGAACCTTCCGCAGATGCGGGCCGACCTCGGGAGCGGGCTGCTGATGTGGGCGGAGTCGGGGGCGGACCGGCCCGGCGATGTGGACACGGCGGTGCTCGACGAGGCCCTCGCCTTCCTGGAGCAGGCGATCGCCGGAATGCCGGAGGACGGCGCGGGACTGGAGCATGCCCAGGAGATGTTCACCCGGGCGACCATGCTGCGCGCCCCGAGCCGGGTCCGGGAGAAGCGCGATCCCGAGACCCGGGAGCGGATGAAGGTGATGGACGGCCTCATGGCGTCCTTGGTCCCCGGCGAGGGCGCGGAGGGCGCCGTGGAGAGCGGCCATCCGCTGGCGTTCGTCGCCAAGCTGCTCAACCTCACGGGCGGCGGCGGTTCCAGCCGCCACGCACAGCTGATGGACTTCGGGGCGGCCCTGATGCGCTACCCCGACGAGGTGGGGATGGCGGAGCTGCACGCCAAGGCGCTGGAGACGCTGGAGGCGCAGTTCAGCCATCTGCCCCAGGAGGAGCGTGCGGAGGCGTTACGGGACTTCCTGGACCAGGCCGGGGAGAATCCGCCCCGGCAGCCGGTGGACACCGCCGAACTCGACGCGCTGCTGGAGATCCACGAGCGGGTGCTGCGGGAGCTTCCCGAGGACCACCGGGACCGGCTGCTGCTGACGTTCAACCGGCATGGACTGCTGCTGGCCCGGCATCAGCACGACCCCGAGAAGATGTCGCGGGAGAACTGGACGGAGGGCCTGGCCGAGCTGGTGCCGGTGGTGTGGGAGACGGAGAGCGGACTCCCGGCGATCCTGGACCGGCTGGGTCTGGCGCCCGACCATATGGAGTCGTTCGTGATGCTGGCCAACGCCCAGCAGTCGCCGTTCGAGACGCTGGCCCGCACCGCGGCCGCCATCCGGCGGGGACGGCGGCGGCTGGCCACGCTGCCACCGGCGGACCCCGCCCATGTCCAGGCGCAGAAGGCCCTGGCCCACGCGTTGTTCGACCACTACCAGCTGGACCGCGACGAGGCGGAATACCAGGAGGCGGCCGGGCTGGCCCGTCGGGTGCTGGACACCCTCCCCGTCGACGATCCCTATCTGCCGTACCTCCTGATGTCCTGGGCCTCGGCGGTGACCAGCCGACTTCAGCAGGGGGAACCGGGCGAGGCGGCGCGGACGGCCGAGCGGGATCTGCCGAGCGGCCCCGCCGCCCGGCTCGCCTCCAACGCCGCCGCCGAGGCACTGGGCTACCGGGACGCGCCCGGTGCGCTGGAGGCGCTGGAGGACGGCCGGGCGTATCTGCTGTCCACCGCGGTCAACGCCCGCCGGGAGCTGGACCAGTTGCGCCGGACCGACGCCGGGCTCGCCGCGCGTTTCGTGGAACTGCGCGAGCGGGTGCAGGCCCTCCAGGCCCGGGGTTCCTACGGACGGGTGCCGCGCCAGGAGGATCTGGCGGAGTACCGGGACCTGGCCGGGGAGTGGAAGGAGCTGATGGAGCGATTGCAGCGGCAGCCCGGTTTCGAGCGCTTCCTGCTGCCGCTGCCGCTCGGGCTGCCGGATCTGCTCCCGGCCGCCGCCGAGGGCCCGGTGGTCAGCGTGAACGTCAATCCGCGCCGCTGTGACGCCCTGGTGCTGCGCCCGGACGGGCTGGTGCCGGTCGCACTGCCCGGACTGCGCGCCGGGGAGCTGATCGAGCAGGCGGACGCGTTCCACGAGGCGATCGCGGTGCTGACCGGCGGCGGGGACGGGCTGCTGACGGGTCCGGCGCGGCAGGTGGTCACGGAGACGCTGGGCTGGCTGTGGGACGTACTGGCCGAACCGGTGCTCACCTCCCTGGGGCTGACCGGTCCCCCGCCGCCGGGCGGCCCCTGGCCCCGGCTGTGGTGGTCGCCGACCGGACCGCTCAACTCGCTGCCGCTGCACGCCGCGGGCCATCACACCCGGCCCGGGGACTCGGTGCTGGACCGCGCGGTCTCCTCGTACACCCCGACCCTGCGCAGTCTGCTGCACAGCCGGGCGCAGCCGGTGGCGGTCCGGCGGGCCGCGCTGGCGGTGGCGATGCCGCGGACGCCCGGTCACGCCCCGCTGCCGCGCACCGTGGACGAGGCGGGCGCGCTCGCCTCGCGGGCCGGGGGCGCGGCACCGCTGGTGGGGGCGGCGGCAACCCGGGAGGCGGTGCTCGCGGCGCTGCCCGGGGCGGCGGTGGCGCACTTCGCGTGTCACGCGGGCAGCGATCCGGCGGATCCGGCCGCCAGCCATCTGCTGCTGCACGACGGGCCGTTGAACCTGACCGCCATCAGCACCCTGCACCTGGACGGGGCGGAGCTGGCGTATCTGTCGGCGTGCGGGACGGCGCGCGGCGGTGCCCGGCTGGCGGACGAGGCGATCCATGTGGCCTCCGCCTTCCAGCTGGCCGGGTACGCGCAGGCGGTCGCGACCCTGTGGGAGATCGGTGACGAGGTGGCGGCCGAGGTGGCCGCCGGTTTCCACACCGCGCTGGGCGACGCGCTGGACGCACCGGAGCGGCTGCCGGGGGCGCTGGCCCTGCATACGGTGACCCGGCGGATGCGGCGGGCGCGGCCCGATGAGCCGTGGACCTGGGCGGCTCCGCTGCACGCCGGGGCATGACGGCCGACCCCCGTCGGCCGGGGCTCCGGGGCCCGCCGCGGTGCGTGAGGCCCGCTATCGATCCGACATCGATCCGAAGCGATATTTCGTCTTTCATCTACCCATAGACCGGGAAAGAGGGAGGAGAGAGGTACAACGCGGGTATGCGCCGGACGGCCCCGCGCACCCGCGCCGGAGGTGAAGTATGGCCGGGCAGATAACCGTGGACGAGGCCATTGCCGCCCGACTGCGTCTGATCATCAAGGCCGGTGACGAGCTGTACGGCCCCGACCTGCTGAGTTTTATGCTCGAGCAGGCGGTGACGGAGTCCGGCGGCCTCGGTGGCATGGTGCATCTGCGTACTGCCGACGGCCGGAAGCTGCTGCTCACGACGGCTCATGGACTGATGCGCACGATCGCGGGTGGCTGGGCGGAGCTCACGGTCGACGGCACCGCACCGGGCCGCGCGGTGGCCCGGGCTCTGCCGGCCTGGGTGCCCGCCCGTCCCGGTGAGGACGGCGCGGGCCCGGTGCTGCCCGCCGGGACGGGGCTGCTGGCCCTCCCGCTGGTCGCGGCCGACGGCGCGGTGGCCGGAGCCCTGTCGGTGCTGGCCACCGAGGAGCCCGGAGCGGGGCGCCGGGCGGCCCTCGAGGAGCTCACCGGCTGGACCGGGCCCCGGCTGCCGGATCCGCGGGAGAGCCCGCCCGAGCCCTGGCACCGCGAGGAGCGCCCCGAGCAGCGGATCGCCCGCGATGCGGTCAGCCGGGCGCTGTGGCATATGAGCGACGCGTTCTTCGCGGTCGACGCCCAGTGGCGGATCACCTTCGTCAATCCGGAGGCGGAGCGGCTGCTCGGCGCCTCGCACGCGCTGCTGGGCCGCACCCTGTGGGAGGCGTTCGCCCGGCTGGGGGTCGACATCGTCGATCCCGGTCTCCCGGCGCGCTACCGCCGGGCCGCCGAGAGCGGCGCCCCGTCCGGGTTCGAGGTGCGCTGGCCCACCAATCAGCGCTGGTACTACATGCGGCTGGTCCCCGTCCCCGACGGGCTCGCGGTCTACGCGGCGGATATCACCGAGAGCCGGGCGCGGGAGGAGGAGCGCGCCGTCGCCGAACGTGCCGCCGCCGAGCGCGGTGCCCGTATCAGCGAGCTGACCGGCGCGCTCGCCCAGGCGCTGACGATGCGCGAGGTGGTGTCCGTGATCGCCGACCGGGTGCTGCCGCCCTTCGGGGCCTCGGGGTTCGTCGTCCAGCTCGTCGAAGGGGGGCTGGTCCAGGTGGCGGGGGCGGTCGGCTATCCGCAGTCGTTCCTGGACGCGATCGACGGGTCCCCGGTCGGCGATCTCTCGGCGGTCTCGGAGGTCCACCAGAGTGGGGCGCCGGTCTTCATCGACTCGGTCGAGGAGTTCAGCCGGCGCTACCCGACCCAGGCCGACCGCCCGTTCTCGGCCCGCAAGGCCGCCTGGGCGTTTCTGCCGATGATCGTCTCCGGCCGGGAGATCGGCTGTTCGGTGATCTCCTTCGCCGAGCCGCGCCATCTCACCGGTGAGGAGCGGGCCCTGCTCAGCGCGCTCAGCGGGCTGATGGCGCAGGCCATCGAGCGGGCCCGGCTGTACGACACGGAGCACACCCGGGCCAAGGAGCTCCAGCGCGGGCTGCTGCCGCGCGCCCTGCCGTCGGTGCACGCGGTCACCACCGCCGCCCGGTATCTGCCCGCGAGCGAGGGCATCGAGGTCGGCGGCGACTGGTACGACGTGATCCCGCTGTCCGGGGCCCGGGTGGCGCTGGTGATCGGCGATGTGATGGGCCACGGCCTGTCCGAGGCGGCCACCATGGGGCGGCTGCGCACCGCCGTGCACACGCTGGCGGATCTGGAGTTCCCGCCCGCCGAGCTGCTCACCCGGCTCAACGACCTGGTGAGCGACCTCGGCGACAGTTTCTACGCCACCTGTCTGTACGCGGTGTACGACCCGGTCACCGCCACCTGCACCTATGCCCGGGCCGGGCATCCGCCACCGGCCGTGGTGCGCCCCGGGGAGCCGGTGCGGTTCCCCGGCCAGGCCCCGGACCCCCCGCTGGGCGCGGCCCGGCCGCCGTTCGAGAACACCGAGTTCGCCCTGCCCGAGGGCAGTCTGCTGGTGCTGTACACCGACGGGCTGGTGGAGTCCGCCGCCCGGGATATCGACCAGGGCATGGAGCATCTGGCGCGGACGCTGGCGGCCGCCGCGTCCGGCCCCGGCTCCGGCCCGGGGGCGCGGCACTTCTGGCAGCAGGAGCCGCGCGGGGAGAGCGCGTCGCTGGAGCGGCTGTGCGACGACGTACTGGCCGAGCTGGTGCCGGAGAAGCAGGGCACCGAGGACGACGCGGCGCTGCTGATCGCCCGCACCCACGCCATCGCCTCGGAGGACATCGCCGTCTGGCCGCTCACCCAGGGGCCGGTGGCGGCGAGCGAGGCGCGCGACCATGTCCGGAAGCAGCTGCGGCGCTGGCAGCTGGCGCCGTTGACCACCACCGCGGAGCTGCTGGTCAGCGAGTTGGTGGGGAACGCGATCCGGCATGGCAAGGGCCCGGTGGAGCTGCGGCTGCTGCGCGGTGAGGGGCTGATCTGCGAGGTGTCGGACGGCAGTCTGACCACGCCGCGGATGCGCCATGCCTCGGAGACCGACGAGGGCGGCCGCGGGCTCCAGCTGGTCTCGGCCCTCTCCCACCGCTGGGGCACCCGCTACACGGCGGCGGGCAAGTGCATCTGGACCGAGCAGCTGGTGCCCTGACGCCCCGCCCGGGTGCCGGACGACTCAGCTCGCGCGGCGGCCCGGGCCGATGTCGTCGAGGTGCTCCTCGACCCAGCCGCGCAGCTGTCCGAGCGGTCCGGAGACGCTGCGTCCGAGCGTCGTCAGCGCGTACTCGACATGCGGCGGGACGGCCGGATAGACGGTACGGTCCACGAAGCCGTGGTCCTCCAGCCGGCGCAGCGTCTGGGTGAGCACCTTGGGGCTCACCCCCTGCAACCGCCGCTGGAGCTCCCCGAACCGTCGCGGTCCGTCCTCCATCGCGCCGATCGCCAGCGCGGACCACTTGTTGGCGAGCAGGTCGAGCACCTCGCGGCAGGGGCACTGGGCGGCGTAGACATCGTGCGGATCATGACGGCCCGAGTCACAGTTGGTGGTCATGGGAATGCTCCTGGCGCGGCACTGACATGGAAACTTCCCAAAGGATAGCAGTGGCCCTTGCAGGTAACTACGGACCATTGGATAGCTTCGGGACTGTTCAGAAGCCGTGTCATGGCGTGCGTTCACGCCGTTCGAGATCGCGATGTCCGAGGAGGACCCGTGTCCGCGTCATCTTCCATGCGAGCCATCAGCCAGGACGAGTTCGGCGGCCCGGAGGTGCTGCGTCCGGTGGAGGTGCCCCGGCCCGTACCGCTGCCCACCGAGGTGCTGGTGCGCGTGGTGGCCGCCGGGGTGAACCCGGTGGACCACAAGACCCGCGCCGGTGCCGGTATGGCCGGGGTCCTGGGCGAGCCGCCGTTCATCCTCGGCTGGGACGTCTCCGGGGTGGTCGAGGAGGTCGGGTTCGGGGTGCACACCCTGGAGCCCGGCGACGAGGTGTACGGGATGCCGTGGTTCCCGCGCGCCGCGGGCGGCTACGCCGAGTACGTCACCGCCCCGTCCCGGCAGTTCGCCCGCAAGCCGAAGAGCCTCGGTCACGAAGAGGCCGCCGCAGTGCCGCTGGCCGCGCTCACCGCGTGGCAGGTCCTCACCGACAGCGCCGGGGTGCGGCCCGGTGAGCGTGTGCTGATCCACGCGGCGGCGGGCGGTGTCGGCCACTTCGCGGTCCAGTTCGCCAAGCACCTGGGCGCCCATGTGACCGGCACCGCGCGCGCCGCCAAGCACGACTGGCTGCGCGGGCTCGGCGCCGATGAGCTGGTCGACTACACCGCCGTCCGGTTCGAGGAGACGGTGCGCGATATCGACGTGGTCGTGGACCTGATCGGTGACGGGGTCGACAACACCAGCACCCGCTCGCTGGAGACGCTGCGCCCCGGCGGCCGTCTGGTGGCGGTGCCCTCGGGCGTCTCCCCCGAGCTGATCGAGCGCGCCGCGGCCCGGGGCTTTGTCGCCTCCCCCTACCTGGTGGAGCCGGACGGCCCCGCCCTCACCCGGATCGCCGAGCTGATCGACGCCGGTGCGGTGGCCGTCGAGGTCGAGGAGGTGCTGCCACTGGACCGGGCGGCCGAGGCGCACCGGCGGCTGGACGAGGGCCGCACCCGCGGCAAGCTGGTGCTGCGGGTGGCGGACTGACCCCACCGGCCCGGTGGGTGGCGGAGGCCCGGCACGGCTGGGGGAGAACGCCGGACCTCCGCCATCGGACGCTCCGTCAGGGGCAGGGAACGCCGCCGGAACCGCCGCCCGGGGATGACCGGGAAGCGGTTCCGGGATCTGTCTATCCGTACGCGGCGCGCCCCGGCAATGATCGTTTCAGGAAGCTGCCAGGCCGACTTCGGCCCGTGCCGCGCCGGGGCGGCCTCGTTGCTGTGTCATACGGACAGTCAACTGCCCTGATATGAGACGGATCATGGCGCAGCGACCCGGATCCATATGTGTGCGTCTACGCTGACGCGATGGACGCTCTGGCGAGTCTGCTCGACGGACCCCGGGCCCGGGGGGCCTTTCTGCTCCGGGTGGTGATGGAGCCGCCCTGGTCCCTGCGGATCGAGGACCGCGCCCCGCTGTGCGCGATGACCATGGCGCGCGGCGAGGCATGGGTGATACCGGACACCGGTGAGGCGCTGCGACTGCGCCCGGGGGACGTGGCCATCGCGCGCGGCCCGGATCCGTACACGGTCGCCGGCGACCCGGCCACCGCGCCGCGGGCGGTGATCCTGCCCGGTGAGGCGTGCCGGACGAACGAGGGCGAAGACCTCGCGGAGACGATGGCGCTCGGCGTCCGCACCTGGGGCACCGGCGCGGACGGGTCGGCCGTCATGCTCATCGGCACCTATCTGCTGGAGGGGGAGATCAGCGGACGGCTGCTGGACGCGCTGCCGCCGCTGCTGGTGGTGGACGCGGAGCAGGGGGACCATCCGCTGACACCCTGGCTGGCCGAGGAGATCGTCAAGGACGAGCCGGGGCAGGAGGCGGTGCTCGACCGGCTGCTCGACCTGTTGGTGATCGCGACGCTGCGGTCCTGGTTCTCCCGGCCGGAGGCCGACGCCCCGGCCTGGTACCGGGCGTTGGGCGATCCGGTGGTGGGTACCGCGCTGCGGCTGCTCCAGAGCCATCCGGCGCATCCGTGGACGGTGGCCGGGCTCGCCGCGAAGACGGGCGTCTCCCGCGCGGCGCTGGCCCGCCGCTTCACCGCGCTGGTGGGTGAACCCCCGATGGCGTACCTGACCGGCTGGCGGCTGTCGCTCGCCGCCGATCTGCTGCGGGAGCCGGACGCCACCCTGGGCTCCGTGGCCCGGCGGGTGGGCTACGGCAGCGCCTTCGCGCTCAGCGCCGCCTTCACACGCGAGAGGGGCGTCAGCCCGCGGGAGCACCGCGCTCGCCACGCTGCGGCATCCGCAGGCTGACCGGCGGCACCCGCAGACAGCCGTCCGGGCCGCAGCTGGTGGCGCGGTCGTAGAGGTCCATCAGCCGCCGGGCGCCCCGGGCCATGTCATAGCGGTCCACCACCTCCGGCACCGGGAACCGGCGCGGACCCGCCGCGACCCACTCCCGCAGGGCCTCGGTGAGATCGGCCGGGCCGGGGCCGATCCGGCGGGCGCCGGGGGCCGCGCCCGGCGGCAGTTCGTCCAGCGCCGGGCAGACACCGTGCAGCACCGGCAACCCGGCCGCCAGCGCCTCCAGGGCGGCGAGGCCGAACGCCTCCTCGGCGGACGGCGAGACCAGGACGTCCATGGCGGCCAGCAGCCCGGGCAGCCCCGCGGGCCGGTCGTCGGCCGGGGCCACCGCGCCGTCCCGCTCGCCCAGCAGCCTGACCCGCCCGGCCACCCCCAGCCGGACCGCGAGCTCCTCCAGCGCGGCCCGCTCGGGCCCCTCGCCGACCAGCAGCAGCCGGGCGCCGGGCAGTTCGGCGACGGCCCGCAGCGCGGTGGCGAACCGCTTGGCCGGGACCAGCCGCCCCACCCCGCCCACCACGAAGGCCCGTTCGGGGATGCCGAGCCGGGCGCGGGCCGCGGTGCGGGCGGCGGCGGAGAACCGGAAGTGGCGGGCGTCGATCCCGTTGGGCACCAGATGGATGCGCTGATTGGGCACGCCCCAGTCGCGCAGCCGGTCGGCGACGGCGGCCGAGACCGCGACGGTCGCCGAGCCCAGCCGTTCGGTGGCCAGATAGCGGGCGCGCACCGCGGCGGTCAGCGGACGGCCGTCGATCTGCCGCTCCCCCAGGGCGTGCTCGGTGGCGATCACCGCCCGGACCCCGGCCAGCCGTGCAGCGGTCCGGCCCAGCACACAGGCCCCGTACAGATGGGTGTGCACCACGTCGTAGTCGCCGGAGCGGATGGTGCGCACCAGCGAGGGCACGGCACGCCACCCCGGTTCACCCCCGTGGGAGGGCAGATGGGTGACGGGGGTGCCGTCCGCGCGGATGCCCTGGGCGGTGACGCCGGGTCCGGTGAGGGCGAGGACGTCACAGCGCACCGGCAAGTGGCGCAGCAGCAGCCTCAGTTGCTGCTCCGCGCCACCCGCGGCGAGGCGGGAGATGATGTGCAGAACTCTCATCGGGCGGCCGCGCCCCATCCTCCGTATTCCGCGGACTGGCATTCCCGGAAGACCCTGCCAGACGATGGAATGCAAATCACGTAAGACGCGCGCCGATAGGCCGTCCGAGTGTTTGTCTTTCGCACCGTCAACGGGGCGCGCCGAAAATACGATGTCCACAGTTCCGGTCCATGGGATTGTTACCTTCTCATCTCGCGCGATGACATGAAGAATGTGGTACGTCCGGGTCATCGCGGCGCGACATTCCCTTCCACACAGCCCCCGCGGGAGTGCCCAGATGCCTGCACAGATCCCCGTCAGACATAAGCGTCATCAGGCCGGTGCGCCCGCCGCGCATCGTGCGCACCCCGGGCCTCCCGCCGCGCGCACCGCCTCCGGCACCGCGCGCCGCCGCCCCACGGCGGCGTACGAGTACAAGCGCTACAGCGAGCTGGCGGGCCCGCTGACGGAGCCCTGTGCCGACCGTCCGTACCGGGTGCGCACCCGGAGTCTGCTGGCCCAGGAGCCGCACCGGTACCGGGCGGCACTGCTGCTGTGCGCGGCGCCGGTGTGTTCGGCGCTGCTGCTGCTGTGGCTGCTGCGCCCGGACCACTGGGTGCGGCGCGAGCATGTCGCCGGGTGGGAGACCGCGGCCGACCTGATCATGCTGATCTCGATCGCGCTGATCGAGAGCTTCCGGCTGTTCACGGTGGTCTCCAACGCCCATGCGACGCTGGTGGCCCGCGATCCGGTGCCGGTGGTGGCCGAGCCCGGCACCAAGGTGGCCTTCCTGACCAGCTTCGTACCCGGCAAGGAGCCGCTGGCGATGGTCCGGGCGACGCTCGAGGGCGCGGTGCGCATCCGGCACACCGGACCGCTGGACGTCTGGCTGCTCGACGAGGGGGACGACCCGGAGGCCAAGGAGCTGTGCGCGCGGCTGGGTGTGCACCACTTCTCGCGCAAGGGAATCGCGAAATGGAATCAGCCGAAGGGAAGTTTCCGGGCGAGGACCAAGCACGGGAATTACAACGCCTGGCTGGACGAGCACGGCGATGATTATGAATTCATGGCGTGTGTCGACACCGACCATGTTCCGCTGCCCAACTTCCTGGAGCGGATGCTCGGTTACTTCCGCGATGCCGATGTCGCGTTCGTCGTCGGTCCGCAGGTCTACGGAAACTACGACACGGCGGTCACCAAGGCGGCGGAGAGCCAGCAGTTCCTGTTCCACGCGCTGATCCAGCGCGCCGGGAACGCGTATGGCGGTCCGATGTTCGTGGGCACCAACAACGCCGTGCGGATCAGCGCGCTGCGCAGCATCGGCGGACTGTACGACTCGATCACCGAGGACATGGCCACCGGCTTCGAACTGCACCGCCGCCGCAACCCGGTGACGAGGAAGAAGTGGCGCTCGGTCTACACCCCGGACGTACTGGCGGTCGGTGAGGGGCCCAGCACCTGGACCGACTTCTTCACCCAGCAGATGCGGTGGAGCCGGGGCACCTACGAGACCGTGCTCAAGCAGTACTGGAAGGGCCCGTTCACCCTCTCCCCGGGCAAGCTGCTCAACTACACGCTGATGATCGCGTACTACCCGATGACCGCGCTCAACTGGGTGCTCTCCGCGGTGTCCTGCTCCCTGTTCCTGATGCTCGGCGCCTCCGGGCTGCACATCCCCGCCGAGATGTGGATGATGCTCTACGGCGACGCGGCGATGCTCCAGATCGGGCTGTACATCTGGAACCGCCGCCACAACGTCTCGCCGCATGAGCCGGAGGGCTCCGGCGGGCTGGCCGGGATGCTGCTCTCCGCGCTGTCCGCGCCCATCTACGCCAAGTCGCTGTGCGACGCGGCACTGCGCCGCACCAGCCGGTTCGTGGTCACGCCCAAGGGCGACTCCTCCAGCCCGGACCGGCTGTCCACGTTCCGGATCCATCTGCTGTGGGCGGGGGTGTTCGGCTCCTCGCTGGTCGCCTCGTTCTTCTTCGGCCATGAGCACGCGGCGATGCGGACCTGGGCCTCACTGGCACTGGCGCTGTGCCTGACGCCGGTGGCCATCTGGTACGGCGGGGTGCTGCGCCGCCGCCGCGGGCGGCCCGCGGCCCCGGCCGTTCCCACCGCGCGCTCGGACAGCCCGTGCGGACCGGCCAAGGTGAGCATCGTGAAGGGCGGGCCGCGGGGCACCGCACCGGACTCGGCGGCGACAAAGGACGCCGAGGGCAAGGAGGCGGCGGTCTGCGCGCTCTGACCGCACCGCCTGGCGCCCGGCTCCCCCCACACGGGAGCCGGGCGCTTCTCATGGGCGCGGCTCTCCGGCGGGCTTCGGGCGCTCGGGGTGCCGCTCAGCGGGCTCGGGTGGCTCGGGACGCCACAGGGGATGCTCCCGGGCCGCCCACTCCGGATCCACCCGCCCGGTGCGCATCCCGCGCCGGGCCTCGGGGTCGGCGAGCGCCTTCCCGATATGCCCGAGCAGGACGAGCCCGAGGAAGAGCGCCAGCCAGTCGTGGACGAAGGTGGCGCTGGTGCGCCAGACCAGCGGCGCCAGACCGGTGAACCACATCAGCACCCCGGTGCCCGTCATCACCAGTACCGCACCGGCCAGATAGGCCGCCCACAGCTTCTGCCCGGCGTTGAACTTGCCCGCCGGGCGCTCCTCCGGCCGGTGGTCGCGCCGCAGCGTGGCCCGCAGCCAGCGGCGGTCATGCGGCCCGAACCGGTTGAGCCGGCCCAGGTCGGCCCGGAAGGCCCGGGAGGCCAGACCGAGCAGCAGCGGGGCGGGGGTGAGGATGCCGGACCAGGTGTGCACGGTGACGACCAGGGCCCGGCGGCCCACCAGTTCGGCCAGTTCGGGGAGGTACAGACAGGCCGCGCTGACCACGCACAGACCCATCAGGACGGCGGTGGTGCGGTGGATCCAGCGCTCGGCCGGGGTGAAGCGGAGCAGCCGCGACGGGGCCGCGGGGCGGGCGGCGGTCTCCGCCGCGGTGTCAGGCGGTGGGGTCATCGTCGCGTCCGTTCGACCGGCCGACCCAGGCGTCGACGTCATAGCCCCGGTCCTCCCAGTACCCCGGCCGCACCTCGTCGGTGAGGGTGATTCCGGAGAGCCACTTCGCGGACTTGTAGAAGTACATGGGCGCCACATACAGCCGCACCGGGCCGCCGTGGGAGTGGCCCAGCGGCTTGTCCCGCATCCGCAGCGCCACCAGCACATCCGAGCGGCGCGCCTGGGCCAGCGTCAGGCTCTCGCTGTACGCGCCGTCGAAGCAGGTGAAGCGGACCGCGGTGGCCTTCCGCCGGACCCCGGCCGCGTCCAGCAGATCCGAGAGGCGCACCCCCTCGAACGGGGTCTGCCGTACCCGCCAGCCGGTGACGCACTGGACATCGCGGACCAGCCGGTGCTGGGGCAGTGCGCGCAGATCGTCCAGCCGGAGGCTGGTGGGCCGGTCCACCAGCCCGCCGATGGTGAGCCGGTAGTTCCCGGCGTCCTTGTGCGGTACGGAGGAGGTGACGGAGTAGTAGCGGAAGCCGCCGCCGTTGGGGAGGTATCCGGTGACACCCGTGGGGTCGTTCTCCGCCACCGTCGCGAGGCCGCTCTCCAGCCGTGCCTGGAGCCAGGGCGCGGCGGCCAGCGCTCCCGCGCCCAGCCCGACCATGCCGAGGACGAGGCGGCGGCCGACGGGGGCACCTGTGCGGTCGGCGTCGCCGGTGAGCTCGGCGTCGCCGGTATTGGGGTCCATGTCCTCGATAAGAGCACCCGGCCGGGCCCCGCGCCATCTCCTGCGCGGATTCGTCAGACTTCCGTCAGACTCCGGACGTCCACCGGATCCCGTGGCCGGGGCGTCCCCGGGCGGGCGTCATCCCACCGCCGCGGGTGTCATCCCACGGCCGCGGCCGCCGCCCGGCCCGCGGTGCGCCCGGAGAACAGACAGCCGCCGAGGAAGGTGCCCTCCAGCGCGCGGTAGCCGTGCACTCCCCCGCCGCCGAAGCCCGCCACCTCGCCCGCCGCGTAGACACCGGGCAGCGGATCGCCGCCCTCGGTCAGCACCCGCGAGGACAGATCGGTCTCCAGTCCGCCCAGCGTCTTACGGGTCAGGATGTTGAGCCGTACGGCGATCAGCGGACCCGCCTTGGGGTCGAGCAGCCGGTGCGGCGCGGCCGTGCGGATGACACGGTCGACGAGATAGCGCCGGGCCCCGCGGACCGCGGTGACCTGGAGGTCCTTGGTGTAGGGGTTGGCGATCTCCCGGTCGCGGGCGGTGATCTCCCGGCGCAGCTCGGCCTCGTCGATCAGCGGTTCCTTGGTCAGCTCGTTCATCCGGCGCACCAGCGCCGTCAGCGAGCGCTCGACCACGAAGTCGGCGCCGTGGTCCATGAACGCCTGGACCGGGCCCGGGGCCCCGCCCCCGGCGCGGCCGAACACCCCGCGGACGCTCTTGCCCGTCAGATCGGGGTTCTGCTCGGAGCCGGAGAGGGTGAACTCCTTCTCGATGATCTTCTGGGTGAGCACGAACCAGGTGTGGTCATGGCCGGTGCGCATGATGTGCTCGAGCGTGCCGAGGGTGTCGAAACCGGGGAAGAGCGGCACCGGGAGACGTTTGCCGCGGGCGTCCAGCCACAGCGGGGAGGGCCCGGAGAGGATCCTGATGCCGTGCCGGGGCCAGATCGGGTTCCAGTTCTCGATGCCCTCGGTGTAGTGCCACATCCGGTCGCGGTTGATGATCCGGCCACCGGCCGACTCGGTGATGCCGAGCATCTTGCCGTCCACATGCGCCGGGACGCCGGAGATCATCCGCTCGGGCGGACTGCCCAGCCGCTCGGGCCAGTTCTCGCGCACCAGGTCGTGGTTGCCGCCGATGCCGCCGGAGGTGACGATCACGGCTTGGGCGCGCAGTTCGAAGGCGCCGACGACCTCACGGCTGCTGGCGGTGCCGCGCTCGGTGCGGCTGGGCTCCAGGATGTCGCCGGTGACGGTGTCGACAGCGCCCGCGCTGCGCGCCAGTCCGGTGACCCGGTGCCGGAAGCGCAGCTCGACCAGGCCGCGGGCGGCGGCGGCCCGCACCCGCCGCTCGAAGGGGGCGACCACGCCGGGTCCGGTGCCCCAGGTGATGTGGAAGCGGGGGACGGAGTTGCCGTGGCCCGTGGCGTCGTAGCCGCCGCGCTCGGCCCAGCCGACCAGCGGGAACAGCCGCAGCCCCTGGGCGTGCAGCCAGGACCGCTTCTCCCCGGCCGCGAAGTCCACGTACGCCTCGGCCCAGCGGCGCGGCCAGTGGTCCTCCTCGCGGTCGAACCCGGCCGTGCCCAGCCAGTCCTGCCAGGCCAGCTCCCGGCTGTCGCGGATGCGCAGCCGCCGCTGCTCGGGCGAGTCGACGAGGAAGAGGCCGCCGAAGGACCAGTGGGCCTGACCGCCGAAGGACTGTTCGGGCTCCTGGTCGAGCAGGATCACCTTGCGGCCCGCATCGGCCAGTTCGGCGGTGGCCGCGAGACCCGCGAGCCCCGCACCGACCACGATCACATCCGCGTCGTACGCCATGGTGGTGTTCCGTTCTGGTCGGCCCGCCGACGGTGTCGTCGCTGCGATCCTCCCTACCGGCCGGTATGGCGTCAACCCGACGTGGGAGCGGTTTCCGGCCCGCCAACTCCCGGAGGACACCGCCTTGTACAACAAAAGGTGACAATCGTTCACCGAGATTGGACAGCATTCGGCCAACGGGGCATCATCAACGCCCATGGCTGACCGCTCCCTTGAGCATTCCGGGCCGCCGCCCCAGGCGGAACGTCGCGTGGTGAATCCGACGCTGGTCACCCCTGGCCCGCAGCCCGTCGAAGCCTCCGGTTCCGGCGCCGGCGCGGGGCCGCAGGTGGTCCGGGGTGAGGTGGTCGGCCCCCGGCACGCCCGCCGCCGCCCGGTGGACAACCGGCGCAAGGCCGCGGCCGGGGCGCTCCTGCTCTCCGCGACCGGTGCCGCCACGACCCTCTTTCTGCTCATGGGCAAGGACGCGCGGCAGCCCACCGCCGCGCCCGACACCTCCTCGTCCGCGCCCGACCGGCCCGACGCGCACACCGCCTCGCTCGGCGAGTCGGCGGTCGGCGACACCCCGCTGCGCGGTACCCGCGCGGAGCCGTCCGCACCGGCCGCCGCGGACCGGGTCGCCGCACCGCCGTCCGCCGCGTCCGGGCCGAGCGGCGGCCCCTCGTCCACCGGGCAGGGGCGCTCCGCCGCGGCCCGGCAGGACCGGCCGCACCAGGGGCCCGGCGCCTCCGGCGACTGGCAGGAGGAGGCCGAACGGCTGCGCCGACTGGCCCGCGCCTACGCCGAGCAGCACGGGCAGGGCCATGGCAACCCCCGCTACGGGGACGCGCCAGGCGGCGGAAGCGGCCACGGCAAGGGCAACGGGAACGGCCAGGGCGGACCGGGCCGCTGGGGCGGCGGCCACCGGCGCTGACCGCCCGCGATCTGCTTGTATGGCGGCATGTCTGATCAGGAGCCGCTGTCCGCCGACCAGCCGCTGTCCGCGGATGAGCTGCTGGACATCGTGGACGAGCACGACCGCGTGGTGGGCCGGGCCCGGCGCGCCGACGCCATGGCCAACCGGCTGCGCCACCGCTGCGTCTTCGTCCTGGCCCGGGACGCCCGCGGCCGGATCTTCGTCCACCGCCGCACTCCACAGAAGATCGTTTTCCCGTCGCACTACGACATGTTCGTCGGCGGGGTGGTCGGCGCGGGCGAGAGCTACGACGACGCGGCGCTGCGCGAGGCGCGGGAGGAACTGGGCGTCACCGAGCTGCCGGTGCCCGAACCGCTCTTCTCCTTCCTCTACGAGACGCCCGAGCACACCTGGTGGAGCCGGGTCTATCAGGTGCGCTGCGACGGGCCGGTGGCCCCGCAGGCCGAGGAGATCGCCTGGCACGCCTTCCTCTCCGAGGAGGAGCTGACCCGTCGGCTGCCGGAGTGGGAGTGGGTGCCGGACGGGGTGGAGGCGTACCGGCGGCTGCTGGAGCGGCGCCGGGAGGGGCTCGCCCGGTGACCGGCCCCCACCCACCGCGCGGCGCACTGTCGCAGGTCCGGCTCTGGTTCGCGCCCGACCGCCTCCGTGAGGAGGGCCGGACCCCCGACTACCGCTTCTCGCTCGCCAACGAGCGCACCTTCCTGGCCTGGCTGCGGACGGCGATGGCGCTGGTCGGCGGTGGTTTCGCGGTCGACCAGTTCCTGACCGACACCACCCGCCCACTGCGGCTCGCGCTCGCCCTGGCCCTGCTCGCGGGCGGCGCGGTGTGCGCCCTGCGGGCGATCAACCACTGGATCCGCTGTGAACGCGCCATGCGCCGCGGCGAGGATCTGCCCAGCTCACGCTTTCCGGTGGCGCTGGGTCTCGCCGTGGGCGTGGTCGCGCTGGGCATGGTGCTGGTGGTCGCCTTCGGCTGGGGTGTGTGAGCCGGTGCCCGAGGGAAACGGCCCACGCGGCAGCGGCCCGCGCGACCCGGGGCTCCAGCCGGAGCGCACCCGGCTCGCCTGGCGCCGTACGACGCTCGCATGCGCCGTGGCCGCCTCGCTCGGCGGGCGCCAGACCCTGTCCGCGGGCCCCGGCCCGCTCCCGCTGCTCGGCCTGGCCCTGACCGTCCTGGCCTGGCTGACCTTCCTGGGCGTGGCGCACCGCCGCATCCGGACCATGGACGCACCACGGCCGCCCGCACTGTCCCCGCGGGCGGCCGTGGTCGCGGTCGCCTGCGTCATGGCGATGGCGCTCTTCGGCGCGGCCACCCTCCACTGACCACCCGGCCGCGCCCGGCGCCCCCGTGACGGCCCCGGCCCGCCGCCGGAGCCCCGCGGTACGGCAATCCCCGCGCAGCGCACCGCGCCCGCCAGGCGCCCCGGCCCGGCCACCGGGGCCCGAGGCCCGGGGCCAGCGGGGCGGCACCAGCGGCGCGGCAGCCGGAATGGCACAGCGCGGGCGCCACGGGCAGGCTGTGCGGCGAGCAGGGCCGGGCGCCAGCGCGGCGTAGGGGCCGGGCCCGCTCCCCCACCGGAGCGGAGATCGAGCACGGGCCCCGCAGGGGCCGGGCCAGCACACCGGCGCGAGGCGGCGCGACAGCCGGTACGGCACAGCGGGCGCGGGCGCGCGGCGGGTTCGGGCTGAACGGCGGGGGCGCCCGGCCCGTGGAACGGGGTCAGTCGACCGTGACGGCGATCTTGCCTCGGGTGTGGCCCTCGGCGCTGAGGCGCTGGGCCTCTGCCGTTCGCGGGAGGGGGAGGACGGCGGCCAGTTCCACGCCGAGGGCGCCGCGCTCGGCCAGGTCGGTGAGGTCCTGGAGGTCGTTGGGATCCGGGCGGACGAAGATGTAGCGGCCGCCGAGGCCCAGCACCTCCGGGTCGGCGATGGAGGCGAGCCGTCCACCGCGGGTGAGGAGCTCCGCGGAGGCGGTCAGCGCCGCGCCGCCGACCAGGTCCAGCGCCGCGTCCACCCCGCGGGGCGCCAGCTCGCGCAGCCGGTCGGCGAGCCCGTCCCCGTAGGCCACGGGCTCCGCCCCCAGCGTGCGCACATAGTCGTGGTTGCGTTCGCTCGCCGTGCCGATGACCCGCGCGCCCATGTGCCGCGCGAGCTGGACCGCCATCGAGCCGACCCCGCCCGCGGCCGCGTGCACCAGGACGGTGTCCCCCTCGGTGACCCGCAGCGCACCGGTCAGCGCCTGGTACGCGGTCAGCCCGGCCAGCGGGATGCCCGCGGCCTGGGCGAAGGACAGGTTGCGGGGTTTGCGGGCGATCGTGCGCAGCGGGGCGGCCACGTACTCGGCGAAGGTGCCCCGGGACAGGAAGTCCTCCCGGACGTAGCCGATCACCTCGTCACCGGGCCGGAACCCGGTCACCGCGGGGCCCGGCCGCTCCACCACCCCGGCGACGTCCCAGCCGGGGATGACGGGGAAGACGGCCTCCAGGACCGGGTCCAGATACCCGGCCTGCGCCTTCCAGTCGACGGGGTTCACGGCGGCGGCCCGGACCCGGATCAGCACGGAGTCGGGGCCGACCTTGGGGTCGGGGACCTCGCCGTAGTCGAGGACCTCGGGGCCGCCGTAGCGGCGGTAGCTGATGGCCTTCATGGTGGCGCTCCTCGCGGTTCCCTCGGGTGGCCTCCGTCCGGCGTCCGGCGCCGGTGGCCGCGGGCCGGTACGCGGCGCCGTCCGGTGTCCGGCGCCGGGCCGGAGCCGGACGGCCGGTACACGGTGCCGTACGGCGCGGCCCGGGTGAGGGCGCCGGTCGCGACGGCCTCCCTTCCGACGCTCCTTCGCCCGCCGCCTCCGCGCAAACCGGCGCCGGAGCGCCGCACCGCATGGGCTCCGTCACGCCCCCCGCACTGGACTACATACCGACTGGTCGGCATCATGAGTCGGAACCGTTCGCCCGTTCTCCCCCGGAGGAAGAGATTCGATGAACGCAGGCAACCCCCCAGGGCTCGACCTCGAGCGGCTCCGGGCCCATCTCGACCGTGAGCGGGCGGGGCTGGTGCGCGGGCCGCTCAGCGCCGAGCTGATCGAAGGAGGCCGGTCGAATCTCACCTACACCGTCACCGACGGCGTCTCCCGCTGGGTGGTCCGCCGCCCGCCGCTGGGCCATGTGCTGGCCACCGCGCACGACATGGGGCGGGAGCACCGGGTGATCAGCGCGCTGCATCCGACCAGTGTGCCGGTTCCGGAGCCGGTGCTGCTGTGCGAGGACGACTCGGTGATCGGGTCGCCGTTCTACGTCATGGAGTTCGTCGAGGGCACCCCGTACCGCACCGCGGAGCAGCTCGCCGCGATCGGCCCGGAGCGCACCCGGGGCGTGGTGCTGTCGCTGGTGGACACGCTGGTGACGCTGCATTCGGTGGACCCGGCCGAGGTGGGACTCGAGGACTTCGGACGGCCGGAGGGCTTCCTGGAGCGGCAGTTGCGCCGCTGGGGCAAGCAGCTGACCGCCTCGCGCAGCCGTGAGCTGCCCGGGATCGACGAGCTGCACACCCGGCTCGGCGACGCGCTGCCCGTCTCCCCCGCGCCCACCGTGGTGCACGGCGACTACCGGCTGGACAACGTCCTGGTGGGCGCCGACGACCGGATCAAGGCGATCCTCGACTGGGAGATGTCCACGCTCGGCGATCCGCTGACCGACCTCGGACTGATCGTCATGTACAGCAACCATCCGGCCCTCCCCGGCTCCCCGATCTCCAGCACCTCGGGCGCCCCCGGCCACCCCGGCACCGACGAACTGGTCCAGCGGTACGCCGAGGGCTCCGGGCGGGACGTCGGCGGCGTGGCCTGGTACACCGCCTTCGCCTACTTCAAGCTGGCGGTGATCCTCGAGGGCATCCACTACCGCTTCACCCTCGGACAGACCGTCGGGGCGGGCTTCGACCGCATCGGCGACATCGTCCCCGCCTTCATCGACCACGGACTGAACACCCTCCAGGAGAGCTGAGACCTCATGGACTTCGCATTCGACGCCCGTACCGAAGAGCTGCGGGCCAAGCTGCTGGCCTTCATGGACGAGCATGTCCACCCGGCCGAAGCGGTCGCCGAGGAGCAGCGCGCCGCGCTCGCGTCCCCGTGGGACACCCCGGCCGTCGTCGAGGAGCTGAAGGCCGAGGCCCGCAAGCAGGGGCTGTGGAATCTCTTCCTGCCCGACGAGGAGTACGGCGCGGGGCTGACCAACCTCCAGTACGCACCGCTCGCCGAGATCACCGGCCATAGTCCCCAACTGGCGCCCACCGCCCTGAACTGCGCCGCCCCGGACACCGGAAACATGGAGGTGCTGGCGCAGTTCGGCACTGCGCGCCAGCGTGAGCGGTGGCTCGAGCCGTTGCTCGCGGGCGAGATCCGGTCGGCGTTCGCGATGACCGAGCCGGAGGTCGCCTCGTCCGACGCGACCAACATCGAGACCCGGATCGAGCGCGACGGCGACGACTACGTCATCAGCGGCCGCAAGTGGTACATCTCCGGGGCGATGAACCCCGACTGCAAGATCTTCATCGTGATGGGCAAGACCGACCCGGAGGGCGCCGATGTGCGCCGCCAGCAGTCGATGGTGCTGGTGCCCAGGGACACCCCGGGGGTCGAGGTCCGCCGTGCGATGCGGGTCTACGGCTACGAGGACCACTACCACGGCGGCCACGCCGAGGTGGTCTTCGACCGCGTCCGGGTCCCGGCGGAGAATCTCATCGGCGAGGAGGGCGGTGGTTTCGCCATCGCCCAGGCCCGGCTCGGCCCCGGCCGTATCCATCACTGCATGCGGCTGATCGGGATGGCCGAGCGCGGGATCGAGCTGATGTGCCGCCGGGCGCTGGCCCGTACCGCCTTCGGTACGGCGCTGGCCCGGCAGGGCCAGGTCCATGAGTGGATCGCGGACGCGCGGGTGGCCGTGGAGCAGCTGCGGCTGCTGGTGCTGAAGACGGCCTGGCTGATGGACACCGTCGGCAACCGCGAGGCCCATACCGAGATCCAGGCCATCAAGATCGCCACCCCGCGCACGGTGGTGGACATCCTGGACCGGGCGGTGCAGCTGCACGGCGCGGGCGGCGTCAGCCAGGACTTCCCGCTGGCCGAGCTGTGGGCGGCGGCGCGCACCCTGCGGCTCGCGGACGGCCCGGACGAGGTGCACCAGCGCTCGCTGGCCCAGCGTGAGCTGAAGAAGTACCGCTAGCGCAGAGGTACCGCCGGCGCGGAGGAGCGCCGGCGCGTACGCGCAAAGAGGGGCGCCCGCTTATCGAGCGGGCGCCCCCATCACTGTGCGGCCGGTCAGGGCCGCAGGGCGCGCAGCAGCAGGTCCGCCAGATGGTCGGCGACCTGCTGGGGGCTGAGCGGTCCGCCCGGGCGGTACCAGGTGCCCAGGTGGTGAACCGAGCCGAAGTGGTAGTCCACCACCAGATCGGCCGGGGTGTCCGAGCTGAACACCCCGGACCGCTGCCCCTCCTCGATCAGCGCGCGGAACCGCTCGTGGTAGCGGCGCCGCTCGGCACGCACCTGCTTGTGCTTCTCCGGGCTGAGGTGGTGCATCGACCGGAAGAAGATGGTGGCGTCGTCGAGGTTGTCGATGGTGGTGACGACCACGTCGGCCGCCGCGTCCCGCAGTCTGCGCTCCACCGGCGCGTCGGCGTCCGCGAAGGCGTCCAGCCGCTCCTGCTGGAGCCGCAGCACCCGGCTGTAGATCTCGTGGAGCAGATCGTCCTTGGAGCCGAAGTAGTGGTAGAGCGCGCCCTTGGTGACGCCCGCCGCCTCGACGATCTCCTGGACGGAGGTCCGGTCGAAGCCGCGCTCCGCGAACAGCCGGGTGGCAGCGGCCAGCAGCCGCTGCGGCACCGGCTGTCCGTCGCCGTCCGTCGCTTTCGCCATCGTCGCCACCCCGATCTCTCTTTATCCTCGCAGTTCCCGTCGGAGGATCTTGCCACTCGTCGTCTTCGGCAGCTCCGGCAGGATGTCCACCTCACGGGGGTACTTGTACGCCGCGAGCCGCTCCGCACAGTAGGCGGACAGCTCCTGCGGCGTGGCGTCGGCCCCCGGCCGCAGGCTGACGTACGCCTTGACGGTCTCCCCCCGGTACGCGTCGGGCTTGCCCACGACGGCCGCCTCGCGCACGGCCGGGTGAGTGTAGAGCACGTCCTCGACCTCGCGCGGCCACACCTTGAAGCCGGATGCGTTGATCATGTCCTTCTTGCGGTCGACGACGAAGAGCCAGCCGTCGGCGTTCATGAAGCCGATGTCGCCGGTGCGCAGTTCACCGTCGGGGACGGCGGCCGCGGTCGCCTCGGGGCGGCGCCAGTAGCCGGGCACCACCATCGGGCCGCTCACGACGATCTCGCCGGGTTCGCCGAAGGGCAGGTCCCTGCCCTCGTCATCCACGATACGGACGAGGGTGTCCGCTCCGGGGACACCGACCGCGAGGGTGCCGGAGACCGGGTCGACCGGGGCCCGGGTGCCGGGCGGAACGCTGGCGCACGGGGCGGTGCACTCGGTGAGCCCGTAGCCGTTGTGCAGATACGGCCCCAGATGGGACTGGAACCGCTCGACCAGCGCGGGCGGCAGCGGGGCGCCGCCGGAGGAGATGATCCGGAAGGACGCGAAGTGGTCGCGGCTGGCCTCGGGGTGGGCCATCAGTGCCATGAAGGCGGTGGACGGGCCGACGGTGTAGCGGGGGCGGTGCTCGGCGAAGGCGTCGAGCACCACTCCGGTCTCGAAGCGGTAGGCGAGCGCGAGGGTTCCGGCACCGGCGATGGAGGCGGAGAGCTGGCAGACCATCCCGGTGATATGGAACAGCGGCGCCATCGCGAAGATCGTCGAACCCGGGGGCAGCTCATGCAGCCGATGCTGCCGGTCGGCGTTGTAGGCGATGTTGCCGTGGGTGTTGACCGCCCCCTTGGGGGTGCCGCTGGTCCCGGAGGTGTAGCTGATCAGCGCGGTGTCATCGCGCTCCGGGTCGGGGACGGACGGCGGGCGGGCGCCCTCCCGCGCGACCACGAGCAGGTCATGGGTGTCCTCGGGGACGGGTATCCGCCCCTCGCGCAGCACCCGCTCGTCGTCCCGCGACTGGAGGTCATGGCCGTCGGCGGTCAGCGCGATGCGCACCGGGGAGTCGGCGGCGGTGTCCCGGACGTACTCCTCCCACGCGTGACGGGAGCAGACCAGGGCGGACACCTCGGCGTCGGTCAGCACATGCCGCAGTTCACCGCCCTTGTACATGGGGTTGACCGGTACCACGGCGCCGCCCGCCTTCCAGGCGCCGAGCAGCGCGAGGACGAACTGCGGGGTGTTCTGGAGCATGATCACGAACCGGTCGCCGGGCCGGAAGCCGCGTGCGGCGAGATGACCCGCGATGCCGTCGGAGAGTTCATCGACCTCCCGGTAGCTCAGCCGCCCGTCGAAGTAGGCGAGCGCGGGGTGGTCGGGGGCGGTGCGCACGGCGTCCCGGAAGGCGTGCAGCACGCTCGGCCGGGGCGATATCGTCTCGCGCTGTTTCGGGGTGAGCTGGGACAGCCAGGGCTGGTCCTGGTAGGTGGTCATGGGGAAGCGGCCCCTGTCGTGGGTGGGATGGGGGTGACGGTGCGGAACAGCCGATTCCGGGGGACGGACGGAACGGGGCAAAGCGGTACGTAAACGGGTCAGTCGACGGTCCGACCTGGCGGACGCTGCTCCTCGAGCGTCCGCTGCATCTGGTTCATACCGTCGAGCCACTTATCGGTGTCGGTGGCCCGAGCAGCGTAATAGCGCGCCACTTCGGGGTGCGGAAGGATCAGGAACCGCTCGTCCTCGATGCCCTTGAGGACGGCCTCGGCGACCTGCTCCGGCTCGATCGCGGTGGGCAGCAGCACCAGGTCACCCGCCGCCCCGGTGGCGTCCAGCATGTCGGTGCGGACACCCTGCGGACAGACGGCGTGCACGCCGATACCGCGGTGGCGGTAGGTGGCCGAGAGCCATTCGGCGAAGGAGAGCGCGGCGTGCTTGGTGACGCTGTACGGGGCCGAGCCGACCATGGTGAGCAGCCCGGCCGCGGACACGGTGGCCACGAACCGCCCGCTGCCCCGCTCCAGCCATTCGGGCAGCAGTGCGCGGGCCGCCCGGACATGGGCCATCACATTGACGTCCCAGGACCGCTCCCACAGCAGGTCATCGGCCTCGGGGCCGCCGCCGTGGGCGACCCCGGCGTTGGCACAGAAGACGTCGATGGCCCCGCCGAGCGCCTCCCGGGCCTCGGGCACCACGGCGGAGGCGTCGCCGGGGACGGCGGTCGCGCCGATCTCCCCGGCCACGGAGGCGGCCTTGGCGGCGTCGAGGTCGTTCACCACGACCCGGGCCCCCTCGGCGGCGAAACGGCGGGCCAGGGCGGCACCGATGCCCCCGCCCGCCCCGGTGACAACAACACGCGCTCCACGCACGGTACCCACGATCGGTCGCTCCTTCGGATCAGCACGGCAGGCTCGACTGCATCGGCAGACTAACCAGTCGGTATGTTGAAAAGGAAGGGGCCTCACCGGCCGCGAACCGATGTCAGGGAACGGATCCCGCCACGCTCGCGCCGACGGTCCCGGAGAGCGCCGGCGCGGACAGAGGCCCGCGGCGCACCGGACGGGCCCCGCTACAGGGCGGGCTTCTCCGGCCGGTCCTTGCGCATCACCCGTCGCCACCGGGCGTTCTCCCCGGCGAGCGCGCCCCACAGGACGTTCAGCGGATGGGCATCGTCCTGCGCGGCCCGCTCCCCGGCGCGGACGAACACCCCGACCAGCACCTCGAGCTCCGGCCCGATGTCGTCCTCCAGCTCCAGCGTCCGCAGCCCGGCACCGGCCTGGAGCCGTCCGTCGGCGACCGCCTCCCCGATGCCCTGGGTGACCAGCACACAGCCGCGCAGCACCCCCGAGGCCAGCAGCTCCAGCCCGTACTGCACGGTGTCGATCTCGGCCGCGATATGCAGCTCCTGGCGGTAGCGGCCACCGAACCAGCCGCGCAGAAAACCGGGGATCAGCCCGTCGGCCGAGACCGCGAGCGGCAGCTCCGGCAGCCGCCGCACCGGCATCGAGGGCCCCGGCAGCTCCTCGGGACCGAGGTTGGTGATCAGCGACAGACCGCTGCGCCGCCACTCCATCACCTCGAAGCCGTCGAGCCGCCCGTCGTGCCCCGCGCGGGTGAACACACTCCCGCAGACCAGGTCGAGCTCCTTGGAGTCCAGCCGCTCCAGCAGATCGCGGGTGCGGACATGCTCGACCTTGAGCTCCACGCCCCGGCGGCCGAAGTCCTCGGTCACCAACGCCACGGCGTTCAGCAGGAATCCGAGGGTGTAGCGGGTCGAGCCGACAACAAGACGGCCGCCGAGCCGGCGACGGCAGTCGTGCACGCTTTCCTGCCAGTCGCTCAGCGTGCCGCGCGCGAGCTCGGCCAGGCTCTCCCCGGTCGCGGTGAAAAGCACCTTCTGACTCCGCCCCCGCTTGAGCACCAGCGGCTCCCCGCACACCACCCCGAAGTTCCGGTTCAGCGTGTCGAGTTGCTTCTGCACACTGGACTGTTCCCTCCCCAGCAGCCGGGCGGCGCCCAGCGCGGTACCCGCCTCATGGACCGCGAGCAGTGTGCGGAGCTGGTCCATCGTGGTGTCCAGCAATGCCGCGGGAAACCGCCATCGATCATTGAGGGGCATTCCGGCCTTCCGGTGAGAGCGATCCGTCGCGCAATGACCGTTCCGCAGCATAGTGCAGCGCGAAGTGGCGAACTGATCTCGAGAACAGCCCCGCTATTCCGGAGATTCGCGGGCGGAATTCCACCATCCTCCTGGCGTGGGCGGGAGTCGGGGCGCGACCGGGGCGGCATTCCGCGAATTGCGCACCGCATTCCGGGTAAGGCGAACGGCTGGGCGATTGATCGACGCGCGCCGTAGGTCTGTCGTATGGTCATCGAACGGGGTGGTTGGGACGATGCACGCGGATCGGACCAGCCGAGAGGAACTGCCATGACGGGGATGAATGTGCGGCCGTACTGGGAGCTGAGATTCGATGCGGACGGGGATGTCGATGTCCGGGGGCGTGACCGGCTGACCGAGCAGGTGGCGCGGCAGGACCTCACCGATCTGGTGGTGTTCGCCCATGGGTGGAACAACGACCGTGCGATGGCCACCGGACTCTATGAGCACTTTTTCGCGCCCTTTCCCGGGTTGTCGGAGGAGGCCGAGGGGGTGCGGCTCGGCTGTGCCGGGGTGATGTGGCCGTCGATGCGGTTCACCGATGAGCCGGTGCCCGCGTTTCCGCGGAGCGCGGCGGCCGGGGCGGAGCCCGGACTCGACGACGGCACGCGCGCGGCGCTGGACGCGGTCTTCCCCGGGCGGGGGCAGATGGTGGCGCGGCTGGCCCAGTTGCTGGCCGAGCGGCCCGAACGGGGCTCGGCGCTGGACGAGTTCACGGTGCTGGTGCGCGGTCTGGCCCGGGTGCCCGAGGGGTCCGGCGCCGCGGGGTACGCACCGGATGTGGACGGGGACGAGCTCCCCGCGATGCTGGGCGAGGACGGGGCCGCCTACTGCGAGCTGTTCGCCACCGCGCTGGCCGGGGCCGAGGAGGGCGGTGCCGGGCCGCTGGCGGGCGGGCTCGGCGGATTGTGGGACGGGGCCCGGGAACTGCTGCGGCAGACCACGTACTACGCGATGAAGCGGCGCGCGGGCGTGGTCGGGCGGCACGGACTGGGCCCGGCGGTCGGCGCCGTGGCGGAGGAGCTGCCCGCGGTGCGGATCCATCTGGTGGGGCACAGCTTCGGCGGGCGGCTGGTGGCGTACGCGCTGGGCGGGCTGCCGGGGCGCACCACCGTGGCGTCGCTCACGCTGCTCCAGGGAGCCTTCTCGCACTACGCGTTCGCCGAGCGGCTGCCGCACGCCACCGGCCGCGGTGGTGCGCTGCGGGCCGACCGGGGGCGGGTGCGCGGGCCGCTGGTGTCCTGTCACTCACGCCATGACACGGCGCTGGGGGTGCTGTATCCGCTGGCGTCGCGGGCGAAGGGGGACGACGCCGCACTGCTGGGGCGCGGTGACGCCCGCTGGGGCGCGATGGGCCACAGCGGGATCCAGGCGGTGGACGGCTGCGTCCGGCTGGATCTGGCCGAGGCGCTCGAGGGGCCGTTCCCGGAGCGGGGCTGTGTGAGCGTGGATGTGTCGTCCGTCGTACGGCACGGCGGACCGCCCGCCGGTGCGCACAGCGACATCTGCCATGAGGAGCTGGCCCGGGTGGTGCTCGCGGCCGGGCGGATCGCCGGTCGCTGAAGCGCCCCCGGGCCGTGGGGCCCGGGGGCGAGGGATCGGCGGTGCGGTGGCGCCGGCGTCTCAGCGGTGTGCGGGGAACTCCACGACCTGCTGGTAGGTAGGCCGGTTCTGCCAGCCGATGGTGTCGTGGGTGATACCGCCGACCGCCCGGTGGATGATCGCGTCGGCGCACCACTGGTCGCCCGCCTTGCAGCCGGTGTCGCCGGGGTAGACCTCGGTGGCGCTCTTGGCGGCGGCCTGCTCGAGGGCGGTCAGCAGGGCGTCGCGGCAGCTGCCGAGGTCACCGCCGCCGCAGTAGGACGTGGCCAGCGGACCCTTGACGTCCTCGCCGAGCACCTTCCGCAGATCCTTGTCGACATAGGACCACCAGCCGTTCTGGAAGGAGGATCCGGCGTGCGATCCGGTCGGCCCGTGGCCCGCCGACGGTGCCTCGTCGATGGGCAGATTGCTCTTCAGGGCCTCGTAGAGCTCATCGCCCAGACCGGGTTTGAACGCGGACTCCACCAGAAGTGGCCACCACGCGTCCATGATCCGTACGGCGTCCGGATGACCGTAGGTGTGCGAACCGGGACTGGTCTCCTTGCGCTGCGCGCCCGCGCCGCGCCAGGACTCCAGCTGCTGGACGGCGGTGGCCGCCTTCGGATCGTCGATGGGCTGGGAGCGCAGCACCTTCAGCAGCTCGGGCAGCACATCCTCACCGCGCAGATCGGTGACGGCGGCCTCGGCCATCGCGCGGGTGAGCGCGGCGCGGGTGACCCCGCCCTTCTTGATCAGTTCGCGGACCCGGTCGTCGAGGAGGTTGCCGCGGTGCACCGAGCCGTTGCCGAACCCGGAGGCGGCGTAGTCCTTGGCCAGTTTGTTGTTCCAGCTGATGTAGTAGTCCTGGTCGATGGACTGGGGGTGTTCGGACGGCGGGGTGTAGGCGGCCGTGTTGTCGGTCGGATCGAACTCCCGCCACTCATAGGCCGGTTCGGCCTTCACCGGCAGCGAGGAGTCGATGTCCGCGGCGCGGGCGGGGTTGAGTCCGCTGTTGTAGTACGCGGTCTGCCGGGAGTCGGCGTAGAACCAGTTGAAGGTGTAGTTGATGTTCTGGGTGGCGGTCTGGAAGGACTTCGGATCCTTCACATGGCCGGGGTCGTTGAGCATCTGGAAGCCGATGATGGAGTCGGCCTCGTGGCGGTAGGTGGCGCGCAGCGAGGTGTAGGCCACGGGTTTGCCGCCGACCGTGGCGCGATGGGTCACCAGACCGTATTTGGTGCGGTACATCTGGAGCCGGTAGGAGCCCGCGGCGGTGGAGTCGGCCACGGTGGGCTTCCAGGCGTTGCGCCGCTCCAGCTTCTCCATCGGTACGCAGTCACCGTGGTAGCGGTAGTGGGTGGCGTCCTTGGTGGGGGTGCCGCCGTCCGGGGAGCACAGGTCGACCGCGTAGGTGTCGGTGATGTCCTGGCCGGAGGTGGTGGCGCTCCACGCGTAGTCCTGGCCGCGGCCGAGCTGGACGTACATCCCGACGCCCGCGAACGACGCGCCGCGCGCGCTGATCCCGGGGCCCTGGATCTCCTGGAGCATCAGCAGCTGTGGGGCGAAGTAGCCGGTCTGCGGGCCGAAGACGGCCACGGGATGGCCGCTGGCGGTGTACTTGCCGGACACCACGAGCGCGTTGGACATGCCCTTCTTGCGGCTGAACAGGTCGCGGGGCAGCACACCGTCGTCGTAGATGCCGCGCAGCTTCTCCAGCGAGCGCGGTGCCTTCACCTTGACGTGGTCCTTGGTGGCGGCGCCGCCCTCGCGGTCGTAGACGAGCTGTTCGGAGGTGACCGAACCCCGGTCGGGCATGGCCACGCCCTTGGCGTCGGCCGGTTTCCCGCCGTACGGGAAGCTCTTGCCGTCGTGGACGGTCTGGACGGCCTCGGGGTCGTTGCGCTGCCGGAAGGACTCCCACACCTCGGTGCCCTCGGCGAGGCCGTACTTCTGCTGGGCGGCGAGCAGCGAGAGCGCGCCCTGCACCTCACCGCCTCCGCCGTTGCCGAAGAGTGCGCCGACGACGGAGGCGAGGGCGATCAGATCGGTGAGCTTGAACGGCTGGATCTCGCCGGCGTTGGTGATCGCGTCGATATGGCCGGTGAGCACGTACTCACCGGGGAAGTAGCGGCCGTCCTTGGCCTTCTTGGCATAGGCGTTGATGCCGTCGATATACGCCTGGGCGTCGGCCAGCGCCTGCTTTCCGCGCTCTCCGCCGTGGGCCAGGATCGAGTCGATCTGGGCCTGGTAGTCCTCTTCCCGGTAGGGCGCCTGGCGGAAGAAGTCCTGTTCCAGACCCTGGTTGGCGGGGGCGCCACCAGCGAACGAGGTGAGTTCGCCGCGGCCGACGTGGCGGAAGAGGTCCATCAGCCACAGCCGGTCCTGGGCGGCGGCGTATCCGGCGCCGTACTCGGTGCCCTCGCGGGTGGTGCCCTGGATATGCGGGACGCCGGTCTTCTTGTCCCGGGTGATGGTGACGTCGTCGCGGGGCTTGGTCACCGACGCCACTTGGTCGGCGGGGACGCCGAAGGAGGAGTCGTTGAAGAAGCTGCTGAGCTTGGAGTCGGTGAGCGTGGGATAGCCCCCGGCCAGGTCGTTGTACGGGCCGAGCTGGTCGGTGCTGTGCGCGGGGTGGGTGCCGAACACCTTGTTGCCGAGGATCTCCACGAGGGTCGCGTTGCCGTTGGCCCCGGGCGGGAGGATGTCGGCGCACTGGCCCTGGCAGTAGTCGGTGGCCGCCGCCGGGGCGGCGGGGGCCGCCTGGGCCGGCTGTGGAAGCGGCGCCGCGAGTGCGGCGCCGAGGCCGAGGACGGCGGCCGCGGCTATCACGGTTCTGGTGAACGTGCCGGACCCTGGACGCATACTCGCTCCTCCCGGTTGCCGATGCGACGGAGGTTACCGGCGGTACAAGGCAGTCGGAAGATGAGCGGACGTCAACTTCACCGTGCATTCACGGTCATTGACGGCACGGATCGGCCTATTCGCCAACTTCCGGGGAATCCGATGGATCCGGATCGCGCTCCGTTACGTCCATTCCACAACGAGTCGGGTCCGCGATTGCGGAGGTGGTACGAAGTGGCAGGTTTCAGAGCACTCGCACGAGAGGTGCGCAATCCACACAGACACGTCACCGCGCGGCGCACCTCGCTGCGCAAATGCCTGGAACGGTTCGCGCCGTACGGGCACCGGGCGACCTGGCACCATCTGTGCACCAGGACGGGGATCGTCCCGGAGGACCGGGAACCCGAACCGCCCCGTCTGATCACGGCCCTCGATGAGCTCGAGGAGGCCCGCACCCTCTGGCTGGCGTACGAGGCGGACTTCGCCGCCCGGCGCCGCCAGGAGAAACACCTCGGCATCCGCCAGCCCGGCGTCATCGACGACTGGCATCTCCACACCTGGGGCGGCTGCGACATCATGCCCTGCGAGAGCCCCTCGACCCACCCCGAAGGCCCGCTCCCCGATGTGCTGGGCCGTTTGATATCGGCCATGGAGTCGGGGCCCGGTTCGGCCTGCCCGGTCTGCGGCCGGGAGGACCTGGTCTGGCGTGAGGACCTGGACCGCTATCCGTCGGCCGGACCGGTCTGCGGGGACTGCGGCATCGTGGTGCCGGTTCCGCTGCTGACCACCGAGGCGCTGTCGGCCGCGCGGCGCGCCCGGTGCGAGAGCCGACGGTACGCGACCGTGTGACCACCGACCGCCCCGGGACGCCCTGAGGCGTGCCCGCCGCGGAGGCCCGTGCCCCACGGGCCCGGCGGGCGCGCCATACCGTCCGGACCGCCGCGCGGGACCGGACCACCGGTGGAGCCCTGACCACCGGTGGAACCCTGACCACCGGTGGAGAAGGGACCGCCGGTGGGGAGAAGCACGCCGGGGTGCGTTGACACGGCGAAGGTCACCCGAGCATGCTGAGCAAGCGCTTAGTGAGCTGCCCGGGAGGCATCAGCATGGCAGAACCCAGGATCTTCACCTCCACCGATGAGCTGCGGTCGGCGATCGGCGAGGAACTCGGCCCCAGCGACTGGCTGGAGATCGACCAGAAGCGGATCGATCTGTTCGCCGACGCGACCGACGACCACCAGTGGATCCATGTGGACCCCGAGAAGGCGGCCCAGGGACCGTTCGGCACGACGATCGCGCACGGGTATCTCACCCTGTCCCTGCTGCCCGCGTTCACCCCGCGGCTGATGCGGGTCGACGGGATCCGGATGGGCATCAACTACGGCGTGAACAAGGTCCGCTTCCCCGCCCCCGTCCCGGTCGGCTCCCGGCTGCGGGCCACCGCGCGGATCGCCGACCTCACCGAGGTGACCGACGGCGTCCAGATGACGCTGGTGGTGACCCTCGAGCGGGAGGGCGGCGACAAGCCGGTCTGTGTGGCGGAGAGCGTCGTCCGCTACTACCCCTGACCGCGCCCCGTCCGGCGGGGGCCCGTCAGCGGGCCTCCGCTCCCACCATCCGCAGGACGAGTCCGGCGTAGAGCTCGCCGACCTCGTCCGGGGTGCTGCGGCCGCGGGCGTTGAACCAGCGCGCCACGTCGATGCACAGCGACAGCACCGCCACCGTGGCGCCGCGGACGTCCGGGATGTCGAACTCCCCCGACCGCACCCCGTCCTCGAGGATCGTCTGCACCGCGCCGTCCGTCGCCTTGCGGATGGCGATGACCTCGTCGTGGTGCTCCTCGCCCAGCGCGCCCAGTTCGTACTGGACCACCCGCGCGGTCGTGTGGTGCTCGGCGTGCCAGCGGACGAAGGCGCGTACGGCGTGGGCGAGCCGCTCGGCGGGGGTGCCGCCGGAGTCCCGGGCCTGCTCCACGATCTCCAGGGCGCGCTGATGGCCGACCTTGCTGATCTGGTAGAGCAGCTCTTCCTTGGTCTTGTAGTGGATATAGAGGGCGGCCGGACTCATCCCGGCGCGGCCCGCGATATCCCGGGTGGTGGTGGCGTGGTAGCCGCGCTCCGCGAAGGCGTGCACGGCGGCGGTCACCAGCCGCCGGGCCGCGTCCGGGCTGATGTCGCCCCACACCTCGGCCCCGCCCTCGCCCTTCTTCGGCTCCGCGTTCATGGCGGACACCCTACACGGAGAGTGAGCAAGCGCTTAGGGCGTGTGCGGCGGATCCCGGGGTGCGGTGGGCCGGGCCGTACGTTCAGAAGGCGGAGACACCGGTGAGGGCGCGGCCGATCAGCAGCTTCTGGATCTGGCTGGTGCCCTCGTAGAGGGTCATCACCCGGGCGTCCCGCAGCAGTTTGCCCACCGGGTACTCATCGATGTACCCGTAGCCGCCGAACACCTGGAGCGCGTTGTTGGCGCAGCGCACCGCCGCCTCGCTCGCGTAGAGCTTGGCCACCGAGGACTCGGTCGCGAACGGCAGCCCCCGGTCGATATGGTCCGCCACCCGCCAGGTCAGCAGCCGCGCGGCGGCCACATCCACCGCGATATCCGATATCAGCTCCTGGACCAGCTGGTGATGGGCGATGGTCCGGCCGAACTGCTCGCGCTCCCCCGCGTACCGCACCGCCGCGTCCAGCGCCGCCTGGGCGATGCCGACGCAGCCGGCGGCGACCGACATCCGCCCCTTGGCGAGCGCGGACATGGCCACCGAGAACCCCTTGCCCTCCGGGGCGATCCGCGCCGCGGCGGGCACCCGGACGTCCGCCAGGACCAGTTCGGCGGTGGCCTGGCCGCGCAGCCCCAGCTTGCCGTGGATCTCGCGGCGGACGAGGCCCGGGGTGCCGGTGGGCACCAGGAAGGCGCTGATCCCCCGGTGGCCGGGCTCGTCCCCGGTACGGGCGAAGAGCAGCACCACATCCGCCCAGGTGCCGTTGGTGATGAAGGTCTTGGTACCGCTGATCACATAGCTGTCGCCGTCCCGGACCGCGCGGGTGGTCAGTCGCGCCGCGTCCGAACCCGTCCCCGGTTCGGTGAGCCCGAAGCAGCCCACCGCCTCGCCGGAGCACAGCGGCGGCAGCCACTGGCGCTTCTGCTCCTCGCTGCCCCACGCGGCCACCGACTTGGCGACCAGGCCGAGGGAGACGGAGACGATGCCGCGCACCGAGGAGTCGCCGCGCCCCAGTTCCTCGGTGACCAGGACATAGGTGAGGTGGTCCCCGCCGCTGCCGCCGTACTCCTCGGGGACGGTGAGCCCCAGGAAGCCGAGGGCGCCCAGTTTGCCCACGACCGCCCGGTCCACCCGTTCGGCGCGGTCCCACTCGGCGGCGTACGGGGCGACGTCGCGTGCCACGAAGTCCCTTGCCAGCCGCCGCACCGCGGTCTGCTCCTCGGTGAGCGCGAGATCCATGGGCCACCTTTCCCGATGCTGCCGGACGAGGAATCCGGCGCGTTAATTAGCACTGCTAGTTTTCGCCGCGGAGCCTCTACTATGTGCCGCATGGCCCGTCCCCGCAAGCCCCTCCTCAGCCGCGAGCGCATCGTCGCGGTGGCCCTCGCGCTGGTGGACTCCGAAGGGCTCGCGGCCGTGTCCACCCGGCGCCTCGCCGCCGAACTCGGGGTCAGCGGACCGTCCCTGTACAACCACTTCACGACCAAGGACGAGATCCTGGACGCGGTCGCCGACACCGTCGTCTCCCAGGTCGACATCTCGATGTTCGAGAACGGCACGGACTGGCGTACGGCGCTGCTGGACTGGGGCCGCTCCTACCGCGCGGCGCTCACCGCCCACCCCCATATCGTGCCGTTCCTCGCCCAGGGGCCCGGCCGCCGCCCGGCCGGGCTGCGGATGGCGGACGCGGTCTTCGGCGGCATGGTGCGGGCGGGCTGGCCACCCGCGCACGCCACCCGGATCGGCGCCCTGATGCGCTATTTCGTCGCGGGATCGGCGCTGGGCTCGTTCGCGCGCGGCTTCGTCGACGACGCGGGCGCCTACGACCCGGCCGACTATCCGCATCTGGGCCAGGCGCATCTGCTGGCCGGACACCAGGAGCGGGTGGACGAGGGCGCGTTCGAGACGGGGCTGCGGGCGCTGGTGGCCGGGCTGGACCGGCTGTACGGCGAAAATCCCAGGTGAGGACGGGCCGGGGCGGACTAGGATCGGCTCCATGTCGGATCAGTTCGTCCAGGTCAACTACACGAAATACGACGGCACACTCCACTGGAACCTGCGGATGCGCAGACTGGGCGAGGACGAGCACGGCGTCTGGCTGGGCCTGCCCGGCGGCTCGGTGATGCGCAAGGGCCATGGCCCCGACGTCCCCCTCGACGTCGCCCATGTGCTGCTCTTCCCGCACGGTGCGTGGTGGACCGCCGCCTTCAACGCCGCACCACGGGACACCGAGGTGTACTGCGACATCACCACACCGCCCGAGTGGGTCTCCCCGGACGAGGTCACCATGGTGGACCTCGACCTGGATGTGGTGCGCAAGCGCACGGACGGGGCCACCCGCCTGGTGGACCAGGACGAGTTCGCCGAACACCGGGTGCGCTACGGGTATCCGGCCGAGGTCGTCGCGGAGGCCGAGGCGGCCGGGCAGTGGCTCCTGGACGCCGTCGCGCACGGCGCCCGGCCGTTCGGCGCGGAGCGCGAGCGCTGGCTCGGAATGGTGGACGGCGCCCCCGCGTAGCGCTGCGCGGCGGGGGCGGGGGCCGTGTGGACCGCCGCGGGGGTGGTCCCTGTGGTCCGGGGTGGGCCGGGGTGGCCGGCCCGTCAGAACATCACGAGCGCCCGCCCGCCGCGGCCACCGACCATCGCGTCGAACGCCCCGGGGATCCCCTCGAGTCCGATCCGCCCGGTCACCATCGCCGACAGATCGAGCCGCCCCGCGCGTACATGCTCGGCGAGCACCGGCAGATCGCGCGCCGGGTCGCTGTTGCCGTAGACGCAGCCCGAGAGCGTCCGGCCGAAGTAGAACAGCTCCAGGGCCGAGAAGGACACCTGCTGGTCCTTGCCGCCGATCCCGACGACGGTGGTCCGGCCGCCGCGCCGGGTGGCGGACCACGCGGTGCGGATGGTCTCCGCGCGGCCGACGCACTCGATGGCCACGTCCGCGCCGTGGCCGCCGGTGAGCGAGCGGATCCGCTTGGCGGTGTCCTCACCGGACAGCAGGAACTCGGTGGCGCCGCAGGCGCGGGCCAACTCCTCCTTCTCCGGGGAGACATCCACCGCCACCACCGTGCCCGCGCCCGCGATCCGCGCCGCCTGGAGCACCGCGAGCCCCACGCCGCCGACGCCGAAGACGGCGACCGACTCCCCGGCGCGCACCGCGGCGCTGTGGTGCACCGCGCCGTAGCCGGTGAGCACCGCACAGCCGAGCAGCGCGGCGTCGGCCAGCGGCACGCCGTCGGGCAGCGGGAGCACGGCGTGTGCGGGCACCACGGTCTCCTCGGCGAACGCGGCGGTGCCCAGACCCGGGTACAGCTCGTCGCCGCCGTCGGCCAGCTTGGCGTACGGCACGGTGGCGGCGGCGCCCGCGGCCGCGCACAGCCAGGGCTCGCCGAGGCCGCAGTAGTGGCACTTCCCGCAGGACGGGGCCCAGTTGAGGATGACCCGGTCGCCGGGTGCGACGCCGGTGACGCCCTCGCCCACGGCGCCGACGGTGCCCGAGCCCTCATGGCCGAGGACGGCCGGGACGGGCTGGCGCAGGGTGCCGTTGGACAGCGACAGGTCGGAATGGCACACCCCGGCCGCCGCCAGCCGCACCCGTACCTGCCCGGGTCCGGGGTCCGGCAGGTCGATCTCGGCGAGCCGGAGCGGGGCGCCGACGGCGGGGAGGACGGCGGCTCGGGTCATGGACGGGCTCCTTAGGGTGGGTCGTCGGCTGGTACGCGTACGGGTGGCTGTCGGCCGGGACGCGTCCCTCGGCTCGTACGTATCACGGAAGGCGGCGCGGGCGCCCCTCGCGGCTTGCGCGGCTTGCGCGGCTTGCGCGGATCAGAACTGGAGCGACTTGGTCTGGAGGTACTCCGCCAGCCCGTGGGTGCCCAGTTCGCGCCCGACGCCCGACTGCTTGTATCCGCCGAAGGGGGCGAGCGGGTTGAAGCGGCCGCCGTTGATGTCCACCTGGCCGGTGTCCATCCGGCGGGCGAAGGCCACCGCCGTGGCGTCGTCGGCCGCCCAGACCGCGCCCGCGAGACCGTAGACCGTGCCGTTGGCGATCCGCAGCGCCTCGTCCGCGTCCGTGTACCGGATCAGGGAGATGACCGGGCCGAAGATCTCCTCCTGGGCGATGGTCATGTCGGGGGTGACGTCCGCGAAGACCGTCGGGGCGATCCAGTACCCGGTCTCCCGGCCCTCCGGGGCCCGCGGGCCGCCGGTGACCAGCCGCGCGCCCTCCTCGATACCGCGCTCGATATAGCCGCGGACCCGGTCGCGCTGGGCGGCGCTGACGACGGGGCCGAGCCGGGTGGTCTCGTCGGCCGGGTCGCCGGGCGCGTACTTGGCGGCGGCGGCCGCGGCCAGCTCCACGGCCTCGTCGTAGCGGTCGGCGTCCACCAGCATCCTGGTCCAGGCGCTGCACGTCTGGCCGGAGTTGGCGAGTACGTTGGCCACTCCGATCTTGACGGCCTTGGTGAGATCGGCGCCGGGCAGGATCACATTGGCGGACTTACCGCCCAGTTCGAGGGCCACGCGCTTGACGGCCGCGCCCGCGGTGGCGCCGATCCGCCTGCCGACGGCGGTGGAGCCGGTGAAGGAGACCAGGTCCACGTCCTCGTGCGCGGCCAGGGCCTCGCCCGCGACCGGGCCGACCCCGGTGACCATGTTGAACACTCCGGCGGGCAGCCCCGCCGCGTCGACCGCCGCCGCGAAGAGCTGTGCCACCAGCGGGGTGTTCTCGGCGGGTTTGAGGACCACGGTGCATCCGGCGGCCAGGGCCGGTGCGACCTTGGCGACGATCTGGTGCAGCGGATAGTTCCACGGGGTGATCGCACCGACGACGCCCACCGGCTCCTGGAACACCGTGGAATTGCCGACCGTCTCCTCGAAGGCGTACGACTCGGCGAGCCGGGCGTACGAACCGGCCACGGTGATCGGCAGATCCGCGTGGACCGCGCGGGAGAAGGCCAGCGGCGCGCCGAGTTCGGCGGTGACGGTCGCCGCGATCTCCTCACGGCGCTCGGCCAGCGCGTCACGCAGCGCCGTGAGCCGGGCGGCCCGCTCCGCGGGCGGGGTGGCGGCCCAGCCGGGCAGGGCGGCACGCGCGGCCCGTACGGCACTGTCCACGTCCTCGGCCGTGCCCGCGGGCACGGCGGCGATGACCTGCTCGTCGGCCGGGTTCACGACCTCGATCGTCTCGGCACCGGCGGACGGCCGCCATGCCCCGTCGATGTACATCCCGTCATGGGCCTTCATCGCGCACTCCCGTGTCGGCACTTGCTGGCACCACACAAACTAGCGGCGGTAGTTTTCGCGCGACAGAGGGACCCCCACGTGCCCTTGGTCACCCCGGGCCGATGACTCCGCACCGGCCCGGCCGGAGGACTCGCCCCACCGGCCGGAGGTTTCCCTGGCCCGACCGCAGGACCCGCCGACCCGACGGACGGCTTCCCCTTCTGGGGCGCGGAAGCCACCGAGCGGACCGGTGGCGTCCCCCTCCTCCGGGGAGGTCCCGGCCCGACCGCAGGATTCCCCGGCCCCAATGAGGGCCTCCCGCACCTGGGTGGGCCCATCATCGACCGGTCCGGGGTTCACCTCCCGGCCGAAGGAGCCCCGGCCGCACCGGCGGCTGCCCTCCGAGGCCGGGAGCGCCACGGACCCGGGTCGGTGGCGTCACGGCTCCCCGCCGAAGCGATCGGCCTACCGGCCGGGGGACTCGCTGGGATGGCGGGTGGGCTTCGGCCCCGGGGTGGGGGTGTTGCCGGGGCGGGGGCGGGCTGCGATTGCCGCTGAGGCCAGGAGCAGGGCGCCCAGCATGACGAACGGGGCTGCCGTGCCCGCGAGTCCGGCCAGCAGACCTGCGGAGGCGGGCGCCGCGACCTGGCCGAGCCGGTTGCCGGTCAGCCGCAGGGCGAGCGCGGTGCTTCCGGCCCCGTCGGGGGCGGCCTGGACGACGGTGGTCATCGACAGCGGCTGGCCGACACCGAGGCAGAAGCCGAGCCCGGCCAGCAGTACACCGAGCGCCCAGGCGGGCAGCGGCAGGGCGATGCCCGCGCACAGCAGGGCCGCGCCCAGACAGCTGGCGGCCATCAGGGCGGTGCGCCCCAGCAGCCGGATCATCGGGGTGATGACCAGACGGCAGCCGACGGTGGCCGCGGCGCGCAGGCTCAGCAGCAGTCCGACGACCGAGGGCGAGATCCCGCGCTGTTCGCCGACGACCGGCAGATAAGCGGTGAGGACATCGGTCGCGGAGAGCACGGCGAGGCTGATGAAGATGCCGGAGCCGACCCCCCGGGTCGTCAGGATGGCGCGCACCGGCACCCGGTGTGCCTCCCCCGCCGCCACGGCCTCCGGCCGGGCGTCCCGGGCCCGGTGCTCGATCCGCCACAGCGCGGTGACCGAACAGGCCGCCACGGCGGCCGAGACCGCCAGCGCGGTGGCGCTGGTGCGGGCCATCGCGCCGTCGTGGCCGGAGACCACCAGACCGGCCGCGACGGGCCCGATGAGCTGGCCCAGCGAGGCGCCGATGGTGAAGTGGCCGAAGTTACGGTCCTGTTCGGCCGGGGCGCTCTGCCGGGCCACGATGGACTGGGCGCCGATCACGAACGCCAGATGGCCGAGGCCCATCACCCCGCTCCACGCGGCCATACCCGGCAGCGATCCGGCCGTCGCGCTGAAGGCGCAGCCGGTGGCGATCAGCGCGACACCGATGGGCAGCAGCGGGGCGCACCGCCCGTGGTCGGTACGGCGCCCCAGCGGTACCGCGGCGAACAGCGGCAACAGGGCGTAGATCCCCGCGATCACCCCGACCGCACGGGCGTCGGCGCCCAGCGCCAGGGCCCGGTAGGAGACGGCGGGCCGGGCCATGCTCACCGCCGCCTGTGCGAAGGAGAAGGCGATGACCAGGCGTAGCAGCCAGCCCCTGCCGGGCCGTGGAGGCGTCCTGTGCACGGTCAGATGATTCCGAAGACCAGTCCGGCGCCGAGCACCACCAGGGAGGTGAGCGCCGCCCACTTCACGGTGAAGCGGGTGTGGTCGCCGAACTCGACCTTGGCCATGCCGACGAGGACGTAGACGGCGGGCACCAGCGGGCTGGACATGTGCAGGGCCTGTCCGACGAGCGAGGCGCGGGCGATCTCCAGGGTGGAGACCCCGTGGGCGGCGCCGGCCTCGGCGAGGATGGGCACGATGCCGAAGTAGAAGCCGTCGTTGGACATGAAGTAGGTCAGCGGGATGGACAGCACACCGGTGACGATGGCCATATGCGGGCCCATGCCGTCGGGCACACCGTCGACCAGCCAGCGGGCCATGTGCTCGACCATCCCGGTGCCGGTGAGCACACCGGTGAAGACGGCGGCGGCGAAGACCATGCCGGAGACGTTGACGACGTTCTCGGCGTGGGCGGCGACCCGGGCCTTCTGGTCGTTCATATGGGGGAAGTTGACGGTGAGGGCGATGGCGGCGCCGAGCAGGAAGAGCACCGGGATCGGCATCGCCTCGGTGACCATCATGGTCAGCAGGCCCAGGGTGAGCGCCGCGTTGAACCAGTAGAGCTTGGGGCGCAGAGTGGGGCGGTTCGGGTCGAGCGCCTTGAACTCGTCGTTGTCGTCGGTGTTCCCGGTGCCGTCGGTGTTCTCGGTGCCGTCGGTGGTGTTCTCGGCGCTGCCGGTGGTGTTCTCGGCGCTGCCGGTGCCACCGGTGTTCCCGGCGCCCCCGGCGGCTCCCGGGGAACCGGCCTTCGTCCCGGCGCCCGCGCCGACGAGCATCTGCTCGGACTCCTCCACCGTCGTCGTGTCGAGCGACAGCAGCCCCAGCCGCCTGCGCTCGCGCAGACCGAGGGCGTAGGAGAGGGCGATGACGAAGACCAGCCCGACCGCGAGAGCGGGAATCATCGGCACGAAGATGTCGCTGGCGTCGACCTTGAGCGCGGCGGCGGCGCGGGCGGTCGGACCGCCCCAGGGCAGGGTGTTCATCACGCCGTTGGCCATGGCGGCGACACCGGTCATCACCACCAGGCTCATCTTCAGCCGCCGGTAGAGCGGGACCATCGCCGACACGGTGATCATGAACGTGGTGGAGCCGTCGCCGTCGAGCGAGACGACCGCCGCGAGCAGCGCCGTACCGACGACCACCCGCATCGGATCCGCCTTGCAGAACCGCAGGATGAGCCGGACGATCGGATCGAAGAGCCCGACGTCGATCATCACCCCGAAGTAGATGATGGCGAACATCAGCATCGCGGCCGTGGGCGCGAGCTCACCGACGCCGTCGAGGACGTAGTCCCCGAGATGCGCCGCCTTCCCGACGAGGACGCAGAACAGCGCCGGGATGAGCACCAGAGCACCCATCGGGGACATCTTCTTCATCATGATCAGGACGAGGAACGTCGCGATCATGACGAATCCGAGGACTGTCAGCATGGTGGCTACCTCACGTTCGCCGGTGAACTCCCCCAGATGTGGCGGTCGAGGCGACGTTAGGTGGCGCAACTTTGCGTTAACAAGGGCTTGACGCGTGAGCAATAAGCGCAAAACCCCTGGTCAGTCCGGTAGCGGTGGAGTGGGCTCGGTGAGCGGGGCCAGCTGCACCGGGCAGCCGTTCAGCACCGCGGTGCCCGACAGCGGATCGAGCCGTGTGCCGTCGATCAGCTGGTTGGCGTTGGCCCCGGCATGGGCGTCGGCCACCGACATCCGGGTGCCGGGGCGGCCATGCCCCCAGCCGTGCGGAAGGCTCACCACTCCGGTGCGCACCGCGTCCGTCACCTCCACCGGGACCTCGAGCTCCCCGCCGTCGCCCTTGACCCGGGCGAGGCCGCCGTCGGCCAGGCCCAGCCGGGCGGCGTCCTCCGGGTGCACCTGGAGGGTACACCGGTTACTGCCGCCCACCAGCGACGGGACGTTGTGCATCCAGCTGTTGTTGGAGCGCAGATGGCGGCGGCCGATGAGGACAAGACCGGTGGGCCGGTCGGCCAGCGCGCGCCGCAGCCGGTCCACATCGCGTGCGATCGGCTCCGGGCACAGCTCCACCGTGCCGCTGCGGGTGCGCAGCAGCTGGGGCAGGCGCGGGCGCAGCGGGCCGAGGTCGATCCCGTGCGGCCGGTCGAGCAGTGTCCGGAGGGTCAGCCCGTCGGGGTCGGCGCCGAAGCCGTCGCCGTAGGGGCCGAGCCGCAGCATCATGTCCAGCCGCCGTTCGGCACCGGTGTCGCCGGTCAGCAGCGCCGTCAGATCGGCGGTCGGCCGCCCGTGCACCGGCGATCCGGGCTCGGCCACGGCCTTGCCGAGCGCGGCCTCGACCGCCATGGCGTCCACCGTCGCCGGATCCGCGCCGCCGTGTCCGCTGGCGCAGAGCACCAGCCGGGCCAGGATGTCGCTCTCGCTCATCCGGTCCGCGTCGAGCGGGACCGCGGGGCGGGAGTAGCGGACCTGGTTGCGCACGGCCAGGTGGTTGAAGGTGAAGTCGAAGTGCGGGCTCTGGCTGGGCGGGGGCGGGGGCAGCACCACATGGGCGTGGCGCGCGGTCTCGTTGAGGTACGGGTCGACGCTGACCATGAAGTCCAGCCCGGCCAGCGCCCGTTCCAGCCGGTCGCCGTCGGGAGCCGACAGCACGGGGTTGGCGGCGATGGTCAGCAGGGCCCGGATCCGCCCCTCCCCCGGGGTCTCCATCTCCTCGGCGAGCGCGACGGAGGGCAGTTCGCCCTTGGCCTCGGGATGGCCGCTGACCCGGCTGTGCCAGCGGCCCAGCGCGAACCCCTTGCCGGGGCCGGGTGCGCGCTCCCGTCGCGCGGTGGCGGCGAGCGGGAACATCATCCCGCCGGGGCGGTCCAGATTGCCGGTGAGCGCGTTGACCACGTCGACCAGCCAGCTGGTGAGGGTGCCGAACTCCACGGTGGTGGAGCCCATCCGCCCGTACACCGCGGCCTTCGGCGCCGCCGCCAGTTCCCGGGCGAGGGTGCGGATCTCCTCGGCGGGCACCTCGCAGGCGGCGGCCACCGCCTCCGGCGGGAAGTCCTCGGCCAGCCGCCGGACCTCGGCCACCCCGGTGAGATGGGGCGCCAGCTCGCCCGTGGTCACCAGGTCCTCGTCGAAGAGCACCCACACCATGGCGAAGAGCAGCAGGGCATCGGTACCGGGACGTATCGCCATATGCCGGTCGGCCATCCTGGCGGTACGGGTGCGCCGGGGGTCGACCACGATCAGCTTGCCGCCGCGCCGCCGCAGCGCCCTCAGCCGTCCGGGGAAGTCGGGGGCGGTACACAGACTGCCGTTGGAGTCCATCGGGTTGGCGCCGATCATCAGCAGATGGTCGGTGCGGTCCAGATCGGGCACCGGCAGGGCGTTGGCGTCCCCGTAGAGCAGCCCGCTGGAGACATGCTTGGGCATCTGGTCGAGGGTGCTCGCGGTGAAGAGGTTGGGGGTGCCGAGCGCGCCCAGCAACAGCGGGGGGTAGAGCCCGCCCGCCACGGTGTGGACGTTGGGGTTGCCGAGCACCACCCCGGCGGAACGCCCGCCGTGTTGGCGCAGGACCGGCCACAGCCCGGCCTCGACGGCGGCGAACGCCTCGTCCCAGTCCGCCTCCCGCAGCCGTCCGTCGCGCCGCACCAGCGGCCGTCGCAGCCGGTCGGGGTCGGCGTCCAGCTCGCCGAAGGACGCGCCCTTGGGGCAGATGAAGCCCCGGCTGAAGACATCCTCGTCATCGCCGCGCGCCCGGGTGACCCTGCCGCCCTCGACGGTCAGCGTCAGCCCGCAGGTGGCCTCGCAGAGCGGGCAGATACGCAGGGCGGCACGGGCGGTGGGGCTCATGAGGGCTCCTCCATGTCGGGGGCTCCGTATCGGCGCCGGGGGCTCCGCATCGGCGGCCCCTCTCGGGGCTCCCTATCGGGACTCGTTTCGCCTCCGGCCGGGCCCTCACCATACCGACTGGTACGCATGTCGGGGAGGCGTCGAAGGGAACTCCTCGCCTCCATCACCACGGCGGCTCAGTCCAGGAGCCGCGCCAGGTAGGCGCGCAACAGCTCCTTGGTCTCCGCGACGATCACCGGATCGCCCTCGGGGTCCGTCCGGAACGCCAGCCGCAGCAGGGCGTCGGCGGCCTCGACCGCGAGCAGGAAGGCGATCCGCAGCCGCTCCCCGGCCTCGCCCTCGCCGTCGGCCCCCTCGGCCCCCGCACCGCGCAGCCGGTCGGCGAGCAACGCCAGCAGCCGGTCGGCCACCACATGGTTGGGCTGATCCTGCCGCCCGGTGGCCGGGAGCGGGAACCCGAACTCGATGAGCGCGAACCCGGGCGCCCCGCGCTTCATGGCCAGGTACTCGTCGACGACGACGTCCATCGCCTCGCGCCACCCGCTGTCCGGTGCCGCCTCCGCCAGCCTCCGGGTGATCCGCTCGGCGTACTCGTCGAGGTTGCGGTGGGCCAGGGCCTCGGCCATGGCGCGCTTGTCGGAGAAGAAGCGGTAGACCGAGCCGATGGGGACATTGGCGCGCTCGGCGACGGCGCGGGTGCTCAAGCGCTCGTAGCTGATCTCGTCGAGCAGCTCGGCGCAGGCGTCGAGGATCCGGCCGAGGCGCTCGGCGCTGCGGCGCTGGACCGGATTGCGGCGGAGGGGCGGTATGGGCACGCCACCATCCTGCCCGATCGTTGACGGACCCCGTCTTCGATTCCTATCGTCTGACATAGGAATGGTGGCGGCGAGGTCGAGCTTCGGGAGCGCACGATGGATGACGGCACGGGGATCGAGCAGGCGCGGAAGACGGCCGAAGGACTGGCCTACTCCTCCGGCTTCGGCAATGAGCACAGCAGCGAGGCCGTGCCCGGCGCACTGCCCATCGGCCGCAACTCCCCCCAGCGCGCACCGCTGGGGCTGTACGCGGAGCAGTTGAGCGGCACCGCCTTCACCGAGCCGCGCGCCCACAACCGCCGCTCCTGGCTGTACCGGATCCGCCCCTCGGCGGCCCATCCCCCGTTCACCCGGATCGACAACGGCGCGGTGCGCGGCGCACCGTTCACCGAGACCGTGCCGGACCCCAACCGGCTGCGCTGGGACCCGCTGCCGGAGCCACCCGCGGGCACCGACTTCCTGGCCGGGCTGTGGACCCTCGGCGGCAACGGGGACGCCACCCAGCGCTCGGGGATGGCCATCCACCTCTACACGGCCAACGCGTCCATGACCGACCGGGTGTTCAGCGACGCCGATGGTGAGCTGCTGATCCTCCCCGAGCGCGGCGGGCTGCTGCTGCGCACCGAGTTCGGGATGCTGCGCGCCGAGCCGGGGCATATGGCGCTGATCCCGCGCGGGGTGCGGTTCCGCGTGGAGCTGCTGGATTCGACCGCGCGCGGCTATGTCTGCGAGAACTACGGCCGTCCGTTCGTCCTCCCCGACCTCGGCCCGATCGGCGCCAACGGCCTCGCCAACCCACGGGACTTCCTGGCGCCGGTGGCGGCGTACGAGGATGTCGAGCGGCCGGTTCAGGTGGTCAACAAGTTCTGCGGCAACCTCTGGGCCGCGACCTACGACCACTCCCCGCTGGACGTCGTCGCCTGGCACGGCAACCATCTGCCGTACGTCTACGACCTGCGCCGCTTCAATGTGCTGGGCACCATCAGCTACGACCACCCGGACCCGTCCATCTTCACCGTGCTCACCTCGCCGTCGGACACCCCGGGGCTCGCGGGTGTGGACTTCGTGGTCTTCGCGCCGCGCTGGCTGGTGGGCGAGGACACCTTCCGGCCGCCGTACTTCCACCGGAACGTGATGAGCGAGTACATGGGGCTGATCGAGGGCGCGTACGACGCCAAGACGGCGGGCCCCGGGGGTTTCGTACCCGGCGGCGGCTCCCTGCACAACATGATGTCGGCGCACGGCCCGGACCATGAGACCTTCGAGCGCGCCAGCGCCGCCGAACTGGCGCCGCGCAAGGTGGACGACGGACTGGCCTTCATGTTCGAGACCCGCTGGCCGGTCACCGCCACCCCGCAGGCGATGGGGGCCGACCACCTCCAGACGGGCTACGACGACGTATGGCAGGGTCTGGAGCGTCACTTCCGCCCGTGACACCCACCGCCCGCATCCGCCCCGCACCGCAGGAACGTGACCCGTGACCGCGACCGGAGACCGCGCCCCCGTGACCACCTTCGCCCCCGACTCGGTGGCCCTGAACCGCAAGCTGCCGCTGTGGTACCAGGTCTCGCAGTCGCTGCGCGCCTCGATACTCGGCCGGGGGCCGCACGACCCGCTGCGGCTGCCGACCGAGGACCGGCTCGCCGAGCACTACGGCGTCAGTGTCCTCACCATGCGGCAGGCGCTCAAGGAGCTGGAGACGGAGGGGCTCATCAGCCGCCACCGGCGGCGCGGCACCTTCATCGAGCCGAGCGCGCGGCGCGGTTCCCCGGTACGGCTGCTGGGCTCGGTCGACGCGATCGTGGCCCAGCAGTCCGGTGAACGGACGACGGTGCTGGACCACGGTCCGGCGGCGGTCCCGGCGGAGCTCGCGGAGTACTTCCCCGGCCTGGACGAGGCGGCCGGGTACCGGCGGCTGCGCCGCGACGGACAGAGCGGCGAACCGACCAACTGGGCGGAGAACCTGGTCCGCCCCGAGCTCGCCGACCGTATCGACCTCGCCGATCTGGAGCGCTGGCCGATGACGAAGGTACTGCGGGACGTGGTCGGGGTCCGGATCAGCCGGATCACCGACACCGTGGAGGCCCGGCTCGCGGACCCGGAGACCTCCCGCCTCCTCCAGGTCCCGCTGCTCAGCCCGATCCTGCACTACACCGGGGTGACCTACGACGAGGGCGGCCGGGTGGTGGACGTGGCGCGGATCCACTACCGGGGGGACCGCTTCTCGTTCACGGTGACCCTCGAAGCGGAGTGACTGCCGTCGGCCGAGTGGTTCGTCAGGGGCCTCGCCGACGACGGGCGGCCGCATAGTGCCACGGCGTGGGGGCGCTCACCGGCGACCGCCCGCCAGGCAAGCGCGGCGCGACCGACGGCGGACGGACACACGCCGCGAACCGGCGCCCACAGAGCCACGTCCCACCTCCTCGGCGGGTGGGGAGATACGGCGAGCCGAGCGCAGCGGAGGGGCATGGATAGCATGCCGGGCGTGGGAGAACGGGACGCACCGCTGCTGGCGGACCTGATGCCGTGGGCCGTGGGGCCGCTACGGCTGGGGCGGGCGTGGGTGATGGGGCCCGACGCCGCCTCGCTCACCGCGCGGTGGGAGCGGCTGATGGCCACCGGGGACGAGGCGGAGCGCGCCGCGCTGTTCCGGCCGTCCCGTGCGCGGACCCTGCACACCTCCGTCGCCCAGCTGCCCGGTCAACGAGGCTCCACCGCGCGGCTGGTGCGGGCCGACGGGCCGTGTCCCGAACCGGTGCGGGTGACCTGCGGACCGTTCGACCAGCAGTGGCTGATACCGGACCACCGGCTGATCGACGCGGCCCGGCCCGAGCTGTGGCGGGTCGCCGACGACCGGCAGATCCATGTGGTCGAGACGGCGGCCGGGTCCGGTCCCGACCCGGCGCTCGCCTTCTCGGCGGCGCTGCCGGACGGGTGGTCCGCGGCGGGCCGTCCGGGCCGGATCCGTCCGCTGTACCGGCGCCCGGGCGGCCGGGAGCCCAATGTCGCCCCCGGTCTGCTCGACCATCTCGGTGCCCGGCTCGGCCGGTCCGTCTCCGCCGAGGACCTGCTCGCCTGGACCGCCGCCGCGGCGCACTCCGCGCCCTGCGCCGTTCCGCTCACGGCCGATCCGGAGGTGTGGGCGCAGGGCGTGGAGCTGGGCCGCCGTGCGCTGTGGCTGCATACGCGCGGGGCGCACAGTGGTGAGCGCCCGCGGATGCCGGGCGGTCAGCGCCCGTACGTACGCGCCGCGCTCCCGGCCCGCGGTCTGCCGGACTCCCTGGGCTACGACCCGGAGGCGGCGGCGCTGCTGCTGGGCGAGGGCCGGATCTCCCCGGTGCCGCGCGGTGCGTGGGAGTTCCACGCGCAGGGGGTGCGGGTGCTGGAGAGCTGGTTCGAGCGGCGTACGCGCCGGGGCGAGCCCGGCACGCTGGACGCGGTGGTGCCCAGGGCGTGGCCGTCCGCCTGGACCTCCGAACTCCTGGAGCTGATCACCGTGCTGGCGCTGCTCGCCGAACTCGGCCCGCGACGCCGTGATCTGGCGGCCCGGTTGGCGGACGGAGAGCTGATCGCCCCGGCGGAGCTGCACGGGGCGGGCGTCCTGCCGGTGCCGGCCGCGGCCCGCCGTCCGGCCTCGGTGCTCGATCACCACGAGGAGGGCCCGGAGGGCCAGTTCGCCCTGTGGTGACCGTGGCCGCGATCAGCGCGTGGCCGCGTACCCGGCCAGGACCCGGCCCAGGAGCCGGTCGAAGGTCTCGTCCGGGTCGGCGGCGGCCGGGGCGGCGGCGAAGGTGCGGGAGAGGTGCGGATAGTCGCCGCCGGCGATGACCCGTGCGAGATAGGCGGTCTGGGCCGCCCGGCGCTGTTCGGCGGTGGACTCCGAGGCCCGGCGCTGCCGGGCGGCGGCCAGCTCGGAGGAGACGTAGGAGATCACCGTGCCGTTGACCATCGCGATCAGCTCGATCTTGAGGCCGTGGTCGAGGCCCGACTCCTCCAGCGCGGCCAGGCAATACTCCAGGTAGCGCAGCCCGTTGGGGCCCAGCGCGCCACTGGGCAGCACGGCGGCGGGCAGCCAGGGGTGACGGAGCATCAGGGCGCGGCCCTGGCGGGCGACGCCGAGGAGGTCGGCCCGCCAGTCCCCCGACGGCCGCCCGGGCAGCTCGTATTCGCCGGAGACCCGGTCCACCATCAGGTCGACCAGATCCTCCTTCCGCGGCACATAGTTGTAGAGCGACATCGTGCCGCAGCCGACGGCCGCCGCCACCCGGCGCATCGACACCGCGTCCATACCCGCCTCGTCCGCGATCCGCACCGCGGCCTCGGCGATGTCGTCACGGGTGTACGCGGGGCGCGGACCGCGGCCGGTGCGCTCGGGGAGCGCCCAGATCACATCCGGCCCGGCCGTCCGGCCACTCGCTGCCATGGATCATCACCTCGCCCACCATCCTAGTTACGTACAGCGTACGTAGTGAGCTACAGTGAGCCGCATGGAAACTACGTACGCTGTACTTAGTGAAGGGCTGTGCAAACGCTTCGGCGAGGTGCGCGCCCTGCGCGGACTCGATCTCGCCGTCCCGCCCGGTACGGTCTGCGGGCTGCTCGGCCCCAACGGCGCGGGCAAGACCACCGCGGTCCGGATCCTCACCACCCTGAGCGCCCCGGACTCCGGTACCGCGCGGGTCGCGGGCCATGACGTCGTAAGGGACCCCCGTGCGGTGCGCGGGCGGATCGCCGTCACCGGCCAGCAGGGCTCGGTGGACGGGGATCTGACGGGCCGGGAGAATCTGCGCCTGTTCGCCCGGCTCCAGCGGCTGCGCGGCTCCGCCGCCGGAGAGCGGGCGGACGCCCTGCTGGAGCGCTTCGACCTGACGGAGGCGGCCGACCGCCCGGCCCGCACCTACTCCGGCGGGATGCGCCGCCGACTGGACCTCGCGGCCTGTCTGCTCACCGCTCCGGCCGTGCTCTTCCTCGACGAACCGACGACCGGTCTGGACCCGCGCAGCCGGGGCGAGATCTGGGACAGCGTCCGCGAGCTGGCCCGGGCGGGCACCACCGTGCTGCTGACCACCCAGTATCTGGAGGAGGCCGACCGGCTGGCCGACGACATCGTGGTGATCGACCAGGGCCGGACCATCGCCACCGGCACCCCCGAGGAGCTGAAGACCACGATCGGCCGACGGATCGAGATCGTGGTGGCGGACGCGGCGGCGGTCAACGGCGCGGCCGTGGTCCTCGGCAACCTCACCGGTTCACCGGCGGAGTGCGACACCGAACACCGCACCGTCGGGGCCGCGTCCAGCGATCCCGCCCTCACCCTGCCCCGGGTGGTCCGGGAGCTGGACGCGGCCGGGGTGCCGCTGGCGGACGCCTCGGTGCGCCGCCCCACCCTCGACGAGGTCTTCCTCGAACTCACCCACCGCACCGCCGTCCCCGAGGAGGCCGCCGTATGAGCGACCTGAGCCACCCCACGCTCGGCTGGGCCGTCCGCGACACCGTGGCCATGCTGGGCCGTCAGCTGACCCGGCTGCGGCACGCCCCGGCGCTGTTCACCATCACCCTGGTGGCGCCGCTGATGATGCTGGTGCTCTTCGGCTATGTCTTCGGCAGCGCGATCCAGGTGCCGGGCTCGGGCGACTACCGCGAATATCTGGTGCCGGGGCTGTTCGTCTCGATCGCGGCGGGCGGCATCCTCACCGGGATGATCGGTACCGCGCAGGACATGCAGCGCGGGGTCATGGACCGGTTCCGCACCCTGCCGATGAGCCGGGTCGCCGTACCGCTGGGCCAGGCCGCCTCGGAGGTGCTGATCGCCGCGGTGGGGCTGGTGCCGCTGGCGCTGCTGGGGCTCGCCGTGGGGTGGCGGGTACGGGGTGGAGTGGGAGCCGCGCTCGGGGCGTTCGCGCTGTTGCTGCTGTTCCGCCTGGCCACCGCCTGGATCGGGCAGTACCTCGGCATGGTGGTGGGCAAGGAGGAGGCCGCGGGCCAGCTCTCCAGCCTCACCTTCTCGCTGCCGATGGTGTCCAACACCTATGTGCCGACCGACGGGATGCCCGGCTGGCTGCGGTTCGTGGCCGACTGGAACCCGATCAGCGCGGTGGTGGCGGCCTGTCGTGATCTCTTCGGGAACGCGGCGGCGGACCCGGACGCGTCCTGGCCGCTCGCCCACCCGGTGGCGGCGTCGATCGGCTGGTCGCTGCTGCTGGTGGCGGTGTTCATGCCGCTCACCGTCCGCCGCTACACGCGCGGCGGACGGTGAACCGGAACGTCATCCTTCGTCGGTATCCCGGAACGGCTGGGGTGTGCGGTGCCTCACAGCACCGCCACACCGGCTGGAGCGGGCCGGGGTGCCCCCCTGGCTGCCCGGGACGCCGACGGCAATCCTCACAACCGGCGGACCGAGTGGGTCAGCCGTGATTGCCGAAGAGCGAGCGACGCAGCCGACGCAACGGCGCGAACAGCGAAACCCGCGCACTCCGGCTGTTCTTCGCGCGCACATGGTCGCGCGCGGTCAGCTCCTGCATCAGCACCGTCGCCCCCTCGGCCTCCCGCAGCGGGACGGCGGGGCCGCCCATCACCGCGAGATGGCGTTCGAGGCGCGCACTGGACGCACCGCTCCCGCAGTTGATCGCAGGCACTCGCGGCCTGCTCCGTACCGTTATCTGCTCCATGACACTCCCCACCCGTACGAGGGCACCCGCCCCGGGCAGAGTAACCCTACCTCCCCGAGCCGTCACCCGCGCATCCCATGTTCCGGATTCACCACCGCGTCAAGGGTGTTGACGGGAAATGTCACACGCGGACAAATTGTCGGACGGACCAAGCCATCCAGCCGTCGGCCCCGAATTGCTGCTTGAAGGAATGCCCCGACAAGCGTGCGAAGGACCGACAGGATGACCGCATTCACCAGGAGCTTGGCCTCGCTGGTCAGCTGCGCACTGGCCGCGGCCGGGCTCACGGCCGCCGGTGTGGCCGTGCTCCGGCCGGAGACGGCCCAGGCGTCCAGCCACCGCGAGGCGCCGCTGATCTCCGGTCAGCCGCAGTACGACACCACGGACGTGTACGCGTTCGTCAGCCCCGACAAGCCGGACACGACCACGATGGTGGTCAACATGCTGCCGTTCGAGGACCCGGCGGGCGGCCCGAACTTCTACAAGTTCGCCCATGACGCCCGCTACGACCTGCATGTGGACAACGACGGGGACGGCCAGGGCGATCTGCTCTTCCGGTGGACCTTCAAGGACCATCTGCGCAACGGGGACACCTTCCTCTACAACACCGGTCCGGTGACCTCCCTGGAGGACCAGGACCTGAACTTCTTCCAGACCTATGACATCGAGATGATCCACCTCAAGGATCAGCACGCCGTCTCCCGCGAGAAGATCGCGAAGAACCAGCTGGTCGCGCCGTCCAACGTCGGCAAGGCGTCCATGCCCAAGTACGAGACCCTGCGCGACCAGGCGGTCTATCAGCTGCCCGGCGGCGGCTCGACCTTCGCGGGCCAGGCCGACGACCCGTTCTTCCTCGATCTGCGCGTCTTCGACCTGCTGTACGGCGGCGACATGTCCGAGGTGGGCCAGGACAGTCTGAAGGGCTACAACGTCCAGAGCCTCGCCCTCCAGCTGCCGACGAAGACGCTGACCGAGTCCGACGAGCAGCCGGTGATCGGTACGTGGTCCACCACCCACCGCAAGACGGCGGGCGGCGACTGGGCACAGGTCTCCCGGCTGGGCAGTCCGCTGGTCAACGAGGTGGTCATCCCGCGTAAGGACAAGGACAAGTTCAACGCCTCGTCCCCCTGGGACGACGGGCAGTTCCTGAAGTTCGTCCAGGATCCCGAACTGGCCAGGCTGGTGGAGCAGATCTACAAGATCAAGGCGCCCAGGACACCCCGCGACGACCTGGTCCAGGTCTTCCTCACCGGTGTGCCCAAGCTGAACCAGCCACCGAACGTACGCCCCGCCGAGATGCTCCGGCTCAACACCTCCATCAAGCCGACCGCCGGCCCCAAACGCCTCGGCGTGCTCGACGGTGACAACGCCGGATTCCCCAACGGCCGACGGCTGACCGACGATGTGCTGGACATCTCGCTCCAGGCCGTGGAGGGCGAACTCGTCGGCAAGAAGAACGACCTGGGCGACGCGGTGGACGAGAACGACCAGAAGTTCGGCGACTCCTTCCCGTACCTGGCGGTCCCCAACTCCGGTTCGGACGCCACCGCGGCCAAGAAGAGCGCCGGGGACTCGCTGCTCAACGGTGGCGACGGGGTCGACCCGGCCTCGGACGACAACATGCTGCTCGCCGGGTCCGCGGCGGCCGGTGGCGGGGCCGTGCTGCTGCTGGCCCTCGGATTCGCCTGGTGGCGCTCGCACCGTCGGCCGGCCCGGGTCCGCAGGCACTGACCGGTCCGCGGATGAGCGGTCCCCTCCCCAGGGGCGCGGCCCCGCACCTCCCGCGCGGCGGCCGCGCCCTCTCCCCTCTCTCTTCCGTCCGGCCCCGGCGTACGTTCCGGCGAAAGGCAACAGTCACCATGGCTCTTCGGCCACTCCTCCCCCACACACCCCGCACCGCCGTGGTCGTGTGCGCGCTCGCGGTGGGTCTGACCGCCGCCTCGGTCGTGATCGACGGGCCGGGCGGATCCGGCGGCGGGCCGTCCGCGCCCCGTGACGCACGGCCCGCCGCGGCCCGGCTCCAACAGATCAGCGCGGACGGCCTCTCCAGCCGGGTCGGCGCGTTGCAACGGCATCTGCGCACCGAGCCCAAGGACGCGGCGGGCTGGGCCCAGCTCGGCTCCGCCTATGTCGAGCAGGCCCGCGGCACCGGCGATCCCACCCGGTATCCGCAGGCGCAGAAGGCGTTCGCCCGGTCGCTGACCGTCCAGCCGCGCGACAACGACACCTCGCTCGCCGGACGTGCCTCGCTCGCCGCCGCCCGCCATGACTTCCGGGGCGCGCTGCGGGACGCCGACAAGGCGCTGAAGGTGAACGCCTACAGCCAGGGCGCGATGGCCGTCCGCGTCGACGCCCTCGTCGAACTCGGCCGCTACCAGGACGCGTACAAGGCCGCGGAGCACGCCGACGCCACCCGCCCCGGCATCCCCGTGTTCACCCGGCTCGCCTATGTCCTGGAGCTGCGCGGTGAACCGGCGAAGGCGCGGAAGGTGCTGCTGCGCGCCGAGGACTCCGCGACCTCGCCCAGCGACATCGCCTATGTCTCCACCGCGCTCGGCCAGCTCGCCTGGGGCCAGGGCCGGTACGACACCGCCCGTGACGCCTATGACACCGCGCTGCGGGCCGTCCCCGGCTATCTGCCCGCCCTGGAGGGCCGCGGCCGCACCGCGGCGGCGGACGGCCGGCTCGGCGCCGGGATCCGCGATCTGGAGAAGGTCGTCCAGCGCTATCCACTGCCCGCGGAGCTCGCGGCGCTCGGCGAGGCGTACGAGGCGCGCGGCGACCGCGAGCGGGGAAGGCGTCAGTACGCCGTGGTGGACACCTGGATCACCCTGGCGAAGGCCAACGGCGTGGCGACCGACCTCGACAGCGCGCTGGTCGCCGCCGACCACGGCGACGCCGAGGAGGCCCTGAAGGCGGCCCGCGCCGAATGGGACCGGCGGCACACGGTGCACACGGCCGACGCCCTCGCCTGGGCGCTGCACCGCACCGGCGACCACAAGGAGGCCCTGGGGTACGCCGAGCGCGCCGCCGAACCGGGCTATCGCAACGCGGCGTTCCTCTACCACCGGGGAATGATCGAGAAGTCGCTCGGCGAGAAGGCCGCCGCCCGCCGCCATCTGCGCGAGGCGCTCGACCTCAACCCCGGCTTCTCCCCCACCGCCTCCCGTACGGCGAAGGCGGCGCTGAAGGCGTTGGGCGGTGACCGATGAGGCTCCGGTTCCGCGTCCGCCGTCTGGTGGCCGCCGCGGGTGTGCTGACGGGCGCCGCGGCGCTGGTGGTGCTGCCCGCGGGCAGCGCGTCCGCGCATCCGCTGGGCAACTTCACCGTCAACCGCTACGACGGGCTGGTGGTCGCCCCAGGGCGGCTGACGGTGGACCATGTCGAGGACCTGGCCGAGATCCCCTCCGCACAGGCGAAACCGGAGATCGACGGGGACGGTGACAACACCCTCGCGGCGGGCGAGGTGAACGCCTGGGCGGCGCGCCGGTGCGCAAGCGCCGCGCGCGGGGCGCGACTTACCGTCGACGGGCGCACGGTGCCGGTGCGCGCCGCCCACACCACCGGTCACACCCGGCCGGGTCAGGCGGGGCTGCCGACGCTGCGTGTCGAGTGCCGGTTGACGGCCGCGCTGACGCGCGGGGAGCGGACGGCCGTCTCGTACCGTCCGAAGGACATCGGAACCGGCCCCGGCTGGCGGGAGATGACGGCCCAGGGCGACCGGATGACGCTCTCGGGCTCCGATGTGCCGAAGAAGTCCGCCTCGCACCGGCTGACCGGCTATCCCAAGGGGCAGCTCTCCTCACCGCTCGACCAGCGCGCGGCGGCCCTGCGGGCGCGGCCCGGCGGTCCGGCGCTCGCCTCCTCGCCGGAGGCCGAGGAGCGGAAGGGGGTGGCCTCCGGGGTGCTGCCGCGCGGTGTCGACCGCTGGACCGAGGCACTGACCTCGATGGTGGCGCGGCATGACATCACCTTCGGCTTCGCCCTCACCGCGTTCGCCACCGCCGTCCTGCTCGGCGCGATGCACGCGCTGGCCCCCGGACACGGCAAGACGATGATGGCGGCGGCCGCCGCGGCGGGCGGGCGCAGCGCGCTGCGCGATGTGGTGGCGCTGGGCGCGTCGGTGACGGTCACCCACACGATGGGGGTGTTCGCGCTGGGGCTGCTGGTCACGGCGGGTTCGGCGGCGGCGCCCTCGGTGATCTCCTGGCTGGGCATCGCCAGCGGTGTGCTGGTCTCGGCGGCCGGGGCGCGGCTGTTGCGCAAGGCGCTGCGCCATCGGCGCCAACTGAGCCATCAGCGCGCCCACCACCACGCTCATGACCACGAGCACGAGCACAGTCATGGTCACGCGCACGGCCACAGCCACGACCATGGGCACGGACATGCGCACACCCACACCCATGACCACGGGGACGGCCACACCCACACCCATGAGCTGCGGCCCACCCTGCGCGGCACACTGCTGCTCGGATTCGCCGGGGGTCTGGTCCCCAGCCCCTCCGCCGTCATCGTGCTGGTGGGCGCGGCGGCCCTGGGACAGGCGTGGTTCGGCTTCCTGCTGGTGCTGGCGTACGGGCTGGGCCTGGCGCTGACCCTCACACTCGCCGGGTTCACGGTGGTACGGCTCGGGCACCGGATCGCGGAGCGGCTGCGGGCCCGCCGCGCGGCGGCCACGGGCCGCGGTCACCGGCTGCTGGCGGCGCTCCATCGCAGCTCACCGGTGGGCACGGCAGCGGTGGTGCTCGCGCTCGGCTGCGGATTGGTGCTCAGGGGGGCGGCAACTACGCTCGGTTGAGGTACATTCACCCCGAATTGCTCGGTTGGGGGGAGGGCTCGGCCATGGGCGACGAGGGTGCGGGGCGGCGGGGCGAGCGGGTGGCCGGAGGGCGTTACCGCCTTCTGGACGTGCTGGGCCACGGCGGGATGGGTGTGGTGTGGCGGGCCTACGACGACGCGTTGGGCCGCGAGGTGGCCATCAAGGAGGTCCGCGCCCCGGCCGGGCTCGGCGACCGTGACCTCGGGCGGCTGTACGCCCGGCTGGAGCGCGAGGGCCGGGCGGCCGCGCGGATCTCGCACCGCAACGTGGTCACGGTGTACGACGTGGCGCTGGAGGACGGCCGCCCCTGGATCGTGATGGAGCTGGTGCGCGGTCTCTCCCTGGCGGAGGTCCTGGAGGCGGAAGGCCGACTGCCGCCCGCGCGGACGGCGTTCGTCGGTGCCGAGGTACTGACCGCGCTGCGGGCCGCCCATGCGGTGGGGGTGCTGCACCGGGACGTCAAACCCGGCAACGTACTGATCGCCGACGACGGCCGGGTGGTGCTCACCGACTTCGGAATCGCGGCGGTGGAGGGCGACGCGGCGACGCTGACACTGACCGGGGAGCTGGTGGGCTCACCGGAGTTCCTGGCGCCCGAGCGCGCCCTCGGCGAGCCGCCGGGTCCGGGCGCGGATCTGTGGTCGCTGGGCGTGCTGCTGTACGCGGCGGTCGAAGGTGTCTCGCCGTTCCGCCAGGACACTCCGCTGAGCACCCTGCGCGCGGTGGTGGACGCGTCGCTGCCGGAGCCGCGCCGGGCCGGACCGCTCGCCCCCGTACTGGAGGGGCTGCTGCACAAGGACCCGGGACGGCGGCTCGCGGCGGCGGAGGCGGAGCGGATGCTGCGGCTGGTGGCGGCGGGCGGCGCGCCCCGGGCCTCCTCGGCCCCGGTGCCCGCGCCCGTGCCCGTACCGTCGGCGGGGTTCCCCTCGGACGGCCCGGACGGCGCGCCATTCCCCCTCACCCCCGCTCCCACTCCCGCGCCGTCCGGTGATACGGCACCGCCGCCTGACCACCGGCCCCGGCGCGCGGTGGCCGCGCTGGTGGCGGGGGCACTGCTGGCCGGGGTGGCGCTGGGCGGGGTCACCTGGGCGCTGCTCAACGGCGACAACGGCGACGACGGGAACAAGGGGAGCGATAACGCCCCGCACAGCGGCGGGAGTTCCTACGGCGCCACCGCGTCGGCCGCCGAGGACGCGGACCACCCCAAGGCCGGTACCGGTGCGGATGGCAAGGGGACGGCTTCCCGTCCGGCGGACGGCGCCTCGTCCTCGGAACGGCCGTCCCTCACCATCACGATCATCGTGAAGGCGGCGCGCGGCAGCTACCACGGCGTATGTCCGGCGCCGGAGGACGAGGCGCCGTCGTTCACCGCGACCGTCACGGTGAACCGCTCCCCCGCGACCGTGGAGTACCGCTGGATCACCGGCAGCGGTGAGGTGTCCGATCCGGGCTGGAAGAAGCTGGAGTTCACCGGCGGCCGGGCGGGGTCGTCGCGCACGGTGCGCCATGCGGAGGCGGCGTCCGGCGCCCGGAAGGACTGGATCGCCGTGGAGGCCAGGAGCCCCAAGGCGGTCACCTCGCAGAAGGTGTCGTTCGCCGTGGTGTGCGAGGAGGCCCCGACGGGCGGGGCCTCCTCTTCGGTCTCCTCGCCGCCCTCGGCCGAGGGCGGCTGAGATCAGGCGGCCGCGCTGAACGCGGGGAGGTAACCGCCGGAGTGTCCGGCGGCGTTCGGGTGGTACGAGTCGTCGATGGGCCAGGTGAGGCTGTTCAGCCAGGCACTGCCGGAGCAGATCTCATGGCCGGAGAAGCGGCCGGTGACATCGGCGAAGGTGTAGCCGTGGTCGGCCGCGCGCTTGGCGGTGATGGAGTTGAGGAGGTCGGCCGCGCCGTTGATAGCGGAGCGTTCGGCTTCGGTCAGACCCGCGATGCAGGAGCCGTTGAGCTTGTAGAAGCGGGGGTAGCCGAGGACGACCACATGGGCGGAGGGGGACTTGGCGCCGATCGCGTTGTAGACCTGGTCGAGCCTGCCGGGCAGGGTGGTCTCGGCGAAGGCGCGAGCGCTGGCGATCTTGTTGAGACACGCACTCTCGCCGGGCAGTACACAGGTGGTCATGACGTCGGCGAAACCGGCGTCATTGCCGCCGATGCTGATACTGACCAGTCCGGTGCCGGAGTTGAGCGGTCCGAGCTGATTGTTGAGTACGTCGGCGGTCTTGGCGCCCGAGCAGGCGGTGAAGTTGAAGCTGGAGGGGGAGTGCGAGGCGGCCCAGAGCGCGGGGTACGCCTTGGTGCTGCGCTTGCAGCCGCCGCTGGAGCTGTCGTAGCTGCCCGCGCCGACGCCGGACGCATAGGAGTCACCCAGCGCCACATAGGCGGGGCCCGCGCTGTTCTCGGTGGCATGGGCGGTGCCGGCCCCGGTGAGGGCGAGGACGGCTCCTACGGCGAACGCTCCGACGGTCGCCGTGAGTCTGGACAGTTTCATTCGATCTCCCTAGCAGGGTCTCTGCTGTGCCGATGTGAGGCGCGATCACCCCACAAGGGGGGCAAACGCGTTCGAAACCGTCAGTCACGCCGCCCGCACGTGTTTCGACGACATGACATGGCTATGTCATGCCGTCGAACGGGCCTGTCCATGCGCGTAGTTGGCAAGATTCTTGCGGTCAGAGAGGTGAGGGAACGCGCGCACACCGGTGATTGACCCCGGGCGCCCCCAGGCGCACATGGGGCGCACGCGGCGCACGACCCCTTGATGAGTGCTCAACCATTCGCACTCCCGTGGCGCGTTCGTACCTACTCTCCGTCTTGACGCGCCTCCGTTGAGTACGCGACATTGAAGCCCGGCATCCGGCGCTTCGGGGGGCAAGTCGCCCATGCAGACCATCACTGACAAGAGACCGGCGGGTGTGCGCTACCTACCGGTGATCGCGGGGGCCGCGGTCGGCGTCGGAGGGGTGGGGGCCGCGCTGGCGCTCGCCGATGTCGGCTCACCGCTGCGTGCGCCGTTCGCCCTCTTCTTTCTCGTGGTGGCACCTGCGGCGGCCGTGGGCGGCGCATTGCGCGGCCTTGACGCCGCCGCCCGCTGCGTGCTGGCGGTCACGGGTGCGCTGGCGCTCGATCTGCTGGTCGCCCAGGCCATGCTGGCGCTGCACCTCTGGTCGGTGCGGGGCGGTGTGGTCGCGGTGGGGTGTCTGAGCCTGCTGATCCTCGTGGGGACGCGGGCGGCGCGTCGGCCCCGGAGTGCGACGGGCCCGGCAGGCCGTACGACAAGAAGTCAGGAATGACACGTGGAGATCGGCGTATACCGCCCGGGTGAGCTGACAGCCGCGGACCGGGAGGTCTGGACCGCCATGCAGTCGGAGGCGCACCTGCTCGGCGCCCCGGAGCTGGCGAATCCTTTCTTGGCACCGGAGTTCACCCTCGCCGTCGGCCGCTGCCGCCGCGGGGTGCGGATCGCGGTGGTGCGCGAGGAGGGCGAGCCGGTGGCCTTCTTCCCCTTCCAGCGGACCCGGCTCGGGGTGGGGCGGGCGATCGGCCTGGGCCTTTCGGACGCCCAGGGTCTGGTGCACCGCCCCGGCTTCCCCTGGGACGCGCGGGAGCTGCTGCGGGCGTGCGGGCTCTCGGTATGGGAGTTCGACCATCTGGTCGAGGGACAGAAGCCGTTCGCGGCCCAGGCCCGGGGTAGCTTCCCCTCCCCCGTGATCGACGTGGACCGGGGGTACCCGGCGTATCTCGCCCAACTGCGCTCCCGCTCACCGAAGTTCACCCGCTCCACGCTGGCCAAGGAGCGCAAGCTGGGCCGTGACGTCGGCGACGTGGCTTACGTCCATGACGAGCGCGACCCGGCGGTGCTGCGCACGCTGATCGGCTGGAAGTCCGCGCAGTACCGCAGGACCGGGCGGAGCGACCGCTTCGCCCACCCCTGGATCGTCCGGCTGGTGCACCAGTTGTTCCACACCCGCCGGGCCTCCTTCGAGGGGCTGCTCTCGGTGCTGTACGCGGGTGGGCGGCCGGTGGCCGCGCATTTCGGACTGCGTTCGGAGCGGGTGTTCGCCTGCTGGTTTCCGGCGTACGACCCGGCATATGCCAAATTCTCGCCCGGACTTGTGCTGCATCTGCGTATGGCGGAAGGTGCCGCTGGACAGGGTGTGGCATATCTCGATCTCGGACGCGGTGAGAAGGAGTACAAGGACTCCCTGAAAACACGCGATCTCAGCGTGTCGGAGGGGTGGGTGGCGCGCCGTCACCCGGTGGCGCTCGGACATCGGGCACGCCGTGCCCCGGTGCGGGCGCTCCGCAATACGGTGCTCTCCAGGCCGGAGCTGTTCGGACCGGCCGACCGGATGCTGAAGCGTATGGGCGGCATCCGGGCGAGGAATTGACCCGCGATATTCCCGAAGGAGGTGTCGGCACAACGGCGATGCACTAGAGTTTCGGCGTTCATACCGCCGGAAAAACACCCGCAGTGGAATGGATCAGCACACGAGGCGGCTCCTGGGGAGGGCTTGGCCGCCGTGCTGGTTTCCCGGTGCGGGACGCGGTAGGGGGGTGCCGCGCTCGTCCGTCCCGGTTGCGCCGGGGCGGTGCCGAGTCGCGTGCCGCGAGGCCAGCCAGCTTGCCCGGCCTGTTCGACAGTCCATGCTGTCATGGGCGGGTGAGAACCCCCCTTTCGAACCGGATACACCAAAGGACCGCCCGGGCGGACGGTCCACCGGACGAGAGGGAAAACCAACTCATGAGCTCCTTTGTGCGCCCGGCCGATTCGGATGTCCATCCATCGTCCGGACCGCATCGATATCGACCGGTGTCCTCGCATCTCGCGATCGCGCCACCGGTGAGCGTCGTGATTCCCGCGATGAACGAGGCGGACAATCTTCCGTACGTTTTCAAAACGCTGCCCGACTGGATCCATGAAGTTGTCCTGGTGGATGGGAATTCCACCGATGACACGGTCCGGGTGGCACGTGAGCTATGGCCCGACGTCAAAGTCGTGTCGCAGTCCGGAAAGGGCAAGGGGGATGCCCTCATCACCGGATTCGCGGCCTGCACCGGAGAGATCGTGGTGATGGTCGACGCCGATGGTTCGGCGGACGGTTCCGAGATCGTCAGCTATGTCTCGGCACTGGTCTCGGGCGCGGACTTCGCCAAGGGGTCCCGGTTCGCCAACGGCGGCGGCACCGACGATATGACGCCGATCCGCAAACTGGGCAACCGCGCGCTCACCGCCTTCGTCAACCGGAAGTTCGGCGCGCGCTACACCGATCTCTGCTACGGCTACAACGCCTTCTGGCGCCGCTGCCTCGACGAGATCGCGCTCGACTGCGCCGGGTTCGAGGTCGAGACACTGATGAACATCCGTGTCGTGAAGGCGGGGTTACGGGTCCAGGAGATCCCCAGTCATGAGTACGAACGCATCCACGGCGTCAGCAATCTGCGGGCCGTCCGCGACGGGCTCCGGGTGCTCAAGGTGATCCTCGCCGAGCGCGGGATCCGGCGGCCGCGTCGCCCGGCGATGGCGACCGCGGCGGTCCGGGGGGAGGTGTCTTGACGGTTCGCACACCACCGGTGCGGATCTCCGTGGTGATCTGCGTCTACACCGAGGACCGCTGGGGCGACATCCTCGCCGCGGTGGCCTCGGTGCGCGACCAGTCCCTGCCCGCCCTGGAAACGCTCCTGGTGGTGGACCACAACGCACGGCTGCTGCGGCGGCTGGCGGACCACTACGGGGGCGACGGGGCGGACGCGGACGCCGTAGCGGGGCAGGAGGTGCGGGTGCTCGCCAACGCGGGCCCCCGCGGCCTGTCCTCGGGCCGTAACACCGGGATCGCCGCTTCCGGCGGCGAGGTGATCGCCTTCCTCGACGACGACGCCGTCGCCGAGCCGGACTGGCTGCGCCACTTCGCCGCCGCCTACGTCGATCCACGGGTGATGGCGGTCGGCGGGCGCACGGTCCCGGTGTGGGCCTCCCGCCGCCGCCCGGTGTGGTTCCCGGAGGAGTTCGACTGGGTGGTCGGCTGTACGTACCGGGGGCTGCCGCCGGGTCGGGTCCGGGTGCGCAATGTGCTGGGCGGTAACGCCTCGTTCCGCAGGGAGGCGTTCACCCTGGCCGGGGGGTTCGCCACCGGTATCGGCCGGGACGGGGACAAGCGCCCGCTGGGCTGCGAGGAGACCGAGCTGTGCATCCGGCTCACCCGTGCCCGGCCGGACGCGGTACTGCTGATCGACGACCGTGCGGTGATCCACCACAAGGTGCCCGCCGCGCGGGAGCGGTTCGGCTACTTCCGCAGCCGCGCCTATGCCGAGGGGCTCTCCAAGGCGCTGGTGGCTCGCAGTGCGGGGGCACGGGACGGGCTGTCGGCCGAGCGGCGCTACACCACCCGGGTGCTGCCCGCGGGTGTCGGGCGCGGAGTGCGGGACGCGCTGCTCGGCCAGGCGGGCGGGGCCGGGCGGGCGGCCGCCATCGTGGCCGGGGTGGCGGCCGCCACCGGCGGCTATGTGATCGGCAGCGCCCGCGCCCGCCGTGGCGGCCCGCGCTTCACCATCGCCCCGATCCCGGAGGGCGGCCCGCACTTCGGCATCGCCCCGGTCCTGGTGGACGGCCCCGCGTCGGCGGACGCCACGGCCCCCGCCGCGCGGGAGGCCCACCCCACCTCCGCGGGGCGGTCCGCCACGCCGGACGGGCCCCCGACCGGGCCGCAGGACACGTCCGCCGCACCGGAAGGGAACCCGGCAGCGGCCGCGTCCGACGGCACGGCTGACGCGGCCGGGAGGCTTTCCGCCGCGCCCGGCGGCGGCTCGGGCGACGGTCATCCGGACCGCCGGGGCGAGGGGGCGGTATGAGCGGCGGCGGACCGGTACCCATCCTCATGTATCACGCGGTGGCCCACGCCCCCGCGCGGGCCACCCACGGTCTGTCCGTCTCACCGGGCGCGTTCGCCGAGCAGATGGATCTGCTCGGCGTACACGGCTTCACCCCCGTGACCTGTGAACGGCTGGCCGCCGCCTGGCGCGGTGGGACACCGCTGCCGCCGAACCCCGTACTGATCACCTTCGACGACGGCTACGAGGGCGTACACCGCTACGCCCTCCCGGCCCTGGCCCACCACGGCTTCCCGGCCACGCTGTTCGCCTCCACCGGTTGGCTGCGCGGCCGTTACGAGACCGACGGCGCGCTCGATGTGATGCTCGACTGGCCGCAGGTGCGGGAGCTGGCCGCCGCCGGGGTGGAGATCGGCGGCCATAGCCACACCCACCCCCAGCTCGACCAGCTCACCGACGCACGGCTGTGGTTCGAGGTGACCCGCTGCCGGGAGATCCTCACCGCCGAACTGGGCCGTCCGCCGGTGTCGTTCGCCTACCCGTACGGCTACTCCAGCCGCCGGGTGCGCCACGCGGTGCGCTCCGCCGGGTTCGGAGTGTCCCTCGCGGTGGGGAACGCGCTGGCCGCCAAGGGCCAGGGGCCGTACGCCCTGCGCCGGGTGACGGTGCGCCGCACCACCCGTATCGAGGAGTTCCAGCAGCTCGTCAGCGGCCGGTCGCTCGGCCGCCACTTCGCCAGGGACCGGGCCCTCACCAAGGGATACGCCCTGGTCCGCAGATCACGTCAGGTTCTGGGAAAGGTGACTTGAGCCCGTGTCCGACACGACCACCCGGGCCGGGGAGCGGACGGCCGCCGAGGCGCCCGCCGCCCGGCACGGGGAACGCGGCCAGCTCTTCCGCAACGCCTACGCCCTGATGCTCAATACGGGCATCTCGGCGGTGCTCGGCCTCGGCTTCTGGCTGGCGGCGGCCCGCTACTACGCGGAGGACGCCGTCGGCCAGGGGTCGGCGGCCATCGCCGCGATGAAGCTCCTGGCCGGGCTCACCGCGGTGACCCTCACCGGGGCGCTGGCCCGGTTCATCCCGGTCGCCGGGCGCGCCACCGGGCGGCTGGTCTCCACCACCTACGCGGCGAGTTCGGTGGTGGTCGCGGTCGCGGCGGTGGTCTTCCTGCTGACGCTGAACACCTGGGGTCCGTCGTACCGCTTTCTGCACGGCCCGGTGCACGGGCTCGGTTTTGTCGCGGCGGTGGTCGCCTGGTCGCTGCTGACCCTCCAGGACGGGGTGCTGACCGGGCTGCGCAGCGCGCTCTGGGTGCCGGTGGGCAATACGGTGTTCTCGGCGGCGAAGCTGCTGCTGCTCATCGCGCTGGCGGCGGCGATTCCGACCGCCGGGGTGTTCGTGTCGTGGGTCGCCGCGATCGCGGTGTCCGTTCTGCCGCTGGGCTGGCTGGTCTTCCGCCGCCTGGTGCCCCGTCATGTCAAGGCCACGCGGGGCACGGCGCGGCCGGCGTCCTTACGGGAGATGGGGCGATTCCTCGCCGGGGACTACACGGGGTCGCTGTTCTCGCTGGCCGTGGTCTACGCGGTGCCGGTCATCGTCGCCTCGCAGGTGAGCGCCGAGGACAACGCGTACTTCTACATCACCACCACCATCGGTGGCACCACCAATCTGCTGGCCATCAACATGGGCGCGTCGCTGACTGTCGAGGGGGCCCACGATCCGGCCCGGCTCGCCGAGAACTGCCGGGCGGCACTGGGCCGGATGGCCCGGATCATGATCCCGGTCTGTCTGGTGCTGTTCGTGTTCGCCCCGCAGATCCTCGGGGTGTTCGGGGACGGCTACGCGGACGCCGCCGCGCCGCTGCTGCGGTGGTTCGCGGTGGGGGCGGCGCTGCGGGTGGTCATCGAGGTGTACTTCGCGGTGCTGCGGGCGCAGAGCCGTACCTCCGGACTCGCTTATCTTCAGGGCCTGTTGTGTGTGCTGGTGCTGGGGCTGACCTTGCTGCTGCTGCCGCGGATGGGGCTGACCGGGGCGGGGGTCGCGGAGATCTCCAGCCTTGCGGTGATCGCGTCCATCGCGGCGGTGAAGCTCTACCGGGTGGTCACGGCCGCGCCCGCGGCCCCGGCCGCCCCGGCCGCCGCCGCCGTCCCGCTCGCGGAGACCGGCACCGCCCCCGACGGGGACCTGGCAGACCTGGCCGTACGGGGTGATCGCGGCGGCAGGCGGAGCCTCGGCGGGCAGGAGGAGAGCTACGGCACCCGCTGGGCGGTGCGCGCCGCGCTCGACAGCGACACCCTCGCGCTCGGTGTGCGGACCGACTTCGACCACCCCGAGCGGCGTCCTGACACCCGCCGGGGTCCGGGCGGCGGCCCGGTGGAGCGCGACTTGGACACGACGTCGCTCCGGAGCCCCGCGGCGGAGCCCGTACACCGCACCCGGGCCGCCGGGCCGCTGCTGTGGGGGCTGCTCATCGCCGCGCTCGGGCTCTACTGGCTGCCGCTCATCGGCATGGGCGAGGCCGAACTGGACGGGATGGGCGGGCTCGGCCTGGTGTCGGTGCTGCCCCCGGCGACCTTCGCCGGAGCCGCGCTGCTCGTGGCCGTGTTCGCGGGCGGGCTGTGGCCGGACCGGCCGCACCGGGCGCTGCTGACCGTCACCCTGCTGGCCACCGTGGTCTCGCTGCACGCGGTGCCCGCCGTACTGGAGGCGCAGCCGCGGTTCCCGACGGCCTGGCAGCACCTGGGGTTCATGGACTACATCGGGCGCACCGGGGACGCGGTGCCCGATCTGGACGCGCGCTGGAGCTGGCCCGGTTTCTTCGCGGGGGCCCAGTTCCTGGCGGGTGCCTGCGGGGTGACGGACTTCGGCGCGCTGCTGCGCTGGTGGCCGACGCTGATCCAGCTGCTCTATCTCGCCCCGCTGATGGTGCTGATGCGGGCGGTGCGCGGGAGCTGGCGGGCGAAGTGGACGGCGGTGTGGCTGTTCGCGTTGAGCGGCTGGGTGGGCCAGGACTACTTCTCCCCGCAGGGTTTCACCTATCTCTTCTATCTGGTCTTCGTGGCCGTGCTGCTGGTGTGGTTCCGCGAACCCCGGGTGCTGCGCGGCAGGCTGCGGCCGGGCGAGACCGAGGTGGCCGGGGCCTCCGGCGGTCAGCGGGTGGCGCTGCTGGGACTGCTGCTGGTGCTGTTCGCGGCGTCGGTGGCGGCCCATCAGCTGACCCCGTTCGTGATGCTGGGGGTGGTGAGCGCGCTGGTGCTGCTGCGCCGCTCCGAGCTGTACGGGCTGCCGCTGCTGTGCGGGGTCATGGTCGTGGTCTGGGTGGGGTGGCTCGCCGAACCGTACTGGTCGGGCCATTTCGACGAGCTGTTCGGCGGGATGGGCGGGGTGGGCGGCAATGTCTCCTCGTCCGTCTCCGGCCGGATCGAGGGCGGCAGCAGTGTGCACAAGCTGGTCCTCTACACCCGGGTGGCGCTGGCCGGCGGGGTGCTGGCCTTCGCCTGCTGGGGGGTGCTGCGGCGGCGGGCGGCCGGGTTCGCGGAGCGCTCGCTGCTGGTGCTGACCTTCGTACCGTTCCTGGGCTTCGGGATGCAGTCGTACGGCGGGGAGATGGCGCTGCGGGTCTTCCTGTTCGCGCTGCCGGGCGCCTGTGCCCTGGCCGCGCTGGCGCTCTTCCCGAGCGTGCGGCCCCGCCGGCGGAGCCGTCGGCTGGGCCCGCCGGCGGCCCTGCTCGCGGGGCTGACCCTGATGTCCGGCTTCCTGGTGGCCCGTTGGGGCAATGAGACCTTCGAGCGGGTGCGGCCGGGCGAGGTCGCGGCGATGGAGTACCTCTACGCCCATGACCGGCCCACCGTGCGGGTGCTGTGGATGAGCAACGACACCGTCAACAACGTCACCCCGGCGATGCCGTGGGGCGAACGGGACATGGAACGGGTCGACTACGTCCCCACCCTGGCCCCGCCCGATCCGGCCCGGGTCGGCTCACTGGTCCGGGCGCTGGGGGACGCCGGGCCGCATTCCTATCTGATGCTGGGCCGTGGTCAGTCGGTCTACCTCGCTCTGGACTCCGGCTACCCCGCCGACTGGCAGCGGCGGCTGGAGCGCTCGCTGGACGGCCGCTCGGAACTGCGCAGGGTGCTGTCCAACGGGGACGCGTCGCTGTACGAGCTGAAGCGGCAGCCACCCGGGGCGGTGGCCGAGCCCGCGCCGGGCCGGGCCGGCCCGCTGATCACCTGGACGCCGTGGTCGGTGCTGGGCGCGCTGGCGGCGGTGGCGCTGCTGGTGCTGCTGGCGGCGCGGGAGGTGGTGCGGGTGGCGGTGGAGCCGGGCGTCCGCCGGCTGCGCTGGCTGCGGGGCTCGTTCTGGTGCGCGCTGCCGCTGCTGGGCGTGGTGCTGGCCGCACTGGTGCAGCGATTCCTGACGATGTCATGAGCGCGGCGCGGCTACCGCTTGAACCAGCGCACCCCGTATCCGCCGAGACCGAAGGAGTGCCCGTCCACCCGGGCCGTCACCCGGCGGTCACGGGTGTTGACCACCAACAGGGCGTGGTCGTCGGCGAGGACCTGGAGCCTCTCCCGGTCCTCGGCGGCGATGTCCACCGTGCGGAAGGCGGTGCGGGGCGGGAACTCCCGGGCGAACCGGCCCAGCAGTCTCATCATCGGCAGCGGGGTGCCGCCGTCGGACAGCTCGGTGCTGCGCCACAGACAGCCGGGGCAGCGGGCGCCGCGCCGCTGGGGGTTCCAGTAGAAGGCGGTGGTGGCGCCGCCTTCGGCCAGCCGCATCAGCGCGGTGGCCTGCACCGCCGTACGGCGCCGCTCGCTCCAGCCGTCCCGCCGGTCATCGGATCCGGCCGGTTCGACGTACCACTCGGCCCACCACACCGGCAGCCCGGTGGTCTTCCGCAGCCAGCGGGTGACATCGGTGAACTTCTCCGTGGCGCGGAAGGCGTCCGGAATCAGCCGGTCGTCCTCGCGGGTGTAGCTGGAGCCGTCGGCCACCACGAAGTCGGCACCGGTCTTGTGCCGGTTCCAGTAGCGGATCGCGTCCACCGACCGCTGGTCGAGGGTGCCCCACGGCCCGCGCACCGGGGACGAGCCGGAGTCCCCGGGCGGATCGCTGTCGGCGACCACATACGGGCCGCCGACCAGGTTCTTCGGGTCGCGCTTCTTGAGCTCCCGGTAGACCAGGTTGTACAGCCGGGTGTAGCCCTCGTAGTTCCAGCGCCGCTTGGTGTCGTCGTAGAAGCCCTTGAACTCGTTCCAGACGATGAAGTGACGGACGTCCGGATAGCGCGCGGCGACCTTCCCGGCCAGCTCGGCGAAGTCCTTGTAGTGGGCGGGGGTCGGCGCGGTCTCCAGCGACTTCCGCGACCAGTCGGTGCGGCCCGGCGCGCCGCCCTTCATCCAGTCGGGGGCGCAGCACAGGGTGAGGACGGGCACGGTGCCGGTGCGGCGCATCAGGGCGACCCGCCGGTCGAGGTCGGCGAAGTCGTAGCGGCCCGGCGACGGCTCGGGGTTGCCCGCGCCCCAGCCCATGAGGTGCTGGTTCTGCGGCATCCGGCGGTCGGAGAGCGTCCGCTCGGCGGTCCGTGTGCCCCGCGCGGTGCCTTGGTCGGCGCTGTACTGGGTATGGGTGAATCCCCAGCCGAGGCCCGGCGCGGCGGATCTGTCGTCGGCCGACGCCGACCCCCGCCGTCCGTCTCCGCCCCCCGGCCAGCCGGTGCAGGTGGTCAGCAGTACGGCCAGTGCCGCCATACCGGCGGCGAGCAGCGTGCCGGTCCGCCACCGCCTCGTGCTCGTTAATCCGGCCCGTTCCCCACCTTGACGTCCCACAAAGGGTAAGAGTATCCGTGAACGCCCCCATTCCGGTGGGGTTCTTCGGAACCGTTCGCCAAACGGCCACAAACCCCGGTGCGTGGACGCCCCACGTGCTGGATCATGGGGCGGGTGCGCCGACCGCCGCACCGACCCGCGTTCTCAGGAGGCAGGCCCTGCCCACGACACCCGCCGAACAGTCTCTCCCCATCCGGCTGAACGTCGATGACAGCGACTCGCCGTCGGATGTCGTCGACGCGCTCTTCCTCGGGCGCTTCGCCACCGGTGAGCAGCCGTACGCCCGCAGCCACTCCGTGGACCGCGTGAAGTCCGGGGTGACCCTGCTGCCGCCCTCGGCCACGGTGCTGCGCGCCGCCCGTGACGACGACCGCAGCGCGACCCTCGCCGAGGGCGAGGGCTGGACGCTGCTGGTGTCCCGGTGGAACCGGGGCGCGGATGTGACGGTGACCGCCGTCGATGACGCGCTCGCCGAGAAGGTGCTGGGGCAGGCGGTCGACGGCGCGGAGGACGAGCCGGAACCCCAGCCGGAGAACGTGGCGATGGGCTTCTGGTACGTCTCGCCGCGGCGCGGTCCGCACCGCACCACCCGGCAGATCTCCGCCGGGACCTGGGAGGAGATCCGCGGCAACTACACCGCGCCGGTCGCCGAGGCGATGGACGGGCTGATGAAGGTCACCCCGGATGACATCGCCGGGCGGCTGTTGCTGCTGCACGGCCCGCCGGGCACCGGCAAGACCTCGGCGCTGCGCACCCTGGCCCGCTCCTGGCGGGACTGGTGCCAGGTGGACTGCGTGCTGGACCCGGAGCGGCTGTTCACCGACGTCGGCTATCTGATGGATATCGCGATCGGCGAGGACGACGGCTCGGCCAAGGGCCGCTGGCGGCTGCTGCTGCTGGAGGACTGCGACGAGCTGATCCGCGGCGAGGCCAAGCACACCGCGGGCCAGGCGCTCTCCCGGCTGCTGAACCTGACGGACGGTCTGCTCGGCCAGGGGCGGAACGTACTGGTCGGGGTGACCACCAACGAGGACCTGGAGCGGCTGCACCCGGCCGTGGTCCGCCCCGGCCGCTGTCTGGCCCGGATCGAGGTCGGCAAGCTGAGCCGCTCCGAGGCGCTGGGCTGGCTCGGCGACGACGCGCACGGCCGGGAGGACACCGTCGGACGGGACGGCGCCACCCTGGCCGAGCTGTTCGCGCTGCGCCGCGGCACCCGGCCCGCGTCGGTTCCGGTCCAGCCGGGCGACGCGGACGCGGGGCTGTATCTCTGAGCCATGGGTCCGGGGCTCGGCGCCCCGTCGGTTCCGGGGCCGCCGTCGGTTCCGGGGCCGCCGTCCGGGTGGTGCGCCGCTCAGCCGTACAGCTCTCGCAGCCGTACGGACAGACAGGTCACACAGCCCTCCATCTTCTCGAACTCGCTGATGTCCACCGGCACCGGCTCATAGCCGAGGTCGGCGAAGAGCTCGGCGCTGCGCGGCGCGCTCGTCGCCATCAGCAGCCGTCCGCCGCCGAGCAGCACCACATGGGCGCCGGACTCCTCGGGGACGGGCAGGAAGCGCGGGAAGGCGGCGGGGTCGTCGACCAGCGGCGGATGGCCGATGACGGTCCCGTCGGGGAGGGCGGTGACCGCCGATTTCAGATGGAGCACCCGGCTGACCGGTACGGCCACCACCCGGGCGCCCAGCGGTTCGAAGACCGCGCGCAGCTGCCGTACGCCCTCGCCGTTGGTGCGGCCGCCGCGGCCCGCGTAGAGGGTGTCGCCGATCTTGAGGATGTCGCCGCCGTCCAGTGTCCCCGGTTCGCGGACCCGGTTGAGCGAGAGGCCGAGGGCGGTCACGGTCTCCTCGGCGGCGGCCGTCTCCGGCCTGCGGGACCCGGCGCCGGGACGGGCCATCAGCGCCACGTTCTTATGGACGACCATGGTGTCCTCGATGAACACCCCGTCCGGGCAGTCGTCGAGCGGGGGCACCTCCACCGTCTCCCAGCCGTGGGCGCGCAGGCAGCCGACGTAGTCCTCCCACTGCCGCAGGGCGAGCTCCGGGTCGACGGGCTTGCGGTCGATATGGGTGACGAGTCCGTCGGCGAGTCGGGGGCTGGGGCGTCGGACGAGGGCTTTCCGGCTGGCCATGGGTGCGGCTCCTGATCGGGGGCGTGGAGGTCGGGGCGGTCGGCGGGTTCAGGACGCGTCGTAGGCGGCCCGCAGCGCGTCCTCGACCACGGCGAGCGCGTCCGCGCGCGCCAGACCGAGGCGCCGCGCCCGCTCGACGTAAGCCCGGGCGGCCTCGGCCGCCTGGCGCCGGGCCGCGTCGCCCGCCGCCGCCACGAAGGAGCCGTGCCGGCCGCGGGTCTCGATCACACCGTCGGACTCCAGCGCCCGGTAGGCCTTGGCGACCGTGTTGGCCGCGAGCCCCAGCTCCTCGGCGAACCCGCGGACGGTGGGCAGTTTGTAGCCCACGGGCAGCGCGCCGGAGCGGGCCTGTTCGGCGATCTGGGCGCGGATCTGCTCGAACGGGGCGGTCGCCGCGTCCGGGTCGACGGTGATCTGCAAGGCCACGCGGGGCTCCTCGGCGGGTGCTGTGGGCGGGGGTCCGGTCGGCCGTTCCGGCGGTCCGGCGGGTTTGTCCTCCCCATTGTGTGATGCCGTGGTGTGAGGTCACACCGGTGTCCGGAAATCGGGAGGCACCCCGGGCGGGGACACCGTAGCCTGCGACACCATGACCATGATCGTGCGCGATTTCCGTCCTGCCGACGCGGAGGCCGTGGCCGCGGCGCGCCGTTCCGCCTTTCCCCATCTGGTGACCACGGCGTCCACCGTGAGCTGGGAAGTGGCGAGCGCACCCGCCGAACGGCAGTACCGGTTGCTGGTCGCCGAGGTGGACGGCCAAGTGGTGGGCTCGTCCGAGATCGGCGTCTTCCACGACAGCGAGGAGCGGGGGCTCGCGTTCGCCAACACCTCGGTGCGCGCGGACGCGCTGGGCCGGGGCGCGGGTTCGGCGCTGGTGACCGCGGCGGAGGAACGGCTCGCCGCGCTCGGCGCCGCCAAGGTCTTCGCCTGGACGCTGGAGGCCCCGCACGCGGTGACCTTCGCCGAGCGGCGTGGCTACCGGCGCGGCCGCTCGTCCCGCGTGCAGCGGCTGGACCTCACCGCGGCCGCCCTGCCGCCACTGGACCCGAACGGGCTGCCGGGGAAGGTGGAGCTGCGGACGGCGGCGGACTTCCTCGACGATCCCCGTCCGCTGTACGAGGCGGACGTGGAGTGCACCGCGGACGAGCCGGGGGACGTGGCGGCCGGGCGGCTGCCGTACGACCAGTGGATCGCCCTGGTCTGGGAACACCCCGCGCTCAACCGCGAACTGACCACGGTGGCCGTGGTGGACGGGACGGCCGCCGCGTACAGCGTGGCGCATACGGACGGCGACGGCCGCTACTGGTCGGGGATGACCGGTACGCTCCGTGCCTTCCGGGGCCGCGGGCTGGCGAAGCTGGCCAAGAACGACGCACTGCACCGGGCCCGGGCGGCGGGCTGCCGCGAGGCGTTCACCGGCAACGACGGTGACAATCTGCCGATGCTGGCGATCAACAAGTGGTTCGGCTACGAACCCGCGGTCACGGAATGGCGCTATGTCCGGGAGCTGTCCGCGTAACGGGCGAGGACACCGGCAGCGGCACAAGCCGGTCGGGACCCCCGGGATCGACGCCGATGGAGTCCCCCGGCTCGTGCCAGTGCAGGACGAACCGCTCCCCCGCCCGGTATGCCTCGAGCCCCGCGCGGCAGTACGCCACCATGTCGTCGGGCAGCGCGTCCAGCGGGAACCAGCCGAGCTCCGCGCACTTGTCCGGCTCCCGGTTGACCGGCCGATGGCCGCCGCCCGGCCCGGTGGCGTCCGCCTCGAAGAACCAGCCGGTGCGGGGCGCGCCCGACGGGGACTTGTGCTGCATCACCAGCGCGGTCCGCACCTCGTCGGGGGCGAGGACGATCCCGGTCTCCTCCTCCGCCTCCCGGATCAGCGCGGCCCGTACGTCCTCGCCGTCCTCGACATGGCCGGACGGGGCGTGCAGCAGCCCGTCCGCGTAACCGGTGCCGGAGCGGCGGGCGAGCAGCACCTCCCCGCCGCGGCGCAGGATCAGATGGACGTCGACGATCTCGGTGTGCCGGACGGGGCGGGCGAGGTCGGCGATGAGGACATAGCGCTCATCACGCACCTCCCGGCCCCATAGCGCCGCGTCCGGTCCGAGCTGCTCGAGCCGGGTGCGCACCGCCAACGGCTCGACCAGCCGCGTCAGTTCGGCCGCCGTCAGTCCGACCGGATCGGATTCGCCCCACCGCCCCTCGACCAGCACCAGCCGTCCGCCGGGCCGCAGCAGCCGCGCCCAGCGGCGGAGCACCGCCGCCGGGCCGGGCAGCAGCCACAGCAGATGGCGCACCAGCAGGACGTCGAAGGCCCGCTCCGCCACCGGCGGCGCCGCCGCGTCGCCGACGAGCACGGTGGCGCCGGTGCCGGCCAGCTTGACGCGGGCGCGCTCGGCCATGGGCGGCGAGCGGTCGACGCCGGTCACCCGGTGGCCGTCCTCGGTCAGCAGCAGCGCGAGACTGCCGGTGCCGCAGCCGAGGTCGAGGACGTCCAGCGGTTCGCCCGGCGGCCGCTCGGGCAGCCAGTCACACAGCCGCGCCGCCCATGCGGCCCTGACCCCCGGATCGCGCAGCCCGTGGTCCGGCTCCTGGTCGAAGTCGGCCGCGGCGGCGTCCCAGTAAGCGGTGGTGGTGTCCTCGGATCCCATACCGCGATGGTGCCACCCACCACTGACAGCCCGGCGGTCACCGGGGCGTCGACGGCCGCAGCAGCAGGGTGAGGAAGCCGAGGGTGCCGCGGTAGCCCTTCAGCCATGCGTCACGGTGCTCCGCGGCGGCGGCGTGGGCGGCTCCGGCGCCGGGGTCGTCGGGGTGGTCCAGAGCCCACCGCTCCAGCGAACCGGTCCAGCTCCACTCGTAGTCGTCCCACTCCTGGACGGTGCTGACATGGCCATGGACCGGTGTCCAGCCGTCGGCCACGACGCGGTCCACGGTGGCCGCCAGATCGGCGTAGTCGTCCGGTACGGCGTCCAGCGCGTCGAGCGCCGCGGCCCCGGGCTCGCGCTCCCAGAATCCGTCGCCGATCAACACCTGGCCGCCGGGGGCGAGATGGCGCCGGGCCGCGGCGAGGGTGGGCAGCAGACCGCCGAAGGCGTGGACGGCGCCGACGCTGAGGACGGTGCCGAACCGGTGCGGCGCGCCGAACGCGGCGGCGTCCGCCTCATGCAGCTCCAGCCGGTCCGCCACCCCGCGCTCCCGGGCCTCCGCACGCCCCAGGGCGAGTACGGCGCCGTCGGTGTCCACGCCCTCGGCCACCGCCTTCGGCCGCAGCTCCAGCGCGCGCCGGAGCCATTCCCCGCGTCCGCAGCCGAGGTCCAGCACCCGTGCCCCGTCGGTCACCGCCCGTTCCAGCAGCCGTTCGACCGTCGCGTCGGCGAGCGGTGCGGCGATGGGGTGGTCGGTATGTGCGAGCCGGGAGAGCTGTCGTCGGTCCATCCGCGCAGCCTCGCAGCCGCGCCCCGGCCCGCGCATCCGGATTTCCGGGGGCGCCCGCCGACCGGTCCGGGGGGCGCCCCCGGACCGGTCAGCCGCCCAGGTAGTGGAAGCCGGGCCTCGGGTGCATCAGGAAGTCATGGTGCGAGATGTTCCAGGCGTAGGCACCGGCGAGCGCGAAGGCGATCCGGTCCCCGACGCGCAGTGCGTCCACCGGCACTCGCCGGGCCAGGACGTCCTTGGGGGTGCACAGTTGGCCGACGAGCGTGACCGGCTCCCGCGTCACGGCCGGGCGTGGCCAGGGGCGGTCCCAGGTGTCGTCGGGCAGCACCACGAAGGGCTGGTCGTGCTGTTTGGTGACCGGGGTACGCAGGTGGTGGGTGCCGCCGCGGAGCACCGCGAACGCCTCGCCACCACTGTGTTTGAGGTCCAGCACCTCGGTGACGTACCAGCCGCAGTAGACGGTCAGGGCGCGGCCCGGTTCGATCCGCAGGGTGCGTCCGGGGTTCCGGTGCGCCACGTCGGCCAGGCCCTCGCCGTAGGCGGCCCAGTCGAAGCGTGCGTCGGGACGGGTGTAGTCGACGGCCATACCGCCGCCGACGTTCACCTCGGTGAGCGCGAGACCGTGCCGGTCGGACAGCTCCCGCGCCCAGGCGGCGATCCGTCCGGCCACGGCGACCTGGGCGGGGGCGTCGAGTCCGCTGGCCAGGTGGGCGTGGATACCGCGCAGCCGCAGCGGGGAATCGGCCGTGAAGTGGCCGAGACAGCGCTCGAGTTGGCCGGGGTTCAGGCCGAAGGGGCTGGGGCCGCCGCCCATGGCGAGCGCGGCGCCGCCCAGCTCACCGCCGTCCACGGGGAGGTTGACGCGCAGCAGCACCTCGGCCGTGCGCCCCGCCGCCCCGGCGAGCTCCGCCAGCAGCCGCAGTTCGTGCTCGCTCTCGACATGGAAACGCGCCACGCCCAGCTTCAGGGCGCGCCGTAGCTCGGTCTCGGTCTTGCCCGGTCCGCCGAAGGCCAGCGGATGTCCGGGGACGGCGTCGCGGACATGCTCCAGCTCACCGCCGGAGGCCACTTCATAGCCGGTGACGTACGGGGCGAGGGCCGTGAGGACGTGTGGCGCGGGGTTGGCCTTGGCGGCGTAGTACAGCTCGACGGCGGGCGGCAGCGCCTCCCGTACGGTCCGGGCGTGGGTCGCGAGCGCGGTCAGGTCGTAGACGTAGGCGGGCAGTTCGTCACCGCCGAGGGTGGCGGCGTGGCCGGCGACGGACGGGGTGATCATCGGCTGCTCCCGGGCGAGATGACATGGGCCGCCTCGGACAGCAGGGCGGAGGCGAGCGGACTGGCGATACGGACGTAGCCCGCCTCACGGTCGGCCTTACGGGCCCAGCGGGTGAGGAGGTTGGCCTTGGCGGGCAGCGGGACGCCCGCGACGAGGGCGCGCAGCGGCGGCGGATCGTCATGGGCCGCGGAGCGTTCGCACAGCACCCGGCGGACCGCCGACCACAGGGCGGGCTCCAGCCGGGGATGGCGGTCGGCGAGCGCGGCGACCATCTCGGCGACATGGTTGACCAGCAGGCAGTACACCACCCGGTCCCAGCCGCGGCCGCGCTCGTACGTCATGGGGCGGGCCACGGCTGCGGGCAGCCGGGCGAGCGCCGCGGCGTGGTGTTCGGGCAGCAGCTTGGTGCCCTCGAGGTCGCGGAAGAGGACCTGTCGCGGGGTGCCGGAGGCGTCGACCCCGATGACCACGTTCTGGAGATGGGGCTCCAGGACCACGCCATGGTCGAAGTAGGCGGCCAGGACGGGTGGGACGAGCAGTCCGAGATACGCCTCCCACCAGGCCAGCGCGCGGTCCGGTCCGGCCCCGGCGAGCAGCCGGGAGACCTGGGCGCCGCCGGTCGGGTACTCATCGGCGACGGCCGCCGCCAGCAGCCCGGTCAGCCCGGGCCGCAGCCGGGCGGCGAGACCCTCGCGGACGATCACCCCGAACCCCTCGGTGAGTTCGCGGTGGCCGAGGTCGAGGGTGCGGTAGGCGGGTTCGCGCAGCAGCTCGGCGCCGGGGAAGCGGGCGCCGAGGTCGGCGGCGACCGGCTCCAGCAGCCGGGTCAGCGCGACGGCCCCCGCCAGCTCGTAGTCGGCGTTCTTGCGCAGGCAGTTGGTGATCCGCACATTCAGGCTGAACTTGAGGAAGTCCCGGCCGTCGTAGAGGGTCCGGACCGACGCGGTCGGCGCGAAGTCCGGCCCGCCGGGCCCGAGGTCGAGCACCTCGCCGCGGCCCAGCGCCGCCCGCAGCGCCCGGTGGTCGCGCAGCATCGCGTACTGCCAGGGGTGGGCGGGCAGCAGCCGGTAGCCGTCGGGCACCGGGCGCTGGCGGTCGAGGGCGCCCAGGGCCCCGGGGGACGCGGACTCCTCACGGACGGACTCCTCGCGCACGGCGAGGTGGTGCAGCGGGAAGCGGGCTCCGGCCTCGGGGGCGAACAGGGACCAGGCGTCGGCGCTGCCGGTGCGGGCCTTGGGGGTGGGGTGAAAGCGGTGACCGAAGATCAGCGACTGCTCGGAGGCGAGATAGGCGTCGTCCTCCGGGGCCCCCGCGGTGGTCTTCTCCCGATCCTCCAGGGCCGCCGTCATCCCCGCGTGGCTGGAGGCGACCTGGTCCAGGAACTCGTCGTTGCGTACGCCGGTGCGCAGATGCAGTTCCCGGTGGATGAGCTCGGCGAGGTCGCGCCAGGTGACCTCGGTCCAGGTGCCGTCGCGCTGTTCGCTGACCGGTCCGGTGAACCGGTGCGCCCCGATGAGGGACGTACGGCGCAGTCCGACGCGCAGCAGCACCCCGCAGCGTGGCAGCCGCAGCCGCAGCTGTCCGTCGGCGACGGCGGTCTGGTGCTCCGGGCCGGAGACCTCGCGGAGCAGACAGTTGAGGAGGGTGTGGGCGGCCACCTCGTCGGCGCGGGCCACGGCGGTGGCCGGGGCGGACGGGGAGGAGGGTGAGGGCATCGGGCGGCTCCAGCGGGTGCGGAGGGAGGTGGCGGGAGGCGGGGCGGAGGCGGGACGGGAAGTGCGGAGGGACGGGGATCGGGACGCGGGTCGGGAGGGTGCATCGCCCGGCGGCTCGGTGGTCATCCGCCGCTCCCCCGCAGCAGGTAGTTGGGTCCGGTGACGTAGTGCTTGTTGATGTCGGCGGCCCCGGTGCGCTCCTTGGGCAGCAGCGTGCCCGCCGTGACCATCGCCTTGACCGGCAGCCGGGGCGCGTCCAGCAGCCGGGCCCGCAGCAGGTCGGCCGTGGCGCCGGGCCGGGTCCCCGCCATCCGGTCGACGGCTTCGGTGAGCCGGGTCCGCAACTGCCGCAGCAGGTCGTCGAGGGGCGCCCGGCCGAGCGCGGCCAGCTCGAAGGCCGGGGCCGCGGCGCACAGATGGACGGTGATGGTGGTGAACACATCGGTCACCGGAACATCGCCGCGGGCCAGGATCCTGCGGTCGTCGAATCCGCACAGATCGGCGGCGGCGCCCCCGCCGATCATCGCCGCGAGCCGTACCGCGTGGACGCGCGGCCCGTCGTGATCCTTGATCAGCAGCCGGAGGCGGGGGCCTGTCGCACCGTCCTCGAACACCAGGGAGGTGTTCTGCTGATGGGACTCGAGCGCGATGCCGTGGGCGAAGAGGGTGGTGTGGAAGTCGAACAGCAGCCGGTAGTAGGCGTCGAGGAGGGCGCGCAGATCACCGCCGTAGTAGCGGTCGGCGAGCGCGTCCACGACCGTCCCCCCGTCCGGTGTCCGGGCCAGCAGTCCGGCCAGCGGCACGATCCGGGTGTGCTCGAGCCCCGGGGGGTAGCGGCGTACCAGGGTCGCCAACAGCGCATGTCCGGCGTGGAGATGGGTGGTCTCGTCGGCCAGCAGCACGGTGTCGGTGAACCGCGGCTCCCGCGCGATCACCGCCGCCACCAGCCGCTGCGCCACCGCACCGTCGATCAGTGTGCCGGGTTTGACGGTCCGCCGGTTGCGCAGTCCCAGGGTGGCCGTGGTGAGCGGCAGCTTGAGGTGGACGAGGGGATCGTCGGCGACGGCGACGGTCCGCATCGACAGCGTGGGGACGACGTCGAGGTACGCGCGCCCGGCGAGCCGGGCGGAGCCGCCGAGCCCGGTCTCCCCCAGTGCGTCGACGAGCGGGCGGCCGACGGTCAGCGGATGCACGGGAACGGCCAGATGCGTACGGTCCAGACCGCGCTCCAGCCCGAGTTCCCCGGGCGCGGGCCACCACGGGGGCAGCCGCGCGGCCTCCCCGGCCACCGCCTCGCGCGGCAGCGCGACCCAGCGCAGCGGGAAGGTGGGGTGGAACTCGGGCGCGTAGGCGTGTAATGCGGCCTCGTCCACGCCGGAGCGGGCACGGCCGGTCGGATAGACGGGATGATCGCGAAAGGCGGCGAGGGTGTCGTAGGCGAGCGAACCGGCCATCCCGGCCCATGCGGTGCCCATACCGGGCGGGCACGTAGCGCCGCCTCGCGCGAGCCCGCCTGGGCGGGGCGCGCCCCTACCGGACTCCACCGCGCCGGGCCCACCCGGACCGGACCCACCCGGACCGGGGGCGCCCGAACCCGGACGACCCGAGCCGGACTCCACCACGCCGGGGACGCCCGCACCGGGGGTGCCGGGTTCGGGGCCGTAGTGGGTGGTCAGGTGGGCGACGATGCCGGGGCGGATGCGGTCGTGCAAGCGCGCGGTGTCCAAGGCTTGTCGGCACTCGTCCATGAAGCTGTCGTAGCCCGCCCGGTCCTCGGCCGGGACGAGCCGTCGCAGCTGCCGGAGGACGGCGTCGAGCCCGGTGACGACCGTGGCGGCGGAGGTATCACCCGGGATATCGCCGTTCCCCCCTGCCGCACCCGGCGGAGGTACGAACTCCAGCCGGACCGGGCGGCGGGCCCGGATCTCGCACTGGAAGCCGTCCTCCTCCACCGGCAGCAGCACGCACTCACCTCCGTCCAGCGCGATCCGCAGCCAGTCGCCCCCGTCCGCGCGGCGTACGGTGCGGGCGCGGCCGCGCAGTCGGTACGCGTCCTCGCGGAGCAGGGTGTCGATCACCCGCCCGAGAAGCTCCTCCTCGTGGCTCCCCCCGGCGCCGGACCGAAAGCCGTCGGGCGCCCCGGTCCCGCTCATGACGTGATCTCCCATCGGTGGGCCGCCAGGAACTCCGCCACGGCGGCGTCGATCAGCTCCTGATCGGTGCCGGTCGCCCGCAGGACGCCGAGGAAGTCGCGGTTGGTGCCGTGGAGCGGGTGTTCCTCGCCGATGTCACGCAGGGGACGGTAGTCCAGCCGTACGCCGTCGCGCTCGCTCACGCCCGCCGCCGGGGCGGAGACCAGCCGTCCGGCGCGGTCCGCCACGACGTATTCCAGCCGGGCCCTGCCGTCGGTCCGCGCGCCGAGGTCGTCCGGCAGCGGTTCGCCCAGGTGGGTGCGGAGGACGTGCTCGAACAGCGGGATGCCGAGGAGTTCGCCGAGCACCAGGTCGCACTGGTCGCCGATGGCCCGGTAGTTGACCTCGATCAGCCGGGCCCGGTCGCCCTGGACGACGTATTCGGTGTGGCAGATGCCGAAACCGACACCCAGCGCGCGCAGTTGGGCCAGCACCCGGCCGGTGTGGGGTTCGGGCGCCGGGGCGGGCAGCAGGCTCAGCCGCTCCTCGACGAAGTGCGGGGGCGGGGAGAGTTCGGTCCGGAACCCGCCGAGGACGTGCAGGGTGCGGCCGTCGCCGAGGGTTTCGAGGGTACGGAGTTCACCCTCGAGGAACTCCTCGACCACCAGCGCCGCGCCGGGCCGCCGTCCGCGTATCTCATGGCACCGGGCGACCAGTTCGGCCGCGTCCGCGACGCGTACGACATCCTCGCTGGCCACCCCCTCGCGCGGTTTGACCACACAGGGGTAGGGCGCGTCGAGCCCGGCGAGGTCGGACGGGTCCTGTCCGGTGCCGAGTTCGGTGGACCAGACGGTGTCCGCACCGGCCGCGGCCAGCGCGCGACGCAGCTCGGCCTTGTTCTTGGTGCGCAGCGCGGCGCGCCAGTCCTTGCCGGGGAGGCCGAAGTAGTCGGCGGCGAGGGCGGCCTGGGCCTGGAGGTGATCGCTGTTGCTGAAGATCGCCCGGGGCGGCTGCCGGGTGGCGGCGATACGGCCGATGACCTCGCGGAAGTCCCCTACGTCGCAGTGTTCGAGGGCGAGTGCGGGCAGGGGTGCTCCACCGGCCGCGCGGACGCGCGCGTAGGCGCGCTCATGCGCCTCCGGCTGGTCGGTGAGCAGGGTGACCGCGAGCCCCAGTCTCGCCGCCGCCGGGAGGAAGCCCTCGGTGACGGAGTCGGTGGGGTTGACGGCGAGGAGGTGGAGCCGGTCCGGCCGCCGGGCAGGGGAGGAGAACGGCCGTGGCGCCGCCTCGGGATCATGCTCGTTCACGGGCCGAGATTAGGTTAGGCATGCCTAAGACCGCTAATTCGGTGGCCCCGTCCGCCCGTTTGGCCCTGATTCGCCGTCAACCCGACGCCCCGATGCGGCGGTGCCGGGCCCGCCGCGCGGCCAGCCGCTCACCCTGGTCCCGCGCGCGGAGGGTGGCGAGCTCGGCTCCGAGGATACGGCCGAGCCGGTCGAGGAAGATCTCCGGGCGGCCCTCCTCCGCGTCGGACTCGTCCACGATCCGGTCGACGATGCCCTGGGCGAACAGATCGGCGGAGCGCACGCCTTGGCGCCCGGCGACCTCGTACGCCCGCTCGGTGGTGCGGTGGAGGATCGCGGCGGCGCCCTCGGGCGGCAGCGGCGAAAGCCAGGCGTGCCGCGCCGCCACGACCCGGTCGGCGGGCAGCAGCGCGAGCGCGGCGCCCCCGGCGCCCTGGCCGAGCAGCAGACACAGGGTGGGCGCGGGCAGGGTCACCATGTCGGCGAGGCAGCGGGCGATCTCCCCCGCCAGCCCGCCCTCCTCGGCGGCGCGGCTGAGCGCGGCGCCCGCGGTGTCGATGACGGTGAGCAGCGGAAGCCCCAGCTCGGCGGCGATCCGCATGCCGCGCCGGGCGGTGCGCAGCCCGGCGGGGCCGAGCGGCTGCCCCCGCCCCGGCCCGTCGCCGGTCTCGCCCTCGCGCGCGCTGCGCCGGTTGTGCCCGAGCACCACACAGGGGGTCCCGCCGACGCGCGCGAGCGCGAGCAGCAGCCCGGGATCGTGCTCACCGGCCCCGGTCCCGCTGAGCGGGGTCACATCCTCGGCGGCGACGCGCAACAGATCCCGCACCCCGGGCCGATCGGGCCGCCGGGAGGCCCGAATCGACTCCTCGGCGGAAGGCACAGCGCCCACACCCCCGACCCCAGAGCCCACCCCCGCGGCGGGCCCGAGTACGGGTGGGCCCGTCGGGGGTGGGCCATCCCCCGCGGGATCCGTGGAGCGAGAGGGCGAGGCGTCGTCGGACGGTGGCGGCGCGGCGCGCCCCGCCGCCTCATCGGAGCCGGAATCGGACGCCGCACCAGGCACAGCGCGCCCCACGCCACTCTCGGAGCCAGGTGCGGGCGCTGCCCCCTCGGCCATCGGGGGCGCCCCCGATGCGGGCAGCGAGGAGGCGGAAGCCACACCCCGCACCGGCGCACCGGCCCCGGGCACGGCCGGGCCCGCGCCACCGGCGGGGCCGGGCGCGGGCTGGGCCGCTGGATCCGGCCCGTCCGTCGCATTCGCCGCGGGGCGGGAGGGCGGGCCATGGCCCTCACCGTCGGCGGACGGTGACGGCGCGGGGTCTCCGCACAGGACGCGGAGGACCTGCGCCGCCACCCCCGCCAGACGGCTCGCGGGGAGCACGGCGTCGATCAGGCCGTGGTGCATCAGATGGTCGGCGACCTGTACGCCGGGCGGGAACTCCTCGCCGTAGAGCGCCTCATGCACCCGTGGGCCCATGAAGCCGATGAGCGCGCCCGGCTCGGCCGCGGTGACATGCCCCAGGGAGCCCCAGGACGCGAGGACGCCACCCGTCGTGGGATGGCGCAGATGCACGAGATAGGGCAGGCCCGCGGCCTTGTGGTCGGTTATCGCCGCCGCCACCTTCACCATCTGGAGGAAGGCGACGGTGCCCTCCTGCATCCGGGTCCCACCGGACGCGGGGGCCGCGAGCAGCGGGAGCCGTTCCGCGGTGGCCCGCTCCACCGCCCTGACCAGGCGCTCCCCGGCGGCGACCCCTATCGAACCGGCCAGGAACCGGAACTCGCATGCGACGAACGCCACCCGCCGCCCCTCGATCCGCCCCTCCCCCGTGATCACGGACTCGTCGAGTCCGGTGCGCTCACGGGCCCGCTCCAGATCGGCGCGGTAGTCGGGGTCCTCGGTGGTGATCTCGACCGGTTCGTCCCATGACCGCCGGGTGCCCGGGTCGAGGACGGCCTCGATCAGCTCCACGGCGGACTTGCGGGACGACGGCGTGGACGAGGAGGCGGACCGCATCGGTCCGGATCCAGCCGCGTCGTTCGTACGAGAGTTCGTTCCGGTCATGTCTGTCACCATTCCACGCACCCGGCCCTCCGCAATCATTCTCGGCATGTGCTAACTTTTTTTGGCATGTGCAGGGTTTCACTATGACCGTCTCCGAACCGACCGGCGATGAGCTGGTGCGCATCCTCGCCACGCTCGCCAATCCCCACCGGCTCCGGGTCATCGCGGCATTGGCGCGTGAGCGCATGTATGTGAGCGAACTGGCCCGCGCGCTGGGGATCAGCCGGGCGCTCCTCCAGGTCCATCTGCGGAAGCTGGAGGCCGCCGGGCTGGTGACGGCACGGCTCGAGGTGTCGGAGGACGGCAAGGCCATGAAGTTCTACGAGGTCAGCCGGTTCACGATCGAGCTGACGCCGGAGGCCGTCGAAGCCGCGGAGCGGACGCTGACGGTTCCGGGGAACGACGCGCGCCAGGAGGCCGTGCGGCACGAGACGACGCGCCACGAGACGAAAGGAAACACGTGATGGACGGACACGATCTCGCGGAGGTCGTCGGGGCCTTCGGCCTCTTCGCGCTGGTCACCACCGTACTCACCACGATCATCTGGCAGTTCGCCGCCACCCGGCGCGCGAAGGTCCAGGTCGTACGGGAGCTGGAGTACCGCAAGATCGCGGAGGAGGCCGTCGCGGCACAGCAGGGCGCCGAGCTCCGGCTCAAGGAGATCAGCGAGCGCCTCGCCGCGGTACAGGGGCGGATGGACTCACTGGAGCGCATTCTCCAGACCGTCGAATAACCGCAGCCGGAGGCCCCGGCACAGGCCCTGGGCCGTCGAGCGGCAACTCGACGGCCCAGGTGGACGAAGCAGCAGCACCAGCTCGCCCGAGGGCGAGTTCTCACAGGAACGCTCCTTCCGCAAGAAAGGACAGCAGCTCATGCTGCGCAAAAGCAAGTCGCACCCCGCGCTCGTGGAACGGATCGCGGGGTGGTCGACCAGGCATCGCACGCTCGCGATCGTGGGCTGGTTCGCGCTGGTGGTGGTGGCCGTGCTCACCAGCGCGGTGATACCGGGCGAGACCAGGAGCAGCACCGGACCGGGTGAGTCGGGCCGCGCCGATGTGGTGCTGGACGACCAGCGGGAATACCCGCCCGCCCAGGAGAACGTACTGATCCAGGCCATGAAGTCCGGCGGCACCCCCCGGTTCACCGACGACCCCGCACTGCGCCGGGCCGCCGAGGACCTGGTCCGGACCCTGCGCCGTGCACCGGCCGCGGCCGCGGTGACCGCCGTCCGCGCCCCGCTGGTGTCGGAGGACGGCCGGTCCGGTCTGGTCACCTTCCAGGTGGCGGGGCCCGACGAGAAGTCGGCGGAGCACTACGAGACCGCGGTCGACGCTTTGGCCTCGGTACGCGAGCGCCATCCCGGCGTACGGCTGGCGCAGGCGGGCGACACAAGCCTGTCGCGGGCGGTCGACGAGGGCATCAAAGGGGACTTCCAGCGGGCGGAGTTCTTCTCGCTGCCGCTCACGGTCGCCATTCTGCTGGTGGTGTTCGGCTCGCTGATCGCGGCCGCGATTCCCCTGCTGCTGGCGGCCACCACGGTCATCGGCACCTTCGGCGTGCTCCAGGTGGTGGCGCACTGGGTGCCGGTCAACAGCGCCACCTCCTCCATGGTGTTGCTGATCGGCGTGGCCGTGGGTATCGACTACTCGCTCTTCTCCCTGCGCCGGGTGCGTGAGGAACGCGCCGCCGGACATGACCTGCCGGAGGCGCTGCGGATCACGGCGCGGACCTCGGGCCGGGTGGTCGTGGTCTCCGGGCTGACCGTGATGGCCTGTATGAGCGGGCTGCTCCTCACCGGCCTGGACAACTTCAAGGGGCTGACGGCGGGCGCGGTGCTGGTGGTCGGGGTGGCGGTGCTCGGCTCGGTGACCGTACTGCCCGCGCTGCTGGCCGCGTTGGGGAGCCGGGTGGACCGGGCGCGGCTGCCCTGGCTGGGCCGTCGCAGGATCGCGGCGGAGCCGTCCCGCACCTGGTCGGCGGTGGCCCGCGCGGTGGTGCGCCGCCCGCTGCTGTGGGGCGGTTCGGCGGCGCTGGCGCTGTTGGTGCTGGCGCTGCCCGCGTCCGGGATGCACCTCCAGGACGCGGCGGTGACCGACAGTCTGCCCCGGAGCGTCCCGGCGGTGGACGCGGCGATCCGGATGCAGCGGGCGTTCCCCGGCACCCCGGCCCCGGCACAGGTGGTGATCTGGGGAACGCGGGACAGCCGCGCCCTGGACCGTCCTGAGGTGCGGAAGGCGGTGGCGAGCCTGGACGAACGGGCCGCGGCCGACGGGGGAACGCCGGGCGCACCGATCACGGTGACCCGGGCGGACCGGGCCCTGGTGGTCCGGGTGCCGCTGGCCAGCTTCGGCACCGACGACACCGCGAACAGGGCGCTGGAGACGCTGCGGAAGCGGACGCTCCCGGCCGCCCTCGGCAGGCTGGAGGGGATCGACTACGCGGTGACGGGCAAGACGGCGTTCGCCCATGACTTCACCCGGCAGGTCTCCGACCGCACCCCCGCCGTCTTCGCCTTCGTGCTCGTCCTCGCTTTCGTCCTGCTCGCGGTCGCCTTCCGTTCGCTGGCCGTCCCCCTGGTGTCGATCGTGCTCAACCTGCTGTCGATCGGGGCCAGTTACGGGGTGCTGGCCTGGGTGTTCCAGGACGGGCACCTGGGCTCCGTACTGGGCTTCAGCCCGTACGGCGGGGTCATCGGCTGGCTGCCGCTGTTCATGTTCGTCATCCTCTTCGGACTCAGCATGGACTACCACATCTTCGTGCTCAGCCGGATCCGCGAACGGTGGCTGGACGGCGCGGACGCCCGTGAGGCGATCGTCGGGGGTGTGGCGTCCGGGGCGGGGGTGGTCACCAGCGCGGCGGTCATCATGACGGCGGCCTTCAGCGTCTTCGTCGTGCTGTCCGCGATCGAGTACAAGATGATGGGCGTCGGTCTGGCGGTGGCCGTCCTCATCGACGCCACCGTGGTGCGCGGGGTGCTGCTGCCCGCCGCCATCGCGCTGCTGGGACGGCGGAGTTGGACCCTGCCGCGCCGGCCGCGGTGGCTTCCGGGCGGCCGGGGCGACCGCTCCCCCGCCGGTCCGACGGATGCGCCGCGTCCGGGCCGGGTGCCCATGGGCTGACGTCAGGACGTCGCTCAAGGCGGTTGCCGCTCACGGGCCCGTATCGCGTTTCCGGTCCGTGACGGGCGTCATCCTCAGCTCAGTCTGAGCTGCTCCTTAACGCCGTCATAAGCGCGGCGAATCGTCTGATGGACCTGGCTAGCGTGCTGCGCGTCGCCCCCCATCAGCGAAGGAGTTCCCCACCATGACCGCTCGCCGCGAGGCCGCACGGATAGCCGCGCTCGGTGTTGTGCCGCTCGCCCTCACCACGCTGAGCGCGGCCCCGGCCGTCGCGCACGGTTCGATGCAGAACCCGGTCAGCCGGGTGTCGGCCTGTTTCGCCGAGGGGCCGGAGAGCCCGGACTCGGCGGCCTGCAAGGCGGCGGTGGCGGCCGGGGGCACCCAGCCGCTGTACGACTGGAACGAGGTCAACATCCCCGACGCCGCCGGGCGCCACAAGCAGATCATCCCGGACGGAAAGCTGTGCAGCGCGGGCCGCGAGAAGTACAAGGGGCTGGACCTGCCGCGCGCCGACTGGCCCGCCTCGGCGATGAAGGCCGGGAGCCACACCTTCACCTACCGGGCCACCGCCCCGCACAAGGGCAGTTTCGAGCTGTACATCACCAAGGACGGCTACCGGCCGACCAAGCGGCTGGCCTGGTCCGATCTGGAGGCGAAACCGTTCGCGAAGGTCACCGACCCGACGCTGCGGAACGGGAGTTACGTCTTCAAGGGCACCGTGCCGAAGAAGTCCGGCCGCCATCTGATCTACAGCGTCTGGCAGCGTTCGGACAGCCCGGAGGCGTTCTACACCTGCTCGGACGTGACCTTCGGCGGCGCGGCCGGGGCCCCGAAGAAGACGTCGGCCCCGAAGGCGTCGGCCCCGGAAGCGTCCGCACCGAAGCCGTCCGCACCGGATGACGCGCAGATCGCCGCGGGCGCCGGGAAGTCGACCGTCGATCACCACGGGCACGGGGGTGACGAGCCGAAGGCGGCGGATGCCCACAAGGGCGCGAAGGCCGAGGTGAAGAGCGCCGAGGTGAACTCCGCCGCCAAGGCCCCGGCCGCGACCGGCGGCAAAGCCGGAGGCAAGGGTCAACACCTCGCCCAGACCGGTGGCGACGGCAACACCACCACCCTCGCCATCGGCGGTGCCGCGGTCCTCGCGGCCGGGGCGGCGGTGCTGTTCACCGCGAACGGCCGGCGCAGGACGGCACGGCGCGGCCGCGGCTGACAGGGGCGGTAGGCGCCGGGACACGGAGCCGGTTCCGGGGGTGGTTTGACCGTGCCCCTCGGGACCGGCTCCTCCCCGTCGGCGCCCGACCACACGTCATACCCGGCGCCCATACGGCGCTCAGGCGCCCTCGTCCGCTGCCGCCTCCCCGTCCTCGTCGTCGGCCAACGCCGCGTCGAGCGCGGCCGTCAGCCGCTGGAGCCGCGACCGCAGGTCCACCATCTCCTCCGTGTCGAGACCGCTGGCCTCGCCCACCCTCAGCGGGATGTCCTGGGCCTTCTCGCGCAGCGCCTCGCCCTCCGCCGTCAGCCGCACGGTCACCGAGCGCTCGTCATGGGCGCTGCGCTCGCGCTGGACGAGACCGGCCGTCTGCATCCGCTTGAGCAGCGGGGAGAGAGTGCCGGAGTCCAGCCGCAGATACTCCCCCAGCTTCTTGACCGGCATCTCCCCGTGCTCCCACAGCACCAGCATCGCCAGGTACTGGGGGTAGGTCAGCTCCGTCTCGCGCAGCACCCGGCGGTAGACGCCGCCGAAGGCGCGGGAGGCGGCGTGCAGGGTGAAGCAGAGCTGGAGATCGAGCCGGAGGAGATCGGGGCGGGACTGGTGCAACATGCCTCCAGCGTACCCTTTAGTTGTGCACAACTGAATTGTGTGCTGTACTTCGTGTCGAACGGAGACGGGCGCAGCGAGCGCCCGCTCCGCACGGACTCGAAAGGGATGGTCTCCATGGATGCGCTCTACACCGCGGTCGCCACGGCCAACGGACGCGACGGCCGGGCCGTGAGCTCCGACGGCCAGATCGACCTGGCGCTGGCCATGCCGCCCGCGCTCGGCGGCAGCGGTCAGGGCACCAACCCCGAGCAGCTGTTCGCCGCGGGCTACGCCGCCTGCTTCGCCAGCGCGCTCGGTCTCGTCGGCCGTCAGGCCAAGATCGACACCAAGGACATCTCGGTGACCGCCGAGGTCGGCATCGGCAAGGACGAGGCCGACGGCGGCTTCGGGCTCAAGGTGACACTGCGCGTGGAGCTGCCCGCGGACCTGGAGGGCGACAAGGGCCGCGGCCTGGTCGAGCAGGCCCACCAGGTGTGCCCGTACTCGAAGGCGACCAGGGGCAATGTCGAGGTCGAGCTGATCGCCGAGTAACGAGCGAGCGGCACCGGGCGGCTATGCGGCGGGGGAAGCGGATTCGAGGTTCGCGGCCATACGGCTCAGCACCCGTACGGTCTCGAGGTACTGCCCGGCCGTCACCCCGTCCATCAGCCGCCGCCGGGTGTCATGGACCCGCCCCGCCACCTCGGCCCGCCCCTCGGCACCGAGCGGGGTGAGCACCCACCCTCCGCCCCCGCCTTCCGCACCCTCCGCCATGACCCAGCCCCGCTCGCGGAGCGAGGCGAGGACCTCGTCGAGGGTGATCGCGCCCTCGCCCCAGAACGGGAGCAGGGCGGCGGAGAGCTCATCGGTCCGGCACGGGCCCGCGGTGAGCGAGTTCATCACCTGCCAGTGGCGCCTGGTCAGCCCGCTCCCCGCGAGGACGCGCGAGAAATCCGCGTCGATCAGCGCGTCCAGGCGCTTGAGCCAGTATCCGATCGGCTTGTCCATACGCCGCCGCCTCCCCGTAATGCATGTAAAATAGCAACTAGATGTCAATGATTATGCATTGGGGAGCGATGGACAACAACAGCGCACGGCATATCGACGACATCGAGCGGGCGATGGTCGCCATCCGGCGGAGTCAGAGCAGAAGGTCCCTCGCGCACCTCGCCGGCGAGCGCGGCACGGGCCGGGCCGGGGGCGCGGCCTTCGACGTCCTCGACGCCGTCGAGGCGGCGGAGCAGAGCGGAATCCCCGCGACCGTCTCGGGTATCGCCGCCGCCCTGGCCGTCGATCAGCCCCGGGCGAGCAAGCTCGTCGCCGGGGCGGTGGACGCCGGGCTGGTGCGGCGGGAGGCGGACCAGACCGACGGGCGGCGCGCCCTGCTCGTCAGAACCGAGGCAGGGCGCGCGCTGACCGAGGAGGTCCGCCGCTTCCGGCGCTCCGTGTTCGCGGAGGCGACGGAGGAGTGGCCGGAGGCGGACCGGGCGACGTTCGCACGACTGCTGACCGGCTTCGTGGACGCCCTCGGGAGGCGTACCAACCGCTAGCGGTGTGAGCCGTCACCCGCTTTCTGTCAAGGGTCAGTCGTCCGACGCACAGGTCGTCGGGGTGGCGTGTTCCGGATCGAGGGCGTTGACGGCCTCGTGGAAGGCGAGGTGGTCGGTCAGCCCGATGGTGAGGTGCTCGGACAGATGAGAGGGGCAGAGGTCCTGGAGCACCACGTTCTTGACGTTGGGCCCGGACAGGAACTGCGACTGGTAGGGAGTGACGACCTCGTCGTACTTGGTCGCGATGACGGTGTAGCGCACCCCGGGGACGGTGTCGCCGCCCTCGTTGAGCCGGTTGAGCAGGTCCGAGCCGACGACCTGGTCCATCAGCCCCGGTGCGGCCTTGGCGATCAGATCACCGGCGCCCGGGAAGTGGTCGAGCAGCCTGGTCAGTCCGGACAGGGTGGTGCCGTGGTTGCTGGGGGCCAGGCCGACCAGGGCGTTCACCTTCGGTGCCCCGCCGAGGAACTTGAGGTAGTAGCGGGGCATCATGCCGCCCTGCGAATGTCCCACCATGTCGACCTTGTTGGCGCCGGTGGCGGCGAGCACCCGGTCGACATAGCCGGACAGCTGCCCGGCCGACTTGTCGACCCGGTTGAGGCCGTGGAAGAAGGGCACGAGCGGCAACTGCCCGTAGTCGAGGGAGAAGACGCAGTACCCGCGTTTGACCAGGTAGGGGGCGAAGCCGAGCCAGTTGTCGACAGAGTTGCCCAGGGTGCCGTGCACCAGCACCACGGGGCGGGGATGTTGAGCCGATGGCTTGCAGGAGTAGTTGTTCCAACCGCTGCTGACCGAGCCGGAGCTCGCCGCTTCGGCCGCGGTGGGTACCGCGGTCGCCACAACCGTCAGGACCAGGGCGGGCAGTAACCTGCGCGACCTGTGGACCTTCCGGGACGTGCGGGACCTGCGGAAACCAGGGATATGCCTCCAGGGCAGCATCACATGAACTCCTCACCGTGGGGGAGAGAGGGTTGCATTGACGGCGCGCCCTGCGATCCGGATCACAAGTAGTGGTGCGCTGAGACGAAATTACGCGTGAGTAGGAAATGCTTCCAGCCATTGGTTGGTGAGGAAACGTTCACGTACTTTTCACGCGACGTCCAGGAATCCGGCGGGCCTTACCGCGGACGGGCCGAAGCGGGCACGCGCCCGGTCGGCAGCCGCCTCCAGCCGTCGGGACTTCTCGTCGGCGGGGTCGAACGTCAGCTGGTGCGCGGCGAGTCCGGCGTCCGTCACCCCCTCGACCCGCAGCGATACGGCCCGTACCCGGGCCCGTTGCAGCCCGAGCGCGTCATGCAGCGCGTACGCGGCGGCGGTCAGTACCGGGGTGTGCGCGGTCGGCTCGGCCAGGGTGCGGGAGCGGGTGGTCGTGGAGCGGTCGGCGTACCGGACCGTGAGTACGAGCACGGCCGCCACCTGTCCGCTCGTCCGCAGCCGGACGCCGAGCCCGTCGGCGAGCGTGAGCAGCGCCCGGCGCCGCCGGGCGGGGTCCAACTCATCGTGGCGGAAGCGGAGTTCCGCGCCCATGGCGCGGGCGGGGGCGTTCGGGGTGACGGGCGCCGGGTCGACACCGCGGGCCCAGGCGTGCACCTTGCGCGCGGCCGACGCGCCGAGGATCCGCTGAAGGGTGCCCAGCGGCGCGTCGGCGATCCGCGCGGCGCTGTCGAGCCCGTACGAACACAGGGTGCGCGCGGTGGCCGGACCCACACCGGGCAGGGCGGTGGGCGGCTTGCGGGCGAGGAACGCGGCGACGGCGCCGGGGTCGTCGGGCACGGTGCGCACGGTGCCGGGCGTGTCCGGCGCCGCGTCCTGGGCGGCCATCCGGGCGAGCATGGGGTTGGCGGCGACGCCGACGGTGCAGTCGACGCCGTACCGGGCCAGCGCCCGGACCCGCACGATCTCCGCGAGCCCGGCGGCGTCCCGTCCGAAGTACCGCAGCGCGCCCCGCACATCGGCGAACGCCGCATCGGGCGGCAGCGCCTCGACGACGGGCGTCAGCTCACCGAGCAACGCCAGCAGCCCCTGGTAGACGTCCTCCCCCGGCGCCCCGCGCCCGGCGCCCTCCTGGAACCGCACATACAGCACATGCGGCTCCCCGCCACCGGAACGGGCCGCCGCCGCACCGGACCGCGTCGCCGGACCGGCGGTGTCGGCGCGGGGCTCATCGGCCCGGTCGGGGGTCATCCCGCGCTCCCCGGGCTGGCGTGCCACAGTTTGCGGCCGGTGGCGGACTGGTCGCCCGCGGGCCGGAGGTCGGCCCACGGGTGCATGGCGTAGCCGGTGGACATCTGGATGCGGCGGCCGGAGTCGGCCCCGGCCGGTTCGCGCGTACCGTCGTCGGGGCCCGCCGCGAGTTCGGCGGCGACCGCCTCCAGACCGCCCTCACGGCGGAGCCGGGCCAGTTCGGCGAGGTTCCAGACGGCCGAGCCGACGACGCTGAGGCTGCGCGGGCCACGCCGTTGGACCACCCCGCGTACCAGCAGCAGCCATGAGTGGAAGACGGTGTGCGCGCACGCGGCGTGGCTGTCGTCGAAGAACGCGCAGTCGACCAGGCCGGTGCCGTCGTCGAGGGTGGTGAAGATGACCCGGCGGCCCGAGCGGATCGGCGGGGTCTGGGTGGCGGCCTTGGCCCCGGCGACGAGTACGGTCTCGCCGTGCCGGGCGTCCCGCAGCCGCTTCGCGGAGAGCGCGCCCAGTTCCTCCAGGAAGTCCCGGTGGTCGCCCATCAGATGGCGGGAGACGTCCATACCGAGGACGCCGAGCTCGGCACCGAGGCGTTCGTCCGCGTCGAGGTCGGGGAGCCCGGCGGGGGCGGCGGGCCCGGCCTCGGTCAGCGGGAGCTGGCCCGCGCCGTCGTGCCGGGCGGCGCCCCGCTGCTGCCGGTGCAGTTCGGCGATCTGCAACAGCAGGTCGCGGCGGCTCGGACCGAACGCGTCCAACCCGCCGACCTGGGCCAGCCGTTCGGCCACCGGCCGCCCGGGGTGGGCCCGCAGCCACAGGTCCTGGAGCGAGGAGTACGGCTGTCCGGCCGCGATCCGCCCGGTCTCCGCCTCGCTGATGCCGTGGACGTCGGAGAGGGCCAGCCGGACCCCGAGCCCCGGACCGTCACCGGACATCAGTTCGATCCGATAGGTGGCCCCCGAGCGGTTCACATCGAGCGGGAGGATCGGCACCCCGCGCCGCCGCGCGTCCGCAAGCAGCAGCCGCTTCGGGTACATCCCGGGGTCGTGGGTGAGCAGCCCGGCGTAGAAGGCGGCCGGGTGGTGCGCCTTGAGCCAGGCGGACTGGTAGGTCGGCACCGCGAAGGCGACGGCGTGCGCCTTGCAGAAGCCGTACGAGCCGAACGCCTCGACGATCTCCCAGGTGCGCGCCAGCACCTCCGCCGGATAGCCCCGCTTCGAAGCCTCCGCCCGGAACCAGGCCCGTACCCGCCCCTGCCGTTCGGGGTTGGACAGCGCGCGCCGCGCCTCGTCGGCGAGGTCCCGTTCACAACCGGTCATGATCGAAAGGATCTTGATGATCTGTTCATGGAAGACCACCACGCCATAGGTCTCGCGCAGCGCCTCCTCCAGATCCGGATGCGGATAGCGCGGCGGCTTGCGGCCGTGCCGGGCGTCGATGAAGGGACGCACCATATCGGCGGCGACCGGACCGGGCCGGAAGAGCGAGATATCGACCACGAGGTCGTGGAAGGAGGTGGGCTGGAGCCGTCCGAGGAGGTCGCGCTGGCCGGGGGACTCGATCTGGAAGCAGCCGAGCGTCTCGGTGGAGCGGATCAGATCGTAGGTGGCCGGATCGCCGGGCCGGACCTGGGCGGGGTCGTCGAGGTCCACCGTCCGCCCGGTGACCCGCCCGATCTCGGCCACCGCGTGCGCCATCGCGGACTGCATCCGCACACCCAGGACATCGAGTTTGAGCAGTCCCAGCTCCTCGACGTCATCCTTGTCGAACTGGGACATCGGGAAGCCCTCACCGCTGGTCGGCACGATGGGCGTACGGGCCAGCAGCCCGGCGTCCGAGAGCAGCACCCCACAGGGGTGCATGGCGAGACCGCGGGGCAGCGCGTCCAGCGCCTCGACCAGCTCCCAGAACTTGCCGAAACGTTCCTGCTCGGCGGTCGCCTCGCGTAGCGCCCGTAGCTCGGGCAGTTCGGCCAGGGCCGCGCGGGCGTCACGGGCGCGGATATGCGGGAAGGACTTGGCGAGCCGGTCCACCTCGTCCGGATCCATACCGAGCGCCGCGCCCACGTCCCGTACCGCATGGCGCACCCGGTAGGTCTCGGGCATCGCGACGGTCGCGACCCGCTCCGCCCCGAAGCGGTCGAAGATGGCGCGGTAGACGTCGAGGCGGCGCGCGGACTCCACATCGATGTCGATATCGGGCAGCGCGGCCCGCCGCACCGAGAGGAACCGCTCCATCAGCAGCCCGTTGGCGACCGGATCGGCATGGGCGATACCGAGCAGATGGTTGACGAACGAGCCCGCCCCGGAGCCGCGGGCGGCGACCCGGACCCCGAGCGCGCGGGTGTCGTCGACGACCTGGGCGACGGTGAGGAAGTACGAGGCGAAGCCGAGCCGTTCGATGGTGCGCAGCTCGTCCTCCAGGCGCTCCCAGCGCAGCCGGTCACGGTCGTGGCCGCGCAGCACCATGGCGGCGGCGCAGCGCGACCGCAGCACCCGCTCGGCGCCGCGCCGTCCGGCGCCGACCAGCCGCGGTTCGGGGAAGTGGACACTGCCGAGGCCGAGGTGGTCCTCGGGGTCGACCAGGCATTCGGCGGCGGTGCGCCGGGTCTCCTCCAGCAGCCGGTGCGCGGCGTCCCGCCGCATGCCCGCGGCCTCCGCGATCCGTTCGGCGGCCGCCGCCATCTCCCGCGGGCCCTTGAGCCAGCGCTCCCCGCTGTCGAGCGAATCGGGGCGGTGCGGATCGATCGGAACCAGCCGCCGGGCCGCGTCCAGGACATCGGCGACCGGCCCCTCCCCCGGGTCGGCGTAGCGCACGGCGTTGCTGAGCACGGCCCGTACGCCCTGCTCGGCGGCGAAACCGACGGTACGGGCGGCCAGCCGCAGCGAGCCGGGGCCGGTGCCGGTGCGGCCGTGCCATACGGCCTCCAGCCGCAGGGCGTCGTCCCCGAAGAGCTCGCGCCAGGGGGCGATCAGCCGGGCGGCCCGGTCGGGGCGTCCGGCGGCCAGGGCCCGGCCGACGTCGGAGTCCGGGCCGAGCAGCACGGTCAGCGCACAGAGCGCTCCGCCACCGCCGACGACCAGGTCGCGCCGGTGCAGCAGGGGCGGTCCGTCCCCGTGGGCACGGGCGGAGCCGGGGTGGTCGAGCTCGGCGTGGGCGGCGGAGACCAGTCCGCACAGCGCGGCCCATCCGGCGGCGCCGTCCCGGGCGAGGAAGACCACACGGGGCGTGGATTCATCGATGAACGCCCCGCCGCGCACCGGGGTGCGGCGGCGGACCGTGCGCCCCGGCTCCGGGCGTTCCGCCTGGACGGCCAGGTTCACCCCGAAGAGCGGGCGCACCCCCGCGGCCTCGGCGGCGCGGGCGAACCGCACCGCTCCGGCGAGGCTGTCGCGATCGGTCAGCGCGATCGCGTCCATACCGCGCTCGGCGGCGCGCTCCGCCAGCCGCTCCGGATGCGCGGCCCCGTACCGCATGGAGAATCCGGACGCGGTGTGCAGATGCGTGAAGCCTGGCATCCGCACCTCCCGCTGCTCACACCCCCTGACCGACCCTGTTCGTCCCACGCCCCACCATAACCCCATTCTCGAACAAGCGTGCGAGTCGCTATGAGGGGCCTTCCATATACACCATAGGCACGCAAAACGCCCCGACATTCCGCGTGTCGCACCACGGGGACCGGCCGCCCGCGACCTACGCTCGATCCTTATGACCGAGCGACCCGGGGATTCCGCCACACCCTCCCAGGACGCCCTGTTCGGGCTGTTGCGGGAGCAGCGCACCGGCGCGCTGGTCACCCTCAAGCGCGATGGGCGGCCCCAGCTGTCGAATGTCGCCTTCGCCTACGACCCGGCCGCCCGGCTGATCCGCGTCTCGGTCACCGACGACCGCGCCAAGACCCGCAATCTGCGCCGCGATCCGCGCGCCAGCTTCTATGTCACCAGCGAGGACCGCTCCTCCTATCTGGTGGCCGAGGGCGATGCCGAGCTGACGCCGGTGACGGCCGACCCCCATGACGCCACCGCCGACGAGCTGGTCGAGATCTACCGCGCCGTCCAGGGCGAGCATCCGGACTGGGAGGAGTTCCGTGCCGCGATGGTCGCCGACCGGCGGCTGGTGGTGCGGCTGCGGGCCGGGCGGGCCTACGGCTGGGGGCGCCGGAGCGGCCCCCTGAGCCGGGATCTGGACAGCTGACCCCGCGCTGTACACCACCGCTCCGGCCTCCGAGGGCCGTTCGAGCCCCCGCCCGCCGGTCGCCTTGCGCTGGCAGGATCTCGCCCACGCTCCCCGCGCGCGCCCATGCCCCCGGCAGATGACGAACGGATCATCACCAGCTGTCCCATATTTCCCGCCTGGGCCCATACGAGCGCTCTGAACACGTAGTTCAGGAACCGGCGGACACTCCGGACACCTCCGCGCCGGCGCACACCCGCCGGTTCGCCCGCCCCTCCGCGCACCCGCTCGCCACGCGGCGTTCCGCGGAGTGACACCCCCCGCACGCGACAATAAGCCACCGAATGACTACGTATAGCGACCGGAAGTGTTCGATCGACATGCGTTCCCGACGCGCACGGCGTAGAACTCCGTCCGGTATCTGAAACCACGAGCAAGGGAGCGTTCGAAATGCGGAAGACCACAGGGGCGATCGGTCTGGGGGCCGCCGTGGCTCTGAGTGCCGCGCTGGGGATCGGTGCGAGCGGTACGGCGAACGCCGCGCCCGCCCAGCCCGACAGCCTGTACCCGGCCTCTGCGATGGTCCTCACCGTCGGCTATGGCGCGGACGCGGCCACGGCCGACGTTCAGCGGGCGGTGACGCTCAGCTGTCAGCCCAAGGCCTCCGGTACCCACCCGGCGGCCGCCAAGGCATGCGCCGAACTGCGCACCGTCGACGGTGCGTTCAACTCGCTGACGCTGTCGGCGGAGCCGGGCCGGATCTGCACCAAGGAATGGCGGCCGGTGACCGTCACCGCCACCGGGGTCTGGGACGGCCGCCGGGTCTCGTACGAGCACACCTTCGCGAACAACTGCCAGCGGGACGCCGTCACCACTCAGGTCTTCGGGTTCTGAGCGGCGCACGACCGAGCAGCGCGGCCCCGTACGACGCACCACCGCACCACGCACCACTGAACGCGGCACCACCGAACACCGCACCATGAACACCGCACCATGAACGCGGCTCGAGCGGCCGCGGACACAAGGGGAGGCCCCCCGGACACCGTCCACGGGTGTCCGGGGGGCCTCTGCTTTGGGTACGGGGTCAGCCGATGGAGGCGCCGTACGCGTCCAGCGCCTCCGGCACCGGCTGGAAGAAGGTCTCGCCGCCGCCGGAGCAGTCACCACTGCCGCCGGAGGTCAGGCCCAGCGCGGTGTCGTCCGCGAAGAGCGCGCCGCCGCTGTCGCCCGGCTCGGCGCAGACGGTGGTCTGGATGAGCCCCTCGACCGTGCCCTCCTGGTAGTTGACGGTCGCGTTGAGGCCGGTGACCTCGCCGTCGTGCACCTGGGTGGTGCTGCCGCTGCGCTGCACCTTCTGGCCGACCGTGGCGTCGCCCGCCTTGGCGATGGCCTGGGTGCTGCCGTTGTAGAGGTCCACCGCGCTCGGGTGCTCGACGTCCTTGGTGTACTTGACCAGGCCGTAGTCATTGCCCGGGAAGGAGCTTCCCTCGTTGGCCCCGATCTCCTCACCGCCCTGCGAGTCCGACCAGCTCTTGATCGCCTCGGTGCAGTGCCCGGCGGTCAGGAAGTACGGCTGACCGTCCTTGACCACGTTGAAGCCGAGCGAGCAGCGCCCGCCGTCGCCCCAGATGGCGTCGCCACCGGCGATGAAGGTCGAGAACGTACCCTTCGACCGCTTGACCTCGACCTTGTCGCCGAGACCGTCGGTGACCTTCGTCAGCTTCGCCAGTGTGCCGCCCTTGACGGTGCGGTCGGCGGTGACGACGACCTTGTTGGATCTGGGGTCCACCGACCACGAGGTGCCGGGAAGAGTGGCCTTGTCCTTGAGGGTGGTCCGCGCCGAGTTCAGCTGGGCCAGGGTGTACTTGACCACCTTGGCCTCGGCCCCGGCCGCGCGGACCTTGTCCGCGGCGGCGTCGTTCACCACGTTGACCACGAGCTTCTTGGCCTTGGTGTCGTAGTAGGTGCCCGCGGAGTCATCGCCCAGCGAGGAGAGAAGGCTGTGCGCCAGCTTGCCCGCGGACTTCACCGACAGGGGGTCCGGCTGCTGGTCGCCGGGGGCGGCGTTGGCGCTTTGCAGGGTGAGTCCCGCGGCGACCAGAGCCGCTATGCCGGCTCCGGCGATGGCGACACGACGCTTGGGTATGCGGCGGTGCTTCAACTCAGAACCTCCAGTGGGGGGTTGGGCCCGTTCGGCAGTGGGGTGCCGGACCCGGAGGGCGGGTAGCGGGGCGCGTCTGGTTGAACACGGCGCGTCCATGCCAAGTTCGCCGTCGAGTATTGCCAGGGTTTCCGGGGCCACACAAGGGCGCGTTCACCACACGACTGTGAAATTTACGAGGCGATCCCGTGCCGGAATCGACACGACGAAGCCCGCGCACCGACGAAGGGTGCGCGGGCAGGACACTATCTCAGCGGATGTCGATCACCGGCCGGGGGGCATGGCCTCCGAGGTCAGCGCTCCACACCGCGCCGCGGTTCCGGCTCGTGTTCGGTGAGGGTGGGCACCGGCCGCGCGGACCGGTCCTCCGTCACCGTGTCGGGAGCACCGGGAGCACCGGCAGGGGCGGCGGGGGCGGCTTCCCGCCCGGCGGCACCCTCCGGCTTCCGCTCCGCACGCCCCGCCTCCAGCGGCTGCTGCCCCTGGTCCTGTCCCCGCTCCAGGAACCGCAGCAGCTCCACCGGGATGGGCAGCACCAGCGTGGAGTTCTTCTCCGCCGACACCGCCATCACGGTCTGGAGCAGCCGCAGCTGGAGCGCGGCGGGGGTCTCGGACATCTGGGCGGCGGCCTCGGCGAGCTTCTTGGACGCCTGGAGCTCCGCGTCCGCGTTGATGACCCGGGCGCGGCGCTCCCGGTCGGCCTCCGCCTGGCGGGCCATCGACCGCTTCATGGTCTCCGGCAGCGAGACGTCCTTGATCTCGACGCGGTCGATATGGACGCCCCAGCCCACCGCCGGGCTGTCGATCATGAGCTCAAGGCCCTGGTTGAGCTTCTCCCGGTTGGAGAGCAGATCGTCCAGATCGCTTTTGCCGATGATCGAGCGCAAGGAGGTCTGGGCCATCTGCGAGACGGCGAAGCGGTAGTCCTCCACCGCGACGATCGCCTCGGAGGGGTCCACGACCTGGAAGTAGACGACCGCGTCGACGCGGACCGTCACATTGTCGCGGGTGATGCCCTCCTGCGCGGGCACGGGCATCGTCACGATCTGCATGTTCACCTTTTGGAGCCGGTCCACGACCGGGGCGATCATGGTGAACCCCGGCCCCCGGACTTCCGGCCTCAGCCTCCCGAGCCGGAAGACCACCCCCCGCTCGTACTGCTTGACCACCCGGGCCGCCGCCAGGGCGCAGACCGCGCCCAGACAGGCCAGTACCACGATCACTGTCACCAGCGCATCGATCATCACGGCCACCTGCCGTCCGTATCACGATCAATGCCCCATCCGGGGTATTGATGTCCACGATAGTCCGGCTCGACGACAGGGGGGAGCCCCCGCCCGACTCCTTGGGGCGGGGGCTCCTTCGCCGTACGCCGACGACCGGTGAGGGCGGCCGCGGGCATGCCGATGACGGCGAGGGTGAACGATGCGGTGAAGGCCGGACGCCGGGGGCGGTCAGTAGACGCTGACCCCGTAGGCGTTCAGCGCTTCGACGACCGGCTGGAAGAAGGTGGTCCCGCCGCTGGAGCAGTTACCGCTGCCGCCGGAGGTGAGGCCGAGGGCGGTGGACCCGGCATAGAGGGGGCCGCCGCTGTCGCCGGGCTCGGCGCAGACGGTGGTCTGGATCATGCCGTAGACGATGTCGCCGTTGCCGTAGTTGACGGTGGCGTTCAGCGCGGTGACCCGGCCGCTGTGGATACCGGTGGTGCTGCCGCGGCGGGTGACCGTCTGGCCGACGGTGGGATTGGCGGCGCGGGTGATGTCCTGGCTGCCGACGGTGCCGGAGGGGCTGACCGAGCCGCTGTACCGGACCAGACCGTAGTCATTGGTCGGGAAGCTGGATCCGGCCGTGGGGCCGATGGTGGTGGTGTGCCCGGAGTTGGACCACCAGGTGCCCGCGCCGTCGGTGCAGTGACCCGCGGTGACGAAGTAGTTGGCTCCGCTGCTGTTGCGGACGTTGAAGCCGAGGGAGCAGCGCCAGCTGGTGGCGTAGATGGCGTCACCGCCGGAGATCAACTTGTTGATCTTGCCCGGGGTGCGCTTGATCTCGATCGCGTCGGCGCTCGCACCGGCGCCGTCCTTGATCTTGGCGATCTCGTTCGCGGAGACGGTGCTGTCGGCGGTGACCACAAGGCCGTTGGTCGCCTTGTCGACGTACCAGGCGGTGCCGGCGACATCGGCCTCGAGGACGGCGTCGCTCGCCGCCTTGGCCTCCGACGCGCTGAAGGCGGTGGCTTTGTCGCTGCCGGCGTAGGCGGCGGGGGCGGCGAGTGCCGTTCCGGCCAGCAGCGCGGAGGTGGCGGCGATCAGGGCTATACGTCTCGCCTGGGTGCCGTGGGGGGCAGTGCGCTCGATCCTCAACTCTTCCTCCGAGGGAATCGGGGGTCCGCTTGGGTGGGCAGGCCCGTGAGGCGCAGTCAGCGATCATGTCGGCGGGAATTTCCGACGTGTTCCTGACAAGCGCTTCCCGCAGTATTCGGGCCGTCACCCTCAGCGCGCAAGAGACAATTCGGAACAGTCAGCGGAACGCCCGGCACCTGGCCCCGGCGGCTTCCGGCCGCCGGGGCGGTGCGCCCATCCCCTGGGTGTTCATGAGGACGCCGCTACGGACGCTCAGGTTCCGTCGACCCGGCCGAAGCCTCTCGGGCGTCCGTCCGGTCCGCCGCGAAGGCCCTTGGCGAACCGTTCGGTCCGCCCCTCCCGGATGACGAAGTCCCAGGTGATCGCGGAGGGTGCGGCCGGTGTACGCGGTACGGAACACCCCGCGCTCCTGGCGCGGCGGGACCGCCCGGTCCCCGAAGTCGTCGGGTCCGCCGGGGGTCGGATGCGGGACCAGGATGAAGCCGTCGGCCGTCTCGCCCCGTACGAATGCGGCCATCTCGGCGGCGGCCGCCTCCGGAGCGCCGATGGACGACTGCCGTCCGGTCACCTCGATGACGGTCCGCCGGATAGACAGCCCTTTCCCCTCCGACAGCGCCCGCCACTTGGGGCCCGCTCGTGTCGTTCACCGCGCCGCCTCCCTCGCCAGGGCGTAGCGGTTGGCGGGGCGCGGCCGCCCCAGATGCTCATGGAGCGTCGTACCGGGGTAGAAGGTGCGGAACAGTCCGCGGTGCTGGAGCAGCGCCACGGTGCCGTTGACGAACCGTTCGAGATCGCCCGGCGGTCCGGCGGGGGTGATGTGGAAGCCGTCCACGGCTCCCGCGGTATGCCATCCGGCGATCAGCTCCGCGAGGCCGACCGGTCCCCCGCGGTACAGCGGCGGCCCGCCGTCCACGGCGGTCAACGGGCCGCCGTGGACGGCGAGTCCGGCCGCGTACTCGCCGTCCGCCAGGTCCACGGTGACGGCGGCGAGCACGGTGAGCGCGTTCCGCCCCCGGCCCGACTCCTCGGCGCGGCGCCGCAGTTCATCGCGTATGCGGCCCGCCGCGTCCGGGGTGGTGGCCCGGATGAACGCCACATCGGCGTGGCGCGCGACGGTATGCCAGGTGACGGGGTCGGTGGCGTCGACGGCCACCACCGGATGGCCCTGCGGGGACCGGGGCACGAGGGACGGGCCGCGCACCCGGACGTGGCCGCCCTCGAAGTCGACGTCGTGCGGCTTGTCGCGGTCGACGAAGAGACCACCGGCGAGGTCGCGGATCTCCGGGTCGTCCTCCCGGCCGCCCCACAGCCGGGCGCCCCCCTCGGCCACCTCCGCCGCCTCGGCCTCGGCCGTCGACACCGAGACCGTCCAGCCCGCCCGGCCGCGGCTCATCCAGTCCAGGGTGGCCACGGCACAGGGGAGGTGGAACGGCTCGGTGTGGGTGGTGGTGACGGTCGGCACCAGACCGATCCGTCCGGTGTCCGGTGCGACGCGGGCGAGGACGGTGAGCGCGTCGGGCCGGCCCTGCTCCTCCCCCGAGGGGCCGAACGAGTCGTCCAGGGTGATGAAGTCGAGCATGCCGCTCTCGGCGAGCCGCGCGAGCTCGACGTAATACGGCGCCGTGTACTGCCCGGTGCCGTCGATGGCGGCGGCCAGATGCAGAGTGCCGGGGGATGGGGCCATGGTCAGGGCCTTCCTCGGTCGGGGTGGTCGGAGGTCGATGACGCGGGGGGCCCTTCGGCGTCCTTCGGCCCTTCGGCGTCCTTCGGTGAAGCGGTGAAGCGGTGAAGGCGGGACGGCGGGGCCGTGCGCCCGGGCGGTGACGCGGGGCGCTACGGGTCGGTTCGCGCGGACAGCGCGGCAGCGCCCGCGCGGTCGCGTCGTTCCGGCGGAAGGCGGGCGCGTGGGTGCGCGGCCGGGCGAAGGCGCCGGAGGCGCGGGCGCCGGTGTGCGGGCCGAGGGCGAAGCGGCGCGGATGCGGGCGTCCGTCCCGGTCCAGGATCCGGCCGTCGCCGGGGCTGACGGCGAGCGGTCCGGCCGGGGTGGCGGGTCGCGCCGGCGCGGTGCGGAGTGCCGTCGCGGTGCGGGGTTCGGGGCGGTCGGGACGGGAGGTCCGGGATCGCGGACATACGTGAAGACTCCGTGAGTTCTGAAGTGAACTCACGCATGGGCCTCACACCCGGCCGCGCCCCTCAGCACGGCCTGGCGCCGAGATTAGGGCGTCCCTACGGCGGGTTGTCAAGGCTGTCCGTACTGTGAGCAGCGCGTCTCATCACAGTTGACGCACCGCCGGAAGGCTGCTGCACTTGGGCCCATGCGTTCACGGCGGCGACTGGTCACCCGCGACCACATCGACTTCGGTCGGGTGTGGTCGTCGTCCTGTTCGGGCTGACCGCCCGCCTCCGCTGCCGTTCGGGAGGCTTCGCCCGCCCATCGCGCTCCGGTGTCCGATGTGGCCCCGTATGCCCGCGTTCTCACGCGTCCTCACACCCGCGCTTCGGCACACCCGTTGCAGCACAACCGCTTCGGCGCTCCCCTCGCGCTCGGCCGTCCCTCAACAGCCGCAGTCACACCCGCAGTCGCAACCGTCGCAGCAACCACAGTCGCAGTTGCAGCAGTCACAGCAATCGCAGCAGTCGGAACAGTCATCGCACTTGTGGCACAGCCCCTCGCGCGGCTGCCCCGTCCACGGGTCGTAGTACGGGTCCTTGCAGCACACCTGACAGGTGCAGAAGAGTCCGGCCCACACCGCGCACCCGGCTATCAGCCCGCGGCGGCGGCCCCGGTTCGGCGGCTCGGGCGGCGCGCCACCGGGTCCGTGCGGGTTGTTGATCCACGGCGACTGCGGCGGCGCCCCATGGGACCCGTGCACCCCCTGGGACCCCTGCGCCCCCTCGGGGCCGAGCATCTCGAGCTCCGGCGCACCGGATCCGAGGGGCGCGCCATCGGTGGTATGCGTACAGCCGGTGGTGCCGAAGGCGCGGTCCACCGCGCGCGGCAGTTCATGCGCCAGCAGCAGATGCGCCAGCTTGCCCGAGCCCTTGCTCGCGAACCGGGTGTCCCGGAGGGCGAGCCGTACGCCGTGCACCGCGTCGTCGCAGAGCCTGCGGACGTCGGCGAGGTCGGCGCCGGTGGCGGCGATCGGGTTCCAGGCGCCGGTCTCGGCGTCCTCGGTCAGGTCCTCCACCGCGTCCAGCAGATGGGCCAGCCGTCCGAAGAGCCGTCCGGCCTCCTCGAGCGGGGCCCGGTTCTCCGGCCGCCCCGCCAGGATCGCGGTGTGGCCGAAGGCGGCGGCGGTCGCGGTCTCGGTCGGCTCGGTGACGGTCAGCAGTGAGGTACCTGCCCCGGCGCCGCCCTCGATCCCGGCCTGCCGGCCGACCGCGTCGAGCAGTACGGCGGTGTCGAAACCGATCTCGGCGCCGCTGCGCGCACCCGCCCGGTCCCACCGGGCGGCGACCCGGCGGGCGGCCGCGGCGACCGGCCGCCGGGCCAACGCCCCGTCGCCGTCCTCCACATGGTCACGCATCTTGGCCGAGGCCAGTACGAGCGAGACGGTCGCGGCGAGCCGGGCGCCCTCGCCCTGGGCGACGGAGGCGGTACGCATCCCGCGCAGCGGGCACGGCCCGGCGGTGCGCCGCCGGTCGTCGGTGCGTCCGGCCTGGGCCTCGACCAGAACCGAGATCACCAGACCGTCGTAATTGGTGGCAATACGGGCGAACTGCCCGTGGTCACCCCTCAATGCGAGGCACAACCCGCACAGATGCGCCATCCACTCGGTCCGCAGGTTTTCCGACAGCCGATGGCGGCAAGGCCGGATAATGCCAAACACGAAGATCCCCGTTCACCCGTACGTCCCTGACGTCACCCGTCCGGCCCGGCGGAGTCTACCCAGCACTCCGTCAGCCCCCTTAAGCAGGTGGAACTCTGATATGGCGCCAGCCGTTGTGCACCAGTAACGTCACGAATCCCCTGTGCGGCCGCAATCCACGTGGCACACCATCCGCATCATGGACGACCATAGAGGGGCGGACAGTACACACCGTTAGCGAAAGGAGGCGTCCATGGGATCGGTACGCAAGGCGAGTGCCTGGCTTGGCCTCGTCGACGACAGCGATGACGAGCGCTACTACGACGACGACTACGCCGAGGGGCCCGAGCCCGGCGACTCCTGGGTGACCGACCCGCGCGTGCGGGTGGCCGACCAGGCCGCGCAGGACCAGGGCACCCGTATCGCCACGGTCACCCCGGACGGCTTCCGGGACGCCCGGGGCATCGGTGAGCTGTTCCGGGAGGGCGTCCCGGTCATCGTCAATCTGACGACGATGGAGTCCGCCGACGCCAAGCGGGTCGTCGACTTCGCGGCGGGGCTGACGTTCGGGCTGCGCGGTTCCATCGAGCGCGTCGCCAACCGGGTCTTCCTCCTCACCCCCGCCGACTACCAGATCGTCAGCGGTGAGGCCCAGCGCTCGATCGGCGGCTTCTTCAACCAGAGCTGAGCCCCTCGCGCGGGGCTCGGCCCCTGCCGCCGGTAAGGCGCCTCTGCCGCCGGTAAGGCGTCTGCCGCCTCTGCCGCCGGTGAGGCGCCCCCGGCCGCCTCACCGGAAGGCGTCGAGGCCGGTGAGCGCCTTGCCGAGCACCAGTTGGTGCATTTCGACGGTGCCCTCGTAGGTGAGCACCGACTCCAGGTTCGTGGCATGCCGCATCACGGGGTACTCCAGCGAGATCCCGTTGGCGCCCAGGATGGTCCGGGCCGTACGGCAGATCTCGATCGCCTCCCGTACGTTGTTCAGCTTGCCGAAGCTGACCTGCTCGGGGCGGAGCCGCCCGGCGTCCATCCGCCGTCCCAGATGGTGGGCCAGCAGCACACCCTTGTGCAGCTCCAGCGCCATATCGGCCAGCTTGGCCTGGGTGAGCTGGAACCCTCCGATGGGGCGGCCGAACTGCTCACGGGTGCGGGAGTATTCCAGCGCCGCGGCGAACGACGCCCGGGCCGCGCCCATCGCGCCCCACACGATGCCGTAGCGGGCATGGCTGAGACAGCTCAGCGGTCCGCGCAGCCCGGTGGCCCCGGGCAGCACCGCGTCGGCGGGCAGCCGCACTTCGTCCAGCACCAGTTCGCTGGTGACCGAGGCACGCAGCGACCACTTGTGCTTGATCTCGGGGGCCGAGAAGCCCGGGGTGCCGGTGGGCACGGCGAAGCCGCGGATGCCATCGTCGGTACGGGCCCAGACCACCGCGACCCCGGCCACCGAACCATTGGTGATCCACATCTTGCGGCCCGTCAGCACCCAGTCGGAGCCGTCCCGTTTGGCGTGGGTGCGCATGGCGGCCGGGTCGGAGCCGATATCGGGCTCGGTGAGCCCGAAGCAGCCGATGATCTCGCCGGCGGCCATCCCCGGCAGCCACCGCTGCTTCTGCTCCTCGGAGCCGAAGCGGTGGATCGCGTACATCGCCAGCGAGCCCTGCACCGAGACCAGGGAGCGGATCCCGGAGTCGGCGGCCTCCAGCTCCAGACAGGCCAGTCCGTACTGGACGGCGCTGGCGCCCGCGCAGCCGTAGCCCGTCAGCGACATCCCGAGCGCGCCGATCGAGCCCAGCTCACGGGCCAGTTCACGGATCCCGGGCAGCTCACCGCGCTCGTACCAGTCGGCGATATGCGGCAGGACGCGGTCGGCGGCCCACTGCCGCACGGTGTCGCGGACCGCAAGATCCTCGGGGTCGAGAAGGTCGTCGATGCCCAGCGGATCGCTCGGGTCGAACGGCGGCAGGGTGCCAGCGGACATGGGAAGCGGCCTCCGGTGCGATACGGCGGGTGCGGCGGGTGCTGCGGATCTCCACCGGTCGCCGGGCGCGCGCCCTCGGCCACGACGGCCAGGTGATCATCCGTGTCGGCTCCGACGCTACGGCCGGGTCCCGTCCGCCGTCCAGACCCACTCGGGCCCGTACCGGTGGCTCCGCGCCAGGTCAGCCGGAGGAGTCGGCGCCCACGACGGCCGCGCGGTCGCGGCGGGCCGGGACCTCCGCGGCCTCGATACGGTCCGCGGCGCCCGGAGTGTCCGCGACGGCGCCCGGCGCGGGCACCTCCTCGTCGGCGGGGGCGCACTCCATGGTCTTCGGCAGCCGCAGCGCGGCCAGCGCGCCCATCAGCAGCAGGCCCGCGCTGACCACGAGCGTGACATGCAGTCCGTGGACGAAGGAGGCGCGGGCGGCGGCGCGCAGCGCCTCTCCGGCCGCCCCGCCGATCTCCTGCGAGACGTCGTACGCCGCGCCCAGCGACTGTCCGGCGGCGGTGCTGTCCTGGTGCGACACCCCGGTGACCGAGGAGACGCCGGGCTTGTAGGCCGCGTTCATCACGCTGCCCAGCAGCGCTATGCCGATTCCGGCGCCGAGCTGGTAGGAGGTCTCGCCGATGGCGGCGGCGCCACCGGCCGACTTCGCGGACGCCTCGTTGAGCATGGACTCGTACGCGCCGAAGAGCGTGGTCTCCAGGCCGAAGCCGAGAACGACGAAGGCACCGATGAGCACCCCGGGCCGGTCGGACTGGCCCATGACGGTGAGGGAGAGCACCGCGGCGGCGGTGAGCCCGAAGCCGAGCGCCACCATCGTGCGCGGGCCGAGCCCCTGGAGCATCCGGGACCCCGCGAGCCCCGCGGCCATGGCGGCGAAGGTGAGCGGCAGCAGCCGCAGCCCGGTCTCGAGCGGGGTGAGCCCCAGCACCAGCTGGAGGTACTGGGCGGCTATGAGCTCCAGGCCGACGAGCGCGAGCAGGGCCAGCACGATACAGCCGACCGAGATCGAGAAGGCGGCACGGCCGAAGAGGTTGAGGTCGACCAGCGGATGCGTACGGCGCCGCTGACGGCGGACGAACAGCACCAGCAGCGCGACACCGCCCAGCACCGGGAGGGCGGTGACCGGCTCCAGCAGACCGAAGCCGCCGCCCACCCGCTTCACTCCGAAGACCAGGCAGAACAGTCCGCCGGCCGCCATGACCGCGCCCAGCACATCCCACGGTCCGTGGCGGTCTCCGGTGGACTCCGGGAGCAGCCAGCGGCCCACGGGCAGGGCCACCACCATCAGCGGGATGTTGATCAGGAAGACCGAGCCCCACCAGAAGTGCTCGACCAGGAAGCCGCCGAGCAGCGGGCCGACGGCCGCGCCGACGGCGGCGACCGCGCTCCAGACGCCGATGGCCAGGGCGCGCTCCCGGCGGTCGGGGAAGACCTGGCGCAGGATCGACAGGGTGGCGGGCATGATCATCGCGCCGCCGACGCCCAGCAGGGCGCGGGCCACGATGAGGGTCTGGGGGGTGGTGGCGAAGGCCGCGAGGGCCGAGGCGGCGCCGAAGAGGCCGTAGCCGAGCAGCAGCACCCGGCGTCTGCCGACGCGGTCGCCGAGGGTGCCGAAGAGGATCAGCAGCGACGCGCAGACCAGCGGATAGGCGTCCACGATCCACAGCAGCTCGATCGAGCCGGGGCGCAGGTCCTCGGTGACGGCGGGGACCGCCACGTGGAGCACGGTGGCGTCGACGGCCACCAGCAGCAGGCTGACGCAGAGGACGAGCAGAACGACCCAGCGGTTCGCACCGCCGCCCGCTTCGGTCCCGCGCCATTGCCGGGGAACGCCCGCCGTCCGCTGCTCGCGGCCCGTGGTCGTCCCTGACATGTACGCACCTCCCGTGGTCTTGCGCTCGCGGTCCGCCCGGGAGGGCGGAGACGTCACGTCGTGGGGACGCTTCCGGTGACCCGGTGGCGACGGCGCGAGTGAGTGGTCAGGGTACGCGAGTCGCCGCGCCGACCGTGTGCCGCAGGTCATGTTGCACCTGGGCGAGGAGGCGATTAAGGAGGCGTACGTTCACTCATTCCCCTTTTGTCCCCTCACCTCTCGCACATCCCCCGGTGTCGTGGAGGTGGCGCCGGGATGTCGCTCCGCTGTTCGCCTCACGGTTGTCCACAGGCGCCACGGGCGGTCCGGATCATGCTTGATAATCGTCGCCGTGACAGTTCTCGATCACGCCCCCAGCGTGCCGCGCGGGGACGACGGCCGGCCCGGCCGCCCCCTGCGCGCCGCGCTGCACCGAGCCGCCCCGGCGCTGCTCGCGTATGCGGGGGCGCGCCTGGTCGGGCTGGTGGTGATGGCGGCCTGGGGGGCGGTGGCCGGCAGAAGTCCCCATCAGCTCCTCTCGGCCCGCTGGGACTCCCTCTGGTACTCCCGTATCGCCGAGGAGGGGTACGGCCACACGCTGTACCTGGCGGACGGCACGATCCACTCGGATCTGGCGTTCTTCCCGTTGCTGCCCACGCTGGAACGGGTGATCTCGGCCATATCTCCGCTTGACGCCGCCGACGCGGGGCTGGCGGTGAGCTGCGTCACCTCACTGTTCGCCGCGTGGGGGATCTTCGCGGTCGGCGATCTGCTGTACGGGCGGCGGGTGGGCACCGCGCTGGCGGTGCTCTGGGGAGTGCTGCCGGTCGGCATCGTGCAGTCGATGGCGTACTCCGAGTCCCTCTTCACCGCGCTGGCCGCCTGGGGGATGTACGCGGTGCTCACCCGGCGGTGGCTGGCGGCGGGCGTGCTCGCGGCGCTCGCCGGGCTCACCCGGCCGGTGGGGGCGGCGGTGATCGCCGCGGTGTGGGTCGCCGCGGCCGCGGAGCTGCTGCCCGGGGGGCGGTGGCGGCGGGCCTGGCGCGCCCGGCCCCGGCTGCTCGCCTCGGTGGCGCTGGCTCCGCTGGGCTGGCTCGGCTATGTGCTGTGGGTCGGCTTCGAGACCGGCAGCGCCAGCGGCTATTTCGACGTCCAGAGCGGCTGGGGAAACGGCTTCGACGGGGGCCTCGCCTTCGCGGGCTTCCTCGGCGCCATACTGTCGGGTCCGTCCTACCCCACCGGGCTCGCGCTGCTGACCGGTGTCGCGGCGCTGCTGTGGCTGTACGCCCGCGGGGTGCGGGAGCACCAACCGCCGCCGCTGCTGGCGTACTGCGGCGCGGTGCTGGTGCTGGCGCTGGCCGCGAAGGGCTACTTCGGTTCCAAACCACGGCTGTTGATCCCAGCCTTCCCCCTGCTGCTGCCGCTCGCGCTGGGCCTGGCCCGGCTGCGTACGGCGCGTACGGCAGTGGTCCTGGGCTCGGCGGGGCTGGGCTCCGCGCTCTACGGGGCGTTCTGGCTGCATGGTTCGGGGCCACCGTGATCCGGCCACCCGGCGGCGCCAGTTGGGGCCGGCGCGTCCGGCGGGGCCCCGCCGCGCCGCGGGGCGGCGACGCCCCGGGAAACGGGTGGGAACGGCACGGCCAATCGCCGATAAACGCCGCTGTAAGTAATCCATAAAGGACCTGTTGACGCCGATAGGAAGACCGGGCGCACAAATGTCCCCGGGCCTCGCGGATTACGCCGGAATGGGGCGGCCAAAAGCCGCCGACGAGACGAACTCCACATCACATCGTCATCACAAAGCGACGTGATCGACCGAACCCACCTGTCACGCAATGTAACGTCGATTAGGTGCGTACCGAAGACAAGCTCCCCGAGGCGGAGGAGCGCCCGACCGATCTCGCGCGACCGCGCATGACCCGAACCCGCCGCTGGCTGCTCGGGTCCACCCTGGCGGTCTACGCGGCCACGGTCATCGGCGTGCTCACCACTTCGTGGCTGGTGAAGCTGGACTGGCAGGTCATGCTGTTCCGGCCCTACAAGCAGTGGCCGGAGATCCATACCTTCCTGGACTACTTCGTGGTCATGGGCCAGCGCGGCCCCACCGCCGTGGCGGTCGCCGCCTGGCTGGGATGGTGCTGCCACCGGCAGCGCACCCTGCGCCCGCTGCTGGTGCTCGGCAGCTCACTGCTGCTGCTGAACATCACCGTGGGTGCGGTGAAGCTGGGCTTCGGACGGCTCGGCCCGCACTACGCGACCACCGTCGGCTCCAACGAGATGTGGGGCAACGGCGATATATTTCCTTCCGGTCACACCGCGAACGCCGTGGTCACCTGGGGTGTTCTCGCGTATCTGGCGACCACGCCGGTGGCCCGCAGAGTCGCCTCGCTGATCGCCACGGGGTTCGCCTTCGGCGTCGGCATGACCACCGTCTACCTCGGTACCCACTGGCTGAGCGATGTGGTGCTGGGCTGGGCGGCCGGTGTTCTGGTGCTGCTGGCCCTGCCCTGGCTGGAGCCGGTGATGTACCGCGCCGAGGTGCTGCTGCTGGGCCTGTGGCACCGGTTGCGCCAGCACAGCGGCCGGCCTCCGGTACCGGTCCCCGTCCCCTTCGCGCGCCCGCTTGCCGGGTCCACGCTGGCCACCCCGCGGACCGCCCGCGACGACGAACTGCCGCCGCGTGAGCCGGTGGGCGTGACCGGGTCCGGACGGACCCCCGGCGGCCCCACCGCGCGGGTCGCCGAGCCCCGGCAGCACCACACGGTCCGCCAGCACCAGCACACCCCGCGCTCCGAGCGGACCCCGGTCAGCCCGGCCGGCAGCCGCCGTCCGCCACACGCCGACCGGGTGCCCCGCGCCGCCTCCGGCCCGTACGGCTCCGGCTCCGGCTCGGGCCGCGGGCATACGACGGCCACCGGCGGCTAACCCCCGCCCGGCCGCGGGACGGTACGCACAAGCCCCTCCCCCGCACCGGCGACCGCACCACCAGGACCGCGCACAACGGCCCCGGACGCTCCCAGCAGAGCGTCCGGGGCCGTTGTCGTGGCCCGTGTGCGTCGCGTAAGGGCTCAGCCGTGCCAGCAGCGCCGTACGGCGTCGTCGGCGACCTCGAAGTTGATGCGGCCGACCAGGTACTCCATCGTGATGATCGCGCCCGGCGGCAGCTTCCGCACAGTGGTCCAGCCGCGCTCCCGCGCCCTCTCCTCGGCGGTCGTGGCGTCGAGTCCCAGATAGCTTTCGAGGTCGTCTTCGGGTTCGGCCGGAAGGTTCGGTACAGGTCCCATGACAGCCACCGTAGGCGGCCCCGAACGGGTGGGAAAGCGAGAGCTGGATCACGGTGGGCACCACCTCATCCGCCCCGAGTCCGTCACTCGTCACACTTGTGTCACAGAAAACACGCCCGGGTTTGTCGGCGAGTTTGTCACTCGTCCGGGGTTCATGTTGACGCCCTCCCGGATGACCGATCGTTTTCGTCGATTTCCCGTGCCAAAGGCACCGGTCTGGTATAGGACGCGGGCTCTCCGATCTCTCCGCCGAACAAATGAAACGAGCGACGGAAATACTTCGCCCGGAAGTAGTCGGAGCACACAAATCCACCACAAATCGCCATTCATGAACCGTCAGGTTTACCCGGGTCCGGACGCGGTACCCGCCGCGACCGGAGTGAACATGACTGACTCGACTGACTCACACGATGAGACCCGCGACAAGAAGAAGGCGACCGACGGTATGACCCCGGTGGCGCTCCTGCGCTCTGCCCGTGACCAGCTCGTCGAGCTGACGGGCCTGGTTCCCGAGGCGGTGCCGCGCATGGAGCGGACCGAGGACGGATGGGCGCTGGACGTCGAGGTGGTGGAGCTCGCCCGGGTGCCGGAGACGATGAGTCTGATGGCTCTGTATGAGCTGACTCTCGATCCGGACGGCGTACTCACCGGCTACCGCCGTATCCGCCGCTATGAACGCGGGCGAAGTGACCGCGGCTGACCGTGCGGAGGGCCACCGGCCCACCCGCGCGGGAGCCGACCGGAACCGAGAGAGGAGCACACCCGATATGACGACCGTTGTCCCGGCACAGCAGTCCAGGGGTGGAGGCGGCAGCAGCGGTCTCTACGACGTCCTGGAACTCATCCTCGACCGTGGGCTGGTGATCGACGCGTTCATCCGCGTCTCCCTCGTCGGAATCGAGATACTCAAGATCGACGTCCGGGTCGTGGTGGCCAGTGTGGACACCTATCTGCGCTTCGCCGAGGCGTGCAACCGGCTCGATCTGGAGTCCGGTCCCAATAAGTCCCCCGGTATCCCCGAGATCCTCGACGGCGCCACCGAGGGCGCCGCGCGCAGCAAGACCAAGGGCGCGCTGTCCGGCGCCGGTGAGACGGTCAGCAAGGCGGCCAACACCGTGGCCGAGGCGCTCCGGAGCGATGAGCGCGAGGAGGAGCCGGCCCGCAGCCGCAGCCGCCGTACGAGCACCCGCAAGACGACGTCGAAGAAGGCGGAGGAGGGCGAGTGAGCACCTACGTCTACGGCATCGCGCGGGGTGAGGTGGCCGACCTCGGCGACCGGCTGCACGGTATCGGCGACCCCCCGCTGCCGGTCCGCGCGCTCACCGAGGGCGAGCTGTCCGCGATCGTCAGCGACTGTCCGCCCGAACTCAAGCCCCGGCGCCGTGATCTGCTGGCCCATCAGCATGTGCTGGCCGAGGTGGGCGACGCCCATCCGGTGCTGCCGATGCGCTTCGGCTCGGTGTCGACCAACGACGACGATGTGCGCACGGTCCTGTCCGAGCACGCCGAGCGCTACCACGACCAGCTCTCCCGGCTCGCGGACCGGGTGGAGTACAACGTCAAGGCGGTCCACGAGGAGAACGCCGTACTCCACCAGGTGCTCTCCGAGGAGCCGGAGCTGCGGATGATGGCCGAGGCCAACCGGGCCTCCGGCGGCGGCACCTACGAGGACCGGGTGCGCTTCGGCGAGCTGGTGGCCGCCGCGGTCCGGGCGCGCGAGGCGCGCGACGCCGCGCTGGTGGAGAAGGCCCTGGCCCCGGCGGCCGAGGCGGTGCGTCCCGGTCCGGAGAGCGGCGGCTGGTTCCTGAGCCTGTCCGTACTGCTGGCCAAGGACGGCGCCGCTGCCCTGCTGGAGGCGGTGGCCGAGCTGGAGAAGGCCCATCCGCAGCTGCAACTGCGGGTCAACGGGCCGCTGCCGCCGTACAGCTTCGTCGATTCCTGATGCTGCTGATCGGCTGGGTGCTCCGGCAGCTCCTCACCCAGGCGGAGCGGGAGTACTACAACCCCGCCAACATCCAGGGCGAGTTGATCGCGCTGGAGAGCCAGCTGGAGGAGGGGCTGATCGACGAGGAAGAGTTCGAGCGGCGGGAGGACGTGCTGCTCGACCGGATGGAGGAGGCACGCCGATGGGTGAACGGGACCCCATGACCACGACCGCCTACGGTTCCCCCATGGCGTCCCGCTCCCCCTCCCCGGGCGGGCTGGCCGCCCGGGGCGAGAGCGGGGCCAACCTGGCCGACATCCTGGAGCGGGTGCTCGACAAGGGAATCGTCATCGCAGGCGATATCCGTATCAATCTGCTCGACATCGAACTGCTCACGATCAAACTGCGGCTGATCGTGGCCTCCGTCGACAAGGCCAAGGAAATGGGCATCGACTGGTGGGAGCACGACCCCTCGCTCTCGTCACGTGCCCGCGGCCGGGACGAGCTGGAAGGGCGGGAAGAGGGCTGATGACCGAACCACTCGGGGCGGACGGACAGCGGTACGACGGGCTCGAGTACGCGTACGCCGTGGTCCGGGACACCGGCACGCTGGACACGGCCCTGGCGGGCGTCCCCGGGGTGGCGGGCGAACCGGTGCGCGCCGTCGTCCATCTCGGTCTCGCCGTGGTGGCGGGCCCGGTTCCGGCCGGGGAGTTCGACGAAGGGCCGCTGAAGGAGCGGCTGGAGAAGCTGGAGTGGCTGGAGCGGATCGCCCGCGCCCATGCCCGGGTGGTGGACGCCGCCGGTGCGGACACCGCTGTGGTGCCGGTCCGGCTGGCCACCGTCTGCCGCGGCGAGGAGGGGCTGCGGCGGATGCTCGAGAGCGGGCGGGACCGGTTCACCGAGGCGCTGGACCGGCTGGACGGCCGGGTCGAATGGGGCGTCAAGGTGTACGCCGCGGCGCCGCCGCCCGCGGAACCGGCCGCGTCACCCACCGCCGCCGCCTCCGGCCGCGACTATCTGCGCAGGCGCCGGGCCGAGCGGCAGGCGTCGGAGGAGCGCTGGGGACGGAGCGAGGACGGGGCGCGGCAGGTGCACGACGCCCTGTGCGGCCACGCCGAACAGGCCCGGCTGCATCCTCCGCAGGACGCCCGGATCTCCGGTGAGGCGGACCGCAATGTGCTCAACGCCGCCTATCTGGTGCCGCGTGCGGACGGCCCCGCGTTCGCCGAGCGGGTGGAGGAGCTGGCCCGGCGCTCGGCGGGGGTGCGTCTGGAGCTGACCGGGCCCTGGGTGCCGTACTCCTTCGTCGCCCCGTTCAGCGAGGACGACAGCGTGCGGGGGCGGTCCGGCGGATGACCACAAGCCCCCTGGCCCACCGGGAGATCGCGCTGGTGGACCTGTTGGACCGGCTGCTCGCGGGCGGTGTGGTGATCACCGGTGATCTCACCCTGCGGATCGCCGACGTCGATCTCGTCCGGATCGATCTGCGCGCGCTCATCAGCTCGGTCAACGAGAACGTGCCGTCCCCCTGGGAGGAACCGTGAGCCGGAAGGTGGAGCTGGACCAGGACACCGTCGAGCGCGATCTGATGAAGCTGGTGCTGACCGTCGTGGAGCTGTTGCGCCAGCTCATGGAGCGGCAGGCGCTGCGCCGCGTCGACCAGGGTGATCTGACGGAGGACCAGGAGGAGCGGATCGGTCTGACGCTGATGCTGCTGGACGACCGGATGAGCGGGCTGTGCGAGCGCTACGGCATCGCGCCGTCGGACCTCAATCTGGACCTTGGGCCACTCGGTCCGCTGTTGCCCCCGAGGGAGTGACGCTCGGCAGACCTCCGCGGATCGGGGCGTCCACCGGGTGATCATGGCGGCATGACGACGGACACCACACCCGCCACGACCGGCGGGGTGTGGCTGCCGCGGCGGGGCCGGGTGGTCGTGGACTGGCTCACCACCACCGACCACAAGAAGATCGGCCACCTCTATCTGATCACCTCCTTCGGCTTCTTCCTGATCGGCGGGGTGCTGGCCCTGGTGATGCGGGCCGAGCTGGCCCGGCCGGGGATCCAGCTGGTCTCCCAGGAGGCGTACAACCAGGCGTTCACCCTGCACGGCACGATCATGCTGCTGCTGTTCGCCACCCCCGCGTTCGCGGGATTCGCCAACGAGATCATGCCGTTGCAGATCGGTTCGCCGGATGTGGCCTTCCCCCGGCTCAACATGCTCTCGTACTGGCTGTACCTGTTCGGCGCGCTGATCGTGGTGTGCGGTCTGCTGGTGCCCGGCGGCGGCGCCGACTTCGGCTGGACCGCCTACGCCCCGCTCAACAGCGCGGTGCGCTCCCCCGGTGTGGGCGCCGATATGTGGATCATGGGGCTGGCGCTGACGGGCTTCGGCACGATCCTGGGCGCGGTCAACTTCCTGACCACCATCATGGTGCTGCGCGCCCCGGGGATGACGATGTTCCGGCTGCCCGTCTTCACCTGGAACACCCTCTTCACCTCGATCATGATCCTGATGGCGTTCCCGGTGCTGGCGGCGGCGCTGCTGGCGCTGGAGGCGGACCGGCGGTTCGGGGCGGTGGTCTTCGACGCCCGGTTCGGCGGGGCGTTGCTCTGGCAGCATCTGTTCTGGTTCTTCGGCCATCCCGAGGTCTACATCATCGCGCTGCCGTTCTTCGGCATCATCAGCGAGATCATCCCGGTCTTCTCCCGCAAACCGATCTTCGGCTATCTCACGCTGATCGGCGCGACGATGGCCATCACCGGGCTGTCGATGGTGGTCTGGGCGCACCATATGTTCGCCACCGGCGCGGTGCTGCTGCCGTTCTTCTCGTTGATGTCGTTCCTGATCGCGGTGCCGACCGGGGTGAAGTTCTTCAACTGGATCGGCACCATGCTGAACGGCTCACTGTCCTTCGAGGCGCCGATGCTGTGGGCCGTCGGCTTCCTGGTGAGCTTTCTGTTCGGCGGGCTGACGGGGGTGATCCTGGCCTCGCCCCCGCTGGACTTCGAGGTCACCGACAGCTATTTCGTCGTCGCCCACTTCCACTACGTGGTGTTCGGCACGGTCGTCTTCGCGACCTTCGCGGGCTTCTACTTCTGGTGGCCGAAGTTCACCGGGAAGCTGCTGGACGAACGGCTGGCGCGGATCCACTTCTGGACGCTCTTCGTGGGCTTCCACACCACCTTCCTGGTCCAGCACTGGCTGGGCGTCGAGGGGATGCCGCGGCGCTACGCCGACTATCTGGCGGCGGACGGCTTCACGGCGCTCAACACCGTCTCCACGATCGGGGCGTTCCTGCTGGGCCTGTCCACCCTGCCGTTCCTGTACAACATCTGGCGTACGGCCGTGTACGGGAAGCGGGTCGAGGTGGACGACCCCTGGGGGTTCGGCCGCTCGCTGGAGTGGGCGACCTCCTGTCCGCCGCCCCGGCACAACTTCACGACGCTGCCGAGGATCCGCACCGAGTCCCCCGCCTTCGATCTCCACCATCCGGAGGTGGCGCGGGCGGCCCAGGATGAGGACCAGCAGCTGAAGCCGCGCGGCGGGTGACCGGGAGCGCGGATCAGTCCAGGGCCCGGTCCAGCCGGTCCCGGATCAGCCGGATGTGGTCGTTCAGCTCGGCGGGCTCGCGCACCTCGAAGTCGAAGCCCATCAGCATGATGTGGACCACCATCACATCGAGGCCATGGGCGCCGGTGTGCAGCAGACAGCTGTACTCGTCGACCGCCTCCAGCACCCCGGCCGAGGGCGAGACGCGGGCGGCCGCCCGCTCGAGGGGGACCTTCAGCAGCACGGTGGCCCTCTCCGCGTAGACGGCGGTGGACACCCCGCGGGAGACATAGCCGGCCAGGTCGTCGGCGGGCGGACGGCGCGGGGCGACCCGGGCGCCGTGCGGCGGGGTCGGGGTGATCCGGTCGACCCGGTAGGTGCGCCAGTCCGCCCGGTCCACGTCCCAGGCGACCAGATACCAGCGGCGCTGGGCGCAGACCAGCCGGTGGGGCTCGGCGGTGCGGCGGCTGACGGTGCCCCCGTGGTCGCGGTAGGCGAAGCGCAGGATATGGGAGTCGCGGCAGGCGTTGGCCAGTTCGGTCAGCACCTCCGGGTCCACACCGGGCCCGGGGATCCCGCCGGTCATCGTCACGGTGAAGGAGCTCAGGGCGCCGACCCGGCGGCGCAGCCGGTCCGGCAGCACCTGCTCCAGTTTGGCCAGGGCGCGGACCGAGGTCTCCTCGATGCCCTCGACACCGCCGCCCGCCGCCGCCTGACGCAGCCCGACGGCGACGGCCACCGCCTCGTCGTCGTCGAGCAGCAGCGGGGGCAACTGGGCGCCCGCGCCCAGCTGGTAGCCGCCCGCCGTACCGGGTGCGGAGTGCACGGGGTAGCCGAGTTCGCGCAGCCGGTCGACGTCGCGGCGTACGGTGCGCGGGGTCACCCCGAGCCGGTCGGCGAGGTCGGCGCCGGACCATTCACGGTGGGCCTGCAACAGGGAGAGCAGACGCAGCAGACGTGCCGAGGTCTCCAACATGGATCCGAGTCTGCCAGCCCTTGCGGACGGCCACTGTCCTCATCTCCGCGAGGTCTTGGCGCACCGCCGGGGCGGGCCGGTACGGGGCGGCCCCGCGCGGGGCCGCCCCACCGGTCACTCGGACCTCTCGACCCGGACCGCCAGATCGTTGTCCCGGGTGTAGTACGGACGCACTCGCGCCCGGCCGTGCGGTGCGATCACCTCCGTGGACGGATAGGTGAAGATCTCCTTCTTGTCCGGGATATCGTCCAGGATGCGGGCCAGCCGCGCGGTCGGCTCCGCCGCGTCCGCCGGGCGCAGCCTCAGATCCCAGAGCTCCGTACCGCCGTCCCAGTCCCCGGCCAGCTCGGCGAAGGGCAGGGTGCAGAAGAACTCCGCGCCGTCCGCGGTGACCGGCACGGTGCGCACCCGGGCGGTGTCCCGGCGGCAGCGCGCCTCCAGGACCGCCCCGGCCAGCCACTGCGCGGGGTGGCGGACACGGTGGAGCTGCCCGTGGACGGCCATCGCGCCGTCCTCCAGCCGGATCTCCCCGGCCTCGGCGTGCGGTGCCCGCCGCCAGCTGCGCAGCGAGAGATTGCCGTGCTTGGTGGTGTACGGGATGCGCACGGACAGCGGGGAGGTGCTCGGGCCCGGTCTGCGGTCGACCAGCGAGCGCAGATCGTTCAGCCCCGGCGCCAGCCGCCGCGGTTCGCTCTCCCCGTAGGCGACGTGCACGTCCCAGCGGCCCTCGGGCAGGGCTACGGTGCTCGGCAGCGCGGCCCGGAGCCGCCCGTCGCCGGTCGGGCCGAGCGGCAGCCGGACCTCGCCGTCGTCGTGGTCCGCCGCGCCCCGGCGGATCAGCACCAGGGCGCCGCTCCAGTCGTCGTAGCTGCCGGGCCGGGGCGGGACCCAGTCGGAGATCTGGAAGGTGAGCCCACCGGCGGAATCCGCCACGCAGTCGGCACGGGTGGGGGCGGCCTCTCCGGTCTCGTTCATGCTGTCCTCCTGGGTTCGCTCCGCCGCCCCCGCCGACGTCATGGACACACCTCCGCTCAGCGCACTCATGCCAGCCGCACCTTCCGCAGCGAGTCCGTGGTCGCCAGCGCGCCGCTGAGCAGACTGCCGCGGGCACGGTGGAGGGTGCCTCGCAGTCCGCTGCGCGCCACCAGGTCGGCGAAGAGGGACTCGTAGCGCCCGGCCACCCGGGAGGGGTCGAACCGGGCCGAGTCCTTCAGCGCCGCCTGCCCCATCTGCTGCCGCAGTTCATCGTTGTTGATCAGGTCGAGCAGCGCCCCGGCCACGGCGTCGGCGTCGCCGGTGGGCACCAGACGGCCGTCCACCCCGTTGTCGATGATCTCGGCCGGGCCGTGCGGGCAGTCGGTGGAGACCACCGGCAGCCCACAGCGCATCGCCTCGACGATGGTCATGCCGAACGACTCCAGGCTGGAGGTGACGGCCGCGATGGAGCCCTTGGCCCACTCGGGGTCCAGCGGGTTGGCCGGGCCCATCAGGAACACATGGTTGTACAGGCCGAGTTCATCGATCAGCGCGCGTAGCGTGTCGTGCTGGGCGCCGCCACCGTAGATCCGCAGCCGCCAGTCCGGACGGGCCGCGCTCACCTTGGCGAACGCGCGGATCAGCAGGTCGTACCGTTTCACCGGGGCCAGCCGGCCGGCCGCGACAACCCACTTGCCGGTGCCGTCGGCGGGCTCCAGACCGGGCTCGGGCACGCTGTTGGGCACCGCCTCGATCCGCACCCCCGGCAGCCGCATCTGGCCGCGGTAGGTCCGGGCGTCGGCCTCGGTGACGGTGGTGACCGCGTCCAGCCGCGGATAGACACCGCGCAGCGCCCGCTTCAGCCCCCGGGAGTGGGTGCTGAGCGTCAGATGCTCCTGGCCGACGCGCATCGGACCGCGGCGGGCGTCGCGCGCGATATGCACATTGAGGCCGGGCCGGGTCCCGACGACGATATCGGCCTCGAGCCCCCTGAGGTGTTCGCCGATCCGGCGGTCGGTGAGCTCGCTGTACTGCTTGTAACGGCCCTCGTCGGTGGGGAAGACCTTGGCGGGGCGGGCGTGGTCAGGGTCCGCTCCGTCGTAGGTGGGACTTCCCTTGCGGATGTCCACGAGATGGCTGAGCCGTACGTGCGGCCCGGGATCGAAGATCGGCTGATCACGGTGGCGGAACACCGAGACGATCTCCACATCGTGCTGTTCGCCCAGCGTGCGGGCGAGGTTGTACGTGGTCCGGATCGTCCCGCCGATCCCGTACGCATTGTGAATCAGGAATGATATGTGCATCCGTCCCCGTCGTCCCCGTATCCGACTGGTTCCCCGCGGACTGGTCAGTCGTCCGCCTACTGAGAGGTGAGACCGGCCCCAGGGGTGACGGGTTGGCCCTCATCACCACTTTGTTCCATAACAGATGTGAAATCGGTAGCGAACTGAGGGAACTCCGAGGGGATCTGACGCATCCGAGCCCCCGGGGACGGCCCGGGCGGCGTGACCCCCGCCGTGGATGGCCCGTTGTTCTCCATATGAGCCGGGAGACACCCGGCACAGGACCGATACCGAGGAGCCACCCGTGCCGCGCATGCTCGACGTCAGCGATGACGTACGCGCCGAAATCGGCGATGAAGAAGCCGACCGGCTGCTCACCGGTGACAACGCCCCGGGCGCCTACGACTGCACCTCCTGCCGCACCCCGGGCAACACCCAGCAGGAGCGCACCAGCACCGTGCTCTTCGTCGGGCAGGAGACGGCCGTACTCGCCTTCGCGCATGCCACCTGTGTTCCGTCCCAGGTGGTGCCGGTCTCCGAGGAGCAGTTGCGCGGCGCGGTGCGCTCCATCACCGGGGAGGACACGGCCGATCCGCTCGCGGAGCCCGCGCCGCGGGCCGCGGCCGCCGTCCCGTCCGGCTACGCCGCCCCCTCGGGGTATGCCGCCCCGTCCGGCTACGCCGAGGCGCCACAGCCCCGGGCCCAGGCCCAGGCCGTCCGGCCGCCCGCACAGCCGCAGGAGCGCGCGCAGACGGCGCAGGCCGTCCTCGGGGTCACCAGCGGGGTGGTGCTGGTCGGCGCGGAGGCGCGGCCCGCGCTGGTGGTCGAACCGACGGCGCCGATCAACCGGCCGGGTTCGCAGCAGGTCGATGACTTCCTGTCACTCCTGACCGAGCAGGGCTTCCTGCCGGTCGTCGATCTGAACCGGCCGCCCGGCCCCAACCACGGCTGGTCGGTGCTGATCGCCATGGGCCAGCTGCACGCGGTGCTGATGCCGTCGGCGAACGGCGGCGCCCCGGTGGCCTGGTGGCAGGCGCACCGTCCGATGCCGCTCAGCGAGGGCTGGCGCAACGCGGTCAACCGCTCCCAGCAGGTGATGCTCTACGCCGCACCGGCGGGCACCATCGGCACCCAGCCGCGCGAGGACCAGCTGCGCACGGCGCTGGACCGGGCCGCCGCGAGCGGTGCGCTGGTCGGCGCCTCGATGCCGCTCGCGGGCACCTGACGCCGATGACCTCCGCCGTTCCCGGCCCCGATCATCCGCCACGGGATGCCCATTCGCCATCGATGCCGCATCCGACGGGCGGCCGGGTCGTTGGCACATACGTGCACGCATACGACCTCCCCTATCGTTCCCCCTCATACGGCTACATTCCGGCAATGCGCCCCGCGCTGGAGGCATCGGCCGACCCCTGGCGCCACTCCGCCACGCCGATCTACGACGCGCTCTACGCGGAGTACCGGAGGCTGTTCCGGGCGCTGCCCGGTGACCGTTCGGACGAGGAGGACCTGGAGTTCGTCGCGTTCAGCGCCATCGGCCACACCGGTCAGCCCCGCGGACTGACCATCGGCGGCCAGGGCCGGGCGGGCGGCCACAGCGGCTCGTGGGACACCGGCGGCCCGTACTACCGCGGCTACCTCCCCGCCCTGCCGCCGGGTCAGCGCGACGGGCGGGGGCACGACTACTGAACCGGCCCCGCTGAACGGGTGCCGGGGGTGCGCCCACCCCCGCGCGCCCGCTGCCCCTCGCTCCGTCCCGCGGCCGGCTACTTCTTGCGGCCGCGCTTCTCGCGCACCCGCACCGAGATCTGGATCGGCGTCCCGTCGAAGCCGAACTCCTCGCGCAGCCGCCGCTCGACGAAGCGGCGGTAGCCCGCCTCCAGGAAGCCCGAGGCGAACAGCACGAACCGCGGCGGCCGGGTCCCGGCCTGCGTCCCGAAGAGGATGCGGGGCTGCTTACCGCCGCGGATCGGGTGCGGGTGGGAGGCGACGATCTCGCCCAGGAAGGCGTTCAGCCGCCCGGTGGGGACCCGGGTCTCCCAGCCCGCCAGCGCCGTCTCGATCGCCGGGACGAGCTTCTCCATATGACGGCCGGTGCGCGCGGAGACATTGACCCGGGGCGCCCACTGGATCTGCGCGAGCTCGGTCTCGATCTCCCGCTCGAGGTAGTAGCGGCGCTCCTCGTCGAGGGTGTCCCACTTGTTGTAGGCGATCACCATCGCGCGTCCGGCCTCGACCGCCATCGAGATGATCCGCTGGTCCTGGACGCTGATCGACTCGCTGGTGTCGATCAGGATGACCGCGACCTCGGCCTTCTCCACGGCGGCCGCGGTGCGCAGCGAGGCGTAGTAGTCGGCGCCCTCCTGGAGGTGGACCCGTCGGCGGATACCGGCGGTGTCCACGAACTTCCAGGTCACACCGCCGAGTTCGATCAGCTCGTCGACCGGGTCGCGGGTGGTGCCCGCCACCTCGTTGACGACCACCCGCTCCTCGCCCGCGACCTTGTTCAGCAGCGAGGACTTGCCCACGTTGGGACGGCCGATGAGGGCGATCCGGCGCGGTCCGCCGACGGTCGCCCCGAAGGTCTGGGCCGGGGCCTCGGGCAGCGCCTCGAGCACCGCGTCCAGCATGTCGCCGGTGCCACGGCCGTGCAGCGCCGAGACCGGATGGGGCTCACCGAGGCCGAGCGACCACAGCATGGCGGCGTCCGCCTCGGCGCTGGGCCCGTCGACCTTGTTGGCACACAGCACCACGGGCTTGCCCGCCCGGCGCAGCAGCTTGACCACGGCCTCGTCGGTGTCGGTGGCGCCGACCGTGGCGTCCACCACGAAGACCACCGCGTCGGCGGCCTCGATCGCGAACTCGGCCTGCGCGGCCACGGACGCGTCGATACCGAGTACGTCCTGCTCCCAGCCGCCGGTGTCGACCACCTTGAAGCGGCGGCCGGACCACTCGGCCTCGTAGGTGACCCGGTCCCGGGTGACGCCCGGCTTGTCCTCGACCACCGCCTCACGGCGGCCGATGACCCGGTTCACCAGAGTCGACTTGCCGACATTGGGGCGGCCGACGACCGCCAGGACGGGCAGCGGACCGTGTCCGGCCGCGGCGAGGTCGCCCTCGACCTGCTCGAGGTCGAAACCCTCCTCCGCGGCGAGCTCCATGAACTCCGTGTACTCGGCGTCGCCAAGCTCTCCGTGCTCGTCGCCGCCACTGTGGATCTGGTCGTTCATGAAGTTACGTTCCTCGTCGTCCCTCAGGCCACGCGCCCGTTGTGCGGGCTCGCGGGTCTCATGTCTCGTCGCGGCGGCCGGTGAGCCGCCTGGCGTTCCCCAGGTGCGCGCCCAGGCGCTTCTGGATGCGCGTGGTCGCCTCGTCCAGAGCCGCCCGGGTCCGTCGGCCGCTGCCGTCGCCCGCCTCGAACGGGTCACCGAAGACCACGTCGATCCGGCTGCGCAGCCGCGGCAGCGGCCTGAGCTCGCCGTCGCCGTTGCGCTGCTCGCCGGAGCCGAGCACGGCCACCGGCACGATCGGCGCGCCGGAGCGGACGGCGAAGTACGCGAGCCCCGCGCGCAGCGAGGCGAAGTCTCCCTGGCCCCGGGTGCCCTCGGGGAAGATCCCCAGCACCCCGCCGCGCTCCAGCACGCCCAGGGCGTCGGTGATCGCCGTCCGGTCGGTGGTCGTACGGTCCACCTTCAGCTGCCCGATGCCGCGCAGGAACGGGTCCAGCGGACCGATGAACGCCTCTTTCTTGATCAGGAAGTGCACCGGCCGGGGCGCGGTGCCCATCAGCATCGGGCCGTCGATGTTATGGGTGTGGTTCACCGCGAGGATCAGCGGCCCGGCGGACGGCACCCGCCAGGCGCCCAGCACCCGCGGCCGCCAGAGGCCGTACATCAGCCCGATGCCGATCCGGCGTCCCACCGCGGCTCCGGCCGCGCTCGGCAGTGTGTCGGCGGGTCCGGTCACACGCCCGTCCGCTTCTCCTCGACGAGGGTGACCACGCACTCGATGACCTGGTCGAGGGTGAGCTCGGTGGTGTCCACCTCGATGGCGTCATCGGCCTTGGCCAGCGGCGAGGTCTTCCGGCCGGAGTCCAGGGCGTCCCGCTTGGCGAGCGCCGCCTGGGTGGCGGCCAGGTCGGCCGCCTCCTTGCCCTTGAGCTCACCGCTGCGGCGAGCCGCCCGGGCCTCGGCGGACGCGGTCAGGAAGATCTTGACGTCGGCGTCGGGCAGCACCGTGGTGCCGATGTCCCGGCCCTCGACGACGATGCCGCGCGGGGCCTCGGCGGCGATGGTCCGCTGGAGCTCGGTGATCCGGGTCCGCACCTCGGGGACCGCGCTGACCGCGCTCACCCGGGAGGTGACCTCCTGGGTACGGATCGGCCCGGCGACATCGACGCCGTCGACGGAGATGGCCGGGGCGGCCGGGTCGGTACCGGAGACGATCACCGGCTTGGCCGCGGCGTCGGCCACGGCCACGGCGTCGTCGATGTCGATGCCGTTGTTCACCATCCACCAGGTGATCGCCCGGTACTGGGCGCCGGTGTCCAGGTAGCCGAGGCCCAGCTTGGCGGCGACGGCCTTGGAGGTGCTGGACTTGCCCGTGCCAGCGGGGCCGTCGATCGCGACAATCACTGCTGCCGGGGCGGTCCGGGCGGCGGTTTCCACGGTGACTGACACCTTTCGTGTGCACGGGGCGGGTTCGACGGGACTCACGGAGCCTCGGACAAGGTTACTTGCTCACACCGCCGCCCTCGTACCGCCGGGCAAGGCGGCTGCGGCGGGCGGGTCACTGCCGGATGGACCAGCCCCGCTCGCGGAGCGCCGCGGTGAGCCCGGGGGCCGCCGAGGGCTCGACCATCAGCTGGATCAGACCCGCCTGCTGCCCGGTGGCGTGCTCGATCCGGACGTCCTCGATGTTGACGCCCGCCCGGCCCGCGTCGGCGAAGATCCGGGCCAGCTCGCCCGGCTGGTCGCCGATGAGCACCGTCACCGTCTCGTAGACGGCCGAGGCGGCGCCGTGCTTACCGGGCACCCGCTCGCGTCCGGCGTTGCCGCGGCGCAGTACGTCCTCGATCCCGGAGGCGCCGTCGCCGCGCTTGGCGTCGTCGGCGGACTGGAGGCCGCGCAGCGCCCGTACCGTCTCCTCGAGGTCCGCGGCCACCGCCGCGAGCACATCGGCGACCGGGCCGGGGTTGGCGGACAGGATGTCGATCCACATCGCCGGGTCGGAGGCGGCGATCCGGGTCACATCCCGGATCCCCTGTCCGCACAGCCGGACCGCGGTCTCGTCGGCGTCCTTCAGCCGCGCGGCGACCATGCTCGACAGCAGATGCGGGGTGTGCGAGACCAGCGCCACCGCGCGGTCATGGGCATCGGCGTCCATCACCACGGGCACCGCCCGGCACAGCGCCACCAGCTCCAGGGCGAGGTTGAGCACCTCGGTGTCGGTGTCCTGGCCGGGGGTGAGCACCCACGGCCGCCCCTCGAAGAGATCGGCGGTGGCGGCCAGCGGCCCGGAGCGCTCCCGGCCGGACATCGGATGGGTGCCGATGTAGCGGGTGAGATCGACGCCCAGGGCTTCCAGCTCCCGGCGCGGCCCGCCCTTGACGCTGGCCACGTCCAGCGCGGCGCGGGCGACCCCGCGGCGCAGCACATCGGCGACCGTCCGCGCCACATACGCGGGCGGTACGGCGACGATCGCCAGGTCCACCGGGCCCTCGGGCTCCTCCTGCGTACCGGCGCCGAGCGCCGCGGCGGTACGGGCCTGGTCCGCGTCATGGTCGGCGAGGTGGACGTGGACCCCGCGTCCGGCCAGGGCGAGCGCGGCGGAGGTGCCGATCAGGCCGGTGCCGATGACGAGTGCGGTTCTCATTGGGCGATGTCCTTGCGGAGGGCGGCCGCGGCGCCGAGGTAGACATGGGCGACCTCGGGCTTGGGCAGGTCCGTCTCGACATGCGCCAGGATGCGGACGACCCGCGGCATGGCGCCTTCGATATCCAGCTCCTGGGCGCAGATCAGCGGCACATCGGTGATGCCCAGCTTGCGTGCCGCGACCGCGGGGAAGTCGCTGTGCAGATCGGGTGTGGCGGTGAACCACACACTGATCAGGTCGTCCGGCACCAGCGCGTTGCGCTCCAGGATGGCGGTCAGCAGCTCCGAGACCTGCTGCCGCATATGGCCGGACTCGTCCCGCTCCAGCTGGACCGCCCCGCGGACCGCTCGTACCGCCACGTCTGTACTCCCCTGCGCGCTCCGGTTCCGCCTTCCCGATCAGCGTAACGAGTCGGCCGGATACCCCGCGGACGCGCCCGCCCCGCGAGACGCGGGACGGGCGCGTGCCCCCGGCGGATGACGGCGCCGGACTCAGCCGACCGGCACCGGCGCCGGGGCCGGCAATTCCTTCGGCTTGATATTGCTGGCGGTCAATGTTCCCGTCCCGTCGACGATTCCGAAGACCGGATACCCCTCCACCTTGAACGCCTTTTCGGTGGGCCCCTCGTCGGCGTCCTCGATCACCACATGCGCGATCCCGTGGAGCGGCTCCGCCAGCTTCCGCGCGTCCTCCGTATCGCCGTGGATAAAGGCGACGACCGTCCGGCCCAGGGCTCGGTGACGCCCGGCGATCTCCACGAAATTCGGGAGCTGCTCCTTGCACGCGGAACAATGCGGGGAGACGAATCCGATGAGCGCGTCGCGCAGTGTCTCCCGGGATATCGTCTCACCGTCGATGGTCTCCGCCTCGAACTCCGGCATGGCCGAGCCGTTCGGAATCATCAGTCCCGGATTGTCCCCCGCGAACGTATCGCTCTGCCCGGCTCGCAGTTTCCGGATGACTCCGAAGGTGAGCAGCAGGTTCAGCAGGCACAGCACCGCCAGAACGACGACGGCGGCGATCAGAAACGGCATCAGTTCTCCTGGTGGGGGACATGCGCCGCGAACACCGCGGCGAGTTCGTCAGTGGCGATGACCAGCAGGACGCCCACCAGCGCGGCGAACGCGGCGACGGCGATCCCGCCCGCATGCGACGGGAATTCGGGGGCACCGCCCAGCACGGCGGCGACACCCGTGCCGGCCACCGCGAGCAAGGCGACGTTCCGCACCACGTGCTGACGGCCTATCGGAGCGGTGGAGGATCCGAAGCAGGCGCAGGACGTGGTCTTCTTCCGCCGCAGCGCGTTCGCCATCGCCACCGTGAAAACGATGAGCATCGCTCCCCCGAGCGCGAGGCCGGCCAGCCCGCCCGGCGGGACCACGAGCAACAGCGGAATCAAGCCTTCGGCCGCCACCACGGCGAGGGCGACCGGTCGCCGAAAACGGACCGGTGCGCCCATTTCCTGGGCGGCGGTTTCGAACTCCCGGAAGGCGGCCCGTCCGCGCAACTTGCTCACAGCGGAGACCACGAAGACCCCGCCGATCAGAAAGCGGCAGGCCAGCAGGGCATAGCCCATCGAATCCCCCATGTGCTGCTCGACGACCGACGGCACTGTAACCCCGAAGGGATGTTCTAGGGAATCACCGCAAGATCGAAAAATAGGGAACTCTGCATTCCGGAAGTGCCAGCGAGAACCGGCCACAAACGGAATACCCAACTCCTCTGGCGTACAGGCGTTCGGCCGTCGTACGGTTCCGGCGTCCTGATCAACCAACGGGAGGAAATTCCGTGCTTGCCAAGCTGAGTGACCGCATATTGTCCGCCGTACTGCGCGAGGAGCGGGCCGGCGCCTGCGTGCCGGAGCACGGCCAGTACTGCTACTGCAAGAGCGGCAAGAAGTACTACCACAGCTGCACCGGCACCTGCACCAAGAGCACCAAGAGCTGCTAATTAGTTAACGGGGGAGGGGGTCTCGGTAGCGTCGCAACATGAGCGCCCGCGGCCCTCTCCGGGTTATCCATCAACACCTGGCGTACAGATCCGAACGCGATCCGTATTTACGGTATCCCGGTCGGAAGCGGATATTCCGAGGGCAGGGAAAGCCAGATGATCCGTGTCTGACATGCCCGACGAGGCACGATCCGAGATACCGGAGACACCGGTCGAACCGGGTCCCGGGCCGCACTCCCGACTGCGCTTGCGCGCCGTGACCACCTGTGTGGCACTACAGTTCCGGGCGAGCAGAGCCGGCACGTGCGCGATGTTCGGAACGGCCGTGCTCTCCGGCCTGCTGCCCGCGCTCGCGGCGTGGCTGAGCAAGCTCCTCTTCGACGAACTGGGCCGCGCCGGCCACGCGGACGTCGGCCGGGTGACGCTGCTCGCCCTCACCATCGCCGTCGTCGGAGCGGTCACCGCCGTACTGCTGCAACTCGGCGGATTCCTCGACGAAGTGGTCCGCCAGCGCCTCGTGGTGACCGTCGAGGACACGCTCTTCGCCCAGGTCAACGAGTTCCGCGGGCTGCGGCTCTTCGAGACTCCCGCCTTCCACGACCGGCTGAGACTGGCCCAGGAGGCGTCCCAGGACGCTCCGCACAACATCACCATGTTCAGCCAGCTGATGGTCCAGGCGGTCTCCACCGTCTCCGGTTTCACCGGGGTGCTGCTCGCGGTCTGGCCTCCCATGGCCGGTCTGCTCTTCCTGGTCGGCGCCGCCGCCCTCGTCACCCAGCTCTTCCAGGCCCGCCGCCAGGCGGAGGTCTCCGAGACCGTCTCGGGCAAGTACCGGCGCCGGATGTTCTACCGGGGCCTGCTGACCGACCCCCGGGCCGCCAAGGAGATCCGTCTGTTCGGGCTCGGCGGCTTCTTCCACTCCCGCCTGGTCACGGCGCTCGGCGAGGCGACCGAGGCCGAGCTCCGGGTCGCCCGCCGGGGGATGTTCGTCCAGTCCGGCTTCGCGCTGCTGAACGCGGTGGTCATCGGCCTGGGCATCGTCGTCGTGGCGGTCGGCGCCGGGCACGGGGAGTTCAGCGTCGGTGATGTGACCCTGTTCATCGCCGCGGCGGCCGGAATCCAGACCACCTTCGGCGGGATCGTCATGCAAGCCGGAATGGCCATCGAGGGCATCCGGCTGTTCGGCCACTTCATCGACCTGCTGGAGACCCCGGACGACCTCGTCTCCGGCGACCTTCCGGTCGACCCGCTCAGGGACGCGATCGAACTGCGCGACGTCTGGTTCCGCTACGACCCGTCCGGGCCCTGGGTGCTGCGCGGTGTGAACCTGAGGATCCCGGCGGGCACGGCGGTCGGGGTGGTGGGCGAGAACGGTGCGGGCAAGAGCACGCTGGTGAAACTGGTCTGCCGGTTCTACGACCCGGTGCGCGGACAGATCCTCTGGGACGGGACGGACATCCGCGCCCTGGACGTCGAGGAGCTCCGCCGCCGCCTCGGCGTCACCTTCCAGGACCATATGGCGTACGACCTCACGGCCCAGGAGAACATCGGCGTCGGCGACCTCCCCCGGCTGACGGACCGCGTGACCGTCCGCGCCGTGGCCCGTAAGGCGGAGATCGACCAGAAGCTGAGCGCTCTCCCCGACGGCTACGACACGCTCCTGAGCCGGGTCCAGGTGGATGACTATGACGCGCCGCCCGGCGTGACCCTCTCCGGCGGGCAGTGGCAGCGCGTCGCCCTGGCCCGCTCGCTGATGCGCGACGAGGCCGATCTGCTGATCCTCGACGAGCCCAGCTCCGCGCTGGACGCCCAGGCGGAGCACAACATCAATCTCACCCTTCGCGAGCACCGGGAGGGCAGGACCAGCCTCCTGATATCGCACAGGCTGAGCGCCCTGCGCGACGCGGACACCATTGTCGTCCTGGCGGACGGTGAGATCGCCGAGACCGGCACACATGACGGACTGATGGAACAGCGAGGCCGGTACGCGCACCTGTTCGCGGTGCAGGCGGCCGGCTACCAGGACGCACGAGTGGAGTGACCGATGCGCGCGCGCATGACGAGGGTGATCGTTGCGGGGCTGCTGGCGGTGGGTGCCGGAGCGGCGCTGCGGAGGAAGCTGATGCTGATCCGGGTGACCGGAAACAGCATGGCGCCGACGTTCACCGACAGCAGCCGTCTGCTGGTCCGTACCTCCAAGCGGGTCCGGAGCAACGACGTGATCATCTTCCGGAACCCGCTCGGCGAAGCCGATCCGGAGCTGCGCTGGCTGGTCAAGCGGGTGGCCGCACTCCCGGGGGAGCCGGTCCCGGCGGAGGTCCTGGAGAGGGTCGGCGCCCGCCCCGGCGCGGCGGTCCCGGCGGGCCGGATCGTCGTTCGGGGCGACGCCGAGAGAACTCTGGACTCCCGTCACTTCGGGTATGTCCCCTCCGGCACCGTCCTCGGTGTGGTGGTGACGCGTCTGGGCACCGGCCTCTGAGTGCCGGGACCGCGGACAGACCCCAGATCGGTCCGGCCGCGGTCGCGGGGCCGTCGGCGGACGGCCCCGGCGCGGATCAGAGATCGACCTCGCGCATCAGCATGCCGACCTCGGTGTTGGTCAGCCGCCGCAGCCAGCCGGACTTCTGGTCGCCCAGCGGGATCGGCCCGAAGCCGGTGCGCACCAGCCGGTCGACCGGGAACCCGGCCTCGGCGAGCATCCGGCGCACGATGTGCTTACGGCCCTCGTGCAGGCTCACCTCGACCAGGTAGTTCTTACCGGTGTTCTGCACCACCTTGAAGTGGTCGGCGCGGGCGTAGCCGTCCTCGAGCTCGATGCCGTTCTTCAGCTGCTTGCCCAGGTCACGCGGGAGCGGGCCCTGGATCGCGGCGAGGTAGGTCTTGATGACGCCGTACCGCGGGTGGGTGAGGCGGTGGGCCAGCTCACCGTGGTTGGTGAGCAGGATGATGCCCTCGGTCTCGGTGTCGAGACGGCCGACGTGGAAGAGCCGGGTCTCGCGGTTGGTGACGTAGTCACCGAGGCACTGGCGGCCGTCCGGGTCCTCCATGGTGGAGACGACCCCGGCGGGCTTGTTCAGCGCGAAGAACAGGTACGACTGGGTGGCCACGGTCAGCCCGTCGACCTTGACCTCGTCCTTCTCCGGGTCGACCCGGAGCCCCTGCTCGGTGACGATCTTGCCGTTGACCTCGACACGAGCCTGGTCGATCAGCTCCTCGCAGGCGCGGCGCGAGCCCATACCGGCACGGGCCAGCACCTTCTGGAGCCGCTCGCCCTCCTGCTCGCCGAATGTCTTCGGCAGCTTGACCTGGGGCTTGCTGTGCCGGGCGCGGTTGCGTTCCTCTATCTGCGCGTCGTACTCGCGCGGGCGGGACGGGCCGCCGGGCTTACGGCCGCGACCGGCGCCGGTGCCGCCCTTGGGGCCGCCCTTCGCGCCGCCCGCCTTGGGTCCCCCCTTGGGACCGCCCTTCGGACCGCCCGTGGGGCCGCCGCCCTGGGAGGTTCCGCCCACGTCGTAGCGGCGCTCCTCGGGACGGGGGCGGCCCGCGCGCTTCTGCTTGTCGTCACGCTGGTTGCCCGCGCCACGGGGGTTCCTGCCAGCGCTACCGCTGCCGCTGCCCCTGTTGTTCCTGCCGCTGCTTCGCATCAAGTTTCCGTCTGAGAGTGGCCTACTCCGTCATCCGCGTCATCCGCGTCGACGGCGTCCGGGTCGAACGACGGCACACCCTCCTGGGACTCGCCCTCGACCGCGTCCGCCTCGGGGAGGAACGGCGCGAGCTCCGGAAGCTCGTCCAGACCCCGCAGGCCCATTCGCTCCAGGAAGTAGTTCGTCGTCCTGTACAGGATCGCACCTGTTTCGGGTTCCGTGCCCGCCTCGTCGACCAGACCCCTCTGGAGGAGGGTCCGCATCACGCCATCGCAATTGACGCCGCGGACGGCCGAGACCCGGGAACGGCTGACCGGCTGACGGTACGCGACCACCGCGAGGGTTTCCAAAGCGGCCTGGGTGAGCCGGGCCTGCTGACCGTCCAGGACGAAGCCCTCGACGGCGGCGGCGTAGGCGGGGCGGGTGTAGTAGCGCCAGCCGCCCGCGACCAGCCGCAGCTCGAAGCCGCGGCCCTGGGTCGCGTAGTCGTCGGCCAGCTCGCGCAGCGCGTCGGCGACCGCGCGGCGCGGACGCTCCAGGACCTTGGCGAGGTGCTCCTCGGTGGCGGGCTCGTCGACGACCATGAGGACCGCCTCCAGGGCGGGCTTGAGGTCGAGCGCCGCGACGTCCGAGGCCGCGGCGGGGGTCCACTGCTCGCTCAACTCCGTACCTCCTGCTTCTCTTTCTCCTCGGCCCGTTCGTCGGCCGGGTGCCCGGTCTGTTCCTCCACCCGCTTCCGCTGGGCTCCGGCCTCCTGGTCGAACTCGTCGGTGACCAGCGGCTGCTCACCCTCCGCGCCCGTCCAGCGCACCATGAGCTCGCCGAGAGCCTCCGGCTGGTCGAGCAGGACCGCACGCTCCCGGTAGAGCTCCAGCAGCGCCAGGAACCGGGCGACGACGGTGAGGACGTCGGGAGCGTCCTCGGCGAGCGTCCGGAAACTGGCCTCGCCCAGTTCGCGCAACCGCGCCACCACCAGCCCGGCCTGTTCGCGCACGCTGACCAGCGGGGCGTGGATGTGGTCCACGTACACCTGCGGCTTGGGCCTGGGCTGCATCGCCTTCACGGCCAGCCGGGCGAACCCCTCGGCGCCGATGCTGATGACGACGTCCGGCAGCAGCTCGGCGTGGTGCGGTTCGAGGCCGACGGTACGGGGGTGCCGGGCGGCCTCGCCGACCAGCCGGTCATGGAAGATGTCCGCGATCCGCTTGTACGCGCGGTACTGGAGCAGCCGGGCGAACAGCAGGTCGCGCGCCTCCAGCAGTGCGAGGTCGGCCTCGTCCTCCACCTCGGCGGCGGGCAGCAGCCGGGCCGCCTTGAGGTCGAGCAGGGTCGCGGCGACCACGAGGAACTCGGTCGTCTGGTCGAGGTCCCAGTCCGGCCCCATGGCTCGGATGTACGCCATGAAGTCGTCGGTGACCCTGGACAGGGCGACCTCGGTGACGTCCAGCTTGTGTTTGGAGATCAGCTGGAGGAGGAGGTCGAAGGGCCCCTCGAAGTTGTCGAGCCGCAGGATGAACCGCGTGCCGTCGTCGCCCTTGTCGGCGGCGTCGGGGTGATCGTCCGAATCCGCTGACGGCCCGCTGACGGCCTCCGCGGCCGCTCCCCCGCCCCGGGCCTCCCCCACGTCCGCCGACGGCCGCACAGGCCCGTCCGCCCCCTCCTCGGCCCTCCCATGCGCCGGATCAGGCTCAGGCCATCCGCCACCCGCCGCCACACCGGACCCGTTGACCGCGGCTTCGGCACCACGGGCCGCGGTGCCCGGCGCGGGCTCCGCCGCCGATCCCCCGGCCAGCGGCCCGGGATACGACTCGGCTTCAGGCGCGTGCGCGGCATCGGGCTCGGGTTCGGGCCGGGCCGGGGCCGGATCGCGTGCGGTGGCATCGCCGGGCCCGGGGGACGGCGCGGGCTCCCCGGCCGGTGGCACCGGGTACGCCTCGCCCTCAGGCGCATGCGCCGGATCGGGCACCGCGGCAACGCCGGGCGGCGCGGGACGCGAGACGGGAGCCGCCACCTCGGGGTCGCCGGGCTCCGCGGACGGTGGCACCGGAGACGGCCCGGTGCGCGGCTCCGTCTCAGCGCTCCCCGCGGCGCGCGGCTCGGCGGCACGCGGCTCGGCGGCACGCGGCTCGGCGGCGGGGGCCGCGCCGGGGCCGCGGCCCAGGGAGCGGCGGCGGGGCGGCGGGGCGGGGGCGTCGTTCGTCGGCATCGCGGTCCAGGGTGCTCAGGGCCGGGCGGGGCAGCCCGTACGACCGGGCAGGCTATCGCCCGGCCCGGTCAGCGGCCGCGCAGGCGGCGCACCAGGATGCTCGCGTCGCCACGCGACTCGAGGTCGGCGAGGACCACCGCGACCGCCTCGCGGACGATCCGGCCGCGGTCGACCGCGAGTCCGTGTTCACCGCGCAGCACCAGACGCGCGTGCTCGAGGTCCATCAGCTCCTCGGCGGAGACATAGACCGTGATCTTCTCGTCGTGCCGCTCCCGCCCGCTGGGCCGCCGGTTCGCCGCGCGGTTGCGGCGGCGGGCGGCGGCGCCCTGGTCGGCCGGGCCCGCCGCCCCGGCGGCCTGGCGTCCCTTGGGGCGGCCCGCTCCCCCGGGGCGCCGCTCGGCGGCGTCCTGCGTGGCGGCGGCCGTCTCACGACCCGTGTGCTCGGACGCGCCGGACTGCTCGCCCTCCGGGCGACGGCCGCCCTCGGGCGCACCGTCCTCGTACGGTTCGGCGGCCGTGTCGGGCTCGGCGGCGGGCGCCGGGACCCGGGCCGCCTCGCCGTTCGCCTGGCGGCGGCCGGAGGCGGGAGAGGAGGACTGGAGCCCCATCCCTCCCGTGGTGCGGAACAGTTCGTCGGCTCCCGGCAGACTCACTCGGCGTGACACCGGGCGAGCACCTCCCTGGCGAGCTGGCGATAGGCGGCGGCACCGACGGAGTTGGACGCGTACGTGGTGATCGGCTCGCCCGCGACGGTGGTCTCCGGGAAGCGGACCGTACGGCCGATGACCGTGTGGTAGACGTGATCGTCGAACGCCTCGACCACACGGGCGAGCACCTCACGGCTGTGCACGGTGCGCGAGTCGTACATCGTGGCGAGGATGCCGTCCAGCTCCAGGTCGGGGTTGAGCCGCTCCTGGACCTTCTCGATCGTCTCGGTGAGCAGGGCCACCCCGCGCAGCGCGAAGAACTCGCACTCCAGCGGCACGATCACCTTGTGCGCCGCGGTCAGCGCGTTGACGGTGAGCAGACCGAGCGAGGGCTGGCAGTCGATGACGATGTAGTCGTAGTCCGCCATCAGCGGCTTGAGCGCGCGCTGGAGGGTGGACTCCCGGGCGACCTCGCTGACCAACTGCACTTCGGCGGCCGACAAGTCGATATTGCTGGGCAGCAGGTCCATATTGGGCACGGCCGTCTTGAGGAGCACCTCGTCGGCCGACATGCCCCGCTCCATGAGCAGGTTGTAGACCGTGAGGTCGAGCTCCATCGGGTTGACGCCGAGGCCGACGGAGAGGGCGCCCTGCGGGTCGAAGTCGACCAGCAGAACCCGGCGGCCGTACTCGGCCAGCGCGGCGCCCAGGTTGATGGTGGAAGTGGTCTTGCCGACGCCGCCCTTCTGGTTGCACATCGCGATGATCTTCGCGGGGCCGTGGTCGGTCAGCGGACCGGGAATCGGGAAGTACGGCAGCGGCCGCCCGGTGGGGCCGATGCGCTCGCGGCGCTGGCGGGCCGCGTCGGGCGCGAGTGTGGCCGCGTACTCGGGGTCGGGCTCGTACTCGGCGTCCGGGTCGTAGAAGTGCCCGTCGGGGAGGTCGTCGTAGTCGGCGAAGCGGGCGGGATCCGTGCCCCCCTGGTCGCCGGCCATGGCGTTCACGTGATGGCCGTCCATACTCTGACTCTGGTGGGCTGTCGTCATGCTCTGGCGGGTTGCGAAGGTGCGGACAGCGACGGAGCCGACAGCCTCGAGCTCCGAGGGACCCTGGCCCCGCGCAGCCGATCCTGGTTGACCACCCCCGGGAGAAAATGTCGACTCATTCACAAGTCGTCCTACCTCCTTGGTGACCAGGAAATTTCTAGATAGGTCAGCGTGACACCATGCCGACGGTTGGCGACTCTATGGCGTGTCGGCGGTCCGCAGCAACACAATCCACCGGACACGGCATGATGTGTCGGCAATCGAACACCCCGATGTCAAGGGCGTGTGAACGGCGGCGGAGCGATTTCACCACCGCACAAAGCGTCTGAAGAGTTGCATTTAGGGCGAGTTGACCAGTGTGTTGCCGCCCCGCGGAGAGGACGGCGGCGGACACACCTGCGGCCGGGTCCCGCCCTTCGGCAAGACCCGGCCGGATGCCCGGTGTTGACCCCGTGTTGACGGTCCGGGTTGACCGCCGGTCGGCTTGTCAGCCGATGAGGGTGTTCAGTTCGACGTGGGGCAGGTCGTGCGCCTCGGCGACCGGACCGTAAACGACCTGGCCCTCGTGGGTGTTGAGGCCCTTGGCCAGGGCGGCGTCCCGGCGCAGCGCCTCGCGCCAGCCGCGGTTGGCCAGCTCCACGATGTACGGCAGCGTGGCGTTGGTGAGCGCGTGGGTGGAGGTGTTCGGCACCGCGCCCGGCATGTTGGCCACGCAGTAGAAGACCGAGTTGTGGACCTCGAAGGTCGGCTCGGCGTGGGTGGTGGGACGGGAGTCCTCGAAGCAGCCGCCCTGGTCGATCGCGATGTCGACAAGGACACTTCCCGGCTTCATCCGGGAGACCAGCTCGTTGGTGACCAGCTTCGGGGCCTTGGCGCCCGGGATGAGGACCGCGCCGATCACGAGGTCGGCCTCGAGGACGGCCTTCTCCAGCTCGAAGGCGTTGGAGGAGATGGTCTGCACCTTGGTGCCGAAGACCTTGTCGGCCTCGCGGAGCTTGTTGATGTCCCGGTCCAGCAGGGTGACGTGGAAGCCCATACCGATGGCGATCTGCGCGGCGTTCCAGCCGGAGACACCGCCGCCGATGACCACCGCGCGGCCCGCGGCCACACCCGGGACACCGCCCGGCAGCACACCGCGGCCACCGGCCGAGCGCATCAGGTGGTAGGCGCCGACCTGCGGCGCGATCCGGCCCGCGACCTCGGACATCGGGGCGAGCAGCGGCAGCGCGCGGTTCGCGGCCTCGACCGTCTCGTAGGCGATTGCGGTGGTGCCGGACTCCAGCAGCGCGTCGGTGCAGGCGCGGGAGGCGGCCAGGTGGAGGTAGGTGAAGAGGGTCTGGTCCTTGCGCAGGCGGTGGTACTCCTCCGCGATGGGCTCCTTGACCTTCAGCAGCAGGTCGGCCGTGGCCCAGACCTCGTCGGCGGTCTCCAGGATGCGCGCACCGGCCGCGGTGTACTCCGCGTCCGTGATGGAGGAACCGAGGCCCGCGCTCTGCTCCACGAAGACCTCGTGGCCGTTGCGGACCAGCTCGTGCACACCGGCGGGGGTGATGGCCACACGGAACTCGTTGTTCTTGACCTCGCGGGGGATACCGACCTTCACGTCGATCACGGTCCTTGAATGGGGGGAAAGGAATATAACGTCACAGCCGGACAGACCCAGCCATGGACATGCAAACCGGAACGTGTCCGCATGCCGGTGACGGCCGCATCATTCGCGGTACGCCCAGTCTAATGAAGGACGTCGCGCTGTCTAGCCTTGCAATGCATCAATCTTTCACGAGACCACTACTGATTTCGTAGGTCGATCCCGTCTCTCTCCCTGGCCTGGGGTGTCTCCGGGGGTGCCGAGAGGGATGACTCCTCAGGTGAGGGGCCCTTCTCCGGCGCGTCACCGCCCCGCCCCTCCCGCTTCTCCGGGGCGTCACCGCGCCCGGCCTCCCGCCTCAGCACCCGGGCCACCGCGGGATCGCCGCCGAGCCGGTCGACGGCTTCGGCGGCACGCAGTGCCAGCTCGCCATGGAGCGCGGAGTCCCCGCATCCCCGGGCGACCGTCACCGCCTCCCCCCAGCCGCGCAGCGCCTCCCGGACCCGGCCGAGCTGCTCCTGGGCGCGGGCGGCACCGCTGAGCGCCCGGGCGCATCCGGGCAGATCGTCCGCCCGGCGGCAGGCGGCCGCCGCGGCGCGCCAGTCACGCAGTGCCTCGGTCCAGCGGTCCGCGTATCCATGGACGGTGCCGAGCCGTGCGTAGACCCGGGCCCCGCCCGCCACATCCCGGCGGCTGAGCCTGAGCTCCAGGGCGCGGCCGTACCAGTCGGCGGCCCGGTGCCAGTCCGCGAGCTCCTGGTAGATCGCGCCGATGGACTCCAGCGCCCGCCCGGTCGTGTACGGGTCGGCCGCCTCGCGGGCGGCCTCCAGCGCGCCCTTGTAGCGGGTGAGCGCCTGGTCCACACGGGCCGCCCGGGCGTCGAGGTCGCCCAGGTTGAGCAGGGCCGCCGCCCGCTCCACCGGCAGATCGCGGCGCTCCGCCACGTCCAGCACCAGCTGGTGCAGTCCGTAGAGCTCCGGTGCGGCGTCCTCCGCGCCCCGATGGGCGCTGAGCGCATGGGTGAGCCCGGCCACCAGCCGCCGGGCCAGCGTGTCCAGTTCACCGGCCCCGACGGCCAGCCGGGCCGCCTCCAGCAGCACCGGAAGCCGGGCCCGAAGCCAGTCGGCCGCGTCCGCCGACGACGAAAACCGCAGCGGTGCGGGCAGCTCGGCCAGCTTCCGCCGCCCCGGGGAGCCCACCGGTTCGGCGGCCCACCGGCACGCGTGCAGCTGCCGTACGGTGCGCTCCAGCATCCGGGCGCGGGCGAGCTCCACCTCCGCCGGGCGCTCCACGGACTCCAGCAGCTCCCGCAGCAGGGGCTCCAGACAGCCCGGCACCTGGTACCGGCCGTCCCCGCGCGGACGCAGCAGCCCGCATCCGGCGAATCCCTCGAGCGCGGCCGCGCCGTCCCGGGCCGAGCACCCGGCCAGCGCGGACGCCACATGGGCGTCGGCCGTCCCGCCGGGCGCGAGCACCAGCAGCCGCAGCATCCGGGCGGCGGCGGGCGGCAGCGAGTCGTAGACCAGCCGGAAGGTACGGGCCAGCGGCCGTACGCCGGGGTCGGCGTCGGCGGAGGACGGCGGCAGCTCCCGCAGCCGCGCCACCAGGTCGGACACGGACGCCTCGGGCCGTACGGCCAGCCAGCCACCGCCCAGGACGAGCGCGGCGGGCTGGCCCGCGCACTCCTCCACCAGCGCCTGCGCGGCCACCGGGTCACAGGTGATCCGGGTGGATCCGGCGTACTGCGCCAGCAGCCCGACCGCGGCGCTCACATCGAGCCCGCCGACCGTGCACGGCCGGACGTCGGGCACCCCGGTCAGCGGACCGCGCGAGACGGCGACCACCAGACAGCCGGGCTCATCGGGCAGCAGCGCGTCGACCTGGTCGGCCCCTGCCACGTCGTCGAGGAACAGCAGCAGACGTTTGCCGGTCAGCCGCGCGCGCAGCGCCTCACCCAGATCGTCCTCGTCCGCCCCGGGCGGGGCGGTCACCCCGAGCGTGCCGAGCAGATCGCGCGCGGTGCGGAGGGTCGGCACGGGCTCCCCGCCGGAGGTCGTCAGCCGTGCGCTCAGCACTCCGTCGGGATAGTCGTCGGCCAGCCGCCGGACCAGCTCCTCGGCCAGTGCGGTACGGCCCCAGCCGGGGCGTCCGGCGATCAGCAGCACCCGGCTGCGGGCGGCCTTACGGCCCGCGAGGGTGTCCAGACCGGCGCGGTCGATATCGGCCCGCAGCGACAGCAACTCCCGCCGCCGCCCGGCGAATCCCTTGCCCACGGTGGCCGCCGCGGCGAACAGCACGGCCCGGGTGGCCCCGCCCCACACCCCGCCGTCCGCACCCGCGTCACGGGGCCCCGGCGGCGCGGTGTCCGCGGAGGTGTCCGCCGCCGCGGCGCGCGGGCTCGGCGCGGGTGGGGGCACAGCGGGGTGGTGGGAGGCCGGTGGCTCCCCTTCGGTGTCGACCGCCTGCTCCGCCACGGGCCCACTCCCGTCCACCTGCGCATCACGAGCCCGCCGCGGTCGCGGTCGGGGTTGGCGCGGCTCGGTGCGCCCGCGCCGCTTCGACGGTCGACCGTGCTCGACCCCTCGTGCCTCCGGGACGCCGTGCGCCGCCTGCGACGGCTTCGCGAGCGGGTACCCCTTCGGCGCTTATGAGCGTAGTTCACTCCGCGTCAGGAACCGGGCACTCCTGACCGGGTGACCGGGCTGAAAATCACTCCATCGGATCCACTGATGGTCGGAAGGGATCCGGTGTGGGCCCGCGAAGGGGCGTCGGTCACGCCTCGAAGGGGCGCGCCGGCCAGGGGGCGTCCGCCGGGCGCAGCGCGTCCAGGCCGTCCCCCTCCCGCGCGGCCCGCGCGGCCAGGACGCCGACCGTCAGGCAGGTGTTGTGCAGCTCGCCCGCGAGGACGCCACGGACCAGGTCGTCCAGCGGGACGCGGTCCAGCTCCATATCGGCCTCCTCCTCGGAGACCTCGTAGCGCTCGCCCTCGGCCGTGGAGATCTCCCGGGCGAGGAAGATCCGCACCGCCTCGTCGGTGCCGCCGGGCGAGGTGTAGACGTCGGTGAGGACGCGCCAGTCCTCGGCCTTGACGTGCGCCTCCTCGTACAGCTCGCGCTGGGCGGCGTGCAGCGGGTTCTCGCCGGGGATGTCGAGCAGCCCGGCCGGGATCTCCCACAGCCGCTGGCGCACCGGGTGGCGGTACTGCCGCAGGACGATGACCCGCCCGGCCTCGTCGAGGGCGAGGACGGCGACCGAGCCGGGGTGGACCTGGTAGTCGCGCTTGACCCGGCTGCCGTCGGGCATCACGACCTCGTCGGTGCGCACGCTGGTCTTGTTGCCGGTGAACGGCGTGGCGGTGGCGGTGACCCGCCACTCCTCGGGGGTGTCCTGGATGCCCATGGGTCTCTCAGCGTCCTCTCGGTGCGATGGCCGGGGTGCGGGCCGCTGACACGGCCCGCACCCGGGGTTCCACCGTATCGGTCAGGCGCCCGCGCCCTGCCCCTGAGCAGCGGTCTGTCGCTCGACGGCCGCCTTCACCAGACCCGCGAAGAGCGGGTGCGGGCGGGTGGGCCGGGAGCGCAGCTCGGGGTGGGCCTGGGTGCCGACGAGATAGGGGTGCACCTCGCGCGGGTACTCCACGTACTCGACCAGCTTGTTGTCCGGGGAGGTGCCGGAGAACACGATCCCGGCCTTCTTCTCCAGCTCGCCGCGGTAGGAGTTGTTGACCTCGTAGCGGTGGCGGTGGCGCTCCTCGACGTACGGCTGGTCGCCGTAGACCTCGCGGACGATCGAGCCCTCGGCCAGCTTGGCCGGGTACATGCCCAGCCGCATGGTGCCGCCCATGTCGCCCTCGCCCGCGACGATGTCGAGCTGCTCGGCCATGGTGGAGATGACCGGATCGGTGGTGGCGGGCTCGAACTCGGTGGAGTTGGCGCCCTCGATGCCCGCCAGGTGCCGCGCGGCCTCGATGACGATGCACTGGAGGCCGAGGCAGAGACCCAGCAGCGGGATCCTGTTCTCCCGGGCGTAGGTGATGGCGCCCAGCTTGCCGATCACGCCCCGGTCGCCGAAGCCGCCGGGGACGCAGACCGCGTCGACGTCCTCGAGCTGGAGCCGGGCACCGGCCGCGGTCTTGCAGTCGTCGGAGGTGACCCACTTGATCTTCACGCGGGCGCTGTTGGCGAAACCGCCCGCGCGCAGCGCCTCGGTGACCGACAGATAGGCGTCGGGCAGGTCGATGTACTTGCCGACGAGCGCGACGGTGACCTCGTGGTCGGGCCGGTGGACACGGCCCAGCAGGTCGTCCCACTGGGTCCAGTCCACATCCCGGAAGGGCAGGTCCAGCTTGCGGACGACATAGGCGTCCAGCCCCTCGGAGTGCAGCACCTTGGGGATGTCGTAGATCGACTTGGCGTCGATGGCGGCGACCACCGCGGCGTCGTCCACATCACACATCAGCGAGATCTTGCGCTTGATGGAGGTGGGCACCTCGCGGTCGGCGCGCAGCACGATCGCGTCGGGCTGGATGCCGATGTTGCGCAGGGCGGCGACCGAGTGCTGGGTGGGCTTGGTCTTCAGCTCGCCGGAGGGGCCGATGTAGGGCAGCAGGGAGATGTGCACCACAAAGACGTTGTCCCGGCCGACCTCGTGGCGGACCTGGCGGACGGCCTCCAGGAAGGGCAGCGACTCGATGTCGCCGACGGTGCCGCCGACCTCGGTGATGACCACGTCGACGTCATCGGTGGCCATCCGGCGGATGCGGTGCTTGATCTCGTTGGTGATGTGCGGAATCACCTGCACCGTGTCACCGAGGTACTCACCGCGCCGCTCCTTGGCGATCACGGTCGAGTACACCTGGCCGGTGGTCACGTTGGCCGAGCCGTCGAGATCGACGTCGAGGAAGCGCTCGTAGTGGCCGATGTCCAGATCGGTCTCGGCACCGTCGTTGGTGACGAACACCTCACCGTGCTGGAAGGGGTTCATCGTGCCCGGGTCGACGTTCAGATACGGGTCGAGCTTCTGCATGGTGACGCGCAGACCGCGCGCCTTCAGCAGCGCACCCAGGCTGGAGGCGGTCAGGCCCTTGCCGAGTGAGGAAGCGACACCCCCGGTGACGAAGAGGTGCTTGGTCGTCATGGGCTTAGCGGCAATGGCCAAGAGGGGGCTCCCGTGGTCGCGTGGTGAGAGTGCGGTACGGCTGCCGGCCCCGGAATTCCGGGGGGTGCCGTCGCTGAGGTTCGGGGGTTTTGCGCCCGCCGCTCCACGGGCTACCAGGGTATCAGTGCCCCGGGGCGGCCGCTGGAGGCCGTGCCCGCGCAATCGCGCGGACACCTTGCGTGACCTGCTCGGGGACGCCGCCGGGGAGCCGGCCACCCGATCGGACGTGAGAGGCGGGCCACGATATGGACGAACACAAACGGATCATCGTTGTCCGTCGTATCCTGCTCGGACGCACGCATGCGAGCCACCCCGGCACGGCACCACCAGCACGCCCCCGGAACAAGAGCTCGTCGAGAATTTCCGAGACCGTAAGCACGCCTCACGGGGCAATACGGCCGTTCGAATGGGGAAGCACGTGGCCGGGCGTATCGAGGACTACGCACTGATCGGTGATATGCAGACCGCCGCCCTCGTTTGCAGAGACGGCACGGTCGACTGGCTGTGCCTGCCGCGCTTCGACTCCCATGCCGTGTTCGCCGGTCTGCTGGGCACCGAGGAACACGGGTTCTGGCGGCTGGCTCCGACCCCCGCCGCGGGCGCTGAGCCACCGGCCGCGGACCGCCGTCGCTACCGGGGGGATTCGCTGGTCCTGGAGTCGGAGTGGGACACCCCGCGCGGCACGGTCCGCGTGATCGACTTCATGCCGCCGCGGGACGGCGCCCCGCAGCTGATCCGGATCGTGGAGGGCGTCAGCGGCCGGGTGCCGATGCGCTCGGCGCTGCGGATGCGCTTCTCCTACGGCTGGGTCGTGCCCTGGGTGCACAAGGTGGACACCCGCACGGTCGCGGTCGCCGGTCCCGACTCGGTCTGGCTGGACACCGAGGTGGACACCTACGGCAAGGACCTGACCACCTACGCCGACTTCACGGTCGCCCCCGGCGACCGGATCGCCTTCACCATCAGCTGGCAGCCCTCGCACAAGGAGCAGCCCGCGATGCCCGAGCCGGAGGCCGCGCTGGAGGCCACCGAGGCGTTCTGGCGCGAGTGGGTCGAGCACTGCACGTACCACGGCCCCTACCGGGACGCGGTGGTCCGTTCGCTGATCACCCTCAAGGCACTGACCTACGCGCCCACCGGCGGCATCGTGGCGGCGCCCACCACCTCCCTCCCGGAGGACATCGGCGGTGTCCGCAACTGGGACTACCGCTTCACCTGGCTGCGGGACGCGGCGATCACCCTGTCCTCGCTGCTGCGCACCGGCTACCGCGAGGAGGCCCGCGCCTGGCGCGAGTGGCTGCTGCGCGCGGTCGCGGGCGACCCGGAGAACCTCCAGATCATGTACGGGATCGCGGGCGAGCGGGAGTTGTCGGAGGCGGAGCTGACCTGGCTGCCCGGCTACGAGGGCTCGCAGCCGGTCCGGGTCGGCAACGGCGCGGCGGGCCAGCTCCAGCTGGATGTCTACGGCGAGGTCACCGAGGCGCTGCACCTGGCCCATATGACGGGCCTGGCGCGCAACGACTACGCGAGCGTGCTCCAGCTGAAGCTGATCCGCTACCTCGAGGAGCACTGGGACGAGCCGGACGAGGGCATCTGGGAGGTGCGCGGTCCGCGCCGCCACTTCGTGCACTCCAAGGTGATGGCCTGGGTCGCGGTGGACCGCACCGTCAAGCTGATCGAATCGGGTGATGTGGACGGCCCGTTGGACCGCTGGCGGGATCTGCGCGACCAGATCCACCGGGATGTGTGCGAGAAGGGCTACGACGCCGAGCGCAATACCTTCACCCAGTCCTACGGCTCCAAGGAGCTGGACGCCTCCCTGCTGCTCATTCCGCAGATGGGCTTCCTGCCGCCGGACGACAAGCGGGTGATCGGCACCATCGAGGCGATCCAGCGCGAGCTGTCCACCCCCGACGGCTTTGTGCTGCGCTACCCGACGGCCGGTGAGGACGCGGGGGTGGACGGTCTCGAGGGCGATGAAGGCGCCTTCCTGGCCTGCTCGTTCTGGCTCGCCGACGATCTGGCGATGATCGGCCGGGTGGACGAGGCCCGCAAGCTCTTCGAGAAGCTGCTCGGGCTCCGTAACGACCTGGGGCTGCTGGCCGAGGAGTGGGACCCGCGGCTCCAGCGGCAGGTGGGCAACTTCCCGCAGGCGTTCAGCCATGTGCCACTGATCGACACCGCGCTGCGGCTGACCGCCTCCGGCGCGTACGGCGGCTGACCCCGGCCGCGGCTGACCCCGGCCGGTGGGCGCCCGCGCCCACCGGCCCGTATCGCCCGCTCCGGGTAACGTCCTGACCATGGAACCGCAGGGTCCCCAGGGGACGATCACCGTGGCGCGGGCGCTCGACCTCCCGGCGCTGCGCCGCGGGCTCCCCGAGGTGGTGTCCGGACAGGAACTGCTGGACCGGCCCGTGCGCTGGGTGCACGCGGGCGAGGCGCCCAATATCGCGGCGCTGCTGCGCGGCGGGGAGCTGCTGCTGACCACCGGGCTCGGCGTCGGACCGCGACCGGCCGAGCAGCGGGCCTTCGTCCGCAGACTGGCCGAGCGCGGTATCGCGGCGCTGGTGGTGGAGCTGGGAGCGCGGTTCCGTTCGCTGCCGGGGCCGGTGGTGGACACCGCGCGCTCCTGTGGGCTGCCGCTGGTGCAACTCCATCGCGAAGTGCCGTTCGTGGCGGTCACCGAGGAGATCCACACCGAGATCGTCAATGAGCACTACGCCCTGCTGCGCCAGGCCGATGTGGTGCACCGGCAGGCGACCGAGGTACTGCTGCGCGGCGGCGGGGTGCCGGAGATCCTGCGCCATTTCGCCCGGTTCGCGGCCAACCCGGTCTTCCTGGAGACTCCCGACGGCCATCTGCTCTACGCGGCGGGGCCGGGCGAGGAGGCGGCCCGGCCGGGGCTCGCCGATCCGCTCCAGGTGTGGGAGGGGCTGCGGGCGCGCCGGGCGTCCGAGCAGCCGGAGCCCCCGGCGGGCAGTGTCCTCGCGGACATCCCGGGCGGCGGCCACGGTCCGGGGGCGGTACGGGCCCGGCTGACCGTGCTCCCGGTGGCCGGGCCGCTGGGGCCGGTGCACCGGATCGCGGCCGAGCGGACGGCGGATCTGCTGGCGGTGGTGCTGCTGCGGGCCCGTCAGGAGGAGGAGTTGGCGGCCCGGGGCCGGGGCGACTTCCTCACCGATCTCGCGGAAGGCCGGATCGAGCCGTCGGAGGCGCCCGCCCAGGCGCGGGTGCTGGGCTTCCGGCCGGGGGACGGCCCGCTGCTGCCGGTGGTGGCGCGGCTGGCGGAGGACGTACGTCCGCTGGGCGGCGGGGAGAGCTGGGCGGCCCTGGCCCATGCGCTCCAGGAGGAGTTGGCGGCGGTGGGGTCGCCGGTGCTGCTGGGGGTGCGGCTGCCGGAGGGCCGGGTGCCGCTGCTGGTGGGGCTGCGGGACGCGGCCGAGCGCGGTGCGGTCGCCGAGCGGATCGCGGCGGCGCTGCGGGCCGGGGTGCAGCGGGCGTGGCCGGACCTGTCCGGTGCGCGTCCCGCGGTGGTGATCGCGGGTCTCGCGGTCGGCTGGGAGGCGGCCGGGGCCGAGCTGCGGCATGCGGCGGAGGCGGCCAACGCGGCGCGGGGGCTGCCGTTCCGGGACTGGTACGACGTCCGCAGCCTGGATGTCGATCTGTTGCTGTGGCGACTGCGTGAGCACGGGGATCTGGCCGCCTTCGTCGACCGGGTGATCGGTCCGCTGCTCGCCCATGACCGCACCGCCCGGCCGCCGTTGCTGCCGACGCTCGAGGTGTATCTGCGGCATGCGGGCCGCAAGGCGGAGACGGCCCGTGCGCTGCATCTCAACCGGCAGACGCTGTACGACCGGCTGGCCAGGATCTCGCGGCTGCTCGGCAGCGACCTGGAGGACCCCCAGACGGTGCTCGCCCTGGGAGTGGCCCTCCAGGCCCGCCGCCATGTCCGCTGAGCGGTCGCCGCGCCGGGCGACCCGGAACCGGTTCAGAACGGGGTCAGGGTGAGGGTGAGCCCGGTCGGCGCGGTGTCCTGGAGGTAGGACGCGAAGTCGGCGACGTCGTCGAAGGCGAAGCCGTACGCCTTGCCGTCGGTGGTGGCCGCGTGCATGGCCTTGGCGTAGTGGTGGGTGATCCGCTCGGTGTAGAAGGCGGCCGGGTCGGTGACCGGCTGTCCGGCCGCGCCGTGCAGGGTGGTGCGGTTGAAGCCCGCGCCGAGGACGGCCGCGACCGGGCCCGTCGTCCCGTCGTTGGGCGCGGCGAGCGCACCGTCGCAGAACAGCACGTCCTTGGTGGAGGGTTTGGCGAAGGAGACGGCGGCGGGGCCGGTGAAGGAGAGCCTGCCGCCGCCGACCCGGCCGGTGAAGGTGCCCGCGTTGGTGGTGATCTTGAGGTCCTTCGATCCGTAGGTGTCCCAGACCTGGTCGATATAGGACGCGAAGTAGTCCTGCGGGAACAGTCCGGCGCCCAGACCATGGCCCGGGGCGATCACCCGCAGCCGGTCGCCGAGCACCAGCGGACCGAAGTCGTCGGTCGCGGCGAGCCCGGAGAACACCGTGTCGCGGGCGCCGTCCCTGAGGGTGCCGGTGGTCTGGTCCTTGGCACCGGTGAGCCGGATCGCCAGCGGCACGCTGAACATGTCCACCATGGTGGTGTTGCAGAACATGCCGTCGGCGTTGAAGGTGAACTCCGCGCAGTCGTGCAGGACTTCGTAGTTGGGGTCCCCCGAGACCCAGCCCGCCGGGTATCGCAGCGCGGCGTTGCCCGCGCCGTCATCGACCGCCCTGAGCTTCAGCCGGGAGCCCAGCGCGACATAGATCCGGCCGGACATCCGCGGCAGGGTCAGCCGGGTCTCCCCGCTCCCGGCCAGCGGGATGGCGTAGTCGGTCCAGCCGTCGGGGCCGTTGTCGGACAGGGCGACGGGGGCGAGTTGACCGTCGGGGGTCACCCGTACCTGGCGTCCGCCCTCACTGCCGACGATGTAGAGCCATATCGACGTATCGGCGAACTGACCGGTGCGGTTGACGACGGTGAGCGGCAGGGTGGCGGCGCGCTGGGCGCCGTCCGCCCGGCCGCCGGTGAGGGCGAGACCGGAACCGGCGGCGGCCGCGGTCGCGGCGAGGGAACCCAGCAGCTTGCGGCGACTGATCATGGTGACGTGCTCCTCGGCGTGGTGGGGGTTTGCCGGGACAGTGCGCGAGGATGACGGACGGCGCGATGGAGAGCGCTCTCTCGCGGTCACTGCGCAGCACCCTGCCGATCGCCGCCGGGGGCCGTCAACCCCCTTGGCGCCAAAAGGTCTGAACCAACTCGTCGTAGACGCTGAGGACATGACCGACCGTGTCGTCCTCGGTCGGCCAACCGGCCGTCCGCGCCCGCCCGGCGGCGGCCAGCGCCATCCGGCGCGCGGGGTCGGCGAGCAGCCCGGTCACCGCCTCGGCCAGCGCCTCCGGGTCGCCGTACGGCACCAGTTCGGCCGCGTCCCCGACCAGTTCGGGCACCCCGCCCACGGCCGTGGCGACCAGCGGCACCCCCGCGTGCAGCGCCTCCTGCGCGAGCAGCGAACGCGCTTCCCAGCGGCTGGAGAGCACCGCGACATCGGCCGCCGCCAGCAGCTCCGGCACATCGTCACGGCGGCCCAGCAGCCGCACCGGCAGCCCCTCCGCCTCGATCCTGCGCTGGAGCGGCGCCCGGTCCGGCCCCTCCCCCGCGACCACCAGCATCGGCTGCGGGTCCAGCGTCCGCCACCGGCGGGCCGCGTCCAGCAGCGGACCGCAGCCCGCGCGCTCCAGGCGGCCCGCCGTGACCAGCAACGGCCGTTCCACGACGCCCAGTTCGGCCCGGGCCTTCTGCCCTTCGCCGTCGTCCACGCCGTTCATGACGGCCCCGCCGCGCGGCGCCGGGACCGCGACCGGTGCCAGCCGCGCGTCCCGGGCGCCCCGGGCGCGGGCCCGCTCCACCAGGTCCGAGGAGGCGCCCAGCACGATCGCGGCGGTGCGCGCCACCGTGCGCTCCATCAGCCGGACCACCGGTCCCCGTGCCCCGTCGGTGTCCACCGTGGTGTGCCAGGTGACGATCAGCGGAACGCGGCGGCCGCGCAGGGCCATCGCGGCCAGCAGCCCGGAACGCAGCCCGTGGGCGTGCACCAGCTCCGCGCCGAGCGAGGCCGCCCGCAGCGAGGCGACGCTCCCGGCGTCGGTCAGCGCGTCGAGGGCGGTGAACCGCGCGCCCGCCTCGGTGAAGCCGTAGCCCCGTTCGGCGCTCCAGGGCCCGCATACGGTCACCCGCAGCCCGCGCGCCACCAGCCCGGCCGACAGCGACCGCACATGCACCCCGCTGCCCGAACCGCCCCTGCCCAGCACCTGGACGGCGTGCAGCGACGACTGCCCGTGCGGCGGGACCGGGGTGCTGCTCACGGTACTGCTCACGCGGGCGGAGCTCCTGAGGCGATAGAGGGGTCGGGGAGGGGCGCGGCGGTGCGGGCGGTACGGGTGCGCCGGGCCCCAGAATGCCAGCAGTCGCGGTGCCCTCGCGGCACCGCCCGCGCGGGGCGCCCGGCCCTGGCTCGGCCGTACGTCCGCAGTACCACCCGTATGGGTGACCCCCGGGGAGCCCGGCCCGCCGGCCGCCCCCTTCTCCGCTTCTCCGCTTCTCCGCTTTCTCCGCTTCTCCGTCATACGAACGCCGCGCGCTCGCCTGACGGCGGGAACGGACCGGACCGGGGTCTAGCGTCCGGCGCGCGCCGCCTCCAGCAGCTCTTCCGCGTGCGCCCGCGCCAGTTCCGAGTCCTCCTGGCCGGCCAGCATCCGCGACAGCTCCCGTACGCGGTCCTCGCCCTCCATGGCCTTGACCCCGCTGCGGGTCACCGACCCGTCGTTGGTCTTCTCCACCACCAGGTGCCGATCGGCGAACGCCGCGACCTGGGGCAGATGCGTGACCACCACGACCTGCGCGGAGCGGGCCAGCCGGGCCAGCCGACGGCCGACCTCGACCGCGGCCTTGCCGCCGACGCCCGCGTCCACCTCGTCGAAGAGGTACGTCGGCACCGGATCGGAACCGGCGAACACCACCTCGACCGCGAGCATCACCCGGGACAGCTCACCGCCGGAGGCGCCCTTGGCGATCGGGCGGGGCGGGGCACCGGGGTGCGGGGCGAGCAGCAGCTCGACCTCGTCGGCGCCGTGCGGACCGTAGAGCACGGCCCGGCCGCCGACGTCGACGCCCGCCGTCTCGTCCGCGGCGTCGGTCTGGCGGATGGCGAAGGTCACCCGGGCGTGCGGCATGGCCAGTTCGGCCAGTTCGGCGGTGACCGCCCCGGCGAAGCGGGCCGCGGCCTCGGTCCGGGCGTCGCTGAGCGTCTGCGCCAGCTCGCCGAGTTCGCCGCGCAGCGCGTCGTGCTCGGCGGTCAGCTCGCCGATGCGGTCGTCGTCGCCGTCCAGCTCGGCCAGCCGGGCCGCGCTCCGCTCCGCCCAGACCAGTACGTCCGCGATGCTCTCGCCGTACTTGCGGGTCAGCTGGGTCAGCGCCGCGCGCCGCTCCTCGACGGCGGCCAGCCGCAACGGGTCGGCGTCGAGGTTGTCGGCGTAGCCCGCCAGCTCCTGCGCGACATCCGCCAGCAGGATGCCGACCTCGCCGATCCGGTCGGCCAGCCCCGCGAGCGCGGGGTCGTGGGAGCGTACGGCCTCCAGGGCCCGGGCGGCGCCGCCGACCAGAGTGGTGGCGTCCACGCCCTCGGGGTCCTCCGGGTTCCCGGCGAGCGCGGCGTGGGCGAGGGCGGCCGCGGAGGCCAGGGCCTCGGCGTGGCCGAGCCGCTCGGCCTCGGTGGCCAGCTCACCGTCCTCCCCCGCGCGGGGCTCGGCCGCGGCCACCTCCTCGAGACCGAAGCGGAGTAGATCGGCTTCCTGGGCTCGCTCCCGGGCGCGGGTGGTCAGCTCGTCCAGCTCGGCGGTGACGGCGCGCAGTCTGCGGTAGGCGCCCGCGTACTTCTCCAGCGGTCCGGCGACCGCCTCGCCCGCGTACCGGTCCAGCGCCTCACGCTGCCGGGCGGGGCGCAGCAGGCCCTGCTGATCGGTCTGGCCGTGCACCGCCACCAGCTCGTCGGCCAGCTCGCCCAGCAGCCCCACGGGGACCGACCGGCCGCCCAGATGGGCCCGGGAGCGGCCTTCGGCGGAGAGCGTACGGCTGATCAGCAGCGCGCCGTCGTCCAGTTCGGCGCCCGCCTCCTCGGCCCGTACGGCCGCGGCCGAGCGCGCGTCCAGCGTGATCCGCCCCTCGACAACGGCCGCCTTGGCGCCGATCCGTACCAGGGCGGCGTCGGCCCGGCCGCCCAGCAGCAGCCCCAGACTGGTGACCACCATGGTCTTGCCCGCGCCGGTCTCACCGGTCACCGCGGTGAACCCGGGCGACAGCTCGACGACCGCGTCGTCGATGACGCCCAGCGCACGTATCCGCATCTCCTCCAGCACGTGCAAGACCATACGAGGTTTGGTGGGTCCGATGCGACGACGGGGCTCACCTTCCGGGTTCCGTCCGCACGGATGACCGGGCGGACGGACCCCTTCGTCACGGTTTACCGGCGCGTATGACCGGCACGGTTCACCGCTGCCGCGGGCGCTAGTGGGGGGCGCCGCGCCAGCCCGCGACCGGCAGCGCGAACTTGGCCACCAGCCGGTCGGTGAACGACGCGTGGTGCAGCCGTGCCAGCCGCACCGGTACGGCACCGCGCCGCACCTCCACCCGCGCCCCCGCGGGCAGTTCCACCGTGCGGCGCCCGTCGCACCACAGCACCCCGTGCGGCGTCTGCGGCTGCACCTCCACCGCGAGCACCGAGTCCGGCGTGGTCACCAGCGGCTTGGCGAACAGCGCATGGGCGCTGATCGGCACCATCAGCAGCGCCTCCACCTCGGGCCAGACCACCGGGCCGCCCGCCGAGAAGGCGTACGCCGTGGAGCCGGTCGGGGTCGCGCAGACCACGCCGTCACCGCCGAAGCGGGACACCGGACGGCCGTCGACCTCGGTGACGACCTCGAGCAGCCGCTCGCGGGCCGCCTTCTCCACCGACGCCTCGTTCAGCGCCCAGTCGGTGTGCACGATATGGCCGTCGTTGCGGACGAGCACATCGATCGTCATCCGCTCCTCGACCTCGTAACTCCGGGTCACCACCCGGTCCACGACCTTGTCCAGGTCATCGCGCTCGGCCTCGGCCAGGAAGCCGACCCGGCCCAGGTTGACCCCGAGCATCGGCACTCCGGAGATCCGCGAGAACTCCGCCCCGCGCAGCAGCGTCCCGTCCCCGCCGAGCACCACCAGCAGCTCACAGCCGTCCAGGACATCCCGGCCCGCCTCGACCAGCTCGACCGCGGGCGGCAGCGGCAGATCCGCGGCCTCCGCGGCGAGCACCCGCACACCGATACCGCTGCGCAGCAGCCCCTGCACCACCAGCTCCGCACTGCGGACGGCCGCGGGGCGGCCGGTGTGCGCGAGCAGGAAGATGGTGCGCCCGGCAGCCGGCTCGGCCGTCGGCGTCATGGGAGCGAGTACGGGAGCGTCGGCCGGCTCCGTACGACCGGTTCGGTCCGCTGTTTCCGACGCTGCTTCTGAAGTGGTCAACTGGGCCCCTCCGCCACTGCACGGTCAACATCGGCCGGGTCCAGTGCCGGCGCCCCGGCGCGCATCCACAGAAAATACTCGACATTGCCCGACGGTCCGGGCAGCGGGCTGGCCGTCACACCCAGCACTCCCAGCCCGTGTCCCGCCGCCTTTTCCGCCACCCCGCGCACCGCCTCGGCGCGCAGTTCGGCACTGCGCACGACACCGCCGCTGCCCAGCCGTTCCTTGCCGACCTCGAACTGCGGTTTGACCATCAGCACCAGATCGGCGTCGGGCGCGGCACAGCGCACCAGGGCGGGCAGCACCAGCCCCAGCGGAATGAAGGAGAGATCGCCGACCACCAGGTCCACGGGCTCCCCTCCGATCTGTTCCAGCGTCAGCTCGCGTACGTTCGTACGGTCCAAAACGGTCACGCGTTCATCGCTCTGGAGGGACCACGCGAGCTGCCCGTAGCCGACGTCCACGGCGACCACACCGGAAGCGCCCGCGCGCAGCAGGACGTCGGTGAATCCGCCGGTGGACGCGCCCGCGTCCAGCGCCCGCCGCCCGGCGACCGCCAGCGCCGCGCCGGGCACCGGCCGGACGTCCGTGAGCTGCCCCGCGCCCGGCCCGCTGCGGTACTCCTCGCTGAAGGCGAAGAGGGCGCCCGCCAGCTTGTGGCCGCCGCGCGAGACATACTCCGGGTCGCTGTCGTCCTTGATCACGACGACCGCGGCACTGATCTCCACCTGGGTGGCGGCTTTGGTCGCGGTCGTCCCTCCGACGGTGACCCGTCCCGCGGCGATCAGCTGGCCGGCGTGCTCACGGGAACGGGCCAGCTTGCGGCGCACCAGCTCCGCGTCGAGTCGTACGCGTCGTGGGCGGGTCACTGCCACGGGTGGTTCAGCTCCTGAGGTCGGTTCCGGAGATCGTCAGGCGGGGCCGTGCGGGGCGGGGGCCGGAGGTCCGGGCCGCCGGTCGAGTGCCGTCAGCGTGTCGCGCAGGCCCTGGTGCACATCCTCGTACACCTCCAGATGCTCACCGGTCCCGAGGTGGTCGGCATCGGCCAGCCGGTCGAGCCGGGCGTCGACCTCGGCCACACCGGTGGGGGTACGGGGAACGCCGAGCGGCGCCGGGGCGGCGGGTCCGGGAGCCTCGGCGGGCGGGGCGTCCTCCGGGGGCCGGGGGAGCTCCCCGCCCTCCGAGGTCCCCGGGACAGTGTCTTCCGCGCGCTCCGCGCTCTCCGGGGGCTGGGCGGCGTCCGGGGACGGCCCGGCCGCGGGCCACGGCGCCGGGTCCGTGGTGAGGTCCGGCACGGCGGGCCCGGCGCCGGACTCTGCTCCGGGCCGTACGCCCGGCATCGGCTCACTCATGGCCCCGACGCTACCGCGAACCGTACGTTCTCCGACGTGCGCGACCTGGGGTACGGTCATCGCGATGGCGACCTTGGAACAGTGCCGTGGCGCACTCGACAAACTGGCGGAGAACCTCGCGGGCGCGAACGGGGACCTCCGCGGCGCCGCCGCGCTCGACCGCTCGGTGAGCTGCTGGATCACCGACCTCGACACCACCTTCGTCGGCCGTCTGGTGGACAGCCGGATCGAGGATGTGACGACGGTCCCCGGCCCGCCGCCCGAGCGTGCGCAGATCCGGCTGGCGATGACCGGTGACGACCTGGTGGCGCTGGTCGACGGTGAGCTGCACTTCGCCCGGGCCTGGGGCAGCGGCCGGGTCAAGCTGGAGGCGGGGCTGCTCGATCTGGTCCGGCTGCGGAAGCTGCTGTAGCCGCCGACAGCTCACGCGGCTCGTCGTCCCCCCGGACCGGAGATCCGGCCGTTTTGTCCGAGGCGGCCGGAGCACCTGCCGTACGGGCCCGCCGAGCGGCCGGGATGACCAGCGGGGTACCGGTCTCCGGATCGTCGATCACCTGACAGCGCAGTCCGAAGACCCGTTCCACCAGCTCCGCGGTGACCACCTCGGCCGGTGCGCCCTCGGCGACGACCACCCCGTCGCGCATCGCGATCAGATGGGTGGCGTAGCGGGCGGCGTGGTTGAGGTCATGGAGGACCGCGACGAGGGTGCGGCCCTTCTCCTCGTGGAGCTGGGCACACAGGTCCAGTACATCGATCTGGTGCTGGATGTCCAGATAGGTGGTGGGCTCGTCGAGCAGCAGCAGCGGGGTCTGCTGGGCGATGGCCATCGCGATCCACACCCGCTGGCGCTGGCCGCCGGAGAGCTCATCGACATAGCGGTCGCCCAGCTCGCCCACGCCGGTGGCGTCCATCGACTCCTGGACGATCCGCTCGTCCTTCTCCGACCACTGGCGCAGCAGCCCCTGGTGCGGATAGCGGCCGCGGGCGACCAGGTCGGCGACGGTGATCCCGTCCGGGGCGATCGAGGACTGGGGCAGCAGTCCGAGGGTGCGGGCGACCTTCTTGGCGGGCAGCGAGCCGATCGCCTCCCCGTCCAGCAGCACCGATCCGGCGGCGGGCTTGAGCATCCGGGACAGGGCGCGCAGCAGCGTGGACTTACCGCAGGCGTTGGGACCGACGATCACCGTGAAGGAGTGGTCCGGGATGGTGACGGAGAGGTCCTCGGCGACCGTACGGCGGTCATAGGCGAGGGTGAGCCCCTCGGCGACGAGCCGCTGCGGCCCGTCGGCGGCGCCCTTCGGCCGTGTGGCGGGGGCGCCGGTGGAGCCGGTGGGGGTGCTGGAAGCCACGGTCTGCCGGGTGTCCTTGTCCTGGGGTATGTCCTTGTCCATGTCCTCGTCCATGGTGGGGTCCGCGTCTCCGTCCACGCCGTTGTGTTTCGTCATATCCGCCCCGCCTTGCGTTCGGTCACCAGCAGCCACAGCAGATAGGCGCCGCCCAGCATCCCGGTGAGCACACCCACCGGCAGCTGATCAGCCCCGAAGAGCCGCTGCGCGGACCAGTCCGCGGTGATCAGCAGCCCGGCGCCCATCCAGGCCGACGGCAGCAGATTCGGCCCCGAGGAGCGGGTGAGCCGACGGGCCAGTTGCGGGGCGGTGAGCGCCACGAAGGCGACGGGCCCGGCGGCGGCCGTGGCGGACGCGGTGAGCACGATGGCCGCGAGCATCAGCACCAGCCGGGTCCGCTCCACCCGCACCCCGAGGGCGTACGCACTGTCGTCGCCCATCTCCAGCATCCGCAGGTCCCGGGCGTGCCCCAGCACCACCGGCAGCAGTACGGCGCAGACGACGGCCAGCGGCCAGACCTGGCTCCAGTCACGCCCGTTGAGCGATCCGGTCAGCCACACCACCGCGCGGGTGGCGTCCGGGAGGTCGGCCTTGGTCAGCAGATAGCCGTTGACCGCGCTGAGCATCGAGGAGGCGCCGATGCCCACGAGCACCAGCCGGTAGCCGTGGACGCCTTGCCGCCACGCCAGCGCGTAGACCCCGGCGCCGGTCACCAGACCGCCGACGACCGCACCGGCCGCGACCGCGCCCGGACCGCCCTGGAACAGCACGATGACCGCGAGCGCCCCGGCCGCCGAACCCTGTCCGAAGCCGACCACGTCCGGACTGCCCAGCGGATTGCGGGAGATGCTCTGGAAGAGCGCACCGGCCAGCCCGAGCGCCGCACCGACCAGCAACCCCACCAGCACCCGCGGCATCCGCAGCTCATTGATGATGAAGTCCTGGGCCACGGTGCCGTTACCGGCCAGGGTGCGCAGGACATCGGCGGGGGCGATGGGGAAGTCGCCGCTGCCGATGAGGACGACGCTCATCGCCAGCGATACGGCGATCAGCAGCAGGCCGACAATCGCCCCGCGCAGGTCCAGGCGCAGCGAGAACCCGCGGGTGCGCAGCGTCACCCCGCGCGTCCTGGGCGTCATGCGCTTGCTCGCGTTCACAGTTGGGCCATCCTTCGGCGGCGTACGAGGTAGATGAAGACGGGACCGCCGATGAAGGTGGTGACGACCCCGACCTGGAGTTCGGCGGGCCGGGCCGCCACCCGGCCGATCACATCCGCGCCCAGCACCAGCACCGGCGAGAGCACCGCGGCGTACGGCAGGATCCAGCGCAGATCGGGGCCGGTGAGCGCGCGCACCAGATGCGGCACCATCAGCCCGACGAACGCGATCGGTCCGCAGGCGGCGGTCGCGGCCCCGCAGAGCAGGGTGACGGCCAGCATCGACAGCGCCCGGGTACGGCCCAGATGGGTGCCGAGCGCGCGGGCGGTGTCGTCACCGAGCGCCATGGCGTTGAGCGGGCGGGCGAGGGCCAGCGCCAGTACCGACCCGCCCAGCAGGAACGGCGCGACCTGCTGGACGATCGTCATGTTCGCGGAGGCGAGCGAACCGACCATCCAGAAGCGCATCTTGTCCAGCGCCACCCCGTCCAGCAGCTGAACGGCGTTGACGTAGCCGTAGAGCGCGGCGTACACGGCGGTGCCCGCGAGCGCGAGCCGCACCGGGCTGGCCCCGCGGCTGCCGCCCAGCGCGTACACCAGCACCGAGGCCGCGGCGGTGCCGAGGAAGGCGAACCACACATAGCCGGTCAGCGAGGTGACACCGAGAAAACTGATCGCCGACACCACGGCCGCGGCCGCTCCGGTGCTCAGGCCCAACAGCCCCGGATCGGCCAGCGGATTGCGGGTGAGCGCCTGGATGACGGCGCCGGAGAGGCCGAGACCGATGCCGACGAGCAGCCCGAGGAGGGTGCGCGGCACCCGTACGTCCCGGATCACCACATCGCTGTTCCGGCCGCTGTAGTGGAACAGCCCGTGCCAGACCTCGTCCAGGGGGATCGGCTTGGAGCCGATGGCGATGCTGGCCGCGACGACCACCAGCAGCAGGGCGACCGACGCGGCCAGTCCGGCCGCTCGACGCGCGGTGCGGCGCCCCGGTGGCGCAGTCGCAGTCTCGGTCCCGGCTTTCACCGGACTGACCAGGGTCACGCGGAACTCCACCTCACTGCACGGTCGATCAACGCTTAGGTTAGGTTACCCTAAGCCTCATCCGCCGTATCCGGTCGGGCACCGGAGTCCGCGAGGCCACCTCACCGGCGCGGCCGGCCACCCCACCCCCGGGGCATCCAGCCGCTCACCAGCCCAGCCGGGCCAGAGCCTTCCCCGCGTCCGCGCCGCTCACACCGTCCCCCGCCGCGGTCCAGGCCGCCGCGCACAGCGCCCGCAGCCCGTCCATCGGTTCCGCCCCCTCGCCCTCCAGCAGCAGCACGCCGTCACGCACCCGGGCCGTCCAGCCCCCGCATCGGAAACCCTCCGCGCCGCCCGCCTCTGCGACCGGCTCCACCTCGGGCTGTGAGCCGAGCAGCCCCCTCAAGTCGCGATCCACATAGGTCGGCCGGTGCTTCGGCCCGGCCGCCAGCAGCCCCGCCGCGTCCGTCACCCCGGTCAGCACCAGCAGCGAGTCCACCTCACCCGCGTACGCGCCCTCGATATCGGTGTCCAGCCGGTCCCCGACCACCAACGGCCGCCGGGCGCCGGTCCGCAGGATCGTCTCCCGGTGCATCGGCGGCAGCGGCTTCCCCGCCACCTGCGGGGACGCACCCGTGACGATCCGTACGACCTCGACGGCCGCGCCATTGCCCGGGGCGATCCCCCGGCCGCTCGGAATCGTCAGATCCGTGTTGGACGCGAACCACGGCACCCCGCGCCCCACCGCGTACCCCGCCTCCATCAGCCGGGACCAGGGCATATCCGGTCCGCCGTAGCCCTGCACCACCGCCGCCGGATCGTCGTCCGCCGACTCCACCGGCGTCAGACCGCGCTCGCGCAGCGCCACCCGCAGCCCGTCACCGCCGATCACCAGCACCCGCGCGCCCGACGGCAGCTGTTCGGCGATCAGCCGGGCCACCGCCTGTGCCGAGGTGATCACGTCATCGGCTCCGGCGGGCACCCCGAGACGGGTCAGATGCTCGGCCACCGCCTGCGGGGTGCGCAGTGCGTTGTTGGTCACATACGCCAGCCGCATCCCGTCGTCCCGCGCGGTGCCCAGCGCCTCCACGGCGTGGTCGATCGCCTCGCCCCCCGCGTACACCACCCCGTCGAGGTCCAGCAGAGCGGTGTCGTACACCTCGTTCAGCGGCCGCTGACTGCCCTCGGGCCGGGTCCGGACGGCGGTCTGATTCATGGATGGATACGCTCCTCGCAGATCTGTGCGCTTCTCCCCCGATCATCGCCCATCCCCGTCCTGGGCATAGCATTCTCAAATGAGCATTCCAGGGCCTGGCGGGCAAGGTCTCCAGCTCACCCCGTTCCGAGGGCTGCGCTACGCGGCGGAACGGGTCAGCAGCATCGCGGCTGTCACCTCCCCGCCCTACGACGTGGTGGTGCGCCCCGACGGTCTGCGCGAACTCGAGACCGCGGACCCCTACAACATCGTCCGGTTGATCCTGCCGCAGGCCGGCACCCCCGCCGACCGCCACCGGCAGGCCGCCGAGACACTGCGCCGCTGGCAGGCGGACGGCATCCTCGCCGCCGATCCGGAACCGGCGCTCTACATCTACGAACAGCGCGACGGTCGGACCCTCCAGCGCGGTCTGATCGGTGCCCTTCGGCTGAGCCCCCGCGAGGAGGGCATCGTCCTCCCGCACGAGGACGTCATGCCGCATATCGTCGAGGACCGCGCCGATCTGATGCGCGCCACCGCGGCCAACCTGGAGCCCCTGCTGCTCGCCTACCGCGGCAACGGCGGGGCGAGCGGTGCCGCCCATGTCATCGAACGCACCGTAGGGCGCGAACCGTTGCTGTCCACGACCACCGAGGACGGCATCGACCACCATCTGTGGCGGCTGACCGACCCGACCGACCTCGTCGAGATCGCCAACGACCTCCGCAACCACCAGGCACTCATCGCCGACGGCCACCACCGCTGGGCGACGTATCTGCGACTGCGCGAGGAGCGGCCGGAGCCCGGCCCGTGGGACTACGGACTCGTCCTGCTCGTGGACACCACCCGCTACCCCCTCCGGGTCCGCGCCATCCACCGGCTGCTGCGACGGCTGCCGCCCGCCAAGGCACTGGCGGCGGCGGGCCACGCCTTCCGGATCCAGGAGATCGACGGCCCCCTGCCGCACGCCCTCGAGGCCCTGGCCGAGGCCACGACCGCGGACCCCGGCGGAAACGCCTTCCTGCTCACCGGGGACGGACGCTTCCACCTCCTGGACCGCCCGGACGCCGAACTGCTGGCCCGTACGGTCCCCGAGGGACGGCCGGAGGCATGGCGCACCCTGGACGCGACGGTCCTCCAGTGCGTGCTCCTGGACCACCTCTGGAACGTCCCGGACGCGCCCGAGCACATCGGCTACATCCACGACACCGAGGCCGCCGTCGAACAGGCGGAACGGCTGGGCGGTACGGCGGTGCTGATGCACCCGGTGAACGAGGACGTCGTCCACGATCTGGCCCGCAAGGGCGTCGCCATGCCGCACAAGTCGACGTCGTTCGGGCCGAAGCCCGCGACGGGGCTGGTGCTGCGCAGTCTGACGCTGGGCTGACCCCGGACACGGCGAGAGGGCGGAACCCGTACGGCACGGGTCCCGCCCTCTCGCGGTGCGCGGTCAGCGATCGTCGGCGTCCCGCGACGGGTCGGCGTCGTCTTCCGACACCTCGGCGTCGCGCGGAAGGTCGCCGTCGTGCGTCACGTCGGCGTCCTCCTCCGACACCTCGGCGTCCTCGACAGCGGGCTCCTCGGCCTGGGGCTCGTCGGCCTTGATCTCGTCGGCCTGGGGCTCGTCGACCGGGACCGTCTCGGCCCGGGGCTCCTCGGCCTCGGGCTCCTCGGCGGTCGCCGTCTCGGCCTCGTCCTGGACCGCCTCGTCGGGGTCGAGGGCGTCCACGAACTCCACACCGTCCAGCTCGGCGAGCCGGTCCGACGCGTCCGTGGTCCCACCCTGATCGGCCTCAAGGGCCTTGGCGAACCACTCGCGGGCCTCGGCCTCACGCCCCACGGCCAGCAGCGCGTCGGCGTACGCGTAACGAAGTCGCGCGGTCCACGGCTGGACGGAGTGCGAGGCCAACTCCTGGCTCTGCAAGGTCACGACGGCGGCCTCGGCCTGGCCCATGTCCCGCCGGGCACCGGCGGCCACGAGCCGCATCTCGACCTGACCGGCCCGGTCCAGCTTCTGCACCTCGGGCTCACCGGCCATGGCGAGCGCCCGCTCGGGACGGCCCATGCCACGCTCGCAGTCGGCCATCACCGGCCACAGCTCCGAGTTGCCGGTCATCCGCCGCGCGGCCCGGAACTCGGCGAGCGCCTCGGCGTACTTGCCGACGGCGTACGAGGCGAACCCGGCGGCCTCACGCACGGCGGCCACCCGGGAGGCGAGCCGCAGCGCGACACGGGCGTACTCGTACGCCTGCTCGGGCTCGGTGTCGAGCAGCTTGGCGACCATGACGAGGTTCTTGGCCACGTCGTCCGCGAGCGTCTTCGGCAGGCTCATCAGCTCCTGCCGCACGGACTTGTCGATCTCCTCGCCAGTCACGTCCTCCGGGATCGGCAGCCGCTTGATCGGCTCACGGTCACCGCGCTCGTGGCCCCGGTCGTCACGGCGCCCGTAGCCACCGGAACGGTCGTCACGACGGCCCTTGAAGCCACCGCCGGACCGGTCATCGCGCCCCCGGCCGCCCTGGCCGTACGGACGACGCGGCCCGCGATCGTCGCGGCTGTCGCGCCGGAACCCACCATCGCGGTCGTCGCGACGCGGCCCACGCGGCCGCTCCTCACGGCGATCGTCGCGACGGTCATCACGGCGGTCGCCACCACGGTCATCACGCCGCTCGTCACGGCGGAAGCCGGGACGGTCATCACGCCGGTCATCACGACGGAAGCCGGGACGGTCATCACGCCGCTCGTCACGACGGAAACCGGGACGGTCATCATCACGACGCTCGTCACGACGGAAACCGGGACGGTCATCATCACGACGCGGCCCGCCACGCGGACGCTCATCACGACGGTCATCACGCCGGAAACCGCCACGGTCATCATCACGGCGGAAACCGGGACGCTCATCGCGACGATCGTCACGACGGAAGCCACCACGGTCATCACGCCGATCATCGCGACGGAACCCACCGCGATCGTCGTCACGGCGGAAGCCGGGACGCTCATCGCGGCGGTCATCGCGCCGGAAACCGGGGCGGTCATCACGCCGATCGTCACGCCGGGGACCGTGCGGACGGTCGTCACGCCGGTCATCGCGACGTTCGTAGCCACCGCCGGGCCGACCACCACGGTCGTCACGACGGAATCCGCCACGGTCGTCATCACGACGCGGCCCGCCACGCGGACGCTCATCACGGCGGTCATCACGCCGGAAACCGCCACGGTCATCATCACGACGGAAACCGGGACGCTCATCGCGACGGAACCCACCACGGTCGTCATCACGACGCGGCCCACGCGGGCGCTCGTCACGACGCTCGTCACGACGGTCGTCACGGCGGTCATCGCGACGGAAACCACCACGGTCGTCATCACGGCGGAAGCCGGGACGCTCATCGCGGCGATCGTCACGACGGAAGCCGCCCTGGCGGGATCCACCGTCGCGGTCATCACGCCGGGGACCCTGCGGACGGTCATCGCGACGCTCGTAGCCACCGCCGGGCCGACCGCCACGGTCGTCACGACGGAAACCGCCACGGTCATCCTCGCGACGCGGCCCACGCGGCCGCTCATCGCGGCGGAAGCCACCACGGTCACGGTCACGGCGGGGGCCGGAGTCGCGGGAGTCCCGCCGGTCGCCGCCGTCCCGGCGACGCGGCTCGCGCTCCGACCGGTCGTCGGGAGAGTTGGTGGACATCGGGGTGACTCCTGTCTTGAGGTACTTCAGTCATTCTCCCGCACCGGTCTCGTCGGCGCGGAAACAGCAAAAACAAAAGGACCCCTGGGTCCCAGCGTTGAACGCTGGGACCCAGGGGTCCTCCAAAGATTGTTCGGCGGCGTCCTACTCTCCCACAGGGTCCCCCCTGCAGTACCATCGGCGCTGAAAGGCTTAGCTTCCGGGTTCGAAATGTAACCGGGCGT
>NZ_JBEZHR010000007.1:149173-457090 GCF_040650655.1 Streptomyces sp. NPDC048636 | reverse complement strand
GTTCGCGATGACCTGACAACCAACCCCCAGCCGCGTCCCGCGGATCATCATCAAGGCTGACCTGCCGTGACAATGATCCGCCGGACAGGCTCTAGCCCGCGGCCCCGTACATCCGGTCGCCCGCGTCGCCGAGCCCCGGGACGATATAGCCGTGCTCGTTCAGCCCCTCGTCGAGGGACGAGGTGACCACCCGCACCGGCGCGCCCGCCAACTCGCGCTCCATGACCTTCACGCCCTCCGGCGCGGCCAGCAGACACAGCGCGGTCACATCGTCCGCGCCCCGTGACATCAGTTCCTTGATCGCCGCGACCAGCGTCCCGCCCGTCGCCAGCATCGGGTCCACGACGTAGACCTGACGGCCGGAGAGGTCGCTGGGCATCCGGGTGGAGTAGGTGGACGCCGTGAGCGTCTGCTCGTCCCGGACCATGCCGAGGAAGCCGACCTCGGCCGTCGGCAGCAGCCGCATCATGCCGTCGAGCATGCCCAGACCGGCCCGCAGGATCGGCACGACCAGCGGGCGCGGATGCGACAGCCGCACGCCGGTCGTCGGCGTCACCGGGGTCTCGACGTCGACCGGCTCGATGCGCACATCGCGCGTGCCCTCGTACGCGAGCAGGGTCACCAGTTCGTCGGCGAGCCGCCGGAAGGTGGGGGAGTCGGTGCGCTTGTCGCGCAGCGTGGTGAGTTTGTGCGCCACCAGCGGGTGGTCGACGACATGGATCCGCATGGCATCGACAGTAACCGAGCCGCGGGCCGTGGCCGCCCCCGGTAACCCCTCGGATCCCCTTCGACAGTCTGTCGCGGCAGTGGCATCAAACCGCTGATTCGGGGGAAAGTGGGCAAGAGCGTCCGGTTGCCATCCGGACGGGGACTCGGCTCGAGGGGTGATCTGACCCATGGCAGAGCGGCCGAACGAGAGCGCCGCCGAGCGGCGCCGACGCCGCGACCGCTTCCTGCGGGCGCTCAACGAGGCCCGGGCGATAAGGAACCGGGTCCGCCCGCGGCGGACCCGCTCGGCCCGGATGCGCCAGGCGATACACCTGCGGACGTTCGGCTGGTGACGTCCGGATGAGCGCTCATGCCCCGCCGGAGGCTGCCTCCGGGCCGGTTCACCCCCGGACCGCGTGAGCGACATCTCTTTGGACTGGTGCACGACGCAGCGCGGAAGACCTCTCGCGAAGCGACGGTTTCTGCCACGATTCCGATTGGGGCGGGACTCTGTCCCGCCCGCCCCGGCACGCCTATGACCAGTGGGAGAGTCACGGTGTACTTCGCCGCATTGCTCGCGCGCACCGCAGACGGGTGGGAAGCGAGCGACACAGAGCTCGATGATGTGGAGACCCTGACCGATCTGATCGAACTCGCCCGTGGAGCCTCCAAGGACGACGACACGGTTCTGGCCTTCCTCGAGCACGAAGACGCGTGGTTCGGCGTCGTCCGCGTGGACGGCGAGGACGACCCGCACATCTATGTATCCGACGCGGCCGCGGCCGCCCGCACCTCGTACGGTTCGATGCTCACCGACGAGTTGCTCGGCCGTGACCCCGAAGACGACCTGGACAGTCTCGTCGACCTCGACGGCACCGAGGACGGCGAGCCGGACCAGGACGACGAAGACGCCGATCCCGACGCGCCCGTCCCGGTGGGCCCGCTCGGCGACGGCGACATCCTGGCCGACCTCGGCATGGAGGAGAAGGAGCTGAAGGCCCTGGAGGGGGACGCGCTCGAATCGATCGCCGACATGCTGGGGTGCAGCATGGAGGGGCTGGAGGCGGTGCGCTGACCGCGGTCCGCGGCCACCCCGTCCCGTCGCCCACACTGGTGCCATGACCGATCCGCTGACCGGCCTCCCGCCGGGTCCCGACCCCGACCCCCTGCGCGAGCCCTGGCGCACCCCGATGCGCCTCGCGCTGGAGGAGGCCGTACGGGCACCGGAAACGGGGGATGTGCCGGTCGGCGCCATCGTGCTGGGCCCGGACGGCTCGGTCCTCGGCAGCGGCCGCAATGAGCGCGAGGCCCACGGCGACCCCACGGCCCACGCCGAGGTCCTCGCCCTCCGCGCCGCCGCCCGCCGCCTCGGCGGCTGGCGGCTGACCGGCTGCACCCTGGTGGTGACCCTGGAACCGTGCACCATGTGCGCGGGCGCGATCGTCCTGTCCCGCCTGGACCGCCTGGTCTACGGCGCGGCCGACGAGAAGGCCGGTGCGGTCGGCTCCCTCTGGGACGTCGTCCGCGACCGCCGCCTCAACCACCGCCCCGAGGTGATCTCCGGGGTCCTCCCCACCGAGTGCGCGGCCCCCCTCACCGCCTTCTTCCGCGCCCCCTGACCCACCCCGCCCCCACCCCACCCGGAACCGATTTCGGTTCCCGGCCACCCGTCCGCTAGGCTCTCTCTCGGTAGCGTGTCCGAGCGGCCTAAGGAGCACGCCTCGAAAGCGTGTGAGGGGGCAACTCCTCCGTGGGTTCAAATCCCACCGCTACCGCGCGACGACGAAGGGCCCGGCTCTCACGAGCCGGGCCCTTCGTCGTGTCCTCAACGGGCCGGGCTCGGCGGGCAGTTGAGGCGAGGGGGTCAGGGGGTGGGGTCGTCGTCGTGGGGGTGGTGGGGGCCGGTCGCGGTGATCAGGCCCTCGAGGCGGTCGAAGCGCGCGGACAGGGCCTCGGCATCGGCGGACAGCCGGCGCTCGCCGCCGAGGACGCGTTCGTGGACGGCCTCGGTCAGCCGGTGCTGGCGCTTCTGCTCACGGCCGACGAACCAGGCGGCGATGGCCGCGGTGATCATGCCGTAGGTGGTGATGCCCACGAACATCACCGCACAGGCGATCAGCCGTCCCCAGAGGGTGACCGGGTAGAAGTCGCCGTAGCCGACGGTGGTCGCCGTCTCGGCCGACCACCACAGGGCCTTGGGGTAGCTGGTGAGGTTCGCGGAGGGGGCGTCGCGCTCGGCCGCCACCACGGCGTACGAGCCCAGCAGCATGACCGCGCCCAGGCCGAGCGTGGCCGCGGCGGCGGCCTGGGTGTGCAGCGGCCGGTCCTCGCGGCCGAGCAGCAGCTTGATCGTCCTGGTCAGGAATACGGGCAGGACCATGGCGCCCATGCTGCCGTCCGGGGCTGCCGGTACGGGGCCGGGGCGCGCGGCCGGCGTCCGCGGATTGCACCGAACGGACGCCGGTCGGGGAGCGCTCCTCGCTCAGGGCCTCACGGGCCCGACGGCGGGGGCTGCGGCGGCGGCTGGGTCTGGTTGGGGTCCGGCTGCTGGTTCTGGTCCGGCGGCTGCTGCGGAGGCGGCTGGTTGGGCGGAGGCTGGTTCGGCGGAGGCTGGTTGGGAGGCGGTTGGTTGGGCGGGGGCTGGTTCGGGGAGGGCGGGGGCTGCGGCTGGGTCTGGTTCGGATCCGGCTGCGGCTGGGACTGCTGCGCCGGGTCGGACGGCTGCTGGCCCGGATCCGAGGGCTGCGACTGCTGACCCGGGTCGGACGGCTGCTGGCTGGGGTCGGTGGACTGGTCGGTGGGCTGCGCCTCGGGCATCCCGCCGGACGGCGAACCGGACGGCCGCTTGGTCTCCAGCGGAGCGATGGGAGCCTCGCCCACCTTCGGCGCCTCCGGCAGGTCCGGTGCGCCCTGCTCACCCGGCATCGCCAGGTACGAGGGGTAGTCGGCCTTCGCCAGGACCGTGTCCTCGGACGAGGAGTCCCCGTCCTTACCGCTGTCACCGAGCGCACGCTTGAAGAGCTCGGACTTCCCGGCCACCCCCAGCATCACCACCCGCTTGACGGCCTTCGGGGCCGGTTGGATCTCGGTGACCGTGCTCTTGGAGAAGCCGGTCCACTCGGGGCCGGTGAAGGTCGGGCGGGTGTCCTGCGGCGGAGCCGCCATCCGCACCGGGCTGCCGCAGTTGCACTTCACCACGGGCGCCCCGCGCCGGTCGACGAAGACCGCCGTACCCGCCTGGAGGACCGCGGACGAGGGCTTGGCGCCGGGGCGGGAGCCGTAGACCTTCACGTAGGTGTCGGACCGCAGCACGGCACCGGTGAGCCCGTCGACGTAGTCCGGGATGGCGTTCGCCGAGCCGATGTGCTGGATACGGCTCCAGGCGGCCGCCTTCTTCGCGTCGCCCTGGAGGCCGCGGATCAGCGCCCCGCGGTCACAGGACTGCTGGTCGGGCGCCCCGGCGTACAGCCCCGGGGTGTTGCCCAGGAAGGCCCGGCCGCCGTTGGAAGGTGACTCCAGATCGTTCCGGTCCTGACCGACGGACCGGGTGAACGCCGGAACCGAGGTCTTGCCGACCGGCTCCCGCCGGTACTCGGCCGCCGCCGCCTTCCCGGACGCCTTTCCGGAGGGGGAGACCATCCCGATCACCACCACGGCGGCCATCACGGCGACGAGTCCCACGACGAGAGCTGAGCGGCGCGAGGTGAGATGCCATGTGCTCGAGCGCATTTCCCACTCCTTCCCTTCCTCGGCCCCATGCTGCGCCCATGCGACGGGCCTCCGCGTCCCCCGAATCCTTGACCTGCCACCCCACTTTCGGGGGAGGTCGGGGGAGTTGGCCCCGGATGTGCGCGCCCGGACCCCCACCTCCGGCGGCCGCGGCGCGGAGCGTGGGAAACGCAGAACCGCCCCCGGACCGATCTCTCGGTCCGGGGGCGGTCGCCGCCCCTCGCGGTCTGGTGCGCCGGTCCTGAGGACCGGCGGGATGTCGATGAGGGGACGGGTTCGTTCCAGCGGGTCGTTCGCTTCCCCCGGTTCACTTCCCCGTCTATTCAGTTCACCACGGATATGCCGCCCGCGCGCGCCGAACCGGAACGTCCCCGGCGTGGACCCGAGCGTCGGGCTCCGTCCCGGCTCCGCCCGGCCGTGGGCGCCTCCCGTACCTACACTGAACGGACGGAACACCCTCCGGAGCGGCCGAGCGGAACGTGGCACGGGACGCAGTAGAGGAGGCCCGATGAGCGGCCCTGTCGTAGCGGGGGTCGACGGATCGCGGCGCAGCCTCGCGGCGGCGGAGTGGGCCGCCCGGGAGGCGGTGCACCGCGGGGTCGCGCTGCTGCTGGTGCACGCGTGTCCGCCGCTGCCGCGCCGGGTCTCCCCGGTCCCCGGGGTGGACGCCTGGCAGCACATGGGCACGCAGATGCTGGACCAGACCGTGGCCGGGTTCGCGGCCCGCCATCCGGACCTCGAGGTCACCGGTCGGCATGCCGACGCCGAACCGGACGAGGCGCTGCTCACGGCCGCCGCCGAAGCCGGGCTGCTGGTCGTGGGGGCGCGGGGATGGGGTGGCTTCGACGGCCTCGCGGTGGGTTCGGTGGCACTGCGGGTGGCCGCGGCCGCCGACTGCCCGGTGGTGACCGTGCCCGGGGAACCCCGGCGGACGGATCCGGTCCGCGGCGGCACCCGTGAGGTGCAGTTCGGCTTCAACGCCCACGCCCCAGCGGACGCCACGGCCGACTTCGCCTTCGGCGCCGCCCTGGAACGGGACGCCCTGCTGCGGGTGGTGCACGCGTGGGCGCTGCCCCCGGCGTCGCCATCCGCCTGGATGCTGAACGTGCTGGAGGAGGACCGCGGGATGTGGGAGGACCAGGAGAGCCAGGTGGTCTCGGACGCGCTGCGCGACTGGCGGGAGCGGTATCCGCAGGTGGCGGTGCTGGCCGACGTGGTGCTGCTGAACCCGGCGCAGGCGCTGGTCAGGACGTCGGGGCGGGCTCGGCTGCTGGTCCTCGGACGCCGTACGAGCTCCCGCGTCGCGGAGCGGCGGCTGGGGCCGGTCGCCCACGCCGTACTGCACCACGCCCGCTGTCCGGTGGCGGTCGTACCGCACCCCTCCTGACGGTCGCCCGATGCCCGCCCGACGCGGTCCCGGCCGCCACCGCACCACAGCCAAAGGGCATCGGCCGAAGTCGCCGCTGCCGCCGCGGCCGAAAGGCCGCCGCGGCCGAAAGACGGCTCAGCCGAAGAACACGCCGAACTCGGCGTAGAGCGAGGGGTCCACGGTGCGGGTCCCCGCCGCGGCCTCGGCGAGCGGGATGCGCACGATATCGGTGCCGCGCAGCGCCACCATCGTCCCGAACTCCCGGTCCTTCACGGTGTCGATGGCGCGCAGTCCGAAGCGGGTGGCCAGCCAGCGGTCGAAGGCGCTGGGCGTACCGCCGCGCTGGATGTGGCCGAGGACCGTGGTGCGGGCCTCCTTGCCGGTGCGGTCGGAGATCTCGCGGGCCAGCCACTCCCCGATACCGGAGAGCCGTACATGGCCGAACTCGTCCAGCGTGGAGTCCTTGACCACCATCTGCCCGGCCTTGGGGACCGCTCCTTCGGCGACGACCACGATCGGCGCGTACCTGATCTTGAAGCGGTTCTCCACCCAGCCGCAGACCTGGCCGATGTCGAAGGGCTGCTCGGGGATGAGGATGACGTTGGCGCCGCCCGCGATGCCCGAATGCACGGCGATCCAGCCCGCATGGCGCCCCATCACCTCGACGACCAGGGTGCGGGTGTGGGACTCGGCGGTGGTGTGCAGCCGGTCGATGGCCTCGGTGGCGATATTGACGGCGGTGTCGAAGCCGAAGGTGTAGTCGGTGCCCGCGACGTCGTTGTCGATGGTCTTGGGGACGCCGACCACGTTGATCCCCTGGTCGGCCAGTTTGGCGGCGACACCTAGGGTGTCCTCGCCGCCGATCGCGATCAGCGCGTCCACCGCGTTCTCGGCGAGCGTCCGCCGGATCCGGTCGACCCCGTCCTCGCTGGCCAGCGGGTTGGTCCGGGAGGAGCCGAGGATGGTGCCGCCACGCGGCAGGATTCCGCGTACGGCCTGGACGTCCAGCGGTACGGTGCCGCCGTCGAGCGCACCGCGCCAGCCGTCCCGCACCCCGACGAAGTCGAAGCCGTGCACCTCCACGCCCTTGCGGACGATGGCGCGGATCGCCGCGTTGAGGCCGGGGCAGTCGCCTCCGCCGGTCAGCACACCGACACGCATCTCCGCTCCCTCCTCCTCCGCCGCTGTCCTCCCCGCCGTCCTCCCCTGTTGCCGTCCCTTGTTGCCGTCCCTCCCACCTCCCAGAATCCACCCATTTATGCGTGGGCGCCCACCTCGGCGCGGAGGGGCCGCAGGATGATCCGCGGAATGGTTCGCAGGATGCCCCCTGGGCGCCGCTCCGACTATCGGACTGGTACGACTGATGTTCCAGGGGTGTGGATAGACTCACGCAACGCCACAGGGGACCGCCGGGGAGGGCAGCACGCGATGGCACAGGCGAAGAAGATCGCGCTCTATATGCTCATCGTGTTCGTGCTCTACACGATCATCAAAACCCCGGCGCGCGCGGCCGATCTGGTCCAGATAGGGTTCGAAGGCATATCGGACGCCGCCAAGAGCGTTGGCGAGTTCATGACCGAACTGGTCCAGTGACACCCCCGCCCGTGGAGGCCCCGTGATTCGCCACCTGGTCCTTTTCAAGCTCAACGACGGTGTGACGCGCGATGAGCCGCGGGTACAGGCCGGGGTCCGGGCGTTCGAGGAGCTCGACGGCACCGTCCCGGAGCTGGAGCACTGGGAGTGCGCCTGGAACATCACGGACCGGCCGATCGCCTATGACTTCGCGATCAACTCGGCGGTGGCCGACGTGGACGCCCTGAAGCGCTATGTCGAGCACCCGGCCCATCAGGCGGCGGCCGCGCAGTGGCGGGAGTTCGCCACCTGGGTGATCGCGGACTATCCCTTCTGATCGCGTTCCCGCCCTTTTCTGGCTCCGGTCCACACACCTTCTGAGCGCCTGCCAGGCACCTTCTGAGCGCCCCCTCAGCGCTTTCTGATCCTTTTCCGGACCACTTCCGAACAACTTCACGATCAGATTTGCCCCACTACGTGGCAATTTCGCCATCAACACGTAGTAAAGCGGTGCTTGCACACAGTGCACATGTCTTGTGATGCTATGACCGCTTTGCCGGGTGAGTACATCGTGAAGGGGTGGCGTGACCGTGTCGGCCCGTACCGCGCCCAGAACCCCTCCCCAGGGCGATGGCGGCAGCGAAAGCGGCAGAAGCCGCGGGGCTGACGCCAGAGCGCTCACCCAGGTGCTCTTCGCCGAGCTGTCCGGCCTCGACCCCGGAACCTCCGAGCACGCCCGGGTGCGTGCCGCGCTGATCGAGGCCAATCTGCCGCTGGTCCGCTATGCCGCGGCCCGCTTCCGCAGCCGCAACGAGCCCATGGAGGATGTGATCCAGGTCGGCACGATCGGTCTGATCAACGCGATCGACCGGTTCGACCCGGAGCGCGGGGTGCAGTTCCCGACCTTCGCGATGCCCACCGTCGTCGGCGAGATCAAGCGCTACTTCCGCGACAACGTCCGCACCGTCCATGTACCGCGCCGGCTGCATGAGCTGTGGGTGCAGGTGAACGGGGCGACCGAGGACCTGACGGTGCTGCACGGCCGCTCCCCCACCACGGCCGAGATCGCCGAGCGGCTCAAGCTCAGCGAGGAAGAGGTGCTCGCCTGTATCGAGGCCGGGCGCTCGTATCACGCCACATCGCTGGAGGCCGCCCAGGAGGGCGACGGGCTGCCGGGACTGGTCGACCGGCTCGGCTACGAGGACCCCGCACTGGCCGGGGTGGAACACCGTGACCTGGTACGTCATCTGCTCGTCCAGCTGCCCGAGCGTGAGCAGCGCATCCTTTTGCTCCGTTACTACAGCAACTTGACCCAATCTCAGATCAGCGCGGAACTCGGCGTCTCCCAGATGCATGTGTCCCGCCTGCTGTCCCGGAGCTTCGCCAGACTGAGATCCGCAAATCGGATCGAGTCCTAATCACGACGGGCGATGCCCTCCCCGGTGGATCGGGGGACTAATGTCGACTTGGCGCTACAGCGTGTTGCCGACATGTGACATTCTGCTGGAACCGCGTTTGCCGTGGCTGAACCTCCGGTATTCAGGGGGAGGCTGCGTTGGACGCGCGCATCGCGCAGCCGGGATCCGTCCGCGACCTCAAGGGGGTGGCATGTCCGTAGAACTGGGCAGCTCGAAGGTGCTCACCACTGACGCACCGCACGCGCCTGACGACTGCGACACCATCGACACCCGCACCCTCTCCCGCTCCCTCTTCCTGCGGCTCGCCGCACTCGACCGGGAGAGCGTGGAGGCCACCTACGTACGCGACACCCTCATCGAGCTGAACCTCCCTCTGGTCCGTTACGCGGCCGCCCGGTTCCGCAGCCGGAACGAGCCGATGGAGGACATCGTCCAGGTCGGGACCATCGGCCTGATCAAGGCGATCGACCGGTTCGACTGTGAACGCGGGGTGGAGTTCCCGACCTTCGCGATGCCCACCGTCGTGGGTGAGATCAAGCGCTTCTTCCGGGACACCAGCTGGTCGGTACGGGTGCCTCGGCGGCTCCAGGAGCTGCGGCTGGCGCTGACCAAGACAAGTGACGAGCTGTCACAGAAGCTGGACCGCTCCCCGACCGTCACCGAGCTCGCCACGGCGCTCGGTGTCTCGGAGGAGGACGTGGTCGACGGGCTCGCGGTGGGCAACGCCTACACGGCGAGCTCGCTGGACTCCCCCTCCCCCGAGGATGACGGCGGCGAGGGGTCGCTCGCGGACCGGCTCGGTTACGAGGACAGCGCGCTGGAGGGCGTGGAGTACCGCGAGTCGCTCAAGCCGCTGCTCGCCAAACTGCCCCCGCGCGAGCGGCAGATCATCATGCTCCGCTTCTTTGCCAATATGACGCAGTCGCAAATCGGCGAAGAGGTCGGCATTTCCCAGATGCATGTTTCCCGGCTGCTCACCCGGACCCTCGCCCAGCTGCGTGAAGGGCTCATCGCGGACTGAGCCCTGAGGCCATCGGCCCGTCACGGTACGGATGCCGGCCGCCACTGAAGGGGCGTCGGCACACATCTGTACACCTGACGGGCCGTCAGCCACACTGGCCCGATGCGACACGCAGCGAGCCGGACAACGGGCCGCCGGGGCACGGCAATCGCCGCTTCGGCGGCCGCGCTGTGCCTGGGGGCACTGCTCAGCGGCTGCGGCACCGGCGGCGACGGCTATGTCGCGGCCGGGGCGGCCGGGCCCGACGGCGAGCGGACGGCGAAGGCCGTACCGCCGAAGGGCGGCGTCAAGCTGACACCGCTGGACCAGGACGACAAGCGCGGCGACCGGGACCGCGAGGGTGGCGGTGGCGCGGAAGGACGCGGCAAGGGGACGGCGGACCGGGGCGGTACGCCTTCCCATGCGGCTCCCGGCGACCGCGCGGGAGGCGGGTCGGACAACCCGGACGGGTCGGACGCGGCGGGCGACGGCGCGGGACGAGGCGGCTCGGACGGCCAGGGGCGCCCGGACGGCAACCAGCCCGGCAGCGGCTCCGGATCGGGGTCAAGCACCGGACCAGGCTCAGGTTCCGGATCGGGTTCGGGGTCCGGATCGGGTTCCGGATCGGGTTCCGGTCCCGGCGGCGGCTCCTCCACCCCCGAGCCCCCGACGACGCCCACGACACCGCCCGGACCCGCCGTGCTCGAAGTGGTCGGTGACCCGGAGCGGGCCGCGGCGGACGAGCGCTGGTGCGAGAAGGTGACCGTGCGGTTCCGCAACACCGGCGGTAAGCCGGTGACCTCGGGCACCGTCACCTTCGCGACGCACATCATCGACTCGATCGGCATCGACTGGGCGACACGGGAGTCGGAGGAAAAGCTGCCCGCGCCGATCGGCGCGGGTCAGAAGAAGGAGAAGACCTGGACCGTGTGTGTGGACGCCTGGCGGGTGCCGCTGGGCATGCACATCGAGACACGGGACGTATCGGTCACCTGGAAGCCCGAGTCATAGCCACAGCCACAGCCACAGTCCTGGCCGCAACGGCGAAGCGCTGAAGCGGCGGCACTCACGGAACCGGCACGGTGTGGGCACGACACAGCCCAGCCGTACGACGGTCCGGCCTGACTCAGGCGCCGGCCCGACTCAGGCGAGCGCCAGCCAGGCCACCCCGCCGATGACGGCGATTGCGACGATCACGCCGACGATCACTCCGATACGCGACCCGCCACTCGAGGTGGTGGTCGGTTGAGGCTGCCGTACGCCCTCGTCGACGAAGGCACGGAACATCTGCGTGGAACCGGCCGGGTCTTGGTTGCCGTTGGGGCCCTGGGGGTTGTTCGCCATGGCCCCCGACCCTAGCGAACGAGCGGAATCCCGCCCACCCCCGGGGCCAGCGGTCCCTGTCACTCCCTAGATCACCCCCTACGCCTCAGCCGTCCCAGCCACCCCAGCTGCCCCGGCCCAGGGGTGGCAGCGTCGGGTCCTTTAACAAGGTGCCCGAGTCTTTAACCGCTGTTTACCGCCCGGATCGCATTTTCATTTGCCTGTAGCAACTAACTTCTTCTATGGTTGCCTGAAGCAACTGATCAACCCATCGGGAGGTGCCGTGGCCGCGCAGAGCCAGTACGAGGAGCTGGCCCGGCAGCTCAGTGGCATCGGCGCCATCAAACGCGGTCTGGGCCGAGTGCTGCCGCTCGACTGCCCGGCGGGCTCCGCCGGGGTCCTGATGATCCTCGACCGCTACGGCGAGATGCGCATGAGCAAACTCGCCGAGCTGCTCGACATCGACATGTCGGTGACCAGCCGCCATGTGGCGCATGTCGCGGACCGTGGCTGGGTGGACCGCACAGCCGATCCCCTGGACCGGCGATCGCGGCTGCTGAGCATCAACCCCCATGGAAAAGAACTGCTCAGACAGGTATCCGAGCGCTACACAGAGGCGCTCGCCCGCTGTCTGAGCGACTGGTCCGACGATGACGTCGGCCGTCTCAACGAACTTCTCGCCCGGCTGCGGGCCGGTTTCGGGGACACCCGGTGCCGGGCCCTGCCTCACCAGGGCGAGGTCACAACCCGTACACCTTCGCAACGATAAGGAAGCTCATGGCAACGACCACACCGGACGGCGGTGTGCGGGGACCCGCGGGGCACCCCGCCCACGCCAAGCACGCGGGGGGAGGTCACCGGGCCCCTCACGGCCACGGTTCCGACCCCTCGGCGCCGATGACCCACCGGCAGATCATGGAGGCCCTGTCCGGGCTGCTGCTCGGGATGTTCGTGGCGATCCTGTCGTCGACGATCGTCTCGAACGCGCTCCCCGAGATCATCGCGGACCTGCACGGCAGCCAGTCCTCGTACACCTGGGTCGTCACCGCCGCGCTGCTTTCGATGACGGCCACCACTCCGCTGTGGGGCAAGCTCTCCGATCTGTTCAGCAAGAAGCTGCTGGTCCAGTCGGCCCTGGTGATCTATGTCGCGGGCTCGGTGGTGGCCGGTCTGTCGCAGAACACCGGCATGCTGATCGCCTGCCGGGTGGTCCAGGGCATCGGCGTCGGCGGTCTGTCCGCCCTCGCGCAGATCGTCATGGCGGCCATGATCTCCCCGCGTGAGCGCGGCCGTTACAGCGGCTACCTCGGCGCGACCTTCGCCGTGGCGACCGTCGGCGGCCCGCTGCTGGGCGGCGTGATCACCGACACAGACTGGCTCGGCTGGCGCTGGTGCTTCTACGTCGGTGTGCCCTTCGCGATCATCGCGCTGATCGTGCTCCAGAAGACCCTGAAGCTCCCGGTCGTGAAGCGGGACGTCAAGGTCGACTGGGCCGGTGCCTTCTTCGTCAGCGCCGCGGTCTCGCTGCTGCTGATCTGGGTGACCTTCGGCGGCGACAAGTACGACTGGATCTCCTGGCAGACCTACGCGATGGTGGGCGGCTCGCTCGTCCTCGCGCTGATCTTCCTCCTCATCGAGTCCAAGGCGAGCGAACCGATCATTCCGCTGCGGCTGTTCCGCAACAAGACGATCACCCTCACCGCGCTGGCGTCGCTGTTCGTGGGTGTCGCGATGTTCGCCGGAACCGTCTTCTTCAGCCAGTACTTCCAGCTGGCGCGCGGTAAGTCGCCGACCATGTCCGGTGTCATGACGATCCCGATGATCGGCGGACTGTTCCTCTCCTCGACCATCTCCGGCCAGATCATCACCAAGACCGGTCGTTGGAAGGCATGGCTGGTCAGCGGTGGTGTGCTGGTGACCGCGGGCCTCGGGCTGCTCGGCACCATCCGGTACGACACCCCGTACTGGCACCTGGCCATCTACATGGCGCTCATGGGCCTGGGCATCGGCATGATGATGCAGAACCTGGTGCTTGCCACCCAGAACCAGGTGGCCCCGCAGGACCTCGGCGCGGCCAGCGCCGTCGTCACCTTCTTCCGCTCCCTGGGCGGTGCGGTCGGTGTCTCCGCGCTCGGCGCGGTGCTCGCCAACCGGGTCACCCACTACGTCAAGGACGGCCTGGCCGACCTCGGTCCCAAGGGCGCGGCCCTGGCGCACGCGGGCACCGGCGGCGGGGGCATCCCCGACCTGGACAAGCTGCCGCAGCCGCTGCGGACCGTCATGGAGAGCGCCTACGGCCACGGCGTCGGCGACGTCTTCCTCTACGCCGCACCGTCGGCGCTGCTCGCGCTGCTGCTGACGCTGTTCATCAAGGAGGTCGCGTTGAAGACGAGTTCGGGCTCCCAGGAGGCCGGTGCGCAGAGCCCCGACGCGGTCGGCCACGCTCCGGCGGAGTCCGAGGCCGTGACGGCCGGGACCGTAGGGACCGGCGAGACCGGCGTGGCCGACGCGCGGGCCGCGGATCTCGCCCGGACCGCGCACCTGGCCCAGGTCGCGGACCTCGAGCCCGCGCTGGTGGGCGCGCCCTCCGCCGCGGTGCCCGAGCCGGGCTCGGACGGGGCGCTGGCCGCGGAGGCCGCCCCGCAGCACCTGGCCGCGTTCGCCGCCGCCCAGGGCGGCGGCTCCGACCAGCCGCCCCGGCAGGGTGTGCACGGCTTTGTGCGGAACGGGGACGGCGGTGCGGTGCCGCGGGCAGCGGTCACGCTGATCTCGCTGGCCGGACGGCAGTTGGGCCGCTCGGTGGCGCACGCCGACGGTTCGTACGCCCTGGACGCGCCGGGCGCCGGCTCCTACGTCCTGATCGCGGCGGCCGACGCCCATCAGCCGCAGGCGTCCACGGTCATGATCGGCGACGAACCGCTCGGCTTCGACATCGTGCTGTCGGCCACCAGCGGTCTGGTGGGCTCCGTGCGCGGCGCCGCCGACGGCCGTCCGGTGGACGGCGCGATGGTCGTGGTCACCGATGTCCGCGGTGAGGTGCTGGCCACCGGAAAGACGGGTGAGCAGGGCGAGTTCGGCTTCGAGGAGCTGATCGCCGGAACGTTCACGATCGCGGTGAACGCGTCCGGCTTCCGCCCCGCCGCGCTGCCTGTCGAGGTCGGTGCCCAAGGGCTGACCCGGGTGGAGATACCCCTCCAGGCCGGCGCCCGGGTGCAGGGCACGGTACGGGCCGGGGCCGCGCAGCGGCCGCTCGCGGACGCCCGGGTCACGCTGGTGGACGCGGCCGGGAACGTGGTCGCCACCGCCACCACCGGGACGGACGGCGCCTATGCCTTCACCGACCTGGACGCGGGCGACTACACGGTGATCGCGAGCGGCTATCCGCCGGTCGCGGGCGCGCTGGCGGTCTCCGGGGAGGGCGTCGACGGACACGACGTCGACCTCGCCCACCCCGGCGACTGAGAACCCCGGGCCGGGGCGTGACGAGCGGAGACACGTCCCGGCCCGGACCGGGACGGCGGAATCGTCCGCCGTGACCGGGAACCCGGATCCGGGCGGCGGTGTACTAAAGGCAGGGGACGGCCTCACATCGGCGCCCGGATCCGGCGCACCAAGACCAGAAACACAGGAGCGGGAGCGAGAGGCGGCATGGGGACCACGGAAGCGGGCACAGGCGGGGCAGCGGGGCTGCGGGCCCGGATCCGCACACGGGACGGCTGGGCGGTGCAGCACGCGGTGCTGACCGTCACGGATATGACGGGTGCGCAGGTGCTGCGCGCCCAGGCCGCCGAGGACGGTTCGGTGCGCACGGAGGAGCCGCTCGCGGCCGGTCCGTATACGGTCATCGCCACCGCGGTCGGCTATGCGCCGGTCGCCTCGACGGCCATCGTCACCGCCTCCGGGCGGGCCGATCTGGGCACGGTGGTGCTGGCGCGGCAGGGCGGAGTGGAGCTGCCGCCGCCGGGTGTGTGGACACTGGACCCGGTGCATTCGACGGTGGCCGCCACGGCCCAGCATCTGGGGATATCCAGTGTGCACGGCCGGTTCACCGACTTCGGCGGGCGGATCGAGATCGCCGAGGACATCGAGAAGTCCACGGTGGAGGCGGTGATCCAGGCAGCCAGCATCGACACCGGAAACGGGATGCGGGACGGCCATCTCAAGTCGCCCGACTTCCTGAATGTGGAGCGATACCCGGTGCTGACCTACCGCGGATCGCATCTGAGCGCGGCGGGCCCGGATCGCTGGACGGTGCATGGCGAGCTCTCGATGCACGGCATCGTCAGAGAAGTGGATCTCGACCTGACATATCTGGGTACCGGTCCGGACCCCTGGGGCGGAGTACGGGCGGCCTTCCGGGCGGCGGCGGAGCTGCGCCGTGAGGACTTCGCGATGAACTACAACCAGGTGGTCGCGGCCGGGATCGCGGCGATCGGCACCACACTGCGGGTGGAGCTGGACATACAGGCCGTGCAGGGCGAGGAGTTGCCGGTGGCGTGAGGACGGCATCGCGTCCGCTCTTGGGGGCGGCGGGCGCGAAGCGGTCCGGGCTCAGCCCTCGCGGGCCCGCAGGGTGGCGTCGCGCAGGGCCTCGATACCGGAGATCGCGATATCCAGGGCGAAGGTGAAGTCGCGGTCCCGCATCTCCTCGACGCCGATATCCCCCTGGGCCGCGAACATCTCCCGGGTGCCGTCGAAGTCGGGCCGGTCCTTGACCGTGGTCATCACCTCCTGGAGCAGCTCGTCCTGGACGATGCCCTCCTCCCGGCAGCGCATGGCGAACCGGCCCTCGATGGTGCTGAAGCCATAGACGAACTGGGTGACGAGCGCGAGGGCACTGGACACCTTGTCCAGCGGCAGACCGCTGTTGCGCATCACGGCCTGCGCGGCATTGGTGAAAGCCATCGCATTGGGCCCCATATTGAGGAACTCGCCCATCAGCGGGGAGAGCCAGGGGTGGCGGACCAGTACCTTCCGTGATTCCTCGGCGAGTTGGCGCAGTTGCTCACGCCAGTCGCGCGGCTCGGCGGAGCGAGGGTCACCGGCCTCCGCCACCTCAGCGTCCGCCGCCCCCGACCGCGCCGGTCCTGCCTCCGCCGGGCCCGCATCCATCGGGCCCGCATCCACCGGGAGCGGCACCGGCGGGGCCATCTCCGGGGCGACGGCCTCGATGGGGAGCACGATCTCGCCCATGGCGGCGTCGAGGGCGAGTTCCAGCAGATGGTCCTTGGTGTCCACATACCAGTAGACGGACATGGCGGTGACCCCGAGCTCCGCCGCGAGCCGCCGCATGGAGAAGCCCGCGAGCCCGTCGGCGTCCAGCAGTCGGACCGTCGCCGCGACGATCTTCAGACGGTCGAGCCCGACCGGCTGCTGATCTCCTTTACGCCTGGGGGTCTTGCGTTCGGAGAGCCATACGCTGGACCGCGGACGAATGGCACGGCTGCCGGTTGCCATGGCGCGCTCTCCTTCTCCGATGCGCTCTCGCCACACCTCCGGGGGACCCCGGAGGCGGAGCGGGTCATACATGTCCGATGCTATGCCGCCGGGGCGGTCCGTGAAGATCGTTCGGCCCGGCCGAGCAGCAGTGCGGCCAGCACCCCGCCCGCCAGCACCGCCGTGGCCCCGACCAGCTGGCTGGTCTCGACCCCGGAGGCGAAGGCGTCGGTCACCGAGGCCCGCTCCTCGGGGGTCCGGGCGGCGGCCACGGCGGCGGGAAGCGACCCCGCCCCGGTGGCGACCGTGGGCAGCAGCGCCGCGAAGCGGGAGTTCAGCACGGCGCCGAGCACGGCGACCCCGAGACCGTTGCCGCATTCGGTGAGTGTGCCGTTGATCCCGGCACCCACCCCCGCCTTCTCCGGGGGAATGGCCGACATGATGGCCGTGGCCATCGCGGGCATCGCCACGCCGATACCGAGGCCCATCACCACCAGTCCGAGGAGCATCCCGCCATAGCCATCCGCGCCGAGTACCGCCACGGCGGCGAGACCGGCCGCCAGCAGCCCCATCCCGATGATGACGGTCAGCGGCGTGCCCAGCTTGGGCAGCAGCCGGGAGCCCAGACCGGAGAGATTGACCAGCACCACCGCCAGGGCCAGCGGGGCCGTGCGCAGCCCCGCGTCCAACGCGTCGTAGCCGAGCACGAACTGGAGATGCTGGGTGAGGAGGAACAACGAACCGCCCATCCCGAAGGCCACGAGGATGCCCCCGGCGACGGCGCCCACAAAGTGGCGGTTGCGGAAGAAGTGCATATCCAGCATGGGGTACGGGATATGACGCTCCCACAGCGCGAAGCCGACCAGCACGCTGATGCCGATGAAGGCCGAGCAGAGCACCCGGATCGAGGTCCAGCCGTGTACCGGCCCGGAGATGATCGCGAAGACCACACCGGTCATCCCGACCGTGGAGAGCAGCGCGCCGAGAAGATCGGGCCGGTCACCGGTGGGGTTCCGGGACTCGGGCACCAGCCATACGACGGCGATCAGCCCGAGCAGTGCCACGGGGAGGTTGATGAGGAAGATCGAACCCCACCAGAAGTGCTCCAGCAGCGAGCCGCCGATCAGCGGTCCGGTGGCGAACCCGAGCGAACCCACCGCGCCCCAGATCCCGATCGCCTTGGTGCGTTCGGCCTGGTCGAAAACCTGCACCACCACGGCGAGGGTGGTGGTCATCAGCAGCGCCCCACCAATGCCCATCCCGGCCCGGGCGGCGATCAGCTGACCGGGGCCCTGCGCCAGGGATGCGGACAGCGACCCCACCCCGAACAGCGCCAATCCGGCGACCAGCATCTTCTTACGTCCATAGCGGTCGGCGGCGCTGCCCGCGGTGAGCAGCAGTCCGGACTGGACCAGCGAATAGGCGTTGATCATCCACTGGATGTCGGCGGTGGTGGCGTCCATCTCCTCACTGAGGGAGGGGACCGCGACATTGAGGATGGTGTTGTCCAGCAACACGGTGAGCTGGGCCAGGCAGATGACGCCGAGGATCAGCCAGCGCCGCGGATGACCACCGGGCGGTCTGTCCGGCGGAGCGGTGGATGCGGTGTCGGCGGTCGAGGCCGTCATGGGGTTCTCCCGGGAGCGCGCTTATACGGTGTATGGCAGGGGCTTGCCATACACCGTACAGGCGGCGCTCTACGCCGTACAGGTAATTTCCGCAGGGGCCTCCGGCCTCAGGACTTCGCGGTCGACGAGGGCGAGGTCAGGTCATAGAGGGTGGTGTCGCCGACCGTGACCTTCTTGTAGGTGCTCTCGATCCATGAGCTGATCTGCGACGAGGTTCCCGCGCTGTCGCCGCCGCCCCTGCCGTTGCCGGTGCCGTTGCCGTTGCCGGTCCCGGAGGCGATGAAGTAGTGGATCTTGCCCTGCTTCACATACTCCTTGAACTGGGCGAGAGTCGGGGAAGGGTCACTGCCGTTGAAACCACCGATGGCCATCACCGGTTTCTCGGTGGCGAGTTGATAGCTCGCCGCGTTCTGTGAGGCGATCGACGCCGCGACCCAGGTGTAGTCGTCGGCGTCCTTCGCCAGCACCGCCTTCACCTGCGAGCTGACCTCACGGCCACCGAGCAGTCCGCCCATGCCGCCGCCCTGACCACCGGGTTTGCCGCCACCTCGCTGCATGCCCTGGCCGCCCTGCTGGCCGTTCGGACCCGGAGCGCCACCGGTGCCTGTGCCGGTGCCGTTCTGCTGGGGCGTACCGCCACCGCCCGGGAGGCCGCCGCCGGGCAACGCCCCGTTCTGGCCGCCCGGTTGGCCGCCCTGGCCCGTCTGGCCGCCCTGGTTCTGGCCCTGCTGACCGCCCGGCATTCCCGGTGGGCCGCCGGGTCCGCCGCCCCCGGGTCCGCCCCGGCCGCCCGACACCGCGGGACCGGCCGTGACGATCGAGCCGCTCTGCGGAGTGTCCACCGTGTTCAGCGTGTACGCCACCGGTCCGGCCAGCGCCACCGCGAGCCCCAGCCCGGCCACCCCCAGGGCGGCCCGACGCCCCAGCCGCGTCACCAGCAACAGCCCCGCGGCCGCCGCCAGTCCGCCGAACAGCACCGCCCAGCGCAGCCACGGATGCCAGTCCGCGGACCGCCCCAGCAGCACATACGACCAGACCCCGGTCACCGCCACCGTGACCGCGAGCAGCGCCGGAGCCACCGCCCCGGAGGACCGCCGCTCCCACAGCAGCACCGCTCCCATGCCGACGAGCGCCGCGATGTACGGCGCGAGGGCCACGTTGTAGTACTGGTGGAAGATCCCGGACATAAAGCTGAAGGTGGCGAACGTCATCAGCAACGCACCGCCCCACACCAGGAACGTCGCCCGCCGCACATCCGTGCGTCCGGCCCGCCGGGTCAGCCAGACCCCCGCCACCAGCAGGATGAACGCGGCGGGCAGCAGCCAGGCGATCTGACCGCCCATATCGGAGCCGAAGAGCCGGTCGACACCGGTCTCGCCCCAGCCGCCGCCTCCGCCACCGCCGCCAGGGCCGCGTCCGCCTCCGCCGACGCTGCCGGTCTCGTTGCCGTTGATCCGGCCAAGGCCGTTGTAGCCGAAGGTCAGCTCCAGAAAGCTGTTGTGCTGCGAACCGCCGATGTACGGGCGCGAGGACTCGGGCCACAGTTCGACGATCGCGACCCACCAGCCACCGGAGACCACCATCGCGGCCCCGGCCAGCAGCAGTTGCCGGATCCGGCGGCCGAGCCCGGTCGGCGCGCACACCGCGTAGACCAGCGCCAGCGGCGGCAGGATCAACCACGCCTGGAGCGTCTTGGTCAGAAAGCCGAGCCCGAAGCAGACGCCGGCCAGCACCAGCCAGGTGGTGCGCGCGTCCTCCAGCGCCCGCAGCACACACCACACCGCCGTCACCATCAGCAGACACAGCAGCGCGTCGGGGTTGTTGAAGCGGAACATCAGCGCCGCGACCGGGGTGACCGCCAGCACCGCACCCGCGATAAGCCCGGCGGCGGCGCCGAACCGGCGCCGTACGGCCGCGTACAGCACCCCGACCGTGGCCACGCCCATCAGCGCCTCGGGAACGAGGATCGCCCATGAACTCAGCCCGAAGAGCCGCACCGACAGCCCCATCGGCCACAGCGCGGCCGGGGGCTTGTCCACGGTGATGGAGTTCGCCGCGTCGGAGGAGCCGAAGAAGAACGCCTTCCAGCTCTCACCGCCCGCCTGAGCGGCGGCGGAGTAGAACTGGTTGGCGTAGCCGGAGGCGCCCAGGCTCCACAGATAGAGCGCGGCGGTCACCGCCAGCAGCCCCCACAGCGCGGGCCGCGCCCACCGCGGGTCGGCGCGAACAGCGTCAGTGCGGGTGGTATCAGGACGGGCGGCGTCAGCGGTGGCCGGCCCGGCGTAACCGAGCTGACCGGCCGGGTCGTAGGAGTAGGAGGTGGTCATCGGTCGGCCCTCACGGTGTGGTCTGCGGTGGAGGCGGCGGCTCCGCGGTCGCGGTCCGAGGGGAAGACCCAGGCCCGGAAGAGCAGGAAGCGCAGCACGGTCGCGGCGAGGTTCGCCGCGATCAGCACGGCCAGTTCGGTGCCGTGCGAGGCGGTGCCGGGCGCGGCGCTGAGGGCGGCCAGCGAGCCGCTGGTCAGCGCGAGGCCGATGCCGAACACCACCAGCCCCTGCGCCTGGTGGCGCATCGCCCGGTCCCGTCCGCGTACCCCGAAGGTGAGCCTCCGGTTGGCCGCGGTGTTGCCGAGCGCGGACAGCAGCAGCGCCAGCGCGTTGGCCGTCTGCGGACCGGTGCCGAGCCGGAAGGCGGAGTACAGCAGCAGATAGACCAGTGTGCTGAGCGCGCCCACCACACAGAACCCGACGAGCTGGCGGGGCAGTCCGCCCGGCACCCCGCTCAGCCGACGGTCGCGCGGATCGTCCCCGAAGGGACGGCGCACCCGGTCCAGCGGCAGCGTGCCGGTGGCCAGCGCGCGCCCCACCCGCCAGACGCCCTTGAGGTCGTCGGTCGCGGTGCGCACCAGATGCACCGTGCTGTTGGGGTCGTCGACCCAGTCCACCGGGACCTCATGGATGCGCAGCCCCGCCCGTTCGGCCAGTACCAGCATCTCGGTGTCGAAGAACCATCCGGAGTCCTCGATCAGGGGCAGCAGCCGCTCCGCGACATCCTTACGGATCGCCTTGAATCCGCACTGCGCGTCCGAGAAGCGGGTGGCCAGACTGGAGCGCAGGATGAGGTTGTACGCCCGCGAGATGAACTCCCGCTTGGGCCCGCGCACCACCCGCGAGCTGCGTGAGAGCCGCGAGCCGATGGCCAGGTCGGAGTGGCCGGAGATCAGCGGGGCGACCAGCGGCAGCAGCGCGTTGAGGTCGGTGGACAGATCGACGTCCATATAGGCCAGCACGGGCGCCTCGGACAACGCCCACACGGTGCGCAGCGCCCGTCCCCGCCCCTTCTGCTCCAGCCGGACCGCGGTGACCTCGTCGAGCGTGTCGTCGATGCGGGCCGCGATCTCGGGGGTGCGGTCCGTACTGGCGTTGTCGGCGATGGTGATCCGGAAGCGGTAGGGGAAGGTGCGGGCCAGATGCTCATGCAACCGCCGTACGCACCGCTCGAGATCCGCCTCCTCGTTGTAGACGGGGACGACGACGTCGAGCACCGGCCGATCGCCGACGACCACCACCGGGCCGCGGGCGGGCAAGGTCGCGAGGGGTGTTCCGGGCGACGCCGCAGGAGACCCGGAAAGCGTATGTGGCCCAGAAAGCCCGGACGGTCCAGGAGGTACCGGCGGCCCGGGTGGTCCAGGAGGTCCTGGACGGAGGTGAGAGGTATCGATTCGCATGGCCCGACATTCGCGAGCGGCGCTGTCATGGCCGTGTGGTCGGCCTGTGGGCCGCCTGTGAGTCCGCGACGCCTATCGAAGCCGCTGGTCAACGGGATCGTCAGGGCCTTCCGTAGCAATCCTCCGAGGGGCGGGGAGCACGGGCAGCTGGACGCCGAACACCGTGCGCCCCGGGGCGCTCTCCACCGTCACCGCGCCCCCGTGCGCGGCCACCACCGCCTGCACGATGGCCAGTCCCAGTCCCGTACTGCCCGCTCCCCGCGAGCGCGAGGCGTCCCCGCGCGCGAAGCGTTCGAAGACATGCGGCAGCAGATCGGACGGGATGCCCGGCCCGTTGTCCTCGATCTCCAGTGAGACATAAGGGCGTTGGGGCACAGATGACACCCCGGGCAACACCCGCGCCGTGACCGTCGTCCCGGCCGGGGTGTGCGTCCGGGCGTTGCCGAGCAGGTTGACGAGCACCTGGTGCAGCCGGGCGGCGTCACCCTGGACGACCGCGGGCTCATCGGGCAGCTCCAGCCGCCACGCGTGGTCGGCCCCGGCCGCGCGGGCGTCGCTGACGGCGTCGACCACCAGCGGTGAGAGGTCCGTCTCCGCGCGCTCCAGCGGACGTCCCGCGTCGAGCCGGGCGAGCAGCAGCAGATCCTCGACCAGCACGGTCATCCGCCCGGCCTCGGACTCCACCCGGCCCAGGGCGTGCCTGGTGTCCGGTCCGATCTCCTCCCGGCCGCGCCGGGTCAGCTCGGCGTAGCCGCGGATCGAGGCGAGCGGTGTGCGCAGCTCATGGCTGGCGTCGGCGACGAACTGCCGCACCCGTGTCTCGCTCTCCTGCCGCGCCGCGAGCGCCGACTCCACATGTCCGAGCATGCGGTTGAGCGCCGCGCCCATCTGGCCGATCTCGGTCCGCGGATCGGCCTCGGACGGCGGTACCCGCTCGCGCAGCGCCACCTCCCCGCTGTGCAGGGGGAGTTCGGAGACCCGCGTCGCGGTCGCCGCCACCCGGCGCAGCGGGCGCAGCGAGATGCCGACCGTCGCGGCCCCGGCGATCCCGGCCGCGACCAGCCCGGCCGCGGTCACACAGACCTCGACGAGGATCAAGGTGTTGACGGTCTGCCGGGTCTGGCCGAGCGGATGGGCCAGCACGATCCCGTTCTTCTGCTGCTCGGGCTGGGCGATCACGCGATAGTCGCCGAGGCCGGGCAGTTCGAGGGTGTGGACGCGGCCGTCCCGCGCCACCGACGCGAGCGCCTTCAGCTGGCCGCCGGTCAGCGGGTCCACCCGGCCCTCGACGTCCGGATCGGAGGTCACGGGGGTGTCATTGCTCCGGCCCGCCTGGGCGATGGCGCCACGAGCGTCGAATCGCGCGCCGACCGTGCCGATGGGCTGGCCGGGGGAGGCGAGGAACAGCACATCGTCATGGGGCGGCTGGCCGGGCTTGTCCACGAAGCGCCCGACCGAGGCGCGCAGATCGTCGTCCACCTGGCCCTGGAGATAGGACCGCAGGGCGATGGTGGTGACCGAGCCGATCACCGCGCAGACGACCGCGATCAGTACGACGGACGAGACCACCAGTCGGGTCCGCAGCGACCAGGGACGGCGCGGGTGCCCCGTCCGGCGACGGGCCGACCGCGGCGTACGGCCCTCCGCGCCCCTTCCGGCCGCCGGACGCACCACGCCCCTACTCCCCGGGCTTCAGCAGATACCCGGCTCCCCGCCGGGTGTGGATCATCGGGCTGCGGCCCGCGTCGATCTTCCGCCGCAGATAGGAGATATAGAGCTCGACCACATTGGCCTGGCCGCCGAAGTCGTAGCTCCAGACCCGGTCGAGGATCTGCGCCTTGCTGAGCACCCGCCGCGGATTGCGCATCAGATAGCGCAGCAGCTCGAACTCGGTCGCGGTGAGGTGGATCTCCTGACCCCCGCGCGACACCTCATGGCTGTCCTCGTCCAGCACCAGGTCACCGACGGCGAGCACCGATTCCGCGCGCGCCGCGGCCGCCCCCGACCTGCGCAGCAGCCCGCGCAGCCGGGCGACGACCTCCTCGAGGCTGAAGGGTTTGGTCACATAGTCGTCGCCGCCCGCCGTCAGCCCGGCGATCCGGTCCTCGACCGCGTCCCGCGCGGTCAGGAACAGCACCGGGACGTCCGGCAGCTCCTGGCGCAGCCGCCCCAGCACCGCGAGACCGTCCGTATCCGGCAGCATGATGTCCAGCACCACCGCGTCGGGCCGCAGCTCGCGGGTGGTCCGTACGGCCTCGGCGCCGTCGCCCGCGGTGCGCACCTCCCAGCCCTCGTAGCGCAGGGCCATGGACAGCAGATCGGCGAGGGCGGACTCGTCGTCCACCACCAGCACCCGGACGGGGCTTCCGTCGGGGCGCAACAGCTCGGTACGCCCAGCGGGCGGTGTCGCCATCATGGTCCGTAGCCTGCGGGAGCCGTCTGAGAGCTCCCTTTCCGCAATCTGTGAGGAGTCTGAGAATCCGGTCCCGGGACGGTGCCGCCACGCCCGCCACGCGGTGTCCCCGCGCCCACCACGCGGTGTCCCCCGAACGGACCACCGGGGGAATTTCCGGAAAGGATCACCAGGTTCCCCGGGCATGGCTTCTCATCCCGCACTCGGCACCATCGGCATCTGGACCGGCGCCCTGCACTCCACCGACCCCGCGGCCCACCCGCGGGTCAGGGAGGCGGCCGCGGAACTGGACGCGCTCGGCTACGGCACGCTCTGGCTCGGCGGCAGCCCCGGCCCGGACGAGGCCGCGTTCCTGCTGGACGCGACCTCCCGCATCACCGTGGCCACCGGCATCCTCAGCATCTGGGACCACGAGCCCGGCTACATCGCCGAGCGGTACGCCGCGATCGACGCCACCCACGAGGGCCGCTTCCTGCTGGGGCTCGGGGTGAGCCACGGCACGATGGTCGAGCGGTACGCCCGCCCGTACTCCGCGATGAAGGACTACCTCACGGCGCTGGACGCGGCGCCGACCCCGGTCCCCGCCTCCCGCCGCGTCCTGGCAGCCCTCGGCCCGAAGATGCTGGAGCTGTCCCGCGACCGCGCCGCCGGGGCCCACCCGTACCTCGTCACCCCCGAGTTCACCGCCTCGGCCCGGCAGACCCTGGGGAACGAAGCACTGCTCGCCCCCGAGCTGAAGGTCGTCCTGGACACGGACCTGGAACGGGCCCGCGCCACCGCCCGTAACTACCTCTCCTTCTACCTGGGGCTGCCCAACTACACCAACAACCTGCTGCGGCTGGGCTTCTCGGAGAAGGACTTCACGGGCGGCGGCAGCGACCACCTCATCGGGTCCGTCTTCGCCCTGGGCGACGCCGAGGCGGTACGCCGCCGGGCGGACGAGTTCCTTTCCGCGGGCGCGGACCATCTGGCGGTCCAGGTGGTGACGGCGAACCCCCTCACGGACATCCCGCTGGAGGCGTGGCGCACCCTGGCCGGGGCGCTGCCGCTACACGGCTGAGCAGACCTGGGAGTAGGAGGCCGTGGGGCGGCCGGACGATCGACCGGGTGAGCCCCGCGCCCTCCCCTCCCGGCCTCACATCCCGAACAGCCGGGCCGCGTTGCCGTAACAGACAGCGCGCAGCCACTCCTCGTCCTGGCCGATCCGGGTCAGAACCTCCAGCGCGTGCCCGTACGGATACGGGATGTTGGGGAAGTCGCTGCCGAACAGCACCCGGTCGCCCAGGGCGGCGAGCCGCCCGCGCTCCGCGGGCGGGAAGGGCCAGCGGGTCTCGATGAAGTCGGTGAACACCATGGTGGTGTCCAGGTGCACCGCGTCGTACCGTTCGGCCAGCGCCATGAAGTCCGTGTACTCCGGCAGCCCCATATGCGCGATGATCAATCGCAGCCGGGGATGGCGGGCGAGCACGGCCGCAACCGGCTCGGGGCCGGTGTGCTTGCCCGGCGCCGGGCCCGAGCCGCAGTGGATGACAACGGGCGTACCCGTCTCGGCGAGCAGCCCCCACACCGGGTCGAGCAGCGGATCCGCCGGATCGTAACCGCCCACCTGCACATGCGCCTTGAAGACGCGGGCGCCGTTCTCCAGCGCCTCGCGCACATAGCCCTCGGCGCCCGGCTCGGGGAAGAAGGTCGCCGTGTGCAGACAGTCGGGCGTGCGCTCCGCGAACTCGACGGCCCACTGATTGAGCCATACCGCCATATCCCGTTTGTGCGGATAGAGCATCGACGTGAAGGCCCGAACCCCGAACCCGCGCAGCGCCGCGAGCCGTTCGTCCTCCTCGTCGCGGTACATGACGGGCCAGGGGATGCCGACGAGCGGCTCGACCGCGTCGAAGTACGCCCAGACCTTGTCCAGTACGCGCTGCGGCATGAAGTGCGTATGCACATCGATGAGTCCGGGCAGCCCGAGTCCCTGCCAGAACCGCCGCACCGAGTCCGTGTCCGCGTCGTCCGGCTTGTTCGCGCCGCTCGCGTCATTCGGCTCGTTCGCGTCGTTCGGCTCGCTCGCGTCGTCCGGCCCGTCCGCCTCGCCCGTCATGCCTGGAGCACTCATACGGGTCACCGTAGACCGCCGTTCCGGCGCGCTACAGCCGCGTCGCGGCGGTGCTGCGGGTTCATGACAGGCACAGCCCGCGCCTTTGCCACCCGCATGATGGACTGGGCCGGGGCAGACGCCGCCCAACGGCCCACCGCCTGACGGCAGTACAGCCACACTGAGATCACAACGGGGGACACCGATGCACCACATACCGGTCCGCATGCGCACCGCAACCGCAGTCGCCTGCGCGATCGGCGCCCTCGGCATCGCCGTCCTGACCACCGGCTGCGCCGACAGCGGCTCGTCCGGGCGGGCGCAGTCAGCCGGTTCCGCGCACCAGGCGGCCGACGGTAGCGGCGGCAAGAGGCTCGCCCTCGGAACCCCCGCCTCCGTCACCTACAAGCGCGGCTCGGACCATCGGCGCGGCACCCTGGAGGTGACGGCGGTGAGCGTACGGAAAGGCACACGGACCGATCTGCGGCAGGCGGGGCGGCGGGCCGAGACGCGCACGGCGCGGCCGTACTACGTCACCATGCGTTTCGAGAACACCGGCGGTCACTCCCTCCACTACCCCTTCCTCAACGCTCCCACCGGGTTGCAGGACAGCAGCGGTACGGACGACCAGCCACTCGTCACCGACAGCGAGGTGGCGGTGTGCCCGGGGAAGGACCCGGACGACTTCGCGGTGGGCGCGCGGATCACCCTGTGCAAGGTGTTCCTGGTGCCGAACGGGTTGAAGCCGACCGTGGTGACGTACGGCACAGGTGACCCGGCCGAGCGGCCGGTGCGGTGGAAGGCCCCGGAACGGGACACGAGCGGCAGGGCAGGCGAGGCCGATACGAAGAGTGCGACGGATGTGGCGGGAAGCACAGGAAGAACCATGGCGAAGGGCTGACGGCCCCACCCCGAGGGCCGGGCTCCGGGCTCCGTGCCCGGGCCCTCGGCCCTTGGCCCTCGGTCGTACGCGCACATGACCGAGGGCCCGGCACATTTTCTGTGCCGGGCCCTCGGTGAGCAGTAGCGGGGACAGGATTTGAACCTGCGACCTCTGGGTTATGAGCCCAGCGAGCTACCGAGCTGCTCCACCCCGCGTCGGTGAAATGAACACTACGGCATTGTTTCCGTGCAGGGAAATCCGCCTCGAACGGCCGGTTACTTTGCAACGGCCACGTCTCGGCCCCGCTGCGAATGGATCCCCCCGGCTGACCGGCGCGTTTGTCACGGCCATGCTGATGTTCAGCACCACGCGTCACTGCCGCAACACCCGCACCACGTCATAGCTCACACTTCACCACGGGGGACCGAAACCATGCACCACCGCTCCATCCGGCGCACCCGCCGCACCGCCGCCGCCCTCCTCTGCGCCGCCGGTCTCGCACTCGGCGCCACCGCCTGCAACGAGGACGCCGCCCAGGACGCGGGCAGCAGCGAGTCCCCCGCCAAGGACAAGAGCAACGGCGGTAGCGGCAGCGACCAGGGCTCCGGCGGATCCGGGGAGTCCGGCGGCTCCGAGGGCTCCGGCGGCAAGGGCGTCGACGCCGACGCCAACAAGACCATCCCCCTCGGCCAGAAGTCCGCCCTCACCTACAAGCGCTCCAAGAAGGTGGCCACCCTCGAGGTCACCGCCCGGAGCGTGGCCAAGGGCTCCCAGTCCGACCTCTCCGGGATGGGGCTGAAGGCCGAGGACAAGGCGCTCCAGCCGTACTACGTCACGATGGCCTTCAAGAACATCGGTGACAACACCGTCAAGTACCCCTTCCTCAACACCCCCACCAACCTCCGTGACGGCAAGGGCAACGGGGCCAAGATCCTGATCACCCCCAGCGACGCGGTGAAGTCCTGCCCGGGCAAGGACCCGGACACCTTCGCCCCGGGCGCGAACGCCACGATCTGCAAGGTCTTCCTGCTCCCCAAGGACGAGACCCCGTCCGTCGTCCTCTACACCGGCGACTTCGACAAGGGCCCGGTCTACTGGAAGGCCACCAAGGACTGACGTCCACCCGAACACCCCACGCGACGCGGCCGGTTCCCACCCGGGGACCGGCCACATCCGCGTTCAGCCCCCGCCCCTCGCGTTCCGCACCGTGTTCTGGAACCGCACGTAGGACGACACCTCGCGCGCGACCGCCTCGTGCATGGCACCTCACCCCCACCTATAGAGTCCGTTCACACGCGTTCATGAACGTATCCGCGCCGTGTTGAGCTGGGGGAGCTCCGACATCCATGGAATCGACGCCCATCGTCCTCGTCCACGGAACACGCTTCAGCGCGGGACAGTGGAGCTCCCAACTCGGCTCCCTCAAAGCCGACTTCCCGGTCACCGCCCCCGACCTGCCGGGCCACGGCGCCCGTTCCGCCGAACCGTGGAGCATGAACGCCGCGACGGAGACCGTCGCGGACGCCGTGGACTCCCTCGGCCGCGGACCGGCCCTGGTCGTCGGGCACTCGCTGGGCGGCTACGTCGCGCTGGAATTCGCGCGGCGCTTCCCGGAACGGCTGCGCGGACTGGTCCTCGCCGGGGCCAGCGCCACCACCCGCGGCCCGCTGACGGCCCCCTACCGCTGGGTGGCCGGCCTTGTCCCCCGTATCCCGGCCGACCGTCTGACCCGCTGGAACGACCGGTTCCTGCGCCGTCTCTACCCGCCGGAGGTGGTGGACGCCACCATCCGCTCCGGCTACGCCTTCCACACCCTCCCGGCCGCCTGGGGCGATGTCCTCGGCCGCTTCGACGCGACCGCGATGCGCCACGTAACCGCCCCCGTGCTCATCCTCAACGGCGAGAAGGACCCCCTCTTCCGCGCCGGAGAGCGGGCGTTCGCCCGCGCCCACCCCAACGCCCGCGTCGAACTGATCCCCCGCGCCCGCCACCTCGCGAACTTCGACGCCCCCGCCGTCTTCACCGACGCCCTCCGCCGCTTCGCCCGCGAACTTCCCACCACCGGTGGATAGGGGCCCGGTTGTCAGTGCCCGCCTCTACCTTTCCGATGTGACCGAACCCTCCTACCTCACCGCGGTCCGGGACTCGTACGACACCGTCGCCGACGCCTACACCGCACGCGTACCGCCGCCCGCCGAGCTGGGTCCCCTGTCCCGCGCGATGCTGACCGCCTTCGCCGAACTCGTACGGACCGGCGACCGCGGCCCGGTCGCCGACATCGGATGTGGCCCCGGCAAGGTCACGGCCCACCTCGCCGACCTGGGCGTCCCGGCCTTCGGCATCGATCTGTCGCCCAAGATGATCGAACTGGCCCGAGCGGCCCGGCCCGACCTTCGCTTCACCGTCGGCTCCATGACCGCGCTGGAGATCGAGGACGACCACCTCGGTGGCGTCCTCGCCTTCTACTCCACCCACCACACGCCGCCGGAGCTCCTGCCCACCGTCTTCGCCGAGTTCCACCGCACCCTGGCGCCCGGCGGACACCTGATGCTGTGCGGCTACGTCGGAAACGACGAGCATCTGCGCCCCACCCGCGCCTACGGCGACCACCCCGTCTCCTACGAGTCCCACCTCCTCCCACCCGACCGCCTCACCGGTCTCCTGGCCGATGCCGGATTCGCCCTCACCGCCCAGCTGATCCAAGCCCCCGCCGGAGGCGTGAAGAGAACCGTCGCCAGCTTCCTGGCCCGCACACCGGAATCGCCCGGCTAGGAGCCGGGCGTCGTCCACCCCGCTGTGTTGGCTGAGATCCGTCGCCCAGGAGTCCACAAACCGACGGAATACCCCCACCAACAACCCCATTCGACATCGCCACCAACCCCAGCCCCACCAGGGCTCGGCGCCATTGCGGGTGCCGCTGAACCCGGTGAACCATGGACGTTGCAACCCGAGAAGGTTGCAAGATCAACAAAGCTGGTCAGACCAGTACAGATCTATGGGAGGGGACAGAAAATGAGCACCACGGCTGATCTCATCGGCGAAAAGCTGGGGCGGCAGTTCCAGGCTCTGGACCGCAACAAGGACGGCTACCTCGAGTGGGAGGACTGTCAGCTCCTCGTCGACCGCTACCACAAGGTCTACGGCCTCGACCGCGACGACACCCGCGCCACGAGCCTTCAGGCGTTCTTACAGATGTACTGGCAGGAGCTGTTGCGCCACTCCGGCACCGAGAACCAGCGCCTGAGCCAGGATGAGTTCATCCAGGCCAACCGGCTCGCCAGCATCGACACCAGCCGCGTCAACATCGTCGAGGGCAGCGCCCACGCCATCTTCGACTGCATCGACGCCAATGGCGACAACGAGATCAGCAAGGACGAGTTCGCGCGCTACCTGAGGGAAGTCTGGGAGATCACCTCGCCGGACGCGCTGGACACCTTCACCACCCTCGACGCGGACGGCGACGGCGCCATCTCGCGCCAGGAGTTCGTCCGAGCCACCCGTGAGCACTTCTTCTCCGGCGACTCCAACGCCGCCGGCAGCCTGTTCTTCGGCCGCGTCTAGCACCGGCACCACATCGCGTCGGTATGCCCAACTCGCCCCGACGCGATCACGCGAAAACTGTCCGCCCCGCGGCTGATGCCAGTTGGATCATCACCGCACACGCCAGAGGCCCCTTCCATCAACTGGAAGGGGCCTCTGAGCTGCTGCGCGCTCGGCAGGATTCGAACCTGCGACCTCTTTACCCGTAGGTTCGGGCAGGGGCGTGGTGCGGGTCTCGACGGCAGTCCGGCCCGGTGCTCATGGAGGGCTGTTGGTGAGCGTAGTGCGCCGTCGTTGCCGTCAGCGTTGCCGTCAGGAGCCCCAGACCGACGATGCTAAGTCTTGGCTGCACGCTGAAGGGGCGCCTCGAAGCGGGAGCACTCGGTTCAACAGCTTGCCAGCCAATGCAACCGCAGGGACCTATACCTCTAGCTATCCCGTACGTACGGGCGGGCCGCATGAAAACCGTCGGCGGCCAACGCCACTTCCGCCTTGCCGTATCGAGCGGGCGACCATTCGGTAAGGTGTAGCTCGCCATCTGTCCGGCGATCCGTGAAATAAGAACCTTCCAGTCCCTCACCAGATTGCGAACCAATAAAGACTTCAGCGGCCCCTCGGTGTCGCTCACTCCGATCACGGACACCGGGACGGGGTATATTGACGTACTGCCAACTGAGACGCCAACGTCCGTCCGGGTCTCGAAGGATCTTGGCGGTCTCACTGACCGATTTCGACTCACCGGTAAACAGAGTAACGGTGATCTTGGTGGCGGACTGAGAAATGTACAGGCCCGTGGGGATGGAAGGGACACCCGAACCATCTGGTCGAATATACGAAGAAACCAGATGACCACGCCAGGTTCCATTCGCCAGCGGCACACCCGTAAAGTAACGCACAACCTTCCATTTCCAGATAAACCGCTCCCACAACGCGAACACAAGCGCCGCAATAATTCCGGCGATCGAGTAAATTCGAAGCGGAGTTTGCGAGACGCCCTGACCAGCGAGTATCGTAAGCACCAGCCCTACAAGTGCGGCAATGCCGATGCCAACGCGAACTCTTACGCCTCCCATCAGCCACCCAGACCCATGCGCTGCCAGGCTCTCAAGGACAGCTCATGAGCATCTTCCATCGACCATTTCTGGCCATCACCGAACAACGCCTTAATCTCGTTTGGTTCGAGCCATTCCTTTGCTTCGCCACCGGGTTTGGTCTGGTTCCAGATGTATCGAACAACACCCGTAAAGTCGTCCGTGAGCGGCGCGACACCCTGACTATTGAACCGGCTGTCCGGCACACAATAGACAAGGCATTCCATGAAGTAACTGGGCAGTGGATCAATATTTCCCGCAGCCACCAAGCCATTCTCGACACGCTTAAGAATGCGCACCATCTTCTTGTAGCGCCTGCCGGTGCGGCTATTCTTGGCGACGCCATTCGTGTACTGCTGCTCCGGATAGTTGACCACCCATCCGCCGCTCGTACGCCACGTTCTAGTGCCCTGATGGTAGGACACAACACCATTGGCAGCGTAGTAGTAGAGTCGGTGGCGGAACGACGGAACTACATCGGCCTTTACGCGGCCGCCATTCTCAGCAATCTCGATCGCCGTAGTGCCCGACGTATCACAGTCCCCACCATACGCATCGCACATCGCCTCCTCCAGCTCTGCCCGAAACCCGGGACCGTCGAAATACTTTCCCGCAGTAGGTGCTGGCCGGACCCTATCTCCTTCACCTAGCGCCGAGTCGTTGTAATAAAAAAGCCCCTCATGGATCACCGCAATGTCAACGTCGCTATCGGAACGGACATTGGTGTTGTTCTTGTAGGAGCCCTTTGGTAGAACCTCGCAGTCGATGCCGTCAAACCCCTCCCAGCGATTTACCGCACTACGCACCATGCGTTCAGCTCGTTCCTGCTTTTCTTTTTCCGTATCACTGGAACGCTTGCTGTATCGATCCAGGGTTTCCTCAAGCGCAGACATAAACACTCCCCCAATCCCCCGTAGAGCATGGCGTTCCAGTGCAACCCGATTCGCCATTGCAGAGGCACACCGTAGCTGCGCGGTTCATGAAAAAGTCACCCATCATCACCCATTCGAGTGAACAAGCGATGGGATCGCGACAATTACGTGACTGACATGCAGGGCTTTTGTCAGAGTTTGAATTAACCTACCCGATTCAAGCTCCCGTGCAGACGCCGAACTGGAACCCCAACCTGGATGAGAGATTGGCGTACTCTGCTGCGGACCTTGCCCCGGCCATGGCAAGACGGGTCCTCTTCGAGCCGTTGCGCGGGCCGTACAGCTCTCAGCCCAGGTACGGGCGCTTACGATGCTCTAGGAAGTGGCAGAGTCGTAGGCGCTGGGTGTGGTGCATAGCAAGCCCATCCAACTCCCCCTGCGGCACGAAGCGGAGCTCCGTGGACTCGTCCGAGATGGCGAGTTCGCCACCGACAACTCTGGCCGTAAAGCAGATGTTGAACTGACGACGCACCTCGCCGTCCGTATACGCGATGACGTGGCGCGGGTCGGTGTACGTGCCGACGAGTCCCGTGATCTCGACGTCCAGCCCTGTCTCTTCCTTGACCTCGCGGACCGCTGTACCCGGCAGTGAGTCGGTCATCTCCATGCCGCCGCCTGGGAGGGCCCAGAGATCGTTGTCCCTGCGGCGCTGGAGGAGAATGCGGCCTTCCTCATCGGTGACGACGGCAGACGCGGCGACCACCATGCTGTTCGGCTCGGGGGCGTTCGGGTCGTCGTAGTACTCGGTTCGTGCCACGGTCAGTCTTCCTCTGCTGGTGTCGCCGTCGCCCACACCGCATCGAAGCTTGCGGCGTAGGTGTCGAACATGCCGCCTACCCCACTCCGCCGCAGATGCCACACCGGGGCAGCAAAGGCGTTCACTCCCCAGACATGGGCATTGACCAACACCTGATCATCGGCGCGGTAGATCGAGTTGTAGAGCGTCGTGTCATGCGTCCGCACCTCGATGCCCGGCGTCCCTACGAGGGGCCGGTAGTGCATGAGCGCGAGTCGGCACCGGGACTCGATCCCGTGGCCGAACTTCTCTTCCTCGCCCCGCAGCCGGACGTTCTCGCTGTCGGGATCACCGATGGCGATTCGGATCGCACAGCCTTCGGCGGCTCGCTCCTGCAAGAGGTCGTTGAGCCGGGGGTACGCCTCGTGCAGGAAGACGGCGGCGTACACCAGGACGTCGATGTGCTCACGGGCCTCGGACAGCAGGTCCACGAACGCGGACACCGGGATGTCCGCCCGCTGGTCGTAGAGCGCGACCAGTTCAGGGCTCACCGCGCGTGCGGGCCGCGACTGTCGGAGCGATGGCCATAGTGCGTGCACGTCTTCTCCCAGTGTTTCAGCCGCCTTCATGGCCGTGGTCCGGCGCGGCGTACGCCCTAGGTTCACCCACCGCTCAGCGGACTTGGGGTCCACCTCGACCTTCTGCGCGAGGGTGGCGTACGTCCAGCAACCGGCCGCCATGGCGGCACGTAGCCTCTCGTTCGGCATCCGAGTCTCTCCCTGCTCCCAAGGACGGCACTAGGGACGTTCTACACCGCGCGGGACGTCCCTAATTGGGGTTTGGCGGTGGTTCCTACGTCCTGGCGTGCGATCAGAAGATGCGCTCCATGGGCACCGACAACACTCTTCGAGCGGCTGTAGACGTCGCGGAGATCAAATCAGCGATCGACCGCGCCTTGGTGATGCGGACGGGGCTTCCTCCGTACAGCGAACTGGTGGAGCTGCACCAGACACTCCGGTCACATATCCGGACGCTGTTACCGCTGGCTGAGGCTCGGATTGAGCGCATGGACCGGGGCACGGTGGATTGGTACGACCGGCGGTGCCGGTTGAACACCATCCCGCACAAGGTCGGCCGGGGTCTCGGCTCGGGGTTGCAGTCCGCCGATGACCACGTGCGCAGCCTGGGCTACTCCTGCAAGTTCCTCCTGGAGAACTCCGGCCTCACCCCGCAGCCGGACCAGTGAGGTGAAGACCGGGCGGGAGCTGATGTCCGTGGGTCGGCTCACGGCTCCCGCCCTCACACCCCTGGGTGTGGTGGCTGTGCGGCGGACAGCGCCCCGTTCGCCGGAGCGCAGATGTCACCACCACTCCCAGATGGGCGGCGGACACTGCACCGTCCGCCGTCAGCGGTCCGGCTTCCCCGTCTCGTGCCCTTGACGATCCGCGGGGCGGGGGCCGGACCGCGCACAACAACCGCGGACGCAAGACCGGACTACCCCTCAAACCCTGGCAGGGGCGGCTGAGTACATCGGCGGAGCGGCTGAGTACGCGGACGGATCCGGGCCGGGCGACGGCCTGCCTAGCATCGCGGCCATGAACGACCAGGCGGGGGACGACCGGACGGGCTGGCAGGTCGAGGCGGAGCGCGACGCGGCGAGGGCCGCGGCCCGCAAGGGGCGGCCGGACGTGACCGGTATGGGGCTGAGGGCGCTCGGCGCCATCGTGTTGTGGCTGATGGCGGGGGGACTGTTCCTGATGGGGATGCTGCTCCCCTGGACCACGACCAACTGCGACTACGAGCAACACGCTGTCTGCGACAAGTCCACGCTGGACCTCGCCATGGCCATTCCCACCCTCACCGCCCCCTTGGCCGCGCTCATAGGAACCTGGGGCGCGTTCTCCCGCCGCCCCGGCGTCGCTCCGGTCGCTTGGGTCTCCGCGGTGACCCTCGTCCTCGTGGCCGGGGTGGTCACGTCGGCCATCACGGAGTAAGGCGCCGTACACCCGGCCCAGGACCCGTCGTCACGCGGAGGGACACGCAACAAAAACAGGGGCCCCGAACTGGGGCCCCTGAACTGCGCGCTCGGCAGGATTCGAACCTGCAACCTCTTGATCCGTAGTCAAGTGCTCTATCCGTTAAGCTACGAGCGCTTGGCTTCCCGGCGGTTTTTCTTGCCGGTCGGCGTTGCGAGGACAACATTACATGACCTGCGGCGTCACGCGAAATCCGTTTCCCCCACCATGCCTGACCTGCGAAAACGCCTCTTTTGGGGGTCGGCGCGCCAGGTGTCGCGGACGGCCTGGGAGACGCGGCGGGATGCGCTGCGGGGGCGTGATCACCTTGGGGAGGATCGCCTCACGCATATGAGCGAACACTCGCGGTAACGTCAGTTGTCGCCCGCGCGGGACGACCGCAAGCAAGAGGAGCCCCGGCCGGAATCGGCCGGGGCTCCTCTGGAAGCGGAGGCTGAGGGATTTGAACCCTCGATGGGCTTTAAGGCCCAAACCGCATTAGCAGTGCGGCGCCATAGACCAGACTAGGCGAAGCCTCCAGCACACCGGTCTCATCGCGCGAGCGCGATGTGGTGTGTGCAGATGATGTCACAGCCCTGCGGGATGTCACCAATCGCGCCCTACGGTACTCGGCGGGCGGCCACCACCGCAAAGCCCTATTGGCGGCGCAACGCGCGCGAGGGCGGCGCGTTAGAGGGGACAGGGGCAGCGCGCCCCGGATCGCTCACACCAGGAGTGCCCCATGCCCCTGTTGCACCGCCTCGCCGTCACCGCCGCTGTCACCGCCGCCGCGTCCGTCGCCACGATGGCCCCCGCATGGGGAACACCACTTCCGCTTCCGATGCCGATCGACGGGGAGAGCGCAGACCGTCTGGTGATCACCGTGAGTGAGACCGGGGACCCGATGGATGCCGCGCGGTATGTGCTGTCCTGCCACCCGACCGGTGGCTCGCATCCGCGGGCGCGGGCGGCGTGCGGGCAGCTGGACTCGCAGACGGAGTGGGGTCGGGATCCCTTCGCGCCGGTGTCGCCCGCGGCGATGTGCACGGGGATGTACGGGGGGCCGGCCACCGCGCGGGTGACCGGGCACTGGGCCGGGCGGCCCGTCAACGCTCGCTTCGACCGCACCAACGGGTGTGAAATCGCCCGGTGGAATCGCTTCTCCGTGGTTTTGCGCACGCCCGGTAGCTGATGGGTGGTGATGGGAGCCGACCGGAGGATTGCCCCGGGGCGGAGATGGGCCGGCTCCAGGAGAGGTTTGTCCGGGCGTGCGCCGAGACGCGTACGTCGTGCTGCGAGCTCCCTCTCATCTACCGTCGCGCCCGGCGCCGCTGCCCGTAGACTCCCCTAGAGACACTCCGAGGACCGGGCGGCAGAATGACCGCGAGTGTCAGCAAGGTGCGGTAGTCAGGGAGGAAGCGTCGTCGTGAGCAGCAGGCCATCCCGAGGCGCTGCTCGCCTCGCAGCGATACTCGACGCCCTTCCCGACGCGCTGCTGCTGGTCAACTGCAACGGCACGGTGGTCAACGCCAACCACATCGCGCTCGAGTCCTTCGAGGCGCCGGGCACCGCCCTCGTCGGTCGTGGTCTGCTCGATCTGCTCCCCTCCTTCGATCCCAATCGCATTCCCGGGTCGATGCGCCGCCCCGTGGAAGAGGAGCGGACGAACGGTACGAAGCCGACCCGGATGATGGCCCGGCGCACCGACGGGGCGCAGTTCCCCGTCGAGGTGACCAGCGCCAATCTGGAGGACGGCCGGACCCCCTACGCCGATCAGTACAGCTACACCGGCGATGAGCTGCTGATGCTCATCGTGCGTGACCTGACCGGGACGCTCGACACCGAGGCCGAACTCGCCCGCCAGCAGCGCCAGACCGAGATGATTCTGCGCGCGGCGGCGGAGGGCGTGGTCGGCGTGGACACCGAGGGCAAGGTGGTCCTCGTCAACCCGTCCGCGGCGCAGATCCTCGGCTACCGGGCCAGTGACCTGGGCGGTCAGGAGCTTCACTCTCTTGTACACCACTCGCGCCCGGACGGTTCCCCCTTCCCGTTCGAGGAGTCGCCGCTCGCCGACACCCTGCGGTCCGGCCGTAAGCACCGGGTGCGCGGCCAGGTGCTGTGGGCCAAGGACGGCGACCAGGTTCCGGTCGACCTGACGACCGCACCGGTACGGGACGGCGAGCAACTCGTCGGCGCCGTGATGACCTTCACCGACCGCCGTGCCGAGCAGGCCCTGGTCACGGCCCACGCCGAGGAGGTGGAGGGCCTCACCTCCCGGCACGCGGAGGAACTGGAGGGCCTCGCCGCCCAGCACACCGCGGAACGGGACGAGCTCACCAACCGGCACACCCAGGCCCTGGAGGACCTCCAGGCGCAGCTGGCCGGGGAGCGCGAGCGGTACGCGGAGCAGCTGGAGTCCCTCAGCGCCCGGAACGCCCAGCTGCTGGCCGTACTCGACCAGTCGCTGCGCGGGCCGCTACTGGAGCTCCGGCACGAGCTGGGCGTCCTCGCCGACGACCCGGCCGGGCAGCTGTGGCCGGAGGCCAACCAGATCCTGCACCACCTCGCCGCCGGGTACACCCGGATGACCACGCTCGTCGACAACGTCCTGAGCTATCAGCGGCTCGACGCGCACGGCGAGGAGCTGGCCCGGCGCCCGGTCTCCATGGACGAGGTCGTGGCGGCCGGTGTCGAGGGCGCGGTCGAGCTGATCGGCCCCGGGCGGGCGCAGTTCGCCGTACACGCGCCGCCGATCGAGGCCGAGGTGGACCCGGAGCGGCTGGCGCAGGCACTGACCCATCTCGTCGCGGATGTCGCCGGGGTCGACTCGACCGGCAAGGCTGCCTCGGGCGGCGTCGCGACAGGGGACTCGACGATCGTCGTCGCGGCGGCGCAGCGCGGGAACGTCATAAGGATCGAGGTGCGCGGGCCCTACGCGGGCGGCGACCCGGTGCACGAGCCCATCGTGCGCGGGATCGTGCGCCGGCACGGGGGTGTGCTCCAGACCCATGAGATGCCGGGCATGGGCGGACACGCCTATGTCCTGGAGGTACCGATCTCGGCCGCCGCCGCGGACGAGGAGCGCGCGAACGCCGCGTCGGGCGCGGAACCGGGCGCCGGTACGCAGGCGCGGGGCACGTCCGGCGGTGGCACGTCCGGCGGTGGCACCTCCGGCGGTGGCACCTCCGGCAGTGGCACCTCCGGCAGTGGCACCTCCGGCAGTGGCACCTCCGGCAGTGGCACCTCCGGCAGTGGCACCTCCGGCAGTGGCACCTCCGGCGGTGGCACCTCCGGGGGCGGCAGCGACCACACACCGACCGGGCGCCGTCGCGCCCGTCCGCACCCCGACGAGAGCTCCGCCCCCGACACCGACGGCAGCGGGACGGGGCACGGCGAGCAGAGCGCGGGGGCTCCGGCCGAACAGCCCGCCGCCGCTGGTGGTGACACCGGCGCGCACCACGACGAGCCCCGGCCGACCGGGCGCCGTCGCGCCCGCCCGCACCCCGACGAGACCCCGGCCCCCGGAACCGCCACCCCCGACACCGACGGCAACGGGACCGGCCACCACCGCCACGCCCGCGCCGACGAGGCACCGGAGGGTCCGCAGCCGGTCGGCCCCACCGGTATGGGTGTGGTGCCGCCTCAGGGCATGGCCGCCCAGGGGCAGACCCCCGGCGGGCGGCGCGCCCGGCGCGGCGCCCCGGTCCAGGAGAACGGCGCGGCCCCCCGGTCCGCCCTCGCACTGCCACCGGCGGCGGCCGACGCCACCGACCCCGCCCCGCGGCAGCAGGCTCGACCGGGCGCCCTGCCCGCGCTGTCCGCCGCCCGCGGCCCCGAGTACGAGCACGGCCAACAGCACCCGCACGAGCAGCAGGCGCAGTGGGGCCAGGCCCCGCAGGACACCAACGGCGGCCGGCCTGAACAGGCTTCGGCGTCCACAGGACGCCGCCGCGGCCGCCGGGCGCTGGCCGAGGCGCCGGAACGGCCGGTGGCCGAGCAGGAACAGGCCCAGGGGCAGACCGGGGTGGAGCCCGGCGCCGCCCGGGGCCCGTTCGCGCTGCCGCCCGCCGAGGCCGACCGGACGCAGGAGCCCGGCGCGCTGCCGCCGGAGCTGGGACCGGCCGGACTGGTCCCCGCCCAGCACGGGCCGCCCCGCGGCGCCGCCCAGCCGCAGGGCGGTGGCGGTCTGGCCGTACGCGGCGAGCCCGTGGCGCCCAACGGCGTCCCCGGGCAGGGGGAGTCGGCCATGGCCGCGCTGCCCGCCGCCCGCGGTCCCGAACACGACCAGCAGCCGGACGAGCAGCCCCATCCGACCGGACGGCGGCGGGCTCGCCGCCCGCTGTCCGAGGAGCAGCCGGAGGCCCCGCAGCAGAACGGTCCGCCGTCGGGTCAGTGGCCGGGCGCGCCGAGTGGGCCGGGCACGCCGGGTGCGCCCGCCCGGCCCGGGCCCCAGCCGCTGCCCGCCGAGGCACCGCAGGGCGCGGACTCCACCCAGGGGCGCGCGATCAGCGTGCGGACGCTCGGCCAGGGTGTGCCGTTCGCCCAGCAGGTCGGTGAGCACGCCACAGGGCAGCATCCGACGGGGCAGCACCCCATCGGCCAGCACCCGACCGGCCAGCACCCCACCGGAGTTCAGCGCCTGGGCCAGCCACAGGGCGGCCGTCCGCAGGGGCAGCAGCCACCGGCGCAGCCCCAGCAGCAGACGCCCTCCGGCGGCACGGCCACCCTGGGCTCGGGCCGACGGCGCAAGCTGGCCGCCCGTCCCGATATGCAGGATCCGGAGCAGGGCGGTCCGGCCCCCGAGGCCGCGGCGGCCACCGGCCGAACGCAGCCGCAGGCCCAGCCGCAGGCCGGGACACAGCCCGGCGCCCAGCCCGCGGCGCCTTCACGTCCACAGCCCGGCACGGGGGGCGGCGCACAGCCGCATCGCGCGCCGGGGCCGCAGAGCTCGGGCCGTGCCTTCGCGATCGGCGCGCCGGACGAGGGCGCCGAGGGCCCGGAGCCGCTGGACGGACCGAACGGCGCGATCGAGGTCGTCGACGACCACACCCCGCCGCGGGACGACGAACTGCCCCCGGAGCCGCTGGACAACCCGCGCCGCCTCCTGGTGTGGCCCGCGCCGGACATGTCCACACAGCAGGCGCTGAGCGACCGCGGCTACCGCCCGGTGATCGTCAACTCCCGTGAGGAGGTGGACGCGCAGATCGCCGCGTATCCGGCGGCGCTCTTCGTGGACCCGCTGACCGGGCCGATCACCCGTACCGCGCTCCAGTCGCTGCGTACGGCCGCGGTCGCCGCCGAGGTGCCGGTGCTGGTGACGGCGGGGCTCGGACAGGCCACGCGGGAGGCGGCGTACGGTGCCGATCCGGCCGTCCTGCTCAAGGCGCTCGCCCCGCGCGACAGCGAGCAGCACCCGCCGCGCGTCCTGCTGATCGAGGAGCATGAGCCGATCGCGGCGGCGCTGACGGCGACGCTGGAGCGGCGCGGGATGCACGTCGCCCGTGCGGCGACGGACGCCGACGCGGTGACGCTCGCGAGCCAGATGCGGCCGAACCTGGTGGTGATGGACCTGATGCAGGTGCGCCGCCGCCGGGCCGGGATCGTGGACTGGCTGCGCGGCAACGGTCTGCTCAACCGCACCCCGCTGGTCGTCTACACCTCGGCGGACATCGACCCCGGCCGGCTTTCGCGGCTGACGTCGGGCGAGACCGTGCTGTTCCTCGCGGAGCGTTCGACGAGCGCGGAGGTACAGGCCCGGATAGTGGACCTGTTGGCGAAGATCGGCACCAACTGACGGGCCGGGGTGGGGCGGGGCCGGGTGCGCCCCCGCGCCACCCCACCCCCGCTCCCGCTCGGTCCCACCCCCGGCTCCCGCTCAGTCGAGCTCGGTCACGTCCAGCTCCCCGTCCGCGTACTGCTTCCGCAGCTGCTTCTTGTCGAACTTGCCCACGCTGGTCTTCGGCACCACCGGGATCAGCGCCCAGCGCTCGGGGAGCTGCCAGCGCGCGATCCGCTCGGCGAGGAAGCCCCGAAGGGCTTCGTAGTCGACGGTGGCGCCGTCCTTCAGCACCACGGTGGCGAGCGGACGCTCGCCCCACCTCTGGTCCGGAACGGCGACGACCGCCGCCTCCGCGACCTCCGGATGACCCATGAGCTGGTTCTCCAGCTCGACCGAGGAGATCCACTCGCCACCGGACTTGATGACGTCCTTGGCGCGGTCGGTCAGCGTCAGATAGCCGTCGGGCGTGATGGTGCCGACGTCACCGGTCTTCAGCCAGCCGTCCTCGGTGAACTTGTCGGCCGGGCGGAACGGCTCGCCCGCCGCGCCCCCGTAATACGCCCCGGCGATCCATGGGCCGCGCACCTCCAGCTCGCCCGGGCTCACCCCGTCCCACGGCACCCGGCCACCGTCGGGCGCGGTCAGCCGGGGCTGTACGGAGGCGGGGAAGCGGCCCTGGCTGACGCGGTACGGCCATGCCTCCTCATCCGAGACACCGCCGGGCGGCTGGGCGATGGTGCCCAGCGGCGAGGTCTCCGTCATGCCCCAGGCGTGCACCACACGGATGCCGTGGCGCTTTTCGAAGGCCTCCATCAGGGCGGGCGGGCAGGCCGCGCCGCCGATATAGACATTCCGCAGACAGGCCACGTCCCGCGGCTTCGCGTCCAGCTCGGCGAGCAGCCCGTGCCAGATGGTCGGCACGGCGGCGGCGAGGGTGGGGCGGACGCTCTCGATCATCTCGGCGAGCGGCTCGGGCTGGAGGAAGCGGTCGGGCATCAGTATCGAGGCGCCCGCCATGAAGGCGGCATGCGCGGTGCCCCACGCGTTCGCATGGAACATCGGCACCACCGGCAGCAGGGTGTCGCTCCCGGAGACCGCGAACGACTCGGCGCTGTTGACCTGCATGGAGTGCAGATAGATCGAACGGTGGCTGTAGGCCACGCCCTTGGGCTCCCCGGTCGTCCCCGAGGTGTAGCAGAGCGCGGCGGCCTCGCGCTCGTCGAGCTCCGGCCAGTCGTAGTGGGTGGGGCGGCCCTCGATCAGCTCCTCGTACTCATGGACCCGCGCACGGCATCCGGCGAGGACGGAGCGGTCACCCGGGCCGGTGACCACGATGTGCTCCACGGAGCCGAGGCCGGGGAGGAGCGGCGCGAGCAGCGGCAGCAGCGAGCCATTGGCGACGATCACGCGGTCCGCCGCGTGGTTCACGATCCAGCTGAGCTGCTCAACGGGCAGCCTGAGGTTGAGCGTGTGCAGCACGGCGCCCATGGACGGCACCGCGAGATAGCACTCCAGATGCTCGCAGTTGTTCCACAGAAGGGTGCCCACGGGCTCCCCGCGCTCGACCCCGAGCTCATCGCGCAGCGCGTCGGCGAGCGCGGCGGCACGCTCGCCGACCTCCCGGAAGGTACGGCGCTGGGGCGCGCCCTCGCCGGTCCAGGTGGTCACATGGGCCGCGCCGTGCACCACCGAACCATGCATGAGGATGCGGGTCACGGTCAGCGGTACGTCCTGCATCGTGCTGAGCACCGGGGCCTCCAGGGTTCCGGTTGCGCGCGGGTAGAAGTGCCGTCGATTTTCCTTCCGACCGGCTGGTATGTCATCCCCTGTGGATAACCCGCTGTGGATAACCCCGTTCCGCTGTTCAGCTGTTTCGCCGTTCAGCTGTTTCGCCGTTCAGCTGTTTCGCTGCTCAGCTGTATCGGCCGTCGTCAGGCCGCGCGGGAGAGATCCGGGTCCTCGCGCAGCTTGCCGAGGGCGCGCGAGACCGCGCTCTTGACCGTGCCGACGGACACCCCGAGCACCTCGGCGGTCTGGGCCTCGCTGAGGTCCTCGTAATACCTGAGTACGACCATGGCCCGCTGACGGTCCGGCAGCCGCATGACCGCGCGCCACATGGCGTCCCGGAGCACCTGCCGCTCGGCGGGGTCGGGGGCGGGCACCGGGTCCGGCTCGGGCAGTTCCTCGCATACGAACTCGTCGACCTTGCGCTTGCGCCACTGCGAGGTCCGGGTGTTCACCAGCGCCCGACGCACATAGCCGTCCAGCGCCTTGTGGTCCTCGATGCGCTCCCAGGCCAGATACGTCTTCGTCAACGCTGTCTGGAGCAGGTCCTCCGCGTCGAAGGCGTTGGCGGTCAGCGAGCGGGCGGTGCGCAGCAGAACCGGCCCCCGTGCCTTCACATACGAGGAGAACGACGGGAACGCGGCGGTGGATGCGCCCGTGCACACGGTCGTGGTCATGTCTCAACGCTATGAGCGGGCAGGACATCGCGGATCGGTCCCAGGTGCCGAAACCGGGTCAATCTCAGGTTGTAGTCGTGGGGCTGTCACCACCTCCTAAGGGGGGAGGGGATGGGAGGGGAGCGTCAGGGATCCGCCGGGGGTGCGGGGCAGGTCAGTCGACGATCGCGACGGGTGCGTCCACCTTGTTGCGGTCGATCCACAGCGTCCGGCCGCCATGTGTCACCTCGACGTTGCCCCGGTACTGGTGGATGCGGCGGTGCGGCTGCCAGGCGGTCCTGGCCATGGACGGCTCCTCGTGCAGCGACGCCCTACCGGTCCAGCGGGCGAACCACACGATGGAGGGGAGGTCGTCGACTCCGGCCTTCCTGGCCTGTTCCAGATGGCGCACCCCGGAGTCGGCGCTGCTGTAGAAGCCGGGGAAGTAGCCCTGTGAGCTGACCTCGCGGTTCCAGGCGCGGATGAAGGAGAGCGTGGTGGCGGCGCAGCGCGCGAGCGACCGGTCGTACGCCTCCATATCGAGGTAGAGCGCGCTGCGCTCCTTCATGCCCAGCGCCTTGGCGCGCGCCACGGCGTCCATGGCCTCCGCGCGCCCCTGCGCCCAGGGGGCGGCGCCGATCGGAACACGCGTCTTGTCGATGTTGCGGACGCACGGCGACTGGGAGCCGACGTAGACGGGCAGCACATGCCACCCCAGGGCGGCGGCCCCGCGCATCCAGGAGGTGGTGAGGTGGGGCTGGACCGGACAGGCCCGGCCGCGGCCGCCGAAGTAGACACCGAGGGCGCGGTAACGCGAACCGCTCCAGGCCCGCAGGGTGCTGAGGGGTGGGGTGTGGCAGGTGTCCAGGGCCCAGCCCCTGAAGACCTTGGCCCCCAGGTCACGAGGGTCGGGGAGGGCGGCTCTCGCCGAGGAGACGCCGCTGAGCTCGGACGGTGCGGGGAGTATGGCTCGGGGCGAAGGGGCGGGCACGGCCTCGGACGAGGCAGGGGCGGCACCGGCGATCGAGGCGGCGAGCGCCGCGGCGAGACCGGCGGTCCAGCCCGTGACCGTCCAGCCGCTCTGCTTTCTTCGTTTCATATGACAAATGAAGGAGGACAGGGGACGGCCGAAGCCGCAGACACGCGCGCGGTTCAGCCGTCTGCGCCGAGGAGAAGCCCGGATGTCGGAACCCCGGTGCCCGCGGTGACCAGGACGCGCGCGGCGTGCGGGACCTGGTTGACCGAGGTGCCGCGGATCTGCCGTACGCCCTCCGCGATGCCGTTCATCCCGTGCAGATACGCCTCCCCGAGCTGGCCCCCGTGCGTATTGAGGGCCAGCGCGTCCTCGGCGACGAACCCGGCCGCCTCACCGCGTCCGCAGAAGCCGAACTCCTCCAGCTGCATCAGGACGAACGGGGTGAAGTGGTCGTAGAGGATCCCGACGTCGATCTCGGCCGGGGTGAGGCCGCTGTCCCGCCACAGCCGCCGCGCCACCACGGCCATCTCCGGCAGCCCGGTGAGATCGTCGCGGTAGAAGCTGGTCATCTGCTCCTGGCCGCGGCCCGCCCCCTGCGCCGCGGCCGTGATCACCGCGGGCGGATGGCGGAGGCCACGGGCCCGCTCGACACTGGTCACCACGATGGCCTGGCCGCCGTCGGTCTCCTGACAGCAGTCGAGCAGCCGCAGCGGTTCGACGATCCAGCGGGAGGCGGCGTGATCGGCGAGGGTGATCGGCTGGCCGTGGAAGTACGCCGCCGGGTTGGTGGCCGCGTACCGCCGGTCGGTGACGGCCACATGGCCGAAGACCTCGGGGCTCAGACCGTGGACATGCAGATAGCGCTGTGCGGCCATGGCCACCCAGGACGCCGGGGTGAGCAGGCCGAACGGCAGCACCCAGCCGAGCGCGGCCCCCTCTGCCGAGGCTTCGCGGTGCTGCACCCCGGCCCCGAACCGCCGCCCGGAGCGTTCGTTGAACGCGCGGTAGCAGACGACCACCTCGGCCACCCCGGTCGCGACGGCGAGCGCGGCCTGCTGCACAGTGGCGCACGCGGCGCCCCCGCCGTAGTGGACGCGCGAGAAGAACGACAGCTCGCCGATGCCGCACGCCTGGGCGACGGTGATCTCCGGGCTGGTGTCCATGGTGAAGGTGACGAGCCCGTCCACCTCGGCGGGGGTGAGCCCGGCGTCGTCCAGGGCGGCCCGGACGGCCTCGGCCGCGAGCCTCAGCTCACTGCGGCCGGAGTCCTTGGTGAACGCGGTGGCGCCGATGCCCACGACGGCCGCGGCGCCGCCCAGGGTGCCGGTCCGGCGGGCGCTCATCGGTGGCCCTCCACCGGCCCGACGCGTTCCACCCTGGCGTCGGCGACCGGGAGTTGCACGGTGACCGTGCCGGTCACATGGTTGCCGATACCGTTCGCACCGGTCACCGCGACCTCCGCCATACCGTCGGCGACGGAGGTGACCTCGCCCCGCAACACCATCTCGTCTCCCGGATAGTTGGGCGCACCCAGCCGGATCGCGACCTTCCGCAACCGCGCCCGCGGTCCGAAGTGGTCGGTGATGTAGCGCCCCACGAGACCGTTGGTGGTCAGGATGTTCATGAAGATGTCCGGGGAGCCCTTCTCCTCGGCCGCCTCGGCGTCGTGGTGCACGTCCTGGTAGTCCCGGGAGGCGAGGGCACCGGCGACGATGAGGGTCCGGGTGATCGGGACGCGCAGCGGTGGCAGGGCGTCGCCCGCGCGGACGGTCATACGGCCTCCTCCGCCGTCGCCCGGAAGACGGGGAGTTCCATGGCGCCCTTGGTGTCTTCGACCCGCAGGAACTCCAGCTCGACCGGCATGCCGATACGCACCTTGTCGTACGGCACCCCGGTGATTCCGCCGACCATGCGTACCCCCTCCGCGAGTTCGACCAGCCCTACGGCATACGGGGGCTCGAAGGCGGGGAAGGGCGGATGGTGCATCACCACATGGCTGAACACCGTGCCGCGGCCGGACGCCTCGGCCGTCTCCCACTCCGGTGAGCCGCACCGGCCGCAGCCGGGCAGCCAGGGGAAGCGGAGGGTGGCGCAGCCGGCGCAGCGCTGGAGGAGCAGCCGGTGCTCGGCGACGCCCTCCCAGAAGCCCTCGTTGTCCCGGTTGACGACGGGACGGGGGCGCGCCGCCCGCGCCGTGGACGCGGGCTGTGGCTTTGGCTGCGGCCTTGGCTGCGGCTGCGGACTCGGCTTCGGCTGTGGACTCCGGCGGGCGGGCGCGTACTTGAGGACACGGAAGCGGTGCGTACCGACCAGCACGTCGCCCACGTGGATGTCCATCCGGGTGGTGATGAAGTACCCGGAGCCCAGCGCGGTGGTCTTGCGCGGAGAGACCGACTCGATCACCCCGTCGAAGCGGACGCGGTCCCCGGGCCGCAGCGGGCGCGGATACTCCTGCTCGCAGTCGGTGGCCACGATCGAGGTGCAGCCCGCGTCGTCGAGCAGCCCGAACAGCTCGTCGTGCGCGCCCGTCCGGGCCGAACCGGCCGGGTGGCCCGCCAGTCCGCCCATGGTCCACGCCTGGAGCATGGTGGGCGGCGCGATGCCCGGGTACGCGGGGTTGGTGTCCCCCATCGCCTCGCACCAGTGCCTGATCATGGGCTCGTTGACGGGGTCACGGCCCTCGCCGCCCTGTACGGTCGTACGCCCCTCGAACGCCTTGAGCCGTTCGTACAGCTCGTCGGGCGCGGGACTCCCGGCCGTCCTCTCACCGGTCATGGGCAGTTGACCCCCTTGACGGGACGGGTGGTGTGACCGACCTCAGCGAAGAGCTTCCTGACTATCCGTCAGATAATTTCGGGCTGTCAAGCATGACGGCACATACGGTCGCGCGGTGGCACCGATATGCCACCGCGCGACCGTATGACCTCACCCGTCCCCTTGCGTCAATGAATCACCACTGTTCGCTCTCGTCGGTCCGAACCCGCCCGTGCCCCAACGCCCCCGGCTTCCCCGCCCCTCGCTACGCCCCGCTCGTCGGTGGCGACCTGCCTCCGTGCGCTCCGGGCACGCTCCCGGACCTCCGCCCGCTGAGGGTGGTGCGGATCTTCCCCATCCCGCTTGCTCCGATCTGCTTCGACGTCTACGAACCCTCGCGGAAGCAGAGTTGCCCCACCGCATCCCGGAACAAGCACACCTGACACCTCAATTACCACGCAAGCATGAGGAAACAGCGTTAAACGTGACGAGCGCCCCCGCTCCTGGGGAGCGCGCCCCATGCGCCGCCTCTCCCTCACCGACTCGCCGCGCGAGAACGACGGAGAACCGGTTCCGCATACTTTCGGCCATCCTCACCACGTTCCCCGACCCCCTTCCCATTACCGAACACTTGTCCGAAAATGGACGTCATGGCGACCACCGCACTCGCCCACGCTCTCGACGCCGCGGCGCATGGCTTCCGCGTGATCCCGCTGACCCGCGCGAAGCTGCCCGCCGTGCGCTCCCCACACCACCGCGACCCCGAATCCCCGCCCTGCCGCGGCGCATGCGGCCGGCCGGGCCATGGCATCCACGACGCCTCCGCCGACCCGGAGACGGTCCGCGCGCTGTTCGCGGCGGCCCCCTGGGCGACCGCGTACGGCATCGCGTGCGGACGCGCCCCGCATCACCTCATCGGCGTCGACCTCGACATACGGCCGTACGGACCGTTGAACCCCCGGGACCACCAGGAGCAGCGGCGCCACCAGGACCAACGCGGCGACCGGCCCCGGACCCGTACGAACGGCCCCGCCGCCCTCGCCCGGCTGGCCCGCGCGCACGGCTTCCCCGTCCCCCGCACCGTCACCGTCCTCACCCCCGGCGGCGGCCGTCATCTCTGGCTGAGCGGTCCGCCCGGCCTCACCGTCCCCAACTCCGCGGGCCGTCTCGCCCCCGGGATCGACATCCGGGGATCGGGCGGCTATCTCGTCGGCCCCGGTTCGGCCGCCGCGCACGGCCGTTACCGCCTCGCTCCCGGCTCCCCCGCCTGGACCCCCGCCCCCGTCCCGCCCGCGCTGCTGAGTCTGCTGCGGCCGCCGCCCACGGTGCGGCTCGGCGCACCGTCCGGCCGCCACCCGTCCGAGCGGCGTCCCGCCGCGCTCACCGCCCTCGTACGGTTCGTCCGCGAGTCCCGCGAGGGCGAGCGCAACGACCGGCTGTTCTGGGCGGCCTGCCGGGCGTACGAGACGGGCGCGGGCGCCCAGCTCGCCCCCGACCTGGTCCAGGCCGCCGTCGACACCGGGCTCGGCTGCCGGGAGGCGCGGGCCACGGTCGCCTCCGCGGCCCGCAGCGCCGCCCGTCACCTCCAGCCCCCGGCCGTCTGGCCGCCGCCCCTCGGGCAGCCGTGAGGGGCCGCGCGGACGTGGGGCCGAAGGGGCTCCCGGGCACGGCTGAGGGCGGCGCGATCCGGTGGTAAGCGGAACGTGAACCGTGCATTACTCGATCGAGGGGCACTATCGTGACCACGCGACGAGGCGCTCCGTGCACGTACCGCACACCACTCGCCGGTCCTTCCGCCCCTCCGGGCGGACAGTGATGGGGCTCCCGCTCTCCCCGTGACCGGCCGCCCGCCTCCGGCGCACCGGCAGCGAGGCGCGAGCAGGGGGAGCATTGCACGAGCTCTATGCACAGGAGTGGTTCGCGCGGGTCGCGTTACCCCTCGCCGCCTGCGCGCTGGTCACCTGGATCTCGCTGATCCACCGTTTCGCCGACAAGGGCAGGCTGCTGGGGACCGTGCGGTCCACGGCGCTGTGCGCCGCGATCACCGGATGCACCTGCGCCGCGGCACTGATCACCATCACCCTGCTGCTGCCGCACGCGGCCGACGTACCGCCCGCCGTGGCCGCGGCCGCCGCGGGCGGGGCGCTGGCCCCGCGCGTACGGCAGCAGCAGAACCAGCAGTCCACACCGCCCTTCGTGGCGGTGATCACGCTCGGCATCGCGGTACTGCTGGACCGGCTGGAGCGACGGCTCGCCCATGACATGTACTGCCACTGCCACCGGCTGGTCCGGGACTTCGGGACCGTGGCCCAGCTGCGGATGTTCGCCTTCGACGCCCGTGGGTTCCTGCGCGGCTCAACCCCCGTGACCAAGGAGCGGACGACCGTCAACACCCTGTACGAGGAGGTGGATCAGTACCTGGACGACGCCGCGAAGGTCGAGGCCGACATCGAGGCCAGCTGTCGGCGGCGGGAGTTCCAGGACTTCCGCGCCGAACTGCACACTCCCACCCGGGAGGAGGCGGAGGATCAACGTCAGGCGCTGGCCATGGCCAAGGAAGCCTGTGTGAAGATGCTCGAGTTCGGCTACCGGACGGGCAAGCGGAGCGCCGACCGCGATCTCGTACGGCTGCGGGACCAGGCCCTGGCCGAGGAGCCGCTGTCGGCGGTGAGCACGGGCGGCGGCACACCCCATCCCTGATCCGCGCGCTCCACACGGCCGTTCATGGCTTCACGGGGCGTAGACGAAGGAGTCGTCGCCACGGCCGAGGGCACGACGGGCTCCGTCGTCCTTGGGCTCAACGAAGCTGATCTTCACGTCCAGTTCCAGTGCGTCGGCCACCGCGGCCAGACTTCTCAACGTCAGATTCTCATCACCGGACAGTATTTGGCTGACCCGCCCCGGACTGACATCCATCAACCTGGCCAGATCCGCTCTGCTCATATCCCGCTTGCCCAGCAACCCCGCGACCTCCACGGTGGCTTGACGGGCCAGCCGGGACCCCGCGAGCTCCGCGGCCTCCCCCTTCGGACCCTTGCTCTTCCACGGCATGCACATCACTCCCAGCCGCACGCTGTCGACGAGCCTCGCTCGTCCCTCAGCCAAGGTTCCCACCTTTAGCTACAACTAAAAGCCCCTTTGCCGCGCCTCGCACCCCAACTGCCCGCCAGTCGGCCGAAACGACGGCTCTGACCTGCGTCAACGACCGCACCATAGGTTTTCGGCCAGATCGTCGCCAGGCTGGACGCCGCCCTGGGGACGCCCGGCCGAGGAAGAGCGACGGTCAGCGGTCCGCAGTACGGTCCTGATATGGCAGCCAGAATCGATCTGACCTTTGATTGCGTGGACGCGACGCTCCTCGCCGAGTTCTGGAAGACGGCCCTGGGGTACGTCGACGAGCCGCCGCCCGCTCCCTTCAGGACCCGCGAGGAGTGGCTGGCACAGTTCGATCTCCCGGAGGACGATTCCGCGGACGACGCCGCATGGCTCTGCGATCCCGACGGCGTCGGCCCCAGGCTCTCCATCCTCAAGGTCCCCGAGCCGAAGACGGCGAAGAACCGGCTCCATCTCGACATCCGGGTGCCGGGGCACGGCAGCCCCGCCGAGCGGTGGGCACGGATCAAAGCGGAGTCCGAGCGGCTGGTGAGGGCGGGAGGGAAGGTCCTGGAGGAGTTCGACGGCCACCACATGCTGATGGCCGACCCGGAGGGCAATGAGTTCTGCGTCGCGGCGGCCTCCGCCTAGCTCCCGCCCGCACCACTGGCGCACTCCGTCCGCGCTCATGCGGCACATGAGTGTGCATCAGGCGACGGCCGGCCCACGAGCGCTGCTCGCCGCCGCGGCGGCGGACATGCGGAAAGGGTGCCCCCGAACCAGGGACACCCCTTCTGACCAGCTACTTCGCTGACCTCGGCGGAGGCTGAGGGATTTGAACCCTCGGTGACATCGCTGCCACGACGGTTTTCAAGACCGTTCCCTTAGGCCGCTCGGGCAAGCCTCCCCGCGTCGCCCTCAGGGTGACGCGGGGATCAGCCTAGCGCGTCAACTGTCACCCTTGCGCTGCCCCAGGGTGACATCGACGGTGGACTGCTTGCCGTCACGCTTGTAGGTGAGGGTGACCTTGTCGCCCGGCTTATGGGTCCAGATCTCGCTGATCAGGGTGGGTCCGCTGTCGACCACCGTGTCGTCGAGCTTGGTGATCACATCGCCGGACTTGAGGCCCGCCTTGTCGGCCGGGCCGCCGGGGACCACGGCCGGGGCGCCGCCGGCGCCGTTGGAGGCGATGGTGGCGCCTCCGCCGGTGTCCTTCATGTTCACCGTGGCCTCGATCACCGGGTAGACCGCCTGACGGGTCTTGATCAGCTGCTCGGCGACGTTCTTCGCCTGGTTGATCGGGATGGCGAAGCCGAGGCCGATGCTGCCGGACTGCTGTGACTCGCCGAGGCCGCCGCCGCTACCGGCGGACTGAATGGCGGAGTTGATGCCGATGACACCGCCGTTGGCGTTCAGCAGGGGGCCGCCGGAGTTGCCCGGGTTGATGGAGGCGTCCGTCTGGAGCGCCGACATGTAGGAGGCGTTGCCCCCGCCGCCGTCGCTGGAGGCGACCGGGCGGTTCTTGGCGCTCACGATGCCGGTGGTGACGGTGCCGGAGAGGCCGAAGGGGGCGCCGATGGCGACGGTGGCGTCGCCCACGGCGACCTTGTCGGAGTTGCCGAGGGGCAGCGGGTTCAGCTTGGCGTCCGAGGCGTTCTTCAGCTTGATCACGGCGACGTCGTAGCCCTTGGCGCGGCCGACGACCTGGGCGGCGTACCGCTTGCCGTTGGAGAAGGTCGCGGTCAGCTTGCCGCGCTCGGCGGCGGAGGCCACGACGTGGTTGTTGGTGAGGATGTGGCCCTGCTTGTCGTAGACGAAGCCGGTGCCGGTGCCGCCCTCGCCGTTGCTGCCCTGGGCCTCGATGGTGACCACACTGGGCAGGGTCCTGCCCGCGATGTTCGAGACCGAGCCGGGTGCGCGGCTCTCGGACTTGGGGTTGCCGAAGGCGGAGACGGTGGTGGTGTCGCTGTCGTCATGGTCGGCGGCCAGATAGCCGATGCCCCCGCCGATACCGCCCGCGACCAGCATGGCGGCCAGCGCGGCGGCGATCAGGCCGCGGGGCTTGCGCTCGGGTGCCCCGGACGGCGGTACCGGAGCGGTCCCCCACGGTCCGCCCGGTCCGCCGCCCGAGCCGCCCTGCGGCTGTCCGCCGCCGGCGGTCCACCACGAGGCGGACTGCCCAGCGCCGGTGTCGCCGCCCGGGCCGGAGCCCGGAGCACCGGGGACCCCGCCACCGGGCCCGCCGCCCTCGCCCGCACCGCCGGAGGCGGACGCGGTGGGGGGCTGGGCCGGGGGCGCGGTCGGCGGAGAAGCGGCTATCGGCGCGTCCTGGGGCGCCGGAGCCGTGCCCGCGGTGGGCGCGAAATCCGGCGCGGGAGGCACCGCGGGGTCCTGTTGCGGCGCCGGAGGGGCCGGTTGCGGTCCGGCCGCAGGCGGTACGGCAGCGCCCTCGTTCTCGGTGCTCACAGCTGTCTCCTCAGGTGCACGACAGTCTTTCCATGACGGCCCACGCGTACGTATTACCGTCATCAGCTTTTCCCACGGCGCGTCAGACCGCCGTAAGGAGCGGTGGCCCCGTGGACTACCACCCTTTATCCCGGACAAATCGCCCTGCCGCCATTCCGGGCAACGATCGGCGGGGCCGCGTCCAACGGCTCACACCGGGCGGTGGCACCATAACGCGGTGACCTATGCGCGCCCTGCCCGGGACATCCGCCCCGGTCCGCACACCGTCTCCGTCATCGCCCACCGCGGGTCCTCCGAGGACGCCCCGGAGCACACCATGGTCGCGTACCGCAGAGCGATCGAGGACGGCGCCGACGCCCTCGAATGCGATGTGCGGCTGACCGCCGACGGCCATCTGGTCTGCGTCCACGACCGGCGCATCAACCGCACCTCCAACGGCCGGGGGGCGGTCTCCGCGCTCGAACTCTCCGATCTGGCCGCGCTGGACTTCGGCTCCTGGAAGGGCCAGGCCGCGGACAAGGAGGAGCCGGACCGGCACGACCACGACTCCACCTCGGTACTCACCCTGGAGCGGCTGCTGGAGCTGGTCCGGGACGCCGGACGGCCGGTCGAACTGGCGATCGAGACCAAGCACCCCACCCGATGGGCCGGGCAGGTCGAGGAGCGGCTGCTCACCCTGTTGCGGCGGTACGGCCTGGACGCGCCACCGCCCGACGGGCCCTCGCCCGTGCGGGTGATGAGCTTCTCGGCGCGTTCACTGCACCGGGTGCGGGCCGCGGCACCCGCCCTGCCCACCGTCTTCCTGATGCAGTTCATGCTGCCGCGCCACCGGGACGGGCAACTGCCGCCGGGGGTGCGGATCGCGGGACCGAGCATCCGGATCGTCCGGAACCACCCGGGTTACGTGGCGCGATTGCAGCGTGCGGGGCACCGCGTGCACGTCTGGACCGTCGATCAGCCGGAGGACGTGGACCTCTGCGTCCGCCTCGGGGTCGACGCCGTGATCACCAACCGCCCCAAACAGGTACTGTCCCAACTCGGGCGTACATAAGGGGCATTACACGGCGTGCACCGGCGCGTTCGGTACGCATTCAATCGTGGTGAGTGCGTCACACAATGCCACTTGGCCTGTTTCCGCTCCAGCCCATTGGGGCATCCATCCCGTGGCGTGGGGCTAAGGAGGTCTCGGGGGTGGCGTTGGTGGTGGCACGGCAGGTGCCGACGTCGTCGACCATGGCCGTACCCCATGGTCCTGCCGGTGTCCGCGTGGCAAGACAGTGGATGCGTGGCGATTTGGGCAGGACTGGGGTATCGGAATCGGTCATAGACGACGCTGTATTGATCCTTTCGGAATTGCTCAGCAACGCATGGCGCCATGGCCGTCCATGGCGTTCCGACCAGGGTGACCACACGGTCCGGGCGGCGTGGAGCGTGGACGAGGATGAGCGGCTGACCGTCGAGGTGACGGATGGTGGCGGACCCACAAGGCCCCTTCCGGCCAAACCCTCTGTCACCGCGCGCGGTGGCCGCGGTCTCCACATCATCCGATCGCTGGCCGACGACTGGGGCGTCCGGGACGACGTCGGGGAAGTCACGGTATGGGCGCTTCTTCCGGCTGGTGACGGTTTTCTGAAGCGGGTCACGATCCCGACCGATCTGGATCCCGAGCTGACCGCGGGTCTGGCTAACGGCCTCGGCGCCGGGCTGGGCACGGAGCTCGGCGAAGCCGGTCGCGAGGAGATCGGCCACCGGGAGATCGGCCACCGGGAGATCGGACGCGGGGACGTCAACCGGACCGCCGAAGCGGCCATCCCCCGGCAGCCGGACCCGCCGGCGCCGAAACTCGACACGAACATCGATCCTGATTTCGACCGAGAGCTGGACTTCGCCGATCTGGACGAGCTCGCGTAACCGACGCGGCCCATCGACCCGACGAGGTTCGGCCAACGGGCTAGGCTCCCGCCCGTACGAGCAACGTACGAGCAACGTGCGAGCGACGTACGAGCACCGTACGAGCCAGCCCTGCCGGACGATCGGGAGACAGCCACACCATGGCCAAGAAGCGCCGCCCCCAGACAAAGGCCGCAGCCCACCGGGCCACGACGGGCGACATCCCGGTGGTGGGCGCGCGCGAACCCTGCCCCTGCGGCTCGGGCCGTCGCTACAAGGCCTGTCACGGCCGGGAAGCCGCCCACGCCGTCACCGAGCTCGTGCAGCGCCCCTTCGAAGGGCTCCCCGGCGAATGTGACTGGGTGGCCCTGCGCGAGCTGGTGCCCGCCGCCACCGTCGAACTGAGCCTGGTCGACGGGCTGCCCGAGGGCGTGCCGTCGGTCACCCTGGCCACCGTGCTGCCCATGGCCTGGCCCGCGCTGCGCCGTGACAACGGCGCGGTGCTGATCGGCCTCCAGAACGACACCCCCTCCGGTGACATCAGCCGCGATCTCGCCGACACCCTGCGGCGCGCGCTCACGGCCGAGCCCGGTACTCCGGTCTCCGCCGAGCGGGCGCCCGGCGACGGTCCCCGGCTCCAGGATCTGCTCGACCCGAAGGGCACTTTCACGCCGACCCTGCACGAGGGTTTCGAGTTCTGGCTCGAGGACGCCGCGAACGCGAGCGGGGAGGTCGCCGCGTCCCTGGAGCGGGCCAACGCGGCCGCGATCCCGACCGCCCGGCTCTCCGGTGTCGACGCCGCCTACTGGTGCGAGACCCCGGAGAAGAACCACCTGCGCTGGGTGATGTCGACCCCGGAGGAGAAGCTGCTGGACGCGCTCGCCCGGCTGCACGCCGCGGGCGCCTCCTCGCTCGGCGAGAACACCCGGCTGGTGGGCTCCTTCCGGGCGCACGGGCTCACCGTCCCGGTGTGGGACCTGCCCAAGGGGATGGCCGCCGAGGACACCGAGAAGCCCGCCCAGGAGCTTGCCGAGCGGCTCGGCGAGGCGCTCGCCTCCGACGCCCCGCTGACACCCGAGCAGCGGCGTGCGCGCGGCGGTCTCACCAACCGTCAGGTGACCCTGAGCTGACCGTCACGGCCGGGCGGTCCCACCCCGCCCGGCACACGTGACCCTGCTCACAACTCACCGTTACGGCCTGGAAATACGCGTCCGGAAATCCGCGATCGAATTTGCTAACGGCCGATCTCTTGTTACGGTTCTAAAAGCCCGGTCGCTGGTGCATCCCCCGTCGCCAGCGACCGGGCGCTTCCATGTCCGGAGCCGGACGCGACGGCGGAGCCGACGCACGGCGGTACGGACCCCGGTCGGCCGGTGCGATCCGACGGGCGATCCGACGGACGATCAATGGACGACGGGGCCACGGCAGTTGGCCCCTCGGCGGGCAACCCGGCTCAGAGGCCCACAGCGCCCGGACCCGCCCCTGGAAGACGCCTCGACGACCTCCGGGACACAGGGACGTACGCGCACACCACAGCGACGCGGTGGGGCAGCTGCCCCACCGCGCTCTTCCCTCCGCGGATATGCGGAAGTGCGGATATCCATTGGTGCGAATGCGCATGGGCGCATCGGCGCATGGTGCGGAAGTACATAAGCGCGCAGGACCGCGAGTGCATACCTGCGGTGTGCGTACCCGCGGAGTGCACTACGTGCTGACGCGCGGCGCGCGGGTGCGGCGTCAGCGAACGCCCATAGGCGCGGGCCCCACCGACTCCCGCGCCCGCGACCCCGGCCTCAGTAGGCCAGTCGGCTGCCCCCGTCGGGCGCGCTGCTGCTCGCCTCCACCAGGGCCTCCACCACCGTGGACACCTCCGGCAGCCACGGCCGCCCGCCGCGCCGCAGCGGGGCGCGCTCCCAGCGCACCCGGCCCGGACCGGTCTGGGACGGCGGCAGCACCAGATAGCCGCCCTCGCCGTGGAACCGCAGCGAGCTGGGCACCCAGTCCTGCTGGTGCAGCAGCTCGCCGAGCTCTTCGAGCGAGTACGGAGCCACCATCAGCGACCAGCGGGTGGGCGTGGCGACCACCGGGCCGAGCCGTACCCCCGCCCGGTCGAAGGCGGCCAGCGCCCGCGCACCGGCGACCGCCGGCAGGCTCAGCGCGCAGGGGGCCTGGCCCCCGGTGGCCAGCAGAAGGGGCGCGGTGGGGCGGTTGGTCCACCACCAGCGCACCATGCGCGGGTCGGTGGTGGCGGCCAGGAGCGGGGGGTCGAACGGGTGGCCGCCCGGCACCGCGCAGTCCGGGTCGGGACAGCCGCACACCCGGAGCCGTCCACCGCCGGGCTGGAGCCCGATGCCCGGGAGTACGGGCCACTGCCACTCGGTGGCGCAGGTGAGCGCGGCGCGGAGCAGCGGCGATCGTGCGCCGCGCCGCAGCGAGAACTTGCGTCGCCTTCCGAGGATCTCGCGCATGAGCGCTCGTTCCTTTCCGTTAACGCCGAGGGCTGTATCCGTCGCACTTCGCAACTACATGGCACTTTCACAAGGCACTACGTGTCGCTGTACGGCATCGTTCGACCCGTCACAGCTCATGGATCACAAGTCACACTGCGCGTACGAGGCAGCGCATCACGCCGCAGGCCGAGCGTGGAACGTGGCGAGGGGTGGCGCGCGCATGGCGCTTGCCGTCCTGGTGGTGCGTTTCCTCGCCACTCGGGGATGGGCGCGGCCGTTGTCGTTTATGACGCCTGGACCGGCCGTGGGGTTCCGGGGCGATCCGAACTGCCCCCCGCCCCTCTCCGATGTGTACCCGCCGCGGTGGAGACGACGCGCTGTCGATTGACGTCAGTCGACCCCGAATTGACAGCCTAACGACTTTTTTTCAGCCAAGTTCAATTTCCCCCCAGACACCAACAAGACCACCGGGACAATGCTGGACACGCCCCGTGGGTGCGTGTACATCTGGAGACAGTAGCGGCACAGTAGCGGCGCAGCACGACAGGGGGTTTGCGATGCTATTGAGCGAGCCGGACGCGGCGGGCGAAAGCAGCGGGCCATGAACGCGCCTCACCTGCCGAAAGTGGCTGGAATCGATTCTTCCCTCCCGGCGCCCACGCAAACTGCCGACCCCGTTACGCCACCCGCCGCCGTACCGGACCCGGGTCCGGATCCCGGTTCAGGCGTTCAGGACCGCCTCGCCGGGTGGGTGTCGGACCTGACCACCCTCCATGAGCTGACCGAGCGGCTGACCCGCACCGACACGCTCGACGACGCACTGCACGAGGTGCTGCGCGCGGGTGCCGCCCTGGTGGGTGCCCAGCGCGGTCTGGTGGCGCTCGAACCCTCCGACGGGCTCGGCCCGGTGACCACCGTCGGCCTCGGCCTCGGCCACGCCGACCTCGGCCAGATCGAGACGATTCCGCGCGGTTCCGCCTCCGCCGGTCATCTGCTCGACGGGCTGCCCGAGCCGGACGGCGAGCGGCGCGCCGATGTCACCGACCCCGATCGCGCCGATGTCACCCACCCCGATATCGCGAGCGAGGCCGATCTCGACCCGCGCCACCGTGAGGTCGCGGCCCGGCTCGGCTTCGCCGCCAGCTACGCCGTACCGCTGGACACCTTCCCCGACTCCGGCGGACCCGGCTCCGTCACCCCGCCGGGTCCGGCCGTGCCCTCCCCCGGGCCCGACGCGGGCAGCGCCACCGGGGCGGTCGCCACCGCGGACCCGGCCACCGCGGACGACCCCGCGGCGGACGGCTCCGGCCCCGTGCGCACCGGACCGGTCCGCGCCCCCGAGGGCGTACCGGGGCTCGGGACCGCCATGGGCGCCACCCGCCCCGCCGGACGGCTCGGCGCCGCCGCCTGGCTCTACGACGAACCCGCGGAACCAGGGGAGCGCCAGCGCCATCTGGTGGGCCTGTACTGCCGATACGCCGCCGCCCACCTCGCCCGGCTCCTCGAAGTGGTCCGCGCCCGCGCCGCCGTGGCGACCGTCCAGGAGGAGTTGCTGCCCGCACGGCTGTCCCGGGTCCCGGGCGTCCGGCTCGCCGTCCGCCACCACCCCGGGCCGTACGGCGGCGGGGACTGGTACGACGCGCTGCCGCTGCCCGACGGCGCGCTCGGGCTCTCCGTCGGCGGGGTGACCGGGACCGGCCCGAGCGCCGTGGTCGCGATGGGGCGGCTGCGGGCCTCCCTGCGCGCCTACGCGGTGATGGAGGGCGAGGATCCGGTCGCCGTCCTCTCCGATCTCGAACTGCTGCTGCGCCTCACCGAACCCGCCCGTTCCGCGACCGCCCTGTTCGCGTACTGCGAGCCGGGACCGCGCCGGGTGGTGCTGGCCGGGGCCGGCCACTGCCCGCCGCTGATCACCGGTGAGCGGCGCACCGAGTTCGTGGAGACCACACTGTCGGCGCCGCTGGGGATGCTCTCCTGCTGGGAGGCGCCCAGCGTGGAGCTGGAACCCGGCTGTGGAGAAACGCTCCTCTTGTACAGCGACGGGCTGCTGCACCGCACCGGGGAGCCCAGGGACCGCGCCTTCGCCCGGCTCCAGGCCGCCGCCGCGAGCGCGCCCAAGGCCGTCCGCGGCGACCCGGACGCGCTGCTGGACCACATGGTGCGCACCGTGCTGCCCGGAGGTACGGATTCCGGGGACGGCACCGAGGACCTGGTCCTGCTCGCGGTCCGCTTCGACTGAGCCGCCCCGTTCCCGCCGCGGTTCCCGCCGAGCGCGCCGCGGTTCCCACCGGGCCGCGCCGACCGCTTCGGCACCGGCGCGACGTGGCGTTCTCGGCCCTCCCGGACGCCCTGTCCCCCCACCTACGATGGGAGAGGTCCAGTTCGAGGAGGATGTTGTGACCGAGGAGCCCACTCCTGAAGCCCTGGAGACCCCGGAGGCCGAGGAGCAGCCCATCCAGCAGCGGAAGAACGGCCTGTATCCGGGCGTCTCCGACGAGCTCGCCGCGAACATGCAGTCCGGCTGGGCGGACACCGAGCTGCACGACCTGGAGCCCGTCGAGCAGGCTCCGCACACCGCCCGCCGGCGGGCCGCGCTGTCCGCGCGCTTCCCCGGCGAGCGTCTGGTCATTCCCGCGGGCAACCTCCGCACCCGGTCCAATGACACGGAGTTCCGGTTCCGTGCCGCCACCGAGTACGCCTACCTCACCGGTGACCAGACCGAGGACGGCGTCCTGGTCCTGGAGCCGGAGGCGGGCGGCGAAGGCCACAGCGCCTCGCTCTATCTGCTGCCGCGCTCCAACCGGGAGAACGGCGAGTTCTGGCTGGACGGCCAGGGCGAGCTGTGGGTCGGCCGCAGGAACAGCCTCAGCGAGGCCGAGCGGCTGTTCGGCGTGGCCGTGAAGGATGTGCGCACGGTCGCCGACGACCTGAGGGGCGCCACCGGCCCGGTCCGCATCGTGCGCGGCCATGACGCCGGGCTGGAGGCCGCGCTGACCGACAAGGTCACCGCCGAGCGCGACGAGGAGCTGCGCGTCTTCCTCAGCGAGCAGCGGCTGATCAAGGACGAGTTCGAGATCGGCCAGCTCCAGAAGGCCGTGGACTCGACGGCCCGCGGCTTCGAGGACGTCGTGAAGGTGCTGGACAAGGCGGAGGCCACATCCGAGCGCTATATCGAGGGAACGTTCTTCCTGCGCGCCCGGGTCGAGGGCAACGACGTCGGCTACGGCTCCATCTGCGCCGCCGGACCGCACGCCACCACCCTCCACTGGGTGCGCAACGACGGTCAGGTCCGCTCCGGCGATCTACTGCTGCTGGACGCGGGTGTGGAGACCGACACCCTCTACACCGCGGATGTCACCCGCACCCTGCCGATCAACGGCACCTTCAGCCCGCTCCAGCGCACCATCTACGACGCGGTCCACGAGGCGCAGGAGGCGGGCATCGCCGCGGTCAAGCCCGGCGCCAAGTACCGCGACTTCCACGACGCCGCCCAGCGGGTGCTGGCCACCAGGCTGGTGGAATGGGGCCTGGTCGAGGGCCCGGTGGAGCGGGTGCTCGAGCTCGGCCTCCAGCGCCGCTGGACCCTGCACGGCACCGGCCACATGCTCGGCATGGATGTGCACGACTGTGCCGTGGCCCGCACCGAGACCTACGTCGACGGCACCCTGGAGCCGGGGATGTGCCTCACGGTCGAGCCGGGGCTGTACTTCCAGGCCGACGACCTGACCGTGCCCGAGGAGTACCGGGGCATCGGCGTCCGGATCGAGGACGACATCCTGGTGACGGAGGACGGGAACCGCAATCTGTCCGCCGCGCTGCCGCGCCGGGCCGATGACATCGAGGCGTGGATGGCCCGCCTCACCGGCTGACCTTCACCTTCCGGCTCCGCGAGGCGTTTCGCGAAGCGGTTCGCCGGAGCGTTTCGCGGAACCCAGCGGGGGAGCGGCGTCGCCGCTCCCCCGTTGCGCTGCCCCGGGCCGTCGCGCGGCCGTCAGCCCTTGCCGGGCACCTTGCCGGTGGTCACCGCGATCCGGTTCCAGGCGTTGATGGTGAGGATGAGCGCGATGAGCTGGGCCAGCTCCGCCTCCTCGAAGTGGCGCGCGGCCCGTCCGTACACCTCGTCCGGGACACCGCCCGGCAGCAGGGTGACCGCCTCCGTGAGCGCGAGCGCGGCCTGCTCCTTCTCGGTGTAGAACCCGGCCTCGCCCGCTTCCTCCCAGACCCCCACCAGGTTGATCCGCTCGGGGCTCTCCCCCGCCGCGTGGGCGTCGGTGGTGTGCATATGGAGGCAGTACGCGCAGTGGTTGAGCTGTGAGGCGCGGATCTGCACCAGTTCCACCAGGGCCGGGTCCAGACCCTGCCGCGCGGCGGCGTCCAGTCCGATGAGGGCCTTGAACGCCTTGGGGGCCGCCTTGGCGAAGTTGACCCGTGCGGGGCGCGCCCCCGCCGCCGTGCCGGTCGTCGCGGTTGTCGTCGTGGCCGTTGTCGCAGTCGTTGTGGTCATGACGATTAATCTAAGCCTCGATGCGACAGGCTGTAGGGTGCATTTCCATGGCGGAATCGCGGGTCAATTCGGCGGAGATCCTCGGCAGTGACCTCCATCTGGAGCTGACCCGCGCGGGCAGCCGCCGGACCGCGCTGATGAGCGCGCTGCGCGAGGCCGTCCGCGGCGGGCGGCTCGCCCCCGGCACCCGGCTGCCGCCCTACCGCTCCCTCGCCACCGACCTCGGCATCGCCCGCAACACGGTCGCCGACGCCTACGCCGAACTGGTCGCCGAGGGCTGGCTCACCGCCCGTCAGGGCTCCGGGACCCGGGTCGCCGCCCGCACCGCACCGCCCCCGCCCCGGCGCACCGGCGGCCGCGAGCGCGGTGGGCGTCCCGCGGCCCCGGCCCCGGCCGGACGCAGACGCCGGGCCACCCCCGCCCCGCGCCCCACCCACAATCTGCTCCAGGGCCAGCCGGACGCCTCCGCCTTCCCCCGCACCGCCTGGCTCGCCTCCGCCCGCCGCGCCCTGACCGCCGCCCCCAACGAGGCGTTCGGTCCCGGCGATCCGCACGGCCGCCCCGAGCTGCGCCGCGCGCTCGCCGACTACCTCGCGCGGGCCCGCGGGGTGCGTACCGACCCGGACCGGATCGTGGTCTGCTCCGGCTTCGCCCACGCCCTGCGGCTGCTCAGCTCCACCAAGGTGCTGCGCCCGGCGCTGGCCGTCGAGTCGTACGGGCTGGCCTTCCACCGCTCGCTGCTGTCCACCGCCGGGGTGCGTACGGTGCCGCTGCCGCTGGACGCGCACGGCGCCCGTACCGAGGAGCTGGCCGCCCACCCGGCGCTGCGGACCGCGAGGGCCGCCCTGCTCACCCCCGCCCACCAGTTCCCGACCGGCGGTCCGCTGCACTCCGAGCGGCGCGCCGCGGCCGTGGATTGGGCGCGCGCCGTCGGGGGACTCGTCCTGGAGGACGACTACGACGGGGAGTTCCGCTACGACCGCCAGCCGGTCGGTGCCGTCCAGGGGCTCGATCCGGACCGGGTGCTCTATCTGGGCTCGGTCAGCAAGAGCCTCTCCCCGGCGCTGCGCCTGGGCTGGATGGTGCTGCCGGACTCTCTCGTCGACGCCCTGCTGTCCGCCAAGGGCGAGCGGGAGGGCTGGGCGAGCGCGCTCGATCAGCTGACGCTCGCGGACTTCATCGAATCCGGCGGCTATGACCGCCATGTGCGCCGGATGCGGCTGCGCTACCGGCGCCGCCGGGACGCGCTGGTGACGACGCTCGCCGAGCGCGCTCCGCATATCCGGGTCTCCGGGATCGCCGCCGGGCTGCACGCGGTGCTCGAACTCCCGCCCGGCACCGAGCGGTCCGCCGTCCAGGCCGCCTCCTGGCAGGGGCTGGCCCTCGACGGTCTGGCGGGCTACCGGCACCCGGACGCGACCACACCTCCGCTGGAGGGGCTGGTCGTCGGCTATGCGACCCCGCCCGAGCACTCCTTCCCGGCGGCGCTGGACGCCCTGTGCCGGGCGCTGCCGCCCGAGCCGCCGCCGCGGACCGCCTGACCGGCGCCCTGGGCACGGACCCCCGAGCGAGGAGCCGGGACCTGACCACCCGACCGCCTACGACGCCCTGAGCAGGGAGTCCTCACGCCACTTGAGGATCTTGTCGAAGCTCACCACCACACCGCCGCGGCCCGGCCGGTCGCGGTAGCGGACATGGTCGGTGAGGGCCTCGATGAGAAAGAGCCCCCGGCCGTGCTCGGCCTGTGCGGGCGCCGGACCGTGCGGGTGCTGGGATCCGCGCGGGGTGGCGGGCCGCCGCTCACTGCGGGTGCGCGATCCACGACGGACCGTACCGCGCTGGGTGAATCCGGGCCCCGAGTCGGTGACCTCGATACGGCAGGTGTCGCCGTCGATGAAGGCCGTGACCCGGTAATCCCCGCCGGTGCCGTCGGCTCCGCCGTGCTCCACCGCGTTGGCACACGCCTCGGAGAGGGCGACCGACAGATCGTAGGAGATCTCCGGGTCCACCCCGGCTGTCTCCATCGTGCCGAGGAGTAGTCGTCGTGCGAGGGGAACGCTCGCCGCCTCGCGGGGCAAATGGAGTGACCACCAGATGCTCATGCTCCAGCCTCCCGGCCGCGGCTCGACATACCGTTACGTATTGCCTGGGTCCATGGTCCGTAAGCGTGCGATTGACGTGACTCCGCTCATTCGGCGGACGCGCACGGCGGGCGCACCGGTGTATGGGGCTGTCCCGGTGTGCGCCGTTACGCCCTACCCGCCGTAGGTAACGCATTTGCCCAGTGGGATGATGGCGCCGCCATGGCTTCCTCTGTCGCCCGTGCGGGCGCCGATCTGCGCATGCTGCGGGCCGCGGTGTTCACCGCGGTCTGCGTTGTGCTGTCCGCGGCCGGGCATGTGTTCGCCTCCTGTGCGACCGTGCCGCTGTGGACGGTGGGCGTGGGGGCCGCGGCGCTGTTCTCGGTGGTGGTGCCACTGGCCGGGCGGGAGCGGTCGCTGCCCGGGATAGCCATGGTGCTGGCCATCGGCCAGCTGGCGCTGCACACCGTCTTCGGGCTCGGCCAGGCACAGGCGGCCGCCGCCCTGCGCGCCGACGGTCACGAGGGCCGGGTCATCGGCCTGGCCGCGCGCCTGCTGTGCGCCCCCGTGCCCGGCCGGATCGACGCCGCCACCGCGCAGCGGATCGTCGAGCGCGCGGGCATCGACCCCTCCTCGGTACGGGACGCGCACGCCGCCCACTCCCCGCACCCCGCACCCCTGAGCGCCGTACCCGGCACCGAGCATGTCCCCGGCCTCGACAGCCTGCTGCCGTCGCTGCCCATGGCGCTGGGCCATCTGCTGGCCGCCGTCGCCATGGGCTGGCTGCTGCGCCGCGGCGAGATGGCCGTGTGGCGGGCGGTACGGCTTTCGGTGGACGGGGTGCGCGAGCTGGCCGAGGTGGCGCTCGTCCGGGGGCTGCGCGCCGCGCTGCGGCTGGTGCGGACGCTGCTCGCCGGACTGGCCGGACTGCCTTCGGCCGGGCCCCGGCGGCCGCGCGGGACCGAGCACGACGAGGGCGCCACCACCGCCCTGGTACTCCAGCACAGCGTGATCAGACGGGGTCCGCCGCGCTGCGACCTCGCGGCCTGACCGACGCGACGCTCCTCCAGCGGTTCCGGAGGGCGGCCGCGGCCTCGCCGCACGCGCGCCACCCACTGATCATCCGTTTCGGATCCCTGGAGTACCCCATGAACGCCATGCGTCTTCGTCGTCTGCCGGTTCTCGGTGCCCTCACCGCGGGCGGCCTGGTGCTGCTCGCCGCGGGCCCCGCCTTCGCGCACGTCAGCGTGCAGCCCGGGGAGGCTGAGAAGGGCGGCTACAGCACCGTCAACTTCAAGGTGCCCAACGAGCGCGACGACTCCTCGACCACCAAGCTCGAGGTGACCCTCCCCACCGACCATCCGCTCGCCTCGGTCATGCCACAGCCGGTGCCGGGCTGGGACGTGAAGGTCACCAAGAAGAAGCTGGACAAGCCGATCGAGATGCACGGCGAGAAGATCACCGAGGCGGTCAGCAAGGTCACCTGGACCGGCGGCAAGATCGAGCCGGGCCAGTTCCAGCAGTTCCCGCTCTCCGTCGGCCAGCTTCCCGAGGACGCCGACCAGCTCGTCTTCAAGGCGCTCCAGACGTACGACAACAAGGAGGTCGTGCGCTGGATCGAGGAGCCCAAGGAGGGCGCGGCCGAGCCGGAGAACCCGGCGCCGGTCCTCAAGCTGGTCGCCCCGGCCGAGGGCTCGGACGGGCACGGTGCGCCCGGCGGTCACAAGGACGACAACAAGGGCGAGGGCGAGGACGGCAAGGAGAACGCCGCCGACTCCGGCGGCGACAGCAGTGACACCACCGCCCGGGTGCTGGGCATCGCGGGCATCGTCGTCGGCGCCGCCGGTGTCGCCTTCGGTGTCCTCGCGAGCCGCCGCCGCTCCGCCTGACCCAGAGGCTTCCACGGCGTGACCGCGCGTCCCGACCCGACGCCGCGGTCCCGCGGGGCGGCGGGCCCCTCCGGCCCGCCGCCCGCACGCCGGACCCGGCCATCCACGCAGCACCCATCCACACCTTCACGGGAGAACAGCTCCATGCGCACCACCATCCTGGGCACCGCTGTTGTCGCCGCCGCCGCACTCACCCTGACCGCCTGCGGCGGCTCCGACGGCGACGGTGACAAGGGGGACGCGGCCGCCGCCGAGGTCAAGGGCGGCCAGCAGTCGGGGAAGGCCATCTCGCTCGACAAGGGCAAGGAGAAGGCCAAGCCGGACCTCGTCCTGACCGACACCGACGGCAAGAAGTACGACCTCGTCGAGGAGACCAAGGGCCGTCCCACCCTGCTCTTCTTCGGCTACACCCACTGCCCGGACGTCTGCCCGCTGTCCATGAGCAACCTCGGCATCGCCGAGAAGAAGCTCTCCAAGGCCGAGCGGGAGAAGCTCCGCGTCGTCTTCGTGACCACCGACCCCAAGCGCGACAATCCGAAGCGGATCCGCTCCTGGCTCGACGCCCAGGGCGGCAAGGACTTCGTCGGGCTCACCGGTGACTTCGACACCATCCAGGCCGGCGCCCGGACGCTGGGCATCTACGTCGACAAGCCGAAGAAGGAGAAGGACGGCAGCATCACCGTCGGCCATGGCGCCGAGGTGATCGGCTACGCGCCCCAGGACAACAAGGGGCACTGGATCTACACCACCGGCACCACCGCCGAGCAGTACGCCAAGGACCTGCCGAAGATCGTCAAGGGGCGGAACCCGTGACCGGCGGCATCCCTCTCCGCAAGGCCGCCGCCGCGGTGCTCGTTCTCGGTCTGTCCGCCGCGATCGGCGCCTGCGGACCCGGTGACGGCGACGACGGCGGCAGCGGCGCGGGCGGCAAGGGCGGCGGGCGGCCGAAGCTGTCCGTCAGCGGCGCGTACCTCCCGCAGCCGTCGATGGACGATATGGCCGCGGGCTTCCTGACCGTACGGAATGCCGGTGGCGGCGCGGACAGGCTGACCTCCGTCTCCACCCCGCTCGCCTCCGCCGTCACCCTGCACCACACCGCCGACAACCGGATGAAGCAGGTGAGTTCGCTGGCCGTCCCGGCGAACGGACGGCTGGAGCTGGCCAGCGGCGGAGATCATCTGATGCTGACAAAACTGACCCACCGGCCGAAGGTCGGTGAGAAGGTCGAGTTCACCCTGCGCTTCGCGCACTCCGATCCCATCGCGATCAAAGTCCCGGTCGAGCCGACGACGTACCGCCCCAAGGACTGACGCCCGATGCCCTCGCTGACCTCACCGGCCGCCGCCCGGCCCGCCCGCTCCGTCACCGCCCGGCGGCTGACGGCGGTCTGCGCGACCCTGCTGGCCGCGCTGTTGTGCGCGCTGACCGTCGGTGCGAACACCGCGTCCGCGCACGCCCAGCTCACCTCGACCGACCCGCGCGACGGATCGGTGGTGAAGACCGCGCCCTCGGAGGTCACGCTGAACTTCTCGGAGGGCGTGCTGCTCTCCGACGACTCGGTGCGGGTGCTCGACCCCAAGGGCAAGCGGGTGGACACCGGAAAACCCGGCCATGTGGCCGGCAAGACCTCGACCGCCGCGGTCAGGCTGCACTCCGGGCTGCCGGACGGCACCTTCACGGTGGCGTGGAAGGCGGTCTCGGAGGACAGCCACCCGGTCAACGGCGCGTTCACCTTCTCCATCGGCGCCCCGTCCAGGACCGACGTCAAGGTCTCCCAGGGCGGGGAGTCCGACACCACGGTCGGCACGCTGTACGGGATCGGGCGCTACGTGGCCTACGGCGGGTTCGCGGCGCTGGTCGGCGCGTCCGTGTTCGCCGGGGTCTGCCGCTCCTCGCGGTCGGTGCGCAAGATCGCCGTCGGCGGCTGGGTGACGCTCTTCGCGGCCACCCTGGCGCTGTTGCTGCTGCGCGGTCCGTACACCGCGGGCGAGGGAATCGGCGCGGTCTTCGACCTCGGCGGGCTCGGCGATGTGCTGTCGACCAAACCGGGCGCGGCGATGCTGTCGCGACTGCTGCTGCTCGGCGCGGCGGCGGTCTTCCTGGCGGTGCTCTTCGGTACGTACACCCGGCGCACCGAGGAGGCCGAGGCGGCCAAGGCGGCGGGCGAGGACGAGGGGATCGACCACGGGCGCCGCCAGGACCTGGCCTTCGGACTCGGCTTCGGCGGCACGGTGGTCGCGGTCGGGCTGGCCGCGACCTGGGCGATGGCCGAACACGCCTCGGTCGGCATCCAGAAGGAGCTCGCGATGCCGGTGGACGTGGTCCATCTGCTCGCCGTCGGGGTGTGGCTGGGCGGACTGGCGTCGCTGGCCGTGGCGCTGCGCGCGGGCGAACCGGTCGGGCGGACGGCGGTGCGCCGCTTCTCCCGGCTGGCCTTCTGCTCGGTGGTGGCGCTCGTCCTCACCGGCCTCTACCAGTCGTGGCGGCAGGTGGGTTCGTGGAAGGCGCTGACCGGCACCGAATACGGGAAGTGGCTGCTGGTCAAGGTCGGTCTGATGGCGGTGCTGGTGGGTATCGCCGCCCTGTCGCGCCGCTGGACGGGCCGTCTGCTGGACGCGGCGGAGGACGACGCGGAGACGCGCGAAGAGGCGGGGGCGAAGGCCGGGGCCGGGACCGGGGCTGTCGGGGCGAAGGCCAAGGCCAAGGTGACCGCGGCGGCGACGGCCGGACGGGCGGGCCGTACCGCCAGGGCCGGAACCGGGGCCAAGGGCGCGGAGGCGGACGGCGCGTCCGCGGCGGAGTCCTCGGAGGACGGCACCGCGGACGACCCCGTGCGCAGCGCCCAACTCGCCCGCCAGCGCGCCGCCGTCGACCGGACCGCCGCCCGGCGCGAGCGCGACACCGACCCGGTGCGCAGCGGACTGCGCCGCTCGGTCCTTGCCGAGACGGTCGTGGCCGTGGTGCTGCTCGCGGTGGCCACCGTGCTCAGCGGCACCCAGCCCGGCCGGGCCGAGACCGGACAGCCCGCGGCCGCGGCCGCGCCCGATCCGCTGGGCGTCGACCCGGTGAGCGTGGAGATCCCGTACGACACCGGCAGCAAGAGCGGCCGCGGCAAGGCCGTGGTGATGCTCGATCCCGCGCTCCCCGGGGACAACACGCTCCATGTCTTCCTCCTCGACCGGGCCGACCGGCCCGTGGACGCCGAGGAGGTCAAGCTGTCGCTGACCCTCAAGGAGAAGGCCATCGGACCGCTCCGGGTGCCGCTGGAGCACCTGTCCACCGGACACTGGAGCACCGAGAGTGTGCGGCTGCCCCTGGGCGGCGCCTGGCAGATCTCCCTGACCGTACGCACCTCCGACATCGACCAGGTGACGGAGACGAAGACCGTGAAGATCGCGCGATGACCACTCAGCAGCACTCCCGGCGGAACCCGGGAAAGAAGTCCGAGAACACCTCCGAGAACAACAAGGACGCGTCACAGAGTCAGGTCCCGGCGCAGAGTCAGGACGCGTCGCAGAGTCAGGACGCGTCGCAGGGCCCCGGCTCGCGGATCTCCCGGCGGCGGCTGCTGGGCACGGCGGGCGCCGCGGGCGCGGCCGGTCTAGTGGCGGGCGGCGCCGCCGGCGCGTACGCCGCCGAGGCCACCCGCTCGGAGCCGGAGCCGCTCACCTCGGTGGGCAGCACCACCGTGCCCTTCCACGGCACACACCAGGCGGGGATCACCACTCCGCTCCAGGCCCACGGCCATCTGGTCGCCTTCGACCTGGTCCCCGGCGCGGACCGTAAGGCGGCCGCCGCACTGCTGCGCCGCTGGTCGAGGACGGCCGGGCAGCTGACCGAGGGCAGGACGCCGCCGGACGACACGGGGATCGCGCTGGACGCGGGGCCCTCCGCCCTCACCGTCACCTTCGGTTTCGGCCGGACCTTCTTCGGGCGGGCGGGACTCGAGGACCAGCTGCCGGAGGCGCTGGCTCCGCTGCCCGACTTCGCCTCGGACGCCCTGGACGCCAAGCGCAGCAACGGCGACCTGTGGATCCAGATCGGCGCCAACGACGGCCTGGTCGCCTTCCACGCGCTGCGCGCCCTCCAGCGCGACGCCCGCGGCACCGCCCGGCCGCGCTGGCAGATGAACGGCTTCAACCGCACACCCGGCGCCACCGGCCATCCCATGACGGCCCGCAATCTGATGGGCCAGATCGACGGCACGAACAACCCCAAGCCGTCGGACGAGAACTTCCAGCGGCGGGTCTTCGTGCCCGCGAAGGGCGAGCCCGCCTGGATGGCACACGGCTCCTACGCGGTGGTCCGGCGGATCCGGATGCTGCTGGACTCCTGGGACCATCTCTCCCTGGAGCGGCAGGAGAAGGTGATCGGACGCCGCAAGTCCGACGGCGCCCCGCTGTCCGGGGGTACGGAGGACACCCCGGTCGGGCTGGGCAAGGTGAACGGGGACGGCTCGCTGGCCATCGCCGGGGCGGCCCACGTACGGGTGGCGGCGCCCGCGTCGAACCAGGGCGCGGCCATGCTGCGGCGGCCCTTCTCGTACCACGACGGCTTCCGCGACGACGGTGCGCCGGACGCCGGGCTGCTCTTCGTCGCCTGGCAGGCGGATCCGATGAAGGGGTTCGTTCCGGTGCAGCGGAAGCTGGACCTGGGCGACGACCTCTCGCGCTTTCTGCGGCACGAGGCGAGCGCGCTGTTCGCGGTGCCGGGCGGCGCCGGTCCGGGAGAGTACGTCGGTCAGGCACTATTGGAAGGATGAGCCGCCCTGTCCGTCGCCACCGCGGGGTGTCCCTGGCCGGTCCGGGTGGGACCCGGCCGCGGGCGCGGTGCGGGCACCGCTGGGTATCGTGGCGGTCCTCGTCTGATCACAGGGAGCCACCGTGATGTCGGCCAGCCGCTATACGTACCTCGGCCCCGAGGGCACCTTCACCGAGGCCGCGCTGCGGTCCATGCCGGAGGCCGCGACGCGCGAACTGATCCCCATGGTCTCGGTCCCGGCCACGCTGGACGCCGTGCGCTCCAGCGCGGCGGCGGCCGCTCTGGTGCCGATCGAGAACTCGGTGGAGGGCGGGGTCAACGCGACCCTGGACGAGCTGGCCACCGGCGCACCGCTGATGATCTACCGAGAGGTGCTGCTCTCCATCAGCTTCGCGTTGCTGGCCCGGCCCGGCACCTCGCTCGCGGATATCAAGACGGTGACCGGGCATCCGGTCGCCCAGCCGCAGGTGCGCAACTGGCTCGCGGGGAATCTGCCGGACGCCCAGTGGGAGTCGGCTGCCTCCAACGCGGACGGCGCCCGGCTGGTGCAGGAGGGCCGGTACGACGCGGCGTTCGCGGGTGAGTTCGCGGCGCCGAAGTACGGGCTGGAACCGCTGGTCACCGACATCCATGACGCGCAGAACGCGATGACCCGCTTCGTGCTGGTCGGACGTCCCGCCCGGCCCGCCGCCCGGACCGGCGCGGACAAGACGTCCGTGGTGATCTGGCTCGGTGACGACCACCCGGGCGCGCTGCTTGAGCTGCTCCAGGAGTTCGCGGCGCGCGGGGTCAACCTGATGCGGATCGAATCCCGCCCGACCGGGGAGGGCATCGGCCGCTACTGCTTCTCGGTGGACTGTGAGGGGCACATCACCGACCGCCGGGTGGGGTCGGCGCTGATGGGGCTGAAGCGGATCTGTCCGAAGGTGCGCTTCCTGGGCTCGTATCCGCGGGCGGGTGTGGACCCGTCGGAGGTCGCGCCACTGCGGCACGGCACGTCGGACGAGGCGTTCGGCGAGGCCGCGGAGTGGCTGGCGCGCTGCCAGGACGGACGGGCCTGAACGTCGCGAAGGGCGAGCCTGAACTTCGCGGACGCCGGTTGACGGCGCCGTCCACGGGGTTTGTCCCCAGGGTGAGGGAGAAGTTATCCACAGGGCGGGGTCGCTCGCTGGGGATAAGTCGACAGACCAATCCGACATTGTCGACAGATCAGTTCAGTCGACCCATTTATCACCATCATCGGACAGAGGGTGCGCGTCACCGCAATTCGATTGGCCAACTCTTTGGAGTGAGCCATTCCCCTCTCAAGGAGTGTGTGAACGAGGTTTGATAGGGGAATCCATCGCCGAGCACTCCGGCGGACCGATTGACCACCTCGACATCCACAGAACTCACACACAGGCTGTGGATAACTCTGGGACCCGATCCACCCCCTGTGGACAACTCACGGTCAACTCGCCCCACTCGCAAGGGAAAACCGTCACCCCGGGCCCTCCACTTTGCCCCTTTTCAGGGAATGTGTACGTATTCCTTGACGGCGGGCGCCACAGGAATTCCCTAGGTTTCCCACACCCACTAAAAGGGGCAAATAAGGACACAAAGGAATATCGCGTCGAGGGCGCGAGGTCACACCGGTAACCTGGTGGGGTGATTGACCTTCGCCTGCTCCGTGAGGACCCCGATCGTGTGCGCGCCTCCCAGCGCGCTCGTGGAGAGGACGTCGGCCTCGTCGACGCGCTCCTGACCGCCGACGAGCGGCGCAGGTCCTCAAGTGTCCGCTTCGACGAGCTGCGCGCCGAGCAGAAGGCGCTCGGCAAGCTCATCCCCAAGGCCGCCGGCGACGAGAAGGCCGAGCTGCTGAAGAAGGCGGGCGAGTTGTCCGCGGCCGTCAAGACGGCCGACGCCGAGCAGGACGAGGCCGCCGACGAGACCCAGCGGCTGCTGCGCCAGCTGGGCAACCTCGTCCACCCGGAGGTCCCGGTGGGCGGCGAGGACGATTTCCGCGTCCTGGAGACGGTCGGCGCTCCGCGCGACTTCGCGGCCGAGGGCATCACCCCCAAGGACCATCTGGAGCTCGGCGAGCTGCTCGGCGCGATCGACACCGAGCGCGGCGCCAAGGTCTCCGGATCCCGCTTCTACTACCTGACGGGCGTTGGCGCGCTGCTGGAGTTCGCGTTGGTGAACGCGGCGATGGCGCAGGCCACGGCCGCGGGCTTCACCCCGGTGCTCACCCCGGCGCTGGTCAAGCCGAAGGCCATGGAGGGCACCGGCTTCCTCGGCCAGGCCGCCGAGGACGTCTACCACCTCGACAAGGACGACCTCTATCTGGTGGGCACCTCCGAGGTGCCGCTCGCCGCGTACCACATGGACGAGATCCTGGACGCGGGCGAACTGCCGCGCCGATACGCCGGGTTCTCGTCCTGCTTCCGCCGCGAGGCCGGGTCGTACGGCAAGGACACCCGGGGCATCTTCCGGGTGCACCAGTTCGACAAGGTGGAGATGTTCGTCTACACCACCCCGGAGGATGCCGAGGCCGAGCACCAGCGGCTGCTGGAGTGGGAGAAGCAGTGGCTGACCTCGCTGGAGCTGCCGTTCCGGGTGATCGACCTGGCCTCGGGTGACCTGGGCTCCTCGGCCACGCGGAAGTTCGACTGCGAGGCGTGGATCCCGACCCAGGGCAAGTACCGCGAGCTGACCTCCACCTCCAACACCACCGAGTTCCAGTCGCGCCGGCTGTCGATCCGGATGCGCGAGGGCAAGAAGGTCCGCCCGCTGGCCACGCTCAACGGCACGCTGTGCGCGGTCACCCGGACCATCGTCGCGATCCTGGAGAACCACCAGCAGGCCGACGGTTCGGTGCGAGTGCCCGAGGTGCTGCGGCCGTTCCTGGGCGGACGCGAGGTGCTGGAACCGGTCGCCCCCCGAAAGACACAGTGAGCGACGCACGCGCGGCCACCGGCCCACAGCCGACATCCGCGGAGACCTTGCCGTTCCGTCTGATCGCCACCGACCTGGACGGGACGCTGCTGGGCCCCGACCACACCGTCTCGGCGCGCACGCGGGCCGCGCTCACCGCGGCCACCTCGGCGGGCGCCGCGCATATCGTCGTCACCGGGCGGACCGTCCCGGTGGCCCGGCACATACTGGACGACCTCGGTTACCAGGGGCTCGCGGTCTGTTCCCAGGGCGCCCAGCTCTACCACGCGGGTGAGCACCGGCTGCTGACCTCGGTCACCCTGGACCGCAAGGTGGCGGTGCTGGCGCTGGAGAAGATCGAGGCGGAGGTCGGCCCGCTGGCCGTGGCCGCGGCCCGGGACGGTCTCGACGGCGAGGTGCTGTTCGGCCCCGGGTACCGGATGGGCTACGACATGGAGCTGACCTCGGTCACCGACCCGGACGAGTTCTGGACCGCGCCCCTCAGCAAGCTCTACATCCAGCACCCCCGGCTGGACGATGACGCGCTCGCGGACGCGGCCCTGATCGCCGCCGGAGGGCTGGTCGGAGTCACGGTGGCGGGCACCGGTCTGGTGGAGCTGCTGCCGCTGGGGCTGACGAAGGCCACCGGGCTGTCGCTGGCCGCCCGGCGGCTGAAGGCGACGGCGGCCGACACCATCGCCTTCGGCGATATGCCCAATGACATCCCGATGCTGGAGTGGGCGCGGCACGGGGTCGCGATGGCCAACGCGCACGACGGGCTCAAGGCCGTGGCCGACGAGATCGCCGCCTCGAACGCGGAGGACGGGATCGCGGTGGTCCTGGAGCGGCTCTTCCCTGCCCGGACCTAGTCGACCGGGTGGCCCGTGGGGGGCCACCCGGCGCTTTCGGGATGTGTGTCCCGGGCTCAGCCCAGGATCTTCACCGCCTGGTAGTACGTCCACGCGGTGCTGTCGCAGGCGGTTTTGGTGCCACCGTCGTAGTTGTTGCACACGCGCTTGAGGTCCTCGTAGAAGGCACTGTCGATCCGCGCTTTGTTGGCGTCGAAGATCCCCATCGCCTTGTGGTTGCGATACCCGAAGTCATGGCGGGCGCAGGCGGTCTGGAAGGGGAAGCCGAACGGGTTGTCCGGCGAGGAGCTGCAATAGTCGGTGGACCAGTCGAATTCGTAATCGGCCCAGGAGCCCTGGCTGTTGCTGGCCGAGAGCCAGGTGTCGTAGCTGCTGGCGCTGGTATCGGTCCAGCTGGCGAGCACCTGCTCCTTGTCCGCGGGAACGGCCTGGGCGGGAGCGGCGAGGGCGACGGCTGTGGCGGCGGCGACGGCCGTGGTGGCGAGAGTGGTGACAAGACGACGCATAAGAGGGGTTTCCTCCGTCTTCGCTGATGACGCGCCGTCAAGATCCCTGAGGGTGGGGGAGACGACGCGATCCGTGGGGGGAAGCGCTTGCCCCAGAATTCGGCAGGTCCCTGACAAGCGTCAAGATCTGTACGGTCGTCTGGATGAACAGAGTTCAACAAAGCAGGGTTCGGAGCTTTCTACCAACCAGGCCGTGTACGTGGGACGTTGGACCCGGAACCGCGTGGAGTGACCGGCAGCGGCCCCGGACCCTTGACCCTCCGTATCGTGGGAGAGCTCTCCATATGCCGTATCGCGGGCAGCGCGGCGATCCGCGTCGCCAGATAGCGGTAGAGCTCCGGAACGCCCGCACAGACCACCGTGGCGAGCAGGTTGTTGGAGCCGGTGGTCGCGCAGGCGAACGCCACTTCCGGATGTTCCGCGAGCGCGCGTCCGGTGGCGTCCAGGTCCGACGGCGGCACCGACAGCCACAGGGCGGTTACGATACCGCTCCGGAACACCCGGTGGTCGCAGTCGACATCGAAGTAGAGGGTGCCGTCGGCACGTAGATCGGCGAGCCGACGGCGGACCGTCGACTGCGACCAGCCGGTGGCGGCGGTCAGTTCGGCCAGCTGCGCCCGCCCGTCCCGGGCGAGCACGTTCAGCATCTTCTGGTCCTCGGCGCCCAGCGGTCCGCGCGGGCCCCGCGAACGGTCCGGCTCGGGCGGGCGCAGCCGTCCGGCCTGCTCCTCGGTCAGCGCACCGGACTTGGTGATCAGACTCTGTGAACCGCCGAAGAACTCGTGCAGCACACAGTGCGCGCTCACCCCCACCACCCGGGGCGTCTGGGGCAGTTTGCGCAGCAGCAGCGTGTCGCTGTCGGCCCCGGTGGCCGCCCGCGCCAGCGCGACCACCTCGGTGCCGTCGGACATCAGGCTGACCCAGGAGGTGTCGTCGCGGCGGGCCAGCGCCTCGGCCACCGCCTCCGCGGTGTCCGGCATGCACTGCACCCGCACCACCCAGACCACCTCACCGAGCGCGAGGGGATCGGTCAGCCCCAGCACCCGGATCGTCCCTGTCGTCCGCAGCCGGGTGTAGCGCCGCGCCACGGTCTGGTCGGACACCCCCAGCACCTTGGCGACCTTGGCGAAGGGAACCCGGCCGTCCAGCTGGAGGGCGTACACCAGCGCCCGGTCCAGATCGTCGAAGCTGTCGGATTCCACCGCCGCACGGTAGCCGGTGTCGGATAGCGCCGCACGTCCGGGAGGGGCTGGAGCGTAACGGTGGCCGCCGCGACGGTGGGCACCACGGGGGGTGCGGCGTCCGGGCCGGGCCCCGGTCCGATGTCCCGGAGTACCTCATGCGCAGCCCATGGTGGCCACTGGTCGCCATCACCCTCGGCAACTTCATGCTGCTGATAGACGTCACGATCGTGAACACGGCGCTGCCCGAAGTGGCGCACGGTCTGGACGCGTCCTTCACCTCCCTCCAGTGGGTGATGGACATCTACGCGCTGGCGCTCGCCGCGCTGCTGATGACGGCCGGTTCGGCCGCCGATCTCCTCGGCCGCCGACGGCTGTATCTGGCAGGGCTCACCGTCTTCGCCCTCTCCTCGCTGGCCTGCGGACTCGCACCGGACGCGGGGGTGCTGATCGCCGCCCGCGCGGTGCAGGGGGTGGGGGCGGCGGCCATGTTCGCCACCAACACCCCGCTGCTGATGGCCACCTACAGCGGGCGCGCCCGCGGGATCGCCTTCGGCGTGTGGGGCGGCACCAGCGGAGCGGCCGTGGCGGCCGGGCCGGTGCTCGGCGGTGTGCTGACCGAGTACGCGGACTGGCGGGCGATCTTCCTGGTCAACCTGCCGCTGACGGCGGTCGCGGTGTGGATCACGCTCCGTACGGTTGGCGAGTCACGTGGTGCGCCGGGCGCGCGCATCGACTGGCCGGGCGCCGCCGCCTTCACCGTATGCGCGGGGGCTCTGACGTACGGGCTGATGCGGGGCGGTGAGGAGGGCTGGGCCGACACCGGGACGGTCATCTCGCTGGTCGCCTCGGCCGTCGCGCTGGTCGTCTTCATCGCGGTGGAGCGCGGGGCCCGGCAGCCGCTGCTGGACCTGGGGCTGCTGCGCCGCCCCTCCTTCGCGGTGCTGATGGCCGCGGCCCTGCTGCTCCAGGCCGCCGCGTTCCCGTATCTCACCTACGCGGGACTGTGGTTGCAGTCGGTGCTGGGGCTGAGCCCGGTCCGGGCGGGGCTCGCGGTGACCCCGATGGCGGGCGCCGCGCTGGTCGTCGGCGCGGCGGGCGGGCGGCTGCTGGAGAAGGTCGCGCCGGGGCGCGCGCTCGGCGGTGGGCTCCTCCTGATCGGTGCGGGCGCGCTGCTCAACGCCGCGCTGCTGGAGCCGGGTTCGGGCTGGGAGGCGCTGGCCCCGGGGCTGACCACGGCCGGCCTGGGCGTGGGGCTCGCCATGCCGGTCCTGGTCTCCGCGGCCCTCGGCGCCGCCCCGCCGGAGCGCGCGGGCATGGCCAGCGGTGCGGTCAACACCTTCCGGCAGCTGGGCTACGCGCTCGGCATCGCCCTCCTGGGCACGGTCTTCGCGTCGCGGGTCCGTGACGTGGTCGACTCGAGCGAGACCGTCCCGGCCAACTCCGCCGGGCGGGCGGCCGAGGCCATCAGCGGTGGCCACGCCGACGCGGTGATCGCCGCGGCCCCCAAGGGCCACGGCGAGGCGGCACGGACGCTGGTCCACGAGTCGTTCGTGACCGGTCTCGACCGTATCTGCCTGATCTCCGGTATCACCGCCCTGGCGGCGGGCCTCCTGGTCCTGACCGTGGTCCGCGGCGGCCCCACCGCCGCACCGCCCGCCTCGCCGGAGACCAAGACCCCCACCGAACCGATCCCCGCCTAGCCGCCCGGCGAGGCCGCCTGGGCGGGGGCTGGAGCAGGATCCGTCGAAAGAGGGGCGGGTCGGCACCCGCCCCCGGGAGCACGCCGTTCGGTCCGGAGCCGATGGACGTGGCCGGGGGCGGGTTGCCGCCCTGGGCGCCGTATAGATCGTCGTCCCGAGCCCAACCCCTAGTCAATCCTCGGGATTTCTTCCAAACCCCTTAGCTGTAGCTTGGGTTCGTGACCTTGGACGATCTCCGGGCCTTCACGGCCGTCTGCGACGCCGGCAGCCTCAGTGCCGTCGCCCGTGATCTGGGCTGCACCCAATCGGCGGTGAGCCAGCGGGTGAAACGGCTCGAACGCGAGCTGGGAATCGCCCTGTTGGAGCGGCGTCCGCGCGGGGTGGCGCCGACTCGGGCCGGGTTGATCCTCCACCGGGCGGCCGCCGACGGCCTGGTCGGGCTCGACCACGCGCTGGGGCGGTTGCGCGATATCCGGCGGGGCGGCGGCACGGTGCGCGTCACCACCGGCGCGACCACCGTGCGGCACTTCATGTCGGCCGGGGTGGTGGCCTTCCGGCGGCGCCATCCGCGGGTGAACCTGGAGTTCCAGACGGAGAACTCCAGCCGCCGCTGCTTCGAGGCGCTGGCCGCGGGCACCGCCGATCTGGCGTGGATCACCATCGGCTCCCCGGCGCGCGGTGTCGAGCTGCGGCCGGTGGTCGAGCTGCCCTGGGTACTGGCCGTACGGGCCGGGGACCCGCTCGCCGAGCGGACCGAGATCGGGCCCGGGGAGCTGGCGTCCATCCGGCATATCCGGCTGCCGGAGAACTCCGTCTCCCGGCACCGGCTGGAGGAGCACCTCACCCGCCAGGGCACCGAACCGGTCTCCACCACCAGCGTGGCCGACTGGGACACCGCGATCCTGCTGGCCGAACTGGGGCTTGGGCACGCGGTGGTGCCCGCGCTGCCGGGGTGGCGGAAGCCGGTCGCGGCGCATCCGGCGCTGCGGCTGATACCGATCCCCTCGCTGCCGCCGCTGGCGGCCGGATGGGCGGTACGGCGGTGGGACGCGCTGAGCCCGGTCGTCGTGGAGTTCGCCGAGACGGTGGCCGCCGAACTGACGACGGACGGGGCGGCCGGGGCGGACGGGCCCCCGCCGGGGCAGGGGCCCGGGGTCAGTCGTAGAGGGCGGTGAGGGCGGTCGCCACGGTGGCCAGTTCGGCGCGTACTTCGGGCGGCTCCAGCACCTCCACCTCCGTACCGAACTGGAGCAGATGCCGCGTCGCGGCCAGCGTCGGATAGGCGAGTTCCAGCTCGGTCCACTCCCCGTCGCCGGCCATCTCCTGGGGCGGCACCACCAGCGCGCCGGCGATCCGCAGGAACCGGTCGAGCCCGGTGCGCCGCACCCGGGCGCGTACCCGCAGCGGCATGGGCCGCTCCTCGATCCCGCGCCGCAGCTCCTCCCACACCCCCTTCAGCTCGGCGCCGGGGCGGCGCCGCACCGGTTCGTCGAGGAGGGACGCGGCGACGACGCGGTCGGCGCGGAACAGCCGTGGGGTCCCGTCCCGGTCGGCGACCAGGTACCAGACCCCGGCCTTGGCGACGAGCCCGTAGGGGTCGACGGTGTAGTCGCGCGGTGCGGTCGCCCCGCCGTGCCGGTAGTGGATGCGCAGTCTGCGGTCGGTCAGCACGGCGGTCTGGAGCACGTCAAGATCGGCCTCGGGCGTGGGGCGGTACCACCAGCGCCCGGGGTCGACGAGGATCCGGCGGCTGGTGAGCTCGGCGGCGGGCCGGTGCGCGGCGGGGAGCGCGGCCATCACCTTGCGCAGCGCGGAGCCGAGGGCGTTGTCGAGGCCGAGCGCGGCATGGGTGCTCTGCGCGACCAGTACGAACAGCGCCCGGGCCTCGTCGGAGGTGAGCCCGGTGACATCCGTACGGAAGCCGGGGAGCAGGGTGATCCCGCCGTGGCGGCCGCGTTCCGCGTACACCGGCACCCCGGCCGTGGACAGGGATTCCACATCGCGGTAGATGGTGCGGGTCGAGACCTCCAGCCGCTCGGCGAGTTCCACGGCGGTGACCCGGCCCCGGGTCTGGAGGAGCAGCAGGATCGAGAGCAGCCGGTCGGATTTCACGGGAGTGAGCCAAGGAAATACCGGGGCCCGGTGTCAACACCGGTGGCGGCGGTCGTGGTCACGACCGCCGCCACCGGTGACGAGGGAGAAGGCGGCTCACTCCTCACCGGCGAGGGTGAGCGTGCGCAGCTTGCTGGCCGCGTACCAGGTCGCGGCCACGGTCACGGCGACCAGCAGCACCACGGCGGTGGGCAGACCGACGTCCGAGGTGATCAGGTCGCCCTCGCCGACCTTCTGCGCGAGGGCGAGCGCCCACTGCTGGACGCTGAGCGTGCGCGCCCCGGACACCAGGCTGCCGAACAGCGTCTCCCACACCAGCGCGTAGACCAGACCCGCGACCACCGCGTGCCGGGTGACGGTGCCCAGCAGCAGGAAGATCGCGCTGTAGGCGACGGAGGCCACGGCGGCGGCGAGGGCGTAGGCGACGGCGAGCTGGTGGCCGTTGCCGTTCAGGATGAACCCCGCGAGCAGGGTGGGGATCGCGGAGAAGGCGACCGTGATGCCGATCGCGACGATCAGCTTGGTGACGATGATCGTGGGCCGCTTCACCGGCTTGGCCAGCAGATAGACGACCGAACCGTCGTCGATCTCCGGGCCGATCGCACCGGTACCGGCGATCACGCCGATCAGCGGAACCATGGTGGCGATGGCGAAACCGCCGAGGATGCCGTCGGCCGTGCTGTCGTCGGCGGTGGTCAGCAGCCGCACCGCCACCGAGATGATCAGCAGCAGCGCGGGCAGTGTGCCCATGATCATCGCGCGGCGGCGGCCGAGCAGGGCCCGGTAGGTGAGCCGGGCGACGGTCGGATGGTAGAGCGAGGACATCGCTATGGCTCCTTTCAGGCCGCGACGAGGTAGGAGAAGACGCTCTCCAGGGACTCGTCGGAGGGCGAGACCGTGAGGAGTCGGATGCCTTGGGCGCGGGCGACCCGGGGCAGCAGTTCGGTGAAGCGGGCGAAGTCGACGGCCTGGATGTGCAGTCCGCCGTCGGCGCCGCCGCTGGCGTCGACCTGGATACCGGTGGTCGAGGGATCGGCGATAAGGGCCGCCGCGAGCGTCCGGTCGTCGCTGGAGCGCACCAGATAGCGGTGCGGACGGTCCGTCATCAGTCGGCGGATCTTGCGGAAGTCACCGGAGGCGGCGTGCCGTCCGGCGACGATCACCTCGATATGGGCGGCGAGTTGCTCGACCTCCTCCAGGATGTGCGAGGAGAACAGCACGGTGCGGCCGTCCGCGCCCATCCGCCGCAGCAGGTCCATCAGCTGCATGCGCTGGCGCGGGTCCATCCCGTTGAACGGCTCGTCGAGCAGAAGCACCGACGGCTCGTGGACCAGGGCGGAGGCCATCTTCACCCGTTGGCGCATGCCCTTGCTGTAGGTGGAGATCTTCCGCGATCCCGCGTAGTCCATCTCGACGGTGTCGAGCGCCTTACGGGCGGCGGCGCGCGGATCGGGGAGCCCGTGCAGTTCGGCGTTGGCGATGACGAACTCACGGCCGGTGAGGAAGTCGTACATCGCCTCCCGCTCGGGGACCAGCCCGATATGGCGGTACGCCTGCTCATTGCGCCAGATCGGGGCGCCGTCGAGGGTGACGGTCCCGGTGGAGGGAGCCAGGAAGCCGCCCATCATGTTGATCAGGGTGGACTTGCCCGCGCCGTTGGGTCCGAGGAGGCCGGTGACCCCGGGGCCGATCGTCATGGTCACGTCGTTGACGGCCACGACGTTCCCGAACCAGCGGGAGACTTTGTCGATGGCGATCGTGGTCACAGCCCGACCTTTCGGTAGCGGCGCATCAGCAGGCCGAACGAGCCGGCGGTCAGGCCGAGGAGGACGAGGAGGTAGACGGCCCCGGCCCCGGTGGAGGGGCCGAACTCTCCGGGGAAGGCGGAGGTCGCGCCGAGGAACGCGGTCTGCACCCCGTCGACGATGGTCATCGGCGAGAAGAGGCCGAGCCAGCTGACCGCGCCGGTGTTGCCCTGGTCCCAGGCGATGGCCTGGACGGTGCTCACCGCGCCGTAGGAGATGGTCAGTACGGCGATGACGGCGGCGACGCCGAAGCCGCGACGCGGTGTCATGGCGGCGAGTACCAGGCCGATACCGGCGAAGAGGAGCGAGAGCAGAGCCACGGAGACCAGTCCTTGTGCGAAGCCCTTCGTCTGATCGGCGAAGTCCAGCTTGGCGAGGAGGGCTCCGACGTAGAGGATCAGCAGGGGCAGCGCGGTGAGGATGAAGAGCGCGGAGGCGAGGGCGGCGAACTTGGCCACCACGTAGTCCACGGTTTTGATGGGTCGGGAGAAGTACAGCGGGATCGTCTTGAAGCGCAGATCGCGGGAGACGGACTGCGGTGCCTGGGCGGCGGTGTAGAGGCCGATGACGGCCTGGAGCATGACCGCGTAACCGGTGTACTCCACGGGCAGCTTGTTCGCCTTGGTGGCGACGGCCACCGCGACGATGATCGCGGCGGGCAGGCACATCACGGCGAGCATCAGCATCGGCCCGACCTTGGACTTCGCCGAGCGGCCGAGGCCGTAGGCACCGCGCAGGCTCTGTGAGAAGAGCGAGCGGCGGGCGTAGGCGCGGCCCAGGCGGGCGCCCTCGTAGTGCCGGTAGCCGATGTTGTGGATGACGTCGGCGCGCTGCTGGGGCACGGTCTCAGGCGGCATCGACGGCACCTCCCTTCCCGTGGGCGCCGTCGGCGGAGCCTTGGCCGGAACCGTCAGCGGAGCTTTCGCCGGAGCCGTCGTCGGATGCGTCGTCCGAGCGGAAGATCTCCGCGATGCGGTGGCGGCGCTGTTCCATGCGGACCAGGCCGAGGCCGAGTTCGGCGATGGCGTCCCGGACCGTGTCGTAGGTCTCCTCCCCGGCCACGTCGACCAGCAGTACGTGGTCGGAGCCGGGCGCCCCGTCGGCGCCGCGTCCGGCGGGCTGGACGGTGAGCCCGGCCCGGTCGAGCGCGGCACGCAGCACACCGGTGCCGTCCGGGTGGTCGGCGGTGTCGGTGACCTCGACCGCGAGGGAGGCCGTGGCCTGGGTGAAGTCGCTGGTGGAGCTGGAGCGGAGCAGCTTGCCGCCGTCGATGACCACCACGTGGTCGCAGGTGCGCTCCAGTTCACCGAGCAGATGCGAGGTGACCAGGACCGAGATGCCGAAATCGGTGTGAACACGGCGGATGAGGGCGAGCATGTCGTCCCGGCCGACCGGGTCGAGGCCGTTGGTCGGCTCGTCCAGCAGCACCAGACGCGGATCGTGCACCAGCGCCTGGGCCAGCTTGACCCGCTGCTTCATACCGGTCGAGTAGCCGCCGATGGGCCGGTACCGCTCCTCGTACAGGCCCACATGGCGCAGGGTGTCGGCCGTGCGCTCACGTGCGGCGGACGGTGGCAGCCCGGACATGCGCGCCATATGGACGACGAACTCGGTGGCCGAGACATCGGGCGGCAGACAGTCGTGCTCGGGCATATAGCCGACGCTCTCGCGGATGGCGCTGCCGTCCTTGGCCACGTCGAGGCCGAGCACACTGGCGCGGCCCTCGGTGGCGGGGGAGAGACCGAGCAGGATTTTGATCAGGGTCGACTTACCGGCACCGTTGGCACCCACCAGGCCGGTGACGCCCGGTGTGATGTCGACGGAGAGCCGGTCGAGAGCGGTGACCCTGGGGAACCGCTTGCTCAGGCTTTCGGTGGCGATCACAGTCACGCGTTCGACGGTAGTGGGCCGAACCACACCCGGCGTCAGTCCTGATGGCTGGATTTCTGTAGTCCTCGGGTCGGATATGCCCGTAGGGGATCGGGACCCCAGGGGGGTTACCAGGGGTATCCACAGGGGCGGAAGGCCCCCTTGACGGCGATTTCGAACGCCGCGCATGGTCGTCCTGGCACGGTTCGCCGGGTTGATGCGTGGAATCCGCCGGGTTCACGCGTGGAATACGCCGTCTGCTGCGAAGGCGACGCCGGATTCATGCGCGGCAGCCGATGCCCGCGCGGAAGGGGAGGACAGCGTGAGGGACGGGATCGCGGGAGCGGCCGAGCGCACGATCCGTACGGGAGGGGTGGAGCTGTGCGTCGCCGAGCTCGGTGATCCGGCGCGGCCCACGGTGGTGCTGCTGCACGGCTATCCGGACAGCAAGGAGGTGTGGTCGGAGGTCGCCACCCGTCTCGCCGCCGGTGGATCGGGCTTCCATGTCGTGCTGTACGACGTGCGCGGCTGCGGCCGCTCCACCGCACCGGAGCCGCTGCGCGGCGGCTTCACCCTGGAGAAGCTCACCGATGACTTCCTGGCCGTGATCGACGCGGTCTCCCCGGACCGGCCGGTCCATCTGGTGGGCCATGACTGGGGCTCGGTGCAGTCCTGGGAGTTCGTCACGGTCCCGCGCGCCCAGGGGCGGATCGCCTCGTTCACCTCGCTGTCCGGCCCCTGCCTGGACCATTTCGGCCACTGGATCAGGAAGCGGCTGTCCCGGCCCACCCCGCGCCGCGTCGCCCAGCTCATGGGCCAGTCCGCCCGCTCCTGGTATGTGGGGGCGCTGCATACGCCGCGGCTGCCGGAGGCGCTGTGGCGCGGACCGCTCGGCCGGTCCTGGCCGGGCATCCTGGAGCGCACCGAGCGGGTGCCGAGCGACGGCTATCCGACCGCCTCACTGCCCGATGACGCCGCCCACGGGGCCTGGCTCTACCGGGACAATGTGCGCGAGCGGCTCCTGCGGCCGCGGCCGGACCCCCATGCCCACGCCCCGGTCCAGCTGATCGTGCCGACCCAGGACCCCTTCCTCTCCCAGCGGCTCTACGACGACCTGGAGAGCTGGGTTCCGGATCTGACCCGGCGCACCCTCGCCGCCCGCCACGGTATGCCGCGCTCCCGGCCCGTCCGCCTCACGGCGTGGATCACCGAGTTCATCACCTCGGTGGAGGAGGGCGCGCCGCGCCCCGGGGCGGCCGCGCCCGGTCCGTACGCCCAGCGGTTCGGCGGACAGCTGGTGCTGGTCACGGGCGCCGCTGGGGCCGTCGGCCGGGCCACGTGTCTGGCCTTCGCCGCGGCCGGAGCCCGGGTGATCGCCGTGGACCAGGACGCGGAGGCCGCGGCGCACACCGTCTCGCTGGCGCGCTCGGCCGGGGCGCCGCACGCGTGGGCCGAGGCGGTGGACATCGCGGACGAGCGGGCCGTGGAGAAGCTGGCCCATAAGGTCTCCGCCGAGTACGGCGTGGTCGATGTGCTGGTCAACGATGCCGAAGTGGGCTTGTCCGGCTCCTTCTTGGAGACCTCGGCGGACGACTGGCGGCGGGTGCTGGACACCAATCTGTGGGGCGTCGTCCACAGTTGCCGCGCGTTCGGCGGTCAGATGGCCGACCGCGGCCAGGGCGGCCACATCGTCACCACGGCGTCGGCCGCGGCCTTCCGGCCGTCCCGGACGCTGGCCGCGTACGGCGCCTCCCAGGCCGCCGTGGTGCGGCTGAGCGAATCACTGCGCGCCGAGCTGGCGGGCCGGGACATCGGGGTCTCGGTGATCTGCCCCGGCTATGCCCGTACCCGGGAAGACCGGCCCGCCCGGCTGCTGGCGCCCCGGGCCTACCCGCCGGAGAAGGTCGCGGACGCGATCCTGCGGGCCGTACTGCGGAACGCCGCGGTGGTGCCGGTGACACCGGAGGCGAAGGCCACGGCCGTGCTCTCCCGGATCGCACCGGCGTCGCTGCGCGCGGCCGCGCGGCTGGGGCGGCTGGGGCGGCGGCCGAAGTGAGGTCGTGAGGCGGTTCGGGGACGGTGCCGGGCCGGAGCACTACAGGCCCGGCGCGCCCCACACCGGGAACCAGCGGCTCAGGTCCTCCTCGATCCGCAGATCGTCCCCGAGCATCGCCCGCACCTGGAGTTCAAGCCCGTTGTCCCGCTTCTCGGCGCCCGGCAGCGGTGCGAAGGGATAGAAGGTGCCGCGCTTGTAGAGGTACACCAGCGCCAGCGAACGGCCGTCGGCGGCGTTGGTGAAGCCCAGCAGGGAGCACAGCAGCTGGGGGCCGAACCCGCCGTCCTGGAGAAGGGTGTTGACCGCGTGCAGATCGTTCACCAGGGCGGGCGCATCGTCCGCGGGCTGCCGGACCAGCAGCCAGGTGTAGCCGTACGCGTCCCGGCTGAACTCCACCGGCGCACCGCCCCGTCCGGCGTCGGCGTCCGTTGCCATATCGCTGTTCAGCAGCTCCTCCACATCGTGCCGGAGCTGGGCGAAGGCACCGCCCTCCACGCTGGCGAAGCACACCGACCCCAGGCCGGTGGGGGTGAACCCCGCCCCCGCCTCCAGCGTGACCGCGGCACCCGGCAGCCCGAAGAGCCGGTCGAGGTCGGGGCGTACGGGCTTGCTGCGGCCGAGCACCGCGTCCCAGAACCCCACGCCCTCAGCCCCTTCCCGCCTGGCCGAGCTGTGCCGAGATCCGGCCGAGCTGGTCGAGCCGCTGCTCCAGCGTCGGATGCGAGGAGAGCAGTCGGCTCATGCTCCGCCCCGACAGCGCCGGGGCGAACCAGAACGCGTTATACGGCTCGGCCTTGCGCAGATCGCGGGTGGGGATCCGGGCCATCTGCCCCGTCACCTTGGTCAGCGCGGCGGCGAGCGCGGAGGGCCGTCCGGTCAGCAGGGCGGCGGCCCGGTCGGCGCTCAGCTCGCGGTAGCGGGACAGCAGCCGGGTCAGCAGAAAGCTGATCGCGTAGACCACGGCGCTGACCAGCGGGATCAGCAGGACCGCGATGGCCGTGTTGTTGTCGCGGCTGCCGCCGCGGGCCAGCCCGCCCCAGAGCGCGACCCGGGTCATCATCCCCGCCAGCACCCCGAGGAAGGAGGCGATGGTCATGACCGCCACATCGCGGTGCGCCACATGCGACAGCTCATGGGCGAGCACCCCCTCCAGCTCATCCGGCTCCAGCCGCCGCAGCAGACCGGTCGTCGCGCACACCAGGGCATTGCGCTGGTTACGGCCGGTGGCGAACGCGTTGGGCACATCCGAGTCGGCGATGGCCACCCGCGGTTTGGGCATATCGGCCAGGGCGCACAGCCGGTCCACCGCACCGTGCAGCTCGGGCGCCTGCTCAGGAGTGACCTCCCGCGCGCCCATGCTGTAGGCCGCGATCCGGTCGCTGAACCAGAACTGCGCCACGAACAGCCCGCCCACGATGATCAGGATCAGCGGCCAGGCGCCCCGCACCAGCGCCAGCAGCACACCGACGAAGACCACGTAGAGCAGACCGATGAAGAACATGGTGGTCACCATGCGGGCGGTCAGCCCCCGGTCCGGGGCGTATCGGGTACGCGGCATGGGTGCCTCCACAGGGACTGCGGCAGCGAAAGCCTCTATAACCGATTCTGCCCCTTATGTCGGTCTTCACCGCCTGGGCCGGTCCTCACCCGGTCGCAGACGGGTCCCTCACCCGGTGGCAAGCTGTGCCGCGCCCTCCGTGGCGATCTTCTCGAAGGCCCGCTGGTCCGCCGCGAAGATCGAGTCCGGAATCGGCCAGTGCACCACGATCTCGTCGAATCCCAGCGCCGCATGGCGTCCGGCGAAGTCCACGAAGGCGTCCACCGAGGCCAGCGGGGACGCGCCGTCCGGGGTGAAGCCGGTGAGCAGGATCTTCCGGAGGTCGCGGATATCCCGCCCGGCCTCCGCGCACGCCTTGCCCACCCCCTCGACCTGGCGGGTGATGGCCTCCACCGAATCGGCCGGGGTACCGGTGGCGGACACCTTCGGATCCCCCGTGGTCACCCACGCCTGGCCGTACCGCGCGGCCAGCCGCAGCCCGCGCGGACCCGTCGCGGCCACCGCGAACGGCAGCCGGGGCCGCTGTACACAGCCCGGGATGTTGCGCACCTCCCGCGCGCTGTAGTGCTCCCCCTCGTACGTCACCGCGTCCTGGGTCAGCACCCGGTCCAGCAGCTCGACGAACTCACCGAAGCGGTCCGCCCGCTCCCGCGCGGTCCACGCCTCCTCACCGGCGCGGCGCAGCGCCGTCGCGTCGAAGCCGGAGCCACCCGCCCCGATCCCGAGCGTGATCCGCCCCTCCGAGACATCGTCCAGCGTGATCAGCTCCTTGGCGAGCGTGACCGGATGCCGGAAGTTGGGGGAGGTCACCAGCGTGCCGAGACGCAGCCGTGAGGTGGCCGCCGCGGCAGCCGTCAGCGTGGGAACCGCGCCGAACCAGGGGCCGTCGCGGAACGGCACCCGCCAGGACAGGTGGTCATAGGTGTACGCGCCGTGGAAGCCCAGCTCCTCGGCGCGCCGCCACAGCTCCCGGCCGCCCTCGGACCAGCGCTGCACGGGAAGGATCACGGTGCTCAATCGCATGGCACCGAGCCTAAGCGGTTCCGACGACAGCATCGGCCGCCAGCCGCCAGCCGCCAGGCCCGGGCGCGGTGGCCGGGGGAGGGCGGCGTAGGGCCCGTTCCACCGGGCATACGTACGCACCCGAGCCCCTTCGCACACCGATGAGCGGCATATGCGGGAGGATGGTTGCCGTGACTCCAGCAACCGAGCGACCCGGGACCCCGGCCACAGACCGGTCCGGCACCGGCTCCCCCCGGCCCCGGCTGATCGCCACCGACCTCGACGGCACCCTGCTGCGCGACAACAAGACGGTCTCCGACCGGACCGTCGAAGCGCTCGCCGCGGCCGAGCGGGCGGGCATCGAGGTCTTCTTCGTGACCGGCCGCCCGGCCCGCTGGATGGATGTCGTCAGCGCCCATGTACACGGCCACGGCCTGGCGATCTGCGCCAACGGCGCCGCCGTGGTCGATCTCCACCAGGGCGGGCGGCTGATCAAGGTCCGCCCGCTGGACCCGGCCGAGGCCCTCTCCGCCGTCCGGGCCCTGCGCGCGGTGGCCCCGGGCACCTCGTTCGCCGTCGAGCGGACCGAGGGCATCTTCTACGAGCCCGCCTACCCGCCCTTCCACCTCGACCCGGGCGCGATCCACGCCTCCGCCGAGAAACTGCTCGACGACGGCTTCGCCCACGCCGACCAGCCGATCATCAAGCTGCTCGCCCACCATCCGGAGCTGGCCCCCGACGCCTTTCTCGCACTGGGCCGCTCCGCCGCGGGCGAGCACGGCTCGTTCACCCGCTCCAGCCCGACGGCCCTGCTGGAGATCAGCGGCCTCGGCGTCAGCAAGGCCAGCACGCTGGAGCAGTGCTGTGCCGAGCGCGGCATCACCGCCGAGGAGGTCGTGGCCTTCGGCGATATGCCCAACGACCTCGAGATGCTGACCTGGGCGGGCACCTCGTACGCGATGGCCAACGCCCACCCGGATGTGCTGGCCGCGACCACCCACCACACCGCCGCCAACACCGAGGACGGCGTCGCCGCCGTCATCGAGCGGATCCTGGCGGGCTAGGACCTGTCGCGTCTGTGTGGCACCGCCCCCGGCCGTCGGGCCGGGGGCGGTGCCATGAGCGGGGTCGGCGGTCCCGACTACCAGAACATGACCATGTAGCCGTTGCCGCCCGCGTCACCCGCGGTACCGCTGGAGCCGGGGGTGTTGCCGCCGGGGCCGCCCGTGCCGCCGTCGCCACCGGCGCTGGTGTTCGTCGGGGGCAGCTCCACGATGCCGTCGACCGCGTCGCCGCCCTCGCCGCCATCGGCGCCGCTCGCGCCGTCCTCGCCCTCGCGGTTCACCGCGGAGAGGCTGTCGCAGGCACCGGCGCCGCCCGCACCGCTGACGCCCGGGATTCCCGGGGCGGCCGTGCCGCCGCCACCGCCACCGCCGCCCGTGCCGCCCGTGGAGGCGAGCAGGAGGTCCCCGCCGCTGTCGGTCAGGGAGGTCGCTCCACCGGTGCCGCCCGTGCCGCCGGCCCCTCCGGGATTGCCACCCGCGGGACCACCGGGGCCGGCGGTACCCGCGGCCCCACCGTCACCGAGGTCCACGTCGTAGGTGTGGCCGGGCTGGACATCCACGACGCACCAGGTGAAGCCGCCGGAGCCGCCGCCACCGCCGGTGCCGCCGGTCCCGGTCAGCGTGGCGCTGGCACCGCCGCCACCGCCGCCGCCACCGCCCCCCGCGCCCCATGCCTGAACGTGGATCGAGGTGACGCCGCGGGGCGCGGTGAACGTCCCGTCCTCGGTGAACTCCTGCACGCCGCTGACATCGGCGGGCGGCCTCGGCGGCTTGGGATGACCGGTGCTCGTACCGTCTTCGGCCTGTGCGGCGGGCGCCAGGGCCAGGCCGGAGACGGCGAGCGCCACGGAGGCGGTGGCGAAGAGGACCCGACGACAGGTACGGGAACGCAGGGGAGTTGAGCTCTGACTCTTCACGTCTATGACTTCCTTCCCCGCGCCCAGCCGACAGCACAGGCGGCCGTCGGCTGTCACGGAGTGCGTGGGTGAGGTGAGGACCGGACGGCCCGCGAGCCCATCCCATCGCCGGTCCCGGAGCGCCGCATTCTGACGGAGCGGTAGTTGCGCCTGGCAGGTGAGGAGTTCCGCTGTCCGGGCTACCGATCCGCACCGCCGATGCCGCTACGGCGCCCCGGCGGTCACGAAAGACCACGGCGGCTGTGGCGGTCAGAGGGGGACCTCCCACACCACCGCCGTGCCCCGGCCGCCCTCGCCGAGCCCCGGTCCCCATCTGCTGGCCCCGCCCAACGACTCGGCCCGGCGGGCCAAGTTGGCCAGACCGCTCCGCCGTCCGCCCGCCGGAACGCCCACCCCGTCGTCCGCGACCGTCAGCCGTACGCCGGCCCGCCCCCTCGGAAGCCGCGCGGTCGCGTCCACGACCACCTCGACGCGCCCCGCCCGAGCGTGCCGAACGGCGTTGGACAGCGCCTCGCGCAGCGCCGCGATCAGATTCGCCCCGGCCGGTTCGCCGACCCGTACGTCGACCGCGCCCACAAAACTCAGCGACGGCTGGAAGCCCAGCGGCACCGCGGCCGCCCCCACCTCCCGCAGCACCCGGGCGCGCAGCCCGGCCGGGGTCTGCGCCGGGCCCTGCCGCAGCGTGAAGATCGCCGTGCGTACCTCCTGGATGGCCGTGCCCAACTCCACCACGGCCCGCTCGATCTGCTCCCGCACCTCCGGCACATCGGACCGGCGCTGGGCGCTCTCCAGCGTCATCCCGGTCGCGAACAGCCGCTGGATGACGAGGTCATGGAGGTCCCTCGCGATCCGGTCGCGCTCCTCCAGCACCGCGACCCGCTCGCGGTCCCGCTGCGCCTCTGCGAGCACCAGCGCCACCGCGGCCTGCGCCGCGAACTGCACGGCGAGGGTGCGCTCGGCGGCGCCGAACGGACGGGCGCCGGGCGCCCGTGGGGTGGCCAGCACCCCCAGCACCCGGTCCCCGCTGCTCAGCGGCAGCATCATGCTCGGTCCGTAGCGGCCGAGGACCCCCGTGATCAGCCGCGGCCGGGCGCCCGGGTCGTCGAGGAACACCGGCTTCCCGGCCAGCAGCCGCGGTACGGCCGGGGAGCGGGCCGCCAGGACGGTGCCGAGCAGCGCCGACGGATCATCCGCGTCCGCCGCGACGATCCGCAGCCCTCCGGACGCCTCGGGGAGCAGCACCACCCCCGCCGCCGACCGGGCGAGTTGCCGGGCCTTCTCGGCGACGACGGCCAAGGCGTTCTCGGCATCGCCGGAGAGCAAGGAGTGGGTGACCGCCACCGAGCCCTCGATCCACCGCTCGCGCTGTCGGGTGGCCTCGTGGAATCGGGTGTTGCCGATCGCGATCCCGGCCTCGGTCGCCAGCACCTTGACCATGTTCAGGTCGGAGACCGTGAACTCGCCGCCGTCCCGCTTCTCGGCGAGGCAGAGATGGCCGAAGGTCTCCTCGCCGACCCGGATCGGCACCCCGATGAACGCGTGCGGCAGCGGATGGTCCAGCAGGAACCCGGCCGGATGCGCCCCCGGCGGCAGCCCCGCGAACAGCGCCCCGCACCGCTCCCGGTCCGCCTCGGTGGCGCCGTAGCTCACCACTCCGGCCAGCCCCTGGCCCGCGGCGTCGGTCACCCCGATCACGGCACAGCGCGCCCCCGCCAGCTCGGCGGCGGTCTCCGCGATCCGGTCCAGCACGGTGCGCAGCTCCAGCCCGGTGCCGATGGAGCGCATCGCCTCCAGCAGCCGCGGCAGCCGCGCGGTCAGCTCGGTGGACAGCCCCCGCAACCCGCGGGTCGCCTCCGCGGCGACTGCCAGGGGGTCCGGAGTAGGGGCAGCGGCCACCATGCATCGAGCGTAATGAATGCCGCCGGGCCCTGCCGCCGGGCGGGCGGAGCCTTGCGGCCCGGCACACCGACCGGTGGTTCCTCCGCCGTGCCGGACGATGCCGCTCCGCCGCGCGGAAACCGTCTGCTCGACGTGGGGGGGCGCCGGGTGCCCGGCCCGGCGGCTAGGGCGCCGGGGCGGCAGCGGGCGCTCCGCTGCCCGGCGCGGTCAGACGCCGCTGACCACCGGCTCCCGCGGCGTCCCGGCCCCGGTACGCGCGCTCAGCCGGGCCTCCACGGTCTCGCGGTCCAGCAGACGGCGGAAGGGGCCATCGGCGGCGGCCAGCTCCTGGGGGGCACCGCGCTGCACGGCCCGGCCGCCGTCCAGCACGATCACCTCGTCGACCGCCTCCAGCCCCGTCAGCCGGTGGGTGATCAGCACCGTGGTCCGGCCGCGGGTCGCGGAGAGCAGATCGGCGGTCAGGGCGTCGGCCGTCGGCAGGTCCAGGTGCTCCGCGGGCTCATCCAGCACCAGCACCGGGAAGTCCGCCAGCAGCGCACGGGCCAGGGCCAGCCGCTGCCGCTGGCCGCCGGAGAGCCGGGCGCCCAGCTCACCGGCCATCGTGTCCAGACCGTCCGGCAGCCCATCGACCCACTCCAGCAGCCGGGCCACGGCCAGCGCGGCGCGCAGCTCGTCATCGTCCGCGCCGGGACGGGCCAGCCGCAGGTTCTCCCGCAGCGAGCTGTCGAAGACGTGCGCGTCCTGGGCACAGAGCCCGACCAGCCGCCGTACCGCGTCCCCGTCCAGGGCCCTGGCATCCCGGCCCGCCAGGGTGTACGTACCGCCTTCGGTGTCCAGGAAGCGCAGCAGCACCTGGGCCAGGGTGGTCTTGCCCGCGCCGGACGGGCCGACGACGGCGATCCGGCGGCCCGGGGCCAGCTCCAGGTCGAAGCCGTCCAGAGCGGGCGTCGGCCGCCCCGGGTGGCGGGCGGTGACCCCGCGCAGCACCAGGGGGAACGGCGCGTCCGGCGCCTCCTCCCGGGCCCCCTCGTCCGGCTCCCGCACCGGCGGCGGCGCGTCCATCACCTCGTAGATCCGCTCCGCGGCCCGCCGCGTCCGCTGCCGGTGCCGCACCGCGAGCGGCAGTCCCGCGACCGCCTCGAAGGCGGCGAGCGGGGTGAGGACGACGGCGGCCAGCCACACCCCGTGGATCCGTCCGTCCGCCACGGCCGCCACCCCGGCCCATGCCGCGCCGGCGACGGTCAGCCCGCAGGCCAGCGCCGAGAGCCCGGCGCCCACACCGGTGGCGGCCGCACCGCGCCGGGCGATCCGGGTCAGCGCCCCGTCGGTCCGCCGCACCTCGTCCAGACGGCGCGGCAGTGCGCCCGCGACCGTCAACTCCGCGGTTCCCGCGAGCAGATCCACGGTCTCGGCGGACAGCGCGCCGCGGGCCGGTGCCAGCCGCCGTTCCGACCGCCGGGCGACGGCCCCGGACAGCAGGGGCACTCCGGCCCCGGCCACCAGCAGCCCGGCCGCCAGGGCGGCCCCCGCTTCGGGCAGCACCCACGCGGTGAACCCGACCGAGGCCGCAGCCACCGTCACGGCGGTGGCGACGGGGAGCAGCCAGCGCAGGAAGTAGTCCTGAACGGCGTCCACATCGGCCACCAGCCGGGAGAGCAGATCGCCGCGCCGGACCCGGCCGAGCCCGGCGGGCGCCAGCCGCTCCAACCTCCGATAGACGGCGACCCGCAGATCGGCCAGCACCCGCAGTACGGCGTCGTGCGAGACCAGGCGCTCGGCGTAGCGGAAGACGGCGCGGGCGATCCCGAAGGTCCGGGTCGCGGTCACCGCCACCATCAGATAGAGCACGGGCGGCTGCTGGGCGGCGCGCGAGATGAGCCAGCCGGAGACGGCCATCAGCCCCACGGCGCTGGCCAGGGCCAGGCTGCCGAGCAGCAGCGCGAGCGCGAACCGCCCGCGCCCGCCGCGCGCGGTCCCCCGCACACGGGCGAGCGCACCAGACCCGACGACTCCCGCCGCCGACGGGTACGCCACTGTGGCCCCGGCCCCGTTCGCAGTCCCCCGTGCCGGTCGCGCGCCGTCCGCCACCAAGCGCGCCTCGGCGGCCGCCCGTGCGGCGGATACGGCTCCTCCGACGCCATCGACATCGCTCCCACCGGCCCCGAGCGCATCGCCCGTCCCGTCGCCGGAGGCGGTGGAGGCCCCGGCGACCGCCGCCAAGTGCGCCTCGGGACGCGGATGCCCGCCCTTCCGCACAGCGGATACGGCACCCTCGACATCGCTCCCACCGGCCCCGAGCGCATCGCCCGTCCCGTCGCCGGGGGCGCGCCGCGGCAGGGCGAGCGGGCCGCCGCGCGCACCCCCACCCCGGTCGTCGGACATCCGCTCCGCGCCCGGAAGCCTCAGCACCCGGTCGGCCAGCGGCAGCAGCGCCGGGCGGTGCACCACCATCAGTACGGTGCGGCCGACGGCCAGCCGCCGGACCGCGTCGACGACCGCCGCCTCCGTCCCGCCGTCCAGGTTCGCGGTCGGCTCGTCCAGCAGCAGCACCGGCCGGTCGGCCAGGAACGCCCGCGCCAGCGCGATCCGTTGCCGCTGCCCGGCGGACAGTCCCGCGCCCAGTTCACCGAGGCGGGTCGCGGTCCCCTCCGGCAGCGCGGAGACGAACCCGAGCGCGCCCGCGTCCCGCAGGGCGGCCCGTACGGCCTCGTCATCGGCGTCCGGCCGGGCCAGCCGGACGTTCTCGGCGATCGTCCCGGCGAAGAGGTACGGCCGCTGGGGCACCCAGGCGATCTGCCGCCGCCAGCTCTCCGGGTCGAGCGACACCAGATCCCGCCCACCGAGCAGGATCCGGCCCGAGGCAGGCTCCGCGAAGCCGAGCACGGCGTTCAGCAGTGTGGTCTTCCCGACGCCGCTGGGGCCGACGACAGCCACCGTCTCACCGGGCCGGAGCTCGAACGACGTCGCGGCCAGGGACGGTTCACCGCGCCCGGGGTGACGGACCACCAGCCCGTCGACGGTGAGCGCGGCCTCCCAGGCGTCGGGAGCCACCGCAGTCCCCGTGACCGACGGTTGGCGCTCCAGTACCGCGAACACCTCGTCCGCCGCGGAGAGTCCCTCCGCGGCGGCGTGGTACTGGGCACCCACCTGACGCAGCGGCAGATACGCCTCGGGCGCCAGCACCAGCACCATCAGCCCGGTGTAGAGGTCCATCTCGCCGTGGACGAGCCGCATTCCGATGCCGACCGCGACCAGCGCGACCGAGACGGTGGAGAGCAGTTCCAGGGCGAAGGAGGAGAGGAAGGCCAGCCGCAGGGTCTTCAGGGTGGCCCGCCGGTAGTCGGCCGTGATCGCGCGGATCGACTCGGCCTGGGCCTTGGCCCGCCCGAACACCTTGAGCGTCGGCAGTCCGGCGACCACATCGAGGAAATGCCCGGAGAGCTGGGACAGCAGCCGCCACTGACGGTCCATCCGCCCTTGGGTGGCCCAGCCGATGAGCACCATGAAGAGCGGGATCAGCGGCAGGGTCACCACGATGACCAGAGCGGAGATCCAGTCGGCGGTGACGATACGGGCGAGCACCGCCACCGGCACCACCACCGCGAGCCCCAACTGCGGCAGATAGCGTGCGAAGTAGTCGTCGAGCGCGTCGATCCCACGGGTGGCCAGGGTGGTCAGCTCACCGGTCCGCCGGGAGTCCAGCCAGCCCGGCCCCAGCCGGACCGCCCGGTCCAGCAGCCGCAGCCGCAGCTCCGACTTGACCGCCGCGCTCGCGCGGTGGGCGGTCAGCTCGGTGAGCCAGGAGACGACCGCCCGGCCGACGGCGACCAGGGCCAGCAGAATCAGCGGGCGCATGAGCGCGTCCACGCCCTCGCCGTGCTGGAAGCCGCCGACCACCACCTCGGCGATCAGCATCGCCTGGGCGATCACCAGACCCGCGCCCACCAGCCCCAGCGCCACCGACGCGGCGAGGAAGAACCGGGTGGCCCGCGCGTACCGCAGCAGCCGGGGATCGATTGGTTTCACGTGAAACACCGCCTCCCGCGAGACTCAGTGAGCACTCGGCTCGGGGATGTGCTGGGTACCGATGCGCTGACGGAACACCCAGTACGTCCACGCCTGGTACGCCATGATCAGCGGCGTCATGATGACCGCGACCCACGTCATGATCTTCAGCGTGTAGGGGCTGGAGGCCGCGTTGGCCGCCGTCAGACTCCACCGCGGATCGAGCGAGGACGGCATGACATCCGGGAAGAGCGCGAGGAAGAGCGCGGCCACCGCCGCCGCGACAACCACCCCGGACAGGGCGAACGCCCAGCCCTCACGCCCCAGTTGGTTCATGACCAGCGCCACGGCCAGCGCCAGGACCGCGATCACCACCGCCACCAGGCTGCGCCCGCTGCCACTGTGGTGCTGGGTCCAGATCAGGAACGGCAGGGCGGCCGCGGCGGTGGCCAGTCCGAGCCGGCCCGCCGCGCGCCGCGCCCTCCCCCGGATATCACCGGTCGTCTTGAGCGCGGCGAAGACGGCGCCGTGGAAGGTGAAGAGCACCAGTGTCACCACCCCGCCGAGCAGGGCGTACGGGGAGACCAGATCCGAAAGACCGCCGGTGAAGTTCTTGTCCGCGCCGATCGGCACCCCGCGCACCAGATTGGCGAAGATGGCGCCCCAGAGGAACGCGGGCAGCAGCGAACACCAGAAGATCGCGTTTTCCCAGTTGCGCTGCCAGCGCTCCTCGGGCCGCTTGTGTCGGTACTCGAAGGCGACACCGCGCAGGATCAGACAGACCAGAACGGCCAGCAGCGGCAGATAGAAGCCGCTGAACAGCGTGGCGTACCAGTCGGGGAAGGCGGCGAAGGTCGCCGCGCCCGCGGTGATCAGCCACACCTCGTTGCCGTCCCAGACCGGGCCGATGGTGTTGATCAGCACCCGGCGCTCGGTACGGTCGCGCGCCAGCAGCTTGGTCAGCACACCGATACCGAAGTCGAAGCCCTCGAGGAAGAAGTAGCCGGTCCACAGGAAGGCGATCAGCAGGAACCAGAAGTCGTGAAGGTGCATGAGTCTCTCCGGCCGTCAGTGCGCGTCAGTACGCGAAGGTCAGCGGCTTGTCGGCCTCGGCGGCCGCCTCGGCGTCAGCGGCCCCGGCTCCGCCGCCCGGCCCGCCGGAGGGCCACCGGAGCCTGGGGTCCTTCGCGGGCGGCTTCTCGTCGGTGTCCGGCCCGGCCTTGGCGTACTTGGCGAGCAGCCGTATCTCGACCACCGCGAGCACCCCGTAGAGCAGGGTGAAGACGCCCAGCGAGATCAGCACCTCGGTCTGGCTGACGCCGGGGGAGACCGCGTCGGAGGTCTTCATCAGTCCGTAGACCGCCCAGGGCTGGCGGCCCATCTCGGTGAAGATCCAGCCGAAGGAGTTGGCGATCAGCGGGAAGCCCATGGTGAGGATGCCGATCCGCCAGGACCAGGTGGTGAACAGCGGGCTCATCTCGCGCTTCCTGGTGAGCATCAGCCGCGGCACCTCGTACTCGCCGGTGCGGAAGGCGGGGTCCAGCCATCGCTTGCGGCGGGTGGTCCACAGTCCGATCAGCCCGGCGGCGAACGAGGTCATCCCGAAGCCGATCATCAGCCGGAAGCCCCAGAAGGTCATGAAGATGCTGGGGATGTAGTCCTCGGGCGCACCGCCGTAGGCGGCGGCCTCCTGGCGGGCGATGTCGTTGATCCCGGGCACGGCGTCGGTGAAGTTGCTGTGCGAGAGGAAGGAGAGCAGCCCGGGCACCTCCAGCTCCACGCTGTTGTGCCCCTTGCCGACGTCGCCGACGGCGAAGACCGAGAAGGGGGCGGGCGCCTGGGTCTCCCATAGCGCCTCGGCCGCGGCCATCTTCATCGGCTGCTGCTCGAACATCACCTTGCCGAGCTGGTCACCGCTGATCGCCGTACCGAGCCCGGCGATGACGGCGACCACCAGACCCACCCGCAGCGAGCTCCGCATGGCGCCGATCTGCTGGGTGCGCTTCGCGCCCAGCTCCTCCCCGCGCAGTGCGGCGCGCTTGGCCCGCCACAGGTGGAAGGAGGCGATTCCGACCACGAAGGCGCCACCGGTGAGGAAGGCCGCGGTGAGGGTGTGGAAGACCACGACCAGGGTGGTGTTCTGGGTGAGCACCGCCCAGATGTCGGTGAGCTGCGCCTTTCCGGTGGCCTTGTCGATCGTGTAGCCGGTCGGATGCTGCATCCAGGAGTTGGCGGCCAGGATGAAGTACGAGGACAGCACCGTGCCGAGCGAGACGATCCAGATACAGGCGCAGTGGATCTTCTTCGGCAGCTTGTCCCAGCCGAAGATCCACAGCCCGATGAAGGTGGACTCGAAGAAGAAGGCGAGCAGCGCCTCCATCGCCAGCGGGGCACCGAAGACATCGCCGACGAAGCGCGAGTAGTCGGACCAGTTCATACCGAACTGGAACTCCTGCACGATGCCGGTGACGACCCCCATCGCGATGTTGATCAAGAAGAGCTTGCCCCAGAACTTGGTGGCGTGGAAGTACTTCTCCTTGCCCGTACGGACCCAGGCGGTTTCCAGACCGGCGGTGATCGCGGCGAGAGAGATCGTCAGTGGGACGAAGAGGAAGTGGTAGACGGTGGTGATTCCGAACTGCCATCGCGCGAGCGTCTCCGGCGCCAGAGCCAGATTCACGTGGATCTCTCCTTACGGTCTTGCCGCTCCCCTGGGGAGCTTGTGAACGTATTCACATTCACAAGCATCATACGCACATGACTTCGCCCCCTCCCACCTGGGGGTGGTAGGGGGCGAAGGGGGTACGTATGGGTATCCTCCGCGCTTCGGCGAAGGGCCGGTGGGTCCCTTGACAGCGCGGGTCCGGGGGTCCGGACCGCCGGGTTCAGAGCTCCTTGCGGAACCGCTCGGCGACCTTCAGGAAGATGTCGTTGGCTTCCTGCTCGCCGATGGTCGCGCGCATCCCCTCACCCGGGAACGGCCGCACCACCACACCCGCCGACTCGCACGCCGCCGCGAAGTCGGCCGTCCGCTCCCCCAGCCGCAGCCAGACGAAGTTCGCCTGCGAGTCCGGGACTGTCCAGCCCTGGCCGATCAGCGCCTCCCGCACCCGCGCGCGCTCGGCAACCAGCGCCTCCACCCGCTCGCGCAGTGCGTCCTCGCTGCGCAGCGAGGCCACCGCCGCGTCCTGGGCGAGCTGGCTGACGCCGAAGGGGACCGCCGTCTTGCGCAGCGCCGCCGCGACCGGCTCATGCGCGATCGCGAAGCCCACCCGCAGCCCGGCCAGGCCGTACGCCTTGGAGAAGGTGCGCAGCACGCACACATTGGGCCGGTCCCGGTAGAGCTCGATACCGTTCGGCACCCGGTCGTCCCGGATGAACTCGATGTACGCCTCGTCCAGCACCACGAGCACATCGGACGGCACCCGGTCCAGGAAGCGCTCCAGCTCGGCCCGGCGGATCACGGTGCTGGTCGGGTTGTTGGGGTTACAGACGAAAATCAGCCGGGTGCGGTCGGTGATCGCCTCCGCCATCGCGTCCAGATCGTGCTCCTCGGCCTCGGTCAGCGGAACCCGTACCGAGGTCGCCCCCGCGATCTGCGTGATGATCGGATATGCCTCGAAGGACCGCCAGGCGTAGATGACCTCGTCGCCCGGTCCGGCCGTGGACTGGACCAGCTGCTGGGCAACCCCGACCGAGCCGGTCCCGGTGGCCAGATGCTCCAGCGGTACGTCGAAGCGGCTCGCCAGCTCGGCCATCAAGGCGGTGCACGCCAGGTCGGGGTAGCGGTTGAACGAGGCGGCGGCGTCGGCCGCGGACTCCAGCACCCCGGCCAGCGGTGGATAGGGGTTCTCGTTGGAGGACAGCTTGAACGCGCGCGGACCGCCCGCGGCAGCCGGCTTGCCGGGCTTGTACGTCGGAACGTCATCCAGCGCGGCGCGCAGCTTGGGGCTCTTCTCGGTCACCGACAGTCCTCCTCGACCCATCCCGTCGCGTTCCGTGCACAGCGGCGCGCACGGCAATACTGCACACCTTATGAGGATTCCCCCGCCAGGCGTAGCCGCCGGAGCGGCCCGCGTACCCGCCGTCCGAGCCCGCGTGGCTAACGGGGGGAGCGCCCCGTTTTCTGATGTGCGCCGGTGGCGAGCGCCGTGGCGCGCGTCACCCGTGAAGGTGAGTTGAGACCTCTTCGAGACATGGACCAATCAGCAGGCGTGGATATGCCAGAGGCGATGAGAAATCCCCCGAATCCCTCAACTGGCTTCACTTCCAAGGGGATTGAGGAATGCGCTCATGCAGAAACGTGCCTTCTGAATACCGATGGCGAATTCGCGCAGACTCCCCACGCGCGCCCTACTATCGGCTGGCCATGACAGCAGCAGGGAAGCACCAGGTGAGCCGGTCGACCGGCCGCCGGTTAGGGCGGGCGGGCATCCGGGATGTGGCCGCCGCCGCCGGGGTCTCGATTACGACCGTCTCCGACGCGCTCAACGGCAAGGGCCGGCTCCCGGATGCCACCCGCCGCCATGTCCGCGAGGTCGCCGAGCGGCTGGGCTACCGCCCGTCCGCCGCGGCCCGCACGCTCCGTACCGGAAAGTCCGGCCTCATCGGCCTGACCGTGACCACGTACGGGGATGAACCTTTCACCTTCACCGAGTTCGCCTACTTCGCCGAGATGGCGCGGGCCGCCACCTCCGCCGCGCTCGCCCGCGGCTACGCCCTCGTCATCCTCCCCGCCACCTCCCGCCACGATGTGTGGTCCAACGTCGCGCTCGACGGCACGGTGGTGATCGACCCCTCCGACCACGATCCGGTCGTCACCGAACTGCTCCGCCAGGGGATCCCCGTGGTCAGCGACGGCCGTCCGGCCGGCACCCTCCCCGTCACCGCCTGGGTGGACAACGACCACGAGGCCGCCGTGCTCGGGCTGCTGGACCACCTCTCGGAGGCCGGGGCCCGACGGATCGGACTGCTCACCGGGACCTCCACCGACACCTACACCCGGCTCTCCACCACCGCCTACCTGGACTGGTGCGACCGCGTGGGCCAGGACCCGGTCTACGAGGAGTACCCCGCGCACGACCCCTGCGCCGGGGCCGTGGCCGCCGACCGGCTGCTCGCCCGCCCCGACCGCCCCGACGCGGTCTACGGCCTCTTCGATCCGAACGGCACCGATCTGCTCGCCGCCGCCCGCCGCTACGGGTTGCGCGTCCCCGAGGACCTGCTGCTGGTGTGCTGTAGTGAGTCGGCGGTCTACCGGACCACCGAGCCGCCCGTCACCACCCTCTCGCTCAAACCGCGCCGGATCGGCACCGCCGCCGTACAGTTGCTCATCGACGCCATCGAGGGGGTCGACACCGAGCACCCGATGGAGCAGGTCATACCCACGGAACTGATGGTGCGGGCGTCGTCACAGCGCCGTCCGCCGCGTACGACGGTCAGCGCGCCGCGCAGCCGCGCTGGAGGCTGATCTGAGAGCGACTCAAGGATGACCCGAGCAGCACCTGGGGCCGATGGACTTCCCCTACCGGGCCAATCCGGGATAAAAGTCCGTCCAAGCAGGATCGAGCGCCAATTGACAGCCCCCTGGTGCGTCACAAGCCCTCACGGTCATTCCTATGATGGGCGGACGACACCGCGGACCGCCGTCGACCAGGCAAGGTCCACAAGGTGGCACGGCGGCGCGATGGTGGAGGGGTCGATGACTCAGGGGGCCGGTCTGGAAGCCACGGCAGGGAACACGGCGGCGAATCCGCCCGTGCCCGCGTACGGGGCGTCCACGCCGCCCGGCACGGTTCCTCCCGCACCCGTTCCGTCCGCGCCGGGGAACCGGTTCCCCGTGCCGTCGGCACCGGGAGGTCCGTCCCCCGTGGCGTCCGCGCCCGTCGCGCAAGCGCGTGTGCCGCGCGGTCAGTCACCGGCGCCCACGGCACCTTCCGCGCCCGCCTCCCCGGCGCCCGCGCCGTCCGCACCGGCGCCCGCGCCGTCCGCACCGGCGCCCGCCCCGGCCGCGCCCGCCCAGGCGCCGCCCCCGCGCGAGTACACCCCGACCGAGCGGCTGCCCGTCATGGGCCCGGGGCACACCGTCCCGGACACCCCGCTGGTCCCCCCGCAGGACCGCCCCACCGTGGCGTTCACCCCGGTGCCCGAGCCCGAGGAGGGGCCGCTCGCCGAGGACGAGGGGCCCGGCCCGCTGTATGTCGTGGGCGATGTCCACGGCTACTACGACGAGCTGCGCGAGGCGCTCGCCGCCGAGGGCCTGATCGACGCCAAGGGCAACTGGTCCGCGGGCAACACCCGGCTGTGGTTCCTCGGCGACTTCACCGACCGCGGCCCGGACGGCATCGGGGTCATCGACCTCGTCATGCAGCTCTCCGCAGAGGCCGCCGCCGCCGGGGGCTACTGCAAGGCGCTGATGGGCAATCACGAGCTGCTGCTGCTCGGCGCCAAACGGTTCGGGGACACCCCCGTCAACTCCGGTGCGGGCACTGCCTCCTTCCAGGCCGCCTGGCTGCTCAACGGCGGCCAGCGCAGCGATATGGAGCGGCTGGAGGACCACCACCTCCAGTGGATCTCCCGGCTGGACGCGATGGCCGAGGAGGACGGCCACCTGCTGGTCCACTCCGACACGACCGCGTACCTGGACTACGGCGACTCGATCGAGGCGGTCAACGACACCGTGACCGAGACGCTCCAGCGCGGTGACGCCGACGAGTGCTGGGATCTGTTCCGCAAGCTCACCAAGCGGTTCGCCTTCCGGGACGAGGACGCCGGTCCGCCGGCCGTCCGTGAACTGCTCGACGCCTACGGCGGAGTGCGCATCGTCCACGGCCACAGCCCGATTCCGTATCTGCTCGGCGAGGTCGGCTCGGAGGACGACGAGGACAACGGCGCGCCGGTTGTCGAGGGTCCGCATGTCTACGCCGACCAGCTCGCCGTGGCCATGGACGGCGGCGTCACCATGGCCGGAAAGCTGCTGGTCGTGCAACTTCCGCTGGCGGACTGACGGTTCAGTGAGCGCTTGCGCGGGAAGGTAGAGAGTTTCACCGACGCGGAAGCAATTCGCGAAACTTGCTGTCACCACGCGCCGGATCGGCTCTACCATCGGGCTTATCCGTCGCAGGCTCTCCTCCGTTTCCGCCCGACTGCCCGGTGTGCAAGCCAGGCATCAAGGCCCTACGGAGTATCGGGGGATGCACCATGAAAAGCGCTCCGCACCTGCTGACCGAGGACCGCCCGGAGTTCGAGCGCGTTCTCGACGAGGCGCTGCGTACCGCGGACCTCCATCCGGACCTCACCGGCACGGGGCGGCTCACCGCCGACCAGTTGCGCACGATGGCGCTCGGCGCCTCGACCGCCATAGCGGCGTGCGCGGCGCCGGAGTACCAGGACTTCGTGGAGGCGCGTGCCCGGCTGCGCGAACCCGTCCCGGCCCGCCCCCTCGCGGGAGTCGCGGGCTCGGCGAAGGGAGCGGAGGAAGCCGGGGAAGCGGACGGCGGGGACGAGGCCGCCGCGGGCCTCGCCGGAGCGGTGCAGGACGCCGCGGGGGCGGGGCTGGTGGCCATGCTCGCCGTGCTGGCCCCGGTGCTCGCCGGGGCTGCCGCGGTCATCTTCCTGCTCGTCGGCTACGCGCTGAGCGTTCTGGACCCCGCGCCGTCCATCGCCCGCCCCATGGTCACCGCGGGCTGGTTCTTCGCCGCGCTCACCGCCGCGGCCATGCTGATCGCCGCGGTCGGTCTGCTGCTCACCGCGGTGCGCAACGGCTCCAGTGCGATAAGGGGCGGGGCGCGCAGTGAGCAGCTGGAGGAGATGGACCGGGCGAAGGAGGTGTGGCGGCGGGCCCTGATGGAGCGCGGTGTGCTGCCGTTCCTGCGGGAGGCGCTGGCGAATCCGTCGGCCCCGGCCAAGGCGCCCGAAGCCTATGTCCCGAGCAGGTCGGAAGCGGTCGGCCGGACCCCGCACCTGGGCTACAGCCGCCCCGGTTTCAGCACGGACGACGAGGGTCCCAAGGCTCGTCCGCGGTACAGCAGCCCGGACTACTCCAGCCCGGATTACGGCGGCCCGGAGCACCAGCCCGACTGACGGGGCGAGTGACAGGGCGGCGCTGCCCCGGGTTTCGCCTCAGGTGAGCTCCAGCCCGCCGTCGACCGTGAGCACCTGGCCGGTGAGCCAGGCCGCCCCGGGGTCGGCGAGCCGCAGGATCCACCCCGCCACCTCGGCGGGGTCCCCGCGCCGCCCCAGCGGGATACGGGCCTCCTCGTCCGCCTTGATCTGGTCGATCACCGCGAACGGCAGACCGGACGCGGCCAGCGCCTCGCTCTCGGTCGGCCCGGCGGCCACCGCGTTGACCCGGACGCCCTCGGGCGCCAGCTCCAGGGCCCAGCTCCGGGTGAGTTGTTCGAGCGCGGCCTTGGAGGCGCCGTAGTGCGCGGCACCGGCGAGCGGACGGTGTCCGAAGGTGCTGCACACATTGACGATCGCGCCGTGCGCCACGAGGAGCGACGGCAGCGCCGCGCCCGCCAGCACACTGGGCGCGACCACGTTGACGGCCAGCAGCCGGCTCACCCGGGCCGCGGTGACCTCGCCCAGGGGCATCGCGGCGACCACCCCCGCATTGTTGACCAGGACGTCGAGTCGGCCCCAGCGCTCCAGCGCGGCGCGGACGGCCTCCTCGGCGGCGCCGTCCGCGGTGACATCGGCGGGATGCGAGGCGATACCCGGGTGCAGCGCCGCGGTCTCGGCGAGGGCGTCCGCCCGGCGTCCGACCCCCAGCACCCGCACACCCTCCTCCGCGAACGCGGTCGCCGTGGCCCGTCCGATCCCTGATCCCGCCCCGGTCACGATCGCGACCCGCTCCTCGGGGCGACCGGCCGTCGCCCCCGGCCCGGTCACGGGTGCCCGGCGGTGCGTGCGGATGTGGACACGGTTCCAGCATGACCCCGTACCCGCACCCCCCGCCATACGTACACCGTCGGCGCCCTGGCCCTCCTGATCGTGGACTGGGTCGTGGCGGGCATCGCCGCCGACGGCACCGAGGTCCGCGTCGAGGGCACCGCGACCGATGTGGCCCGCCGTGGCCCCGACGGCTTCTGGCGCTACGCCGTCGACGTGCCCTTCGGCACCGCGCCCTCAGGCGGGAAGTCCTCGATGGACGACGGTCCTTGAGGGCTGCGGATACCGCTTCACCCGGAGAGATTCCGCGTCGTCGCAAAGATCGTTTTCCCCTACACTCACTCTTCGCAAGGCCGTTCGGGGGATAGGAAAGCGATGTTCACCTTCGTCATACCCGCCTACAACGAAGAGCCCACCGTGGCAACGATCGTGGAGCAGGCACGCGCCGCCGCACGGCCCGGGGACCGCGTACTGGTGGTCGACAGCGCTTCGACCGACGGCACCGCGGAGGAGGCGGCCAGGGCCGGGGCGGAGGTTCTGCGCGGGCCGCGCGGCAAGGGCGCGGCCATGAACGCCGCTCTCGCCGACATACGGACCGAGTGGGTCTGCTTTCTCGACTCCGACCTCGTCTCGTCGAAGATCAACGTACCGGCCACGCTCCGCGAAGCGGCGGCGTCCGGCACCGGCGACCACGTGGTCGGCGACTACGAGTACGACCATCCGGGCACGATACTGAGCGCGACGTTCACGATCTATGAGCCCCTCACCGCTGAGCTCTTTCCCGAAGTCGGCTTCCACGGCGCCAACTCCCTGACCGGATTCCGCGCGATCCGGACTTCGCGCATCCAGCACCCGCTACCGGCCGACTTCGGCGTCGAGGCGTTTCTCAACATCTCGATCGCTCTCGCCGGCGGCACGGTGGACGTCTGCCATCTGGACATCATCGAGAGCCGGTTCCGGTACAACGGCGGCACCATGGCTCATGAGATCGGCAGGACCCTCCTCGACATGGCTGTCGCGCACGGTCGTCTGTCGCCCGGCGACCGCCCGCACTGGGAGCGATGGATCACGGAGGGCGTCGACGCCCTCGCACCCCACACAGCGGACAGCGGCCGATCGGCCACCCTGGCCCGGTTGTTCGCCGCGGTCCGCAGGCCGATGCCGTTCCGGAACCAGGTCCGGCCCGCCTGACACCAGGTATCCACTCCGGCGGGGTTCGGCAACGCACGGAGCGGTGGAGGCGCCACGGCCTCCACCGCTCGGCCGGTCACCGGGAGGTCAGTCCGCGATCGGCAGGTAGACGCGATTGCCCGCTTCGGCGAACTCGCGGGACTTCTGGAGCATGCCCTCCTCGATCTCCTCGCTCGAGGCGCCGTCGGTGCCGAAGCGCTCGCTGATATCGCGGCTGATCTTCATCGAGCAGAACTTCGGCCCGCACATCGAGCAGAAGTGCGCCGTCTTGGCGGGTTCGGCCGGGAGGGTCTCATCGTGGAAGGAGCGTGCCGTGTCCGGGTCGAGGGCCAGGTTGAACTGGTCCTCCCAGCGGAACTCGAAGCGGGCGTCGGACAGGGCGTCGTCCCACTCCTGGGCGCCCGGATGGCCCTTGGCCAGGTCGGCGGCGTGCGCGGCGATCTTGTACGTGATCACGCCGGTCTTGACGTCGTCCCGGTCCGGCAGGCCGAGGTGCTCCTTGGGGGTGACGTAGCAGAGCATCGCCGTGCCCCACCAGGCGATCATCGCCGCGCCGATACCCGAGGTGATGTGGTCGTAGGCGGGGGCGATATCCGTGGTGAGCGGGCCCAGGGTGTAGAAGGGCGCCTCGTCGCAGATCTCCTGCTGGAGGTCGACATTCTCCTTGATCTTGTGCATCGGGACATGGCCCGGGCCCTCGATCATGGTCTGGACGCCGTGTTCCTTGGCGATCCGGTTGAGCTCACCGAGCGTGCGCAACTCGGCGAACTGCGCCTCGTCGTTGGCGTCCGCGATCGACCCCGGACGCAGTCCGTCGCCCAGCGAGTAGGTGACGTCGTAGGCCGCGAGGATCTCGCAGAGTTCCTCGAAGTGGGTGTAGAGGAAGCTCTCCTGGTGGTGGGCCAGACACCAGGCCGCCATGATCGAGCCGCCGCGCGAGACGATGCCGGTCTTGCGGCGGGCGGTCAGCGGGACGAACGGCAGCCGGACGCCCGCGTGCACCGTCATGTAGTCGACGCCCTGCTCGGCCTGTTCGACGACCGTGTCCTTGTAGATCTCCCAGGTCAGCTCCTCGGCCTTGCCGTCGACCTTCTCCAGGGCCTGGTAGAGCGGCACGGTGCCGATGGGCACGGGGGAGTTGCGCAGCACCCACTCACGGGTGGTGTGGATATTGCGGCCGGTGGACAGGTCCATGACCGTGTCGGCGCCCCAGCGGGTCGCCCAGGTCATCTTCTCGACCTCCTCCTCGATGGAGGAGGTCACCGCGGAGTTGCCGATGTTGGCGTTGACCTTCACCAGGAACCGCTTGCCGATGATCATCGGCTCGATCTCCGGGTGATTGACGTTGGCGGGCAGGACGGCCCGGCCCGCCGCGATCTCCTCCCGGACGACCTCCGGGGAGACGTTCTCGCGTACGGCCACGTACTCCATCTCGGCCGTGATCTCGCCCCGCCGGGCATAGCCGAGTTGGGTCACCCGGGCGCCGTCCCGGCCGCGCCGCGGCTGACGCGGACGGCCGGGGAAGACCGCGTCGAGATTGCGCAACCCGCCCCGGGGCGAGGTGTGTTTGAGCCCGTCGTCCTCGGGCCGGACCGGACGGCCCGCGTACTCCTCGGTATCGCCGCGGGCGATGATCCAGTTCTGCCGCAGCGGGGCGAGTCCGCGGCGGACATCGGTGTCGATCTGGGGGTCGGTGTACGGACCGGAGGTGTCGTAGAGCGTCACATCGCGGCCATTGGTGAGGTGCACTCGGCGGACCGGGATCTGGAGGTCCGGGCGGGAACCAGTGATATATCCCTTATGCCACCCGATGTCGGTAGCGTTCTCGCGCATGCGTGCGTCCTGCTGAGTCATGAGACCCACTCCCTACGCCGGCATTACCCGGTAACAGGTTCAGCGGTCGGCGCAGCTGTCGCGTCAGCGCCCTCTCAGCCCGGTGCTCCGAGCTCCCGCGTTTGCAAAGGTGCCCCCACGCTAACGGGTCTCCGGCGGAACTGAACAGGGGGCCCACCCCGCTCACGGCGAGTTGCGATGATGCGGGCGTGACCTCGACACCCCAGCACCCCCAGGCAGGACGGGACGGCCCGCCCGCCCCGGATCACCACGACGACGGCCAGGGCCATGCGCACGGCGCCGGCCACGGCCACTCACATGCCCACGGCCCGGCCACTCCCGTCTCCTCCCGCCTCCGCAAGGTCATCGCGGCGGTGCTCATCCCCTTCGCCGCGGCCGTGGCCGCCGGGCTGATCGTGCTCTGGCCGGGCGGCACCCCCGATCACTCGGCGGGGCAGCGCAGCGGACTCGGCTTCGACCAACAGACCGTCTCCGGAAGGGTGGTGAAGGTCGAGGAGGTCAACTGCGCGGCCGTGGGCGCCCAGCCGCGGCAGCCCGCCGAACCGGGTCAGGACAGCGCGGCACAGAACGGCGGCGGTGGAGCGGGCGGCGGGAAGGGCCGCTGTGAGAAGGCCACCGTCGAGGTCACTTCGGGCAAGGACAAGGGCCGCCGGTTTCCCGAGATCATCCAGCCCAGTTCCTCACGGAAGCTCAGCGCCGGACAGGAGCTGAAGCTGGCGTACGCGCCCAAGGCGCCCGAAAACCTCCAGTACTCCGTCTCGGACGTGGACCGGTCGATGCCGATGGCGCTGCTCGCCGGGCTCTTCGCGCTCGCCGTCGTGGCGGTCGGACGGCTGCGCGGGGTCTTCGCGCTGGTGGCACTGGCCATCAGCTTCGGGGTGCTGACCCTGTTCATCCTCCCGGCGATCCTCCAGGGCTCCAATCCGCTGGTGGTCGCGGTCATCGGGGGCAGCGCGATCATGCTGATCGCGCTCTATATGTGCCACGGGCTGACGGCGAGAACCTCCGTGGCGGTCCTCGGCACCCTGGTCTCGCTGCTGCTGATCGGCGTGCTGGGCTCGGTGTTCATCGGCTGGGCCAGCCTGACCGGGAACACCGACGACCAGACCGGTCTGGTGCACGGTCTCTACCCGGACATCGAGATAAGGGGTCTGCTGCTCGCGGGCGTGATCATCGGCTCGCTCGGGGTGCTGGACGATGTCACGGTCACCCAGACCTCGGCGGTGTGGGAGCTGCGGGACGCCGACCCGGCGGCGAGTCGGCGGAAGCTCTACGCGTCGGCGATGCGGATCGGGCGGGACCACATCGCGTCCGTCGTCAACACACTGGTGCTGGCGTACGCGGGCGCGTCGCTTCCGCTGCTGCTGCTGTTCTCGATCGCGGACAGCGGTGTGGGCACGGTGGCGACGAGCGAGATCGTCGCGGAGGAGATCGTACGGACGCTCGTGGGCAGCATCGGGCTCGTCGCCTCGGTGCCGGTGACCACGGCACTGGCCGTGCTCGTGGTCTCCGCGGACCGCGCACCGCTGGGCGCGGCGGCGCCCGGGAAGCCCGTCGAGGGAGCGGAGGTCCCGGGCCAGCCGGGACCGCGCGTCGGCCGGGGCGGACGCGGTAAGCGCCGCCGGGCGCGGGCGCGTTGAGCCACGGCATCCGGCCAGGGGGCGCCATGGCGCACGGCCAGGGGGCGCGGCGCATCCCGTGCCCCCTGCCGGACAGGGCCTAACCCGCGTACCGGTCCTCGGCGAGGATGCGGTCCAGTTCCGCGTCGAGGTCACCGACCGGATCGCAGGCCTTGGGCTCCTCGCCGAACGGGACCAGCCGGTCCGTACGGTCCAGGAAGGCCACCAGCGGGGCGGCTCCGGCCCGGAACAGGGCCCGCTCGCTGCCCACTTGGAGCCTGATGAAGACATCGGAGAGGCCCTCGGGCGCGGCGGGCGCGATCCGCACATCGCCCTCGCCGGTGGGTCTGCTCAGCCCGTCCAGCAGCAGTTCACGGGCGAACGCCCAGCTCACCGGGGCGTCACCGGGCAGATGGAAGGTGATCTCCACCGCGTACGGATCGCCGCTGTCATAGGACAGCTCCACCGGGATCCGGAAGGAGAGGTCCTGCGAGACCAGGAAGGTCATCGTCACTTCCGCCTGGACTGTGTCACGCATGTCACGCATCGTTCGCCGCCCCGAGTTGTTTGCGAGTGGCCAGGTGTGAGCCGATCGGCAGGGAGTTGAAGGCTTGGCCGACTCTGGAGCGTAGCGACTCGATTGCGGGGCGGAGTCGGTTTGCCTCATGTGAGGGAACGGAAATCGCCAGTGTTGCCGTGGCGGAGGCGGTGTGCGAGCCCGCGGAGGCGGTCGGCCGGAGCGCCGCGGGCGGGCGATCGCGCTTGTCACGCTGATCCGGGCGGCACCCGGCCGGAGCGCGGGAGTTCGGGGCCGGCTCACCGGCCGTATCGATGTTCGCTGTCGTCAACAGGCACCCCCGGGGTGTGTTGCGAGGCAGACGCCGCGTAGGAGAACGCCGAGGACTCGCACTCTAACGGGAGGGGTGCCACGGGGCCGGTGTCCGCCCCGCGGTGTCCCTCGCGCGGCGTATCCGCGCGGGGGCCGGGCCACACCGGCCGGAGGCTCAGCGGCCCCGGCTCACCAGTCGCCGCGGGAGGACGAGGAGGAGCTGAACTTCCGCACCAGGTAGATCAGCCCGGCGATCAGCGCCACCAGCAGCAGCGCCTTGAAGACCAGCTCGACGACGAACCCGACCACGGCCATGATCAGTCCGCCGAATATGGCCAGGACGAGAACCGGTATCACGACCCAGGTCACCCACCACGGCAAGCCCTGGAATATGCCCTTCGTGGCCACGCTGATCCCTGCTTTCCTCATGAGCCCGGCCGGTCTTCGGTCCGGTCGCCGTCGGCCGGGTTTCCCCTGCCATCGATGCTAGGGCGGGACGGAAGCCCGCGGCGCTTCCACGACCCCTGTCCTCCCCTGACCGGACCCCTACGGGACCGGAATACGCGCCTCAGCTCTCAGGTGGAGAGAACACGACCATGACCCGCAGATCCTCGGTGATGTGGTGGAACTTATGCGCCACCCCGGCCGGTACGTAGACCACGCTGCCGCGTGCCACCTGGGTCGTCTCCATCCCGACCGTGATCGACGCCCGGCCGCTCTGCACCAGGTAGACCTCGTCCTGGGCGTGCGGCGACTGCGGATCGCTCTGGCCCGCGTCCAGCGCGTACAACCCCACGGACATGTTCCGCTCGCGCAGGAACTGCAAATACGCGCCATCGTTGGCGGCCCGCTCCGCCTCCAGCTCATCCAGCCGGAACGCCTTCATCTGTCTCTCCACCCCTGCCTGCCGGGCCCCTGACTGTTGCGGGGCCTGTCTGCGACGATCTCAACCATGAAGAATTTTCTCGTCAAGACGCTCGCGAACGCCGGCGCCCTCGGCGTCGCCATCTGGCTGCTCAAGGACATCACGCTCACCGGTGAGAACACCGGCCGCAAGACGCTCACCCTCATTCTGGTCGCCCTGGTCTTCGGCGTGGTGAACGTGGTGGTGAAGCCGATCGTCAAGGTGCTGGCGTTCCCGCTGTTCATCCTGACCCTCGGGCTGATCACCCTGGTGATCAACGCCCTGATGCTGCTGCTGACCTCCTGGACGGCCGGAAAGCTGGATCTCACCTTCCATGTCGACGGGTTCGGCACGGCCTTGCTCGGTGGCCTGATCATTTCCATAGTCGCCTGGGCGCTCCACATGGTGCTGCCCGACGACGACTGATCACAGCCGGGGATGATGGGAAGCATGAGAGTTCCGCCGCCCTACCGTGTCTGCTTCGTGTGCACCGGCAACATCTGCCGCTCACCGATGGCCGAAGCCGTGTTCCGCGCCCATGCCCGGGAGGCCGGTCTCGACGGCCGGGTCGAGGTGGACAGCGCGGGGACCGGCCCCTGGCACGAGGGCGACGGGGCGGATCACCGCGCCGTGGCGGTGCTCACGGCCCACGGCTATGAGCAGAATCACATCGCGCGGCAGTTCCGCGCCGAGTGGTTCGACCGGCTCGACCTGGTGATCGCCCTGGACAGCGGCCATCTGCACGAGCTGCGCGCGCTGGCCCCGACCCCGCGTGACGCCGCCAAGGTTCGGCTGCTGCGCGGCTACGACCCGGACGCCGATCCGGACGCTCTGGGCGGCCTCGATGTGCCGGACCCCTATTTCGGCGGGACGGACGGCTTCGAGACGTGCCTGGAGATGGTCGAGGCGGCGAGCGGCGGACTGCTGGAGGCGGTCGGCGAGGCCCTCGCCGCCAGGGATCCGGACACGGACACGGACGACGGCAACGGCGACGGGCCGGGCGCCGACCCCGCCGCCGGGAAGGAGGCCGTATGACCGGCGACGGCACCCGCGCCGTGCGCGCCGGACTGCCCGAGGCCGAGGCATACGCACCGACGCTGCCCGGCCCGGTCTTCGCCGCCCACTACCACCTGCCCGGTGACGCCACCGGCCCGTACACCTACGGCCGGGACGCCAATCCCACCTGGACCCTGCTGGAGCGGGCGATCACCGAGCTGGAGGCCCCGGGCTCCGAGGCCGCGACGGTCGCCTTCGCCTCCGGTATGGGCGCGATCTCGGCGGTCCTGCTGTCCCGGCTGCGCCAGGGCGATACGGCCGTCCTGCCGTCCGACGGCTACCAGCTGCTGCCCGCCCTCATCGAGCGTCTGGAGGGCTACGGCATCACCGTGCGCACCGCGCCCACCGCGAACGACGCCCAGCTGGCCGCCCTGGACGACAGCGTGAAGCTGCTGTGGCTGGAGACCCCGGCCAATCCGGGCCTGGACGTCTGTGACATCCGCCGTCTCGCCGAGGCCGCCCATGCGCACGGTGCGCTGGTGGCCGTCGACAACACCCTCGCCACCCCGCTCGGTCAGCGCCCCCTGGAGCTCGGTGCGGACTTCTCCGTCGCCAGCGGCACCAAGGCGCTCACCGGCCACGGCGATGTGCTGCTCGGCTATGTCACCTGCCGCGATCCGGAACTTGCCGCCTCGGTCCGCGCCTGGCGCAAGACCGTCGGCGCGATCCCGGGTCCCATGGAGGCCTGGCTCGCGCACCGTTCACTGGCCACCCTCCAGCTGCGGGTGGACCGGCAGTCCGCGACCGCCCTCGCCCTGGCCGAGGCGCTCGGCGGCCGGTCCGAGGTCACCGGGGTGCGCCATCCCGGACTGCCGGACGATCCCGCGCATCCGGTGGCGGCGGCGCAGATGCGCGGCGGGCGCTTCGGCTGCGTGGTCTCCTGCACCCTCCCGGACAAGGAGCACGCGGAGCGGTTCCTCACCGGGCTGCGGCTGGTGGACGACGCCACCAGCTTCGGCGGGGTGCGCTCCACGGCGGAGCGGCGCGGACGGTGGGGCGGTGACGCGGTCCCGGAGGGGTTCATCCGCCTCTCGGTCGGCGCGGAGGACCCGGACGATCTGATCGCCGACGTACTGCGGGCGCTCGACGGGGCCCACACCCCGGCGGATGGCTGAAAGCAGCTGGGTACATGGGTGCGGGCGTCTCAAGCCTCCCCCCTCGTGGCTTGAGACGCCCCGGTGCTCCGCATGGAGAACCGCTTGATTAAGGCTAGTTGACTCAGCGTCAGTGTCCAATCACAGTAGGGACATGGACCTATCGGCATATTTATAGTTGCCATGCGGCGGAGGTGCGTCGAGACGAGGGGAACGCATGGATCTGGCCCTCTTGCGCACATTTGTGATGGTGCACCGGGCCGGGTCATTCACCCGCGCCGCCGGACTGCTCGGGCTCTCCCAGCCCGCCGTCACCGGTCAGATCCGCACCCTGGAGAGACAGCTCGGCCGTCCGCTCTTCCTGCGCACCGCGCGCGGCGTCGTCCCCACCACCGTCGGCGAGGAGCTCGCCCATAAGGTCGCCCCGCACCTCGACGCGCTGCTGGAGGTCGCCGAGGCGGGTCTCGACGACAACGCTCCCCTGCGCACCCTGCACCTCGCGGGACCACCGGAGTTCACCGCGCTGCGCGCCCTGCCCGCGCTCACCGCGCTGGTCGCCCAGGGGCTCGCCGTGCGGTGCGCCTTCGGCAGCGCCGAGGAGGTGTTCGAGGGGCTGAGCGCGGGCCACCACGATCTGGCCATCGCCACCTGCCGGCCGCGCGGGCGGCTGCTGGAGGCCGCGCCGCTGTGCGACGAGGAGCACGTACTGATCTCCTCCCCGCGCTGGGCCGCCCGGCTCGGCGGCCCCGCCGTGATCCAGGTCAAGGGCGCCGCTGTGCTGGAGGCGCTGCCGGTCGTCGAGGTGCACGAGAGCCTGCCCCTGGTCAATCGCTACTGGTCGGCCGTCTTCGACACCCGGCCGGTCACCTCCGGCACGATCATCGCCCCCGATCTGCGGGCCGTGCTCACCTGTGTCGCGCGCGGCGCCGGGGTCGGTGTGCTGCCCCGCTACCTGTGTATGGACGCGCTGGACGCCGGGGAGGTCGTGGCGCTGCTCAATCCGCCGGTGCCGCCGCTGCGCACCTACTTCCTGGCGGTGCGGACCGGAGCGCTCGCGCTGCCGCATATCGCCAAGGCGTACGAGTGGCTGCTGCGCTCCGCTGTGGACTGGTGAGTAGCTGGTTTCATCGGCGGACGGCTGCGGCAGATGTCCTGCATGACCGAACGACCCGTGGTCAAGCGCACCGCCCGTGCCATCCTGCTCGATGGCGAGCCCGATCCCCGGCTGGTTCTGATCAAGCGGACCAAGCCCGGCCGGGCGCCGTACTGGATCACTCCCGGCGGCGGTGTGGAGCCCGAGGACTCGACCGTCGTCGACGCCCTGCACCGCGAGGTGGACGAGGAGCTGGGCGCGAAGGTGACCGACGTGGTGCCCGCCTTCGTCGACACCGTCCCGTACCCCGGGGAGGGCGAGGAGGGTCCGGAAGGCGTGAAGGTGCAGCACTTCTTCGTCTGCCGGCTGGCCTCGATGGACCTCTCACGGCGGCACGGCCCGGAGGTGGACGAGCCCCGCGGGGAGTACGAGGTGGTGCGCGTCCCCTTCACCCGCGAGGGCATCGCCTCGGTCGAGGTGGTGCCGCCGTCGCTGCGCGCCTATCTCGACGCCAATATCGAAGGGGTGCTGGCGCTGCTGGCCGACGACCTCGGCTGAGCCCGTACGCGTACGCGCGGGGCCCGAGGCGCGTACGGCGCCGCGCGCGGGGCTCAGCGGAACGAGCGCTTCCGAGCAGCCCTCAGCGGAACCAGCCGCCGAACGGCTGCTGGCCGCCCGCGTGCGCGGCCCGCTGCCGCGCCTCCGCGAGCACCCGCTCGGCCTCCTCGCGCCATGCCTCGGGGCGCTTCGGCTCCGCCGCTCCGCCCGCCGCCGCGCGCTCCCGCGACGTCCGGCCCGGCGTAGCGCGGCGTCCCTCGCGGGCCTCGGCCGCGGCGCCGAAGAAGTCGCCGCCCTTGCGCTTGACGTCGTCCGTGCCCCAGGCCCGCTCGGGTTCGTCGACGCCCCGGTCCCGGCCCTCGTCGCGGCCCCGGCCCTCGTCGTCGTCCTCGTTTCGGGCCTCGTCGCGGTTGCGCTCATGGCCGCCGCCGCGCCGCTGCGCGGGCACCTTCTGAAGGTGCGGGATGTGCTTGGCGCAGTGGATGTACGCCTCCTCCACCGTCACCTCGACCCACACCACGGCCCGCCGCCCCGGCACCGGGTCGACCGGAAGGCCGGAGTGGGCCGCGCGCATCTCGGCGTCCTCCACCACCCGGGCCCGGCCGTTGACATGGAGGCCGATCCGGTCCCGCAGGAAGTCGATCATGAGAATGCCGAGGTGCGGGTTCTCCTCGATATTGCCGAGGCTGGCGAGTACCCCGTTCCCCCGGTACTCGGGGTAGGCCACGGTGCGCTCGTCGATCACTCGCAGGAACCCGGGCGGCCCGGCCCGGAAGGTGCTGTCGCACTCCCCGTGCCGGTCGGCGGTGGCCAGGAAGAACATCTCCTGGCGGCCGATGAACTCCCGCATCCGGACATTGAGGTGGTCCAGCACCTGCTCGTCGTAGAAGCGGTCGGCCCGGTCGGCGGTGCCCAGACGCGCCTGTAGCGCGTGTTCGCCATCGCTGCCCGGACGTCCGGTGCGGACCGGGCGCTCCTCGCTGTCCACCGTCTCTCGTCCCCGTTCCCGATCGCCGTTGATCGTCCTTGCTGACCACTTGCTGACCGCATGCCGGCTGTTGGTTCGTGGCCGTCCGCCTCCGGACCGTGGCTCCGGCCCGTCCCTAACCCCCGGCGGCCACCAGTTCCTCGATCGAGTCGTGCCGTATGCGGTGGGACGGGATGCCGATGCCCCGCAAGGTGTCGACACCGCTGCGGATCATCCCGGGCGGCCCGGAGAGATACGCGTCGAACGCGCCCCAGGGGCCGTACTCCCGCACGGCGTCCGGGAGTCTGCCGCTGAGTCCGTTGGTCGGTCCGTCGGAGACGACCGGGCGGACCGCGAGCCAGGGGTGCGCCTGGGCCAGCCGCAGCATGGTGTCGATGTCATAGAGGTCGTAATCGTTGCGGGCGCCGTAGAAGACCTCGACGGTCCGACGGCGGCCGTGCTCGGCGACGTCCTCGACCATCGCCTTGATCGGCGCGATCCCGGTGCCGCCGCCGAGGCAGAGCAGTCCGTTGTCGCTGGAGTGGTCCACCGTCATCGAACCGGTGGGCGGCCCGAGCCGGATCACATCGCCGGGGCGGGCCCGGTTCACCAGCGCGGACGACACCCACCCGGCCGGAACCGCCTTGACGTGGAAGGAGAGCAGCCCGTCGGAGCGCGGCGCGGCGGCGAAGGAGTAGTGCCGCCACACCCGCGGCCACCACGGCGTCTCGAGGGAGGTGTACTGACCGGCGAGGAAGGGGTACGGCTGGTCCGGCCGGACGGTCACCACGGCGATGTCGGAGGTCCGCCGCTCATGCTCGACCACCTCGGCGTGCCACCACGGCGGAGCCTGCCGCTCGTCCTCGGCGGCCGCGTCGATCATGATCTGGGAGATCGCGGTGTAGGCGCGGACCCAGGCCGCCTCGGTCTCCGCGCTCCAGGAGTTGACCGCGTAGTGGGTGAGCGCGCCGATCAGGCACTCGCCGACCGCCGGGTAGTGCTCGGGCTGGGTGCCGTACTTGCGGTGCCCGCGGCCGAGCCCGCCGAGGTACGTGGTGAGCACCTCGGGGTCGTCGACCAGCTTGGCGGAGGTCAGCAGCGCCTTGAAGAGCCGGTCGCGCTGGGCGTCCATGGCGGCCGGGAACAGCGGCCGCAGCTCGGGGTGCTGGACGAAGAGCAGCGCGTAGAAGTAGGCGGTGACCTTGTCGCTCACCGGCTCGATCTCGGCCATGGTGCGGCGCAGCAGGATCGCGTCGGGAGAGGCGTGCTCGGACGCGGTGAAGGTGGCGCCGGTGTCCGGGGATTCGGGCGGCACGGAGTCGGGCGGCGTGGCGCCGGTCGGCGCGTCGTCGGGCGAGGCGGAGTCGGTCGCCGGGGAATCGGGCCTCGGGAAGCCGGACGCCGGGAAGTTGGACGCCGGGGTTCCGGGCGCGAAGGGGCCGGGGCCGGGGCCGCGGTTTCCGGGTGCCGGGCGGGCGTTCTCGGGGGCGGGCGCCTCGTCGGGGCGCTGGTGCTCCTCGCGCCGCCAGGGGGTCTCGGCGGCCGGGGCCGCGGGCGCGGCGGGCGGGGCTGCCTCGGCTTGCGGGGCGGAGTCCTCGTGCCGCGCGGGCGAATGCGGCGTGGGCGCCGCGGGTGGCGCCGGGGGCTGGGTGCGACGTTCGGCTCCCGTGCCGACCGGGCGTATCGGGTTCACCGGCCGCCGTGGCGGCCGCTCCTCGGTCTCCCGGTCCGGAGCGTCCCGGCCCGGGGCAGGGGACTGGTCCTCGGCCGGTTTCCTGCTCGGGGTGAACCAGCCCCATTCGCCACTGTTTCCGCCGGAACCGTCGTTACCGGCCGACGACGTGGTGGTCGGAGCGTCCATGGTTGCCTCGCCTCGAACATCTTCCTGTCGGTCTTCGCACTTCCGCAGCCGGAAAGTGCCCGCAATTCACCGCTCTGGCGCGCTGGTTCACGTGAGATTGATCCTGTCGTCCCGCTCCATAACTCTCTGTCCAAGCAGCTTGCCACGCGTGTTCTCGGCAACGGCAACATGCCCGAAGTCCAGGAAACGGGGACTGTGTTCCCGTTAGGCTGGTTGGCCGGGGTTGCCCGGTTGCGGGCAGGTCCCGCCGCAGCGTCCTGGGCGGAACCGGACTCGACCCTACCGGGCGCCATTAAATCCACAAGCCCCGTGCGCGGCCCTCCATTACACCCGCCAACTCTGGTAATACCCGTAGTTACCGCTGGTTCCCTGTCAATTCGTAGGCACCCCAAAGATCACGTCCGGTATACGCACACGATGCGATATCGCTCACATGGTGGTCGCCGTTCACCGCGACCGAGTGCGGAACTACGGCGAACAGCGCGGCGTCCGACATCGAATCGCCGTAGGCCACACAGTCGGCCCTGGCAAGCCCGAACTTCGCGCAGAGTTCATCCGCGATACGCACCTTCGCGGCCGGGGTGAGGATGCCCGCGGGATCCAGCGGCTCCCGGAACGGCACCGACGGCCAGGCCGAACCGTGTGTGGCGTCCGCGCCCCACTCCAGCAGCCGTTCCACGAAGAAGCCCGGTGACAGCGAGATCACCGCGCAACGCTCGCCGCGCCCCCGGATATCCGCCCATACCTCACGTATGCCGGACAGCCACGGCGCCCCCTCGAAGGCCGCCGTCACCTGCGCCTCCGTCAGCTCCGCCCACAGCGCGCAGGCCCGCTCCGCGAACCGCGCGGTGCTCAGCCGTCCCTCCGCGAAGGCCCGTTCCAGCTCGCCGATCTCCCGCTCCAGGCCGAGCTGGCGGGAGATCTCGATGGCCGCGGCCGAACCGTGGATCAGGGTCCCGTCCAGATCGAACAGATGCAGTCTGGTCATGCCAGCCGAGCGTAGAGGCATATGCGGCCGAGCCGCCTCCGGGAGTACCCGGGGATACTCCCGCCGTCAGACGCCGGAACCGCCGCGCCGCGCGACCGTGAGGGACATGCGGCAACTCAAGCGTCCCGTCCGCCGGGCCCTCCTCGTCGTCCACGTCGTCGTCTCAGCCGCCTGGCTGGGACTCTCCTTGGGGCTGCTGGCCCTCGGCATCACCGGCGCCACCGCCGGTTCGACCGAGGCCGCCGGGGCCGCGTACCGGTCGATGAACGTCATCGGCGACTGGCTCCTCATCCCCGTCAGTCTGCTGGCCCTGGTCAGCGGGGTCGTCCTGTCCCTGGGCACGCCCTGGGGGCTGGCCCGCCACCGCTGGGTCTACGTGAAGTTCTGGCTGACGCTGGTGACCACCGGCGCCACGGCCTTCGCGCTGCGCCCGAGCATCAACGACGCCGTGGCCGACGCCGCCGCCGGCCGGGAGGTCGAAGCCGCCGGAAGTCTGGTGGCGGCCCCGACCGTCAGCCTGAGCGTCTATGTCTTCCTCACCGCGATCTCGGTGATCAAGCCTTGGGGACTCACCGCCCGAGGCCGCCGCCTCCGCATGGCCCGCCGCTGAGCGCGGGGCTAGGCCGTCGGGGGCTGGCGCGGGGCCGTCGGAGGCTTGGCGGAGGGGCGGCGGGGTCCGGTAGTCCGGAAATATTTGCAAACGCGGTCAATTTCGGCGTTGGACTATCCTGGAACGCGGCTCACCGCCGAGCCACCGGCCCACCCGGGCCATCGAGCCAGCGAAGGAGAGGTTCCATGCCGGACGAGCCGCATGGCACCACCGCCCCGGCGTGCACCGCCACCCCGGCCACCGGGCAGACCCTCGCCCAGGGCTGGTGCGCCCTGTCCTCCCTGCACAGCCGCATCGAGACGCATATCGAGCGCGCCCTCCAGGCCGGGCACGGGCTGAGCGTCCGCGAGTTCTCGGTGCTCAACGTGCTCAGCGGCCAGCACGACGGCGAGGGCGGCCATCTCCAGATGAAGCAGGTCGCCGACTCCGTCGTACTCAGCCAGAGCGCCACCACCCGGCTGGTGACCCGGCTCGAGGACCGCGGTCTGCTCGCCCGCTACATCTGCCCGACCGACCGCCGCGGGATCTACACCAACGTCAGCCCCGAGGGGCTGAAGCTGCTGGAGGAGGCGCGGCCGACGAACGACACCGCGCTGCGCGAGGCGCTCGAGGAGGCCGCCCGGCGCCCCGAGCTCGCACCGCTGGTCGCCGCCGTCGAAGGGCTCTGGACCCCCGCCCCGGCGTAGCGGCGGGCCCGGCGCCGGACGGCGCCGCACGGGCTGGCCGTAGGCTCACGGTCGTGAGCGACTTCGAGATCCGGCGCGCGACCGCCGAGGACATACCCGACATCGTGGCGATGCTGGCCGACGATCCGCTCGGCGCCCAGCGCGAGTCCCCCGACGACCCCTCGCCCTACCGCGCCGCCTTCGAGCGGCTGGACGAGGACCCGAACCAGCGGCTGGTCGTCGCCGTTCGGGACGGCCGGACCGTCGGCACCCTCCAGCTGACCGTGATCCCCGGACTGTCGCGGCGCGGCGCCACCCGCTCGATCATCGAGGCGGTCCGGATCCACGGCGACGAACGCGGCAGCGGGCTCGGCACCCGGCTGATCGAATGGGCCGTGGCGGAGTCCCGCCGCGAGGGCTGTGTCCTGGTGCAGCTCACCTCGGACACCACCCGCATCGACGCCCACCGCTTCTACGAGCGGCTGGGCTTCGAGGCCAGCCACATCGGCTTCAAGCTCCCGCTGTCATAGCGGACGACTGTCGGGGCGGACAACTGTCTTGACGACGGCTGTCTCAGGGCAGGTCGTCCGGTCGACGCAACCGGTCTCGGCCCGGTTGGGCGCCGGGGCGCTGGTCGGGGGCGGCCCCGCCGGAGGTGGTCAGAGGGTGCGCCAGCCGCCCGGGTCGACACCGCCGGGCACCGCGCCGTCCGGCGCGTACGGCTCCCGCGTGAACACGAAAGTCCCGAGGTCGAGATGGGCGGGGGCGCCGTCCTCGCCCGCCACCACACGCAGGGTCTCCCCCGCGTAGTAGCCGTCGAGTCCGGTCCAGGTGCCGTCCGGCTCGGCACGGAAGCGGGATCCGCGGCCCTTCCCGCCGACCGGGGACAGCTCCACCGCCCGGTCCGCGCGCAGCCGCAGCAGATACGGAGTGGCGCCCCAGTACCAGGGCCCGGTGAGCGCCAGCAGCGCCGGATCGGCCTCCGGCAGCGGCCGCCAGCGGGCGGGGATCAGCGGCTCGTGCTCGGCCACGATCCGCACCAGGTCGGCGCCGACGGCGCCGACGGCGGGCCCGGCGGTGACGTTGGCCAGCGCGATCCCCGCGAGCCGGTCCTCCTCGCTCACCCACAGCGCGGCAAGGAACCCCGGCATGGAGCCGGTGTGGCCGTAGAGGAACCGGCCGTCGCGCCGCGCGAGTTGCGTCCCGAGGCCGTAACCGCCGTCCCAGTCCTGGCCGTCGGGGGCGGCGGCGGGCGTCCGCATCTCGGCCAGCGTCCCGGCGCCGAGCACCCGGTCGTCCCCGTCGAGGAGGAAGGCGGCGAACCGGGCCAGGTCGGCGGCGGTGGACCACAGCTGCCCCGCGGGGCCCATCCGCCCGGTGTCCTCGGCCGGTTCGGGCAGCAGCACATCCGCCCAGGGGTGCACGGCCCATCCCCCGGCGTACGGGGAACGCGGCCGCGTGGACGTACGCGCCATCCCCAGCGGCTCCAGCACCTCGTCCCGCAGCACCTCGTCCCACGGGGCACCGCGCAGCCGCTCGACGAGCGCGCCGAGCAACGCGAAACCGGGGTTGGAGTAGTGGTGGCGGCGACCGGCGGGGTGAACCATCGGACGGTCGCCGAAGAGATCCGCCGTCTCGGGCCGCAGGGCGCCGGGCGTCCGCTCCCACCAGGGGCCGCGTGGCTCGGCGGCCAGGCCCGAGGTGTGGGCGAGCAGTTGGGCGACGGTCGCGCCCTCGGCCTCCGGCACCTCCAGGTGCTTGACCAGCGGATCAGCCAGGTCGAGCAGCCCCTCGTCACGCAGCCGCAGCACCAGCACGGCCACGAAGACCTTGGTGAGCGAGCCGATGCGGTACTGGGTGTCGGCGTCCGGAGCGAGGCCGTCCACCCCGCTGCGCGCCCCCGTCCACACCAGCCGTCCCTCCCGCATCACGGCGCCCACGAGCGACGGCGCCCGGCCCTCGCGCTGGCCGATCGCGACACGGCGCAGCAGGGCACGGCGGGTGGCGGGCAGCAGGTCCGCCCATGCGGCGGCGTCATCCGGTGCGGTCGCGGTCATGCCCGCACCCTATGGCCGAGGGTCACCGGGTGGGAATCACTCTGGCCTTGACGCCGGGGTCAAGGTCTACCGTCCCCATATGCGGATCGGAGAGCTGGCCGAACGGGCGGGTACCACCACCCGCACCCTGCGCTACTACGAGTCGCTCGGACTGCTGCCCGCGCGGCGCACGGGCAATGGCTACCGGGCGTACGACGAGGACGACCTGCGGCTGCTCCAGGAGATCCGCATGCTGCGCGACTTCGGTATCGGCCTGGAGGAGACCCGGCCGTTCCTGGAGTGCCTGCGCTCCGGCCATCCGGCCGGTGACTCCTGCCCCGCCTCGCTCGAGGTGTACCGGCGCAAACTGGCCGAACTGGACGACTGCGTCGCGCGGCTGACCCGGGTGCGCCAGCGGGTGGAGGAGCAGTTGGCCGAGGCGGAGCGGGCGCGGGCGGCGCTGGAGGCGGACGCGACGGCGCCGGGGGGAGCGCCGGAGCCGCGCTGCGCGCTGACACCGGCCGCAGCCCTCAACACCCCCGGAGAAGAACCCGGCGGAGAACCCCGAGGAGAAGGAGACTGAGATGACGGCACAGACGCCGACCGCGGGACTGCCGCGGACCGGGGGAGTGGCCACGGTCACGGACGAGACGTTCGCGGCGGAGGTACTGGCGGCCGGGGTACCGGTGCTGGTGGAGTTCACCGCCTCGTGGTGCCCGCCGTGCCGGATGATCGCGCCGGTGCTGGCGGAGATCGCCCGGGAGGAGGCACACCGGCTGAAGGTGGTGGAGCTGGACGTGGACGAGAACCCGCGCACCACGGCGGCGTACGGGGTGCTGTCGATGCCCACGCTGATGGTGTTCCGGGCGGGTGAACCGGTGCGTTCGATGATCGGCGCCCGGCCCAAGCGCCGTCTGATGGCGGAGATCGCGGACGTGCTGTAGCGGGCGGGGTGGTGTCCGGGGGTTGAGGCTGTCTTCAGTCACTTTGCAAAGTCGGCTACTTTGCGAAGACCTTGGCAAGCGGCTCCTGTTCGGAGGCGTCGGGGCCACGGTGTCGTCCACGGCGTACGTGGCGCACGTGGCGGAAAAGGGGAGACAGCAATGTCCGTTCGGCACGACGGGTCCCGTCCCATGGACCGGCGAGTCCGTCTGGGGGGCCAACCCGTGGACACCTATCCCGCTCTGCCACCGGAGGCGGAACGGGGTTCGGTGCGCCGGATCACGGTGGTGGGCGAGGAGATCCTGAGCCGACCGTGCCGTGAGGTGACCGAGTTCGGCACTCCGGAGCTGTCGGCCTTGATCGACGACATGTTCCTGACGATGCACGTGGCCGACGGTGCGGGCCTGGCGGCCAACCAGGTGGGAGTCGATCTACGGCTCTTCGTCTACGACTGCCCGGACGACGAGGGGATCCGGCACGTCGGCCACCTCATCAACCCCGTCCTGCACCTGCCCGACCCGGGTGATCGCCGGCTCGTGGACGAATCCGAGGGCTGTCTGTCCGTGCCCGGTGCCACGATGGCGGTTCCGCGCACCGACCGTGCCGTCGCCCATGGGTTCGACAAGGACGGCAGCCCTCTTGTCATCGAGGGGACGGGATACTTCGCCCGGTGTCTCCAGCACGAGAGCGATCACCTCGTCGGCCATACGTATCTCGACCGGCTCGCCACACGGGACCGCAAGGACGCGCTGCGGCAGATGGCGGACCGCCGCGAGGACGTCTTCGCGCGGCGTGCGGCCAAGGCGGCCGGCCTGGGCCGGTGAAAGCAACTGACGCGTCGCCCACAGCGTCTACCACCATGAGGTGAGTTCGGGCTCCGGCTCGGACTCAGGCTGGGGCTCTGGCTCCGACAGCGGAAAGACCGCCAGTTCAGGGCCTTGTGCAACACGCTGTAGAGCCCACTGGGTAGCCTGTTTCGAGCGCGGCATCGAACGACCTTCGCACCACCCGTGATCAGCTAAACCCACCCAACACCGCTCAGATAGCATGTTCGGACTCACGACGACCGGCCTCATCGCCCGCTCCTCACCGGAAAACCATGCTGTCCAGCACGATGAGTAACTTATTCGACCAACATCGACCAAATCGGCCAAACAATTGATATCTATGGCATCGCGGGTGCTTTCGCGAATAAACGGCAGAATTGACTTCGCCGAGTGGCGTCGACCACGGGCAATACTGTGGACCGTGGCCGGGGTGGTGACCCTCGGGTTCCTCATCGCGCTGGAGATCACCGCGCGTCACTACAACCTGCCGGGGCCGATCACCACACAGGCGCAAGAGGTGATCGTCGCCCCCAAGTCGGGATTCTTGCTGTACGGCGGCATGGCCCTGATGATGGTGGTGCTCACCTGGCGGGAGCGGTTCATCGCGGCCGGGGCCGCCGTCGGCATCGACGTCGTCTTCCTGCTGGTGCGGTGGGTGTTCGACATCAAGCTGACCGAGGGCCACCCCTTCGGCAACGGCGCGATGTGGGTGATGCTGGGCTGTGCGGTCATCGCTGTCACGCGCCGGACCGGCCAGGAGCGCGCCCTGCTGCTGAAGGGCGTCACGCTGGGTCTGATGCTGGTGGCCGGCCGTAAGACCGGCGATACCTGGCTGCTCATCACGTCGAAGTCCCGTCCGATGGTGCTCGACCCGTACGTGGCGACGGCCGATCACGCGCTGGGCAACCCGTCGTGGCTGGCAGGCCGGATCGTCGAGGCCACCGGCTCGATCGGCGCCCATACTCTCGAGGCCGTCTACGCCCAGCTCGCGGTGGCCGCGGTCGCCGTCTCGATGTACCAGCTGCGGAACGTGGCCACCGAGCGCCGCTTCCCCAGCCATCATCTGGTGCGCACCTTTCTGGTCATCGGCCTCCTCGGGCCGGGCATCTACATGCTCTTCCCGGTGGTCGGTCCGGTCTTCGCCTACGGCCCGGGTGCCTCCGGCACCGGCGGCGTGGAATGGGCGGTGGCCAACGTATGGCCGAATACGCCACCGCCGATCAACATCCCGCACCCGGTGCTGTACGACGGGATCACCCCTCGGAACTGCATGCCCAGCCTGCATACGGCGTGGGCTACCGCGATCTTCATTCATTCCCGTAAGGGCCCCCGCGCGCTGCGCATCGGAGGCACCTTCTGGCTGATCGCCACGCTCAGCGCGACGCTGGGATTCGGCTACCACTACGGGGTGGATCTCGTCGCCGGTGTGGTGTTCACGCTCACGATCGAGACAGCGCTGCGCGCGCTCGCACGTGGCTGGGACCGGTCGGGAATCCAGCTGGTCGCCTACGGTACGACGGTCTTCGCCGCGCTCCTGCTCTCCTATCGCTATCTGCCGATGGAGATGGCCAGGCATCCGTGGGTGTTCGGGCCCCTTCTCCTGCTGGCCATGGGCTCGGTGATCCACGGCTATATACGGACCACCAGACAGTGGGAACCGAAGGTGGCCCCCGCGCTACACCCGGAACCGCAGCCCGAGATGGTCTGAAGCCTGATCCGGCCGCGTCAGGCCGACGCCGAGGCGTGTCGCGGCCGTCAGGTCTGGGCCATGTCGACGAAGCGGGAGTAGTGGCCCTGGAAGGCGACGGTGATGGTGGCCGTCGGACCGTTACGGTGCTTGGCCACGATCAGGTCCGCCTCGCCCGCGCGCGGGGACTCCTTCTCATAGGCGTCCTCGCGGTGCAGCAGGATGACCATGTCGGCGTCCTGCTCGATGGACCCACTCTCACGAAGGTCCGAGACCATCGGCTTCTTGTCGGTGCGCTGCTCGGGACCACGGTTCAGCTGGGAGAGCGCGATGACCGGCACTTCCAGCTCCTTGGCCAGCAGCTTCAGGTTTCGCGACATGTCCGAGACCTCTTGCTGGCGGCTCTCGGGGCGCCGGGCGCCGCCGGACTGCATCAGCTGGAGGTAGTCGATGACCACCAGTTGGAGGTCATTGCGCTGCTTGAGCCGACGGCATTTGGCGCGGATCTCCATCATCGACAGGTTCGGCGAGTCGTCGATGAAGAGCGGCGCCTGGGAGACATCCGGCATCCGGCGTGCCAGCCGCGTCCAGTCCTCGTCGGTCATGCTGCCGGACCGCATATGGTGCAGCGCCACCCGGGCCTCGGCGGACAGCAGACGCATCGCGATCTCATTGCGCCCCATCTCCAGCGAGAAGATGACGCTGGGCATGTTGTTCTTGATGGAGCAGGCGCGCGCGAAGTCCAGCGCCAGGGTGGACTTACCCATCGCGGGACGGGCGGCGATGACGATCATCTGGCCCGGGTGCAGCCCGTTGGTGAGCGAGTCGAGGTCGGTGAACCCGGTGGGCACTCCGGACATCTGCCCGCTGCGCGAACCGATCGCCTCGATCTCGTCGAGCGCGCCCTCCATGATGTCGCCGAGCGGCAGATAGTCCTCGCTGGTGCGCTGCTCGGTGACGGCGTAGATCTCCGCCTGGGCGTTGTTGACGATCTCGTCGACATCGCCGTCCGCCGCGTATCCCATCTGGGTGATGCGGGTACCGGCCTCGACCAGCCGGCGCAGCACCGCGCGCTCGTGGACGATCTCCGCGTAGTACTCGGCGTTGGCGGCGGTGGGGACCGACTGGACGAGGGTGTGGAGGTACGAGGCGCCGCCCACCCGGGCGATCTCACCGCGCTTGGTCAGCTCCGCCGCGACCGTGATCGGGTCGGCCGGTTCGCCCTTCGCGTACAGGTCCAGGATGGCCTGGTAGACGGTCTCGTGGGCGGGGCGGTAGAAGTCATGGCCCTTGAGGACCTCCACCACGTCGGCGATGGCGTCCTTGGAGAGCAGCATGCCGCCGAGCACGGACTGTTCGGCGTCGAGGTCCTGCGGTGGGACGCGCTCGAAGCCGGAGCCCTCCCAGGCGCCTCCCCCGTCTCCGTCGCGCCCGCGCTCATGCTGATCGTCACGGCCCCGGCCGCCGCCCTCACCGCGGCGGAACCGGGGGGAGGGGAGCCGCTCGGCCGGACCGGAGTCCGCCCATGGGTCGTCCATGGGCTCAGGCACGCTCACCCCGCCACCTCCACCCGTCCGCGGTAAGGAACCTCGCCATGGCTCTTTCATAGAGCACGGCTACGACATAACTGAGCGACCGGCTTCCGGTCACGACGCGTCGAGGTCCGGTGGATTCGAGGACGGAAACGGTGGCGGGCGCCGGACCACGGTAGGCCCGTGGGGACCGCCAGCCAACTTGGTTATCCACAGGCCATGTGGATGATGTGAGTCATCCTGTGGAGAACCCCCGTGAACCTGTGCACGGGCCGGGGGACAGTGCTGTGGACAAACACACAATCACCCTGAGGACACCCGCCTGACCTGCGGTTTCTCTATCCAGGGGCTGTGCAGAAGAAAAACTTTCCCACCCGGGGCAAGATCACGACAAAGGGCGCAGAGAAGATCGCGGCGCGCGCCGCCATGTAAGGACTCCTCGCACCTTGCATCTCTTACCTGTGGAAGATTAGATTGCCCTCATGACACAGGCCCCCACGAGCACCCGGAGCACTGCGCGGAGCAGCGTCCGGCGCCATGACCGCGAGATCCTCGCACTCGCCGTGCCCGCCTTCGGCGCACTCGTGGCGGAGCCGCTCTTCCTCATGGTCGACAGCGCCGTGGTGGGCCATCTGGGCACCGCGCAGCTCGCCGGGTTCGGGGTGGCCGCCGCCCTGCTGTCCACCGCTGTGAACGTCTTCGTCTTCCTCGCCTATGCCACCACCGCGGCCGTGGCCCGCCGGGTCGGCGCGGGCGATCTGGCCGGAGCGATACGTCAGGGCATGGACGGCATCTGGCTCGCCCTGCTGCTGGGCGGCCTTGTCGTCGCCGCCGCGTTTCCGGCCGCCCCCGCGCTGGCCGATCTCTTCGGCGCCTCCGACACCGCCGCGCCGCACGCCACCACCTATCTGCGCGTCAGCGCGCTGGGGATACCCGCGATGCTCGTGGTGCTCGCGGCCACCGGGGTCCTTCGCGGCCTCCAGAACACCCGCACCCCGCTCTACGTGGCCGTGGGAGGCTTCGCGGCCAACGCCGCCCTGAACGCCACCCTGGTCTACGGCGCCGGACTCGGTATCGCGGGCTCCGCCTGGGGCACCGTGATCGCCCAGAACGCCATGGCCGTCGTCTATCTCGTGGTGGTCGTCCGGGGCGCCCGGCGGCACGGCACCTCGCTACGGCCCGATGCCGCCGGAATCCGGGCCTGCGCCCACGCCGGAACGCCGCTGCTGATCCGCACCCTCTCGTTGCGCGCCGTCATGCTCATCGCCACGGCGGTGGCCGCGCGCCTCGGCGACACCGATATCGCCGCCCATCAGATCGTGCTCAGCCTCTGGACCCTGCTGGCCTTCGCACTGGACGCGATCGCCATCGCGGGCCAGGCGATCATCGGACGCCATCTGGGGGCGGGCGACGCCGAGGGGGCCCGTGCCGCCTGCCGTCGCATGGTGCAGTGGGGCGTGATCTGCGGGGTGGTCCTCGGACTGCTGGTGGTCCTCTCCCGGCCGCTGTTCATCCCGCTGTTCACCACCGATCCCGCGGTACGGGACACCCTGCTGCCCGCCCTGCTGGTCGCGGCCGTCACCCAGCCGATCTCGGGCGTGGTGATGGTGCTCGACGGTGTGCTGATGGGTGCGGGCGACGGTCCGTACCTGGCCTGGGCGATGCTGTTCACCCTCGGGGTCTTCGCCCCGGCGGCGCTGCTGGTCCCCACGCTCGGCGGTGGACTCACCGCCCTGTGGTGGACCATGACGCTGATGATGGTGGCCCGGATGGCCACGCTGTGGCTGCGGGCCCGCTCCGGTCGGTGGCTCGTCACCGGCGCCGTCCGCGCCTGATCTGACGCCGTGTCCGCCGCCGGAACGCAGGTGCGGCGCGGGCGCCCGCAGACGGGTCGTGGCCCCGGCCGCCGGAACGCGGGCGGGCGGACCGTGGGCCCGGCCGCCGGAACGCCGGGGGGCGGACCGTGGGCACGGCAGCCGGAACGGGGGCGGGCGGACCGTAGCCCCCTGCGGCCCCACACACAGCTGATGCCCCACACACGGCGGAGGGCCGCACCCCCACAGGGGTACGGCCCTCGCTCGCGCTCAGCGGAGCGCCAGGGTCAGGCGGCGACGACCTCGACGCCCACCTTGGCGGCAACCTCGGCGTGCAGACGCACGGACACCTGGTGCGCACCCAGGGTCTTGATCGGCGACAGCACCTCGATACGGCGCTTGTCCACGTCCGGGCCACCCGCGGCCTTGATCGCCGAAGCGATGTCGGCCGGCGTGACGGAGCCGAACAGACGGCCGGCATCGCCGGCACGGGTCTTCAGCTGCACCTTGACGCCCTCGAGCCGAGCCTTGACCTCGTTGGCCTGCTCGATCGTGGCGATCTCGCGGATGCGACGACCGCGACGGATCTGCTCGACGTCCTTCTCGCCACCCTTGGTCCAGCGGATCGCGAGACCGCGCGGAACCAGGTAGTTGCGGGCGTACCCGTCCTTGACGTCCACGACGTCACCGGCGGTACCGAGGCCGGAGACCTCGTTGGTGAGGATGATCTTCATGAATCGGTCACCCTTCCCTTATCGCGCGGTGGAGGTGTAGGGCAGCAGCGCCATCTCACGGCTGTTCTTCACGGCCGTGGCGACGTCACGCTGGTGCTGGGTGCAGTTGCCGGTGACCCGGCGGGCACGGATCTTGCCGCGGTCGGAAATGAACTTCCGCAGCAGGTTCGTGTCCTTGTAGTCGACGTAGGAGATCTTCTCCTTGCAGAACACGCAAACCTTCTTCTTAGGCTTGCGAGCAGGCGGCTTCGCCATTGTCTCTCTCCAGTGTGATCAAGAAGTTTGTGCTGGTCGCCCGGACCAGGCCGCGCGTTGTTTCACGTGAAACCGCGTGAAACAACGCCCATGGGCCTAGAAGGGCGGCTCTTCCGAGTAGCCGCCGGAGTTGCCGGAGCCGCCGCCCCAGCCACCGCCGCCGCCCTGCTGCTGGCCGCCACCGGCGGGTGCGCCGGTCGCCCAGGGGTCGTCGGCGGGAGCGCCGCCGCCCTGCTGCTGACCGCCGCCGGGGCCACCGCCCCAGCCGCCGCCCTGGCTGCCACCGCCGCCACCGCCGCCGTAGCCACCCTGTCCACCGCGTCCGGTGGTCTTGGTGACCTTGGCTGTGGCGTTGCGCAGGCTGGCGCCGACCTCATCGACATCCAGCTCGTAGACCGTGCGCTTGATCCCCTCGCGGTCCTCGTACGACCGCTGCTTCAGGCGGCCCTGCACGATCACCCGCATACCGCGCTGAAGCGACTCGGCCACATTCTCAGCGGCCTGCCGCCACACCGAACACGTAAGGAAGAGGCTCTCGCCGTCCTTCCACTCGTTGGTCTGCCGGTCGAACGTACGGGGAGTGGACGCGACGCGGAACTTCGCGACCGCCGCACCGGAGGGGGTGAAACGCAACTCGGGATCGTCGACGAGATTGCCGACGACCGTGATGACGGTCTCGCCTGCCATTGGGGTACCTCTCGGCGTACTGCTGGGCTGCTTGCTACTCGTTGCGATACGGCCCGGAGACCGATGAACGCCTAGGCGCTCAGTGGGTCTCGGGGCGGAGGACCTTGGTCCGGAGGACCGACTCGTTCAGGTTCAGCTGGCGGTCGAGCTCCTTGACGACTCCAGGCTCGGCCTGGAGGTCGATGACCGAGTAGATGCCCTCGGGCTTCTTCTTGATCTCGTACGAGAGACGACGACGGCCCCAGGTGTCGACCTTCTCCACCTTGCCGTTGCCCTCACGGATCACGGAAAGGAAGTTCTCGATCAGCGGGGAGACAGCGCGCTCCTCGAGATCGGGGTCGAGGATGACCATCACCTCGTAGTGACGCATGTGGAACCCACCTCCTCTGGACTCAGCGGCCACGGTCGTTCCGTGGCAGGAGGGTCGTAATGCGTTCTGTGACGATGCCTGTGCAGACACCACCGCAGACGGTACACAGTACCCGCCCACCACCTCCCGCTTGAAATCCGGGCGACTCGCCCCGCAATCTGTACACATCGGATGTGAGCGGCGTTACAGTTCGCCGCCCTGCCTATATGGGCCTACCTGGAGGTGCCCCATGGCTCAGGCAGCACGCTCGCAGCACGGCTTGCGCTCCTTCCTGGACTCGGACGGCAAGTCGCACCCGCTCGAGAACACCCTCGCGGTGACCACTTTGGTGATCGGTGTGATCGCCTTTGTGACGGCGCATTTCACCAGCCTCCACCTGCTCAGTTCATGGGCCGGGCTGATCGGGATGGTCACTGGCGCCTGGGGCCAGCTGATCTCCGCGACCACAGGTGAGCGCTTTGTGCTGATCATCGGACTCGGCGCCTCGGCCGTCGGCTTCTACCTCGGCATGGCACATGGAGGGCTCTTCGGCGGCCTCCTCGGCTGATCCCGACCGGGCCCGGGTGGTCCCCGGGCCCAAACGGGGTGCGCTCCGCTCGCAGTAGGCTTCGGCGCGAGAGCCGGAGCCCCGACCATGGGGACACACCTGCTGAGGAGCGCCCCGCATGAGCCTGACCCTGAGGACGATCAGCCGCGAGCAGCATCTGGCGTACATCCAGAGCCTGCCCTCGGCCAGCCACATGCAGGTGCCGGCATGGGCAGACGTCAAGGCGGAGTGGCGCTCGGAGAACCTCGGCTGGTTCGACGCGTCCGGTCAGCTCGTCGGCGCGGGTCTCGTCCTCTACCGCCAGCTGCCCAAGATCAAGCGCTATCTCGCCTATCTCCCCGAGGGCCCGGTCATCAACTGGTACGCGCCCAACCTCGAGGACTGGCTGCGCCCGATGCTCGCCCACCTCAAGCAGCAGGGCGCGTTCTCCGTGAAGATGGGCCCGCCGGTGATCATCCGCCGCTGGGACGCCGCCGCGATCAAGTCCGGTATCCAGAACCCCGATGTGAAGCGGCTGCGCGATGTCGAAGCCACCCATATCGAGCCGCGCGCCTTCGAGGTCTCCGACCGGCTGCGGCGGATGGGCTGGCAGCAGGGCGAGGACGGCGGGGCCGGCTTCGGTGACGTCCAGCCGCGCTATGTCTTCCAGGTGCCGCTGGAGAACCGCTCGCTGGAGGACGTCCACAAGAGCTTCAACCAGCTCTGGCGGCGCAACATCAAGAAGGCCGAGAAGGCCGGTGTCGAGGTCGTCCAGGGCGGCTACGAGCACCTGGGCGAGTGGCAGCGGCTCTACGAGATCACCGCTGAGCGCGACCACTTCCGGCCCCGCCCGCTGAGCTACTTCCAGCGCATGTGGACCACCCTCAACTCCGAGGACCCCAACCGCATGCGGCTGTACTTCGCGATGCACGAGGGCGAGGCCGTGGCCGCGGCCACCATGCTGATCGTCGGCGGCCATGTCTGGTACTCCTACGGCGCCTCCGCCAACCACAAGCGCGAGGTCCGGCCCTCGAACGCGATGCAGTGGCGGATGCTCCGCGACGCCTACGCCCTCGGCGCCACCGTCTACGACCTCCGCGGCATCAGCGACTCGCTCGACGAGTCCGACCACCTTTTCGGACTGATCCAGTTCAAGGTCGGCACCGGCGGGCAGGCTGCCGAATACCTCGGCGAATGGGACTTCCCCCTCAACAAGCTGCTCCACAAGGCGCTTGACATCTACATGTCCCGCCGCTGACTTCGATTCGCTGCTTCCCCACAAACGCTGCACATCTCCAATACACCGCGGCAACGAGAAAGGTTCCGGGACCGGCCAATGGCGCTCACCCTCTACGTCGACACCGCGCGCTGGCGGGCGCATCAGCACACTGTGCTCCAGCAGTTCCCGGGGATCGTCCCGGTCTGCAAGGGCAACGGCTACGGCTTCGGCCATGAGCGGCTGGCCGAGGAAGCGGCCCGTATCGGTGCCGACATCCTCGCGGTCGGCACCACCTACGAGGCCGCCCGGATGAAGGACTTCTTCAGTGGTGACCTCCTGGTGCTCACCCCGTTCCGGCGCGGGGAGGAGCCGGTACCGCTGCCGGACCGGGTGATCCGCTCGGTCTCGTCGGTCGACGGTGTCTACGGCCTGGTGAACGCGCGCGTGGTCATCGAGGTCATGAGCAGCATGAAGCGGCACGGCATCACCGAGCAGGACCTGCCCCAGCTGCACGCCGCGATAGAGAACGTCCGGCTGGAGGGGTTCGCGATACACCTCCCGCTCGACCGCACCGACGGTATCGACGCGGTCGAGGAGGTCATCGGCTGGATGGACCGGCTGCGTGCCGCGCGACTGCCGCTGCACACCATGTTCGTCAGCCACCTCAAGGCCGATGAACTGGCCCGGCTCCAGCAGCAGTTCCCGCAGACCCGGTTCAGGGCGCGCATCGGCACGCGGCTGTGGCTGGGCGACCACGAGTCGACCGAGTACCGCGGCTCCGTCCTCGACGTCACCCGCGTGGCCAAGGGCGACCGCTTCGGCTACCGCCAGCAGAAGGCCGCCTCGGACGGCTATCTGGTGGTCGTCGCGGGCGGCACCTCGCACGGTGTCGGCCTGGAGGCGCCCAAGGCGCTGCACGGGGTGATGCCCCGCGCCAAGGGTGTCGCGCGCGCCGGTCTGGCGACCGTCAACCGCAACCTGTCACCGTTCGTCTGGGCGGGCAAGCAGCGCTGGTTCGCCGAGCCGCCGCATATGCAGGTGTCGATCCTGTTCGTACCGGCCGATGTCCCCGCGCCCCAGGTCGGGGATGACCTGGTGGCCCATCTGCGGCACACCACCACCCAGTTCGACCGGCTGCTCGACCGCTGAACCCCGTCGCCGGGTCCGGGTTCCCCAGGGATCCCGGACCCGGCGCGTGCCGGCGGCCCCGTGGCTCGCCCGTACGAGACCTCAGCCCCGTTCGGCGCCCCACTCGCTCATCGCCGCGCCCTCGTACCGCGCCCTGCGCCGCGCCTCCCCCAGCACGAACACATCCGGCGCCCCGTCCAGCACGCCTCCCGACGGATCGTCCGACCCGTCGCGGCGCACCGGATCGCGCTCGGGCACCAGCGCGTCCCGCACCACCAGCGCGCACAGGTACAGCGTGCCCAGCAGATGCACGACGATCGCCAGCTGGTACCCCTCGGGCGGCAGCCCGCGGTGCTTATCACCGCTGCCGGTGTACGCGAGGTACATCCAGATCCCGACGAAATACATCACCTCGCACGCCTGCCACACCAGGAAGTCCCGCCAGCGCGGCCGCGCCAGGGCCGCCAGCGGGATCAGCCACAGTACGTACTGCGGTGAGTAGACCTTGTTGGTGACCACGAACGCCGCGACGATCAGAAAGGCGAGCTGGGCCAGCCGCGGGCGTCGCGGGGCACACAGCGCGAGAGCCGCCACGCCGGCGCAGGCCAGCACCATCAGCGCGGTGGCATAGGTGTTGACGTCGTCCATGGGGTTGCCGGTGCGCTGCGAGATGATCAGCCACAGCGAACCGAAGTCCACGGGCCGCTGCTGGCTGAAGGTGTAGAACATCGTCCAGCCGTCGCGCAGACGCGGCCCACCGTCCCGCCAACTGATCATCACGGGCACGTTCACCACGAGCCAGGCCGCCACGGCACCGCCGGTCGCCGACCAGAAGGCCCGCCATCGCCCCGCTCGCAGGCACAGCACGAACAGCGGCCCGAGCAACAGCAGCGGATAGAACTTCGCGGCGGTCGCCAGGCCGAGCAGGACCCCGGCCGCCACCGGGCGGCCACGCGACCACATGAGCAGGGCCGCGGCCGTAAGGGCGACCGCGAACAGGTCCCAGTTGATGGTGGCGGTCAACGCGAAGGCGGGGGCCAGGGCGACGAACAGGCCGTCCCAGGGGCGACGCCGGTGCGTACGGGTCACACACACCGCCATGACCGCGGCGCAGACCATCAGCATGCCCGCGTTGACCATCCAGTAGATCTGCTCGCGGTGCTGCATGGCGCCCGGGCTTGTGCCGTGGCGCGGTGTGAGCCAGGAGGCGACCTCCATGAAGAGCCCGGTGAGCACCGGGTACTCCAGGTACTCCATGCCACCCGAGACCTCGCGCGGCAGGCTGCGGAAGTACGGGACGAGGCCGTCCGCGAAGCCGCGTCCGCTGTAGAGGTGCGGGATGTCGGAGTAGCAGGCGTGGGTGTACTGGGAGGTGTTGCCGATGAACCAGCCGCCGTCGTAACACGGGATCTTCTGCGCCATGCCCAGGGCGAACATCCCGATGGCGACGAGCGCGATGATCCGCACCGGGGTCCACCAGCTGGTGCCGAGCAGCGCCCGCCGCCCTGCCGGACCGCCGATCACCTCGCTGGCCGCCGCGGCGACCGAGTCCTCGGCGGTCGGCCGTACGGGCTGGGCCTGTGGGTCCTCGCGCACGCTCATGGGGCCATCCTGCCGTACGGGCCTCGGGGGTGGTGTCAGGACCGCAAGGGCGACGCTGAGCGGCTCCAGGAAGCCACGGAAGCCCCCACGGAGGGCTCAGGAGCCGCGTCGGCACCCATCCACGACCAAGGGGGCCGGAAGGCGCCGGAGCGGGCCGCTGAGGGCCCGCGAAACGGCGGCGGCCGCGCCGGAGCGGAGTGCGCTCCGGCGCGGCCGCCGGTTTCGGGTGAGGGCCCGGGAGGAGCTATTCCTCCCGTCGGTAGCCGGTCGGGCCACCGAAGATGCCTCCGTTGTCACCACCCGGTGGCTCCGTACTCGGCGAGGACGTGGGATCGCCCCCGGGACCGCCGCCCGGGCCTCCGCCCGGACCGCCGTTGTTGCCACCGTTGCCGTTGCCCCCGCCGTTCTCGTTGCACCTGACGTCCAGCGGATCACAGCTCTCCGTGGCCGACGGGCTTTCGGAAGGCGACTCCGACGGGGACTCCGAGGGCGACTCGGACGGGGACTCCGAGGGCGTCTCCGACGGGGTCTGCGAGGGCGTCGCGCTCGGGCTCGCGTCATTGCCGTAGACCTTCTGGCCGATCGGCCCGGCCACCGGGAATTTCTCGGGCGTCTTGCCCCTCATCGCCTCGCGCATGTAGTCGGCCCAGATCTCGGCCGGGTAGGACGCTCCGTGGATCGTCTTCTGGCCGCCCACACCGCGCATGGAGAGGAACTTCTGCTTCTTGGCCTTGTCGTCCACCCGCCACATGCCGATCGACGTGGACAGCTGCGGGGTGTAGCCGGAGAACCACGCCGACTTGTTCTCGTCGGTGGTACCGGTCTTGCCCGCGACAGGACGATCGATCTGCGCCGAGGTGCCGGTGCCCTTCTGAACGACGTTCTCCAGGACGTCCGTGACGTTGTTCGCCACGTCCGCGTCGAAGGCCTGTGTGACCTTGACGTGCTCCTTGTGGTTGTAGACCTCGCCGTGCTTGTCGTTGATCGTCTCGACCGAGTACGGATCGGCCTGCTTGCCACTGGCGGCGAAGGTCGCGTACGACCCGGCGAGCCGGATGGCGCTGGGTGCCGAGGTACCCAGCGAGAAGCTCGGCGTGATCTCGGCCAGCTGCTCCTTGCTGAGCCCCGCCTTCAGCGCCGCGTCCCGCACCTTGTCGGTGCCGACGTCCATGCCCAGCTGGATGTAGGGGGTGTTCACCGAGTACTGCATCGCGGTGCGCAGGGAGATGGGCCCCTTGTCCTCGTCACCGTCGTTTCTCTGGTGCCACTCCTTGTTGTGCTTGTCGCGCCAGATCTCCCCGTTGTAGTCACGCAGGGTCAGTTTGTTGTCACCGTTGTAGATACTGCTCGGTGAGACCTGGGTGCGCTCGGTGGCGGGCTGCTCTCTCCCGCCCTCCGGATCACGCTTTCCGTCGGTCATCGCGGCGGCCAGGACGAAGGGCTTGAAGGTCGATCCGACCTGGACGCCGGTGTAGTCGGCGTTGTTGCGATAGTGCTGAAGCGCGTCCTTGCCGCCGTAGATGGCCTTGATCTTGCCCGACTTGGGCTCCACCGAAGCACCGCCGAACTGCACATGCTTGTCGACATCGCGCTGCTTCGGCTTGATGTTCTCCTTGGAGACCTTCTGGACGGCCTTGTTGAGCTGGCCCATCTTCTTGCGGTCGAAGGTGGTGTGGATCTGGTAGCCGCCCTGGTGCAACTTGGCGCTGCTGATATCGGTGTTGGCGACGATGTAGTTGTCGGCGAGTTCGGTCAGATAGCCGATCTGGCCCTGCTTGTTCGTCGCGATCTGCGGTTCCCGCGGGGTCGGGAATTTCTTGGCGATCCAGCCCTCGGCCTTGGCCTTGGTCATCCTGCCGACCTGGGCCTCACGCCTGAGGATCCACTTCCAGCGCGCTTCGGCCCGCTTGCGGTTGGCGTCCTTGCCCGCGTTGGGACCGTAGCCGCCGTTCGGGTCGTAGAGGTTGGGGCCGTTCAGCGTCGCGGCGAGGAAGGCCGACTCACTGGGCGTGAGTTCTACGCAGTCCTTGTCGTAGTACGCGCGGGCCGCGGCCTGGCAGCCATAGGCACCGCGTCCGTAGTACGCGGTGTTGAGGTACCCCGCGAGGATGGTGTCCTTGTCCTCGGTGGTGCCCACCTTTATGGAGATGAACAGCTCCTTGACCTTGCGCGTCAGCGTCTGCGACTGGTCCAGGTAGGTGTTCTTGACGAACTGCTGGGTGATGGTCGAACCGCTCTGGGTCTCTCCGCCGCGTGCCATGTTGACGACGGCGCGCGCGATGCCCATCGGGTCGACACCGGAGTCCTGGTAGAAGCTGGCGTTCTCCGCGGAGATCACCGCGTCCTGCATTTCCTTGGGGATCTGGTCCAGGGGCACGATCTGGCGGTTGAGGTCACCGCCGCCCGAGACCACCATCTGCTTGCCGTCCGCCCAGTAGTAGACGTTCTTCTGGGTCTTGGACGCGGCCTGCGCGGTGGGCACTTCCACCAGCCACAGCCCTATGCCCACCGCGCCGATGAGCACGGCGAAGAAGAAGATGAAGGTGCCCGTCACCAGCTTCCAGGACGGGACCCAGCGCCCGGCACCCGACTTGCCCGCCCGGGGGTAGTCGATAAAGCGCTTCTTGGGGGGCTGACCGTTGTCGCGGCCACGGCCCGCGCGGCCCCCCGCGCCCGGATCGGGTGCTCGTCTGCGGCCACCGCCGCGCTGGGCGGCTCGCCGGGCCTCGGCCCGGCCACCGGTAGACCGCTTGTCACCGTGCGGGCCGGACTCCGACCCGCTCGCGGTGTTGTGCGCGGGTGCTGCGCGGCGGCCGGACGGCTGCTGTCCGGCCCGCCGGGCCGCGGCTCGTCCGCCGCCCTGGGACTGCGGCGGTTTGCGACGGTGCTCGCTCATGGAACGACTACTCCTCGGGCAGGCTCTATCGCCTGAAAGCGGCAGGTGGCTTCCGGTCCCCCCGACGTGCGATCCGGCCACGCCAAGCAACCGGACGCACTGCATCCGGGACGAGGACGCATCGCGGCGTCGCATGGTTCCCGTAGGTCTGCATGGCGAACAGAGTACGCACGGTCAAAACCCACCCACCCGCCATCTTCACTCCATAACCGTCAGATTGAGTGCCACGAATTGATGATGTGACGCCGTTCACCGTGGTCCCCCTTGTCGCACCAGCCTCGTGGTTCTATCGTCTGGATGTATCGAGCCGATACATCAGCTCGGCATAGCGACTCAGGAGACAGGGGAGGCGGGACATGAGCAGACGCTCCGGCGTACTTGAGTTCGCTGTCCTCGGCCTGCTCCGCGAGTCCCCGATGCACGGATATGAGCTGCGGAAACGCCTCAACACCTCGCTCGGGGTGTTCCGTGCGTTCAGCTACGGCAGCCTCTACCCCTGCCTCAAGACGTTGGTCGCCAATGGCTGGTTGATCGAGGAGCCCGGCAGCGCCCCCGAGGAAGCTCTCGCGGCGACCCTCGCGGGACGCAGGGCGAAGATCGTCTACAGATTGACGGCGGACGGCAAGGAGCGCTTCGAGGAGCTGCTCGCCCACACCGGGCCGGACGCCTGGGAGGACGAGCACTTCGGCGTCCGCTTCGCCTTCTTCGGACAGACATCACGTGATGTGCGGATGCGGGTGCTGGAAGGACGGCGCAGCCGTCTGGAGGAGCGTCTCGAGAAGATGCGCGCCTCCCTCTCCCGCACCCGTGAGCGCCTGGACGACTACACCCTCGAGCTGCAACGGCATGGGATGGAGTCGGTGGAGCGCGAGGTCCGCTGGCTGAATGAGCTGATCGAGAGCGAGCGGGCCGGGCGCGAGCAGCGCGACGGTACCGCCGGGCAGGACCGGATGCCGGAGCAAGAGCCGGACCGGTCGCCACATCTGAACGAGTCACGAGATACGGGCGGCCTGCCCCGGCACCGGGGTGGTTCCCGGCCGGATCCGTCCGATGACACCGCCATATGAAGCCCCGCGATCCGAGCAGGGCTTTGTCCAGTACACACAGGGAGCAACCGGAATGGGTTCGGTTCGTGTAGCCATCGTCGGCGTGGGCAACTGCGCCGCCTCGCTGGTGCAGGGCGTCGAGTACTACAAGGACGCCGACCCGGCCGCCCGCGTGCCGGGTCTGATGCACGTGCAGTTCGGCGACTACCACGTCCGTGACGTGGAGTTCGTGGCCGCGTTCGACGTGGACGTGAAGAAGGTCGGCCTGGACCTCGCCGACGCCATCGGCGCCAGTGAGAACAACACCATCAAGATCTGCGACGTGCCGTCCACCGGCGTCACCGTCCAGCGCGGCCACACGCTCGACGGTCTGGGCAAGTACTACCGCCAGACCATCGACGAGTCCGGGGAGACCCCCGTCGACGTGGTGCAGGTCCTCAAGGACAAGCAGGTCGACGTTCTGGTCTGCTACCTGCCCGTGGGCTCCGAGGACGCCGCGAAGTTCTACGCGCAGTGCGCCATCGACGCCAAGGTCGCCTTCGTCAACGCGCTCCCGGTGTTCATCGCCGGCACCAAGGAGTGGGCGGACAAGTTCACCGAGGCCGGTGTGCCGATCGTCGGTGACGACATCAAGTCGCAGGTCGGCGCGACCATCACGCACCGCGTGATGGCCAAGCTGTTCGAGGACCGGGGCGTCATCCTGGACCGCACCATGCAGCTGAACGTCGGCGGCAACATGGACTTCAAGAACATGCTCGAGCGCGAGCGCCTGGAGTCCAAGAAGATCTCCAAGACGCAGGCCGTCACCTCGCAGATCCCCGACCGGGAGCTCGGCGAGAACAACGTCCACATCGGCCCGTCCGACTACGTGGCCTGGCTGGACGACCGCAAGTGGGCCTATGTCCGCCTCGAGGGCCGCGCGTTCGGCGATGTCCCGCTGAACCTGGAGTACAAGCTCGAGGTCTGGGACTCCCCGAACTCCGCGGGTGTCATCATCGACGCGCTGCGCGCTGCGAAGATCGCCAAGGACCGGGGCATCGGCGGTCCGATCCTCTCCGCCTCCTCGTACTTCATGAAGTCGCCTCCCGTGCAGTACTTCGACGACCAGGCCCGGGAGAGCGTGGAGAAGTTCATCAAGGGTGAGGTCGAGCGCTAAGCACCTGCTCGCCGCATGATCACGGGCCTTCGGGTAATACACCCGGAGGCCCGTGTCATGTGTGAAGGTGGCGTCATGCCCGTTGTGCGTGATCTCCGCGTACTGCTGCGATTCCGCGACTTCCGCCGCCTCCTGGCGGTCCGTCTGCTGTCCCAGGCGGCCGACGGGGTCTACCAGGTCTCGCTGGCCACCTATGTGGTCTTCTCCCCCGAGAAGGAGACCTCCGCCGCGGCCATCGCCTCCGCCATGGCGGTACTGCTGCTCCCCTACTCCCTCCTCGGCCCGTTCGCCGGTGTGCTGCTGGATCGCTGGCGCCGTCGGCAGGTACTGCTCTACGGCAATCTGCTGCGCTCCGGGCTGGCCGCCGGAACCGCCGTGCTGGTGCTCGCCCAGGTACCCGACCCGGTCTTCTATGTCTCCGCCCTCTCCGTCACGGCCGTGAACCGCTTTGTGCTGGCGGGGCTCTCGGCCGCGCTGCCGCGGGTGGTGGACACTCCGGAGCGGCTGGTGATGGCCAACTCCCTTTCGCCGACCGCCGGAACGCTGGCGGCCACATTGGGCGGCATGGTGGCCTTTATCGTCCGTCTGTCGGGCCCGGGAGGCTCCTCTTCGGACGCGCTGGTCGTCCTGCTGGGCGCCGTGCTCTACCTCGCCGCGGGACTCTCGGCACTCGTGATGCCGCTCAATCTGCTGGGCCCCGATCCCTCCGTGCTCCAGCCCCGGCTGCGCGCCGCGCTGTTGAGCACCGCACAGGGTCTGGCCGCGGGGGTGCGGCATCTGCTGAAGCGCGCGGATCCCACGCTGGCGCTGGCCGCGATGACACTGATGCGCTTCTGCTACGGCGCGCTCACGGTGATGGTGCTGATGCTCTGCCGCTACGAATGGGCCGGCACCGAGGCCGACGGGCTCGCCCTGCTCGGTCTGGCGCTCGGTGTCTCCGGCGCGGGGTTCTTCATGGCCGCGGTGATCACCCCGTGGGCGGTGGGTCGCCTCAGCGTGGTCGGCGTCCACTCCCGCGCCGATGGTCAGCTCTCCTGGATCATGGTGTGCGCGGCGGCCGCCGCCCTTCTGGAACCGGCGCTGGGACTGCCCTTCGAGCCCGCGCCGATACTCGTCGCCGCGTTCGTTCTCGGACTCACCACCCAGGGGGCGAAGATCGCCACCGACACCATCGTGCAGTCATCGATCGACGATGACTTCCGCGGCCGGATCTTCTCCCTCTATGACGTCCTGTTCAACGTCGCCTTCGTGGGCGCCGCGGGAGTCGCCGCCGTCATGCTGCCGCCTGACGGTGTCTCGTCTCTTCTGGTGGTCTGTGTGGCACTGCTCTACGCGGCCACCGCGGCCCTGGTCTTGTTTCACGTGAAACAAGACCAGGGGGAGGCGGCGAAACAGCGCGATGTTTCACGTGAAACGTAGCCCCGCCGTCGGCGTCAGTCCTGCGGCTGGGCCGCCCACCACTCCTTGAGCGCCTCGACGGCCTGGTCCCGCTCCATGGGACCGTTCTCCAGCCGAAGCTCCAGCAGGTGCTTGTACGCCTTGCCGACCTGCGGACCCGGGGCGATACCGAGGACCTTCATGATCTCGTTGCCGTCCAGGTCCGGGCGGATGGAATCCAGCTCCTCCTGCTCCTGGAGCCGTGCGATGCGCTCCTCGAGCCCGTCATACGCACGGGAGAGCGCCGCCGCCTTGCGCTTGTTGCGTGTGGTGCAGTCCGAACGGGTCAGCTTGTGCAGCCGGTCCAGCAGCGGCCCCGCGTCGCGCACATACCGGCGCACCGCGGAGTCGGTCCACTCTCCCGTGCCGTAGCCGTGGAAGCGCAGATGGAGTTCCACCAGATGGGAGACGTCCTTCACCATCTCGTTGGAGTACTTCAGCTTGATCATCCGCGACTTGGTCATCTTGGCGCCCACCACCTCGTGGTGGTGGAAGGAGACCCGGCCGTCCTTCTCGAACCGGCGTGTCCTCGGCTTGCCGATGTCATGCAGCAGGGCCGCCAGCCGCAGCACCAGATCCGGCCCGTTCTCCTCCAGATCGATGGCCTGCTCCAGCACGGTCAGCGAGTGCTCGTAGACATCCTTGTGCCGGTGATGCTCATCACGCTCCAGCCGTAGCGCCGGGATCTCCGGCAGAACACAGTCGGCAAGCCCGGTGTCGACGAGCAGCCGCAGCCCCTGACGGGGGTGGGCACCGAGGATCAGCTTGTTGAGCTCCTCACGCACCCGCTCCGCCGAGACGATCTCGATACGGCCCGCCATGGACGTCATCGCGGCGACAACGTCGGGGGCGACCTCGAAGCCCAGCTGGGCGGCGAACCGCGCGGCACGCATCATCCGCAGGGGATCGTCCGAGAAGGACTCCTCGGGCGTCCCGGGCGTACGCAGCACCTGTGCGGCCAAGTCTTCCAGACCGTTGTGCGGGTCGATGAACTCCTTCTGCGGGAGTGCCACCGCCATCGCGTTCACGGTGAAGTCCCGGCGGACCAGGTCCTCCTCGATCGAGTCGCCGTAGGACACCTCGGGCTTCCGAGATGTCCGGTCATAGGCTTCTGACCGATACGTCGTGATTTCAATCTGAAAGCTCTGCTGCGCCCCGTTTCCGCTGGGAGCGTCCTTCCGGCAGCCCACCGTGCCGAAGGCGATGCCGACCTCCCAGAGCGCGTCCGCCCAAGGACGGACGATCTTCAGTACGTCGTCGGGGCGGGCGTCCGTGGTGAAGTCCAGGTCATTGCCGAGGCGGCCGAGCAGCGCGTCCCGGACCGAGCCGCCGACGAGAGCCAACCGGAATCCGGCCTGCTCGAAACGGCGGGCGAGGTCGTCGGCGACGGGAGAAACCCTCAGCAGTTCGGCCACGGCACGGCGCTGCACCTGGCTGAGCTCATTGGTCGACTGCGGGGATCGGCTGTCATTGTTGGCGTTCGGCACAACAGCACAGGGTACGTGGCCCCGCGCCCCGGGGCCTCCACGTTGATCGGCGCAACCGATCCCGTAACGATCTTGTGGAGCTCTCCACAGCACTTCGCCACAGCGGGCATCGTTACCATTCCGTGGACGCACATTGCGACGACCACTGACGACCACTGACGATGAGGGACGGGCGAGCGCGTGGCCGATGCGGCAGACCTCCGGGGGAACACTTCCGCTCGTGCCCGTCGATGGCTGCGGCGCACGGCGGCATTCCTGGCCGCCGTACCGGTGCTCGCGGGCGGAACACTCCCCGCGGCGCCCACCGCCCACGCGGCCCCGGCGGAGCACGCGGCCCGGACGGCACTCACGGCCTCCGCGGCGCTCCCCGAGAGCAAGGTCACCCGCTCACGCTCCGTGGACATCGCCATCACCTCGATGACGCCCACCGCGCCGGGGAGGGGCGACACCCTCACGATCAACGCGACCGTCACCAACGGCACCAAGACGGCGATCGCCGCCGCCCATACCGGCATCCATGTGGGTCCCGCCCTCAGCGGCCGCAACGCGATCGACAGCGCCGCCCGGCGCACCGGCTTCAGCCAGGCTCTGGACGGCAGCGAGATCGGCGACAAGTACACCAAGAAGATCGGCGCGCTGGCGCCCGGCGCCAGCCGTGACTTCTCCCTCTCCATACCGGTCGACAAGCTGAACCTCGGCCAGGACGGCGTCTACCAGATCGGTGTCTCCCTCAGCGGACAGACGCGGGACCGGCCCTGGCCGCAGGTGCTGGGGATCCAGCGCACCTTCCTCCCTTGGCAGACCAGCCCGGCCGAGAAGAAGTCCCGGCTCACCTATCTGTGGCCGCTCATCTCCACCACCCATATGACCCCTCGTACGGACAACGACGAGGACCGCACCCGCATCTTCCGTGACGACAGTCTGGTGAAGGAGCTCTCGCCCGGCGGCCGGTTGCAGCAGATGGTGACGCTGGGGAAGAGCCTCCCCATCACCTGGGTGATCGACCCCGACTTGCTCGCCACGGTCGACGCGATGACCAAGGCTTACGAGGTCGAGAACCCCAAGGGCGGGGAGGGCGACACCACACCGGGTCGCGGGCAGGCCGTCGCCAAGCAATGGCTCAACGACCTCCAGAAGGCCGTACAGGACCAGCAGGTGGTCGCGCTGCCCTTCGCCGACCCCGATCTCGCCTCCGTCGCCCACCGAGGCAAGAACTACGGCGCCCTCGGCCACCTCCAGGACGCCACCGAGCTCGCCTCCCTTACCGTGCAGACGGTTCTCGGGGTGAAGCCGCGCACGGACTTCGCCTGGCCGGCGGAGGGAGCGATCGACTCCTCCGTCGTCGATGTCGCCACCTCCGCGGGCGCCCATAACGTCATCACCCGCAGCGACAGCCTCCGGGAGACCGGCGGCCTCTCCTACACCCCGACCGCGGCCCGGCAGATCGGCGGCGGCAACACCGCGGTGGTCGCCGACGCACGGCTGTCCACCGCCTTCACCGGCGATATGTCCACGGCGCAGAACTCCACACTGGCCATCCAGCGGTTCCTGGCCCAGAGCCAGATGATCAACCTCCAGGCGCCGGACAAGCAGCGCAGTGTCGTGGTCGCGCCGCAGCGGATGCCCACCACCAGCCAGGCACAGGCGATGGCGGCGGCCCTGAAGGGCCTCTCCGGGCGGTGGAGCGAACCCCTCGGCCTGGGGCAGGCCGCGAAGGCCAAGCCCGACCCGAGCGCCACCCAGCGGCTGCCCGGCGCCCGTGCGTACCCCCGGGCGCTGCGGAAGCAGGAACTGCCCGCCCCGGCGTTCAAGGAGATCCAGGACACACAGGCGACGCTCGACAGGTTCGAGCGCATCCTCAGCGCGAAGTACCGGGTGGTCACCCCGTTCGGAAACGCGATCACGCGCGACATGTCCAACTCATGGCGCGGTGAGGCCCGGCGCGCGGCCGGATTCCGTCATGACGTGGCGAGCTATCTGTCCGGGCTCACCAAAAAGGTGCGCCTGGTCCCGAAGTCGGACATGACGCTGTCCGGACGGAGCGCCACCATCCCGGTGACCGTGCAGAACAACCTGGTGCAGGGGGTCGAGCTGCGGCTGGTCCTCCGCTCGCAGCAGGGCAACCGGCTGGAGATCAGCGACTCTCAGGTCGTCACCGTCGAGGGCGGCCACAGCCAGTCCGTGAAGTTCGGCACCACGGCAAACGCGAACGGTCCGGTGCGGGTCGTGGCACAGCTGTACACCCCGGACGGCCAGCGCTATGGCAAAGAGGTGGAATTCAAGGTGAATGTCACCGAAATCACCTCAACCGTCATTCTCGTGATCGCGGGCGGCGTCCTCCTGCTGGTCCTCGCCGGTATCCGGATCTACGTCCAGCGCAAGCGGTCCGCCGCCGAAGGCGACGACGAGGGCGACGACGAGGGCGACTCGGAGCCGGACGCCGAAAACGGCGAGGGTGGCGAAGGCCCCGAAGCCGAATCCGCGGAGACCGACCCCTGTGACCCGGCTCACGCTCTTGTGCCCGAGCAGCCGAGTGACCCGGCACCGGACACCGGATCGCAAAGCGCTGGCCCGTCCGGCTCGGGTGAGAAAGTGGAGCATTGAGCAATGCCCGGGCCGGCCGGCCGCAGCGGACGATGAGGTGGGGTAGCGATGAACGCGCCATATGACGGTGATGGCCAAGGGCCGCCACCGCCACAGCCGTCCCCTCATACTCCGCAGGACCCTTACGGCCCGGAGCCACACCAGCGGGATCCGTATCTGGGCGACGCCCAGGCGCCCGGGGCCGACCCCCGCCAGGCGTACGGCCAGACGCACTACACGCAGGACCCGTATCTCCAGGATCCCTACGTCACCGGCACCTACACGCCCTACCCCTACGCGTCCGCTCCGCAGGACACCTACGGCCATGATCCGCTGACCGATCCGCTGTACGACCGGACCGCGCCCGCCGCGCCACCCCAGGGCGGCTATCCGCAGCAGTCCTACCCCCAGCAGGCCGCCGCGCCCCCGGGTCACGACCCGCGAGCCTGGCCGGCCGCGGGGGGACAGGCGCCCGGTGGCTCCCCGCAGCAGCAGTACGCCGACCCCGCGTCCCCCGGATACCCCGGCACGGACGCGGGCGGCGGCTACGGGGCGGGGGAACAGCCGCAGCGGGACGCCTTCGCGCATCTCTACCGCGATCAGCAGCCGTACGAGCCCCGGCGCTCCCAGGGCCATCCGCAGAGCCCTCAGGGCTATCCGCCCGAGCCCTCCCAGGGCCAGGCTCCGGTGCCCGGGCCGGCGCGACCCGAGGCCCCGGCCGAGCCCGGCTTCGGCGCGGCGCCCACCATGGCCGCGCCGGTGATCACCGCGCCCCCTGCCGAGGAGCCCGCCCCCAAGCGCTCCGGCGGCCGTGCGGCGAGCCTGCTCCAGTCCAGCGCGCTGATGGCCGCCGGCACGCTGGTCTCCCGGCTGACCGGCTTCGTCCGGCAGATGGTGATCATCGCGGCGCTCGGCGCGGCGACGCTCGGCGACACCTACGCCGTCGCCTACACCCTGCCGACGATGATCTACATCCTCACCATTGGCGGCGGTCTGAACTCGGTCTTCGTCCCGCAGCTCGTCCGCGCCATGAAGGAGGACGACGACGGCGGCGTCGCCTACGCCAACCGCCTGCTCACCCTGGTGATGGTGGTCCTCGGCGTCCTGGTCACCATCGCCGTGTTCGCGGCCCCGCTGCTGGTGCGGATGATGTCGGCCGACATCGCCGACAATCCCCCGGCCAACGAGGTCGCGGTCACCTTCGCCCGCTACTGCCTGCCCACGATCTTCTTCATGGGCGTCCATGTGGTCGTCGGGCAGATCCTCAACGCCCGCGGCCGCTTCGGCGCCATGATGTGGACCCCGGTCCTGAACAACATCGTCATAATCTTCACCTTCGGCCTGTTCATCTACGTGTTCGGCACCGCCAGCAGCTCGAAGATGGAGGTCAGGACCATCACGCCGGAGGGCATCCAGCTACTCGGCATGGGCACCCTCCTCGGGCTGGTCGTCCAGGCGCTCGCGATGTTCCCCTATCTGCGCGCCTCGGGCTTCCGGTTCCGGCCGCGGTTCGACTGGCGCGGCCACGGCCTCGGCAAGGCCGCCCGGCTGGCCAAGTGGACCGTCATGTTCGTCCTCGCCAACCAGGTGGGCGTCGTGGTGGTGACCCAGCTGGCCACCTGGGCCGGTTCCAAGGCCGACAACCAGGGCTTCCCCGGCACCGGCTACCTCGGCTACTCCAGCGCACAGCTCATCTGGGGCATGCCCCAGGCGATCATCACCGTCTCGGTGATGGCCGCGCTGCTGCCCCGGATCTCCCGCGCGGCCGCCGACGGGGACGCGGGCGCGGTCCGCGATGACATCTCGCAGGGCCTGCGCACCTCCGCAGTCGCCATCGTGCCCATCTCGTTCGCGTTCGTCGCGCTCGGCATCCCCATGTGCACGCTGCTGTTCGGCGCCTCCGGCACCGAGGCGGCCCAGTCCATGGGGTACATGCTGATGGCCTTCGGCCTCGGTCTGATCCCCTTCTCGGTGCAGTACGTGGTCCTCCGCGGCTTCTACGCCTACGAGGACACCCGCACCCCCTTCTACAACACGGTGATCATCGCCGCGGTGAACGCCGCCGCCTCCGCCCTGTGCTTCGTGGTACTGCCCGCCCGCTGGGCCGTCGTCGGAATGGCCGCCTCCTATGGGCTGGCCTACACGATCGGCGTAGGCGTGGCGTGGAAGCGTCTACGCGTCCGTCTGGGCGGCGATCTGGACGGGCGCCATGTCGTACGCACCTACACCCGTCTCGTGGGCGCCAGCGTCCCCGCCGCCCTGCTCGGCGGCGGTGCGGCCTACACCATCGCCCAGTCGCTCGGCTCCGGCCTGACGGGTTCCGTAGCGTCCTTGGCGGGCGGCGGTCTCGTTCTTATCGCGGTCTTCTACATTGCTGCGAAACGGATGCGGATCGAAGAGCTGACGGCCATGGTCGGTATGGTGCGCGGACGACTCGGTCGCTGATCATTGAGCACAACCATCGGCCGCCATCGCGTGTCGTGCATAGCGGCGGACTGTGGGCACAATTGTCTTGGCTCGGACCAGGCGCAATGGATGGGGAGGCAGGAACGACGGTGGCGGAACGGAGCACGGCTGCCGTCGACGTGGCCGACAGCGGTGATGAGGAGCCGCTGACCGCCGAGGCGGGCAAGGCCACGGCCGACGGGGCGGGGACGGAAGAGAAGGCCGGCAAGGACACGGAGGCCGCGGGCACCCGGGAGACGGGAGCCGCGGCCGACGCGAACCCGCCCGAATTGCACAGCGGTCATAAACTCGCCAGACGCTACCGTCTGGAGGAGTGCGTCACCCGTCTGGACGGATTCAGCAGTTGGCGTGCCGTGGACGAGAAACTGCGCCGCGCCGTCGGTGTGCACGTCCTCCCGGCCGACCATCCGAGGGCCCGTCCGGTCCTCGCCGCCGCCCGTTCGGCGGCTCTCCTGGGCGACCCCCGCTTCGTCCAGGTCCTCGACGCGGTCGAGGAGAACGACCTCGTCTACGTCGTCCACGAGTGGCTTCCCGACGCCACGGAGCTCACGGCCGTGCTGGCCGCCGGGCCACTGGAGCCGCACGACGCCTACCAGTTGGTCAGCCAGGTCTCCCAGGCGATGGCCGCCGCGCACCGCGAGGGGCTGGCCCATCTGCGCCTCAACCCCGGTTCGGTGCTGCGCACGGAGTCCGGTCAGTACCGGATCCGCGGGCTGGCCGTGATGGCCGCCCTGCGCGGCATCAGCGCCGACCACCCCCAGCGCACCGACACCGTGGCGATCGGCGCCCTGCTGTATGCCGGGCTCACCCAGCGCTGGCCCTACGAGAAGGACGCCTACGGGCTCTCCGGGCTGCCCAAGGGCGTCGGACTGATCGCCCCCGACCAGGTCCGCGCCGGAGTCCACCGCGGTCTGTCCGAGCTCGCGATGCGCGCTCTGGTCAACGACGGTGCCACCGCCTCCCGCCAGGACCAGCCGTGCACCACTCCCGAGGAGTTGGCCAAGGCCGTCTCGGCGATGCCGCGCATCCGGCCGCCCGAGCCCGCCTTCAGGCCCACTCCGGCCTACCAGCGCACCACGTACCAGCAGGGCGCCTACGGCCAGCCGCCGACGCGTGGCGGCTCCTCGCGCACCCCCTCGCCCGCTCCCGTGCCTCCGCCGCCCCCGTTGCAGACCCGCACCGGCAAGGCGCTCAAGTGGGCCGTCTCCGCGCTTCTGATCGCGGCCCTCGGCCTGGGCAGCTGGCAGCTCGCCGACACCCTCCTGAAGGACGAGAACAAGCCGGATCCGGGCAAGTCCACCAGTGAGAAGGACGACGACAAGCCGCGGAAGGTTGCCGGTAAGCCGATCAAGATTCAGAACGCTTTGGAACTCGGCGGCCGGATGGCTCCGCAAGACGCACCGCAGGCCGCGGACGGCGATACCAACACCGCCTGGGTGACCAAGGAGTTCTACGGCTACGCCAACTTCGGCAACCTGCCCAAATACGAGGACGGAAGCGGCATCATCGTCGACCTCGGCAGCGTCAAGAAAGTCACCGACGTCGATGTCGACTTCCACCGTCCCGGCCACAAGGCCGAGATCCTGGCCGCCGGCGCGGACACTGCGGACCCGAGCGCCCTCAGCGCCTTCTCCCAGAAGATCGCGCCTCTGAAGAACCAGGGGAGTCGGCTCTCCGTCTCACTCGACAAGCCGGTACGGACGCGATACGTACTGGTCCACATCACCGAGCTACCGGTCAGCAGCCCGGATCGCTACCGTGGCGGCATCTCGGAGATCAAGGTCAAGGGCTGACTCCCGTCAGCCGGCCACGAGGGGAGGAGGCTCGACGTTGGACGCCACCATCGGCGAGGCAAGCGACGCCGAGCTCCTTGCCCGGCATGTGAAGGGCGATCCGGACGCCTTCGGCGAGATAGTCCGGCGCCACCGCGACAGACTCTGGGCGGTGGCGCTGCGCACCCTCGGCGACCGTGAGGAAGCCGCCGACGCGGTCCAGGACGCGCTCGTCTCCGCCTACCGTGCCGCCCACACCTTCCGCGGGCAGTCCGCCGTCACCACCTGGCTCCACCGGATCACGGTCAACGCCTGTCTGGACCGGGCCCGTAAGACCGCCTCCCGCCGTACCTCCCCGGTAGCCGACACCGACCGGCTGGAGCAGCTCCTCGAACCGCACGAGTCGGCCGCCGCCCCCGCCGAACGGGGCGATCTCCATCGTGAGCTCCTCCAGGCACTGCGCACCCTTCCCGCCGAGCAGCGCGCCGCACTCGTCCTCGTCGACATGCAGGGATATCCCGTCGCGGAGGCGGCGAAGGTCCTGGACGTCCCCACCGGTACGGTGAAAAGCCGCTGCGCACGGGGACGGGCACGGCTCCTCCCACTGCTGTCGCATCTCCACCCCAATGGGAGGGGTAGTACCTCTTCGGGCGGGGGAAGGAACCGGACGCAGGGGACGTCCGTCCCACCGACGGCAGGACCGAATGACACAGATGCCGTGAAGGGCGGAGGTGGGCGAGCGTGACATCCTCGACGGACACGGACGAGCACCCGGACGTCGCGGAGATCTCCGCACTCACCGAGGGACTGCTCTCGCCGTCCAGGACCGTCGATGTGCGCACTCACCTCGCGGGCTGTGCGCTGTGTGCCGACGTCCGGTCCTCGCTCGACGAGATCCGCTCACTGCTCGGCACCCTCCCGGGGCCGGTGCAGATGCCCGCCGATGTCGCGGGTCGCATCGACGCCGCTCTCGCCGCCGAAGCGCTCCTGGACGCGACCGCACCCGAGACCTCCGAGAGCCGCACGGACGTTTCACGTGAAACTCCGGAGACCTCGCCCCAGCGCGTTTCACGTGAAACGACCGACGACACCGAGCGCGCGGCGGACGCGCCCAAGCCGTCCGTGCCCGCGGACCGGCCCGCCGGACGGCCGCGGGGTGCCACCGGGCCGGGACGAGACTCCTCCCGCCCCGGCATCCGGTCCGGCCGTGCCCGACGCTGGCCCAGGGTCCTTCTCGGCTCCGCGTGCGCCGCGGCCGTCATCGGTCTGGGCACCTTCTTCGTCCAGGAAGCCACCTCGGGCGGCGACGCCGACGCTCCCAGCGCCAAGCGGAACGCGACGGAGCACCAGGACACCGTGTCGGCCGGGACCCTCAAGGACCGGGTCCACGCGATGCTCACCGACCGTAAGACCGCCACATCGCCCGGTGTCACCTCCAAGGGCACTCCCGATGTGCCGCTCCGTGCGGAGGATCCCAAGGTCCCGCCCTGCGTCCAGAAGGGCATCGACCGTCCGGAGCCGGCGCTCGCCGCACAGCAGGACACCTACGACGGCAAGGCGGCCTACATCGTCGTGCTGCCGCACCCCTCGGACAGCAAGCGCGTGGACGCCTTTGTGATCGACGCGTCCTGTGTCTCGTCCTCCCCGTCCTCCGCCGGGAAGCTCCTGGAGACGCGCACCTACCCGCGGGGCTGAGCTGAGGCACGGCGCACACGGGCCCCGCCTGACGTCACCCGGGAATGCCGGACCCGTAGGATCCGTTGGGTGGGGTGGCAGCGTCTTTCGGGGGAAACCCGGGGCCGCCACCCAGTCAGCAGTGGCAGTCGGTAGAGACAAGGAAGACATCCGTGAGCGACGTCCGCAACGTGATCATCATCGGATCCGGGCCCGCCGGCTATACGGCCGCGCTCTACACCGCCCGCGCTTCCTTGAAGCCGCTGGTCTTCGAAGGCTCCGTGACGGCCGGTGGTGCTCTGATGAACACCACCGACGTGGAGAACTTCCCCGGATTCCGGGACGGGATCATGGGCCCGGACCTCATGGACAACATGCGGGCCCAGGCTGAGCGCTTCGGTGCCGAACTCGTCCCGGACGACGTGGTCGCGGTCGACCTCAGCGAGGACATCAAGACCGTCACCGATTCGGCGGGCACGATCCACCGCGCCAAGACGATCATCGTCACCACCGGCTCCCAGCACCGCAAGCTGGGTCTGCCGCGGGAGGACGAGCTCTCCGGCCGCGGTGTGTCCTGGTGCGCCACCTGTGACGGGTTCTTCTTCAAGGACCAGGACATCGTGGTCATCGGCGGCGGCGACACCGCGATGGAGGAGGCGACCTTCCTGTCGCGCTTCGCCAAGTCGGTCACCGTCGTCCACCGCCGGGACACCCTCCGCGCCAGCAAGGCGATGCAGGAGCGCGCCTTCGCCGACCCGAAGATCTCGTTCATCTGGGACAGCGAGATCACCGAGATCCACGGTGACGGCAAGCTCTCGGGGCTGACCCTCCGGGACGTCAAGACGGGCGAGAGCTCCGAGCTGCCGGTGACCGGTCTGTTCATCGCGATCGGCCATGACCCGCGCACCGAGCTGTTCAAGGGCCAGCTGAACCTGGACGACGAGGGCTACCTCAAGGTGGACGCGCCTTCGACCCGGACGAATCTCACCGGTGTCTTCGCCGCGGGCGATGTCGTGGACCACACCTACCGCCAGGCGATCACCGCGGCGGGCACCGGCTGTGCCGCCGCTCTCGACGCCGAGCGGTACCTCGCAGCCCGGGGCGATGGCGACGCCACCGTCTGACTCCGCTTCCCACCCCTGCACCAACCCACTAAGGAGATAGCCATGGCCGGTGCCACGGTCACCGTGACGGACGCCGACTTCGAGGAGACCGTCCTCAAGAGCGACAAGCCGGTACTCGTCGACTTCTGGGCCGCCTGGTGCGGTCCGTGCCGCCAGATCGCCCCCTCCCTCGAGGCGATCGCGGCCGAGCACGCCGACAAGATCGTCATCGCCAAGCTCAACATTGACGAGAACCCGGCCACCGCCGCCAAGTACGGCGTGATGTCCATCCCGACGCTCAATGTCTACCAGGGCGGCGAGGTCGCCAAGACCATCGTCGGCGCCAAGCCGAAGGCCGCGATCGAGCGCGATCTGGCCGACTTCATCGGCTGAGCCCAACAGCCACCCATACGAAGGGGCCGCCCAAGAGGGCGGCCCCTTCGTGTTTCACGTGGAACGCTCACAGCGGACGGAGTGCCGGCTCCTTCTGGACCGCACCGAGCAACCGGTCCAAAGCGAGCTCGACGTCTTCCTTCCAAGAGATCGTCGTTCTCAGCTCGAGTCTCAGCCGTGGATACCGATGATGGGGGCGGACGGTCTTGAAACCGACGGCCAGCAGATGGTCGGCGGGGAGTACACACGCCGGTTCCTTCCAGGTGGCGTCACCGAACGCCTCGATCGCCTTGAACCCCCGGCGGATCAGATCCTTCGCGACCGTCTGCACCATCACCCGGCCCAGTCCCTGCCCCTGATAGCCGGGCATCAGCCAGGCCGTGATCAGCTGCACCGCATCGGCCGCGACCGGGCTCGTCGGAAAGGCCGTGGACCGCGGGACATACGCGGGAGGCGCGTAGAGCACAAAGCCCACCGGCACCTCATCGACATAGACCACCCGACCGCAGGACCCCCACTCCAGCAGAACGGCCGAGATCCACGCTTCCTTCTCCAGCTCCGGCCGTCCGGCCCTTACCGCGGCTTCGCCGCTGACGGGGTCGAGCTCCCAGAAGACACAGGCGCGACAGCGCTTGGGGATGTCCGGGAGGTTGTCCAGCGTGAGCGGTACGAGCCGACGCCCCATGAAGCCAGTCCCTCACTTCCATGGCCAGCCGCGGCACGGGCGGCTGACAGAGCACTTCGCTCCCTGAGCAGACTGCCGACAAAACCGCCGACAGCTCCCAGGCCCAATCCTGTGGCCAACAGTCCGGTGCGACTCACCGATCGCATGGCCCTGCCCTCCATATCTGGCGCCTCCACATGGATCCGCCAAACCTGGTCGCATCGTAACCGCGCGGCGAATGCACCGATACCGCCCTCGGGCAAAGAGCGGGTCGTGTTCCGACATGATCGGAACACGACCCGCCCCGCGCTGCCAGTCCGTACGACGGAGCCGTACGGCCAGTGCCTTACTCGTCCTCGTCGTCCGCCGCTGCGAGCGACTGCTCCATCACCGGTCCCTCACCTGGGGCGAGGCTGCCGAGAATGCGCTCCAGATCCTCTATCGAGGCGAACTCGACGACGATCTTGCCCTTCTTCTGACCCAGGTCGACCTTCACCCGGGTCTCGAACCGGTCGGAGAGCCGCGCTGCCAGATCCGTGAGCGCGGGGGACACCCGGGTACCGGCCCGCGGGCCCTTGGCCTTCGCCGTACCGCCCGAGCGGGATCCCATCAGGGTGACGATCTCCTCGACCGCACGCACGGACAGCCCCTCGGCGACGATCCGATGGGCCAGCCGGTCCTGCTCCTCGCCGTCATCCACGGAGAGCAGGGCTCGCGCGTGTCCGGCGGAGAGCACCCCGGCCGCCACCCTGCGCTGGACGGCGGGGGAGAGCTTCAGCAGCCGCAGCGTATTGGAGACCTGAGGACGCGAACGGCCGATGCGGTCGGCCAGCTCGTCATGGGTGCAGCTGAAGTCCTTCAGCAACTGGTCGTAGGCAGCCGCCTCTTCCAGCGGGTTCAGCTGAGCCCGGTGCAGGTTCTCCAGCAGCGCGTCGAGAAGGAGCTTGTCGTCCTCGGTGGCCCGGACGATCGCCGGAATCTTCTCCAGCCCCGCTTCACGGCAGGCCCGCCACCGGCGCTCGCCCATGATGAGCTCATAGCGCTCGGGCGCCAACTGCCGCACCACAACGGGCTGGAGGAGACCGACTTCCTGGATCGAGGTGACCAGTTCGGCGAGGGCGTCCTCATCGAAGACCTCACGCGGCTGGCGAGGGTTGGGGGTGATGAAGTCCAGCGGCAGTTCGGCGAAATGGGCTCCGGCCACCTCCTCCGCCATCGCCACCGGGGCCGCTTCGGGCTCCGGTTCACGTGGTGTCGGTTCGGTTTCCTGTGAAACACCGTTGGTGGTCAGGGCGGCCACCTTGGCCGCCGCCACCCCGCGCTCCTGGGTGAGCACCGGGACCGCGGTCGGTGAGGTGGTGCCTCCGGACCTGGTGACCGTTCCCGCCCCCGCCCGGGGCCCGGAGTCGTCCGCCCCCTTCGGCGCGGGAGGGATCAAAGCACCGAGCCCACGGCCCAGTCCTCTGCGTCGCTCACTCACTGAATCCCCTCCTGCATGCTGTGCTGGTCGTGCTGGCTGAGCTCGGGCAGGGCATGAGCGTGCTGCGCGTCGTACTGCACGTTCACTCCCCTGAGGGCGATCTCCCTCGCCGCCTCGAGGTAGGAGAGCGCCCCGCTGGATCCCGGGTCATAGGTGAGGACCGTCTGCCCATAACTGGGGGCCTCGGAAATCCGCACCGACCTCGGGATGCTGGTTCTGAGGACCTCACCGCCGAAGTGGCTGCGGACCTCGTCCGCCACCTGCGAGGCCAGCCGGGTGCGGCCGTCGTACATCGTGAGCAGGATGGTCGAGACATGGAGCTTGGGGTTCAGATGGCCGCGGACCAGATCCACGTTCCGCAGCAGCTGGCCGAGCCCTTCCAGTGCGTAGTACTCGCACTGAATCGGGATCAGCACCTCAGCGCCCGCGACCAGCGCGTTGACCGTCAGCAGTCCGAGCGAGGGCGGGCAGTCGATGAGGATGTAGTCCAGTGGTTGCTCATAGGCCTGGATGGCCCGCTCCAGTCGGCTCTCCCGCGCGACCAGCGAGACCAACTCGATCTCGGCACCCGCGAGATCGATGGTGGCCGGAGCGCAGAACAGTCCCTCCACATCGGGGACCGGCTGCACCACATCGGACAGGGGCTTACTCTCGACCAGGACGTCGTAGATCGACGGAACCTCGGCATGGTGGTCGATCCCCAGGGCCGTCGAGGCATTGCCCTGCGGATCGAGGTCGACCACCAGCACACGGCCGCCGTGCAGAGCGAGCGAGGCAGCCAGATTGACCGTGGTCGTGGTCTTCCCGACCCCGCCCTTCTGGTTGGCCACCACGATCACCCGGGTCTGCTCCGGTCGCGGCAGCCCCTCGCCGGCCCGGCCCAGGGCTTCTACCGCCAGTTGAGCGGCACGACCAATGGGGGTGTCGTCCATCGGAGGCGGTGTTTCACGTGAAACATCCTCCCCCGCCGATTCAGTACGGGGGCCGGGGACCGGGTCGGTCATCGGCCCCGCGATGTTGGCGTCGGACCGCAAGGATTCACTCTCCTCGACATCAGGCTCGCGATGAACAGAGCCTGCCATGCTTTTGGGGTCGTGAACCAGCGAGGCCCGTTCTCCTGTGGATGAATCCACGTCCTTACGGGGTCGGCGGTCGCGGGGCAAGGCCGCCGCACGACCGCGACTGATGATTCCATGCAGCAGGGAGCGACGTTTCACGTGAAACACGATGCATGGAGCGACCTGGCGATCCGCCGCGACACTCCGGATTGCGTAGTTTAGCCAGCTTGTATGGAGCATTGGCGCCCTCCATACGGAGGGCACTTCCCATACGAACAGATCAGGGCCCGCGCCCTGGGTGGCTCAGGGCCTGCGCCGCGGGGTCCGTCGCGCCGCCTTGGCCCGCTTGGCGGCGAACCGCACCCCTCCGGGGCTCTCCCCGACCTCGACCCGCACCACGGTGGACAGGGGATCGACAATGCCCTCCCCGACATGCAGCACCGAGGTGTCCACCACACCCAGCTTGCCCAGTGCCGCGCGGGCGTGCTTGAGCTCCTCCTCGGCGGTATCGCCTTTCAGCAGGAGCATCTCTCCGTAGGGCCGCAGCAGCGGAACCCCCCAGCCGGCCAGCCGATCCAGTGGGGCCACCGCCCGCGCCGTCACCACATGGACCGGAGGCAGCTTGCCCAGGACCTCCTCGGCGCGGCCGCGGACCACCGTCACATGGTCGAGTCCCAGCAGTTCCACCACTTCCTGGAGGAAGTTCGTGCGCCGCAGCAGGGGCTCCAGCAGCGTGATCCGCAGATCCGGCCGGGTCAGGGCGAGCGGAATCCCGGGCAGCCCGGCGCCCGAGCCCACATCGCACACGGTGACTCCCTCGGGGACCACCTCGGAGAGGACGGCGCAGTTCAGCAGATGCCGCTCCCACAGCCGCGGCACCTCGCGTGGGCCGATCAGCCCGCGGGTCACCCCGATATCGGCGAGCAGCTCTCCGTAGCGGACAGCCTCCGGGAAGCGCTCACCGAATACCTCCCTCGCCTCGTCGGGCGCCGGGGGGAGCTCCGCTGCTTCCGTCACGGGGACCGTCCTTCCGTACCGAACACTTCCGTACCGAACACTGTGGCTGAACACTGGTGCAAGGCTGACAAGGTTCGGCCCCGTCTGCGCGCAGACGGGGCCGTGTGCAAGATGAAGCCGGACCGGATCAGGCCGGGAGCACGACCACGCAGCGCTGGGGCTCCTCGCCCTCGGACTCACTGCGCAGCCCCGCCGCGGCCACCGCGTCGTGGACGACCTTCCGCTCGAAGGGCGTCATCGCCTTGAGCTTCACCGGCTGGCCGGTGCCCTTCGCCTCTTCCGCGGCCTTGGTGCCGAGCTCGGTGAGCTCGGTGCGCTTACGAGCCCGGAATCCGGCGATGTCGAGCATCAGCCGACTGCGGTCGCCGGTTTCCCGGTGGACAGCGAGCCGGGTCAGCTCCTGAAGGGCCTCCAGCACCTCGCCCTCACGGCCGACCAGCTTCTGGAGATCACGGCTGGTCGAGTCGCTGATGATCGACACCGCTGCACGATCGGCCTCGACGTCCATGTCGATGTCGCCGTCGAGGTCCGCGATGTCCAGCAGCCCCTCGAGGTAGTCGGCCGCGATCTCCCCTTCCTGCTCGAGGCGGGACAGGGTGTCGACACCCTCGGCGGCCGGGGTGGTGCCTTCCGTCACGGATGGACTCCTTCGTTACTTCTTGGAGGGGTGCTTGGGGCGCTGCTGGCCCTTGCGCTGCCCGGGCTTCGTGGTGCGGGAGGAGCCGCCGGCCGGCTTGCCGCCCTGTGCCGCCTTCTTCTCCGGCTTCGGTGCCTCGTCCTTGCCGGACTCCTTGGCGAGCGAGGTCTTGGCGGCGTCACCGGACTGTGCCCTGGCGCGACCCTGGCCCTGGGTGCTGCCCGAGGTGCGCTGCGACTTGGACTGACGCTTGGGCTGCTGACGGTTGGCGCGCGCGGTCTCGGCGGCCTCCTTGGCGGCGACCTCGGCCGGCTCCTCCTTCAGCTTGCCCTGGGCACGCAGCCGCTCCTGGCGGGCCTGGAAGGCGACGCTGCCCGGGGTGGGGTTCCGGCGGATGACGAACATCTGCTGACCCATGGTCCAGACGTTGGTGGTGAGCCAGTAGACGAGGACACCGACCGGGAAGTTGATGCCGAAGACGGCGAACATGACGGGGAAGACGTACATCAGCATCTTCTGCTGCTGCATGAACGGCGTCTTCACCGTGAGGTCGACGTTCTTGGTCATCAGCTGGCGCTGGGTGAAGAACTGCGAGGCCGACATCAGGACGATCATGGTGATCGTCACGACCCGGACGTCCGTCAGCGAGGCCCCGAGCTGCTCGACCTGGGAGGCGGACGACATGAACTTCACGGAGAGCGGAGCGCCGAAGATATGGGCGTTACGGGCGCTGTCCAGCAGCGACTGGTCGATGAAGCCGACCGTCTTGTTGTTCGCGATGTGGTTGAGCACCTGGTACAGCGCGATGAAGAACGGTGACTGCGCCAGGATCGGGAGACAGCTCGAGAGCGGGTTGGTACCCGTCTCCTTGTAGAGCTTCATCATCTCTTCGGACTGACGCTGGCGGTCGCTCTTGTAGCGCTCCTGGATCGCCTTCATCTTCGGCTGGAGCGCCTGCATGTTCCGGGTCGCCTTGATCTGCTTCACGAAGAGCGGGATCAGGCAGATCCGGATCAGGACCACCAGGGAAACGATCGACAGACCCCACGCCCAGCCGCTGTCCTCGTCAAAGATGAGGCTGTAGAACGAGTGGAACTGGACGATGATCCAGGAAACTACGTCATAAAGAGGACTGAGGATCGTGTCCACGAATCAGGCTCCTTGGGCGTTGGGCTGGGTCTCGGGCTGTGCGGCTGGCTCCACAGCCGGATGGCCGCCGAGGCGGTTCCGCAGCCGCTGGTGCCACACCGGACGCTTCCGGGGCGGTACGTGGTCGACGCCACCGAGCGACCAGGGGTTGCAGCGCAAGATGCGCCAGGCCGTCAGCGCCGTTCCTTTCACCGCGCCGTGCCGGTCAATGGCCGTGTAGCCATAGTGCGAGCACGACGGGTAGTACTTGCAGACCGGTCCCAGCATGGGACTGATGGTCCACTGGTACAGCTTGATCAACCACAGCAGCGGGTACTTCATCGCGGCACCCCTCCCAGTAGCCGCTGCACTGCCGTGTCGAGATCGCGGGCCAGCTGGTCGTGACCCGCCTCACCCGCAGCGGGCAGCGCCCGTACGACCACAAGGCTACCTGCGGGAAAACGATCGAGATGATCCCGCATGAGATGGCGCAGTCTCCGCTTCACCAGATTGCGGACGACGGCACCGCCGACCGCCTTGCTCACGACGAAACCCGCACGCGCCGGGGGAGCACTCCCCCCGGATGCGTGCGGGTCCCTGTCACCGCTGGTGAGGCCGCTACGAAAGTGCACGACAAGGAGCGGGCGACCGGCCCTGCGCCCTCGGCGTACCGCGGCCGCAAAGTCCTCGCGCCGCCTCAGCCGATTCTCGGTAGGCAGCACGTCATGGACCTTGAGGTCAGGCTGCTCAGGCCGACAGGCGTCCGCGACCCTTGCTGCGGCGGGACGCGAGAATCGCGCGGCCGGCACGGGTGCGCATACGCAGCCGGAAGCCGTGGGTCTTCGCGCGGCGGCGGTTGTTCGGCTGGAAGGTGCGCTTGCTCACTCGGGGGCTCCAGAAATGAATCGGGTGGTGGCGGGAGATCGCCTGGCTGTCACCGTGCGCCCACGAGAAGCTCGCAATACGCCCGAGTGCACCGCTTCACGATCGTGGATCATGGTGTCCGCGATCATTGCCCATCGGAGGCAGGCGGCAGCAGCCATCGACAACTCGACCTGGTTACGGTACGCGCGGTTACGCCATCCGGTCAAACCGGTGGACGACGCACCCACGCCACCCTCTCCGCGGCGTCACCTGGGGGCAAGGGAACGCCCGGCGACATCACATGGCACATTTGTACACACCCTGTGGACAACGACTTGAACCGCGCACCCCGGCCTGACTACCGTGGCCAGGCTCCGATTCCTTCACGCCCGTCCCGAGAACCACACATTCGTGGGACCTGTCGGCGTCCCCCACCCAGTGAGTGAGAGAGCGTGCCCTGTGGCTGATGTACCCGCCGATCTTGCCGCAGTGTGGCCACGCGTACTCGAGCGGCTTCTGGGAGAGGGAGCGGGACAGGGCGGACAGGGCGTCGAGGCCAAGGACGAGCACTGGATCAAGCGGTGTCAGCCGCTCGCGCTGGTCGCCGACACCGCGCTGCTGGCCGTCCCCAATGAATTCGCCAAGGGCGTACTCGAAGGCAGGCTCGCCCCGGTGGTCAGCGAGACGCTGAGCCGGGAGTGCGGCCGCCCCATCCGCATCGCGATCACCGTCGACGACTCCGCCGGTGAGCCGGTCGTCCCGCAGCAGATCCAGCGGGAGCAGCGCGAGACGTATGAGAACCGGGAACAGTACGAGACCCGGGAGCAGCGGGAGACGTACGACGGCTACGACGGCCGGGAGAACTACGGCCGCCCGCCGGCCACCGATGAGCTGCCGACCGCCCGTCCCGCCTACCCCGGTTATCAGCAGCCCCGTTCCGAGCCCAGCGCCTGGCCGCGCCAGCGGGACGACTACGGCTGGCAGCAGCCCCGGCTCGGCGGCTTCACCGAGTCCGACCCCTACGCCTCACAGCCTTCCTCCGGCTATGACCAGCAGTCGTACGACCAGCAGCCGCCGCGCCGTGATTACCGGGGCCCGGCGGCGGAGCGTTCCCGTCCGGGCGACGAGGGTCCGGGCGGCACCGGCGGTTCTGGCGGCCGCCCCGGGTCGGCCCCCGACCGCCCGCCGTACGAGCAGCAGCGCCACGATCTTCCCGATCCGCTGGAGCGCGGCCGCGGCGGACCACCCGTACTGCCCTCTCAGACCGGCGCGCCCGGCCCGCTGGCCGCGCAGCCGGCGCCCGCGTCCGGCCCCGGTGAGCCGACCGCGCGGCTGAACCCCAAGTACCTCTTCGACACCTTCGTCATCGGCGCCTCCAACCGCTTCGCGCACGCCGCGGCGGTCGCGGTCGCCGAGGCACCGGCCAAGGCGTACAACCCGCTGTTCATCTACGGGGAGTCGGGCCTCGGCAAGACCCACCTGCTGCATGCGATCGGGCACTACGCGCGCAGCCTCTATCCGGGTACCCGGGTGCGCTACGTGAGCTCGGAGGAGTTCACCAACGAGTTCATCAACTCCATCCGCGACGGCAAGGCGGACGCGTTCCGCAAGCGCTACCGCGACATGGACATCCTGCTGGTCGACGACATCCAGTTCCTGGCGAGCAAGGAGTCGACGCAGGAGGAGTTCTTCCACACCTTCAATACGCTCCACAACGCCAACAAGCAGATCGTGCTGTCCTCGGACCGGCCGCCCAAGCAGCTGGTGACCCTGGAGGACCGGCTCCGCAACCGCTTCGAGTGGGGTCTGATCACGGATGTGCAGCCGCCGGAGCTGGAGACGCGTATCGCGATCCTCCGGAAGAAGGCGGTGCAGGAGCAGCTCAACGCGCCGCCGGAGGTGCTGGAGTTCATCGCCTCGCGGATCTCCCGCAACATCCGTGAGCTGGAGGGCGCGCTGATCCGGGTGACGGCCTTCGCGAGCCTGAACCGGCAGCCGGTGGACCTCGGGCTCACCGAGATCGTCCTGAAGGACCTGATCCCCGGCGGCGAGGACGCGGCCCCGGAGATCACCGCCACCGCGATCATGGCCGCGACCGCCGACTACTTCGGACACACGGTGGACGACCTGTGCGGCGCCTCGCGCAGCCGGGTGCTGGTCACCGCGCGGCAGATCGCGATGTACCTGTGCCGGGAGCTGACCGATCTGTCGCTGCCCAAGATCGGCGCGCAGTTCGGCGGCCGCGACCACACGACCGTGATGCACGCCGACCGCAAGATCAGGGCACTGATGGCCGAGCGACGCTCCATCTACAACCAGGTGACCGAGCTGACCAACCGCATCAAGAACGGCTGACAGCGGGGCCCACACGGCTGCCACGACCCACTCCGAGGGCGCTCCGGGAGGACAACTCCCGCAGCGCCCTTCGTCGTTCGGTGCTCCGGGCTGTTCGATTCCGCGTCGGGGCGAAGCGATTCTCCACAGATGTGCGGCAAAATCCCCGTCCACACCCTGGGGACATGTGAGTTGTCCCGATCGCATCCACAGGCTGGGGCTTCAGCATGACATCGTCCGAGGTCATGTGGCTGTGGAATTGTGGCTATCCGCAATCCACAGACTGTGGACGAACGAGTTGCCCACAGGGCGTGGATCGCGTTGTCCACCGCCCGCCCACAGGCTGAGGGCAGTTGCCCACAGCTTTTCCCCATCGTCGTCCACTGTTCGGCAACGAAACGGCCACCGTCACCGGGTCGAGTGAAAGGCGTCACACCAAGGAGGCGGGTTGGGCTGTGGGCAAGCTGGGTAAACCTGGGGACAGCGTTGGGGAGAACCGGGCGTTGGCTGTGCATCACATGTGCAGAACTCTTCGGCATCCACAGATCCCCTCGGTTTTCCACCGGCGCCGCCCACAGGCGCAGTGGATAAAAAACCGCCCTTGGCCTGGGACAACGCAGTTATCCACGGTTTCCACAGGGCCTACTACTACGACCACAGAGTTGTAGCCGGGAAATCGCTTCGAAGTGGGGCCTGTGCACAACCTCGGGCCGAGCCGCCCGACACCCCGGGCGCCGACTTGACCCCGAGCCGCACCGACTGTCGGCGGCGTACGTCAGACTGGTCTCCGGCGACTCAGCCGACGACGAAGGCCAGCAGGGCGAGCCAGCAACAGCAGGAGGCGGTTCCGGTGAAGATCCGGGTGGAGCGCGATGTACTCGCGGAGGCAGTGGCCTGGACGGCCCGCAGCCTTCCGGCCCGTCCGCCGGTGCCCGTTCTCGCGGGCATCCTGCTGAAGGCGGAGGAAGGCGCCCTCAGCCTCTCCGGCTTCGACTACGAGGTCTCGGCCCGTGTCTCGGTGGAGGCCGACGTCGAGGACGACGGCACGGTCCTGGTCTCCGGCCGCCTGCTCGCCGACATCTGCCGCGCCCTCCCCAACCGCCCTGTGGAGATCTCCAGCGACGGTGTGCGCGTCACCGTCGTCTGCGGCTCGTCGCGATTCACACTCCACACCCTGCCTGTGGAGGAGTACCCGGCGCTGCCGCAGATGCCCACCGCGACCGGCACCGTCCCCGGTGATGTCTTCGCCTCCGCCGCCGCCCAGGTCGCCATCGCGGCAGGCCGTGACGACACCCTCCCGGTGCTCACCGGCGTGCGGATCGAGATCGAGGGCGACACCGTCACGCTGGCCTCCACCGACCGCTACCGCTTCGCGGTCCGCGAGTTCCTGTGGAAGCCCGAGACCCCCGACATCTCCGCGGTCGCCCTGGTCCCCGCCAAGACGCTGCTGGACACCGCCAAGTCGCTGACCAGCGGTGACACCGTCGCGCTCGCGTTGTCCGGCTCCGGCGCCGGTGAGGGTCTGATCGGCTTCGAGGGCGCCGGGCGCCGTACCACCACCCGGCTGCTCGAAGGCGATCTGCCCAAGTACCGCACCCTGTTCCCGACCGAGTTCAACTCCGTCGCGGTGATCGAGACCGCCCCGTTCGTCGAGGCCGTCAAGCGCGTGGCCCTGGTCGCCGAGCGCAACACACCGGTGCGGCTCAGCTTCGAGCAGGGCGTGCTGATCCTGGAGGCCGGTTCCAGCGACGACGCACAGGCTGTGGAACGTGTCGACGCCCAGCTCGACGGCGACGACATCTCGATCGCCTTCAACCCGACCTTCCTGCTGGACGGCCTCAGCGCGATCGACTCCCCGGTCGCCCAGCTCTCCTTCACCACGTCCACCAAGCCCGCCCTGCTGAGCGGCAAGCCGGCCGTGGACGCCGAGGCGGACGAGGCGTACAAGTACCTGATCATGCCGGTCCGGCTGAGCGGATGAGTCCGAGCGAATGAGCGGGTGTAGCCCACAACTGTGCGGCGACCCTCGGGCGTAGGCTCGGCCTCAGGTGCGAAAACGCAACGTCTACGGCATAAGGATCAACTGATGGAGCTCGGTCTCGTCGGCCTCGGCAAGATGGGCGGCAATATGCGCGAGCGCATTCGCCGCGCAGGCCACACCGTGATCGGATACGACCGCAACCCGGACGTCGCCGATGTCCACAGCCTCGACGAGCTTGTGGGCAAGCTCAAGGGGCCGCGGGTGGTGTGGATCATGGTCCCGTCGGGCGTGCCCACCCAGATCACCATCGACGAGCTGGCCGAGCTCCTCTCGCCCGGCGACATCGTCGTCGACGGCGGAAACTCCCGCTGGACCGACGACGAGAAGCACGCCGAGCAGCTCAACGCGCGGGGCATCGGCTTCGTCGACTGCGGCGTCTCCGGCGGCGTCTGGGGCCTGGAGAACGGCTATGCGCTGATGTACGGCGGCGCGGCCGAGCATGTCGCCAAGGTCCAGCCGGTCTTCGACGCGCTCAAGCCCGAAGGTGAGTACGGCGCGGTCCACGCGGGCAAGGTCGGCGCGGGCCACTTCGCCAAGATGGTCCACAACGGCATCGAGTACGCGATGATGCAGGCCTACGCCGAGGGCTGGGAGCTGCTGGAGGCCGTGGACTCCGTCACCGATGTCCGCGAGGTCTTCCGCTCCTGGCAGGAGGGCACCGTCATCCGTTCCTGGCTGCTGGACCTGGCCGTCCGCGCCCTCGACGACGACGAGCACCTGGCCAAGCTGAAGGGCTACGCGGAGGACTCCGGCGAGGGCCGCTGGACGGTGGAGGCCGCGATCGACAACGCGGTGCCGCTTCCCGCGATCACGGCGTCGCTGTTCGCCCGCTTCGCCTCCCGCCAGGACGACTCCCCACAGATGAAGATGATCGCCGCGCTGCGCAATCAGTTCGGCGGCCACGCGGTCGAGAACTCCAAGTAACCCGCCCCCACGGGGGCACAGCACTGCCGGGGGAGGTCGGCGCAGCTCACCATGCACGTCACGCATCTGTCGCTCGCCGACTTCCGCTCGTACACCCGGGCCGAGGTCGAACTCGGCCCGGGTGTCACCGCCTTCGTCGGGCCCAATGGCCAGGGCAAGACCAATCTCGTCGAGGCCGTCGGCTATCTCGCCACCCTCGGCAGCCACCGCGTCTCCTCCGACGCCCCGCTGGTGCGGATGGGCGCCGAGCGCGCCGTCGTCCGGGCCGCTGTGGTCCAGGGCGACCGGCAGCAGCTCGTCGAGCTCGAGCTCAACCCCGGCAAGGCCAACCGCGCCAGGATCAACCGCTCCTCGCAGGTCAGACCGCGTGATGTGCTGGGGATCCTGCGCACGGTCCTGTTCGCGCCCGAGGACCTGGCCCTGGTCAAGGGCGACCCGGGTGAGCGCCGCCGGTTCCTGGACGAGCTGATCACGGCCCGTGCCCCGCGGATGGCCGGGGTCCGCTCCGACTACGACCGGGTGCTCAAACAGCGCAACACCCTGCTGAAGACCGCCGCCCTGGCCCGGCGGCACGGCTCGCGCGGCGGCGGCGGTGACGTGGCGCTCTCGACCCTGGACGTCTGGGACCAGCATCTGGCCCGGGCCGGTGCCGATCTGCTCGCCCAGCGGCTGGAGCTGATCTCCGTACTCCAGCCGCTCGCCGACAAGGCGTACGAGCAGCTCGCCCCGGGCGGCGGACCGGTGCTGCTGGAGTACCACTGCTCGGCGGGTGAGGACCTGGCCGCGGCCACCGGCCGCGAGGAGCTCTACCAGCGGCTGATCACCGCGCTCACCGAGGCCCGCAAACAGGAGATCGAGCGCGGTGTCACCCTGGTCGGCCCGCACCGCGACGACCTGGTCCTCAAGCTGGGGCGGCTCCCCGCGAAGGGCTACGCCAGCCATGGTGAGTCCTGGTCGTACGCGCTCGCGCTGCGCCTGGCCTCCTACGATCTGCTGCGCACCGAGGCCGGAGAGCCCGTCCTGGTGCTCGACGACGTCTTCGCCGAGCTGGACGAGCGGCGCCGGGAGCGGCTGGCCGAGCTGGTCGCCCCCGGTGAGCAGGTGCTGGTCACGGCGGCGGTGGAGGACGACGTCCCACGGCTGCTGACCGGCGCCCGGTTCATGGTGTCCGAGGGCGAGGTACGGCGCGTATGACGGACGCCCCGCAGCCACCGACACCGCCCGAGCCCTCGGGTGTCGATCTGGCCCGGGTCGCGCTGCGCGCCGCCAAGGAGCAGGCGAGGGCCCGTGGTGCCGCGGCCCAGCAGAAGAAGCAGGCGCGCCGCGGGGGCCTGCGCTCCGGCGCGCGCGCTGACGGCCGCGATCCGCTGCCGCTCGGCGCCGCGATCAACCGGCTGATCACCGAGCGCGGTTGGGAGGCCCCGGCCGCCGTCGGCGGGGTGATGGGCCGCTGGCCCCAGATGGTCGGCCCGGAGGTGGCCCAGCACTGCGAGCCGCAGCGGTACGACGAGGACGCCCGGGTGCTGACCGTGCGCTGCGACTCCACCGCGTGGGCGACCCAGCTGCGGCTGCTCGCCCCGCAGCTCGTCGCCCGGCTCAACGCGGATCTCGGCCAGGGCACCGTGAAGTTGATCAAGGTCCTGGGCCCCGGCGGTCCACCCCGTCGCTACGGCCCGCTGCGCTCTCCGGGGTCCACCGGACCGGGCGATACCTACGGTTGATCACGCTTGGTGAACGGATGAGCACGGGGTGACGTATGAGACCCCGGTCACCGTAGCCGGTGGTTGACAGCCAGAAGCGCTGAGTGGCGGTGTGAGCCTCTTGGAGCCCTTCCCCAGATATGGGGAGTCGGCGGCGACCGGTTCAGGGCGGCACATGCGGACTCAGGCGCCAGCAAGCCCCCATTCTTGTCGGCGCTACCGGTAGACTGAGCGAGTACACCGTCGCCGCTTGCGCGCCGAAGCGCTCGCGGACACATGTTGAACGACGCAGCCGCTCCCGCATGCCCCGGAGACGGCTTGTGCTGTGCCAGAAAGGGCGCTTCGTGGCCGATTCCGGCAACCCCATCGAAAACATTCCGTCCGCTGACGGCGAGGGCCTGGCCCCGCCGTCGTACGACGCCAGTGCGATCACCGTCCTGGAAGGTCTGGACGCGGTCCGCAAGCGACCCGGTATGTACATCGGTTCCACCGGTGAGCGCGGCCTGCACCACCTGGTCCAGGAAGTCGTCGACAACTCCGTCGACGAGGCCATGGCCGGTCACGCGGACACCATCGACGTCACGATCCTCCCCGATGGCGGCGTCCGCGTCGTCGACAACGGCCGCGGGATCCCGGTGGGCATCGTCCCCTCGGAGGGGAAACCGGCCGTGGAGGTCGTGCTGACCGTCCTGCACGCGGGCGGCAAGTTCGGCGGCGGCGGCTACGCCGTCTCCGGTGGTCTGCACGGCGTCGGCGTCTCCGTCGTCAACGCCCTGTCGTCGAAGGTCTCGGTCGAGGTCAAGACGGACGGATACCGCTGGACCCAGGACTACAAGACCGGTGTGCCGACCGCGCCCCTGGCCAAGAACGAGGCCACGGAGGAGACCGGCACGACGGTCACCTTCTGGGCCGACGGGGACATCTTCGAGACCACCGAGTACTCGTTCGAGACACTGTCCCGGCGCTTCCAGGAGATGGCGTTCCTGAACAAGGGGCTGTCGATCTCGCTGAGGGACGAGCGCGAGGCCCATGTGGACGAGGAGGGCAACCCGCTCTCCGTGCGGTACCACTACGAGGGCGGCATCGTCGACTTCGTCACGTACCTCAACTCCCGCAAGGGCGAGCTGGTTCACCCCACGGTGATCGGCTTCGAGGCGGAGGACAAGGAGCGGTTGCTCTCCCTCGAGATCGCCATGCAGTGGAACACCCAGTACTCCGAGGGTGTCTACAGCTTCGCGAACACCATCCACACCCATGAGGGCGGTACCCACGAGGAGGGCTTCCGCGCCGCGCTGACGTACCTGATCAACAAGTACGCGCGCGACAAGAAGCTGCTCCGCGAGAAGGACGACAACCTCACCGGTGAGGACATCCGCGAGGGTCTGACCGCGATCATCTCGGTCAAGCTGGGCGAGCCGCAGTTCGAGGGCCAGACCAAGACCAAGCTGGGCAACACGGAGGCCAAGACCTTCGTCCAGAAGATCGTCAACGAGCACCTCGCCGACTGGCTCGACCGCAACCCCAACGAGGCGGCCGACATCGTCCGCAAGGGGATCCAGGCGGCTACCGCCCGGGTCGCGGCCCGCAAGGCCCGCGATCTGACCCGCCGCAAGGGGCTGCTGGAGACGGCGTCGCTGCCGGGCAAGCTCAGCGACTGCCAGTCCAGCGACCCCGAGAAGTGCGAGATCTTCATCGTCGAGGGTGACTCCGCCGGCGGCTCGGCCAAGTCCGGCCGTGATCCGCAGTACCAGGCGATCCTCCCGATCCGAGGCAAGATCCTCAACGTCGAGAAGGCGCGGGTCGACAAGATCCTGCACAACAACGAGGTCCAGGCGCTGATCTCGGCGTTCGGCACCGGTGTGCACGAGGACTTCGACATCGGCAAGCTCCGTTACCACAAGATCATCTTGATGGCGGACGCCGACGTCGACGGCCAGCACATCAACACCTTGCTGCTGACCTTCCTCTTCCGCTTCATGCGGCCGCTGGTCGAGGCCGGGCACGTCTTCCTGTCCCGTCCGCCGCTCTACAAGATCAAGTGGGGCCGGGACGACTTCGAGTACGCCTACTCGGACCGGGAGCGGGACGTGCTCATCCAGGCCGGCCGCGAGCAGGGCAAGCGCATCAGGGACGACTCGGTCCAGCGCTTCAAGGGTCTCGGCGAGATGAACGCCGAAGAGCTGCGCGTGACCACCATGGACATCGACCACCGCGTACTCGGCCAGGTCACCCTGGACGACGCGGCGCAGGCCGACGACCTGTTCTCGGTCCTGATGGGCGAGGACGTCGAGGCACGGCGCTCGTTCATCCAGCGCAACGCCAAGGATGTCCGCTTCCTCGACATCTGAGTCGGCCCCCAGCCGCAGACGACAGAAGGACTTGACCAGCAATGGCCGACGAGAACACCCCGAACACGCCTGAAGACCCCGCCGAGGGCGCCGGACTCCGCGTGGAGCCGGTGGGTCTCGAGACGGAGATGCAGCGCTCCTACCTCGACTACGCGATGAGCGTGATCGTGAGCCGTGCGCTGCCCGACGTCCGGGACGGCCTCAAGCCGGTGCACCGGCGCGTGCTCTACGCGATGTACGACGGCGGGTACCGCCCCGAGAAGGGCTTCTACAAGTGCGCCCGCGTCGTCGGCGACGTCATGGGTACGTACCACCCGCACGGCGACTCGTCCATCTACGACGCCCTGGTACGACTCGCCCAGCCGTGGTCGATGCGCATGCCGCTGGTCGACTCCAACGGCAACTTCGGCTCCCCGGGCAACGACCCGGCGGCGGCCATGCGGTACACCGAGTGCAAGATGGCCCCGCTGGCCATGGAGATGCTCCGGGACATCGACGAGGAGACCGTCGACTTCCAGGACAACTACGACGGCCGTAACCAGGAACCCACGGTTCTGCCGGCCCGCATCCCCAACCTGCTGGTCAATGGCTCGGCGGGGATCGCGGTCGGTATGGCCACCAATATCCCGCCGCACAATCTGCGCGAGGTGGCCGAGGGGGCCCAGTGGTTCCTGGCGAACCCGGAGGCGACCTCGGAGGAGCTGCTCGAGGCCCTGATCGACCGGATCAAGGGACCGGACTTCCCCACCGGGGCGCTGGTCGTCGGCCGTAAGGGCATCGAGGAGGCGTACCGCACCGGCCGCGGCTCGATCACCATGCGCGCGGTCGTCGAGGTCGAGGAGATCCAGGGCCGCCAGTGCCTGGTCGTCACCGAACTGCCGTACCAGGTCAATCCGGACAACCTCGCGCAGAAGATCGCCGACCTGGTGAAGGACGCCAAGATCGGCGGCATCGCCGACGTCCGCGACGAGACCTCCTCGCGCACCGGCCAGCGGCTGGTCATCGTGCTCAAGCGGGACGCGGTCGCCAAGGTCGTCCTCAACAACCTCTACAAGCACACCGATCTCCAGACCAACTTCGGCGCCAACATGCTGGCGCTGGTCGACGGGGTGCCGCGCACGCTCTCGCTGGACGCGTTCATCCGCAACTGGGTCATCCACCAGGTCGAGGTCATCGTCCGCCGGACCCGCTTCCGGCTGCGCAAGGCCGAGGAGCGGGCGCATATCCTGCGTGGTCTGCTCAAGGCGCTGGACGCCATCGACGAGGTCATCGCGCTGATCCGGCGCAGTGACACGGTCGAGATCGCGCGCGGCGGCCTGATGGAGCTGCTGGAGATCGACGAGATCCAGGCGAACGCGATCCTGGAGATGCAGCTGCGGCGGCTGGCAGCCCTGGAGCGCCAGAAGATCGTCCAGGAGCACGACGAGCTCCAGGCGAAGATCAACGAGTACAACGCGATCCTGGCCTCGCCCGAGCGGCAGCGGCAGATCATCAGCGAGGAACTCACCGCGATCGTCGAGAAGTTCGGCGACGACCGGCGCTCCAAGCTGGTCCCCTTCGACGGCGACATGTCCATCGAGGACCTGATCGCCGAGGAGGACATCGTCGTCACCATCACGCGTGGCGGCTATGTGAAGCGCACCAAGACCGAGGACTACCGCTCCCAGAAGCGCGGCGGCAAGGGGGTGCGCGGTACGAAGCTGAAGCAGGACGACATCGTCGACCACTTCTTCGTCTCGACCACCCACCACTGGCTGCTGTTCTTCACCAACAAGGGCCGGGTCTACCGGGCCAAGGCGTACGAGCTGCCGGACGCGGGCCGGGAGGCGCGCGGCCAGCACGTCGCCAACCTGCTGGCGTTCCAGCCGGACGAGGAGATCGCACGGATTTTGGCGATCCGGGACTACGAGGCGGTGCCGTATCTGGTGCTCGCCACGAAGTCGGGTTTGGTGAAGAAAACTCCGCTGAAGGATTACGACTCGCCCCGCTCCGGCGGTGTGATCGCCATCAACCTCCGGGAGATGGACGACGGCCGCGAGGACGAGCTGATCGGCGCCGAACTGGTCTCCTCCGACGACGACCTGCTGCTCATCAGCAAGAAGGCGCAGTCGATCCGGTTCACGGCCACGGACGAATCGCTGCGGCCGATGGGCCGGGCGACCTCCGGTGTGAAGGGCATGAGCTTCCGCGAGGGTGATGAACTCCTCTCGATGAATGTCGTTCGGCCCGGTACGTTCGTATTCACCGCCACCGACGGTGGGTACGCGAAGCGGTCGAACGTCGACGAATACCGCGTCCAGGGTCGCGGCGGCCTCGGAATCAAGGCCGCCAAGATCGTGGAAGACCGTGGTTCCCTCGTGGGTGCGCTGGTGGTCGAGGAGTCCGACGAGATCCTGGCCATCACGCTCAGCGGCGGTGTGATCCGTACGCGGGTCAGCGAGGTCAGGGAGACGGGCCGTGACACCATGGGCGTCCAACTGATCAACCTGGGCAAGCGCGATGCCGTTGTGGGCATCGCTCGAAACGCCGAGGCCGGTCGTGAGGCTGAAGAGGTCGAGGAGGAAATCTCCGCGGCCGGGATCGAGGCAGCCGAGGGGGCCGCGCCTGAGGCGGCCGAGGGCATCGAGCCCCCGGCTGACGAGACCGAGGAGTAAGTCGTGAGTGGAGCCACGGGTGCCGCGGACGGCGGTGCGGACGCCGGAAGGCGGCCCGGGCCGGGAGCCGCGCCCTCAGCGGGCAAGGCGTCCGCTCCTGACGGCGCCCGTGGCCCGGCCGCCGACTCCCAGCGGGGTACGGTGACCGACACCCGTGAGCTCCGGCCCCAGCGGCCGCCGCGTGAGCAGCGCTCGGCCAGTCCGCTGCCCGGCGAGCGGAGCTCCAGCGGGGCGACCGCACAGCCGTACCACCCGCCGCAGGCCTACGCGCCGCCGTCCGGTGGCGGTACGGCGGGCCGCGGGGTCCCCGGGGCCTCGTCGCAGACCGGGGGTCAGGCCACCACGGGCATCCGGCGCCCCCGCACCGGTGCGGGGGCCCGTCCGGTGCCGCGCACCCGTAAGGCGCGGCTGCGGGTCTCCAAGGTGGACCCGTGGTCGGTGATGAAGGTCAGCTTCCTGCTCGCGATCGCCCTGGGCATCTGCACGGTGATCGCCACGGCGGTGCTGTGGATGGTCATGGACGCCATGGGCGTCTTCAGCGCCGTGGGCGGGACGATCAGCGAGGCGACGGAGTCCCAGAAGGGCACCGGATTCGACCTCCAGTCCTTCCTGTCGCTGCCGCGTGTTCTGGGGTTCACCTCGATCATCGCCGTGATCAATGTGGTGTTGGCGACGGCCCTGGCCACCCTGGGCGCGTTCATCTACAACCTGTCCGCGGGCTTCGTCGGTGGCGTGGAGCTCACGCTCGCCGAGGACGAGTAGCGGCCCTGCGATACCGATTTTGGGACAGGGCTGGTGGTGCGCTAATCTTTCGGTGCAGCGCGGGGCTATAGCTCAGACGGTTAGAGCGCTTCCCTGATAAGGAAGAGGCCACAGGTTCAAGTCCTGTTAGCCCCACCGATGCGAACGGCCCGGCCGGAGAATTTCTCCGCCGGGCCGATTTCGTATGGGCGTCCGAGGAGTTGATGGCCGATAGTTGCCGCGTCGATGGCGGGCATAGGTCACCGAACGGTATCGGTCGGTGTGTATCATCGGGCGCCAGAGGTCCCCTACGTCAAGAAAGAGACGAGGTAGCGCGGTGAAGAAGCTCCTCCTGGTCGCACTGGCCGCCATCGGCGGGCTCCTCGTGTACCGCCAGATCCAGGCGGATCGCGCTGAGCAGGATCTGTGGACGGAGGCGACCGACTCCGTGCCCGCGGGTTCGGGCGTGTGACCCCCACGAGTCCCGGTACAGGGCCCCGACCGCTGGAGCGGTCGGGGCCCTGTCCGCTTTACTGGCGACCATGGCGGGGAGGGATGGTCGCGGGGGCTCCGAGAATCTGCTGACGGGGGGCGTCGTGTTCACTCTCGCAAACGAGTTGCTTGCATACGCAAAACCGGGCGGAGTCCGCGGCCGCGGCCGGTACGACGAGGAGTGACGCGAGATGAGGGACCGCAGCAGGGTCAGGTCGGGCCTCGCCGCGGTGGCGGCGCTGTGTGCGGTGGTGACGACGCAGGGACAGGCCCTGGCGGAGCCCGCCGACGGCAGCGGAGGACCCCGGGGGTACGAGACCCGGGGCACCCGGATACGCGGCGCCGGGGACGCCACCGGCGCCCCGGCACTGGCCTCCGGACGCACCTACACCGACAGCGTCGGCCCGGGTGAGAAGCGGTATTACGCGGTCAGTCTCGACGCGAAGTCGGCCGCCTATGTCTCGGCGGTCGCCGCCCCCCGGCCGGGCTCGGACGTGACGTCGTTCCGCGACGGGCTCCGGATCACCCTCCAGAATCCGGGCGGCGGCACCTGCGACACCGCCTCGCCCCGGTTCGAGAGCAACGGTGTCGCCTATCCCCTGGCCGACCACGTCGCCCGGCAGACCGATGCCGGGTCGCTGGCGTCCTGCCGTACCGCGGGGCGCTATCTGGTCACGGTGGAGCGTCAGGCGGGGGCGCAGGACCCCACCCGCTGGCCCCTGGAACTGCGGCTGATGGTGGAGCCCCCGGCGAAGGGCGGATCCACGGGCGCGACGCCGGAGGGGAGTTGGCGGACGGATCCGCCGCGGCCGCCGAGCGGCAGCCCGCGGCACCACGAGGGGGGCCGCCGGTTCGGAGACGCGCCCACGGTGTCCACAGGGGTGTGGGGAGATGAATTCCGCCCCGGTGAGACGCACTTCTACCGGGTCCCGGTCGACTGGGGCCAGCAGCTCTCCGCCGTCGCCGAACTGCCCGCGGACGGCAAGGACAAGAGCTCCCAGCCCCTCGACAAGGCGGTGTCCCTGCGTGCGTACACTCCGGCGCTCGGACTCGCCAAGCGCGGCACCGTCGGCGTCGGGAAGGGGACCGCGACGGGGACGCAGGTGAGTACCGCGCCCGTCGCCTACGGCAACCGCCGTGCCAAGGCCGACTACTCGGTCCGTGCGATGAGTGTGGCGGGTGGGTACTTCCTGGCCGTCACGCTCAGCCCCACCGAGGTGGCCCCTCAGGTGAAGGGCACGGTGCCGGTCACCCTGCGGGTGCGGGTCGCCGGAGCCGCGAGCGGTGGACCGGACTACCAGGGGGACGCGCTGAAGCAGGGCTTCGGCCTCACCGACGCCGACAAGGAGGCCGCGCGGCAGAGTGCGTTGTCCGCGGGGGACGACACGATGTCCGTCCCGGCGGACGACGGGTCCACGTCCACGCTCCGGCTGGTGGGCTGGACGGGGCTCGGCGCGGGCACGGTCCTGCTGGCCGGGCTCGGCACCTGGACCCTGACCGCCCGGCGGCGTACGGCGGCGGGGGAGCCGGACGAAGGCCCGCGCGGTGGTACGGGCGAGGCGGCGCCAGACGCGAGTCTGGGGGCTTCCGGGGCGGGGGAGCCGTCGACGGGGCAGCAGCGGCGGTACGGGCCGCCGTCGGGCTGGTAGCGGGCTGCGGCGGGGCGTACTGGCGGTCGGGCGGCGCGGCGTTCTGACGTACGGGCCGCGGGGCGTTCTGACGTACGGGCGGCAGCGCGTACCGACGTGTGGGGCGCCGCGTCACACCGGCCGCGGCGGGCTCAGCCCGCGAGGAGCAGTGCCCACGCGCCGACGGCGAAGCACACGGCCGCGGCGACCAGGATCGAGACCGTCGCCTTCCGCGACGGTCCGGGACGCCGTGCGGCCCGGTGCGGAACCCGCGGCTGCTGAGCGGTGTATGGACGAGTAGGAGGGTGAGCGAGCGGCGCCGCGGAGGGCGTCGCGATCGGTACGGGGGTGGGCGTATGGGGATGAGGAGAGCCCGGCGGCTCGGGGTGGTGCCCGGCCAGCGGCGGCTGTACGGGCGGCTGCGGGGTCTGCGGGGTCTGCGGGGTGTGGGGGGCCTGCGGTCGCGGGGCGACGGTCGAGGGCGTCTGTGGGATGTGCGGATGGGGCACCGGCGGATGGGACACCGGTGGCTGAGGGAGCGAGGGCCGCTGGACCGGGGGATGGGGCGTCAGGGGGTGCGGTGTCGGCGGGTGCTGCGGGGGCAGCGGCCCCTGCACCGGTGGATGAGCCGGCGCCGCGTGCTGCTCCCGTGGCTGCGAGGGGGTGTGCGGCTGTGGACGGGGCGGCGGGAGGGTGAAGCTCCCGGTGTCCGACATGGAGGGCTGCGGTGGGGCGGGTTCGGCCGGTTCCTCCGGTTCGGCGGCGGGCCGGGAGACGTGCGCCGCCTCGGCGGTCGTCGCGGTCCGGGCCGCTTCCGCGGCCTCGGCGGGGGAGTCCGCCTTGGCATGGCGGGGCCTCGGGTGGGTCGGACCGCAGGAGCCGAACCCGGTGGGCAGCGGGCCGAGCTGATCGAAGATCTCGATCGTCTCGTCGTCGAAGTCGACCTCGGGCAGCGACTCCACGGCGGTCGCGAGTGCCTTGCGCGCCCCGATGGCGGTGCGGAAGCGGTCCTCCGGGTCCGGTTGCAGCAGCCCCGCCACCACCTGCCACAGCGGCTCCGGCACTTCCGCGGGCGGGTTCGGCACCCCGTGCTCGCTGAAGCGCTTCACCAGCGCCTCCGCGTCAGGCTTATGCCCGCTGAGCAGATAGAGCGCCACCAGTCCGACGGCGAAGAGGTCCGCCGGGAAGTCCGGGTCTTCTCCCATCATCTGCTCGGGCGCGAAGTAACCGGGCGTGCCCATCACATAGTTGGCCTCGGTGAGCCGGGGCTCGCCCTTGGTCAGCGCGATGCCGAAGTCGGACAGCCGGACATGGGGCCGTCGTGTCCCGGTGGCCTCGAGCAGGATGTTCGCCGGTTTGATGTCCCGGTGCACCACGCCCTCGGCGTGCACCGCGGCCAGCCCGGAGAGCAACTGGTCGAGCAGGGTGCAGACATAGCGCGGCGGCAGCGGGCCGTAGTCACCGATGAGATGGGCGAACGAGCCGCCGCCCACCAGATCCATGGTGAACAGCACTTTGTCGTCGTCCGCCGCCCAGCTCGCAGGCGCCAGCACATGGGGGTGGTCGATCCGCAGTGCCTGTTCCCGGACGAACCGCAGCAGCGTATGCGCGTCCCGTTGCTGAAGCACCTTCGCCGCCACATAGCGCCGGCGGCGGTGGTCCCAGGCCCGCCAGACGGCGCCCACACCCCCGCGCCCGATCGGGTCCACCAGCTCGTACCGGCCCGCGAAGATCTCACCCATCGCGTCGTGCCCGCCCCGTCATCGACTCGTCAGCAGCCCATCAGCCCGTCAGCTCTGGTGCGCCTCATAGTGCGCGACCGCCTCGGCGGTCCGCCCGGCGCCGTACACACGGAGAAACTCTGCCAGCTCGGGGTGGGTGGGGGCGAGGGAGTCCGCCGCGTCGATGATGTCCCCCGCGGCTGCCACGGAGCGCAGCAGCGACTGGATCTCGCGGACCACGCGCCGCACGGTCGGGGCGCCCGTGCTGGCCGCGGTCTGCGTGGAGTTGAGGACGGAGCCGCCCGCGCTCTTCTTGATCTCCTCCATGCGCTCCGCCGCCTCCGCGGCGCTGACCCTGCCGTCCGCGGCCTGGCTGGAGAGCTCCTGGAGGGCCTGTACGCGCTGGACCACAGCCGGGTTGCCGATCTTCGCTCGCTGGCCGCTCATGAGCTGCGACAGCATGGGGGCGGAGAGACCGAGTACAGCCGCGAGACGGGCCTGGTTGAGACCGAGATCGTCGATGAGACGGCGAAACAGCGCCCCCAGCGGTTCTCCGTACCAGCTGCGCTGCAGCTCCCGTGCACGCGCTGTGGCGTCCTGCTGTGTTGCGTCCATCTCGGTCTCCCCTTCGCTTCGCTGCCGCGAATCTTGCGTGGCATCCTACGGAGAGCGGTACGTGCGAGCGATACCCGGTCGGGAAAGGCTGCCGACACCGGGTATCCTGATGGGCGACGGGGCCTTAGCTCAGTTGGTAGAGCGCCGTCTTTGCATGGCGGATGTCAGGAGTTCGACTCTCCTAGGCTCCACCTCTGTCACCAGCCGGGACACCACAGCGGTGTTCCGGCTGGTTCGTTGTGCGGCCGTGTTCGGCGGCCCCGGTGTTGCCACTCCGGGCGTTGTCCGGCGCAACACTCGCGTGATCCTCCAGGCTGTCGCTCACAACTCGGGCAAGCCGCCCGGGAATCGTCTGTTCGGCGTGAGTCGCCGTAGAGGGGGACGAGATGGGTGAGCTGCATCCGCTCGGGGACAATCTGCCCGAGGAGTGCCGGGCGTTCGCCGTGGAGCTGAGGCGGCTCTTCGCCGGGCTGGAGGTCTCGATGCGCAGATACGCGGTGCGACGCCACCGGGATCCCAGTACGGTCTCGCGCTTCCTGAGCGGGACGCGCATCCCGCCCTGGGAGTTCGTCTTCGATCTGTTCACCGATCTGGCGGCGCGGCGGGGCGCCGCCGTCACCCCGGCCGCCATCGAGCTGATGCGTGAGCTGCACCGGGCCGCGGTGCGCACCAGCCGGTCCCCCGCCCATGCCATGGAGATCCTCCAGGTGCAGCTGGCCGATGCGGACCGGGAGGCGCGCTGCTCGCTCGCCCATCAGGACGCGCTGGGCGAGGTACTGCTCGACCGCAAGCACCGCATCGCCGACCTGGAGGTGCGGCTGAACCAGGCCGAGGCGGCCTGGGCCATGGAGCGTGCCCGCGCGGACGCGCTGGAGCGGGGGGCACCGGACCGTGAGGAGCTGATGAAGGAGCGGGACAAGCTGGAGCGGGAGGTGCGGCGGCTCAGCGAGGACCTGGCGGAGGTACGCAGACGCGGACGGCTGGCGGAGGACCGCTGTCTGGTGCTGGAGCGCCAGCTCGCCATGGTGGAGGCCCAGGGCCCGGCCGCGGTCCCGCGGCGGGACGAGGAGCCGGACGCCCCGGTGGGGCCGATGGCCCGGCCCTGCGGCGGGCCCCGCCCCAAGATCCTTGTGGTGGACGACCAGCCCAACAATCTGCTGGCCATGGAGGCCGTGCTGGCCACCCTCGACCAGGAGCTGGTGACCGCGGCCTCCGGTCAGGAGGCCCTCAAGGCGCTGCTGGACCACGATGACTTCGCCGTGATCCTGCTCGATGTGCAGATGCCGGAGATGGACGGCTATGAGACGGCCGCCCACATCAAGCGGCGCTCGCGGAACCGGGACATCCCGATCATCTTCCTGACCGCGATGGGTGCCGATCCGGAGCACTCCTCGCGCGGATACGCGGCGGGGGCGGTGGACTATATGGCCAAGCCGTTCGACCCCTGGGCGCTGCGGGCCAAGGTCTCGGTCTTCACCGAGATCTTCCTGGAGCGGCGGCAGCGCCGCGCCGGTGTGGGCGCGCCCGGGGACTGAAGGCGACGGGGTCCGACGGGGTCCGGGGACGACGGGGTCCGGGGACGACGGAGGGGCGGAAGACCCTCGGTCTTCCGCCCCTCGGCGAGCCTCGCGCTGCCCGCCGGCCTTCCGCGTCCCACCGGTCGACCGGACCCCGCCAAGGACTTCCGGGCGCCGGTGGTGGCGGTCAGCGCTGGTCGTCGCCCTTGCGCTCCTCGGCCTCGGCCTGCTTGGCCTGCACCTCCGGGTCCAGGGTGCTCTGGTCGGTGCCGTCCACAGTGGCCAGCCGATCGCGGTCGCCCACCTCGGTCGCGGCCGGGGGTTCCACCAGCCAGTCGGGGTTGGCCTGCCGGTCCCACCACTTCCACGCGGCGAAGACCCCCGCCCCGATCAGCCCGATGAAGGTGGCCCGCTTGGCCACCCGTCCGGCGCGGGCCCGGCGGGCGCGCTTCCTGGCCAGCTTCTCGATGTCGGCGGCGGTCACATGGGTACGCAGCGCGGCCACGGCCGCGGCCGTGCGGATCACCGCCTCCTCACGGGCGGGTCCGGCCGCCGCGCGGACCCCGGCCACCGCGTTCTCCACGCGGGGCCCGGTGTACTCGGCGGCCTGCTGGGCGGCCTTGCGGGTGCGCTTGGCGGCACGGGTGGCGGCCGCGTCCACCTTGGGTGGCAGGCTCCCCCTGGCCTGGGTGAGCCTGGGCGCGACGTGCGCGTGGTACTGCGTACCGGCGCTGCACCGCGCCTGATGTGCGGCGTGCGAGACCTTCGGCGCCAGCCGCACACGCGCCTCGTGCGCGTAGCGGGTGGCGGTGTCCTTGGCCGTACCGGCGTAGGGCGCCACCGCCTCCGCGGCGTGCAGGACGCCGCTCTTGGCGGTGCCGGTCGCGGCTCGCACGCTGTCAATGCGGGTCACGGGATCCTCCTCCTCGGTGGCGTTGGTCGTTGCTCCGGGGTTCAGAGTTCTCTGCTCAGCTTGCGCAGTTTCGTGTTTCCATCCCAAGAAAGATCATGCCTGTTTGTGGAGATCATGCCCGTTCGCAGCATCTGGAGCATGTGAGGCCGGGCATCCGGGTCATAGCGGAGATTCTTCCGGAAAGACCAGGGATCGGCGCGCCGTCAGTGCCCTTCACGGATACCCCTCGCCCTCGGGTCCGTGCGAGGATCAGGAGACGGAAGTGAAAACGATGGAAGGTAGATCGTGGCCGAGCAGCTTTACGCCACTCTGAAGACGAACAACGGCGACATCGTGGTGCGGCTGCTGCCGAACCACGCGCCCAAGACGGTCAAGAACTTCGTGGAGCTCGCTGAGGGCAGCCGCGAGTGGACCCACCCGGCCACGGGCAAGAAGGCCAAGGAGAAGCTCTACGACGGCACGGTCTTCCACCGGGTCATCAGCGGCTTCATGATCCAGGGCGGTGACCCGCTGGGGAACGGCACCGGTGGTCCGGGCTACGAGTTCGGTGACGAGTTCCACCCGGACCTGGCGTTCAACAAGCCGTACCTGCTGGCGATGGCCAACGCCGGGCCGGGCACCAACGGCTCGCAGTTCTTCATCACCGTCTCCCCCACCACGTGGCTGACCGGTAAGCACAGCATCTTCGGCGAGGTCGTCGACGAGGGCAGCAAGAAGGTCGTGGACACGATCGCGGCCGCCGCGACCAACCCGCGCACCGACCGTCCGCTCCAGGACGTCGTGATCGAGTCCGTCGTCGTGGAGACCCGCGAGGGCTGATCCCCGCGCACGGGAACTCCGCGCCCCGCTTGTCCGTGTGAACAAGCGGGGCGAAGGACGTGACCGAGCGTGTGGACAGGGGGCGAGGGGACACCATGGAGGACCAGGCGGTCTGCTGTTACCGGCATCCGCAGCGGGAGACGGGCATCACCTGCACCCGCTGTGAGCGCCCGATCTGCCCGGAGTGCATGATCAGTGCCTCCGTGGGCTTCCAGTGCCCGGATTGTGTGGGTGGCCGTGCCTCCGCCGCGTCGGGCTCGGCGGCGCCGGGCCCCTCGCCGCGCGCGTCCCAGCCGCGCACCATCGCGGGCGGTGTGATCACCTCCGACCCGCGGCTGATCACCAAGATCCTCGTCGCCCTCAACCTCGTCATATGGCTGGTGGTGCTCGGGGCGGGCGACCGCTTCGTGGACGACCTCGACCTGGTCGGCCGGGCCTACGACCCGGGCGCCGGCCATATCGTCGGCGTCGCCGAGGGCCAGTGGTACCGGCTGGTGACCTCGGTCTTCCTCCACCAGCAGGTGATGCACATCGCCTTCAACATGCTCTCGCTGTGGTGGATCGGCGGTCCGCTGGAAGCCGCGCTCGGCCGGGCCCGCTATCTCACCCTCTATCTACTCTCCGGCCTCGGCGGCAGCGCGCTGTCCTATCTGCTCGCCGCGCAGAACCAGCCCTCGCTGGGAGCCTCCGGAGCGATCTTCGGTCTGCTGGGCGCCACCGCCGTGCTGATGCGCCGCCTCCAGTACGACATGCGGCCGGTCATCGCGCTGCTCGCGCTGAACCTGCTCTTCACATTCACCTGGTCCGGGATCGCCTGGCAGGCCCATGTCGGCGGACTGGTCGTCGGCACGGCGGTCGCGTACGGCATGGTGCACGCCCCGCGTGAGCGCCGGACGCTGGTGCAGTGGGGGACCTGTGCGGTGGCTCTGCTCGCGATGATCGCGGTGGTCTGGATCCGCACGGCCGAGCTGACCGGCTGAGGCCACGGCGGTCCCACGGCTGAGGTCGCGGCGCACCTGAGGTCGCGGCGCACCCACCGGCCGAGCCCGGCGGGGCCATCCGGCCCCACCGTCACCGAGAGCTTCGAACGGGTCTGGCTCGGTCAGTTGTCCACAGCATGCGGCGGATTCCGCGCAACCTGTGGAGAACATCTGTGCGTTCCCCTGCTGACCTGCATTTTCGCAGGAAAGTGCAGGTGTGAACGATCGAACGGAGATGCCCAACCGGTCACACCGGCGTCAACGCGGCAGAGGTTATCCACAGATCTTCTGAGTTTTCCCCGCCTGTGGATAACCCTGTGGACAGAGATCGGCGAGCGACGCCGAAAGGACCGCGGAGGGTCCTACTTCCACTGTGTGGAGACGACGAACCCCGCGGCGATGAAGCCGAAGCCGACGACGATGTTCCAGTTGCCCAGCGACTCGATCGGCATGTCCCCCGTGGTCACGTAGAAGACGACGATCCACACCAGGCCGATCAGGAACATCGCCAGCATCAGCGGTGCCACCCAGCGGCGGCCGCTGCTCAGGCTGATGTTCGCCGCCTGCTTCGCCGGGGGCGGGGTGAAATCGTCCTTCTTGCGGATCCGTGACTTCGGCACGAGGAACTCTCCTGTCGATGCGCTGCGTGACCGCGCGGGGATATGAACGGACGGCGCCGGGGCGGGACAGCGATGGGGACCACTTCGCTCCCCCACACGTCAGTTAGCGTAGTCCTTCCGCGGCGTCGTAAGGAGTAAGGGTACGTTGAGCAATTCCGCTGACTCCCCCACCCCGGGCTCCCGCCGACCCGCCCTCCGCCCCGCCCGGCTGCTGACCGCCTCGGGTTTCGCGCTGGCCGGGCTCATCTTCTGGACCAGCTTCAACACGGCACAGGGGACCAACATCCGCAGTGATGAATCGATGCTGCGGCTGTCCGACCTGATCCAGGAGCGCAGCCGGAAGAACCACACCCTCGACGACAGCGCGGCCCGGATGCGCTCCGAGGTCGACGCCCTCGCCCGCCGTGACGACGGCAGCACCAGCGCCGAGCGCCGGAAGCTGGCCCGGCTGGAGAAGACCGCGGGCACCAAGAAGCTCACCGGAACCGGGGTCACCGTCACCCTCACCGACGCCCCGCCGAACGCCACCGCCCTGATCCCCGGCGTGCCCGAGCCGCAGCCCAACGACCTCGTGATCCACCAGCAGGACCTCCAGGCCGTGGTGAACGCCCTGTGGCAGGGCGGAGCGAAGGGGATCATGGTGATGGACCAGCGACTGATCGCCACCAGCGCGGTGCGCTGCGTCGGCAACACCCTGATCCTCCAGGGCCGGGTCTACTCCCCGCCCTACAAGATCACCGCCGTCGGTGACCGGGGCAAGCTGCGCACCGCGCTCGCCGCGTCCCCCGCCATCCAGAATTACCGCAGCTACGTCGACGCCTACGGTCTCGGCTGGAAAGTCGACCAGCACGACACGGTGACTCTTCCCGGCTACTCCGGCACAGTGGACCTGCATCAGGCACAGCCCATCGGGTAGCGCTTGGGGGTCCGGTGACCACGCGGGTGATCATCAGAACGCTCAGTGAACTGTGCGTCACCATCGGCACCTTGATCATTCTTCTGGTGGTCTACCTCCTCTACTGGACCTCCGTCCGCGCCGACCGAGCCATGGACGGCGAGATCGACCGCCTCCAGGACCGCTGGTCCACCGGCTCCCTCACCGTGGGGGGCGCCCGAGCCCCGGCCGCACCACCCCGGTACGAGCCGGGCGCCTCCTTCGCGGTCATGTACATCCCCCGCTTCGGCGGCGACTGGGCCAAACCCGTCCTCCAGGGCACCGAGGCCGACACCCTCAAGAAGGGGCTCGGCCACTACTCGCGCACCGCCCGCCTCGGCGCCACCGGGAACTTCGCCGTCGCCGGGCACCGCCGCACCTACGGCGACCCCTTCAAGGACTTCCCCGACCTGCGCGCCGGCGACGCGGTGGTGCTGACCGACGGCACCACCTGGTTCACCTACCGCGTCGACCGGCGCCCCTACCGCACCCGCCCCAGCGACACCGGGGTGATCGATCCGGTGCCGCGGGCGTCCGGTTTCCGGCGCCCCGGCCGCTATCTGACGCTGACGACCTGCGACCCGGAGTGGGGGCACAGTCACCGGCTGATCGCCTGGGCGCACCTCGACGCGACCCGCCCGGTCACCGAAGGCAAGCCCGCCGCTTTGTCCGGCTGACCCTCCCGGGCCGCCCTCGGCCTTTACTCTGGTGCTGCACTCCGGTGCTGCAATCGACTTCGTCATCGGTGAGTAGGGACGGCATGTACGGCTGGATCTGGCGGCATCTGCCGGGGAACGCGTGGGTGCGGGCGCTCATTTCGCTCGTGATGGTGCTGACGATCGTCTTCGTGCTCTTCCAGTACGTCTTCCCCTGGGCGGAGCCGCTGCTGCCGTTCAACGACGTGACGGTCGACGAGGGAATGGCGGGTCCCCGATGAGCGCGCGCGTCCTGGTCGTCGACAACTACGACAGCTTCGTCTTCAACCTGGTCCAGTACCTGTACCAGCTCGGCGCCGAGTGCGAGGTGGTGCGCAACGACGAGGTAGCCCTCGCGCACGCCCAGGACGGCTTCGACGGCGTACTGCTCTCCCCCGGGCCGGGCACCCCCGAGGAGGCCGGGGTCTGCGTCGACATGGTGCGGCACTGCGCCGCGACCGGCGTCCCGGTGTTCGGCGTCTGCCTGGGGATGCAGTCCATGGCCGTCGCCTACGGCGGAGTCGTGGGCCGCGCCCCGGAGTTGCTCCACGGTAAGACCTCGCTGGTCACCCACGAGGAAGCGGGCGTCTTCCGGGGGCTGCCGTCCCCGTTCACCGCCACCCGCTACCACTCGCTGGCCGTCGAGCGGGACACCGTCCCGGACGAGCTGGAGATCACGGCCTGGACCGAGACCGGCATCGCCATGGGGCTGCGCCACCGCGCACTGCGCGTCGAGGGCGTGCAGTTCCACCCCGAGTCGGTGCTCACCGAATGGGGCCACCGCATGCTCGCCAACTGGCTGGTGGAGTGCGGCGACAGCGGAGCGGTGGAGCGGTCCGCGGGGCTTGCCCCGGTCGTCGGGGCGGTCGGCGGCAAGGCAGGCGAGTGACCGCACTGCGCCCCGAGCGCGAGGGCGCGGCCTACGGCGCCGAGGAAACAGCCCCGTACACGCCGTACGGGTCACCGGGGCGGTACGGCGCCCACGGGGGCTCCGACGCGTTCGCGGCGCCGGGGGAGCGGCCGGACGACCCCCTGAGCGGTCCGCTGCCGGGAGCGGCCCCGGACGGAGCCACGGGCCACACCCTGGGCACCGCCTCGCTCCCCGGGCGGCCACCGGATCCCGGGCCCCACAGCCGCCACCGCCGCCCGCCCGAGGAGACCGCCCCGGGCGCCGTACCGCCCCCGGCCGGACGGCGGCGCCGCCATCCGGCCGCCACAGGGCCCGGCGAGGCGGAGAACGTCCCAGCACCCCCCACGGGGCGCCGCAGGGCGCGAGCGGCCCCCCCAGAGCCCCGCAGGGCCGATGAGACCGCCGTCCTGCCTCCCATGGCGCGCCCCGCACCCGCCGCGCGGCCCCGGGGCGACGACGAGACGGTGGCCCTGCGCGCGGTGCCGCCCCGGACCGGGCTCCCCGGCAGCGACGAGACCATGCCGCTGCGGAAGGTCGGCCACGGCGCCACGGCCCCGCCCGGCACCCCGGGCCGCTATGGCGAGCCGACGCCGACCGGCGGCCGTGCCGCCCGCCGCAGGGCCGCCCAGGAGGCGTCCCGGCGCGGCGGCCGGCGCGGCGCGGCCCACGGCGGCGCGGGCGGCCCACGGACGGCCACCGGCGCCGCGCCCCGCACCCGTATGGAGGCCAAGCGTGCCGCCCGCGCCCGTAAGGACAGCCCCGGGGTGGTCATGAGCCGGGTCGCCGGGGAGCTGTTCATCACGCTCGGCGTGGTGATGCTGCTCTTCGTCACCTATCAGCTGTGGTGGACCAATATCCGGGCCCATCAGCAGGCCAACGGCGCCGCCAACACCCTCCGCAAGCAGTGGGACGAGAACGGCGGCGGCGACCGCGACCCGGGGACCTTCTCCCCCGGTGAGGGGTTCGCGATCATCTACATCCCCAAGCTGGATGTGAAGGCCCCGATCGCCGAGGGGATCGACAAGCACGCGGTCCTGGACCGCGGCATGGTCGGCCACTACGCCAAGGGCAAGCTGAAGTCCGCGATGCCCTGGGACAAGAAGGGGAACTTCGCGCTCGCCGGGCACCGCAACACCCATGGCGAGCCGTTCCGCTACATCAACCACCTCAAGCCCGGCGACGAGATCATCATCGAGACCCAACGCCGGTACTACACCTACGAGATGGACGACATCCTCCCGCAGACGTCCCCGGCCAACACGGGCGTCATCGGGCCGGTGCCGGCCGGTTCGGGCTTCACCAAGCCGGGCCGTTACATCACGCTGACCACCTGCACCCCGGAGTTCACCAGCACTTACCGGATGATCGTGTGGGGCAAGATGGTCGACGAGCGCCCGCGCAGCGAAGGGAAGCCGGACGCGCTGGTCGAATGAGCGCGTCTGAGCGGGAAGAGCAGAAAAGGGGTACGACGCGGTGGCACGGACCGACCACGAGCAGCGGCGGGGCCGGGCCCCCGATCCGCCCGCCCAGCCCGCTCCCCGTACCGCACGCGGCCGGATAGCCGCGGCCATCGGCGTCCTGGGCGAACTGCTGATCACCGCGGGTCTGATCCTCGCCCTCTTCGTCGTCTACTCGCTGTGGTGGACCAATGTGCTCGCCGACCGCGAGGCGAAGAAGCAGGGTGACCGGGTGCGGCGGCACTGGGCGCAGCAGGGCCCGGGGAGTCTCGACACCAAGGACGGCATCGGCTTCCTGCACGTACCGTCCATGCACAACGGCGAGGTGCTGGTCAAGAAGGGCACCCGTACCGCGACCCTGAACGACGGTGTCGCGGGCTATTACACGGACCCGGTCAAGTCCGCGATGCCCTGGAACAAAAAGGGGAATTTCACTCTCGCCGCCCACCGCGACGGCCACGGCGCCAAGTTCCACAACATCGACAAGGTCGACGAGGGCGATCCGGTCGTCTTCGAGACCCGCGACCGCTGGTACGTCTACCGGGTCTACGCGACGCTCCCCGAGACCTCGAAGTACAACGTGGACGTACTCGACGCGGTCCCCAAGGAGTCGGGCAAGAAGAAGCCGGGCCGCTACATCACGCTCTCGACCTGCACCCCGGTCTACACCTCGCGCCACCGCTACATCGTGTGGGCCGAGCTGGAGCGCACCGAGAAGGTCGATGTGCGCCGTACGCCCCCTGTGGAGCTGCGCTGACCGGCGCGGCAGGTCATGGACACGGGGAAGCCCCCGGCGCCCTCGTGGAAGGGCGCCGGGGGCTTCCCCGTCGTTGAGCCCGGTCGAGCCCGGTGGGCTGTCCGGCGGGCTATCCGGTGGCGGTGGCACCGTCCGTGCCACCGAAGATCCCTCCGTCGGCGCCGCCGTCCTGGCCTCCGTCGGCGCCGCCGTTGTTGCCCTGGCCGCCGGTCGTCAGGAGGTTCACGGACTGGCCCTTGGGCACCTGGGTCCCCGCGACCGGCTGGCTGGTGACCACGGTGGCGTTGTCGTCCTTGGGTCCGGCGATGTTGCCCACGTTCAGCCCGAGCTGCTGGAGCGCCGCCTTGGCGTCCTTGAGCTTCTGGCCGGCCAGGTTGGGCACTTGGACGTTCTCCTGCTGCGCGGGAGCCTTGGCGACGGTCAGGGTGATGACCGAATTGGGATCGACCTCCTGACCCCCGGCGGGATCCTGCTTGGTCACCGTGCCCGCCTCGACATCGCCGTTCTCCTCCTCGGTGACCGACGCCGCGAGGCCCTTCTTCTGGAGCGCCTTCTTGGCGTCCTCGACGTTCTTGGTGGTCACGTCCGGGACGACGATCTTGGACTCGGCCGCGGCCACGGTCAGCGTGACCGTGCTGCCCTTGGCGGCCTTCGTGCCGCCTGTCGGATCCTGCGCGAGCACCGTACCGGCGGGCTGCGGGGACTCCTTCTGCTGCTGGCTGACCTTGAGGCCCTTGTCCTTCAGCTGCTGGGTCGCGTCGGCGATCTGGGAGTTGACGACGCTGGGGACCTCGACCTTGGCCGCGGGCTTGGCGCCCTTGGACATGGTGAGCTCGATCAAGCTGCCCTGCTTGGCCTGGCTGCCGCCCTCCAGGCTCTGCTCACAGACCGTGTTCTTGGGCTGGTCGCAGAATTTCGAGCCGATCTTCTTGACGTCGAAGTCGACGTTGCCTGCCTGCTTCTCGGCGGCCGCGTACGACAGGCCCTTCAGCCGCGGGACCTCGGCCATGTCGTCGTTCTTGCCGCCGCTGAACGTCGCCTTCCCGATGAAGATCGCCCCGACCAGGACCAGTATCCCGGCGAGCACCAGCAGGATCGTCGAGAGATTGCTCTTCTTCTCCGGCGGTCCACCACGGCCGCGGCCCCGGTCGGGCCGCTCGTCGTAGCCCATGCCGCCGTCGTCGTCGCGCATCGGGGGCAGCATCGAGGTCTGCGCCCCCGAGTCCTGCGGGCGCAGCATGGTCGTGGGCTGGTCGCCGGCGCCGTAGCCGACCGCGCCGAGCGCCGCGGTGGCGGCGACCGGCTGGCCCTCCAGCGCGGCCTCGATGTCGGCGCGCATCTCGTCGGCCGACTGGTAGCGGTAGTCCGGGTCCTTGACCAGCGCCCGCAGGACGATGGCGTCCATCTCCGGGGTGATCTCGGCGTCGTACGCGCTCGGCGGCTGCGGCTCTTCCCGTACGTGCTGGTAGGCCACGGCCACCGGGGAGTCGCCGACGAAGGGCGGGCGCACGGTCAGCAGCTCGTAGAGCAGACAGCCGGTGGAGTAGAGGTCGCTGCGGGCGTCGACGGTCTCGCCCTTGGCCTGCTCGGGGGAGAGGTACTGGGCGGTGCCGATCACGGCGGCCGTCTGCGTCATGGTCATCCCGGCGTCGCCCATGGCGCGGGCGATGCCGAAGTCCATCACCTTGACCTGGCCGGTGCGCGTCAGCATGACGTTCGCGGGCTTGATGTCGCGGTGGACGATGTTGTTGCGGTGCGAGTACTCCAGGGCCTGGAGGATGCCGACGGTCATCTCCATGGAGCGCTCGGGAAGCAGCTTTCTGCCCGAGTGCAGCAGCTCACGCAGGGTGGAGCCGTCCACGTACTCCATCACGATGTACGGGATCGAGACACCGTCGACGTAGTCCTCGCCGGTGTCGTAGACCGCGACGATCGCGGGATGGTTGAGCGAGGCGGCCGACTGGGCCTCTCGGCGGAACCGGGCCTGGAAGGACGGGTCACGGGCGAGGTCCACCCGGAGCGTCTTCACAGCGACAGTGCGGCCGAGGCGGGTGTCATGGGCGAGGTAGACCTCCGCCATGCCGCCGCGGCCGAGCACTGAGCCCAGCTCGTACCGGCCGCCGAGGCGACGCGGCTCTTCCATAGCTACTCCAGCCCTCTTCCGTCATTCCCGACCGCACCTGTGGGGGCCGGTCACGTGCTGCTCGCGCATACCGTACCCGGCACGTCCGACGCGACCGGGCCACAGCCGCTACTTGATACCGGACCGGTACGGCGACGTGCGGGATTGGTATCCGGGCGTGACCGGCGTCACTTCTCGCTGTCCAGTACCGCCTTCATCACGTCCTTGGCGATCGGCGCGGCCAGCTTGCCGCCCGCGATGTCGTCGCGGACGGTGTCGGAACCCTCGATGACCACCGCGACCGCGACCGGGGAGCCGTCATCGGTCTTGGCGTAGGAGATGAACCACGCGTAGGGGTTCTTGCTGTTCGCGACACCGTGCTGGGCGGTACCGGTCTTGCCGCCGACCTCGACGTTCGGGATCTGGGCACTCTGGCCGGTGCCCTCGTCGACCACGGTCTTCATCATGTCCTGGAGCTTGCGGGCGTTCTCCGGGGAGACCGCCTGGCTCATCTCCTCCGGGTCGGTCCGCTCGATGGTGCTCAGGTTGGGGGCCCGCAGCGAGTCGACCATGTACGGCTTCATCAGCTTGCCGTCATTGGCGATCGCGGAGGCGACCATGGCCATCTGGAGCGGGGTGGCACGGGTGTCGTACTGACCGATGGCGGACAGCGCGTTGGACGGCCGGTCCATGTCCTCGGGGTAGACGCTGGCGTTGGTGCGGACCGGCGTCAGGACCTCCTCGCCGAAGCCGAACTTCTCGGCCTGCTCCAGCATCTTCTCCTTGCGCAGGTCGTCACCCAGCTTGCCGAAGACCGTGTTGCAGGAGTACTGGAGGGCCTTCCGGAGAGTGGCGTCCTTGCAGGGGATGTTGCCCTCGTTGTCCAGGTTCTTGGTGGACAGCGGGAGCCGCCAGGGCAGCGGCGAGTCGGTCGGCGCGTCGATGTCCGTGTACTTCTCGTTCTCCAGCGCGGCGGCGGCGGTGACGACCTTGAAGGTGGAGCCGGGCGGGTAGGTCTGCCGCAGCGCCCGGTTGAGCATCGGGTCGTCGGTGTTGTTCTTCGGCTGGAGCGCGTTCCAGGCCTTCTCGTCCTTCTTGTTGCCACCCGCGATCTTCGAGGGGTCATAGCTCGGGGTGCTGGCCAGGGCGAGGATCTTGCCGGTGCGCGGGTCGAGCGCGGCGACGGCGCCCTTCTTGCTGCCCAGACCCTCGTACGCGGCCTTCTGGGCCTTGCCGTTCAGCGTGGTGATCACGTCACCGCCCCGCTGCTCCTTGCCGGTGATCATGTCGATCGTCCGGTTGAAGAACAGGCGGTCGTCGTTGCCGGTGAGGATGTTGTCCTCGAGCTTCTCGATCTGGTTGGCGTCGAAGACCTGGGAGGCGTAGCCGGTGACCGGGGCCCACATCTTGCCGTTCTTGTACGTGCGCTTGTACTTGAAGTCGGTGCCGTTGGTCTCGACGGAACCGGTGATCGGCCGGCCGTCCACGATGATGTTGCCGCGCGGCTGGCCGTAGCGGGCGATCAGCACCCGGCGGTTGTGCTTGTTCTCCTTGAGGTCATCGGCCTGGACGTACTGGATCCAGTTGTCCCGGATCAGCAGGGCGAGGACCAGCAGTCCACAGAAGATGGCGATGCGGCGCAGGGGCTTGTTCACGGGCGGACCACCTGAGTCATCTCGGCGTCTGTGGACGGAGCGGGGGCCGGGGCGGGGCGGCGCGCGGTGTCGCTGATCTTGATGAGGATCGCGACCAGGGCCCAGTTCGCGAGGACCGAGGAACCGCCGTACGCGAGGAACGGCATGGTCATGCCGGTCAGCGGGATGAGCCCCATCACACCGCCCGCCACCACGAAGATCTGGATGGCGAAGGCCGCGGAGAGACCGATCGCGAGCAGCTTGCCGAACGGGTCGCGGGCGGCGAGGGCGGTCCGTACGCCCCGCTCCACGATCAGGCCGTACAGCAGCAGGAACGCCATGGTGCCGGCCAGGCCCAGCTCCTCGCCGACGGTGGCGAGGATGAAGTCCGAGTTGGCGGCGAAGCCGATCAGGTCGGAATTGCCCTGGCCCAGACCGGTGCCGAAGACTCCGCCGGAGCCGAAGGACATCAGCGCCTGGGCGATCTGGTCACTGGTGCCGTTCTTGAAGGCCGCGAAGGGGTCGAGCCAGGCGTCCACCCGCTGCTGGACGTGCGGTTCGAAGGTGGCGACGCTGACCGCTCCGACCGCGGACATCAGCAGACCGAAGACGATCCAGCTGGTGCGCTCGGTCGCCACGTACAGCATGACGACGAACATGCCGAAGAACAGCAGTGAGGTACCGAGGTCGGTCTCGAAGACGAGGATGAGGATGCTCATCCCCCAGACGACGAGGATCGGACCGAGGTCACGGCCGCGCGGCAGGTACAGCCCCATGAAGCGGCGGCTGGCCAGCGCCAGCGCGTCCCGTTTCACCATCAGATAGCCGGCGAAGAAGACCGCGATGACGATCTTCGCGAACTCGGCGGGCTGGATGGAGAAGCTGCCCACGGTGACCCAGATGCGGGCACCGAACTTGGCCGGGAAGAACACCGGCATGACCAGCAGCACCAGCGCCGCGGCCATGGAGATGTAGGTGTAGCGCTGGAGGATCCGGTGGTCCTTGAGCAGGATCAGCACGGCCACGAAGAGGGCGACACCCATCGCCGAGTACATCAGCTGCTTGGGGGCCGCGGCCGCGTAGACCTGGCCGATGCTCTCCGCCCGCGCGGCCAGCCGCTTGGACTGGTCCAGCCGCCAGATGAGCACCAGCCCCAGCCCGTTGAGCAGGGTGGCGATCGGCAGCAGCAGCGGGTCGGCGTACGGCGCGAACTTCCGCACCACGAGGTGGCCGACCCCGGCCAGCAGACCGAGCCCGATGCCGTAGCTGAGCATGCCCGAGGGCATCTCGTCGCTGAGGGCCAAGCCCGCGTTGGCGTAGGCGAAGACCGGAATGATCACCGCGAAGACCAGCATGGCGAGCTCGGTGTTACGTCGGCTCGGCGGGCCCACCGTGCTGATCGTGGTGGTGTTGGACGTGCTGCTCATACGTGGACGGCCCCTTACGGCTTCACTGCTGGGCGCTGCTGCATTGCGGGACCAACCTCTTCTCCTCCTCCGACAGCGTGGGGCCGGGCTTCGGGGTGGGAGAAGTCGTCGGTTTCGGCTTGGAGGCGGCCTCGGCGGCCCGCGTCTCCACCTCGTTCTCGTTGCGGTCGTTCTGCGAGGCCCCGCCCCCGGGTTTGTTGGCGCTGGGCGACTCCTTGTCGTTCCCGGAGTCGCCGCGGTCCCGGTCCTCACCGCCGGTGAGATCCTTCTGCCGGTCCTCGGCCTTCTTCTGGGCGTCCGCCTTACGGCAGGCCCCGGCGAGAGTGGCGAGATCCTTGGTCTTGTCCCTGGCCTGGCCGAGGTTGCTCACCGCGATGGTGTCCTCCACCCGGCCGCGCTGGTCGGTCGGGAGGTACTTGAGTTCGATCTCGCGGTGGTCCTCATGGACCTTGTTGAGCTTGATCCAGGCGAGGTCCTGGCTGATGCCCTGGTAGATGGCGACATGGTCGCCATTGGAGCCCACGTAGTACTGGGTCTGGGTCCAGCGGTAGCCGCCGTAGAGCCCGCCGCCGACCACGGCCAGGCCGAGCGCGATGTACAGCGAGCGCTTGAGCCAGGTCTTGCGGCCGCTCTTCTTGGTCAGATCGCCGCTGGCGTAGTCGCCGTAGCTGCCTTCCGGCGCGACGCCGACCTCGGGACCGCTGCCGGGCGGGCCGAACCCGCCCTGCGCGTCGCCCTGTTGCGGAACGGACCGGCTGGAGCGCCCGAGCTCGGCCGCGCGGCCCGCGGGGGTGTGCGCGGCGCCGCCGTCACCCAGGGGGATCTGGTTCTCGGCGACCGCGCCCACGATGACCGGGGTGTCGTTGAGCTGCCCGGTCATGGTGTCGCCGCCGTCCACATCCAGGACGTCGGCCACGATGCAGGTGATGTTGTCGGGGCCGCCGCCGCGCAGGGCGAGCTGGATCAGCTCCTGCACGGTCTCGTGGGGGCCCTGATAGCTGGCGAGCGTGTCCTCGAGCGTCTGGTGGCTGACCACTCCGGACAGCCCGTCGGAGCAGATCAGATAGCGGTCCCCGGCGCGGACCTCACGGATGGAGAGATCCGGCTCGACGTGTTCGCCGCTGCCCAGGGCGCGCATCAGCAGGGAGCGCTGCGGATGGGTGCCGGCCTCCTCCTCGGTGATCCGGCCCTCGTCCACCAGGCGCTGCACCCAGGTGTGGTCCTGGGTGATCTGGGTCAGCACACCGTCGCGCAGCAGATAGGCGCGCGAGTCGCCGACGTGCACCAGGCCCAGCCGCTGGCCGGTCCAGAGCAGGGCGGTGAGCGTGGTGCCCATGCCCTCCAGCTGGGCGTCCTCCTCGACCATCACGCGCAGCTGGTCGTTGGCCCGCTGCACGGCGCTGCCCAGGGAGGTCAGGATGTCCGAGCCCGGGATGTCGTCGTCGAGCTGGACCAGCGTGGAGATCACCTCGGAGCTGGCGACCTCACCGGCGGCCTGGCCGCCCATGCCGTCCGCGATGGCGAGCAGCCGGGGCCCGGCGTAACCGGAGTCCTCGTTGCCCTCCCGGATCATGCCCTTGTGCGATCCGGCCGCGAAACGCAGTGACAGACTCATGCGCACCTCGCCTGTCGGCTCCGGGTACAGCCCCTTGCCAACCACGCTGCCCACCCTCCGGTCGTCATGGTCCTACTACTTCCGCAGCTCGATGACGGTCTTGCCGATGCGGATCGGCGCGCCGAGCGCGATCGGTGTCGGTGTGGTGAGTCGGGTCCGGTCGAGATAGGTGCCATTGGTGGACCCGAGGTCCTCGACGATCCACTGGCCGTCACGGTCGGGGTAGATCCTGGCATGCCTGCTGGAGGCGTAGTCGTCGTCCAGCACGATTGTTGAATCGTGCGCACGGCCGAGGGTGATGGTCTGCCCCTGGAGGGCGACCGTGGTGCCGGTCAGCGTCCCCTCGGAGACCACCAGCTTGGTGGGGGCACCGCGGCGGCCGCGGCCCCCCGACTGCTGGCGCTGCGGCGGTGGTGCCGACTGCTGGCGCTGCTGCGCTTGGGGCCGGTCCGGGGCTCCGCGCCGCGCGGAACCGCGCTGGGTCACGCGGGTCCCGAACAGGTCGCTACGGATGACCTGAACGGCCACGATGACGAACAGCCACAGTACGGCGAGGAAACCCAACCGCATGACCGTGAGGGTCAGCTCTGACATTGCCCCCGCTTCACCCTTCGGCTTGCCGGTAAACGATGGTGGTGCTGCCCACGACGATCCGCGAGCCGTCGCGGAGCGTAGCGCGCGTGGTGTGCTGTCCGTCCACCACGATGCCGTTCGTCGACCCGAGGTCCTGCACGGTCGGCGGGGTACCGACCCGGATCTCGCAGTGTCGACGGGAGACACCTGGGTCGTCGATCCGCACGTCGGCGTCGGTGCTGCGGCCCATCACCAGGGTGGGCCGGGAGATCTGGTGGCGGGTGCCGTTGATCTCGATCCAGCGCCGGGTCTGGCCCTGGGGCTGCGAACCGACGCCCGCTCCGGCCGCACCCGCTCCGGTGCCGCCGGTGCGGGGCACCGGGCGGGCACCGGGGGGCGCGGCAGGCATCGGCGGCGGACCCGCGGGCTGGGCGGGGTAGCCGTGACCACCGGGGCGCTGGTGCGGGGCACCGGCACCGCCGCGGGCCGGAGCGGCGGCCGCCTGCGGGTTCTGGGACTCGCTGGAGGCCAGCGTCCGGCTGCGCACCCGGTACAGGCCGGTGTCGAGGTCCTCGGCTTTTTGCAGATGGACCTTGATGGCGCCCATGAAGGTGTAGCGCTGCTGCTTGGCGTAGTCGCGCACCATCCCGGACAGCTCGTCGCCGAGCTGTCCGGAGTACGGGCTGAGGCGGTCGTAGTCGGGCGCGCTCAGCTCGACGATGAAGTCGTTGGGGACGACGGTCCGGTCGCGGTTCCAGATGGTGGCGTTGTTGTCGCATTCGCGCTGGAGCGCGCCCGCGATCTCGACCGGCTGGACCTCGGACTTGAACACCTTGGCGAAGGTGCCGTTCACGAGTCCCTCGAGCCGCTGCTCGAAACGCTTCAGTACTCCCACGGGGCACCTCCTTCCTCAGTCGTGCTCAGTGTCGTCCTGGTACTGCTTACTGATCGTATCCACGCGTCGGGAAATCGGGTGGTTCCCCTTCCTGGCCCTGTGGAGCAGTGTCACCCCTCACAGGATCGTAGAGGTGCCCTTACGACAGTGTCCCGCAACCGTGACGCTCTCAGAGCGGGCGGGTGCGGGACCATCGGAAACGGGTGTGATTCCACCCTGTGCAGCGTGCTAGTGTTCTGGATGTCGGAAGGCGCGCCGCCCCGAACCGGACGGACTCCAAAGGGTCCACCGGGGAGCGGAGGAGCATCGTACGGCAGCACCCATGCGCGGGTGGCGGAATAGGCAGACGCGCTGGATTCAGGTTCCAGTGCCCGAAAGGGCGTGGGGGTTCAACTCCCCCCTCGCGCACCAGTCGGAGCGGGTCTCTCCAGAGTGACAAAAGTCGCTCGGGAGGGGCCCGTTTCGCGTTTGGCTCCCGACTCGTGACCAAAGGGCTGTGGCCGAAGGGCCGATGGCCCAGGACCAAGAGCCTCCCCGGGCGGGGAGGCCCTTGTCATGGGCGCCATGGCGACGTCCCGGACCGCTCAGGCCGCGATGCGGGAGGCGAGGGCCTTCGCCTTGGAGGTCGCGTCCTCGTGGGCCTTCGCCTTGGAGGCGTCCGCCAGCTCGATCAGATCGGCCATGGCCGGATTGGTACGGGCCAGCGTGAGCTCCGGCACGACGAACTCGACATCGAGGCCGAGCGCACCGCTCAGCGCCTTGTCCAGGTAGGTCGTGACGAATTCGAAGCTCTCCCGCGGGGTGCCCGGGCCGTAGCCGCCGCCACGGCTGGCGACGACGACCGTCGGGGTGCCCGAGGTGGTGGTCTGCTCCGCGCCCGAGGTGCGACCCATGATGATCACGTGATCCAGCCATGCCTTGAGCGTGGAGGGGATCGTGAAGTTGTACATGGGGGCGCCGATCAGGACCGCGTCGGCCCGCTCCAGCTCACCGGCGAGGGTCTCGCGCAGCGCGAATGCCTCGTGCTGCTCGGGGGTGCGGTCACCGGCCGGCACGAATCCGGCGTGGGCGGCGGCCCCGTCGAGGTGGGGCAGCGGTTCGGCGGCCAGATCGCGGTAGATCACCGTGCCGTTCGGATGCCGGGCCTCCCACTCCTTGCGGAAGGTGGCGGTGACGGCGCGGGAAGCGGAGGCGTCGCCGGGCCAAATGGACGAGTCGATGTGCAGAAGCGTGGGCATGGGGTGTCTCCCGTGGGATGGGGCGGTATGGCGCCACTGATTTCTCGGTACCTACTGATAGCACAGTAGCTTACTTTTCTTCAGTCCCGAACGGGAAGGCGGGTACGCTGTATTCCATGGCGGATGGCGGTGGGCGCGAGCAGCACGACGAGCAGCGGTGCAAGCAGGTCGATTCCTCGATGACCCGGGTCTTCGAGCTGTTCGGCAAGCGGTGGACCGGGTTGATCGTCGCGGTGCTGACCGAGCAGCAGGCGTACTTCGCCGATCTGCGGAGGGCGATCCCGGGGATCAGCGAGCGGATGCTGTCGGACCGGCTCACGGAGCTGTCCACGGCGGGTCTGGTGGTGCGGGAGGTCGACGCCGGGCCGCCGCTGCGGGTGTCCTACCGGCTGACGGACGCGGGGCGGGCGCTGGAGCCCGCGCTGAAGGAGCTGTCGCGATGGGCGGAGGGCTATCTGCCCGAGGGCGGCGGGTGTCCGGAGCAGTTCCGGCGCTGAGGGCTCGGGGGCTGAGGCGGCTGTTGCCCGCGTCGCTGGTTGCCTGTCGCTTGTCGTCCGTTGCTTGGTTCTTGTTGCTGGTTGCGAGTTGCTTGTTGCTCATGGGCGGGTGAGCTGAGGCTTCGTCGGGTCCGAGAGGGTTATCCACAGGCTCTGACGGGCTGTGGCGCCAGACGGTACGGTCTGGGCAGTCGATGTGGTCCGGCCGTCGGAGCCGGTCGGGCGCTCGGTGCGGTGCGGATGCCGCTGTCGCGTGGCCGACGGCGGACGAGGGGAACGGGGGCGCCATGACGGGCGACGAAGCCACCGGAAGTAACGGAACCACCGGGAGCAGCGAAGGCGGTCGAGGCGCGGTCGGCGCGGAGGGCGGCGCCGGTGACGGCGGCGCCGGTGACGGCGGCGGCGGTGCGCGGCCGGGCGGAGCGGTCCGCCGGTTGCCGCGGGTGCCGGGTTTCGCCACCCGGCTCGGGGACGGGCCGTCGCCCAAGCATGAGGGGAAGACGCTGCGGAAGCGGGTGCCGCGTTCGGCGCACGCCGATGCTCCGCCCGCCATCGGCCGCCCGGACGCGGTATCGGCGGTCGAGCGGTCCAACGCCGGACGGCTGCCGGAGCTGACCCCGATACGGGTGGGGCGGATGGTCGCCACCCCCTTCTCCTTTCTCCGTGGTTCGGCCGGGCTGATGGCGCACGATCTCGCGGCCACCCCGGTGACCGGCATCGGCGCCCAGCTGTGCGGGGATGCCCACGCCGCGAACTTCGGGCTCTATGGAGACGCCCGCGGCGGCCTGGTCATCGATCTCAATGACTTCGACGAGACCGCGCACGGCCCATGGGAGTGGGATGTGAAGCGGCTCGCGACCTCGCTGGTACTGGCGGGGCGGGAGGCCGGAGCCGACGAGGACGTCTGCCGGGCCGCGGCGCATGACGCGGTGGGGGCCTACCGCCGTACGGTGCGGCTGCTTGCCAAGCTGCCCGCGGCCGACGCGTGGAACGCGATCGCGGACGAGGAACTGGTCTCCCACACCGACGCCAAGGACCTGGCGGGGACGCTGGAGCGGGTGGTCGAGAAGGCCCGGCGGAACACCAGCGCGCGGTTCGCCGCCCGGGCCACGGAGGCCGTTCCGGAGGACGTGGGCGCTTCCGGGAGGCCGGGCGCCCGCCGCTTCGTGGACGCGCCGCCGGTGCTGCGGCGGGTGCCGGACGACGAGGCGGCCGCGGTGGCGTCGGCGCTCGGTGAGTATCTGGGGACGCTGCCGGAGGACCGGCTGCCGCTGCTCGCCCGGTACGAGGTGCACGATGTGGCGTTCCGGGTCGTCGGGACGGGCAGTGTGGGGACGCGTTCGTATGTGGTGCTGCTGCTCGATCACCGGGGCGAGCCGCTGGTGCTTCAGGTGAAGGAGGCCCGTCCGTCCGTGCTGCTGCCCCATGTGAGGGCGGCCGGGTTCGCGGTGCCCGACACCGGGCACGAGGGGCGGCGCGTGGTCCTCGGCCAGAAGCGGATGCAGGTGGTGAGCGACATCCTGCTCGGCTGGACCACGGTGCGGGGGCGGCCTTACCAGGTGCGGCAGTTCCGGAACCGCAAGGGAAGTGTGGATCCGGCGGCGCTGGCCGCCGACCAGATGGACGACTACGGGCGGATGACCGGGGCGCTGCTGGCGCGGGCGCACGCCCATAGCGCCGACCCGAGGCTGCTGGCCGGTTACTGCGGCAAGGGGGAGGCGCTGGACGAGGCGGTGGCGGCCTTCGCCGTGGCGTATGCCGACCGGACCGAGGCCGACCACGCGGAGCTGGTCGCGGCGGTGCGCTCCGGGCGGGTGGCGGCCGAGCTGGGGGTGTGAGGTTCGGGCGGCGCCGGGGGCCGGACGTAGGCTGAGCGGGTGACGAACCCGGAAGCGCAGCAGCAGGCACAGCAGTCAGTGTCCGAAGCCGAGCCCCAGGCGGAATCGCAGGAGCGGTCCGAGGAGGCCCGGTCGGCCGAGGAGAGTCGGTCGGCCGAGGAGGCACAGGCCACCGAGCGCCTCGAGCGGGCGGTGCGGGCGGCCGAGCAGGCGCTGATCGAGTTCGAGATCGCGGTGGAGACCTTCCGGGTGGAGGTGGAGAACTTCTCCCGGCTGCATCACCAGCGGCTCGGGCCGATGTACTCGCGCCTCGACGAACTGGACGCGCTGATCGCGGAGGCGGTCGCGCAGCGCACCGGTGACCCCGAGGACCTGCGCAAGGCGCGGGAGGCGCGGGGGCTGGTGCAGCCGATGCCGGGCGTGGAGGAGCTGTTCCACGGCTGGATCGACTCCGACGGCCTCTCGCCGGAGGCGGCCGCGATGCTGACCGAGAAGCCGGTGCAGCCGCCGCCGCGGGTGCGGCCGAGCGAGGAGGCGCGCCGGATCTACCGGGAGCTGGCCCGCAAGGCCCATCCGGACCTGGCCGAGGAGGAGGCCGAGCGGGAGCGGCGCGGCGCCTTCATCGTGCGGGTCAACGCGGCCTACGCGGCGGGGGACGTGGAGACCCTGCGGGCGCTGGCCGAGGAGTGGGCGGCCGGACCTCCGCCGCCGGAGCGGCGGGCGAGCCGCAGCGAGGAGCTGTACGCCCGGCTGGAGTGGCTGGCCGAGCGTAAGGAGATGCTGGCCGCCGTCGCCGCCGAGCTGGAGTCCAGCGCGATCGGCGCGATGATCAAGATGGCGCCGGAGGATCCGGACGGGCTGCTGGACGAGATCGCCGAGCAGCTGCTCGCCCAGGTCTCCGAGAAGGAGTCCCGGCTGGCGGAGCTGGCGCGGTAGTAGGTTTTGCCCGTCGGCTGACGTAGCCGCGATGTTGTGTGAGAAGTGTTTGCGTGAGAGGTGTGTGTGATGCATTTTGCCCAGCTTCCCCAGGTGGAGGCCGCGGCCGTACCCGCCGACGGCTTTCTGCTGGACGTCCGGGAGGACGACGAATGGGCGGCCGGGCATGTCGAGGGCGCGCTGCACATTCCCATGGGCCAGGTCGTCGCCCGGTTCGGTGAGTTGACCGAGGCGGTGGGCGACGGTCGCCGGGTGCACGTGATGTGCCGGGTCGGCGGCCGTTCCGCCCAGGTGACGCAGTATCTGGTGGCACAGGGTCTGGACGCGGTCAATGTGGACGGCGGCATGCTCGCCTGGCACGCGGCGAGCCGCCCGATGGTCTCCGGCCAGGACAACACCCCCACCGGCGCGTTCGTCCTCTAGCACCGGCAACACCTGGCGGTGCCTTGCGGTACCCCGGCGGCGACACCCGGCGGCCCGTGGCGGCAACCCGCCGCACCCGGCGGCTCGCGGCCATGCGTGGCCGTTCGTCTGCCCTGGCCGGCGAGCGGTGTGCTCGATCGGGCGGTGATCTAGGGGAGGTTCGGCCCTTGTGGGTCGTCCGCTGAGCCCGGACCGCGGAGTTGGGTTGCGGGCCGCGATGGCCGACGATCCCTCCGTCGTGGTTCCCCGGTGCCGCCGCGCCCACGGCCGTTCGCGAGTTGGTCGGGGCGCGGTGGGTCCGTGTGCTGCCGTGAACGGCCGGGGACGGGCCGGGGGGCGCGCCGCCACTGGGGCGGGCGGGCTGCGTCCGGGGATGGGTTCCACCGGACGCGCGGCCGTCAGGCGACCGGGTGGGTGGCCAGCAGAGTGCCAAGGGCTTCCTCGTGGGCGGCGGCCGGGCCGAGCGCCAGCTCCAGTTGCTTGGCCCAGGCGTGATAGCGGTGCAGCGGATAGTCGGTGACCGCGCCGAAGCCGCCGTGCAGATGCTGTGCGGTCTGCACCACCCGCCGTACGCCCTCGGCGGCCCATATCTTGGCGACGGCGACATCCCCGGTGACCGGAAGGGCGCTGCCCGCCACCGGCCGTTCCTCTTCCATGCCCAGCCGCCAGGCGGCCTGCCAGAGGGTGGCCTCCATGGCCCGCAGGTCGATATAGCGGTCGGCGGCCTGGACGGCGACCGCCTGGAAGGTGGCCAGCGGATGGCCGAACTGCTCGCGTCCGCTGACATAGGTGCTGGTCATCTCCAGCACCGCCGAGCCGAGGCCCAGGGCGAGGGCGCAGGTGCCGGTGGTGAGGACGTCACGCAGCCACTCCCACGCACCGTCCGCGGTGAGCACCTCGGCCGTCGACACCCGTACTCCGTCGAGCCGGATCTCGGCCTGCCGTTCACCGCTGGTCGATACCTGTTCGTCCAGGGTGACGCCGTGCTGGCGGCGGGGGACCAGTGCGAGGACCGTGCGCCCCGCGCCGGTGTGGGCGGGGATCAGCACCCGGTCGGCGCCATGGGCCCAGGGGACGGCGGTCTGGACTCCGTCCAGCAGCCAGCCGTCGCCGTCCTCATGGGCCTGGACGGCGAGTTCGGCCGGGTCATGGCCGGTGCGGCCGTTCGGCGCGACGGTGAGCACCAACTCCCCGCGCACCACCCGGGGCAGGAGCTCGGTGCACAGCTCCGCGCCGCCGTACTTCTGCGCCGCCAGGGCCGCCGCGCCGGATTCCAGCAGCGGCACCCGGGCCAGCACCCGGGCGGACTCCCGCACCACGAGGCACAGGGCGATGAGGTCCAGCCCCGAACCCCCGTGGCGCGGATCCAGCGTCAGGCCGAGGAGATCGCCCTCGGCCAGCCGCTTCCACAGCGCACGGTCGAAGTCCTCCGCCACGGCCCCGTGGATCAGCGCGGGGCTGGGCACACTGTCCGGCACGACGGAGGTGAAGACGGCTTTCGCCGCCTCGACGGCCGCCTGCTGCTCTTCGGTGAAGGTGAAGTCCACTGTTCGTCCTCCCGCGCCGCGGCTCTGTCCGACGGCCGGTCAAGATAGAACAGGTTCTACAAGAAGGGAACGGTCACCACCGCGCTTCAGCGGTCGAAGTCCAACTCGACCCGCTCGCCGACCGGATGGGACTGACAGGCCAGCACATAGCCCGCCTCCACCTCCTCCGGCTCCAGCGCGAAATTCCGGTCCATCCGCACCTCACCGGAGACCAGGAACGCCCGGCAGGTGCCGCAGACTCCGCCCTTGCAGGCATACGGCGCGTCAGCGCGGTTGCGCAGCACGGTCTCCAGCAGGGCTTCGCCGTCCCGCACCGGCCAGCTGCCCGAGCGGCCGTCCAGGGTCGCCGTCACCGAACTGTGCGACGCGGTGCCGACCGGGCCCGGTGCGGCGGAGCCGGACTCATCGGCGGTGTCGACATGGAAGATCTCCTGATGCACCCGGCCACGGGCCACCCCGAGGCCGCGCAGCGCCCGCTCGGCGGCGCTCACCAGCCCGTAAGGACCGCAGAGGAACCAGCCGTCCACCGACTCCACCGGCAGCAGCGCGGGCAGCAGCCCGGTCAGCCGCTCCTCGTCCAGCCGCCCGGAGACCAGCCCGGTCTGCTGCTCCTCCCGGGAGAGGGCACACACCAGCTGGAACCGGTCGGGCCAGCGGTCCTTGAGGTCGGCGACCTCCTCCAGGAACATCGTCGACGCGGCGGTGCGGTCGCTGCGGATCAGACAGAATCGGGCATCGGGCTGCCGCTCCAGCAGTGTCGCGGCGATGGAGAGCACCGGGGTGATACCACTGCCGCCGACGACCGCGGCGAAATGGCCCGGCCGCGGGGCGAGCACGAACCGCCCTGCGGGCGCCATGACCTCCATGACCTCGCCGACCGCGAGCTCCTTGAGGGCATAGGTCGAGAACTCACCGCCCTCGACCAGCCGCACCCCCACCCGCAGCAACTCCGGGCCCTCCCCGTCCGGGGCCGGTGTACAGATCGAGTACGTGCGTCGTATCTCGGCGCCGTCCACCAACCGACGCACCGCGATGTGCTGTCCGGGGGCGAAGCGGAAGGTCTCCCGCAGCGCGGGCGGCACCCGGAGGGTGACGGCCACCGAGTCATCGGTGAGCCGCTCGACCGCCGCCACTTTCAGCGGGTGGAACGCGCCATGGTGTGTGGTGGCCTCGACCACCGCTTCCGCGGCCATCACAACTCCTTGAAGTGGTCGAACGGTTCACGGCACGCCTCACAGCGGCGCAGCGCCTTGCACGCGGTGGAGGAGAAGCGGCTGAGCAGCTTGGTCTCGGTGGAGCCGCAGTGCGGGCAGCGCACCGCCAGGTCGACGGCGACCGGTCCGCCCGCCTGCGCCCGAAGCGGCGAGGGCGGCGCTATCCCCGCCTCGGCCAGCTTCCGGCGGCCCTCGGCGCTGATCGCGTCCGTGGACCAGGGCGGGGAGAGCACCGTACGGACCGCCACCTCGGGGATGCCGTGATCATGCAGCACCCGCTCGATATCGGCGCTCATCGACTCCAGCGCCGGGCAGCCGGTGTAGGTGGGGGTCAGCTCGACCTCGACCTGACCCGGCCCCAGCACCCGCAGCCCGCGCACCACGCCCAGCTCGGCCAGGGAGACCATCGGCAGCTCGGGGTCCGGCACGGATCCCGCCAGCCGCCGCAGCTCCTCCTCGAGCGCGGTGGTGCCGGAGGTGTGGGCTGCCGGGGTCACCATGTCGCCCCCGGGTGGCTGCGGTGCAGATGCTGCATCTCCGCCAGCATCCGGCCGAACGATTCGGTGTGGACGCCCTGCCGTCCGGCGCCCGCCGCCCAGGCACCCCGCCGCTGCCCCTCGGGCACGGCCAGGGTGGCGCGCTTCAGGACCGAGGTGAGCCGGTCCAGCCAGTCGGTGTGCAGGGTGTCCCACTCCACCTCGCACCCCTCCACCGGCTCGAACAGCTCACCGGTGAACCGCCACAGGGTCTGAAGCGCCACCCGCATCCGCTCATGGCTCTCGGGGGTGCCGTCGCCCAGCCGCAGGGTCCAGTGCTCGGCGTGGTCGCGGTGGTAGGCGACCTCCTTGACCGCCTTGGCGGCGAGCGGCGCGAAGGGGCCGCCGCCCCGCGCCAGCCGCTCGTACAGCAGCTCCTGATAGGTGGAGAAGTAGAGCTGGCGGGCGATGGTGTGGGCGAAGTCCCCATTGGGCTGCTCCACGAGCTGCACATTGCGGAACGCCCGCTCCTCGCGCAGATAGGCGAGCTCGTCCTCGTCACCGACCAGGGAGAGCAACACCCGCGCCTGGCCGAGCAGATCGAGGGCGATATTGGCGAGCGCCACCTCCTCCTCCAGCACGGGGGCGTGGCCCGCCCACTCCCCCAGCCGGTGGGAGAGCACCAGTGCGTCATCGCCCAGGGCGAGGGCCGCGGTCACAGGTGCTGCACCCCTTCCGGGATCTCGTAGAAGGTGGGGTGACGATAGGGCTTGTCGGCGGAGGGCTCGAAGAACGGGTCCTTCTCGTCCGGCGATGACGCGGTGATCTCGGTGGAGGGCACCACCCAGATCGACACCCCTTCCGAACGGCGGGTGTACAGATCGCGGGCATTGCGCAGGGCCATCTCGGCGTCCGGTGCGTGCAGACTTCCGGCGTGGGTGTGGGAGAGCCCGCGCCTGCTGCGGACGAACACCTCCCACAGCGGCCACGCACCGCTCGGGCCACCACTCATGCCTGTCCCTCCCCCTGCTTGGCCGCGTACGCGGCGGCTGCCTCGCGCACCCAGGCGCCTTCCTCATGGGCCCGGCGCCGCTGGGAGATCCGCTGGGCGTTGCACGGGCCGTTGCCCCGCAGCACCTCGTGGAACTCATCCCAGTCGATGGCCCCGAAATCGTGCTGGCCCCGCTCCTCGTTCCACCGGAGATCGGGGTCGGGAAGGTTCAGACCGAGCGATTCGGCCTGCGGGACGCAGATGTCGACGAAGCGCTGACGCAGCTCGTCGTTGGAATGGCGCTTGATCTTCCAGGCCATCGACTGGGCGGAGTGGGCCGAGGCGTCGTCCGGCGGGCCGAACATCATCAGCGACGGCCACCACCAGCGGTCCACCGCGTCCTGCGCCATGGCGTGCTGGGCCTCGGTGCCCTTGCTGAGCGCGAGCAGCAGCTCGTACCCCTGGCGCTGGTGGAAGGACTCCTCTTTGCAGATCCTGACCATCGCCCGGGCGTAGGGGCCGTAGGAGCAGCGGCACAGCGGGACCTGGTTGGTGATCGCGGCGCCGTCCACCAGCCAACCGATCGCGCCGACATCGGCCCAGGTCAGCGTGGGGTAGTTAAAGATCGACGAGTACTTCTGGCGGCCGCTGTGCAGCTTGTCGAGCAGCTCTTCCCGGTCGGTGCCCAGGGTCTCCGCCGCGCTGTAGAGGTACAGGCCGTGGCCCGCCTCGTCCTGCACCTTGGCCATCAGGATCGCCTTGCGCCGCAGCGAGGGGGCGCGAGTGATCCAATTCGCCTCCGGCTGCATACCGATGATCTCGGAATGGGCGTGCTGTGCCATCTGCCGGACCAGCGACGCCCGATAGGCATCGGGCATCCAGTCACGCGGCTCGATGCGCTCGTCCGCGGCCAGAGCGGCGTCGAACACCGCCTCGTACGCTCCGGCGTCCGCCGCCATCGTCGTCATGCGAAGCCCCTTCGCCATCCGTCCCCGCCGACCGGCCAGCCGACCGACCGATCGTTCGGTTCAATGGTGTGCCGCGGGAACGTAGGGTGTCAAGCCTGTGGATAACGCCGAGGGCGCTGTGCCCGCGGTTCCGCATGGGTACCGTTCCGGGGCGTAGGGCCGCGCGGGCGCGCGGCCGGTCGGGCGGGCGCGAGCCCCGGACACCATCGGAGCGGGCGGGTATGGCGGAGCCGGAGACGGACGACGAGACGGCGGGACGGCTCGCCGCGCTCTCCCTGCCCGCTCAGCTGATCATCGCGGTGGCCACCGCGGTCGCGGCCGTCGCGGCCGCCATCCACCTCGGGATGGCGTTCCTGAGCGTCTCGCCGGCCAATACCGTCAGCAAGCAGCACGGCGAGGCCATCGAGGACTACATCTATCCGGAGTTCGAGCGGAACTGGAAGCTCTTCGCCCCCAATCCGCTCCAGCAGAACGTCGCCGTACAGGCCCGCGCCGAGATCCGCACGGCCGACGGTGGCAGCGCGACCACCGAGTGGCGAAATCTCTCGGCCGAGGACGGCGCGGCCATCCGCCATAACCTGCTGCCCAGCCACACCCAGCAGAACGAGGTGCGGCGGGCGTGGGAGTTCTATGTCTCCTCGCACGACGAGCAGGACCGGCCGGTCGGGGCCCGCGGCCCGCTCTTCGAGCAGTACATGCGCCGGATCGTGATGCTCCGCTTCGGCCGGGAGGAGGGCGGCGGCACCGTGGAGCGCATCCAGGTGCGGTCCGCGACCACACCTCTGCCCGCACCGCCGTGGAGCGACGAGAAGATCAGCACCAAGACGATCTACCGCGTCCTGCCGTGGTGGCCGGTGACCGGCCACGACCTTTCGGAGGCGAACCGGTGACCGAGCCCGCTGTCCCCTCGCATGCGCCCGAGCCCGAGCCCGACTCCTCGACCGGGCGGGTAGCCGGGCCCGGCTCCGCGGCCAACCGGACAGCCGGGCCCGGCTCCGTCCCCGCGCCCCGGCCCGCCACCGAGCCGCCGTCCACCGAGCCGCCGTCCACCGAGCCGCCGTCCACCGAGCCGCCGTCCACCGAGCCGCCGTCCACCGGGCCCGGCGGCCGCGCCCGGCTCGTCGCCCGACTGCACTCCGCCGTGGCCCGCGGGCACGCCCGCGTCAGCGGCTCGGCGCTCGGCCCTTACCAGACCGCGATCGTCCGGATCGGCTTCTCCTTCACCTGGCTGCTCTTCCTGCTCCGCGAATGGCCCCACCGCCGGGAGCTGTACGGGCCCGATGGCCCCATGAGCTGGGACATGGCCAACCGGCTGATCGACACCAACCGCGCCTTCAGCGCGCTGATATGGACCGACAGCACCTTCTGGTTCGAGATCGTCTACACCCTCGCCCTCGTGTCGAGCGCGCTCCTCCTGATCGGGTGGCGCACCCGCACCATGTCCGTGCTGTTCATGATCGGGGTGCTGTCGCTCCAGAACCGCAGCGTCTTCATCGGGGACGGCGGGGACAACCTCGTCCATCTGATGGCGACCTATCTGGCACTGACCCGGTGCGGGCAGGTGTGGTCGCTGGACGCCCGCCGGGCGCGGCGGCGCACGGAGCCTTCCCGCGATACGACGGGCATCGTGCTCTGGGCCGTGTTGGGGCTGGTACTGCTCTGGGCGCAGCTGTTCACCGACGCCCGGCTCTCCCTGACGGCCGACGGACCACTGCCCGGCGTGGGCTGGGGCACGGTGCTGTGGGGGCTGTGGATCGTGCAGGCCGGCTGGTGGCTGGTGCGGCGCTACGCGCCGGGGGAGCCGCGCACCGTCCTTGATGTGCTCGCCAATCTGGCGCACAACGGCACTCTGCTGGTGATCATGGGCGAGGTGTGTCTGCTCTACGCCTCGGCCGGCTGGTACAAGATCCAGGGATCGCGCTGGCAGGACGGCACCGCCCTCTACTACCCGCTGCATCTGGACTACTTCTCGCCCTGGCCCGGGCTCGCCGACCTCATGGCGTCGAACGGCACGCTGGTGATGGTGCTGACCTACGGCACGGTGATCATGCAGGTCGCCTTCCCCTTCACCCTGCTCAACCGGCGGGCCAAGAATGTGATGCTCGTCCTGCTGATGTTGGAGCACCTCGGCATAGCGATCATGCTGGGGCTGCCCTTCTTCTCGCTCGCCGCGCTCGCCGCCGACGCGGTGTTCCTGCCCACGGCCTTTCTGCTCTGGGGCGGCGCTCGTATGGCCCGGGTCCGGGACCGGCTGGTGGAGTGGGTCCGGCGGCTGCGCGGACCACGGGCTCCGGAGCGCGATGAGGAGCCCCGGGCCCGTACGCTCATCGGGTGAGCAGCGACATCCGCCCCGGCGGCACCCACCCCGGCGGCATCGACCCCGGCGACAGCCGCCCCCAGGAGCCGGTCCAGTACGACGAGGGCTTCACCCCCGAGGTCGGGGTCGGTCCGCACCCCCGCCCCTGGCCGACCGGGGACCGCTATGACCCGGAGCTGCTGGAACACGGTGACCGCCGCAATGTCGCCGACCCCTACCGCTACTGGACCCGTGAGGCGATCGTCGCCGAGCTCGACACCCGCCGCCATGACTTCCACGTCGCCATCGAGAACTGGAGCCATGACTTCAACATCGGGAGCGTGGTGCGCACCGCCAACGCGTTCCTGGCGAAGGAGATCCATATCGTGGGGCGGCGGCGCTGGAACCGGCGCGGGGCCATGGTCACCGACCGCTATCAGCATGTCCGGCACCATCCGGACACCGCCGAGCTCACCGCCTGGGCGGCCGCCGAGGGGCTGCCGGTGATCGGGATCGACAACCTCCCCGGCGCGGTGCCGCTGGAGACCACCGAACTGCCGCGCCGCTGTGTGCTGCTCTTCGGCCAGGAGGGGCCGGGGCTGACGGAGGAGGCCCGCCGCCACGCGGCCATGGTCTGCTCGATCGCGCAGTTCGGCTCCACCCGCTCGATCAACGCGGGCGCGGCGGCGGCCATCGCCATGCACAGCTGGGTGAGGGTCCACGCGACGGCCGGCTGAGCCGCCGCGCGGACCCGGTGGGCACCTGGTGGGCGCTACGCCTGGCGCCGCACCTCGATCATCCGGAAGCGGCCCGCCACGAACGCGCCGTCGCACAGTGTGGCGTTGGCCGACGGATTGCCGCCGGAGCCGTGGAAGTCGGAGAAGGCCGCGGTCTGGTTCACATAGACCCCGCCGGTCAGATTGAGCGAGAGCTGGGCGCACTCCTCCAGGCACGCCTCCTCGATCAGCCGCTCCGCCTCGGGCGAGGTGGTGTACGCGCCGACGGTCATCGCGCCCTTGTCCCGGGTGGTCCGGCGCAGCAGGGCGACCGCGTCCTCCGTGGAGTCGACCGCGACGGCGAAGGAGACCGGGCCGAAGCACTCGGCCAGATACGGCGCGTCCGCGTCCGCCGCCTCCCAGAACTTCCGCGCCCCGTCCGCCTTCACCATCAGCGGCGTACGGACCGTGGCGTCCGGGAACTCGGGGTGGGTCACCGCGCGCGAGGCGAGCGCGACCCCGCCGAGACCCGGCGCGGCCTCCAGCCGCTCCTGTACCCGGGGACCGACGATCGCGCCCAGCAGCGCGGCCGCTCGGGCGTCATCGCCGAGCAGCCCCTCGACCGCCGCCGCGAGGTCGGCCACCACCTCGTCATAAGACTTGGGCCCGGCGTCGGTGGTGATGCCGTCCCGGGGGATGAGCAGGTTCTGCGGGGTGGTGCACATCTGGCCGCTGTAGAGGGACAGCGAGAACGCCAGGTTGGCCAGCATGCCCTTGTAGTCATCGGTGGAGTCGATGACGACCGTGTTGACCCCCGCCTTCTCGGTGAAGACCTGGGCCTGGCGGGCGTGGGTCTCCAGCCAGTCGCCGAAGGCGGTGGAGCCCGTGTAGTCGATCACGCGGATCTCCGGGCGCACCGCGAGGGCCTTGGCGATGCCCTCGTCCGGCCCCTCGGCGGCCAGCGCCACCAGATTGGGGTCGAAGCCGGCCTCGCGCAGCACCTCGCGCGCCGTCCGGACGGTGAGCGCCAGCGGCAGCACGGCCTGCGGATGCGGCTTGACCAGCACCGGGTTTCCAGTGGCCAGCGAGGCGAAGAGCCCGGGATAGCCATTCCACGTGGGGAAGGTGTTACAGCCGATCAGCAGCGCGATACCGCGCGGGACGGCGGTGAAGGTCTTGTCCAGCCGCAGCGGGTCGCGCTTGCCCTGCGGCTTGGACCACTCCACAGACCCCGGGGTGCGCGTCTGCTCGGCGAAGGCATACGCCACCGCCTCCAGACCGCGGTCCTGGGCGTGGGGTCCGCCCGCCTGGAACGCCATCATGTACGCCTGGCCACTGGTGTGCATCACGGCCTGGGCGAACTCATGGGAGCGGGCGCTGATCCGGGCCAGGATCTCCAGGCACACCATGGCGCGCGCTTCCGGGCCGGCGTCCCGCCAGGCGGGCATCCCCGCCTTCATCGCGGGGAGGAGCACATCGATATCCGGGTGCGGATACTCCATGCCCATCTCCACGCCGTACGGCGAGACCTCGGAGCCCGTCCAGCCGTCCGTGCCCGGCTGGTCCAGGTCGAAGCGGGTGCCGCGGAGCGCCTCGAACGCGGCGAGGCCCTCGGGAATGCCCAGGCTCGGGCGGCCCGTCTTGCCCTCCGGGCCGTAAGCCTTGGGGTGCTCGGGGTGCGGGGACCAGTACGCGCGGGTACGGATCGCCTCCAGTGCCTGGTCGAGGGTGGGGCGGTGCATCTCGGTCAACTGCGCTGTGGTGAGTCCGGTGGTCACGACTGACCAACTCCTCGTCGAGCTGGGATTGAGCTGGGCTGGGATGGTCGACAGAGTTAGATTAACCGAACGATCGGTCGGGACAAGAGGGCCTGGCGAACCTGTGGATAACTTCGTCCGAGAGGATCAGCGGCATGACTGCGATCGACCGGGGACCGGCGCACACCAGCACCGTCGCCGTCATCGGCACCGGCACCATGGGCCAGGGAATCGCCCAGGTGGCGCTGGTCGCCGGACATCCCGTACGGCTCTACGACGCCGCGCCCGGCCGGGCGGACCAGGCCGCGGAGGCCATCGCCGGCCGGCTGGGCCGGCTCGTCGACAAGGGCCGTCTCCCCGCGGCGGACCGCGACGCGGCCCTCGGCCGTCTCGTGCCTGTCACCGCCATCGAGGAGCTGGCCGACGCGGCTCTCGCCATCGAGGCGATCCTGGAGGAACTGGGCGCCAAACAGCAGCTGTTCACCGCGCTGGAGGCGGTCGTCTCCGACAGCTGTCTGCTGGCCACCAACACCTCCTCGCTCTCCGTCACGGCCGTCGCGGGGGCCCTGCGGCTGCCCGGCCGCTTCGTCGGCCTGCACTTCTTCAACCCGGCCCCGCTACTGCCGCTGGTCGAGGTCGTACGCGGCGCCGCCACGGACCCGGCAGCCGCCGACCGCGCCCACACCGCCGTCGCCGCGTGGGGGAAGACCCCCGTGCGCTGCGCCGACACCCCCGGCTTCATCGTCAACCGGCTCGCCCGCCCCTTCTACGCCGAGGCCTTCCGCGCCCATGAGGAGCGCGCGGCCGATCCCGCCACCCTGGACGCCGTGCTGCGGGAGTCCGGCGGCTTCCGGATGGGCCCCTTCGAGCTGACCGACCTGATCGGCCAGGACGTCAACGAGGCCGTCACCCGCTCCGTCTGGGAAGCCTTCTTCCACGATCCGAAATTCACCCCTTCCCTCGCACAGCGGCAGCTCGTCGACGCCGGGCGCCACGGGCGCAAGTCCGGCCACGGCTGGTTCGACTACGCCGAGGGCGCCCAGCGCCCCGCCCCGCACACCGCCGAACCCTGTGAGGCGCCCGAGAAGGTCGCCCTGCACGGGGATCTCGGGCCCGCCGCCGCGCTCGTCGAGCTCATCGAGGAAGCCGGGATCACCGTCACCCGCGAGCCCACCGGGGGGCATCTCGCCCTGCCCGACGGCACCCGTCTGGCGCTGACCGACGGTTCGCCCGCCGCCACGGACCCGTCCGCCGCCGCCATCCGCTTCGACCTCGCCCTGGACTACCGCACCGCCGCTCGGATCGCCCTCGCCCCGTCCGAGACCGCCTCCCCGGAGTCCCTTCGGACCACCATCGGGCTGTTCCAGGCGCTCGGCAAGCAGGTCAGCGTCGTCCGGGACGTCCCCGGCATGATCGTGGCCCGCACCGTCGCGATGCTCGTGGACCTCGCCCTGGACGCCGTCGCCCGTGAGGTGGCGAGCCCGGAGGACATCGACACCGCCATGCGGTCCGGGGTCAACTACCCCCGCGGTCCGCTCCAGTGGGGCGAGGCGCTCGGCGCTCCCTGGGTGCGCGACACCCTGCGCAATCTCCACGAGTCCTGTCCCACCGGCCGCTACGCGCCCTCCCAGGCGCTGATCCGGCGTGCCGCCGCCCAGGAAAAGCTGCTCTAATCATGACCATGGCCAAGCGCGACACCTACACACCCGAATCGCTGCTCGCGGTTGCTGTCGAGGTGTTCAACGAGCGCGGCTACGACGGCACCTCCATGGAGCACCTGTCCCGCGCCGCCGGAATCTCCAAGTCGTCGATCTACCACCACGTCAAGGGCAAGGAAGAGCTGCTGCGGCTGGCCATAAGCCGTGCGCTGGACAGTCTGTTCGGCATTCTCGAGGAGCCGGGCGCGCGTGAGGGCCGGGCGGTGGAGCGGCTGGAGCATGTGGCCCGGCGCACCACCGAGGTACTGATGGCCGAGCTGCCCCATGTCACGCTGCTGCTGCGGGTCCGGGGCAACACGGACACCGAGCGCTGGGCCATGGAGCGCCGCCGTGAGTTCGACCACCAGGTCGCCGAACTGCTCAAACAGGCCGCTGCCGATGGCGACCTGCGGGCGGACGTGGACGCGCGGCTGGCCACCCGGCTGCTCTTCGGCATGATCAACTCGATCGTGGAGTGGTACCGGCCGAGCCGCGGCGGTGCCGCGACCTCCGACGAGGTCGCCGACGCCGTGGTCCGTACCGCCTTCGCGGGGCTGCGTACCCAGGGCGAGGGCGCCTGAGCGGGGGCGCTTGAGCGGGGGCGCTTGAGCGGGGGTGCTTGAGCGGGGGTGCTTGAGCGGCGGCGCTTGAGTAGCGGCCGCCGCTTGAACGGGAGCGCCTCAGCGGGGAGCGCGTGGCCTCCTCGATTCGGAGCCGGTCATGGCTCCGAATCGAGGTCCGTCTCCTCGAACACCAGCAGCGTCCGGGTGCTCAGCACCTCCGGCATCGCCTGGATCCGGGTGAGGACCAACTCGCGCAGCGAGCGGTTGTCCGGGGTGTGCACCAGTAGCAACACATCGAAATCCCCGCTGACCAGGGCGATGTGGGCGGCCCCCGGCAGCTCCCTGAGCTGCTCGCGCACCGTGCGCCAGGAGTTCTGGACGATCTTGAGCGTGATGTACGCGGAGGCACCCTGCCCGGCCCGCTCCTGATCCACCCGGGCGCTGAAGCCCCGGATCACCCCGTCGTCGATCAGACGGTTGATCCGGGCGTAGGCATTCGCCCGTGACACATGTACTTGATCGGCCACGGAGCGTATCGAGGCCCGGCCGTCCGCCCGGAGCAGACGGAGGATCTCGCGGTCGATGGAGTCCAGTGGCCGTGCGGGCGGTTTGCCGTCCGCATGGGCCATCTGTTCGTCCCGCATACCGCCCCGCCTCCCCTGAATGGACATCCTGTCTTCATCTCAGGGGGTGCGGAACCGTTTGTCCACAGGCTGGGGTCGCCTGTAGCCAAAATGCGTCGGCGACCGAACAATCGGTAGGGAGGGGTGCCGCTGTGGCCTGCCTCACGTTCTTGCTGTCCGCCCGCCTGTCTTCCACCTACCACCCTCGAGCGAGGTGCTGAGCACCACCTCCCTCAAGCCCCGGAGGTCGTCATGACGGTCCTTGAGCAGCCCGGTGCCTACCGGCCCACTCCCCCGCCCGCCTGGCGGCCCCGCGCCGATGCCGCGCCACTGCTGCCCGACGCCGAGCCGTATCGCCTGCTGGGCACCGCCGCTGCCGCCGACGTCGCCGCCGACCTGCTCACCAGGCTCCACCGCGAGCTGGTGCACGGCCGCCGGTACAACGCGCAGGCGACCGCCCTCACCCGGCAGGGCCGGCTGGCCGTCTACCCCTCCTCCACCGGCCAGGAAGCCTGCCAGGTCGCCGCCGGGCTGGTGCTCGAGGAGCGCGACTGGCTCTTCCCCAGCTACCGCGACACCCTCGCCGCCGTCGTCCGCGGCCTCGACCCCGTCCAGGCCCTCACCCTGCTGCGCGGCGACTGGCACTCGGGCTACGACCCGCACACCCATCGTGTCGCTCCCCTGTCCACCCCGCTCGCCACTCAGCTGCCGCATGCCGTCGGGCTGGCCCACGCCGCCCGCCTCAAGGGCGACGATGTGGTGGCCCTCGCCCTCGTCGGCGACGGCGGCACCAGCGAGGGCGATTTCCACGAGGCTCTGAACTTCGCCGCCGTCTGGCAGGCCCCGGTCGTCTTCCTCGTCCAGAACAACGGCTTCGCGATCTCCGTCCCGCTCGCCAAGCAGACCGCCGCGCCCTCCCTCGCCCACAAGGCCGTCGGCTACGGCATGCCCGGCCGCCTCGTCGACGGCAATGACGCGGTCGCCGTCCACCAGGTCCTCGACGAGGCCGTGCGCAGGGCCCGCGGCGGCGGAGGTCCCACCCTCGTCGAGGCCGTCACCTACCGCATGGACGCGCACACCAACGCCGACGACGCCACCCGCTACCGGACCGACTCCGAGGTCGAGGCATGGCGGGCACACGACCCCATAGCGCTCCTGGAGGAGGCCATGCGGGACCGCGATCTGCTCGACGACCAGAGCGTGGAAGCCGTGCGCGAGTCCGCGGAGCGGCTGGCCGCCGATCTGCGCGAGCGGATGAACCAGGACCCGGTCGTCGACCCCATGGAGCTCTTCGAGCACATCTACGCCGACAAGACCAGCCAGCTGCGTGAGCAGGCGGCCCAGCTGCGCGCCGAACTCGACGCCGAGAGCGAACGCGACGCCGGGACCGACGCCGACACCGACACCGGGGCCGACAAGTCCGAAAAGGGTGCACGATGACCACCGCCACAGCCGCCGGGACGGGCACCGCCCGCAAGCCCGCCACCATGGCCCAGGCCCTCGGTCGCGCCCTGCGTGACGCGATGGCCGCCGACCCCTCCGTGCATGTCCTCGGCGAGGACGTCGGCACCCTCGGCGGCGTCTTCCGCATCACCGACGGGCTCGCCAAGGAGTTCGGCGACAACCGCTGCACCGATACGCCGCTGGCCGAGGCGGGCATCCTCGGCACCGCCGTCGGCATGGCGATGTACGGGCTGCGGCCCGTCGTCGAGATGCAGTTCGACGCCTTCGCGTACCCGTCCTTCGAGCAGCTCATCAGCCATGTCGCGAAGATGCGCAACCGTACGCGCGGCGCCATGCCGCTGCCGATCACCGTGCGGGTGCCGTACGGAGGCGGCATCGGCGGGGTCGAGCACCACAGCGACTCCTCCGAGATCTACTACATGGCCACCCCCGGCCTCCAGGTCGTCGCCCCCGCGACCATCGCCGACGCCTATGGGCTGCTGCGCGCCGCCATCGCCTCCGACGACCCCGTCGTCTTCCTCGAGCCCAAGCGGCTCTACTGGTCCAAGGGCGACTGGTCGCCCGACCGGCCCGACGAGGTCCCGCCCATCGGGCGGGCCGTGGTCCGACGGGCCGATGGTGCGCCGGTGGGCGGTGGCGAGCTCGGCCGGGGTCGGAGCGCCACGCTCATCTCGTACGGGCCCTCCGTCCCCGTCTGCCTCGAGGCCGCCGAGGCCGCCCGCGCCGAGGGATGGGAGCTCGAGGTCGTCGACCTGCGCTCGCTCGTGCCCTTCGACGACGAGACGGTCTGCGCCTCCGTCCGGCGCACCGGCCGCGCGGTCGTCGTCCACGAGGCCACCGGCTTCGGCGGGCCCGGCGGGGAGATCGCCGCCCGGGTCACCGAGCGGTGCTTCCACCACCTCGAGGCGCCGGTCCTGAGGGTCACCGGGTTCGACATTCCCTACCCGCCGCCCATGCTCGAGCGGCACCATCTGCCCGGTGTGGACCGGGTGCTGGACGCGGTCGCCCGGTTGCAGTGGGAGTCGGAGTTCACCGCCGGGAGGGCCGTCTGATGGCTGTGGTGCGGGAGTTCACCCTTCCCGATCTGGGGGAGGGGCTGACCGGTGCGGAGATCGTGCGCTGGCTGGTCCAGGTCGGCGACGTCGTCGCCATCGACCAGCCGGTCGTCGAGGTCGAGACCGCCAAGGCCATGGTGGACGTGCCCTGTCCGTACGGCGGGGTGGTCACCGCCCGCTTCGGCGAGGAGGGCACCGAGATGCCGGTGGGTGCGCCGCTGATCACCGTCGCCGTTCCGGAGGGGGCGGATGAGCCGGGGGCGGACCTGGGGTCCATGCCTTCCCGCTCCGCGGGGGGTGCGTCTTCCGCTGGCGCGGGCGCTTCTGACGGTGGGTCGGGCAATGTGCTCGTCGGGTACGGCACGACGGCACCGGCGGCGCGGAGGCGGCGGGTTCGGCCGGGGGGCGTTTCGGTCGGTGCGGGTGTCGGTGTGGGGGCGGGTGGCGGTCCCGATGCGGGTGTGGGAGGCCGTGGCCGTGCCGGGGTTGTGGCGGATGAGCGGCGGACCGACGGGCCGATCCCGGTGATCTCGCCGCTGGTGCGGCGGCTCGCCCGTGAACACGGCCTCGATCTGCGCGGACTCACCGGTTCCGGGCCCGATGGGCTGATCATGCGTGCCGATGTCGAGCGGGCGGTGCGGGGGTCGGGCGTCGACGGCGTCATGGTGGATGGCGTCGCGCCCGGGGGCGTCGCGGTGGGTGGCGTTTCGGCCGGGGGCGGTGGCGGTCCGGCCGACGGTCTTGTCGTGGCCTCGGCTCGCGCGGGGCGGGAGGAGCGCGTTCCGCTGCGCGGTCTGCGGGGCCTGGTCGCCGACAAGCTGGCGCGGAGTCGTCGGGAGATCCCCGACGCCACCTGCTGGGTGGACGCCGACGCCACGGAACTGCTCGCCGCCCGTAAGGCCATGAACGCCGCCGGTGACCCCAAGGTCTCCCTGCTCGCCGTCCTGGCCCGGATCTGCACGGCGGCGCTTGCCCGTTACCCCGAGCTGAACGCCACGGTGGACATGGAGAGCCGGGAGATCGTCCGGCTCGCCGATGTGCACCTCGGTTTTGCCGCGCAGACCGAGCGGGGGCTGGTCGTACCGGTCGTACGCGATGCGCATGCCCGCAGCGTCGAGGGGCTCTCCGAGGAGATCGCCCGGCTGACCGAGTCCGCCCGGGCGGGGTCGCTCGCCCCGGCCGAGCTGACGGGGGGCACGTTCACCCTCAACAACTACGGCGTCTTCGGGGTCGACGGATCGACGCCGATCATCAACCACCCGGAGGCCGCGATGCTCGGGGTCGGCCGGATCGTTCCGAAGCCGTGGGTGTACGAGGGGGAGCTCGCGGTGCGGCATGTGGTGCAGCTGTCGTTCACCTTCGATCACCGGGTGTGTGACGGGGGGACGGCCGGAGGGTTCCTGCGGTACGTGGCCGACTGTGTGGAGCGGCCGATGGTGTTGTTGCGGGGGCTGTAGCCGGGGCGTCGCCCGCCCGGCCTTTCGCCCGGGGGTTGTGGTGGGTGCGCTTGGGGTGCGGCGGTCGGGTGCGGGTGCGGGGCCTCCGGGGCGGGGTCCCGGACCGGTTATTGAGGCGCCGGCAGCCGGTGAAGTGTGCTGGGCCGGAGATTGGCGCCACACATACACGACAGTGTCCAGGACCCCGCCCCTGCGACCCCGTCCCCTCCCGTCTCGTCGGCGGCTCCCCGCCGGTGGTCCGTGTCCATCGGCTGCGTGTCTGTCGTTGGCCGTCGTTCCGGTGGTCCTGTCCCCTTCGGTCCCGCCGTTCCCTCGGTGGCCCCCGCCCGTCCCCTTCACGTTGGCGTCGGCCGTCGCCTCGTGGATCCGTTCGCTCCGGGGTGTGGTGCCGGTGGTGTGTTGGTGGGGGTGGGGTTGGGCTGGGGTGGGCGGGCCATACTCGTGGAGTGACTCCAGGTGCGTATGACGCCGTGATCCTCGCCGGGGGCGCCGCTCGGCGGCTCGGCGGGGCGGACAAGCCCGCCCTGCGGGTGGGCGGACGGGCCCTGCTCGACCGGGTGCTGGCCGCCTGCCGGGGGGCCGGGGAGACCGTGGTCGTCGGACCGCGCAGGCCGACCGCCCGGCCCGTCCGCTGGGTGCGTGAGGAGCCGCCGGGCGGCGGGCCGGTGGCCGCGCTCGACGTCGGCGTACGGCAGACCACCGCACCCGTCGTGCTCGTTCTCTCCGCCGATCTCCCCTTCCTCACCTCTGAGACCGTGAAAGCCCTGCTCAGCGGGGTGGGTGAGGCCGACGGCGTGGTCCTCACCGACTCCGACGGACGGGCGCAGCCGCTGGTCGCCGCCTATCGCGCCGAGCCCTTGCGGCGTGAGATCGCGCTGCTCGCCACCGAGCACGGTCGGCTCTCCGGGCTTCCCCTGCGGCTGCTCACCTCCGAGCTCTCCCTCGGCGGCCTTCACCACCCCACCGCGTCCTTCGACTGCGACACCTGGGAAGACATCACGACAGCCCGTGCGCGGATCAGGGAGCATGGAGTCGTGTTGGATGAATGGATCACCGCGGCCAAGGCCGAACTCGGGATCGACCTCGATGTCGACACCGCCGCTCTGCTCGACCTGGCCCGGGACGCCGCGCACGGGGTCGCCCGGCCGGCCGCCCCGCTGACCACCTTCCTCGTCGGTTATGCCGCGGCCCGGCGGGGTGGCGGACCCGAGGAGCTGGCCGACGCGATGCGCAAGGCGTCGGCACTGGCCGCTCGTTGGGCCGATGAGGCCGGGGCACCGGAGCAGTCGGCGGGATGACGCGGCGCGACGGGACGGGGGACGACGAGGCGCTCGACCGCGAGGTCGACGAGGCGCTGGCGCTCGCCAACGAGCGTGCGGGGACCGCGTCCACGGCCGAGGAGGGTGAGGAACGGGACTGGGCCAGCCCCGCCCTCGACCTCGCCCGGGGACATACGCCCCGGGACCCGGCGCCCCGAGGACATACGCCCCGGGACCCGGCGCCCCGGGTGCCGGCCGCGGGGTGGTGCCGTTCTCCGGAACGGCACGCGGTGGAGGACCCCACCTGGTCCGAGGCCCGTGCCATCGCCGGGGCCGCCGCGGCCGGGACGTCCGCCACGGTTGTCCGGCCGCTCGCGGAGGCGCTCGGGCAGGTGCTCGCCGAGCCCCTTGCCGCCCTCACCGACCTCCCGTCGTTCGACACCTCCGCCATGGACGGCTGGGCCCTCGCCGGGCCCGGACCCTGGCGGCTCCCCGCCGACGAGCCCGGGCACGGGATCCTCGCCGGGCACGCCGCTCCGGCTCCGCTTCCCGACGGGCACGCCGTCCGTATCGCCACCGGGGCCCGGGTGCCGCCCGGTACCACCGCTGTTCTGCGCTCCGAATACGGCAACGACACCGGTGACGGCTGGCTCTACGCCGCCCACCCCGTCGTCATGGGCCAGGACATCCGCAACCGCGGGCAGGAGTGCCGCAGCGGCGATCATCTGCTGCCCTCGGGCACCCCGGTCACCCCCGCCGTGCTGGGGCTGGCCGCCGCGTCCGGCTATGACCAGCTGACCACCGTCCGCGCGCCGCGGGTCGATGTCCTCGTCCTCGGCGACGAGTTGCTGACCGAGGGGCAGCCCCGGGACGGCCGGATCCGGGACGCGCTGGGGCCCATGGTCGGCCCATGGCTCCGGACACTCGGCGCCGAGGTGGCCAGGACGCGGCGGCTGGCCGACGACGCCGACGCGGTTCACGCCGCCGTCAGTGAGTCGACAGCGGAGGTGATCGTCACGACCGGCGGCACCGCGGGCGGCCCGGTCGACCATGTGCATCCCACGCTGCGCCGTCTGGGTGCCAAGCTGCTGGTGGACGGGGTGCGGGTACGGCCGGGGCATCCGATGCTGCTGGCCCGGCTCGCGCCCGGGCGCCATCTGGTCGGTCTGCCCGGCAATCCGCTGGCCGCCGTCTCCGGTCTGCTGACGCTCGCCGAGCCGCTGCTGCGCACGCTCGGGGCGCGTCCCGAGGCCGAGGCGCGCCGGATGCCGCTGGCCACCGCCGTCCAGGGGCATCCGATGGACACCCGGCTGGTGCCGGTGGCGTTCCGGCGCGGGGCGGCACTTCCGCTGCGGTTCCACGGCCCGGCGATGCTGCGCGGTATCGCCGCGGCGGACGGGCTCGCGGTGATCCCGCCGGGCGGCGCCGACCGCGACGACGTGGCCGAGGTGCTGCCGCTGCCCTGGTCCGGGGGGTACGGCGGAACGGCGGCCGCCCCCGGCGATGACGATGACGGCATACCCACCCCGGAGGCCCCCGCGTGAAGCTGCCCAGTCAGGACGCGGCCGCCCGCACTCCCGAGGACACCAGTCACCGGGTCCGCCTGCCCCACTTCTCCGCGGGCCCGCTGCGCCAGGTCGTCGGCAGGCTGCTGCTCGCGCTGTTCGTGATGGTGCTGACCGTGGTCATCGTGTACACGGACCGCGCTGGCTACCACGACAACTCGGATCAGCACGTCGACTTCCTGGACTCCGTGTACTACTCGACCGTCACGCTGTCCACCACCGGCTACGGCGACATCGTCCCGTACAGCGACAGCGCGCGGCTCAGCAACATCCTGCTGGTCACCCCGCTCCGCGTGATCTTCCTGATCATCCTGGTCGGCACCACCCTCGAGGTGCTGGCCGAACGCACCCGCGAGCAGTACCGCTTGAACCGCTGGAGGTCCGCCTTGCGCGATCACACCGTCGTCGTCGGCTTCGGGACCAAGGGGCGGTCCGCCGTGCAGACGCTCTGCGCGACCGGGCTGCGCAAGAACCAGGTGGTGGTCGTCGATCCCAATCACAAGGTGATCGAGGTGGCCAACGCGGAGGGGTTCGCGGGGGTGGTGGGCGACGCCACCCGCAGTGATGTGCTGTTGCGCGCGGAGGCGCAGCGGGCCCGGCAGTTCGTGATCGCGACCCAGCGGGACGACACCGCGGTGCTGGTCACGCTGACCGCCCGGCAGCTCAACAAGCGCGCCAACATCGTGGCGGCGGTGCGGGAGGAGGAGAACGCGCCGCTGCTGCGCCAGTCCGGTGCCGACGCGGTGATCACGAGCGCGAGCGCGGCGGGGCGGCTGCTGGGGATGAGCGTGCAGAGCCCGACCGCGGGCGCGGTGATCGAGGATCTGATCCAGCAGGGCAGCGGACTGGACCTGGTGGAGCGGACGGTGGTCAAGGCGGAGGTGGGCCGTTCGGTGCGGGACACCGACGACCTGGTGGTGTCGGTGCGGCGCGGCCATCGGCTGCTGGCGTACGACGACCCGGACGCCAGCCCGCTCCAGGCGGCCGACCGGCTGATCACCATCGTGCGCGCGCCGACTCCGCAGGAGGAGTGAGCGGCGGGAGTAGCCTCGCGGCCATGCATGCGATCACGATTCCCGAACCCGGCGGCCCGGAAGCGCTTCGGTGGGCGGAGGTGCCCGACCCCGTACCCGGTGAGGGGGAAGTCCTCATCGATGTGGTGGCCGGTGGTGTCAACCGTGCCGATCTGATGCAGCGGCAGGGGCTTTATCCGCCACCGCCCGGCGCCTCCCCCCATCCCGGTCTCGAGTGCTCGGGCCGGATCGCCGCGGTGGGCCCCGGGGCCACCGGCTGGGCGGTGGGCGACGAGGTCTGCGCGCTGCTCGCGGGCGGTGGATACGCTGAGAAGGCGGTGGTCCCCGCGGGGCAGGTGCTGCCGGTGCCGGAGGGGGTCGACCTGGTCACCGCGGCGGCGCTGCCCGAAGTGACCGCCACCGTATGGTCGAACGTCTTCATGATCTCCCATCTGCGGCCCGGCGAGACGCTGTTGGTGCACGGTGGGTCGAGCGGGATCGGCACGATGGCGATCCAGCTCGCGAAGGCGGCCGGGGCGCGGGTGGCGGTGACCGCGGGGAGCGCGGAGAAGCTGGCGGCCTGCGCGGAGCTGGGGGCGGACCTCCTGGTCAACTACCGCGAGCAGGACTTCGTGGAGGAGGTGCGCCGGGGCACCGACGGTGCGGGGGCGGACGTCATCCTGGACATCGTCGGCGCCAAGTACCTCGCCCGGAACGTGGAGGCGCTCGCCGTGAACGGCCGGCTGGCCGTCATCGGCCTCCAGGGCGGGGTGAAGGCGGAGCTGAATCTCGCCACCCTGCTGGCCAAGAGCTGTGCGGTGATGGCCACCGGACTGCGGGGCCGCTCGCTGGCGCAGAAGGCGGCGATCGTCGCGGCGGTGCGGGAGCACGTCTGGCCGCTGGTCGGCAGCGGCCGGGTCCGTCCGATCGTGGACCGGACGGTTCCGATGCGGGAGGCCGCGGAGGCGCACCGGCTGCTGGACTCCAGCGAGCATGTGGGCAAGGTGCTGCTCACGGTCTGAACCGGGCCCGCGGCCGGAGAGCGGAGCGCGGAACACGGACAGCGGCGTCTGAAATGCCCTGTTTATTCACCCGTGTAAATCTGATCCCGTTACGCACTGGTTCAGTACGGGAGAGTGACGACCGTGAACCCTGCGCTCCGCACCCTTCCCGCCGTGGTCCTGCTGGTGGGGTCCGTCCTGGCGGCTGCCCCCATGGCGCGGGCCGATGACGGGCTCGCGGGCACCCACGCCGGTGAGGGCCGTACGCATCCGGGCCGCCCCGAGCCGCCCGCCGCCTCGCCCCCGGGCGACGACGGCGGGGTCGGCGAGGAGGGGGAGGGCGGCCGTTCCTGGCAGCTGGTGCCCCGGTGGACGCCGTCCTCCCTGACGGACCCGGAGACGGACGAGCCGCCGATGGCCCGCGAGCTGGCGCCGTCCGAGCGCCGGTACGAGACGGGTCGTACCGCGGCGGAGCCGGGCGACCGGGCGATGCGGGTGCTGCCGCTGGGCACCGGGCTGGCGCTGACCGGGCTCGGGCTGGGGCTGGCGTTTCTGGGGTTGCGGCTGCGCCGTCAGTGAGCGTCCGCCCGGGGTCCGGGACGGACCGGGACACCCCTCGCCCTCCGTCCGAGGTGCCGGTGCGGAACAATGGGGGTATGAACCAGCCGATGAACGAACGATCGCAGGAGAGCCCGCACGTCCTGGTCGTCGGTCCGGACGGTATGGCGCTCGGCGGTGTCACTCCTGGCGAGGGCAGTGGTGACGACGAGTCGCGCGAGGTTCCCGTGACGGACATGGTCGAACAGCCGGCGAAGGTCATGCGGATCGGCAGCATGATCAAGCAGCTTCTGGAGGAGGTCCGGGCGGCACCCCTCGACGAGGCCAGCCGGGTCCGGCTCAAGGAGATCCACTCCAGTTCGGTGAAGGAGCTGGAGGACGGCCTGGCCCCCGAGCTGATCGAGGAGCTGGAGCGGCTGTCGCTGCCCTTCACGGACGAGGTGATTCCCACCGAGGCGGAACTGCGCATCGCACAGGCGCAGTTGGTCGGCTGGCTGGAGGGCCTGTTCCACGGCATCCAGACGACGCTGTTCGCCCAGCAGATGGCGGCGCGCGCCCAGCTGGAGCAGATGCGCCGGGCGCTGCCGCCGGGTGTCGGCGGCCCCGAGGAGGGCGAGGAGGGACCGCATCTGCACGGCGGTGCCCGTTCCGGCCCGTACCTCTAGCGGTTTTCGCGGCCGATCGCACGGCGGGCCGCCCCGGGACAAGTGCCCGGGGCGGCCCGTGGCCGTTCCGCCCGAGATGTGGTGCGGATCAGTCGTCCGGCATACCGGTGGAGACGGTCAGCTCGATGGTGTCCGTGTCCGGGTTGTACGGCTCGTAGTTCCGGTACGTGTAGTTGGTGACCGTGCCCTTGCCCCAGAGGTTCTCGTCCTCCGTGGTGACCCGGTACTTCCAACCCGCCTTCTGAATGCACTTCTTGACGGAGTCGATGTACTTGTTCTGGAAGTCGGGCACCGAGTAGGTGCCCTTCTCCTGCGAGTTCTCGTACGCGTCCGTGCACTTCGACGGCTCGATGGTCTTGGTCTTGTCGCCCATCCGGAAGCCCGCCGGGGTCGCGGTGGGCTTCTTGTGGGGCTTCTTGCTCTCGTCGTCCTCCGAGCCGCCGCCCCCGCTGAGGGCGATCACCAGGACCAGCGCGACCACCGCGATCGCCGCGACCACGGCGGAGCCGATGATCACGCGCTTGTTGCCGCCGCCCCCGTTCGACGGCGGCGGGGTCGCGGAGGACCCGAGGTTGTACGGCGGCGGCGTGGAGGCCCCGCCGGTGTACGCGGGGGCCGGGGTCTGGAAGCCCTGCTGGCCCACGGCCTGGGTGGGCGGCGGGGTGGACGGGCCGAAGGCACCGAACTGGCCGGTGGGCTGCGGCGGCTGGTACGGCGTCTGGACACCGCCCTGACCCGCGGCGGCGGCGTGCTGCTGGTCGACCGGCGGGAAGACCGCCGAGCCGACGCCGGAGCCGCTGCGGGCCGGCGGGCCGCCGCTGATGATGATCGGCGAGGCACCGGTCTGGCCGGTGCGGGAGACCCGGGAGCACTCGTCGCGCATCGCCTCGGCGGTGGGGAAGCGCTCGTTCGGGTTCTTCTTCAGCGCGCGGGCGACCAGCGCGTCCACGGCCGGGGGTATGGACTGGTTGATCGTGGAGGGCGCCACCGGCTCCTCCTGGACATGCGCGTAGGCGATGGCCAGCGGGGAGTCCGCGTCGAAGGGCAGCCGCCCGGTCAGCAGCTCGAAGAGCATGATGCCGACCGAGTACAGATCGCTGCGGGCGTCCACGCCACGGCCCAGCGCCTGCTCGGGGGAGAGGTACTGCGGGGTGCCCACGACCATGCCGGTCTGGGTCATGGAGGTCACACCGGACTGCATGGCGCGGGCGATGCCGAAGTCCATGACTTTGACCACATTACGCTTGGTCATCATCACGTTACCGGGCTTGATGTCCCGGTGGACCAGGCCCATTTCGTGGCTGATCTCCAGCGCCGCCAGAACGTCGGCGGTGATTTTCAGCGCCTTTTCGGTCGGCATCGCGCCGTACTGCCGGGCATCGGTGTCCAGAACCGAACGCAGGGGATGGCCCTCGACGTACTCCATGACGATGTACGGCATCAGGGAGCCGTCGATGGAGTCCTCGCCGGTATCGAATACCGAGACGATGTTGGTGTGCGTGAGCTTCGCAACAGACTGCGCCTCGCGGCGGAATCGCTCCCTGAAGGACTGCTCACGCCCCAACTCGGTGTGGAGGGTCTTGATCGCGACCTGGCGGTCCAGGACCGAGTCGTAGGCCAGGTGCACGGAGGCCATGCCGCCCTCGCCCAGCAGGTCACGAAGCTCGTAGCGGCCGTTGGCCAGGGACTGCCCCTGGTACCGGCCTGGTGCGCCCTGCTGGCTCATTTCCTACATCCCCCTCGGCGCACTCACTGTTCTGACGCGCACGTTTCAACGCATTGATCTTCAAGTTCCGGATATCGTGGCCAAGTCTGCCGCAGGCCACGGACACGTCAAGCCGCGTGCCCGTTCCGTGACCGGATGCGCAAGAACCCGTCACGCGATTTGCATCGCTTCACCGTCAACAGGTTTGATGGCCGGTCCATCACCAACCGATGCGTGGCGCGATGCCTGTAGCGTGCCTGGCAAGGAACCGTACCGCCCGCGGGCGGGGCGATCGAACCAGACCCCCACCGAGAACGAGACGGCGAGGACCGATGGCACAGACGCAGAGCGCCCAGGGGCCCGACCCTGACGCCAGCGGGTCCGGAATGTCCGACTCGCCGGAGTTGTGGGGCAATGGGGGCCTTGTTGGTGATGGGCGATATCGCCTGACCAGTCGTCTCGGCCGTGGTGGCATGGCCGAGGTGTTCGGTGCCGAGGACCTCCGGCTCGGCCGGACGGTCGCGGTGAAGCTGCTCCGCGCCGACCTGGCCGAGGACCCCGTCTCCAAGGCCCGCTTCACCCGCGAGGCACAGTCCGTCGCCGGGCTGAATCACCACGCCGTGGTCGCGGTCTACGACTCCGGCGAGGACGTCGTCGGCCCGAACACCGTGCCGTACATCGTGATGGAGCTGGTCGAGGGCCGGACCATCCGCGATCTGCTGCTGAACGCCGAGGCGCCGCCGCCCGACCAGGCGCTCATCATCGTCTCCGGGGTGCTGGAGGCGCTGGCCTACAGCCATCAGCACGGCATCGTGCACCGTGACATCAAGCCCGCGAACGTGATCATCACCCACGGCGGCGCGGTCAAGGTCATGGACTTCGGCATCGCCCGCGCCCTGCACGGCGCGCAGTCCACGATGACCCAGACCGGCATGGTCATGGGCACCCCCCAGTACCTCTCCCCGGAGCAGGCCCTCGGCAAGGCCGTCGACCACCGCTCCGACCTGTACGCCACCGGCTGTCTGCTCTACGAGCTGCTGGCGCTGCGCCCGCCCTTCACCGGCGAGACCCCGCTGTCCGTCGTCTACCAGCATGTCCAGGACACCCCGGTGCCGCCGTCGGAGGTCTCCGGCGGCCAGGTGCCGCCGGAGCTGGACGGCCTGGTGATGCGCTCCCTCGCCAAGGACCCGGACGACCGGTTCCAGAGCGCGGAGGAGATGCGCGGGCTGGTGCAGTACGCGCTCCAGATGCTGCACGAGGCGGGCGGCCACACCGGGATGTGGAACACCGGCCCGGTCACCCAGCACCTGGGCGGCTCCACCCCGGCCATGGGGATGCCCGGCGTCGGGACGACCGGCGCGCTGCCGCACCCCGGCCACGGCGACACCTCCCAGCAGCCGCTGATCCCCACCCGCGGGGGCGACGACGACGGCTACGGCGGCGGTTATGACGACGGCTCCGGCAACGGACGCCGTAAGGGCCGGGGCAAGGTGTGGCTGATCGCCGCGCTCGCCGTGATCGCCGTCCTGGCCGGGGTCGCCTTCGCCCTCCAGGCCGGGAAGAAGGACGGCGGGCACACGCCGACCGACACCCCGGCGACCGAGCAGCAGAAGGAGACCTCGAAGCCGAGCGAGAAGCCGAGCGACGAGCCCAGCGACACCACGCCGTCCGAGGAGACCACCGGCGACCCGGACGACGACTGGACCCCCAGCGACGACCCGTCGCCCTCGTACTCGGAGGACTACCCCTCGGACAAGCCGAGCGACGAGCCGTCGGACGAGCCCTCGGACGAGCCGAGCGACGAGCAGACCACGCCCGACGACGAGGACACCACCCCGCCGCCGGACGAGGAGACCACTCCGCCGACGTCGGACGTCCCGACCGACGACGCCACCTCCGAGGACTGATCCACCGCGGGACTCCACCGGACGGCCGGGGCCTTTGTGCCCCGGCCGTCCGCTGTGTCCGGGGCGGGGCGGGGCGCGGACGGGGCCGTCAGTCGCAGAAGGCGTCCCGGACCGCCTCGTACTCCCGCGTCCACCACACCACCAGCGCCGCGGCCGCCGGGAACTGGTGATCGGCGCGCCGGTCCCCGCGCTGATAGCGCCAGCGCAGCATCCAGAAGTCATTGAGCCGCTCCCACCAGACCCGGTGGACGGCGGCGGCCATCTCGGCGGCTCCCGCGCCCGCCGTACAGCGGTAGGCCCGGGCGTAGGAGCGGATCTTGGGCAGCTCCAGGGTGCCGCCGGGGCGTACGAAGAAGATCGCGGCGGCGCGTACCGCCTCCTCGGCGCGGGGCTGCACCCCTAAGCGGTCCCAGTCGACGATGGCCGCCGGCTCCGTATCGCGGTAGAGCAGGTTCAGCGGGTGGAAGTCGCCGTGGACCCAGCCGGTGGCCGGCACCGCGTCCGCCTCCGGCCGCCGGTGGGCGTACCGCTCGACCAGGCCCCGCCGCTCGACCAGCCGGTGTTCGGCGAGTTCGTCGAAGGTGTCGCGCGGGCGGTGGCCGCGGACCAGCGCCAGCAGTTCGTCGATGACGGCGAAGGTGTCCTCGGGGGCGGCCGAGGGGTCCGGGGGCTGCCGGTCGTGGGTACGCGCCCGCATGACCCGCTCCAGACCGGTGTGTACGACCCCGAGCAGCCCGCCCAGCCGCCAGCACTGCGGGGCGGTCAGCTCACCGCCGTCCCGGTGCCGGCCGTCCACCCAGGGGTGCAGGGCGTAGCAACGCCCGCCGATGACCGCGACGGTATGCCCGTGGACGTCGGGAACGGGCGGGGCGACGGGCAGTCCGAGCGCCTCCAGCCGCTGGGTGGCCCGGTGCTGGCGGGCGATGGCGGTGCGGTCGCCGTCGAGGTGGTGCTTGAGGAAGAACCGGCCGCGGGTGGTGGTCAGGTGGTAGCCGCGGTTGAGCAGCCCTTGGGCGAGGGGGCGGCAGGACAGCGCCTCACCGGTGCCCTCGTAGCGGCGGAGCAGGGCGCTCAGGGTCGCCCCGTCGGGAGTGGGCTCGGCGGAGGTGACATGTGAGCGCGGCACTTGCCAGATGTTAGATCACGCGGCGTCACGGACCGTACGCGCAGGTGTACCCGGGGGGCGGGTCGGTGCGGGGAGGGGCGGACGGGACGGACGGGGAGCCGGGTGCCCCCGCGGCGCCTCAGTGCCGCTGGGTCTCGGCCTGCATCCGGGCCACATAGGCCGCGGCCTGCGAGCGGCGTTCCATGCCCAGTTTGGAGAGCAGACTGGAGACGTAGTTCTTGATGGTCTTCTCGGCGAGATGGAGCCGCTCACCGATCGCCCGGTTGGTCAGCCCCTCCCCGATCAGCAGCAGGATCCGGCGCTCCTGCTCGGTGAGCGAGGCCAGCCGGTCGTCGGGCTTGGTGCCGCCGCCGCGCAGCCGGTCCAGCACCCGGGCGGTGGCCACCGGGTCCAGCAGGGAGCGGCCCGCGGCCACGTCCCGCACCGCGGCGAGCAGTTCGCCGCCCCGGATGTCCTTGAGCACATATCCGGAGGCACCCGCCATGATGGCGTCGAAGAGTGCTTCGTCGTCCGCGAAGGAGGTGAGCATCATGCAGTGGACGGACTCGTCGCGCGAACGGATCTCCCGGCAGACCTCGACCCCGCTGCGGTCCGGCAGCCGGACGTCGAGCACGGCGACATCGGGGCGGGTGGCCGTGATCCGGGCCAGTCCGTCGGCCGCGGTGCCCGCCTCGCCGACCACTTCCATATCCGGCTCGCTCGCCAGGAGCTCTCGGACGCCGCGCCGTACGACTTCATGGTCGTCGAGTAGGAAAATCCTGATTTTTCCTTCATCGCGCACGGATCCAGTCTCACACACCAACTCTTCCCGTGCCTTTGTCCAGCGGGATACCGTGCGCTTGTCCGGCGGCCTGCGGGGCTGTGACCAGTGGATGTGTCCCCATCGGCGCGATTTACTTGGAAATCCAAGCAAAATTGCAGGTCAGGTGGGGTTTCGCAGACATGCGACGCACTGGGTAACGTGCCTTTTGCAGGGCCAGCCGCCGGGAAACCTGTCACGCCCGGTCGGGCTTCGACGCACCCACCCCGTGCGCCGTTGTCATGAACGGGCGAGCCGCAACTGGCCGCCGGCGGATCCCGGAGGCCGGACAGACGGAGGAGCAACGTGACCGTGGAGAGCACTGCCGCGCGCAAGCCGCGCCGCAGCGGAGCCAAGCGCACGAGTGCGGGGAACGCCAAGAAGAAGCCGGCGGGCCAGACCGACCTCGTACAGCTGCTGACCCCCGAGGGCGAGCGGGTCGAGCACCCTGAGTACGCCATCGACCTGACCCCCGACGAGCTGCGCGGCCTGTACCGCGACATGGTGCTCACGCGCCGGTTCGACGCCGAGGCCACCACCCTCCAGCGCCAGGGCGAGCTGGGCCTGTGGGCCTCGCTGCTGGGCCAGGAGGCGGCGCAGATCGGCTCCGGCCGTGCGCTCAACGACTCCGACTACGTGTTTCCCACGTATCGCGAACACGGTGTGGCCTGGTGCCGGGGGGTCGACCCGACCAACCTGCTCGGGATGTTCCGCGGGGTGAACCACGGTGGCTGGGACCCCAACAGCAACAACTTCCACCTCTACACCATCGTCATCGGTTCCCAGACGCTGCACGCCACCGGCTACGCCATGGGCGTCGCCAAGGACGGCGCCGATTCCGCGGTGATCGCCTACTTCGGTGACGGCGCCTCCAGCCAGGGCGATGTCGCGGAATCCTTCACCTTCGCCGCGGTCTACAACGCTCCGGTCGTCTTCTTCTGCCAGAACAACCAGTGGGCCATCTCCGAGCCCACCGAGCGCCAGACCCGGGTGCCGCTCTACCAGCGCGCCCAGGGCTTCGGCTTCCCCGGCGTCCGGGTGGACGGCAATGACGTGCTGGCCTGTCTCGCCGTCACCAAGGCGGCGCTGGAGCGGGCGCGCACCGGCCAGGGCCCGATGCTCATCGAGGCGTTCACCTACCGGATGGGCGCCCACACCACCTCCGACGACCCGACGCGCTACCGCTCGGCGGAGGAGCGCGAGCTGTGGGAGACCAAGGACCCGATCCAGCGGCTGCACACCTACCTCACCAAGCAGGGACTGGCCGACGAGGAGTTCTTCGCCGGTCTCGAGGAGGAGAGCGGCGTCCTGGCCAAGCGGGTACGTGACGCCGTACGGGCCATGCCCGACCCCGATGACCTGGCCATGTTCGAGCACACCTACGCCGACGGCCATGCCCTCGTCGACGAGGAGCGGGCCCAGTTCGCCGCGTACCAGGCTTCGTTCGTCACCGCTGAGGAAGGCATCTGACATGGCAGCCGAAAAGATGTCGCTCTCCAAGGCGATCAACGCGTCGCTGCGCACGGCCCTCGAGAACGACCCCAAGGTCCTCATCATGGGTGAGGACGTCGGCAAGCTGGGAGGCGTCTTCCGGGTCACCGACGGGCTCCAGAAGGACTTCGGCGAGGACCGGGTGATCGACACCCCGCTCGCCGAGTCCGGCATCGTCGGCACCGCGATCGGCCTGGCGCTGCGCGGCTACCGCCCGGTGGTGGAGATCCAGTTCGACGGTTTCGTCTTTCCCGCCTACGACCAGATCGTCACGCAGCTCGCCAAGATGCACGCGCGTTCGCTCGGCAAGGTCAAGATGCCGGTCGTCATCCGTATTCCGTACGGCGGCGGCATCGGCGCGGTGGAGCACCACAGCGAATCGCCCGAGGCGCTGTTCGCCCATGTCGCCGGGTTGAAGGTGATCTCGCCGTCCAACGCCTCCGACGCCTACTGGATGCTCCAGCAGGCCATCGGCAGCGACGACCCGGTGATCTACTTCGAGCCCAAGCGCCGCTACCACGACAAGTCCGAGGTCGACACCACGGCGATCCCCGCCCCGCTGCACGCCGCCCGGGTGGCGCGGCCGGGCACCGACCTCACCCTGGCGGCGTACGGCCCCATGGTGAAGGTGTGCCTGGACGCCGCCGCGGCCGCCGCCGAGGAGGGCAAGTCGGTCGAGGTGGTGGATCTGCGGTCGATGTCCCCGATCGACTTCGACACCCTCCAGGGCTCTGTCGAGCGGACCGGCCGGCTCGTGGTGGTCCATGAGGCACCGGTTTTCCTGGGCACCGGTTCGGAGATCGCCGCACGGATCACCGAGAGGTGCTTCTATCACCTGGAGGCCCCGGTGTTGCGGGTCGGCGGCTTCCACGCGCCGTACCCGCCGTCGCGGCTCGAGGATGAGTACCTGCCGGGGCTTGACCGGGTGCTCGACGCCGTAGACCGTGCGTTGGCGTACTGAAGGGCTTGAGGAGATCGTGACGATGACCGCAGTCGAACAGCGCTTCCGTGAGTTCAAGATGCCCGATGTGGGCGAGGGGCTCACCGAGGCCGAGATCCTCAAGTGGTTCGTGGCCCCGGGCGACACCGTGTCCGACGGCCAGGTGGTGTGCGAGGTCGAGACCGCCAAGGCCGCCGTCGAGCTGCCCATCCCCTTCGACGGGGTGGTGCACGAGCTGCGCTTCGGCGAGGGCGTCACGGTGGACGTGGGCACCGTGATCATCTCGGTGGACACCCAGCCGGGCGCCGGTGACGCGCCCGCGCCCGCCGCCGCGCCCGAGGCCCCCGCCACATCCGCCCCGTCCGCCGAATCCGCCGAACCGGAGGGCCGCCAGGCCAATCTGGTCGGCTATGGCGCGGCGCCCTCCTCCACCAAGCGGCGTCCGCGCAAGCCGGTGCCGGGCCAGCAGCAGCAGCGCACCGCGCCCGCCGCCGCGCCCAAGGCGGCGGCCCCCGCACCCGCCCCGGTGGAGCCCGCCCCCGAGCTCAACGGGCACGGCCCCCGCCCCGGCGCGGGCCGTCCGCTGGCCAAGCCCCCGGTCCGCAAGCTGGCCAAGGACCTGGGCATCGACCTGGCCACGGTCACCCCGACCGGCCCGGACGGGGTCATCACCCGCGAGGACGTCCACGCGGCGGCCCAGGCCGTGCCCACGGCCGAGGCATCCGCCGCCGTCCCCGCCACCGCCGAGGCCCCGGCTCCGGCGGCCCGGGAGCGCCGGGTGCCCATCAAGGGCGTCCGCAAGGCCACCGCGCAGGCCATGGTCAGCAGCGCCTTCACCGCGCCGCATGTGACGGAGTTCGTGACCGTCGACGTCACCCGCACCATGAAGCTGGTCGCCGACCTCAAGCAGGACCCGGAGATGGCCGGGCTGCGGGTCAACCCGCTGCTGCTGGTGGCCAAGGCCCTGCTGGTGGCCATCAAGCGCAACCCGGACATCAGCGCCTCCTGGGACGAGGCGAACCAGGAGATCGTCTACAAGGACTACGTCAACCTGGGCATCGCGGCGGCCACCCCGCGCGGTCTGATCGTCCCGAACATCAAGGACGCGGACGCCAAGACCCTGCCCGAACTGGCGTCCGCCCTCGGTGAGCTGGTCTCGACCGCCCGCGAGGGCAAGACCAGCCCGGCGGCGATGTCCGGCGGCACGGTGACCATCACCAACGTCGGCGTCTTCGGCGTGGACACCGGCACCCCGATCCTCAACCCCGGGGAGTCCGCGATCCTCGCCTTCGGCGCCGTCAAGCTCCAGCCGTGGGTCCACAAGGGCGAGGTGAAGCCGCGCCAGGTGACCACCCTCGCGCTCTCCTTCGACCACCGCCTGGTCGACGGCGAGCTCGGCTCCCGGGTGCTCGCGGATGTGGCCGCCATCCTGGAGCGCCCCAAGCGCCTCATCACCTGGGCCTGAGGCCCGGAGGCGAAGGGGGCGGGGTCCGGGACGCATCACGCGTCCGGGACCCCGCCCCCTTGTCCGCATCGCGGACGCGGGAGTTATGTGCATACCTGATGTATCTATGATGTGCGCATCATGAGTCCCACCGATACGGTCACCAAGCCGCCGCCCGCCGCCGAGCGTGTCTATATCCATGTCAAGCAGGCCGTTCTCGACCGCCGTTACGAGGGCGGCACGCTGCTGAGCGAAGGGGAGCTGGCCGAGGCCGTCGGAGTGTCGCGGACGCCGGTGCGGGAGGCGTTGCTGCGGCTGGAGGCCGAGGGGCTGCTGAAGCTGTATCCCAAGAAGGGCGCCCTGGTGCTGCCGGTCTCCGCGCAGGAGATCGCGGATGTGGTGGAGACCCGGCTGCTGGTCGAGCAGCACGCGGTCGCCAAGGTGGTGCCCGCCGGGGAGTCGTTGCTGCGGCGGCTGGAGGAGCTGCTGGAGGAGCAGAAGGGGCATGCGGCGGCGGGGGACCTCGTCGCGTTCGCGGCAGCCGACCGCTGCTTCCACGCCGAGATCGTCCGGGCCGCCGGGAACGGCATCCTCGCCCAGCTCTACGACCAGCTGCGGGACCGGCAGCTGCGGATGGGGGTCGCCACCATGCACGCCGAGCCGGACCGTATCGCCAAGAACATCACCGAGCACACCGAGATCCTGACCGCCCTGCGCGCCGGGGACGCGCGCTCGGCCTCCGCCACCGTGCAGCGCCACGTCAGCTGGGTGAACAACCTGGCCCGGGGCGAGGCCCGATGACCACCGCCCGGCTGCCCGGGGACCCACCCGGGGGGCGGCGCGCCGTCGCCGTCTGGGGGCTCGGCGTCGGCGTCTACTTCATCGCCATCACCTATCGCACCAGCCTCGGGGTGGCGGGCATCGACGCCGCCGAGCGCTTCCACATCAACGCCTCCGCGCTGTCCACCTTCTCCATGCTCCAGCTGCTGGTCTACGCCGGGATGCAGATACCGGTCGGGCTGCTGGTGGACCGGCTCGGCACCCGTACCGTGCTCGCGCTCGGCGCCACCCTGTTCACCAGCGGGCAGTTCGCCTTCGCGCTCTCCCACTCGTACCCGATGGCGCTGGCGGCCCGGGCGCTGCTCGGCTGCGGGGACGCGATGACCTTCATCAGCGTGCTGCGGCTGGGCTCGCGCTGGTTCCCCGCCCGTCGCGGTCCGCTGATCGGCCAGGTCGCCGGGCTGATCGGGATCGCCGGGAACCTGATCTCCACGCTGGTGATCGCCCAGGCCCTGCACAGCGCGGGCTGGACCCCGACCTTCGCGGGCAGCGCGGTCGGCGGAGTGGTCATGCTCGTCCTGGTGCTGGTCTTCCTCAAGGACCACCCCGAGGGGTACGAACCGGCGGCCGCCCCGGTCGGCGGGAAGGGTTCCGTCCGCCGTCAGATCGCGGCCGCCTGGCGGGAGCCCGGCACCCGGCTGGGGATGTGGGTCCACTTCACGACCCAGTTCCCGGCCATGGTCTTCCTGCTGCTGTGGGGGATGCCGTTCCTGGTCGAGGCCGAGGGGCTGTCCCGGGCCGCGGCGGGTGAGCTGCTGACCCTGGTGGTGCTCTCCAGCATGGTGGTCGGGCTGATCTACGGTCAGGTCATCTCCCGCCATCACGCCGCCCGCGCCCCGCTGGCCCTCGGCACGGTCTGCGCCACCGCGCTGCTGTGGGGCTCCGTGCTGGCCTGGCCGTCCGCCCACGCCCCGATGTGGCTGCTGATCACCCTGTGCGTGGTGCTCGGCGCCTGTGGACCCGCGTCGATGATCGGCTTCGACTACGCCCGTCCGGCCAATCCGCCGGAGCGGATCGGCACCGCCTCCGGCATCGTCAACATGGGCGGTTTCACGGCCTCCATGACCACGCTGCTGGCCGTCGGCGTGCTGCTCGACCTGACCGGTGACAACTTCCGGATCGCGTTCGCCTCGGTCTTCGTCCTCGAGGCGCTGGGCGTCTCCCAGGTGCTGCGGCTGCGCGGGCGCGCGCACCGCCGGGAGCGCGAACGCGTGGTCGCGAGCCGCGTCGAGGCGGTGCACGTACCGGCGTGAGAGGCGCCGTCCGCCGGCTACGGCGTGATGGCGAAGTGGTCGAGGATCGCCTCGGCCAGCTGCTGGTCCCCCTCGACCTTCACCCGTTCGGCGACCGCCTCGGGCCGCACCCGCCCGCAGGCCAGCCGCAGATAGGTCTCCCAGTCCAGGGTGAGGGTGACGGTCGGGCCGAGCGAGACGCTGCCGTCGATGGTGGCCTTGCCGTCCGCGTCCACCCGGACGGTCCGCATGAACTCCAGTGGGCCGTGCACATCGAAGACCACCGCCGAATGGGGCGCGGCGCCCGCGTCCTTGGCGACCACTTTCGGCAGCGCCGACAGCAGGGTGTCACGGGCGACGAGGGCGCCCGGGGAGTCCAGATTGCCGGGCGTGCTCAGCGCCCGGCGCAGGTCCTGCTCATGCACCCAGACGTCGAACACCCGCCGCCGCAGGGCGGCTTCGAGGGGCATCTCCAGACCGCCGGGGACGCGCACCACGGTGTCCGGCTCCCGCTTCTCGTTCCGCAGCTGACGGGAGCGCCGGATGACGGTGTACTCCAGCTCGGAGGTCATCTCGGGCGCCGTGTGACAGCGCCGGACGTCGACCTGGACCTCCATGTACCGCGAGGTCTCGTTGGTGACGTGGTACAGGTCGCGCGGCAGTGTGTGGATGGGGCGGGGGTCGCCCAGCATCTCGCACTCGAGTCCGATGACATGGGAGACGACGTCCCGCACCGACCATCCCGGGCACTCGGTGCGGCGGTTCCACTCGTTCTCGACGAGCGGATTGACCAACTCCGATATAGCGTCGATGGAATGGGTCCAGGCGTCGATGGAGGTCTGAAGGCTGGGATGGACGGTCACGGGACCCCTCGGGCGGTTGGTACGCGGGCTGGGTGCTGGTGTGTGGCTTCAAGTTACGCTGCCCATGAGTGCCAGGGCAGTGCTTTCAAGTCCGATCGTAGGCCCGGTTGACGGTCTCCAAGGCTGGGAGCGGTGGTAGTGTGCGAGCCTCTTTGGTCCAGATCGACGTAGACCCGGACGAGACCCCCGAAAGCCGCCGCGACCGCGCCGCCGGTGTCGTCCGCGCCCAGCGCGGCTCCGATCTGGTGGTGCTGCCAGAACTGTGGACGCTCGGGGCCTTCGCCTACGACTCCTTCGTGAGCGGTGCCGAGCCGCTGGACGGCCCCACCGCCCGGGCCATGGCGGACGCCGCCCGGGACACCGGGGTCTGGCTGCACGCGGGCTCGATCGTCGAGCGCGCCCCCGACGGCACCCTCTACAACACCGCCCTGGTCTTCTCCCCCGACGGCGCCCTCGCGCGCAGCTATCGCAAGATCCACCGTTTCGGCTTCGACCAGGGCGAGGCCGTGATGATGGGTGCGGGCGAGGAGATCGTCACCACCGGCCCGCCGGACGCCACCCTGGGCCTCGCCATCTGCTACGACCTCCGCTTCCCCGAGCTCTTCCGGCTGCTGACCGAGGCCGGGGCGAAGGTCCTGGTGATCCCGGCCGGATGGCCCGCCAGCCGCCGTGAGCACTGGCGGCTGCTGGCCCGCGCCCGCGCCGTGGAGAACCAGGCGTACGTCCTCGGCTGCTGCTCCACCGGCACCCACGCCGGGGTCGAGCAGGCCGGGTGCAGCATCGTGGTGGACCCGTGGGGCGAGGTGGTCGCCGAGACGGACGCCGCCGAGCAGGTGCTCACCGCCGAGCTGGACCTGGGCCGGGTCGACCAGGTCCGTACCGACCTCCCGGTGCTCCGTGACCGCGTGCTGGGCCTGCCCGCGCCCACCGCCCGGACCCGGGGGAATGCCGCGGCCGGGGGCTGATGTTTGATGGGGATATGGCTCCACGTGCACGCGTCCGCGCCCCCGAACTGACCGGCGGCGGTGGCTGGCTCAACACCGGCGGTAATGACCTCACCCTCGCGGATCTGCGGGGGCGCATCGTGATCCTGGACTTCTGGACGTTCTGCTGTGTGAACTGTCTGCACGTCCTGGACGAGCTGCGCGAGCTGGAGGGGAAGCACCGCGACACCGTCGTGATCATCGGGGTGCACTCGCCGAAGTTCGTCCACGAGGCCGACCACCGGGCCGTGGTGGACGCCGTCGAGCGCTACGGAGTGCACCACCCGGTCCTCGACGACCCCGAGCTCGCCACCTGGAAGCAGTACGCGGTACGCGCCTGGCCCACCCTCGTGGTCATCGACCCCGAGGGCTATGTGGTCGCCCAGCACGCGGGCGAGGGCCATGCCCACGCCCTCGAGGCGCTGGTGGCGGAGCTGGAGGCCGAGCACGGCGCCAAGGGCACGCTGCGCCGCGGCGACGGGCCGTATGTACCCCCCGAGCCCGTCCCCACCGAGCTGCGCTTCCCCGGCAAGGCGCTGCTGCTGCCCGGCGGCACCTTCCTGGTCTCCGACACCACCCGGCACCAGCTGGTGGAGCTGGCGGCGGACGGCGAGACCGTGGTCCGCCGGATCGGTGACGGCACCCGCGGGCTGACCGACGGTCCCCCGGAGCGGGCCCGCTTCAGCGAGCCCCAGGGGCTCGCACACCTGCCGGACGGCACGGTCGCCGTCGCCGACACCGTCAACCACGCGCTGCGCCGCTACGACCCCGCCACCGGCGGGACCACCACCCTCGCCGGAACCGGCCGTCAGTGGTGGCAGGGTTCGCCCGCCGAGGGGCCCGCCCGCGAGGTGGACCTGTCCTCGCCGTGGGACCTGGCCTGGTTCGCCGACCGGCTGTGGATCGCGATGGCCGGTGTCCACCAGCTGTGGACATACGACCCGGAGGCCGGGACGGTCCGCGCCGCCGCCGGGACCACCAACGAGGGCCTGGTGGACGGGGCCGCCGACCAGGCGTGGTTCGCCCAGCCGTCCGGGCTCGCCGCGGCCGCGGACCGGCTGTGGATCGCCGACTCCGAGACTTCCGCGGTCCGCTGGGTCGAGCGGGACGGCGAGGGCTTCGTGGTCCGCACCGCCGTGGGCACCGGGCTCTTCGACTTCGGCCACCGGGACGGCGACGCGGAACAGGCCCTGCTCCAGCACCCGCTGGGCGTCACCGCGCTGCCCGACGGCTCGGTCGCCGTCGCCGACACCTACAACCACGCGCTGCGCCGCTACGACCCGGCAACCGGCGAGGTCACCACCCTCGCCACCGATCTGCGCGAACCGTCCGGCGCGGTGCTGGTGGACCGGGACATCGTGGTGGTGGAGTCGGCCCGGCACCGGCTGACCCGGCTGCGGCTGCCCGAGGAGGCCGTACGGGTGGAGGGGGTGGCGCACCGCACCCGGCGCGCGGCCACCGAGATCGCCCCGGGCACGCTCCGGCTGGACGTGGTCTTCCAGGCGCCCGCCGGACAGAAGCTGGACACCCGCTACGGCCCCTCCACCCGGCTGCTGGTCTCCGCCACCCCGCCCGGGCTGCTGGCCAGGGGCGACGGCGCGGGCACCGATCTGAGCCGGGAGCTGGTACTGGCGGACGGGGTCACCGAGGGCGTCCTGCATGTCTCGGCGATGGCCGCCTCCTGCGACGACGCCCCTGAGAACGAGTACCCGGCCTGCCATGTGCACCAGCAGGACTGGGGCGTTCCGGTCCGGGTCGCGGAGGGCGGTGCGGCGCGGCTGCCGCTGGTGCTCGCCGGGATGGACGAGCCCTCCTGACCCTCCGTCCGGGCGCGATCAGCCGGGGCAGTTGGGCAGTTTGGTGTACTGCACCTGGTCGGGGCGGATCCGGATCGCCGGGATCCACACCCGCTTGCCGTCCTTGCTGACCCGGAACCACATGCTGCTGTGTCCGCCCGCCTCGTCGGTGACCGTGACCCCGTTGGCGATCCGGCAGTCGGCGCGCAGGACGTCGCCGTGCCAGACCCGGTCCACGATGTTGGACGGGCGGTAGGCCAGGTAGGGGTCCTCGGCCAGCCCCAGCGCGCAGTAGCGGGTGCGTTGGGTCCGGCAGTCGCGTTCGGCGTTGTGGACGGTGATCCGGGCGCTCTGCGCGGCCGCGGACGGCGTGCCGTCGGAGGAGTCGTCGCCGGACGAGGGCGGTGACCGTGGCCCCGGCGATGACCACGGCCGTGCCGGCGGCCGCGAGGGCCAGCCGCAGCCGTCTGCGCCGCCGCCCGCCGGACGGAGGCCCCGGGCCGGTCGGCGTGTCCCCGTGAGCCGGGCCGTCCGCTTGAGCGGCGTCCTCCTCGGCGGAGCCCTGAGCGGCTTCCTCGGCCGAGGCGGCCTCGTTGGCCCGGTGCAGCAGCTCGACCAGTTCGGGCAGCCGGTCCTCGGCGGTGAAGGAGAGCTTGCCCCATTGGACCAGGAGCCGTTCGTCGGGCAGGCTCTGGCCGCGCAGATAGCGGGAGAGGGAGGAGCGGCTGGCGGGCAGCCTGCTCTCCAACTCGGTCAGGCTCAGCCCCAGTTCGCCATGCATGTGGCGCAGTGCGGTCACGAATTCTCTCACCGGGCCGGAGAGTTGGCCGGGGAGCGGGGCGAGTGGCTTTCGTCGTGGGTTCTCGGAGCGATTCGGATGCGCTGGCACATTCACTATTGGAGCATGTGGATCATGAACATGACGAGCGGCACGTCCACACCCCCACGGTGGACGTGCCGCTCGTTACAGGAACCGGATCAGGAGCGGATCACTCCGTGAACCAGCGCATCAGTCCGTGAACTTCAGCGGACGGTAGGGCTTGTACTCACTGCCCGGCTCCAGCCCGTACTTCCGGGTCGCGTGGTCCGTCCCGAACTCCCCCCGCTGCTCGTACGAGGTGTACGAGGTGTGGGCGGCGTCGTTCCACTTCTCGAACATCACGACATGGCGGGTGTTGTTGTCGCCCGAGGCGTCGATGAGCAGATCACCGGGCTTGAGCTCACCGAGCGAGATCGGCTTGGTGATACCGGAGCCGGCGAGCCCCACGGTGTTGGTGCCGGGGGCCTTCAGGCCCAGCGCCATGGAGACGAAGCCCGAGCAGTCCTGCCGGTAGCCGTCCTTCCAGACCTTGGCCTGGCTGTACGGGACCCGGGTGCCGCCGTTGGCCGTGAGCCAGGTGGCGGCGCGCCGGAGCGCTTCGCCGCGGGTGCCGCCGGTCTGCGGGGGCTTCGGCGGCTGACCGCCGTTCTGCACCGGGACACCCGGCAGCGAGTCCTGCGGGATGTCCACCGCGACCACGCTCAGGAAGCCGTTGACCGGCTTGGTGAGGTGGGCCATATAGGTCGAGCAGGCACTGTCCTCGCACACCTTGTGCCCGGTGTCGACCTGGTAGTCGGCGGTGACGCGGTCCTGGCCCGCGGCGCCCCGGTTGATCATGCCGACCGAGGGGGAGTTGGTGTCCGGCGACTGATGGACCACCCAGCGCGTTCCCCAGGTGGGGAAGTCGGCCGTGGCCGCCGCCCTGGTGCCGAACTCACCGCTGGTGGTCTTCAGCTTCAGACCCGGGTCGTCGGCCTTGACCTCGGTGTCACGGCTCAGCGCGCTCTTCCCGGCCGCCTTGCCCGCCGCAGCGGCCTTGTCCGCCGTGGCGTCATGGCCGCCGCTGTCGCCGCCGCCGGAGCAGCCCACGAGTCCGGCGGCGCCGATACCGGCCGCGACGACCGTGGGGAGGACCTTGCGCAGCAGGGTCCGGCGTGGACCGTGCACGGTGGAGTGGCTCATCTCGAATCCCCCTTCGAGGGCGCCGACTGTCCGCCGGTGCCTGTCGGTTGAGCCGCCGGGCCGATCCGCCGCGGCGACGGGATCCACTCTCGGCCGTGCGGAAGGGGGTTTCGGGGGTGCTGCCGTCCCATGGGACATCCCGTTCCCGCCCACCGCTGTGACCTGCTGGGACATCGGGCGGGACGGTCGTGGGCGGGACGTGGAGGGCGAGGGCGCGGGATATGACGGGACGGCCCCCGCGGGGGAGGCGGGGGCCGTCGGTCGTCGGGCAGCCGCAGGGGAGTCGGCTGCCCGGGTCAGGGAGAGGCGGGCGATACCCGTCGCCTCACCACTCGAGCGCGTCGGAGCTGTCGCTCTGCCAGTAGGTGACCTCCGCGCTGCTGTCGACGTACACCGAGCCGCCGGGCAGCGAGACGGTGGTGGCGGCGTCCGAGCCCTTGAGGAACACGTCCAGCTTGCCGACCTCGGTGCCCTCGCTGCCGGAGCCGTCGGCGCTGGAGGTGAGGATGCCCGCGTAGCCGGACTCGCCCGGTGCGAGGGTGACGACGGCCTGCGGCTTGGTGGCCTCGGCGGCCGGGGTGGCCGCCTGCGCGTCATCGAACCGCAGGGTGGGGAAGTTCGGGAGGGTGCAGGTCCTACCGGAGTTGTTGGTGGCCTTGAGCAGCAGGTGGTTGACCGGCCGGGAGACCTTGCTGACGCTCATCGACACATCGCTCGGGGCACAGGTGCCGGGCCTGGCACCGCTGCCGCTCCGGCTACTGGCGTCGGGGACCGTGCCCTTACCGGCCGCCTGGGCACCGCCCTTGGTACCGGCGTCCGCGCCGCCCCGCGCGGCCTTGTCCTGCGTGTCCGCCGCGCCCTTGGCGTCGGCACCCTTGGCGTCGGAAGCCTGGGCGGCGGCCGAACTCTCCGCGGAGCCGGAGCGCTTGACGCCCTCCGCGTCGTTGCCACCGCAGGCGGCGAGGGTCAGGGCCGCGCCCATGATGGTCAGGCTGGCGACGGCGGTGCGGATGGTGCGGGCGTTGGTGGCGGTGATCGACATGGTGTTTCCCCCAGCGGGTTGAGGACGCCTTGCGGTATGTCTCAAGACTGTCCGACCCCGTTGGCGTACGGCTGCCGTACCGCTGCCACATCGCTAACGCCTCACTAACGCGCCCCCACCGGCGGGCGTCAGCGGTGTCGTTCGGCTCTCCCACCGGGCGAACGGGCCCCCGTACCCGTCGGCCGGTCGGCCGGTCAGTGCGGTCTGCCGCCTGCCGGGGGCCCGTCCCCGCTGCCGTCGCCCTGGGCGAAGAGCTTCACCAGATCGCTCATCACGTAGCGGTTGGTGGCCTCCTCGTCCAGCAGATGCATCTCGGCGAGCCGGTCCAGGGCGTCCTGGATCAGGTCCGGGTCCGCCCCGGAGAGGGCCGCCGCCTCCGCCGTGTTGACCTCCCGGGCGAAGCCGGTGCCCAGGGTGCGCAGCAGCGCGGCGTCGTCGGCGGAGAGCCGGGCCACCGAATTGCGCAGCGCGGCGGCCACCCCGGCGTCCTCCGCCGACAGCAGGGCGAGTCTGCGCCGCTCGTCGCGCAGGGCGGTGGCCAGCCGGGCCAGCCGCCAGCGCGGCCGGGCCATCAGCTGTGCGGAGGCGGCGCGCAGGGCCAGCGGAAGCCCGTCGCACAGCGTCACCAACTCCTGTGCGGCGGTGGGGTCCTCGGCGACCCGCTCCGGTCCGAGCAGCGCGCCGAGCAGGGAGATGCCCTCCTCGGGGCCGAGCGCGTGCAGCCGCATCGGCCGGGCGGCGTCGGTGGCGATCAGCCCGTCGAGCCTGCTGCGGCTGGTGACCAGCGTGGCGCAGTGGGGTCCGCCGGGCAGCAGCGGCCGCACCTGGGCCGAGCTGCGGGCGTTGTCCAGCACCACCAGCAGCCGCCGCCGGGCGACCAGTGAGCGGTAGAGCGCGGAGGCCGCCTGCGGCGAGGAGGGGATCTGGTCGGCCGGGGTGCCCATGGCGAACAGGAACTCGCGCAGCACCTCCAGCGGCGCCGCCTCCTCACCGCCGCTGAAGCCGCGCAGATCGGCGAAGAGCCGCCCGTCGGGGAAGGCGCCCGCGTAGGCGTGGCCCCAGTACACCGCGAGACCGGTCTTGCCGACCCCGGCGGGCCCGGTGACGAGCGTGATGCCGCCCTCGGACGGGAAGCCGCCGGGGGCGCCGCCGTAGCCGCGGTCCGGTTCGGCGGCCAGTGTCAGCCGGGCCAGCTCCGCCAGCTCCTCGGTCCGCCCGAGGAACCCGGCCGGGGGCCGGGGGAGCAGTTCGGGCACCGGGCCGCCACCGGCCGCCGCGGGGGCGGCTGCCTGGTGCGCGGGGGCGGTGGGCGCCGGCTGGGCCCCGGCCTGGCCGCCGCCGTCGGCGCCGCCGCCGCGGCCCGAGTCCGGCACCGGTCCGGCCCGCAGGATCTCCTGGTACGCCCCGGTCAGCCGCTCCCCCGGGTCCACGCCCAGGTCGTCGGCGAGCAGCTCCCGGGTGCGGTGGAACCAGGCGATCGCGTCGGACTGCCGCCCGGTGCGGTACAGCGCCAGCATCAGGTCCGCGATCAGCCCCTCGCGCAGCGGCTGGGCGAGCGCGGCGGGGTGCAGCACACCCGCGGCCCGGTCATGTTCGCCGAGCGCCCCGTAGGCCCGTGCCAGCGCCTCCACGGCGGTCAGCCGCCGCTCCTCCAGGGCGTGCGCCGCGGCGGCGAACGGCGGACTGGCCACCGTCCCCGTGAGCGCCGGGCCGTGCCACAGCCCGAGCGCCTGGCTCAGCAGCTGGACGGCGTCGGCCGGGGCGCCCTCCGGCTGGGCGCTGGAGACCAGGTGGTCGAAGCGCTGGGCGTCGACCAGCCCTTCGGGCAGCCGCAGCAGATAGGCGGAGCCATGGGTGGTGAGCTCGACGCCCAGCTCACCGGCGCCGTGCTCGGCCAGGACCGCGCGCAGCCGGGAGACATGCCCCTGGATGACGGTCTTGGCGTGGGCAGGTGGCTCCTCCTCCCACAGACTGGCGATCAACTGCTCCATGGAGACGGTGGAGTTGGGCCGCAGCAGCAACATGGCGAGCACACTGCGCCGTTTGGCCGCCCCCAACGGGACCTCGACGGCCGCTGCCGGAGGGCCGGTGGTCACCGCCACGGGGCCCAGCAGGGAGAAGCGCACTCAGCCCTCCAGAAATGCGGTCAGCGCCTTGGCGAGCAGCCTCGGGTCCTGAGCACCGCACAGCTCGCGCGCCGAGTGCATGGACAGGATGGCCACGCCGATGTCGACGGTGGAGATGCCATGGCGGGCGGCGGTGATCGGGCCGATGGTGGTGCCGCACGGCATCGAGTTATGGGAGACGAAGCTCTGCCAGGGCACCCCGGCGCGCTCACAGGCGGCGGCGAAGACGGCCCGTCCGGAGCCGTCGGTGGCGTAGCGCTGGTTGACGTTGACCTTCAGGATCGGGCCGCCGTTCGGGCGTGGGTGGTGGCCGGGCTCATGGCGCTCGGCGTAGTTCGGGTGGACGGCGTGCCCGGTGTCGGAGGAGAGGCAGACGCTGCCCGCGAAGGCGCGCGCCCGGTCCTCGTAGCCACCGCCGCGGGCGAAGACCGAGCGCTCCAGGACATTGCCGAGCAGCGGGCCGTCGGCGCCGGTGTCGGACTGGCTGCCGTTCTCCTCGTGGTCGAAGGCGGCGAGCACCGGGATGGCGTCGAGGCCGGACCCGGCGGAGGCGGCCACCAGCGCGGCCGTACCGGCGTGCACGGACAGCAGGTTGTCCATCCGGGGACCGGCCAGCAGCTCGCGGTCACGGCCGAGGTAGGCGGGCGGTTCGACGCTGTGCACCATCAGGTCCCAGCCGCCGATCTCCTCGGCCGCGACACCGGTCTCGTCGGCGACGAAGCGGATCAGATCGCCCTCCTCGACCTCGCCCAGGCCCCAGATCGGCGTCATATGGCGCTGCTTGTCGAGCTTGAGCCCCTCGCTGTTGACGGACCGGTCCAGGTGCACGGCGAGCTGGGGCACCCGCAGCAGCGGGCGGTCGACGGTGACCAGCCGGTGGGAGCCGTCTCTGAGGGTGATCCGGCCGGAGAGGCCGAGGTCGCGGTCGAGCCAGGTGTTGAGGAGGGCACCGCCGTAGATCTCGACGGCGATCTGGCGCCAGCCATGGGCTCCCGTGTCGGGAATCGGCTTGACCCGCAAATTGGGAGAGTCGGTGTGAGCGCCCACAATCCGGTACGGAGTGGACGGGCTCGCCCCCTCCGGCACGTACCAAGCGATGATCGCTCCGCCCCGCAGCACATACCGCCCGCCCGCCTCACCGTCCCAGGCGGCGGTCTCCTCGACCTGCCGGAAGCCCGCCTTTTCCAGGCGCTGAGCGGCATTTCCCACCGCGTGGTACGGCGATGGGCTGGCGCGGAGGAAGGACATCAGGTCGTCGGTGTGGCCACGGTCGATGCCGGGGTGTGCGCTCATGTGCTCAGCATAGATTCGGACCGGCCCGGCGACCGGAGTGCCCGGGAAGGGATCCATCCGTGGGGTGGTGTTGAGCCGATCTGATGAAAGCACGTCAGCTAAGGCTATGAGTCCGGCAAATAGGCCGATATTCCCCGTGACCGCTCCCTCGTATTGAGTCGCACGCAAGGGGAAGTACCGGATGCGCGTTCTACGACACGTCCTCGTTGTCCTGGGGTCGCTGCTACTGCTGTGCAGTGGTGGCTCGGCCGTGGCACAGCCCGCGGCCGGGTTCGTCGCCATGGGGCTGGTTCCCTCCTCGACCGAGGCCGGTACGTCCGACCCGCACACCGGTACGGGCCCCGGCGGCGGGAACGGCCGTCCGGCGTCGTGCCCGAGCGCGGACCGCGTCGGCGGGACGAACAGCGCACCCGTCAATACCCAGCCGTACTACCAGGGTGACTGGCGGCTCGGCCCGGCCTATCTGCCCCGCACCGGCCCGATCGGCCGGATGCTCGAGGGCTACCAGCGGCTGGACGGCTACCGTACCTCCGCGGCCTTCCTCAACTGCTACTGGAACCAGACGACCAACGGCTGGTGGTATCCGTATCCGGACGGCTGGACGCTGCTCAACGGTGAGCCGCTGAAGACCACCATCAGCCTGCGGACCGGACAGAAGGTGGACCTCTTCGGCAGCGGCTTCGGCCACTTCCTCGCCCCGGCCGGTACGCCCTACGCCGAGCGCGCGCTGCCGCCGAGCAACCTCAACACCCTCGACACGAACTACCCGTTCGGGTACCACCTCTACAAGGTCAGCAAGCCCTTCCTGGTGGAGGCCGGTCCGATCCGGCCCTGGTTCGGCCAGCCGGGAGAGGCGCTCCAGTACCTGACCGGCCCCTCGGTCGCCCAGTTGGTCGCGGCCGGGAACCTGACCCCGCTCAACTGATCGCGGATGCTGGTTCCCGTGGACCGATGGGAACTGATCCGCCTCCTCGATGAGGACCAGGTGCCGGACGCGCTGTACGACATCCCGGGAGCGCATGACATCCCGGTCCAGCCGGACGCCTACTACTTCCTGCGCCCCGCGCCGGAGGGCGGCTGGACGACCGGGCTGAGGGAGCGCTCGGTGGACCGTGACATGAGCCGGTTCACCACCGAGGACGAGGCGTGCCGGGATCTGCTGGCCAAACTGAGGGCGCGGCCGCGGCCGCCCGGCGACGGGAGCGCGTCGGTCGAGGAGCTGCTGGCCGAGGGCGAGGAGATCCGCCGTCAGGCATGGGAAGAGGTGGAGCGGGCTCTGCGGGAGCGTGGGCCCGACGAGGAGCGGTAGCCGGGAGCGGCGGCGGAGAAGCGGTCGGAGCACGGAAGCCGGCCGCCCCGGAAGGGGTCGGCCGGCTTCCACCGCCGCTGGACGGCTTCGCTCAGGCTGTGCCGGTCGGCGTCACGCGTGAGCCGGTGTCACCGAGTGATCAGAACGCGGACTCGTCCAGGTCCATCAGACCCTGGTCGACGGAGTCGGCCAGCGTGCGCTGGACGGAGAGGAGCGGCAGAACCTCCTGCGCGAAGAACTTCGCGACCGCGATCTTGCCCTGGTAGAAGGCGGTGTCCTTCGAGGAGGCGGTGCCCACCTTCTCGCTGGCCACCGCGGCGCCCTTGAGCAGCAGGTAGCCGATGATGACGTCACCGGAGGCCATCAGCAGCCGGGTGGAGTTCAGGCCGACCTTGTAGATCGACGCGACATCCTGCTCGGTGGCGGCCAGGTCGGTGAGCATCGTGCCCACGATGCCCTCCAGGTCCACCGCGGCCTGGGCGAGCCGGTCGCGGGCCGGGGCCAGCTCCTCGCCGCCGACCGCCTCGGCCAGGAACTTCTTGATCTCCTCGGAGATGATGGTCAGCGACTTGCCCTGGTCGCGGACGATCTTGCGGAAGAAGTAGTCCTGGCCCTGGATCGCCGTGGTGCCCTCGTAGAGGGTGTCGATCTTGGCGTCCCGGATGTACTGCTCGAGCGGGTACTCCTGGAGGTAGCCGGAGCCGCCGATGGTCTGGAGCGACTGCGCCAGCTGCTCGTACGCCTTCTCCGAGCCGTAGCCCTTGACGATCGGGAGCAGCAGGTCGTTGAGACCGTGGAGCTCGGTGGCGTCCTCGTCGGCGGCCTCCTTGACCAGGATCTCGTCCTGGACCGAGGCGGTGTAGAGGACGAGGGAGCGCAGGCCCTCCGCGTACGCCTTCTGCGTCATCAGCGAGCGGCGCACGTCCGGGTGGCGGGTGATGGCGACGCGCGGGGCGGTCTTGTCGGTGAAGGCCGCGAGGTCGGCGCCCTGCACCCGCTCCTTGGCGTACTCCAGCGCGTTCAGGTAGCCGGTGGAGAGGGTGGCCATGGCCTTGGTGCCGACCATCATCCGCGCGAACTCGATGATCTTGAACATCTGGCGGATGCCGTCGTGCTTCTCGCCCAGCAGCCAGCCCTTGGCCGGACCGTTGGCACCGAAGGTCAGCTCACAGGTGTTGGACACCCGCAGACCCATCTTGTGCTCGACGTTGGTGGCGTAGGCGCCGTTGCGCTCGCCGAGCTCACCGGTCTCCCAGTCGAAGTCGTACTTGGGCACGATGAACAGCGACAGACCCTTGGTGCCGGGCCCCGCGCCCTCGGGCCGGGCCAGCACGAAGTGGATGATGTTCTCGGAGAGGTCGTGCTCACCGGAGGTGATGAAGCGCTTCACCCCGTCGATGTGCCAGCTGCCGTCCTCCTGCTGAACCGCCTTGGTGCGGCCGGCGCCCACGTCGGAGCCGGCGTCCGGCTCGGTCAGCACCATGGTGGAGCCCCACTGCTTGTCCACCATCAGCTGAGCGATCTTCAACTGCTCCTCGGTGCCCTCGTCATGGAGCACACCCGCGAAGGCGGGGCCGGAAGCGTACATCCAGATCGGGGTGTTGGACCCGAGGATGGTCTCGGCCGAGCCCCACAGCAGCGAGCGCGGGCAGGCGGTGCCGCCCAGCGACTCCGGGACGCCCAGGCGCCACCACTCGGCGTCCATGTACGCCTGGTAGCTCTTCTTGAACGACTCGGGGACCGGCGCGGTGTTCGTGGCCGGGTCGAAGACCGGCGGGTTGCGGTCAGAGTCGGCGTAGGAGTCGGCCAGCTCGTTCTCGGAGAGCCGGGCTATCTCCGCCAGCACGCTCTTCGCGGTCTCGACGTCCATCTCCGCGAACGGACCGGTGCCGTACAGCTTGTCGCGGCCGAGCACCTCGAAGAGGTTGAACTCGATGTCGCGGAGATTCGACTTGTAGTGCCCCATGGCGACGGCTCCGTAAGGCTCGGGAGGCAGGGACCTCTGATGTGACGCGTATCGATGCGATCTCAGTCGCCATGATGCTACCCGTGGGTAATAAAGGGCAACCCTCAAAGGGTCAACTGTGACTCAGTACGCTTCGGTGCATGTACGGCTACGACCAGAACGCGAGCGCAGGGCAGGGCTACGCCGCTCCGCCACCTCCGCCGCAACAGCAGCCGCCGCTGTCGCACCACCCACAGCCCGGTGCGGGATACGGCGAGCAGCCGCTGTACCCCGAGCCGTCGGCGCCGTCGCTGGCCGACGCGGTGCGCGCCTTCACCACCGGCTCGATGTCGGCGGAGGACTTCCAGCAGATCTTCGCGAGCTCCAAGATCTACTGCCCGCGCGGTGACAACCCCGGCTTCCTCGCCCTGCACAACACCCAGCAGCCGGTGATCCCGATGTTCACCTCGCTCAAGGAGCTGCGGCGGTACGCGGGCAAGGAGTCCAAGTACTTCGTCATCACCGGGGCCGAGGTGATCGATCTGCTGCCCACCGGCTACGGCTTCGTCCTCGACATGGAGGGCGACCACCGGATGGTCTTCGACGCCAAGGCGGTCGAACAGATGGTCGATTTCGCGATGCGGCGTATGTACGGCTAGGGCGGGCGCGGAGGCGGTCTTGCGGGTCGTTCATCCTTCAACTAAGTTGAACGGTGAACGACCGAGGAGGCCGTCATGCCCGCAGTGACCGTAGACAACCCGCTGACCCTGCCCCGAGTGGCGGCACCAGCCGAGGCACGGCACCGTTCCGCGCTCGCGGTCAGCACCGCGCCCAGCGGTCTCGAAGGTGAGGGCTTCCCGGTGCGGCGCGCCTTCGCGGGCATCGACTACCAGCACCTCGACCCGTTCATCATGATGGACCAGATGGGCGAGGTGGAGTACGCGCCCGGCGAGGCCAAGGGCACTCCCTGGCACCCCCACCGCGGCTTCGAGACCGTCACCTATCTGATCGACGGCACCTTTGTGCACCAGGACTCGCACGGCGGCGGCGGCACCATCAACGACGGCGACACCCAGTGGATGACCGCCGGTTCCGGGCTGCTGCACATCGAGGCCCCGCCGGAGTCACTGGTCATGAGCGGCGGGCTGTTCCACGGACTCCAGCTGTGGGTGAACCTCCCGGCCAAGGACAAGATGATGCCCCCGCGCTACCAGGACATCGGCGGCGGCAAGGTCAGGCTGCTGACCTCCTCCGACGGCGGCGCCCTGCTGCGGCTGATCGCGGGCGAGATCGACGGCCACCGGGGTCCGGGCATCACCCACACCCCGATCACCATGCTGCATGTCTCGCTCAACGCCGGCGCCGAGCTGACCCTGCCCTGGAACCCCGGCTTCAACGCCCTCGCCTACGGGCTGGCCGGACGCGGCACCGCGGGCCCGGAGCGGCGTCCGTTCCGCACCGGCCAGACGGTGGTCTTCGGCGGCGGCGACGCGCTGACCGTACGGGCCGACGCCGCCCAGGAGTCCCGCAGCCCCCACTTCGAGCTGGTGCTGCTCGGTGGCCGGCCGATCCGCGAGCCGATGACGCACTACGGCCCGTTCGTGATGAACACCCGCGCGGAGCTGGCCCAGGCGGTGGAGGACTTCCAGGCCGGACGGCTCGGCCGCATACCCGCCGACGACGACTGACGAGAGCCGACGCCGCCCGCCTATTCCACTGACCTCTCGTGCAGCTCGAACCAGGTGCACTTGCCGTCGCCCCGGGGATCGACCCCCCACGCGTCGGCCAGCATCTCCATCAGCAGCAGCCCGCGCCCCGAGGAGGCCAGCTCGCCCGGGCGGCGGCGGTGCGGCAGCTCATCGCTGCCGTCGGCGACATCGAGGCGCAGCCGCCGGGTCCCGCGCCGTCCGCTGACCTCGGCGACCAGCAGGGCGTCGCCGTCGGTGTGCACCAGCACATTGGTGACCATCTCGGTGAGCACCAGCACCGCCGACTCCACCTGATCCCGGTCCGTCCAGTCATGGAGCATGTCGCGCAGCTGCTGCCGGGCACCGGCTATCCGCTCCGGCTCGGCCTGCGCGACGGTCACCGCGGTCCGCCGCACCGGCGCCGAACCCGGCCCGACCAGGCAGACCTCCGCCTCGCGGCGGATCAGCAGCAGGGCCACGTCGTCCTCGCGGTGGGCGGCGAGCGGGCCGGCGGAGCGGTGCGACCGCGGCCCGTGCACGGCCTGCACCAGCGCCTCGGCCAGCGATTCGAGGTCGTGGTCGGCGCCACCGGTCTGCGGTGTCGGCCGTTCGAAGACCTCCCGGATCCGCTCCCAGCCCGTCTCCAGATCGTGCCCACCGGTCTCGATCAGCCCGTCGGTGCACATCAGCAGCGTCTCACCGGGCTCCAGCACCACCCGGGTGGTGGGGTAGTCGCTGTCCGGTTCGATCCCCAGCGGCAGCCCGCCCGCCGTCGGCCGGACCACCATCGTGCCGTCCGCCAGCCGCACGGCCGGATCGGGATGACCGGCGCGGGCGATGTCCAGCGTGCCCGCGACCGGATCCACCTCCATGTACAGACAGGTCGCGAACCGCGGATCCCAGCCGTCCCCGGCGCCTGGCGCGCCGGTGTCGCCGAGCCCGGCGAGGAAGCGGGAGGCGCGGGAGAGCACCGCGTCCGGGTGGTGCCCCTCGGAGGCGTAGGCGCGCACCGCGATCCTGAGCTGGCCCATGATCCCGGCGGCCCGCACATCGTGGCCCTGCACATCGCCGATCACCAGCGCGGTGCGCCCCGAGGGCAGCGCGATCACGTCGTACCAGTCGCCGCCGACCTGGAGCCCGCCGCCGGTGGGCACATAGCGCGCGGCCACCGCGAGACCGGGGATATCGGGCTTGCGGGCGGGCAGCATCGAGCGCTGGAGCCCGTCCGCGAGCTCGCGCTCGGTCTCCTGGAGGGCGGTCCGGGACAGTGCCTGGGCGAGCATCCGGGCGATCGTGGTCAGTACCGAACGCTCATCGGGCGAGAACGACATCGGGTGGGCGAACCCGGTCATCCAGGCGCCGATGGTGCGCCCCGCGACGATCAGCGGCAGATAGGCCCAGGAGTGGCGGTGACGGGACCGGGCCAGCGGCCAGGCGGCGGGGAACCGCTCGCGGTAGTGCTCCGGTGTGGGCAGATAGACCGCCCGGCCGGTGCGGACCACCTCGGCGGCCGGGGCGTCATGGTCCACGGGTATGTCACCGGACGGGTGCTCGGCGCCCGCACGCGGCCCGTGCCGTCCGATCACCGCGAGCCGGTCGCCCGCGACGCCGTAGACCGCCACCCCGTCCGGCGAGAAGCCCGGCATGGCGAGACCGGCGGCCACCCGCAGCACCTCGTCCGTGGACATCGCCTCGGCCAGCGCCCGCCCCGCGTCCAGCAGGAACGCCTCGCGGTTGCGCCGCCAGTCACCGGTGACCGGAGCGCCCGCCGCGGCGGTGCCGGGCAGCGGTTCGGGGATCTCCTGGAGGGTGCCGAGCAGGTAGTAGCCGTCCTCGTTGCCGCCCCGGGACACCGGCCGGGCCCGGGTGCGTACGGTCCGCAGCACCGTGCCCTTCTCGTCCACCACCCGCAGCCGGGCCTCGGCGAGGCTGCCCTCGGCCAGCGCCAGCACCACGGTGGCCTTGGTCTCCAGCCAGTCCGCGGGGTGGAAGCGGGCGCGGGCGGCCGACTGGGAGAGGGTGACGGCCTCGGCGGGGAGCCCCACCAGCCGGGCCGCTTCGGCGTCGTAGGCGACGGCGCCCGAGACACTGTCCCAGCGCCATAGACCGGTCGCCATGGCGGCCAGCAGGTCCTCGGTGCGCATTGCACTACCTTATGGGGATTTTCCGAGCGCTTACCAGTGAGGGTGCGCGCGCCGGTAGGCTTGCCCAGAAGCTCCCGAGGGTACGTACGCCTCCCGATCACACGACTTGGATGAATGATGCATCGGTACCGGTCCCACACCTGTGGTCAGCTCCGCGCCGCTGACGTCGGCACCGACGTCCGGCTCTCCGGCTGGCTCCACAATCGACGGAACCTGGGCGGCATCCTCTTCATCGACCTCCGCGACCACCACGGCCTGGTCCAGCTGGTGGTCCGCCCCGACACCCCGGCCAACGAGGCGCTGAGCTCCCTCACCAAGGAGACCGTCGTCCGGGTGGACGGACGGGTGATCGCGCGCGGCGGGGAGAACGTCAACCCCGAGCTGCCGACCGGTGAGATCGAGGTCGAGGTCACCGGTGTCGAGGTGCTGGGCGCCGCCGACCCGCTGCCCTTCACCGTCTACCCCGAGGACGGGGTGAACGAGGAGCGGCGGCTGGAGTACCGCTTCCTGGACCTGCGCCGTGAGCGGATGCACCGCAACATCATGCTGCGCTCCGCCGTGATCGCCGCGATCCGGCAGAAGATGACCGCCCAGGGCTTCAACGAGATGGCGACCCCGATCCTGTCCGCCACCTCCCCCGAGGGCGCGCGTGACTTCCTGGTCCCGTCCCGGCTGCACGCCGGCAAGTTCTACGCGCTGCCGCAGGCCCCGCAGCAGTTCAAGCAGCTGCTGATGATCGCGGGCTTCGACCGCTACTTCCAGATCGCGCCCTGCTTCCGCGACGAGGACGCCCGCGCCGACCGCTCGCCGGGCGAGTTCTACCAGCTCGATGTCGAGATGAGCTTCGTCGAGCAGGAGGACGTCTTCGAGGTCATCGAGAAGGTCATGACCGAGCTCTTCGAGGAGTTCGGCGGCGGCCGCCATGTGACCTCGCCGTTCCTGCGGATCCCGTTCCGCGAGGCGATGCTGAAGTACGGCTCCGACAAGCCCGATCTACGGGCCGAGCTGGAGCTCAAGGACGTCAGCCATGTCTTCGCGGGCTCCGGCTTCAAGGCGTTCGCCGATAAGCACGTCCGTGCCCTGGCCGTACCGGACACCGCCGACCAGCCGCGGAAGTTCTTCGACCAGATGGGCGAGTTCGCGGCGCTGCACGGTGCCAAGGGGCTGGCCTGGGTGCGGATCGGCGAGGACGCCAAGCTGACCGGCCCGATCGCCAAGTTCCTCTCCGACGAGGATGTCGAGAAGCTGATCGCCGAGGTCGAGGGCAAGCCCGGCACCTCGGTCTTCTTCGGCGCGGGTGACTACGACGAGGTCTCCAAGATCATGGGCGCGGTGCGGGTCGAGGCCGCCAAGCGCACCGGTCACTTCGTGGAGAACGTCTTCCGCTTCTGCTGGATCGTGGACTTCCCGATGTTCGAGCGGAACGAGGACACCGGGGAGATCGAGTTCTCCCACAACCCGTTCTCCATGCCGCAGGGCGGTCTGGAGGCGCTGGAGACCAAGGACCCGCTGGATATCCTGGCCTGGCAGTACGACATCGTCTGCAATGGCACCGAGCTGTCCTCGGGCGCCATCCGGAACCATGAGCCCGCGGTCATGTTCAAGGCGTTCGAAACCGCGGGCTACTCCCGCGAGGAGGTCGAGCGCGAGTTCGGCGGTATGCTCCGCGCGTTCCACTTCGGCGCCCCGCCGCACGGTGGTATCGCCCCCGGTGTCGACCGCATCGTGATGCTGCTGGCCGATGAGCCCAGCATCCGCGAGACCATCGCCTTCCCGCTCAACGGCAACGCCCAGGATCTGCTGATGGGCGCGCCCAGCGAGGTGGACGAGTCCCGGCTGCGCGAGCTGCATCTGTCGATCCGTAAGCCGCAGCTCAAGCAGACCGCGAAGAAGGACGAGCAGCGGGCCGAGGACCAGGCCGGGAAGCCCGCGGAGTAACGCGCGGCGCGGTGAGGCAACCACACCGGTACCCCAGCGGGTTCTTCAAGTGTGAAGAGCTGTCTGAGGGTACGGACGCGGACCGGACGGAGGGCCGCGGGCGCGCTGACCGCCGCCGCCCTCCTCCTGTCGGCACTGTCGCTGACCGGATGCGAGGCGGGCGGCGGCCATAAGGGATCTCCCGGCCGCCCCGGCGCACCGGACGCCTTCACGGACGGCGCTCCGTCCGGCCGTGGGGCGGCCCGTGAGCCCGCCAGCGCGCACCACCCCGGGCGGGGCGGCCCGGTCCGCCCGGCGGCCCGTTCCGTCCCCGACCTCGAGCTGTCCCGGGAGCTGCCCGGCCTCGGCCCGCGGACCCGGGACGAGCTGCCGGACGACTCCGACCAGGTGGTGGTCGTCACCGGCACCGGCCGCGACTCCTCCCGCTCCACCGTCGTGCTCTACGAGCGGGTGGAGGCGGACGAGGAGAGCCACGGCACCAGAAGCGGTACGGGCGACGCGGGCGTGGCCTGGCGGTCCGGTGCCTCCTGGATCGCCCACAACGGGCGGCGCGGCTGGACCGACCGGCACCACCAGGGCGATCTGCGCTCCCCGATCGGGGTCTTCGGGCTCACCGACGCGGGCGGGCGGCGTAAGGACCCCGGCACGCTGCTCCCCTACGAACACGCCCCGCGGGCCTTCACCATCCATGGCTCAGGCTCCGAGGGCGAGCCGCTGTCCGGGTCCTTCGGCTATGTGGTGGCCATCAACTACAACCGGCGGGCGGGTGCCTCACCGCTGGATCCGGCCCGGCCGATGGGCTGGAACCGGGGCGGTGGCATCTGGTTCCACGTGGACCACGGCGGCCCCACCCAGGGCTGTGTCAGCCTCTCCCGGAAGAATATGAAGAGCCTGCTGCTGACCCTGGACCCGGAGCGCCATCCGGTGGTGGTGATGGGCGACTCCGCGTCCCTCGCCCGCTGACGTCCGCCCGCTGTCCGTTCCTGGCGCTAGCCGCGGATGCCCGGCTCCGACAGCCGCCGGTCCACCCCGCACGGCTCGCCCCGCCGCTCGGTCCGCGCCGCCCGCAGCACCGCGCGCAACAGCCGCCTGGGCGTGGTGCGGTGCTGCCACAGCACCGCCCGTACGCCGTACTCCATCACCGCCATCAGCTCGGTCTCCCGCAGCTCGCCCGCGACCAGCACCACCCGCTGCGCCCCGCCGCGCACCAGATGGCGCAGCTCGGTGCCGGTCACCTCGTCGAGACGGTCGGCGAGCATGACGGCCACGGTGGCGGGGGACTCCTCACCGGCGATCAGCTCGACGGCGGGCTGCTCCTGGAGATGGCGGACGACCCCGGCCCGTGCGTGCGGGTCGGGGCCGTGGACCGTCACCGTGACCCGTGCGTCCGGCACTGTGTTCCTCGACTTCCCCGTGGTGTGGACTCACAGGGTCATCGGCGGCACTAAACGAACGGTTGTCGGGCGCTCAACGGGCCCGCCGTACCGGGACTACGCCGTCGGCTGCTCCACGCCGCCGAACCGCTCCCGGTAGGACTCCAGGTCATCTTCGGTGATCTTCGCGAAGAGCACCGGCGGCACGGTGAACGCGGTGCCCGCCGGAACCGACGCCAGCGCCCTGGCCTCCTCCTGGCTCACCCACGGCGCGGTGTCGTCCGTCAGCGCGAACGCCGACCGCATGGCCCGCGCGGACGCCGGGATGAACGGCTCGGAGACGATCGCGTAGAGATGGATCAGGTTCATCGCGGTGCGCAGGGTGAGCGCCGCGCCCTCCTGGTCGGTCTTGATCTCCAGCCAGGGGGCCTTCTCCTCCAGGTAGGAGTTGCCCGCGCTCCACAGGGCGCGCAGCGCCGCCGCCGCCTTGCGGAACTGGAGCGTGTCCATGTGCTCCTCGTACTCCGCGAGCAGCCGCGCGATCTCCTCGCCGAGCCGCTCCTCGGCAGCACCGGCCGCCTTGCCCGCCGGGACGTCGTCGCCGAACCGCTTACGGGAGAAGGACAGCACCCGGTTGACGAAGTTGCCGAGGGTGTCGGCCAGGTCCTTGTTGACCGTGGCGGAGAAGTGCTCCCAGGTGAACGAGGTGTCGTCGGACTCCGGGGCGTTGGCCATCAGGAAGTAGCGCCAGTAGTCGGCGGGCAGCAGCTCCAGCGCCGCGTCGGTGAACACACCGCGCTTCTGCGAGGTGGAGAACTTACCGCCGTAGTACGTCAGCCAGTTGAACGCCTTGACGTAGTCGACCTTCTTCCAGGCGTCCCGGGTGCCCAGGAGCGTCGCCGGGAACATGACGGTGTGGAACGGGACGTTGTCCTTCGCCATGAACTCGGTGTAGCGGACGGTCCGGTCCACGTCGTACCACCACGACTTCCAGTCGCGGTCGGCCGGGTTCTGGTCCGCCCACTCCTTCGTGGCGCCGATGTACTCGATCGGGGCGTCGAACCAGACGTAGAAGACCTTGCCCTCGGCCGCCAGATCCGGCCAGGTGTCGGCCGGGACCGGTACGCCCCAGTCCAGGTCACGGGTGATCGCCCGGTCCTGGAGCCCCTCGGTCAGCCACTTGCGGGCGATCGACGACGCCAGCGTCGGCCAGTCCTTGCCGTGCTCGTCGACCCAGGCGCCGACCTCCTCGGCCAGCTTGGACTGGAGCAGGAACAGATGCTTGGTCTCCCGCACCTCGAGGTCACTGCTGCCGCTGATCGCCGAGCGCGCGTCGATCAGATCGGTCGGGTCCAGCACCCGGGTGCAGTTCTCGCACTGGTCGCCGCGGGCCTTGTCGTAGCCGCAGTGCGGACAGGTGCCCTCGATATAGCGGTCGGGGAGGAAGCGGCCGTCGGTGTTGGAGTACACCTGACGGATCGAGCGCTCCTCGATGAACCCGTTCGCCTTCAGCTCGCGGGCGATCGTCTGGGTGATCTGCACGTTCTGCTCGGAGGAGCTACGGCCGAAGTAGTCGAACGCGAGGCCGAAGCCGTCGTAGATCGCCTTCTGCGCGTCATGCTGCTCGGCGCAGAACGCGTCCACCGGCAGCCCCGCCTCCTTGGCGGCGAGCTCGGCCGGGGTGCCGTGCTCATCGGTGGCGCAGATGTAGAGCACCTCATGGCCGCGCTGGCGCATATACCGCGAGTAGACATCGGCCGGGAGCATGGACCCCACCATGTTGCCCAGGTGCTTGATCCCGTTGATGTAGGGAAGGGCGCTGGTGATGAGGTGTCGAGCCATTGCAGGCTGCTCCCGAGTCGGTACTGTGGGTGACTTTTCCTTGACGAGCTGCCCATATCGTATCGGAGCACAGAGGGCCACCCGCGCCGGATTTCCCCGCCGCGGGCGGCCCCCTGGTGCCGGGTTCCGTGACCGGCGTCAGCCCTTGACGGCGCCTGCCGCGCGGGCCGCCACCAGCCACTCCGGGAACTTCCGCACCAGCTGCTCGAACACCTCCGTGTCCGCCACCGCGCGCGGGTCCAGCCCGGCGTGGAAGAAGCCCGTGTTGTCCACGGCGCGCTTCTCCGGCACGGCGAGGGCGGCCGACGAGTCCAGCTTGCGCAGGAAGTCGAAGCCCTTCGCCTCCGGGTCGCCGAACGCGATGAACTGCCAGAACAGCGGCAGCCCGGCCGCCGCGCACAGCGCCTTCTCCGCGGCGGGCTTCCCGGTGGGCGCACCGTCGGTCTGGAAGATCACCAGCGCGGGGTCGGTGGCTCCGGACTTCTTGTAGTGGTCGATGACCGCGTCGATCGCGGTGTGGTAGTTCGTCCGTCCCATGTGGCCGAGCGCACCGTGCAACTCCTCGATGCGGCCGGAGTGGTTGGCGAGGTCGATCTCGGCGGTGCCGTCGATGTCGGTGGAGAAGAAGACGACGGGGACGGTGCCGGTGGAGAGGTTCGTGGCGAGGGCCACGGCCTGGTCGGCGAGGTGCTGGACGGTGCCGTCCTTGAAGTAGTTCCGCATCGACCCGGACCGGTCGAGCACGAGGTAGACGACGGCAGGGGTGCCCGTCATTCCCTGCTTCTCGATCGCCTCCGCGGCGGCGGTGTACAACCCGACGAGCCCAGGAGCCTTCTCCTGAACCTCGGCCGCGCCCGCCTTGGCCGCCGCCGGGGCGGGCTTCTTGGCCTGGGCCTTGGCAGGCTCGGCCTTTGCCGCCGGAGCGGGCTTCTTGGCCTGGGCCTTGGCGGTCTTCTTGGCAGGCGCGGCCGTTGCCTTCGGCTTGGCCTCGGCGGGGGCCTCCGGCTCGGGGGCGGTGGGCTCGGCCTCAGCGGCCGGGGCGGGGTCCACCTCCGTAGCCTCGGCCTTGGGCCCCTTCGGGGCCTTGGCCTCGGGCGCCTCCGCCTTCGGCTTGGCCTCGGCGGTGGCTTCCGTCGCGGGGGCGGGCTCGGGCTCGGCCGCCCCGGCCGTCTCCGCTTCGGCCGCCGGGGCGGCTTCCGCCTTGGACTCCGCCTCGGTGGCGGCCGCCGGGGCGGTGTCCGCCTTCGGCTCCGGCTCGGCGGCGGGCTTTGCTGTCGGGGCGGGGGCATCGGTGGGGGAGCCCAGGATTTCGTCCAGGGTCTTCAGGGGTTCGGCCAGGGCCGGGTCGGGCGGGGTGTCGTCGTCGGCGGAGCGCCGCGCCCGGGGCTTGGGCGCGGGCTCCTCGGTCGCTACGGCCGTCGCGGCGGCCTCCGTTTCCCCGGGCTCGGGGGCCGGGTCAACTGCGGCCTCCGGTGTGGCGGAGTCGTCCGCCGTCGTGGCCCGGGAGCGTCCGAAAACTTTGCGCAGTAGGTCCCGTATGCCCATGGGAGATGCCTCTCACGTGTCGTGTGCGGTGCATGGCGGTGCATGACCGTGGTGCCGAAAGGCTAGCGGGCCGCCAGGTCACGCTCTTCCGCCGATTCCAGTCGCCCGCCGTTCACTCATGGTTCATGAACCGGATGCCGCACCGAAGTTCTACGCCCATAGCTTCGCGCCGAAAGAGGATTCCGACGTGATGTCGGTGCGGGCCGCGCGAGCGGGTCCACCAGAAGCCTTACGTGACACCCTTACGGAGGGGAAGACGTGCGCAAGCTACTGCCGCTCATCAGCGCGCATCCGGGCGGTCGCTCCGCGCTGACGTGCCGGTACCGCTGTGGTGACGCCTGTTTCCACGAGGTGCCGAACACCAGCGACAACGAGTACGTGGGCGACGTCATCGCGCGTTCCGCGTCGCGCCGTTCGCTGCTGCGGGCGAGTGCCGTGGTGACCGTGGCCGCCGCGACCGGGGCCACGGCGCTCGGCGGGGCACCGCGTGCCTCGGCCGCCGGGACCGCCGCCGCGGAGCAGACCGCTTCCGCGGCCGCCAAGGGGCGGGCGGCCCGGGGCCTGCGGTTCACACCGGTCGCGCCGAACACCAAGGACGTGGTGGTCGTCACCGAGGGCCACGACCAGAACGTCGTCATCCGCTGGGGCGACCCGATCCTCCGCGGCGCGCCCGCCTTCGACGCGGACCACCAGTCGGCCAAGGCGCAGGCGCAGCAGTTCGGTTACAACAACGACTACATGGCCGTCCTCGACGTCCCGCACGAGCGGGACCGGCAGCTGCTCGTGGTCAACCACGAGTACACCGACGAGGTGCTGATGTTCGCGGGGTACGACGCGGACAACCCCACCCGCGAGCAGGCCGAGATCGGCTGGGCCGCGCACGGGATGTCCGTCGTGGTGGCGCAGGAGGACCGCCGCCTCGGCAAGCTGACCGCCGTGAACCGCCACCGCCTCAACCGCCGGATCACCGGCACCACGCCGTTCGAGGTCACCGGCCCGGCGGCGGGCGGCAAGCTGCTGCGCACCTCGGCCGATCCGACCGGTAGGCGCATCCTGGGCACGCTGAACAACTGCGGTGGCGGCATCACCCCGTGGGGCACGGTGCTGTCGGGCGAGGAGAACTTCAACCAGTACTTCGCCAACGGCGGTTCCGTCACCGACCCGACGACGGCCGCGCGCCTCAAGCGCTACGGCATCGCCGGTGCCGCCTCCGAGCGCAAGTGGGAGCGTTTCGACAAGCGCTTCGACGTGGCGCGGGAGCCCAATGAGTCCAACCGCTTCGGCTGGGTCATCGAGATCGACCCGTACGACCCGGACTCCACCCCGCGCAAGCTGACCGCGCTGGGCCGCTTCAAGCACGAGGCCGCCGAGCCCCGGCTGACCGACGACGGCCGTCCGGTGCTCTACATGGGCGACGACGAGAAGTTCGACTACTTCTACAAGTTCGTCTCGTCCAAGCGCATGATGAAGGGCTCCGGCCGCGCCGCGCGTGAGCACAACCGCACGCTGCTGGACGAGGGGACGCTGTACGTCGCCAAGTTCACCGGTGACAGCCCGGCCGCCGAGATCGACGGCAGCGGGAAGCTGCCGGAGGACGGGGAGTTCGACGGCGGCGGCCGCTGGATCCCGCTGGCGAATGGCAACACCTCGTATGTCGACGGCATGACCGCCGAGGAGGTGTACGTCTTCACGCGGATGGCCGCCGACAAGGCGGGCGGGACGAAGATGGACCGTCCCGAGGACGTCGAGCCGAGCCCGCGCACCGGCCGGGTGTACATCGCGCTGACGAACAACAGCGACCGCGGCAAGCAGGACAAGGCGCCGGCCGACGAGGCCAACCCGCGCAACGGCAACAAGCACGGCCAGATCCTGGAGCTGACCGAGCACCGCGACGATCCGGCCTCGCGCGGCTTCAGCTGGCGGCTGTTCCTGGTCTGCGGTGACCCGGAGGACCCGGCCACCTACTTCGGCGGCTTCCCGAAGGACCAGGTCAGCCCGATCTCCTGCCCGGACAACCTGACCTTCGACTCCTACGGCAACCTGTGGATCTCGACCGACGGCAACGCCCTGGGCAACCACGACGGGCTGTTCGGCGTCGCCACCGCGGGCCGCCGCCGCGGTGAGGTCAAGCAGTTCCTGACGGTGCCGAACGGTGCCGAGACCTGCGGTCCGATCGTCCAGGACCGCCGGGTTCTGGTGGCCGTGCAGCACCCGGGCGAGATGGACGGGGCGAGTGTGGAGAACCCCAAGTCCAGCTGGCCGGACGGACCGGGCAAGCTGGTCCGCCCGTCGGTGATCAGCGTATGGCGGCGTGACGGCGGCGACATCGGCGTCTGAACCGACCATTCCGCGGGTTCGGCCGCTTTCGCGCGGCGCGCGGCGAACGACCCCTGGTGTCCTCATGGGCCCGGGGGTCGTCCGGCTCCCGCGGGGTCGACCGTAGGGCGACAGGGGCGCCCGGCGTATCCGGTCCGGAATGTATTCGGGGGCATTCTTCTGCATCAGTGGCTTTCCGCCGATTCCGCCCGCCGTTCCCTTTCGCATGAATATCAATTCCGGGTATCCCATGGGGATCCGTGACTAAACTCATCAGTCCTGAAAATCAGGGGCAGAGTGAAAGCGGGGGGAATCATGTCGAGATCAGGTGCACTGGGACCGCCGGTAGCGGGCGGCCGGAACAGGCTTCTCCAGAGCCCGCTCGCCTTGATGGACACCACCATGGACCAGCTCCGTACGCTGATCGTGGTCCATGAGGCGGGAACGGCCCTGGGGGCGGCGCGGGTTCTGGGGCGGGAGCAGTCGAGTGTGCAGAAGCAGCTCGACACCATGAACCGCAACTTCCGTGAGCTGTGCGGCGAACCGCTGGTCCTCAAACAGGGGCGGGGCAAGGACGTGCTGTTCACCGGTACCGGGGAGGCGCTGGTCGACCTGGCGCGCGGCACGCTCGGCGACTGGCTGGAGGGGATCCACGAGTCACGGCGGCGGCTCGGCAGAACGCTGATGGTGGGCACCACCCGTTTCACCCTCGGCTATCTGGCGGGCGCCGGGGAGCGGGTGGCCGAGGAGTTCCGGCAGCGCGGTATCGAGCTCAAGGTCGGCCATGTCCGCACCCGCGATGTGCTGGCCAAACTGCGTGCCAAGGACGTGGATCTGGTCTGCGGCAGTGTGGTGACCAGGCCCGGTGGCGACCCTGAGCTCGACGCGTTCGACGTGATGGAGTGGCGCCGCAACGGTGTCTCGCTGCTGACCAATCTGTCCGAGGAGGAGCTGCCCGGCCCGACCGTCGAGGCCGGTGCGCTGCGCGGCCTCCCGCTGGTGATCTCGACGAGCGGGCTGATGAACGGGGTGCTGCACACCTGGTTCGGCGCCGACTACCGCGGCAGGCTGCGCATCGCCGCCGAGATCGACACCGTCAACTACGGTTTCGAGCTGCTGCGTTCGGGGCTGCTGCGCGGTTGCATGCTGGTCACCAAGGGGGTCGCGGACGCCGCGGGCGATCCGCGGGTCGCCCAGGGGCGGGAGCTGCGCGCCGTGGAGCTGGTCAATGACACCGGGCCCCGGCTGGAGGTGCTGCTCGGCGCTTTCACCCGGCGCGGTGAGCGGGCCCATTACGACGCCTCGCATCCGCTCAACCAGCTGTGGAACGCGCTGGCGCTGGAGAACGAGCGGTGGCGGCGCGAGCAGCGCTGGCCGACGGCGGGTCTGGAGCCCGATCCGTTCGAGCTGGCCAACTCCTATGATCCGAGCGAGAGTTGAGGGCCGAGGCGCTGTGCCCAAGGGTCCGGTACGGGCATGATCTTGTGTAGTCACCAACGTACGGGGTGTGAGGATTGACACTTCGTCAGAGGATTGGTGTGTGCCAAGATGCTCTCCAGCGTGAGTACGCGTGCTCCGGGGTCGGTGAAAATCCGAACCGGCGGTGACAGTCCGCGACCCGGCCGAATCCATCGGCCGGCCGATCCGGTGGAATTCCGGGACCGACGGTGACAGTCCGGATGGGAGGAGGTACGCGGCGGCACCCGTGCCGCACGGTGGCGCCCGCCGGACGGCCGGGCAGCCCGGACCGTGCGCCGCGCCGCTTCTGCCCGTTGCCCCCGGCACCGCGTCCCCGGAACCGAATCCGCGGGGAAATCCGCAGGGAGACTGACAGGAGGGCCGCACCCATGGCAGTGCTGGAGCAACCGGTCGGGACGGAACGTCTGCTGGCCGTGGAACAGGCGAGTGAGGCGTTCGCCGAGGGCGGTTTCGTGGTCGTCCTGGACGACGCGTCGCGGGGGCACCAGGGCCACCTTGTGCTCGCCGCCGAACACACCCACGAGGGCGCCCTGCGCCAGCTGCTGGACCACACCTCCGGAGTGGTGTGCGTGGCGCTGCCGCATGAGCGCGCCGCCCGGTTGGCGCTGCCGCAGATGGTGGAGGAGAACACGGCTCTCCAGTCGACCGCCTTCACCGTCTCCGTCGATCTGCTCGGGCCCACCACCACCGGTGGCTCCGCACTCGACCGCGCGCACACCATCCAGGCGCTCGCCGATCCGCGTACCACCCCCGGTCAACTGGGCCGCCCCGGCCATGTCTTCCCGGTGCGCGCGGTGCCCGGCGGGGTGCTGGAGCGGGCCGCGTACCCCGAGGCCGCCGTCGATCTGTCGCTGCTGGCGGGGCTCTCCGGCGTCACCACGATGTGCGAGGTGGTCCGCGCGGACTGGAACACCGCGGGCCACGGCGACCTCAGCCGACTGGCCGCGAGCCGCCTGATGCCGATGATCTCGGTGACCGACCTGGCCGCGTACCGGCTGGCCGCGCGGGCGCTGGGCCGCTGAGACCCGCGTCCACGCCCGTCGCCTCCCGTCGGCCTTCCCGCTCCGGCCCGCTCACTCCCCGCCGTCGCGCCGCAGCGCCAGCACCGTTTCCACGGTGTCCGCCCGGTCCGCCGGTTTGTCCTCCCGGTAGCGCAGCACCCGGGCGAACCGCAGGGTGACGCCCGCCGGATAGCGGGAGGAGCGCTGTAGCCCGTCGAAGGCGATCTCCACCACCAGCTCCGGCCGTACCCGCACCACCCATCCGTCGTCGCTGACGGCGATGGCGAGCAGTGCCTCGGTCTGCCAGGACAGCAGTGCGTCGGTGAGCCCCTTGAACGTCTTGCCGAGCATGGCGAACGTGCCGTCCGGCCGCCGTGCGCCCAGATGCAGATTGGACAGCTTTCCGGTGCGCCGGCCGTGCCCCCACTCCGCCGCCAGCACCACCAGATCGAGGGTGTGCACCGGCTTCACCTTCAGCCAGGAGGCACCGCGCCGCCCCGCGCCGTACACCGACTCCAACCCCTTGACCAGCACCCCCTCATGCCCGCGGGCCAGTACATCGGCGGCGAACTCCCGTGCCGCGCGGCGGGTTTCGGGGTCCGCGGGGTTTTCGGCCACCAGCCGCCGCACCCGCCGGGGCGCGGGTGCCACCCGGGCCAGTTCGCCGTGGCGCTCCCGGGCCGGGAGCTCCAGCAGATCGCGGTCGTCCACGGCGAGCAGATCGAAGAAGACCGGGGACAGCGGCAGCGCGGCCGAGGCCCCGGCCACATCCAGCCGGGAGCCGACCCGGGCGGAGGTCTCCTGGAACGGCCGCGGCCGCCCCTCGGCGTCCAGCGAGATCACCTCCCCGTCCAGGACCGCCCGTTCCACCGCCAGCTCCCGCGCCGCCGCGACCACCTCCGGCAGCCGGGCGGTGATCTCGTCGAGGGTGCGGGTGTAGATCCGTACCTCCTCGCCGTCCCGGTGCACCTGGACCCGGATACCGTCGAGCTTCTCCTCGACCGCGCAGGGACCGAGCCGGTCCATGGCCTCGTCGACGTCCTTGGCGCTCTGCGCGAGCATCGGCAGCACCGGCCGCCCCACCTCCAGCCGGAACCCGGCCAGCGCCTGTGGGCCGCGCCCCAGCAGGGCTTCGGCCACCGCGCCGAGGGAGCCGCCCAGCATCACCGCCCGGCGCACCTCCGCGGGCGGGGCACCGGCCGCGGCCGCGAGCCCCTCCACGGCGAGGGCGTCCAGCGCGCCCTGCCGCAGTTCCCCGCTGAGCAGCCCCCGCAGGAAGCGCTGCTCGTCCTCGGTGGCGGCGGACATCAGCTCGGCCACCAGCCGCTTGCGGGCCGCGGCCGCGCCGGTGCCCGAGACCGCGGCCACCCGGTCCAGCGCCCGGTGCACCTCCGACACCGTGAGCCGTGGCTCGGCGGCGGGCTCGTACCGCTCCCGCAGGGTGGCCCAGCCCACCCCGGTGCGGCGCTGCGGCAGCCTGCCCGAGAGGTATGTGATCACCACCGGGGCCTCGGCGGGCTCGGTGCGGCGGAACAGCCCGGCCAGCGCGGCGGTCTTCTCCGCACGCGAGGAGGTGGCCGCGACCTGCCGGGAGGTCCGCGCGACATCTGCCAGCAGCATGGGTTCAGCCTGCCCCGCCCGGCCCCCGGCCGCACCCGGGCCGGAGGGCCCGCCGAGGGGAGGGGGCGGCGGAAGCGGCATACATTGGTACGGAGGGGGGCCCGGCGGGTGCAGACACAGGGAGCGCGCCACGGGACCGCAGATCGACTACGAGGCCCTCTTCGAGGCCATCCCGACCCCGGTGCTGATCCTGGGACGTGACCTGGTCATCGTCGCGGTGAACGACGCGTATCTGCGGGACACCCAGCGCACCCGCGAGGAACTGGTCGGGATGTACGTCTTCGACGCCTTCCCCGACAACCCCGACGACCCCGAGCACAACGCCACCCGCAGTCTGGAGTCCTCGCTGTGCCGGGTGCTGCGCACCGGGGAGCGGGACACCATGGGGATGCTGAAGTACGACATCCCGGTGGTGGGCGAGGGCGGCCGGTTCGAGGAGCGGTACTGGAGCCCCATCAACACCCCCGTGCTGGACGAGGAGGGCCGGGTGGAGCTGATCATCCACCGGGTCGAGGATGTGACGGAGTTCGTCCGCGGGCGCGAGCGGGGGGCCGGGGAGCGGTCGCCGATGAGCCCGCGGGCCGAGAACATGGGTGCCGACCTCTACATCCGCGCCCGTGAGCTCCAGGAGCTGAACGAGCGGCTGCGGGAGGCCCACGCCCGGGAGCGGGAGACCGCCCTCGCGCTCCAGCGGGCGATGCTGCCCAGGAGCTCACCGGAGGAGTATCCATACGCGGCCGTGCGCTACCGCCCCGCCGTGGGCTCGCTCAATGTGTGCGGCGACTGGTACGAGCTGACCGAACTGTCCGGGGACCGGATCGCGGTCGCGGTGGGGGACGTGGTGGGACAAGGGCTCGAGGCGGCCTGTGTGATGGGGCAGCTGCGCAGTGCGCTGTCCGCCGCGACCCGGGTGGTGGACGGGCCCGCGCGCGCCCTTGAGGTGCTCGGGCTGTACGCGCGCTTCGTCGAGGGGGCGCTCGCCGCGACCGCCGTACAGGTGGTGATCGACGCGGGGGCGCACACCGTGGTGTACAGCTGCGCGGGCCATCCGCCGCCCGCGCTGCTCCGCACCGACGGCCGGGCGGAGCTGCTGGACCGGGCCACCGATCCACCGCTGGGCGCCCGGTTCGAGAATGTGCCCCGGCCGCAGGCCGAGGTCCACTACGAGCCGGGGTCCACCCTGGTCCTCTACACCGACGGGCTGGTGGAGCGCCGGGACGAGGACATCGACACCGGACTCGACCGGCTCACCGGCAGCCTCTCCCGGCACAGCGGACTGGGGCCCGAGGAGCTGGCCGACGCCCTGCTGGCGGAGCTCGGTGTCACCGGCGGCCCGGCCGCCGATGACACCGCGCTGGTCGTCATCGGGTTGTAGCGGTGCCCTTCGGCCGGGGCCGGGGGCTCAGGCGGTGCCGCGGCTCGATCCCGTGCACAGCGCCCAGATGACGAAGCCGTCCACGATCAGCAGGACCACGGCCCACACCGGGTAGTACGGCAGCCACAGGAAGTTGGCGATCAGACTGAGTCCGGCGAGCACCACACCGGTGACCCGCGCCCACATCGCCCCGGTGAACACGGCCAGGCCGGCCACGATGAGGACGATGCCGAGGATCATATGGACCCAGCCCCAGCCGCTCAGGTCGAACTGGAAGATGTAGTTCTGGGTGGCGACGAAAACTCGGTCATTGGATATGGCCGAGATGCCCTGGAACAGGGTCATCAGGCCGCCGAAGATCATCATGACCGCGGCGAAGACGAGCCATCCGCTCACCTCATGATGGGCGCGCGGGGTGGCGGCTCCTGTCTGAACTCCACCGGCGTGACTGGCCATTTCGGGCTCCTTCATCAGGCGCAATCGAAGACCACATGGTCCCGATGAGGGGCAATTCGGGTGAAATGTCCCGTCTTCAGGTTTACACAGACCACCCGGCTCGGCACCCCGCGTGGCGAGTGTCGGCGCGGGTGATGGACGGTGTCCGGCGGATCACGGAACGTCGCCGGTACCCGGGCGGGGTCAGGGCGCCGGAACTCGCCTTCGGGGAAGCTCCGGTGTAGATGTAGGTATATGGCCCGGTTTAAGGGTCGATCGTGGGCTGCCCGTATGATCCCCGGTCGGCGCCCACGGAGTCAGCGGCGTGAGCGCCCGGAGGTGGCGGGGCGGCGCTCGGGGTCGCGGCTGAGCGTCCGCAGCGTGGCCGGACAGGTCTTCGTTCTGCAACTGGTGATCGTGCTGCTGCTCGGTGCCGCGGCCACCATCGCGCTGGTGCTCCAGGTGCGCCATGACGCCACCGAGGAGGCGCAGGGGCGTTCGCTCGCGGTGGCCGAGTCCTTCGCCGCCGCACCCGGGATCATCCGGGCGTTGCAGAGCCCCGATCCGACCCCGCTGCTCCAGCCGAAGGCCGAGGACGTCCGCAAGAAGTCCGATCTCGACTTCGTCGTGGTCACCGACAACAGGGGGATCCGGCTCACCCACCCCAAGCCCGACCGCATCGGCAAACCCTTCATCGGGACCATCAAACCCGCGCTGGCCGGGGGTCAGGTGATCGAGACCGTGCACGGCTCCCTCGGCGAGGTGAGCCAGGCGGTGGTCCCGGTCTTCGACAACCATCACCATGTCATCGGCCTGGTGAGCGCCGGGATCATGGTCAAGAAGGTGAGCGGGGTCGCCGACCGCCAGCTCCCGCTGCTCATCGGCGCCGTCATCGCCTCGCTCGCGCTCGCCACCGGCGGTACGGGTCTGGTCACCAGACGTCTCAAACGCCAGACCCGCGGGCTGGACCCGGTCGAGATGACCCAGATGTACGAGCACCATGACGCGGTGCTGCACTCGGTCCGCGAGGGGGTGCTGATCGTCGGCGCCGACGGCAGGCTGGTGCTCGCCAACGACGAGGCGTCCCGGCTGCTGGAACTGCCGCCCCGGCCCGAGGGGCGCCCGGTCGAGGAGCTCGGTCTCGAGCCCCATATGGCCGATCTGCTGGTCTCCCGGCGGGTGGTCACCGATGAGGTGGTGGTGGCCGGTGAGCGGCTGCTGGCCGTGAACAACCGGCTCACCGACCGCGTCGGCGGGCCGTCCGGCAGCGTCGCGACCCTGCGTGACTCCACCGAGCTGCGCGCCCTCTCCGGCCGCGCCGATGTGGCGCAGAAGCGGCTGAAGCTGCTGTTCGACGCCAGTGTGGAGATCGGCACCACCCTCGATGTGGGCCGGACCGCCGAGGAGCTGGCGCAGATCGCGGTGGAGCGGTTCGCCGACTACGTCACCGTCGACCTGGCGGAGCCGGTGGGGCGGGGCGAGGAGCCGCTGCCGGTGAGCGGGGTGGAGATGGTGCGGGCGGCGGTCTACGGCATCCGCCATGACCACCCCTTCTACCCGGTCGGCAAGCATTTCGCGTTTGTCGCCTCCACCCCCCAGGCGTGGGGCTACGGCAGCGGACGGCCGGTGGTGGAGACCGATCTCGCCGAGGCCACCGGCTGGCAGGCCCAGGACCCCGAACAGACCGCCAAGGTCATCGAGTACGGAGTGCGGTCGCTGGTCACCGTGCCGCTGCGGGCCCGGGGCGTACTGCTGGGGATGGTCAACTTCTGGCGGATGAAGGAGCGGGAGCCCTTCGAGGACGAAGAGGTCTCCCTCGCCGAGGAGTTGGCCTCCCACGCGGCGGTCTGCATCGACAACGCCCGGCGCTACACCCGTGAGCACACCATGGCGGTGACCCTCCAGCACAGCCTGCTGCCGCGCGCCCTGCCCGCCCAGAACGCCCTGGACGTCGCCTTCCGCTATCTGCCGGCGGAGTCGGGGGTGGGGGGTGACTGGTTCGATGTGATTCCGTTGCCGGGGGCGCGGGTTGCTCTGGTGGTGGGTGATGTGGTGGGGCATGGTCTGCACGCGGCGGCGACGATGGGCCGGTTGCGTACGGCGGTCCATAACTTCTCTACGCTGGATCTGCCGCCGGACGAGATCCTGTCGCATCTGGACGATCTGATCGCCCGGATCGACCAGGACGAGAGCCCGGGCTCCGCCGACGGGGGCGAGGGGCTGGAGGCCGCGAGCGAGTCGATCATCGGTGCCACCTGTCTCTACGCGATCTACGACCCGGTGACCCGGCGCTGCACGATGGCGCGGGCGGGGCATCCGCCGCCCGCGGTGGTGAGTCCGGACGGTTCGGTGGAGTTCCCCGATCTGCCCGCGGGTCCGCCGCTGGGCCTGGGCGGGCTGCCGTTCGAGACCGCCGAACTGGAACTGGCCGAACACAGCCATCTGGTGCTCTACACCGACGGGCTGATCGAGGACCGCCGCCGTGAGATCGACACCGGTCTGGAGCTGCTGCGCGACGCCCTCTCGCACCCCGGCCGGACGCCCGAGGAGATCTGTACCCATGTGCTGGACGAGATGCTGCCCACCACCCCCAGCGATGACATCGCGCTGATCGTGGCCCGCACCCGGGTGCTGGGCGCGGAGCGGGTGGTGTCCTGGGAGGTGGCCTCCGATCCGGCGGTGGTGGCCGAGGTGCGCGCCGGGGTGATGCGGCAGCTCGGCGAATGGGGCCTGGACGAGATCGCGTTCACCGCCGAGCTGGTGCTGAGCGAGCTGATCACCAACGCCATCCGCCATGCCACCGGACCGATCCGGGTGCAGGTGCTCCGCGACCGGCAACTGATCTGCGAGGTGTCCGATACCAGCAGCACCTCACCGCATCTGCGCTACGCGGCCACCACCGACGAGGGCGGCCGCGGACTGTTCCTGGTGGCGCAGTTCGCCGAGCGCTGGGGCACCCGCTACACCTCCTCCGGCAAGGTCATCTGGGCCGAACTGACGCTGCCCTAGCGGTGCGAGGGCCCGACCGCGGGGCCGACGCGCACGGTTACGGCGACGTTCACGTTGACACTGTTCCGTGGAGGTCATGTGAGAGTTCCCGCGCTACTGGACCCGCACTCTCCGATAACGAGGCCGATTTCCGGCCTTTCATCGGACCGATACGTGACATCACCTCAGAACTGTTCACCTTTGTCCTGGTGAACGGTGTGCGCGGGTCCCCGGACGCGGAGGCGATGTCATGGTCCGCGTACTGAGCGGTACCGGTCAAAACCGCGTGAGCAGTACTAGCATGTGCCGCCCACGGCTTGATGTCCGCGTGGTCCAGTCTCACCACCACGAACGCGCCCATGAGGACCTGATAGATGTCAGCACACATATCCAGCCATCCCTATAAGGGGCCCTCGCTGACGCGGCAGGCTCTGGTCGTCCCCCTGCTGGCAGCCGTCGTCGCCGGAGGCGCGGGGCTGTGGGTGACGGCCGAGGTGCCCGCCGCGGACCGCACCGCGGTCGCCGTCTTCTGCGGGATGGCCGCCGTTCTGCTGGCGGTGGCCCTCGCGGTCGCGGCCCTCCGGTCGCGGTCCATCAGCCGCCTCCAGGAGCGGATCACCACGCTGGAGCGGGAGGCCGGGGCGAAGGAGCTGGAGGCCGCCAGGCTCGCTGACGAAACGATTCCCGCAGCGGTGAAGCGGCTGCGGGGCGGGGGTTCCGCGGACACCGTGCTGACCCAGGTGACCCGTCCGGTCAGCGCCGCCCACCAGCGGCTGCTGCGGGTGCTGGTACAGGAGATCGGCACCGGTGAACGGATGCGCGCCTCCGCGATGGCCGCCTGCGCCAACGCCGCGGGCCGGGTCCAGGCGCTCGCCACCACGATGCTCGCCGACCTGCGCGAGATGGAGAACCGGCACGACGAGAACGTCCTCGGCGATCTGCTGAGGCTGGATCACACCACCGCCCAGGCGGGCCGGATCGCGGACTCCATCGCCGTACTGACCGGCGCCCGCTCCGGCCGCCGCTGGACCAAGCCCATCGTGATGGAGTCCGTGCTGCGCGGCGCGGTCGGCCGGATCAGCGCCTTCCAGCGGGTACGGGTCCACTCGGCGAGCAACGCCGCGGTCGCCGGGTACGCCGCCGAGGGCGTCATGCACGCGCTCGCCGAACTGATGGACAACGCCGCCAGCTTCTCGCCTCCCACCGAGGAGGTGCATGTCTACGTCGAGGAGACCCACACCGGTGTGGTGGTCACCGTCGAGGACGGCGGTCTGGTCATGGGCCCCGCCGCGCTCGCCCGGGCCCAGAAGGCGGTGTCCTCCGAGACCCTGGACCTGACCACCCTGTCCGGCACCCGGCTCGGGCTGGCGGTCGTCGGCTGTCTGGCCCGTAAGCACGATCTCACCGTCTCCTTCCGGCCGTCCGCGCGTGGCGGCACCGGCGTCGTGGTCCTGATCCCGCAGCAGCTGATCACCCACGTCAACCAGGACGCCGTACTCGAACCGCCCGCCCGCGCCCGCGCCGTCGAGTCCCGGCAGGCGGCCGCCACCGCGTCCGCGCGGGTGGCCGAACGCGCCGAAAGCGCCCCGGCCGAGGCGCCGGAGGCGGCCCCGGCCCCGGAGGCGGCCGCCGATCCGGGTCCGGGCCCGGGTGCCCCGTCCGCCGCCGCCCAGCCGCCGCGTTCGGTCAACGGACTGCCCAAGCGGCGCCGCGGCGAGACGCTGGCCGCCGCCTCCCGGTCCACGCCCACGCCTTCGCCGGAAGCGGGTACGAAGACCAGCCGTCCGCGCCCCGAGGAGGCCGGGGCGCGTTTCGGCGCCTTCCGCCAGGCAACCCGCAAAGGCTCCGCCGGTGCCGCGAGTAACGCCGAGTCGACGGCGTCCGCAGAGCACTCCGAGTCCGCCGAGTCCGCCGAGCCTGCTGAGAACGACCAGCCGTGACAGAAGGAACGCCGATGAACACCACTGACCGCAGCTTGGACTGGCTGCTGGAGAACCTCCTGGAGAAGACTCCGGGTTCACGTCACGCGCTGGTGCTGTCCCGGGACGGCCTCAAGCTGTGCCTCACCTCAGGGCTGTCGGTGGACCAGGCAGACCAGCTGTCGGCCATCGCGTCGGGCATCCAGAGCCTCGCCCACGGCGCGTCCATCGAGTTCGGTGACGGCAGCGGCGGCGTCCGGCAGTCGATGACGGAGTTCCACGGCGGAATCCTGTTCATCGTCGAGGCCGGTGAGGGCGCCCATCTGGCCGTCGTGGCCCATGACGACGCCGATGTCGGCGTCATCGGCCACAATATGAACGAGCTGGTCGAGCAGATCGGCGAGTATCTGCGCGCCGCGCCGCGCGTGGCCGCCGGCGGCGCCGGGGCCGGCGCATGATCCGAGGGGCACTCGACAACGAGGACCCGGACCGGCTGTACACCGTCACCGGGGGACGCAGCCGCGCCGACGAGAGCGTCTTCGACATGGTCACGCTGATCGTGAGCGAATGCGATCCGGTACCGGGCATGCAGTCCGAGCACATCAAGATCCTGCGGATGTGCCGCGGCCCGCTGTCGGTCGTGGAGATCTCCTCGTACCTGGACCTGCCCGTCAGCGTCGTGAAGATCCTGCTGTGCGATCTGCTCGACACCGGCCGGATCACCGCGCGCCATCCGCACGCCGCCCGTCCCGGCGGACGGCTGCCGGAGCCCGAAACCCTGAAGAAGGTGCTCGTTGCACTCCAGAACCTCTGACAGCGCCGAACGCGCCCCGCTGCGGGAGAGCGCGAGCGACGGCCTCAAGATCGTGATCGTCGGCGGGTTCGGCGTCGGCAAGACGACGATGGTCCAGTCGGTCAGCGAGATCCGTCCGCTGAGCACCGAGGAGACCATGACGCAGGCGGGGATCGGGATCGACGACGCCTCCTTCGTCCAGCACAAGACCACCACCACGGTCGCCTTCGACTTCGGCCGGATCAGCCTCGACGAGCGGATGGTGCTCTATCTGTTCGGCGCCCCCGGCCAGGAGCGGTTCTGGTTCCTGTGGGACCGGCTGTTCTCCGGAACCCTCGGCGCGGTCGTGCTGGTGGACACCAACCGGCTGGCCGACTCCTGGTACGCGCTGGACCGCCTGGAGCACCACGGCACCCCGTTCATCGTGGCGCGCAACAACTTCACCGAACCGCAGCACTCGTTGGAGGAGGTGCGGGAGGCGCTCGATCTGCCGCCCGAGGTCCCGGTGATCGACTGCGATGCCCGTAAGCGCGACTCCAGTAAGACCGTACTGGTCACGCTGGCCCGCTACCTCTACTCCCTGTCCGCCACCTCCGCTGTGGGGAGCACCGTGTGACCACCCCCGAACCCGCCTTCCCGGCCGCGGCGGGCAGTCCGCCCGGCGAGGCGGCCGCGCCCGCGACTCCCGCGTCGGGGTGTCCGTTCCACCCCGACGCGGTGCGTACGCCCACCGAGCGCTTCCAGGACCGTCCGGAGGAGCTCTACCAGCAGCTCCGCCGGGACCACGGGCCCGTCGCGCCCGTCCTGCTCGACGGCGATGTGCCCGCCTGGCTGGTGCTCGGCTACCGGGAGCTGCACCGGGTCACCTCGGACCCCAAGATCTTCGCCCGGGATTCGCGCCGCTGGCACGCCTGGGACCGTATCCCGGCCGACTGGCCGATGATCACCTTCGTCGGTTACCGCCCGACGATGCTCTTCACCGAGGGCGCCGAGCACCAGCGCCGCTCCGACGCGATGTTCGACGCACTGTCCTCGGTGGACCAGTTCGAGCTGCGGGCGGACTGTGAACGGGTCGCGGACGCACTGATCGACACCTTCGCGGGCGGCGGACGCGCCGATCTGATCGCCGAGTACGCCGACCAGCTCCCGTTGCGGGTGGTGACCCGGATGTACGGTCTTGACGCCTCCGAATCGGCCGCCCTCCAGCGCGACATGCTCGACCTCACCATCGAGAGTGGCAATCAGCCCGTCGCGTACCAGCGGATGTACGACCGGATGGCGGCGCTGGTGGCCAAGGTCCGGGTCTACCCGACGCCCGGCATCACCGAGCGGCTGGCCGCGCACCCCGCGGGGCTGAGCGACGAGGAGATCGTCAACGATCTGATCGGCATGGTCTACGCCAGCCACCAGCCCACCGCGGACTGGATCGGCAACGCGCTGCGGCTGATGCTCACCGACGAACGCTTCGCGGTCACCATGGCGGGCGGCCGCCGCAGCGTCGGCCAGGCCCTCAACGAGGTGCTGTGGGAGGACACCCCGGTCCCCAACTTCATCGGCCGCTGGGCCGCCGAGGACACCACGCTCGGCGGACAGCACATCAGGAAGGGCGACTGTCTGGTCCTCGGGCTCGCCGCCGCCAACGCCGATCCCCATGTCCGCCCGGACTTCCGCGCCGGCGCCTCGGGCAACCAGGCCCATATGGCGTTCAGCCACGGTGAGCACGGTTGTCCGGAGCCCGCGCGCGAACTGGCCGAGGTCATGGCCATGACGGCGATCGAGGTGCTGATCGACCGGCTTCCTGATGTGACGCTGACCGTGCCGGTCGAGGAGATCCAGTGGCGCTCCTCCACCCTGATGCGCGGAGTGGCCTCCATCCCGGTCACCTTCACCCCGGCGCCGCTGGGCTGAATCCCTCCCGGTGGCCACCGGAGCGCGGACGCCCCGGCCGCGAGGGCCGGGGCGCCGGTGTCACGGGTGGTGGCCCCGTCAGGTTCCGCTCCCGGACGGAGCGCGGGCGCCGCGCGCCTTGAGCAGATCGGCCATCAGCGCGATCTCCGACTGCTGCCCCTGGACCATCGTCCTGGCCAGCCGGGTCACGGTGGGGTCGTCGGCCAGCTTCACCGCGCCCCGGGCCATCATCACCCCGCCCTTGTGGTGGGCGGTCATGAGCTGGAGATAGAGCACCTCGGCCTTCTTGCCCTTGGCAGAACGCAGCTTGTCCAGTTCGGCGTTGGTGGCCATGCCCGGCATCAGCGACCCGTCGTGCGGGGTGTAGCGCGAGCCGTCGCCCATGCCCTCCATCCCCTCGTGGTCCATCGAGCCATGGTCCTTCGAGCCGCGCTCCAGCCAGGTCATCGGGGGGTCGTCGGAGGTCACGTCGAGCCCCCACAGATCCAGCCAGCCGAGCATCATCCCGCGCTGGTTGGCCTGGGTGTTGATGATGTCGTACGCGAGCCGCCGCACCTCCTCGTCGTCGGTGCGGTCGCGCACGATGAACGACATCTCCACCGCCTGCTGGTGGTGGACGGCCATATCCCGGGCGAACCCCGCCTCCGCCGAGGTGTCCGACGGGGTGCCGGTGCCGGTGCTGCCCTCCGAGCGGTCCGTCATGAGCCACAGCAGCCCCGCCGCGACCAGGGTGAGCACGGCGAGCGCGGCGGCGACACCCGCCACCAGGGGCTGGCGCGACGCACGGCCGAACCCGGCCCGGACACCGGTCATGAAGGCTTCCCTCCGGTGCAGGCGGCGCCCGGCTCAGGAGTCTGGTCGCCCTGCACGAACTTCTTGAAGAAGGCGGCCACCCGCGGGTCCGACGCCTTGTCGATCTTCAGCTGACTGCCCCAGGCGTTCAGCACGATCGGGGACTTCTGCTCCGGGTAGGGGCTCATCAGCGAGTACGGGGTCTTCTCCACCCGCGCCTTGAGCGTCGCCAGGTCCTTCGCCGGCACCTTGTCGGTGTAGGTCACCCACACCGCGCCGTGCTCCAGGGAGTGCACCGCGTACTCGTTCTCCAGCGGCTTGTCGTAGACATCGCCGGAGCAGTTCTGCCAGACCTGGTTGTGGTTCCCGCCGACCGGCGGCGACATGGCGTACTTGACCTTGCCCCGGACGTGGGTCTGGGTCAGTCCCTTCCACGTGGTCATGCCCTTGAACGTACCGCTGCGCACGGTCTGGGAGGTGACCTTGGACTGCTTCTCCTCCTTCTTGTCCCCGGCGCCCACCAGGAAGTAGCCGCCGACGGCCAGACCGGCGACGATCACCGTGCAGGAGGTGATGGTCAGGATCCGGTAGCGGCGCTCGCGGGCCTTCTCCGCGCGGCGCAGCTCCTCTATCTTCGCGCGGCGATCGGCGGCCGCGCCCTTCGTCTTCGAGCCCTTGGAAGCCATGGCTGTTGTCAGTCCTCGCTCTTCGCGCACTGGATGGGGGAAGTGATCGCGTCTGGTTCGGCCGCCGGTCTAGGTCCGCAGGACCTGGAGCTGGTGGAGGCCGAGGGCGTGGACGGAGCGGCCGGGCGGTGCCCGGATGGACACCATCGTCCGCGGTTCGCCGGTGGGCGGCACCTCGGTGCGCAGGGGCGGTGCGAAGGGCGTGGGCACCAGTGCCTGGCCCGTGCCGCGGGGGCCCGCGACACAGTTGTCGCCGTCCCCCGGGTCCGGATCGGAGGGGTGGTCCTGTTCCGCGCGGACCGGCTGGGCGCCGGGGGCGAGCGGATCGGGTGCGGGCGTCGTGGCGTGGTGGGTGCACCCCGCGGACGGTGCGGTGTGGTGCGCGGCGGGGTGGACGCACGACGGCATCACCCAGAACACCGCGGCCAGCAGCAGGGCGGCGCGCCACAGCCCGACGAGCGCGGTGCCGCGCACCACGCCCCTCGCTATGCCGCCGTCTGCGTCCCGCGGGCTTCCCATCGCGCCAGATCGTAACCAGTGGGACTGTCGCGACTGAATGGGCACACAGCCGGATCCGGCCGGATCACACCGGAACCTTTGGTTCCGCTCTCGGTCCGGACGTGTCCGGACGCGTCCGGGCGGGTCCCGACGGGGCGGGCGGGTCCCGACGGGGCCGGGTCCGGGTCAGTCGTGCCGGGGAAGGCCGGAGAGCTCGTGATCGGCGTGGCTGAGGGCCTCGGCGACCAGCCGGGCGAGATGTCCGTCCTGGAGCGCGTAGACCATCCGGCGGCCGTCCTTGCGGGAGCTGACAAGACCGGCCAGTCGCAGCTTGGCGAGATGCTGGCTGACGGCCGGACGGGCGGCGCCGCAGGCGGCGGTCAGGGCGGAGACATCGGCCTCGCCCCGGGTGAGCGTATGCAGCAGGGCCAGCCGGGTGCGGTCGGCGAGCAGCCCGAGGACCCGCGCCGCGCGGTCGAACTGCTCGGCGCTCGGTGCTCGCTGATGCGCATGATGCGCAGCTGATAGGTGCATGCGTGCGCTCATACGCACATAATGGCCCTACGGGAGCGACCGTGTCCAGCGCATCGGACCAGCCGACGACGGGCCGGCCGGCGAGCGGAAGGGGAGCGTCGTGGACGACCGGCACGGACACCACGGGCAGCATGGGCACGGCCATCAGCACGGCGGCGGCCGGTGGGCCCGGCTGCGCCACCGGGCCGGGCATCTGCTCCGCCCCCACTCCCATGACTCCGCCGACCGCACCGACCACGCCCTGGAGTCCTCCGCGCGGGGCATGCGCGCCCTGTGGGTCTCGCTCGCGGTGCTCGGCACCACCGCCGTGGTCCAGGCCGTGGTCGTGGCGCTGTCCGGTTCGGTCGCGCTGCTGGGCGACACCGTGCACAACGCGGCGGACGCCCTGACCGCGCTGCCGCTCGCCGTCGCCTTCGTGCTCGGCCGCCGTGCCTCCACCCGCCGCTTCACCTACGGCTACGGCCGAGCCGAGGATCTGGCCGGGATCGCGATCGTGCTCACCATCGCGGCCTCCGCCGCGTTCGCCGCCTGGACCGCGGTCGAACGGCTGCTGCACCCCCAGGAGATCACCCAGCTGCCCGCCGTGGCCGCGGCCGCCGTCATCGGCTGTCTCGGCAACGAATGGGTCGCCCGCTACCGCATCCGCGTCGGCCGGGAGATCGGCTCGGCCGCGCTGGTCGCCGACGGTCTGCACGCCCGCACCGACGGCTTCACCTCGCTCGCCGTCCTGCTGGGCGCGGGCGGTGCGGCGCTCGGCTGGCGGCTGGCCGACCCGCTGGTGGGGCTGGCCATCACCGCCGCCATCCTGCTGGTGCTGCGGGACGCCGCCCGCGAGGTGTTCCGGCGGGTGATGGACGCCGTGGACCCGGAGCTGGTCGACGCCGCCGAGCGGGCGGTCACCGCGGTCCCGGGCGTACGGGGCGTGGGCGAGCTGCGGCTGCGCTGGATCGGCCACCGGCTGCGGGCGGAGGTCGCGGTCGTGGTCGACGGGGCGCTGAGCGTACGGGAGGCCCACCGGGTCGCCGTCGAGGCCGAGCACGCCCTGCTGCACGCCGTACCGCGGCTGACCGCCGCCCTGATCCACGCCGATCCGGCGCCGGTGCCCGGCGCCCCCGATCCACACGCCCCGCTGGCCCACCACACCGCCGCGTAGCCCGCCGCTTCGGACCGTCCCACCCCGTGCGCGCACCGGGCCCGTACCATCGCGGGCCGGAGGTGGTGCCCGATGGAGACCATGGGTGGCGGACGGGTCCTGGTGACCGACGACGACGCGGCCATCCGGCGCTCCCTGGAGCGCGGACTCCGGCTCAACGGCTTCTCGGTGTCGCTCGCCGACGGCGGCCGCGCCGCCCTCGCCGCGGTGCGCGACCACACCCCCGACGTGGTGGTCCTGGACATCTCCATGCCGGACCTGAGCGGTATCGAGGTGTGCCGGGCGCTGCGCGGGGACGGCAACGACATCCCGGTGCTGATGCTCTCCGCCCTCGACGAGGTGTCCGACCGGGTCGCCGGGCTCCAGGCCGGGGGCGACGACTACCTCGTCAAACCCTTCGCGTTGCAGGAGTTGGTGCTGCGGCTGCACGCCCTGCTGCGCCGCCGCCCGTCCGCGCCCACCGACCGGGTGCGCGTCGGCCCGCTGGAGATCGCCCCCGAGGCGCGCGAGGCGCGGCTGGCGGGGGCGCCGCTGCGGCTCACCCGGCGCGAGTTCGCACTGCTGGAGGTGCTCGCCCGCAACACCGGGATCGTGCTCACCCGTGACCAGTTGCTGGACCGCGTCTGGGGCTACGACTTCGAGGTGCGCACCGACGCCGTGGACACCTTCGTCAGCTATCTGCGGCGCAAACTCGAGGCCGGTGGACGGCCGCGCATGCTGCACACCGTGCGCGGCGTGGGCTTCGTCCTGCGCTCCCCCGACTCCCCCGAAGCCACCGACTCCGCCAACGTCACCGACGGCCCCGGCGGGTGGACGTCATGAGGCTGGCCACCCGTATCGCGCTCGCCGTGGGCGCCGCCGTCCCCGTCCTCGTCCTCGCCTCCGGCTGGGTGCTGCTGCGGCTGGTCGCCGCCGATCTGCACGACGAACAGGACGCCCGGCTGCGGCGGGCGGCCCATGCCGTGGCCCCCGACGCGCGGGCACTGCTGCGCGCCACCACCTCCGGCCGTCCCCAGGCCCAGCAGAACCGCGAACGGCGGCTGCTGGGCTCGGCGCTGGACATGGGCATCCGGCTCAACGGCCCCCAGGGAGCCGTCTCCGCGGGCCCCCGGCCGGACGACTCCACGGCCCTGCCCGAGGTGACCGGGCGGCCCGTCACGGTGCGCGCGGACGGTGACAGCTGGCGGGCGCTGTCCCTCGCGGTGACGGTCGGACCGCGGAAGGGCGGATCCCCGGCGCGGGGCACCCTGTGGCTGTTCTCCCCCGACGCCACCAGCGAGGCCGAACTCTCCCTCGTACGGCGCCGCGTGGTGACCGTGGCGCTGTTGGCCGCCCCGCTCGCCGGGGCGCTGGCCTGGGCCGCCGCGTCGGGTACGGTCCGGCCGCTGCGCCGTCTCCAGCGCCGCACCAGCGGGCTCGATCCGCGTACCAGCCCGGCCCGGCTGGAGCACCGGCGCAGCGGGATCGCCGAGGTGGACGATCTGGCGGCCACTCTGCGGACCGTTCTGGACCGCTACGACCAGCAGGCGGCGCGCACCGCGGAGGCGCTGGAGACCGCGCGCTCGTTCGCCGCCGCCGCCTCGCACGAACTGCGCACCCCGCTGATGAGCATGCGCACCAACCTCGACATCCTCGCCCAATACCCCGATTTGCCCACCGCCGACCGCACCGAGGTACTGGCCGACCTCGGCCATGAGCACGGGCGGCTGCTGCGGCTGCTGGTGATGCTCCGGGCGCTGGCCCACGGCGATCTGGTGGAGGCGGACGCCTTCGAACCGGTCGATCTCGCCGAGGTGGTGGAGGCGTCGGCGGCCGATCTGCGCCGCCGCCACCCGGAGGCCGAGGTGCGGGTGCGCACCGTGCCGGGGCTGTGGACACACGGCTGGGAGCAGGGGCTGCGCTCGGTGGTGGACAACCTGCTCACCAACGCGCTGACGCACGGCACCGCCGAGGGCCGACCCGCGCTGATCGAGGTGGCGTTGGACCCGGTGCGGACCCCGGACGGCCCGGTCGCGGCGCTGACGGTGGACGACCGGGGGCCCGGGATACCGCCCGAGCGCCGTGAGGAGGTCTTCCAGCGGTTCCACCGCCGCCCGGACAGCCCGGGTTCGGGGCTCGGCCTCACCCTGATCGCCCAGCAGATCGCCCTGCACCGCGGCACGGTCGCGGTGGCGGACCGGCCCGACGGGCTGCCGGGCGCGCGGATCGGGGTCCGGCTGCCGGTGGTCGCCGACGGGTCCGGGGCGGCCCTCGGCGCGGGGGAGGTCACCCTGCCGCTGCTGCGCCGGGACTGGTACGCCGGATCCGGCCCGCACCCGGGACCCGGCCCACAGGAATTCCACAAAGAGCGTCCCTAGCGTCCCTTCCGACAGGCAGCTACGGCCTAAGGAAGGACGACACCATGCACCGCGGAAAGAGCGCGGCCGTGGCCCTCGCGGCCAGCGCCGCCCTGCTCGGCACGGCGGGTCTCGCCCAGGCGGACGGCGGCGCCCCTGCCTCCGGCCCGGCGGCCACCGCGAGCGCCGACGGCAAGGGCGCGCAGGGCAAGGACGGCCAGGGCGAACACCGGCACGGCAAGGGCAAGGGCCGGGGCAAGGGCGGCAAGGTGACCGGCGACGGCGCCACGTCGCTGTGCAAGCGCGCCCCGAAGATGGACAAGCGGCTGGAGCGGGCCCTGAAGCGGCTGCGCGGCCCGGAGACCCGGCGCGGTTCGATCGCCCGGATCAGCAAGCGGATCGACAAGGCGAAGCAGGCGGGCCACACCGAGATCGCCACCTTCCTCAACGACCGGCTGAAGTTCCGCAAGGCCCTCGTCCCCACGCTGGAGAAGCGCCAGAAGGACCTGGCCAAGGTCAAGACGTGGTGCACCGCGCACCACAACGGATCCGCCTCGTGACCCGCCGCACGGCAGGGGCCGCGGCCGCCGCCGCGGTGCTCTGCGCCGCGCTGGTCACCGGCTGCGGCGGTGGCTCGGACGACTCCGGGAAGCCGTCGGACGCCACCCCCTCGGCCACCACCCCGGCCCCGTCGTCCTCCGAACTCGCCGAGCTCAACAAGCTGGTGGACGACGCCGAGTCGGCCGTGAACCGGGCGGACTCCGACGCCGACGCGAACGGATGACGGCGCGGGCGGAGGGGTACGGACGGGCCCGGCGGTCCGTACCCCTCCGCCCGACGCCCGTTCACACCTTGCTGACGGGGGCGATCAGCCCGGCGACCGACGCCGCCGGAACCGGATTGGCCTGGGCACTCACCAGGTCGCCGCGCTCCAGGAACCCGGTGCCGCTGACGTCGACGTGGACGCGCAGCCCGTAGGCGTCCCCGGGGACCAGCTCCCCGGGCACCTTGACGCTGAACGGGACGTGGCCGCCCGGGCTCAGCGGGACGTCGGTGAGCACCTGCGCGCCCACCACCGACGAGGGCATGTCCGCGCGGGACACATTGCGGACCTCCACCACCACCCGGGCCGCCTGCCCCGCCGGGGTGTCGGCGGGCAGGGACACGATGCCGCTCAGGACGCTGCTCATGCCGGGCCGCCGCTCATCGCTCACCTCACCGTGGGGGAAGGAGGGCTTCCCCCGCATTCCGCCACAGGTTCGTCCGCGGCCGGAGGTCTGGTACGGCCATCCGGGTGGTCCGCCGCCCCGGGCGGGCCCGGTCCCTATGGAGATATGCGCAGGTCAGAGCGGTCTGCTCAGGTTGAGCAGGGGCTGCCGCCCAGGGCGAAGGACTTGGGTGCCTTGGCGCCGTTCCCGGTGTCGGCGGTGAAGCCGAAGGAAATCGAGCCGCCGGCCTTCACCTGCCCGTTGTAGCTCTCCGGGGTCACGGTCACCTTGTCGCCGCTCCGGGTGTACTTCCCGTCCCACAGGTTGGTGATCTCCTGGGAGCCGGGCACGGTCCAGCTGACCCGCCAGGTGTCCAGCGCCTTGCGGGAGGTGATGGTGACCTCGGCCTCGAAACCGCCGGGCCAGGTCTCGGTGACCGCGAACTCCGAGGTGCACACGGGCGGGGAGGGCGACGCGGACGGGTCCTCGGATCCATGGCCCGGGTCGCGGTCCTCCCCGGGCCGCGAGGGCTGCTGGGAGCGCGGGGGCTTCGGCTTGTGGTCCTTGTCGTGCTCGTCGTCCTTGGGCGGTTCGGGGCTGCTGGACCGGTCGTGGTCGTCCGGCGCCGTGCCCGGCGGCACCCCGTCCGGCAGCGAGGTGGCCGGGTCCCGAGGTGACGCCTCGTCCCGGGTGCGGGAGGTGCCCATACTGGTCAGCGCCACCACCCCGGCGAGCAGCACCACCGCGGTCACCGACAGCACGACCGTGGTCCGGGTCGGGCGGTCACGTCCGCGGACGGTCCGGCCGCCGTGGCGCCCGCCTCTGTGGCGGAGCCGTCTGAGCCACGGCAGGTCGAACCGGTCCAGCAGCCTCTGCCATAAACGCGGCCTGACCGCGTCCGGGGTCGCCGCGGAGCGGACGGAGGGGGCGCCGGGGGCCCGTGCGGCGACCATCCGGCGCCGTTCGAGATACGGGTGTCCGCCCCAGCCGAGCACACCGCCCGCCAGCGCGCCGGGCAGTCCGCCGCCGTGCAGATAGAGACAGGCGGACGCCTCCCGGCACGGTACGCACCACGACAGGTGGTCCCACAGGTCGGCGGGGGAGGGGGCGTCGGGCGAACGGGTCGCCGCGTCCAGCAACTTGGCGTAGCTGGCGCACTCCGCACCGGTCAGGGACTCCACATGGTTGCGGCGGCAGCGCTCCCGGTAGGCGTGGCGGACCCGGTCGATCTCCTCGGCGGCGGTCAGGGTGTCGCAGCCGTGCTCACGGGCGACGGTCTCCACGGACCAGGACTCCACCTCGACCGACCACAGCAACGTGCCGTCCGGTTCGGGGAGATCACGCAGTCCGCGCAGCGCGAGCGGCTGCTCCCGGCGCGGTACGGCGTAGCGGGCGGCCTGGTCCGAATCGAGCCACTGCCGCAGATCGGGGTTGAGCCGGTCGCCGTGGCGGTGGGTGTGCCAGTCCGCCGCCGTCTTCCGCACGGCGGCCAGCAGCAGCGGCAGCCAGGGGAGCCGCTGCCAGCCCCGGGTGCGCATATTGCGGGTCTGCCGGATACCGCGCCGGAACGCCTCGGTGGCCAGCCGCATGCCGTTCTCGGGGCTGGTGGTGCAGAGTTCCGCGTAGTCGGCGACCGCGTCCCAGTAGGTGTTGAGCAGGGCGGTCGGGGAGGCCTCGCCGTCAGGTCCCTCATGGGGAGGGGCGGCGTGGCCGGACGGCACGTTCACGCCGTCCCGGAGAGATGAGTGGTGGGGCATGGGCGTTTCCTCACTCATGAACAGCGGCGCCCCCGCCGGGGGCAACCCTCTCACAACAGGCCGCGGGGGTGGGCAGCCGAACAGCACGGAACTGCCTCGGAGTTTGGGATTCCCCTTGTCGGGGCGCCGATGAGCCTTTCACGGTGTGAGCAGGGTGACAAGAAGATCGAGGGGTCCCGGTGGGGCGGGATCGGCCCCACCTGGCGGGCTGCTTCGAGCGGTCGGATCGAGGTTAACCCCGGTCGTTGGGGACCGAAACCCCTGTGCGGCGGCCCGGGACGGGGAGGTCCGGGCCGCCGCGGCGGGGAGCGGCGCGGAGGCGAACGGGGGATCGCCGGGCGCGCGTCCTGCGGTGGATCAGCCGGAGCCGGTGGCTCAGAGGGCCAGTTCGGCTCCGTAGGCGCGCAGCCAGGAGTCGACGCCCAGCACCATCTCCATGGCCTGCCGGGACTCATGCTCCCGGCCGTGCACGGCCCGTTCGGCGGCCTCCTTGTCGATCAGCGGCCGGGCCGGGGCGCCCGGGTCCGCGAGCAGCTCCCGGACCTGGCCGCGCAGCGCGTCGGCGTAGCGGGTGTCCTGGGTGCTGGGGTAGGGGCTCTTGACGCGGTCGGCGACGGCGTCGGGGAGGACGTCCCGGGTGGCTGCCCGCAGCAGTGACTTCTCCCGGCCGTCGAAGGTCTTCAGCGACCAGGGGGTGTTGAACACGTACTCCACCAGCCGGTGGTCGCAGAACGGGACCCGCACCTCCAGGCCGACCGCCATGCTGATCCGGTCCTTGCGGTCCAGCAGGATCTGGACGAAACGGGTCAGATGCAGATGGCAGATCTCCCGCATCCGCCGCTCGGCCGCCGACTCGCCCTCCAGCCGGGGCACTTCGGCGAGCGCCTGGCGGTAGCGGGCGTCCCGGTAGCCCTCGAGGTCGATCTTGGTGAGCAGCTCACGGCTCATCAGCGTCTCGAGCCCGCCGGTGTCGGTCCCGGTGAAACCGGTGTTGCGGAAGGCGTGCAGCCAGGGGAAGGTGTCGGCCCGTACGGCGTCCTCGTCGTGGAACCACCGGTAGCCGCCGAACACCTCGTCCGCCGATTCGCCGGAGAGCGCGACCGTGGAGCGCTTCCGGATCTCCCGGAAGAGCAGATAGAGCGAGGTGTCGCCCTCCCCGAGTCCGAACGGCAGATCGCGCGAGGTCAGCACGGCGGCGCGATGTTCCGGATCCATCAACGTGGCGGTGTCCAGCACGATGTCCTGGTGGTCGGAGCGGGCGTGCTCGGCCAGCGCGTGGGCGTACGGGCCGTCCGGGGTGGCGCGCAGCGCGTCCGCCGTGAAGTTCTCGGTCTGCCCCGCGAAGTCCACCGAGAACGACCGCACCGGTCCGTTCCCCGTCCCGGCCAGCCGCCGGGCCGCCAGCGCGGTGATCGCCGAGGAGTCGAGTCCACCGGAGAGCAGGGTGCACAGCGGTACGTCGGCGATCAACTGCCGGTCCACGATGTCGTCCAGCAGCTCCCGCACCCGCCGCACCGTGGTCTCCTGGTCATCGGTGTGCTCCCGCGCCTCCAGCGCCCAGTAGCGCCGTTCGGTCAGCCCCTCGCGGCGCACCCGTACGACATGTCCGGGCCGCACCTCGTACATCCCCCGGTACACCGCGTGCCCCGGCGTCTTCACGAACCCGAGCAGCTCGGCCAGCCCCTCCCCGTCCACCACCGGCCGCACCCGCGGATGGGCCAGCAGCGCCTTGGGCTCGGAGCCGAACAGCACCCCGTCGGCCGTCGGCCAGTAGTAGAGCGGCTTGATCCCCATCCGGTCCCGCACCAGCAGCAATTCCTGCTCGCGCGGATCCCACAGCGCGAACGCGTACATCCCGTTCAGCCGCCGGACGAAGTCCTCGCCCCACTCCAGATAGGCGTGCAGGGCCACCTCGGTGTCGCTGTTGGTCCGGAAGGCGTGCCCGCGCACCGCCAATTCCCGCCGCAGCTCGCGGTAGTTGTAGATCTCCCCGCTGTACGTCGTCACCAGCACGGTGCGCCCGTCGCGCTCGACCGCCATGGGCTGTTTGCCGCCCTCGATGTCGATCACCGCCAACCGCCGGTGCCCCAGCGCCGCATGGCGGTCCACCCACACCCCCTCCGCGTCCGGCCCCCGGCAACTCATCGTCCGGTTCATCGCCTCGAGCACCTCACGCTCGGCGGTCAGGTCCTTGTCGTACGAGATCCATCCGGTGATACCGCACATCCGCGGAATCGCTCCCTCCGGTCGGCTCGCCCCGTCACTCCGGGGCATGGCTCTGCCTCGCGGGCGACATTTCCGCCGGTCCCGCGGCGGAAGGCCCTGTTTCCCCACCGTACGCCGAAGTGATTGCATCGACCACCAGTCGCCTAAGGCAATGAAAATAATCCGGCCAACGGCCCGCGCCCGCCCGGTGTTGTCCTTCCGCACATGCCAGCCCCAATGCGCCTCTCACCGGCCTTATGCGATCCCATAGATGACTCCGCCCTCGCAGATGCGCCACTATGATTGCCGGATGCACAAGTACCGGATCGGTGAGGCGGCGGCGTTGCTGGGGGTCAGTGCCGACACTTTGCGGCGCTGGGTCGACAGCGGGCGGCTGGCGGCGGAGCGGGATGAGCAGGGGCGGCGGATGGTGCCGGGGCCCGCGCTGGCCGCGTTCGCGCGGGAGGCCGCCCGGGGCGCGGAGCGGGAGAACCCCGGCTCCTCGGCCCGCAATCGCTTCCCGGGGATCGTCACCGAAGTGATCCTGGGCGATGTGTCCGCGCAGGTGGAGATCCAGGCGGGGCCGTTCCGGGTGGTGTCGATGATCAGCCGGGAGTCGGCGGAGGAGCTGGAGCTGGAGCCGGGCGTTCCCGCGGTGGCCGTGATCAAGTCGACCAATGTGGTCGTGGAAAGACCGTGAACCCGCGTGCCGTGGCCGGATCATGAGGGTCCGCGCCCGGTGCGACAGAGAGGGAGAGACCCTGTGACCACCCGTTCCGCGTCCCGTCGTGCCCTGCGCGTGGTCGGCGGCCTCGCCGTGGCGGCCCTGACGCTCAGCGCCTGTTCCTCGGACGACTCCGGCGACGGCGGCAAGAAGAAGGACTCCGGCGCCTCGGAGAAGCTGTCCGGCACGGTGACGGTCTTCGCGGCCGCTTCGTTGAAGGAGAGCTTCCAGACACTGGGCAAGACCTTCGAGAAGGAGCACCCCGGCACCAAGGTGACGTTCAACTTCGGTGGCAGCGACGCCCTCGCGGCGAGCATCACCTCCGGCGCGCCCGCCGATGTGTTCGCCGCCGCGAGCCCGAAGACGATGAAGATCGTCACCGACCACAAGGACGCCAAGGGCGCTCCGGACACCTTCGTCCGCAACCAGCTGGAGATCGCGACCCTCCCGGGCAACCCGGACAAGATCAAGAGCCTCAAGGACCTCACCCGGTCCGGGACGAAGGTGGCGCTGTGCGCCAAGGAGGTGCCGTGCGGCGCCGCCGCGCAGAAGGCCCTGGACGCGAGCCACCTCGAGCTGACGCCGGTCTCCTACGAGCAGGACGTCAAGGGCGCGCTGACCAAGGTGGAGTTGAAGGAGGTGGACGCCTCCGTGGTCTACAAGACCGATGTGAAGGCCGCGGGCGGCAAGGTGGCCGGGGTGGAGTTCCCGGAGTCGGCCAAGGCGATCAACGACTACCCGATCGTGCCGCTGAAGAACGCGCCGAACGCCAAGGCGGCCGGTGCCTTCATCGATCTGGTGCGGTCCGCGCAGGGCCAGAAGGTGCTGAACCAGGCGGGCTTCCTCAAGCCGTGACGCCCACCGGAACCACCGGCGGGGCCGCCGAGCGGCTCAGCGGCGGGCCGCGGTCCCGGCGTACTGTCCGCCGTACCCGGACCGGGGTCCCGGTGCCGCTGCTGCTGCCCGCGCTCGGCGGCTTCGCCTTCCTGGTGCTGCCGCTGGTGGCGCTGTTGCTCCGGGCGCCGTGGCGCGGTCTGCCCGAGCAGCTGACCAGCGCGGCGGTCTGGGAGGCGCTGCGGCTGTCGCTGATCACCGCCACCGCCGCCACCGCCGTGGCGCTGGTGCTGGGCGTACCGCTGGCCTGGGTGCTGGCCCGGGCCCGCTTCCCCGGCCGCGGGCTGCTGCGTGCCCTGGTGACCCTGCCGCTGGTGCTGCCGCCCGTGGTCGGCGGTGTGGCGCTGCTGCTGGCGCTGGGCCGCAACGGGGTGGTCGGCCGCTGGCTGGACTCCGCCTTCGGCATCACCCTGCCGTTCACCACCACCGGGGTGGTGGTCGCCGAGGCGTTCGTGGCGATGCCGTTCCTCGTCATCAGCGTCGAGGGCACGCTGCGCGCCGCCGACCCCCGCTACGAGGAGGCCGCCACCACCCTCGGGGCTTCCCGCTTCACCGCCTTCCGGCGGGTCACCCTGCCGCTGATCGCGCCGGGGGTGGCCGCCGGAGCCGTCCTCGCCTGGGCGCGGGCGCTCGGCGAGTTCGGCGCCACCATCACCTTCGCGGGCAACTTCCCCGGCCGTACGCAGACGATGCCGCTGGCCGTCTACCTGGCGCTCCAGAGCGACCCGGCCGCGGCCATCGCGCTCAGCCTGGTGCTGCTCACCGTCTCCATCGCGGTGCTGGCCGGACTGCGCGACCGCTGGATGGCGGCGTCATGAGCACCCGCCCCGCCCGCACCCCGTCCGCCGCGCGGCAGACCGCCGCCGAGGGCCTGGACGCCCATCTCGTGGTGGCCCGCGGCGACTTCCGGCTGGATCTGCGGCTGACCGCCGCGCCCGGTGAGGTGGTGGCCCTGCTCGGCCCCAACGGCGCGGGCAAGACCACCGCACTGCGCGCCCTGGCCGGACTCACCCCGCTCACCGCCGGATCGCTCTGGCTGGACGGCCAGGCGCTGGAGGAGCCGGAGCGGCGCATCGCCACCCCGCCCGAAGCCCGCCCGGTCGGCGTGGTCTTCCAGGACTATCTGCTCTTCCCCCACCTCACCGCGCTGGACAACGTGGCGTTCGGCCCCCGCTGCCACGGCCTGTCAAAGACCGAGGCGCGCGCCGAGGCCACCGACTGGCTGGCCCGGCTGGGCCTGGCGGCACACGCCCACGCCAAGCCCCGACGGCTCTCCGGCGGCCAGGCCCAGCGGGTCGCGCTCGCCCGCGCGCTGGCCACCCGGCCCCGGCTGCTGCTGCTCGACGAACCGCTGGCCGCGCTGGACGCCCGGACCCGCCTCGACGTCCGCGCCCAGCTCCGCCGCCACCTCGCCGACTTCGAGGCGGTGGCGGTCCTGGTCACCCATGACCCGCTGGACGCCATGGTGCTCGCCGACCGGCTGGTGGTCGTCGAACACGGCGGTGTGGTGCAGGAGGGCACCCCTGCCGAGATCTCCCGCCGCCCGCGCACCGACTACATCGCCAGCCTGGTCGGGCTCAACCTCTACCAGGGGCGGGCCGACGGCCACACCGTCACCCTCGACGGCGGTACGGCCATCACCACCACCGAGGACCTCACCGGCCCGGTCTTCGTCGCCTTCCCGCCCTCGGCCGTCACCCTGCACCGCGACCACCCCGACGCCAGCGCGCGCAACGTATGGCGGGCCGAGGTCGCCGGGCTGGAGTCGCACGGCGACCAGATCCGGGTGGAGCTCACCGGTGAACTGCCGCTGCTCGCCGATCTGACCACGGTGGCCGTCGCCGAACTCGGCCTCCAGCCGGGCCGTACCGTCTGGGCCACCCTCAAGGCCGCCCAGACCCACGCCTATCCGGCCTGAGCCCCGTCCGGCCGCCCCGCCGCGCGGCCGTACCCGTCCGGGGCGGCGCGGAAGCGGGGGCCGGGGGCCGGGTCCGGTGCCCCTCGGTAGGGTCCGCCCCATGAACCGACATGGCTCCCTGCTCGACCGGCTGCGCGAGGACCCCCGGGCCGCCGAACTGGCCACCCACCCCTTCGACTTCGACCCCGGCTTCTACGAGCACGTCGAACCGGTACGGCTGGCGTCCGGCGCGGCGCTGGAGGGGATCGGGAAGGACGCGGGCGGGGGCTCGTTCTTCCTGTGCGGGGACGGTGGCGACGAACGCCCGGTGCTCTACGCCGACTCCGAGGGCTCGGCCGGGATCGTCGGCACCGGTCTCACCGAGGCGTTGCGACTGCGGATCGGGGCGCTGTGCTGGGGGGAGGCGCTGGACACGATCGCGCGTGCGGGGCGGGAGTTCGACGAGCGCGAGACCGCGGAGTTGCTCGCCTCCCTCGAGGCCGAGTACAGCGAGGACTGCGGTCTCGAGGACCTCGCCGGTGACCGCGCCGAACTCGTCGAGCGGCTGGGCCTCGGCCCCCTGCCGTCCGCCTCCCGCCTGCTGGAGCTGGCCCGCGAGGCGTCGGCCCTCTCCCCGTCGTACATCCTCCTCAACGAGGAGGGCCGACCCTACGACCGTCTGTGACGTGGTTCCTCCGGCCTCAGGAGGGGATCGGGACGGCCTGGCCGCTGACGCGGACCCGGGCGTCGTCGGGGGCGACCTCGACGAGGAGGTCGCTGGGGCGGCCCATGTCCTCGCCCTGGCGGATCCGTACCCGTGTCTCCTCCCGGATCAGCCCCAGCGTGCGCAGATAGCCGCCGAAGGCGGCGGCCGCGGCGCCGGTGGCCGGGTCCTCGACCACCCCGCCCACCGGGAACGGATCGCGGGCCCGGAAGTCGAAGCGGTCCGGGTGCTCGCGCCACACCAGGTGCACGGTGGTCCAGCCGCGCCGTGTCATCAGCTCCTCCAGGGCGGCGAAGTCGTAGTCGAGCGCCGCCAGCCGCTCCCGGGTGGCGGCGGCGAGGACGAGGTGGTCGTTGCCCGCGAAGGAGACATGCGGGGGCAGCGCCGGGTCGAGGTCGTCCCGGGACCAGCCCAGGGCCGTCAGCGCCGCGTCCAGTTCGGCGTCCTCGGCGGGGCGGGACCGGGTGGGCACGCTGGTGAGGGTGGCGCGGGGCGGTCCGTCGCCGTCCGTCGCCGTGGCCACCCGGATCTCGCCCGAGGCCGTGTCGAAGACCAGCTCGCCGGGGCCGTCGCGCTCGACGAGGGCGACGGCCGTGGCCACGGTGGCGTGGCCGCAGAACGCCACCTCGGCGCGTGGGCTGAAGAACCGCAGCCGGTAACGGCGCGCGGCCTCGTCCCGTTCGGTGAGGAACGCGGTCTCTGAGTAGCCGAGCCGGGCGGCGACGGCGGTCATCGCGGCGTCGTCGCCCGCGAGGGCCCCGGCGTCGAGGACCACACCGGCGGGGTTGCCGCCGGCGGGCTCGGTGGTGAAGGCGGAGTAGCGCAGCACCTCGGTGTCGTTCAGCGGTGGGGTCGTCATGGGAACCATGATCGAGCCCTCACGGCCATCGCGTCCAACGATTCCTTTCGCTGGTGTCCATCGAGGATCCCGATAGCCTGGAGGGATGGACACCCGACTCCTGCGGACGTTCGCGGCCCTGGCGAGGACCGGGAGCTTCACCGCCACCGCCGCCGAACTCCATCTCGCCCAGTCCACCGTGACGGTCCAGATCCGCACACTGGAGAAGGAGTTGGGCACCCGGCTCTTCGACCGGCTGCCCTCCGGCACCCTCCCGACCAGCACCGGCCGCCGTCTGCTGAAGGAGGCCGAGGACGTCCTCGACGCCGAGGCCCGGCTGCGGGCGGCCGCGGCGGCCGGGAGCGCGGACGCGGCGGACGGCGCGGTGGAGGGACAGGTCGTGCTGGGCGCGGGCGAGTCCCTGTGCGCGTCCCGGCTGCCCGGACTCATCGCCGCGCTGCGCCGCAGCCACCCCGGGATCGACCTCGAGCTCCACGCGGTGGGCACCGAGGCGGCCGTGGCGGGGCTGCGCTCGGGCCGGCTGGACCTCGCCCTGCTGCTGGAGCCGGAGGTGACCGATACCGAGCTCACCGCCCGCCCGATCGCCCGCGAACCGCTGGTCTGTCTGTCCGGCCCGGACCATCCGCTGGCCGGGCATACGGTGGGCTGGGCTGGGCTGGCCGGGGAGCGCTTCTTCGTTCATGAGCAGGGGTGTTCCTACAGCGACCAGCTCGTCCGCACCCTGCTCGCCCTGCCGGGCCCGGCGCCCCGGCTCACCCGCTTCGGCAGTATCGAGGCGGCCCGCTCCTGCGTGGCGGCCGGTCTCGGCCTGACCCTCCTCCCCCGCACCACGGCCGAACGCCAGCTCGCGGAGGCCACGTTGGCCGAGGTCCACACCCCCGCCGTACCCCCCGTCCCCATCCAACTCACCCACCACCGCCGCCGCTGGACCAGCCCGGCGGCGCGAGCGGTGGCGGAGGAGCTGACGCGGCTGATGGCGGTGTGAGCGGTCAGCGCGGAACGGCCCCCTTCTCGGGTGTGTGGGCGGGATGAGGGATGCCCCGTTCATCGCCCGTGTGTCAGCAGTGTCTTGGACACCAGCCGGTCGCGGGCGAAACACAGCCGGTAGGCGTCGGAGGCCAGCAGCCCGGTGCTGTAGTGGACGCAGTCCTGGCCACGGGGCGGGGCCGGGGAGCCGTCGGGCGGTCCGTCCCGGGTGAACAGCGGCAGCCGCGGTGTCACCTCGCCGCGCGGGGTGCCCACCGCGAGCCGGTCGTAGGTGCTCCGGTCCAGCACCGAGAAGTACGAACTCGCCAGGCTGACGGGGGCCATCAGCAGCAGGATCCCGGCCAGTGCCGCCACCGGTGCCACCAGGGCCTGGGTGAGCTGGCGCCGCACCCGGTGCCGGGCCCGTGTCAACTCCCGTCCGGAGGTGGTGAGCCGGGAGGCGTCGGTGGCGGCGCGCGGTGGGGGAGCGGCCGTGGCGGGAAGGTCGGCGGTCAGCTCGAAGCCGCCGTCCGGGGCCGGGCCCGCGCGCAGCTCACCGCCGGCGAGCCGGACCCGTTCGTCCAGCCCCACCAGGCCCGAGCCACCGGAGACCACCTCCGGCAGCGGTGCCGTGGCGGCGGGGGAGTTGACGACGGTGAGGGCGACGGCCGGAGGGTCCTCGGTACGGACGAGCCGGACCCGGACCGCCGCGCCCGGTGCGTGTTTGGCGGCGTTCGTCAGCCCTTCCTGGAGCACCCGGTGTACGGCGAGGGCGGCCATCGGCGGCAGCCCGGTCAGCTCGCCGTGACGCTCCAGGGTGATGTCGAGCCCGGAGGCACGGGCCCGCGCCACCAGGGTCTCGGCGCTCTCCCCGGGCGGGGCGGTGGCGGGCCGGTCCGCCCCCTCCGGGTCCGTGTCCTCGTCCGCGCGCAGCACCCCGATGATCTCCCGCAGCCGTGCGGTGGCGGCACCCGCGGCCGCCCGCAGCTCCCCGGCGGCCCGCTGCTGGCGCGCGGTGAGTGTGGCGTCGACTTCGAGGGCGGCGGCCCGCACCGCGATCAGCGTCAGCTCATGGCCGAGCGAATCGTGCATATCGCCCGCGATGCGGGCCCGTTCGCGATAGCGGGTGCGCTCGGCGACGACCCGCTGTTCACGCTCCATCCGGTCGGCCAGCCGCCAGCCCAGCCGGGTCAGTTCGGCGTACTGGCGGCGGTATCGGCCCAGCAGCCACGGCAGTCCCGCGCTGCCCAGCAGGGTCAGCAACAGCCCCGGCCACGCCCACAGATCCCGTTCGACCACCACGCACAGCGGCAGCCCCGCCACCGCCACCGAGCCGAGGAACCACAGCACGGGGCGGGCCGTGGCGGTCCGGCATCCGGCGAGGAAGCCGAATACGGCCAGCGCGGGCCAGTACAGCGGGGTGAACATCTTCGCGCTCAGGGCCAGACTGAGCGCCACCGGGACCCCGAGCGCCGCCAGTGGCCACCGGCGGCCCACCGCGAGTGCCGCCGCCAGCAGCGGAGCCGCCACGACCGCCACCACCTTGGCCCGGCCGTACGAGGAGAGCGCCGCCTCGGAGGCGGGCGGCAGCCACAGCGCCGTCCACAGCGCGGCGTCGAGGAGCCGGGAGGCCCACCCCCGCCCCCGCCCCCGTGCCAGCCGTGCCCTTTCCAGCCGTCGAAGTCCACTGCGCAGCATGGGCCCAGCATCGTCGATCGGCCCCGTGGGCGCCCCCGACGAAAGTAAGGTCTCCGGCCGGACCGGCCCCGGGCCCGGTGCGGATCACTCCTGGTGTACGAGACCCGCCTCGTACGCCAGGATCGCCGCCTGTACCCGGTTCTTGACCCCGAGCCGGGCGAGGACCTGACTGACGTACGCCTTCACCGTGCCCTCGACCAGGTGCAGCCGCCGGGCGATCTCCGCGTTGGACAGCCCGGCGCCGACCAGGGCGAGCACCTCGCGCTCGCGCCCGGTCAGCTCGGCGATCCGCGCGCGGGCACCGGCCTGTCGGCCCAACTGCCCAGAGCCCAGCTGTGCGATGACCCGCCGCGCCACGGACGGGGAGAGGTACGCACCGCCCCCGGCCACCGCGCGCACCCCGGCGATCAGCTCGCGCGGATCGCCGGACTTGAGCACGAATCCGGCCGCGCCGGAGCCGAGCGCACTCGCGACGTACTCGTCCTCCGAGAAGGTCGTGAGCATCATGACGGCGGTGCCGGGCAGCGCCCGGCCGATTTCGGCCGCCGCCCGGAGCCCGTCCAGCCGGGGCATCCGGATGTCCAGCAGACACAGGTCCGGGCGGTGGCTCAGGGCGAGTTCCACGGCGTGATGGCCGTCCCCGGCCTCGGCGACGACCTCGATGTCCCCGGCCGCGCCGAGGATGGCCGCCACCCCGGCGCGGATCATCGGCTCGTCGTCCGCGAGCAGCACCCGGATCATCGGCTCGCTCTCTCCCCCGGTCATGGCTCCACGCTACCGGGGCCCACGCGCCGGGCCCCGGCTCCCCATATCCCCGGCGCCAACGCCCCCGCCCTCAGGCCGCCGACGCCAGCAGCGCCGTCATCTCCTCCCGGGCGCGGGCCACTCGGGACCGTACGGTGCCGATGGGACAGCCGGTCGCCTCGGCGGCGTCCGCGTACGGCAGCCCCAGCAGCTGCGTCAGCAGGAACATCTCGCGCCGGGCCGGGGCCAGTTCCTCCAGCAGGTCGAGCAGCGCCACCCCCTCGTCGAAACCGGGGAGCCCGACCGGCTGGGCCCGTTCGGCCACCTCCTGCCAGTCGTCGGTGTCGAGCAGCCGGGGGCGGGCGGCGGCTCTGCGGTAGCGGTCGATGACCACGCGGCGGGCGATCGACAGCAGCCAGGTACGGGCGGAGGAGCGCCCGGCGAACGTCGGCAGGCCGGTCAGCGCCCTCAAGTACGTCTCCTGGGTGAGGTCGTCGGCGGCATGCGGATCGGAGCTGAGGTGCAGCACGAAGCGGCGGACGTCGCGGCGGGTGGCGCGGACGAACCGCTCCACGGCGTCGGGGTCACCGTCGCGGGCGGCCAGGGCCCAGGCGGTGACCTGCTGGGCGTCGTACTCGACGGCGTACTCGACGGCGTCGTTCAGGGCAGCGGGCATCGTCAAACGTCCTTCCGGTGGCGGTGGACGGTCCGCGGAGGTGCTCGAGCCGCACGGTCCGCCGCGCGGCGGGCGCGGGGGCGCGCGCGGACGGCAGCCGGGAGTGGCACGGGGGCCCGCGGTACCGGGCATCGATCCGGCGCCGGGCGGGCAGCCGGTGCTCCGCCCCTCACCGGTGCGCCGCGAGAAGGGCGCGCTGAGGAAGGGCGGTCAGTGGCAGAGGAGCGGATGCCCCGGCGGCCCTCTGCGGCGGATCACATGCCACAGCAGCGCACCGCGCAACCGGCGCGTGGCGGTGGGCAGGGAGGACCAGCCGGGCGGTTCGGGCGCCACCGCGCCCAGCATCCGCAGGGCGACGCGCAGCGGTACGAACACGGCGGCCGCGAGCGCCCGGACGAGCCGGAAGGCGGCGGTCTCACCGCGCCACAGCCACACTCCGGTGAGGAGCGTGGCGAGCAGATGCGCGAGGGCCATGCCGGCGCTGCCGTGCCAGGGCAGGTCCAGCCCCGGAAGCCCCGTCGAACTCATCGAACCCACGGCGTCCATCGAGCCCATGGCGTCCATGGAGCCCATCGGCTGCCCGGCGCCGGACATCGCGTCCGCGCCGTGGTGCATGGGCATGGCCATCGGAGGAGGCCCGTGGGCGGGCGTCGCGCCCCACGACTCCGAGAGCGTGAACAGCACATGCAGCCCGTACTGGGCGACCACCGTCGAACCGGTCACGGCCAGCGCGCCGCGCTCCCGTCCGGCGGACCACCACGCGACCGCCGCAGTTCCGGCGAAGGCGCAGCCCACCGACCACAGCGGCAGCGTGCCACCACCGGACATCAGCACATGTCCGAGGGCCGTGACCACAACGCACACCGCCGCGAACACGGCGGCTCGCGCGAGGCGGAGGAACGACCCGGTGGCCATGGCGGTCATCGTGCCAGCGGCCGTGGCGGTGGACGGGAGCCCCCGGTGAATCTTCGTCCTCGCATGACAAACGGGAGCGGTGTGCTTCAGATCACAGCCGAAGTTCCGGAACTCGGGCGTCCACTTGGCCGACCACTCAACCGGCACCCCTGTGCCGACGTGCGGACCGCCCCGCGCGGCACGACGACCGACACACCCAGCGATCCGGGAGCCGTCCATGACCGCAGAACCCCTCTCCGCCGCCGCGGACGACGCCCCGGGCACCCCGGACACCGCGCCACCGGAGGAACCCACCACCCCGGCCCGCCGCGCCTCATGGGCGGCGCTGCGCCCGCTCGTCCTGCGGCTGCACTTCTACGCCGGGGTGCTGATCGCGCCGTTCCTGCTCGTCGCCGCCGTCAGCGGACTCCTCTACGCGGGCTCGTTCCAGGCCGAGAAGCTCGTCTACGACCATGAACTGCGCGTCCCCACCGGCGACACCGAGCTGCCGCTCTCCCGCCAGGTGGCCGCCGCCCGCGAGGCCCACCCCGAGGGCGAGATCAGCGCCGTGAGGCCGTCGCCCGAGGACGGCGCCACCACCCGGGTGCTGCTGTCCGGGGTGAAGGGCGTGGACGCGGACCACACCCTGGCCGTGTTCGTCGACCCGTACACCGGGAAGGTGCGCGGCGCGCTGGAGCAGTACGGCTCCTCCGGCGCCCTCCCGCTGCGCACATGGATCGACGAGCTCCACCGCGATCTGCACCTCGGTGAGACCGGACGGCTCTACAGCGAACTCGCCGCCAGCTGGCTGTGGGTGATCACCGGCGCGGGTCTGGTGCTGTGGCTGGCGCGCCGCCGCCGTGGCGGTGCCGCCCGGCGCGGGGTGCGTGCCGTCGCCCTGCCCGACCGTTCGGCCACCGGCCGTCGGCGCACCCTGTCGTTCCACGGTTCGGTCGGGGTGTGGGTGGCCCTGGGGCTGTTCTTCCTCTCCGCGACCGGGCTGACCTGGTCCACCTACGCCGGTACCAGCGTCGCCGACCTCCGCTCCGCGCTCGGCCAGAACACCCCCGCCGTCTCGGCCACCCTGGACGACGACCGCGCAGGTGGCGGCGGTGAACACGCGGGCCACGGCGGCGGAGCGGGCGCCATGCCGGGTATGGACCACGGCGGGTCCGGCGGACGGCACACCGGCGATGTGGGCCTCGACGCCGTACTGAAGGCCGCCCGCGCCGAGGGCCTCGGCAACCCGGTGGAAATCGTGCCGCCCGCCGGACCGGACCAGGCGTACGTGGTCAGCCAGATCCAGCGCAGCTGGCCGGAGAAGCAGGACGCGGCGGCCATCGACCCGGCGACCGGCGAGGTGACCGACGTCCAGCGGTTCGCCGACTACCCGGTGCTCGCCAAGCTCACCCGCTGGGGCATCGATCTGCACACCGGCAATCTCTTCGGCCTCGTCAACCAGATCGCCCTGGCCGCGCTCGCGCTGGCGCTGATCCTGCTGATCGGGTGGGGCTACCGGATGTGGTGGCAGCGCGGCCGCGGCTCGGCCTTCGGCCGCCCCGTCCCGCGCGGGGCGTGGCGCGAGGTGTCGCCGTACGTCCTGCTCCCGCTGGCCGCCGCCGTCGCCGTACTCGGGTACTACCTGCCGCTGCTGGGGATCCCGCTGGCCGCGTTCCTGGCGCTCGACGTCGTACTGGGCCGGATCGCCCACCGGCGGCGCCGCGGCAGCGCGTCAGCGGGCCGGTGAACGGGTGCGGCGGGTGCGCCGGGGTGATGGACTGGCCGTGTTGCCCCAGGCCCCTGGACGCGGAGGACCGAACGACCCATGGCCGTGCACTGGAAACTTGTCATCGACTGCGCCGATCCGCAGCTGCTCGCCGACTTCTGGGCGCAGACGCTCGACTACACCAAGGAGGACCACAGCGCCCTCATCGAGGGGCTGCTCGCCCAGGGGGTGATCGGGGAGGAGCACTACGCGGTGGTCGACGGCCGAAAGGTGTGGCGGCACGCCGCCGCCGTACGCCACCCCGACGACCCCGTGGACCCACGGACCGGCACGGGTCTCGGCCGACGCCTGCTCTTCCAGGCCGTTCCGGAGGCCAAGGAGGGGAAGCGGGACAAGAACCGGCTGCATATCGATGTGCACCCCGTCACCGAAAGCCGGGAGATGGAGATGGCACGGCTGCAAGGGCTCGGCGCCACCGTCCTGCGGGCCGTGGAGGAGCCCGGCAGCAGCCATGTCGTCATGGCCGACCCGGAAGGCAATGAGTTCTGCCTGCACTGAGCAGTTCTGCCCGCACGGAGCCGGGCGGGCGGTGCGGGCGGAGAGTGGGCGGTGCGGGCGGGGCCGGTGCGGCCCTGCCCGTCACTCGTCGTCCGCGGCGGCCTTCTCCTCGGCGTTCTCGGCCTTCGGCTCGGTGTCCGGCTTGGAGTCGTCGAAGTAGGCGTCCAGGACCGCGTCGAGCTCCGCGGTCCACGTCGCCAGCAGCCCCCGCGACGACGGCTTGACCTCGGCCTCGTACCAGCGGCGGTTGGTGGCGTAGACGGTGACGGAGAACCGCTTCTTGAACCGGGGGGTGTCGACCTCGACCGCCCCGATCTCGTCCCAGCCGAACTCGGCCTCCTCGCCGTCCATGCGGACGGTGATCCCGGAGCGGCGCGCGACGATGCCACCGCGGTGGTCGGACGCCTCGAAGACGGGCCCGTCACCGTCGTCCTCGTCGGTGTCCCCGCCGTCGGCGTCGGCCTCTGCTTCGGCTTCGGTTTCGGCCGCGTCGTCGGCCTCGGTGTCGTCCTCGGCCTCGTCGGCTTCGTCCGCCTCGGCTTCCGTCGCGGTGTCCTCCTCGACGACGTCCTCGGCTGGCTGCTCCGCCGTGTCCTTCGGGGTCTCCTCCTCCCCGTCGGCGGGGCGCGGGGACGTGAGCCCGGGGATGTACCCCGGGTCGGTGCCGGCGCCGGTGTGCATGGGCGGGATGATCGGTCCTGTGCTCTGCTCCACGGCGGGCAGTATTCCCGATGAACCTATGTGGGCGACAGGCCGTTCCCCCGCCGTTCCCCGTTCCGCCGTCCGACGGCCCTGTTCAGAGCGTGTTCAGGGGCCGGGGAAGTAGCGGTACGACGGGTCCTGGTCGGGGCGCACCGGCCCTTCCTCACGCGCGAAGAAATGGCTGAACTCCACGGCCTGCTCGAACCGTACGGCCCACAGCGGCCGCTCCCCGCCCCCGGGCGGTGGCTGCGGCCCCAGGGTGTACGCCGTGGCCGTCATGCCGTCCGCGGGGCCGCTGGAGTCCACCGAGGCGAAGCTCCAGTCCTCCTCGCCGGGCGCCCAGTCGCCACAGGTCAGCCACTCCTCCCGGAGGACGAGACGGCCCGGTGCCGGACAGTGCCACCGGAACCGGGTCACACTCAGCCCCTCACCGGCGCTCGCCCAGAGGCTCCAGCCGCGCCCGTCGGGCAGGAATCCCAGCTCGCTGGATTCCATCGCGCCGAGGTCGAAGGGCGTGCTGGTCCAGCGGCCCTCCAGACCGTCGCCAGCGCCCCGGCGGACGAATCCTGTCCTCCGGGGCGCTGGTGTCATGGCGCGAACGGTAGCCGGAACGCGGCTCAGCCGCACTTGCTGCCGTTGTTGATGCAGCGCACCGCCTTCGCCATCAGCCGTGACGACATCACATTGATGAAGTCGCCGTGGTCCGTGACCGGTTTGTGCAACTGCTCGGGGAAGCTGTCGACGGCGAACACCGAACCGGGCTTGACCTTGTAGGTGATCCGCTGGACCAGCTGCGGAACGGCCCGGAACCCCTGCGCACACGACCCGTCGGCCTGGGCGAACGCCACATGGGCCCGGTGGTTGGCGCTGTCGGTGTTCTTCCCGTCCCAGCAGCTCTGGAAGTTGAACGTACGCACCACGTCGCTGCCGCGCGGGCACAGCGGGTACTTGTCCTTCAGCTGCCGGTTCTCGAACCCGGTGCAGCTCCAGGAAGCGTTGGCGTTGGCCGTGCCGTTGGTGAACGACTTGGCGTCACCGGTGATGATCCGCAGGAACTTCGGCATCGCCGTCACCTTGCCGACGGGGCTGCCGCGGAAGGTGAGCTTCACCGAGGAGGGCTGGAGGATACGGCCGACGTTGCCGTCCTTGCCGCCGCCGTCCGCGTTCAGGTCCTTCTCGTCGCTGCCGTCGCGCAGCCGCAGGACCGGCCAGTAGTGGGTCGAGCGGTCGCCGTTGGAGCAGGTGGTCCCGGCGGCGGCGAGGTCCTGGTCGGAGGAGAACGCGTCGGTCGCGAGGTTGCCGACGTAGTCGTGCATATGGTGCGCGCCATTGCTCACACCGGGCGCCACGATCACGTTGTCCGGGTTGAAGTGCTTGTTCCCGTTGCGGCCGCAGCGCGAGGAGAAGGTGCCCTTGGAGGCGTTGCGCTTCGGCGCCGGCTTGCTGACGTTGGGCCGCACCCGGCGAATGTCCACGAAGTCGGCCTTCTGCGGCCCGCTCTGCGGCTGCTGCTGCTGACCGCCCGCGGCCGGAGTGGCACCACCCGGGGCGGGAGTGGCGGTGGTCCCGGCGCTCGCGTCGGCGTTCGCGTCGGCGCTGGCGGGTGCCGCGGTGTCCCGCTGCACGGTGCACGAGGCGAGCGAGGACAGCCCCTGCGGCCGGGACGCGACCTTGTCGATCGTCGTGGTGATGCGGATGATCGCGGAGCGGCGCCGCGTCGACAGCGGTTCCAGCACCCGCGTCTTCACCCAGTCGTCGCTCGCACTGGATCCCCGCGTGGCCAGCTGCTGGTACGCCTGGGCCACCTGGCTGTCCATCCGCGCCAGTTCGTCGTCCACCGTGGGCTGCGCCTGCCGCGGCACCCGCGTCAACCGGATGGAGACGTCCGGGCACTTGATGGTGAGGGTCTCCCGCACGGCCGCCCGCGGTGTGGCCGACTGCCCGGCCGAGGCGTCGTTGTCGGTCATCAGAAGGGCGCCAGCCCCGACACCCATCGCGGCAACTCCGGCGACGGTCATGACGAGAAGTCGAGACCGTCTGTGCTTCTTTCTCTTCACATGTCCACCCTTCAGGGATGTGGTCATAGGAGATACGGCAACAGCGGCGAAAGTTCTCAATGCCCGCTGAAATTTCTCCATGACCTCCCCAGACCTCCCCAAGTGGGACGTCCTGAGGTGGCGTCCGGCCTACCTCTTCAGGGCCCGGTAGCGCTTGAGCAGCGCGGTGATCCTCGCCTGGTCGGCCGCACCGTTGAGCTCGGTGAGGAGGTCGTCGGGACACAGCTCGTAGAAGTCGCCCCACCACCGGCGCCCGTGGTTGTCCCAGATCCGGTACCCGCCGGGCACGCCCCGGGCCACATACCGCCGTCTGCTCATCTCCGGTCTCCCATCCCCGTTGCGGCCCGCGTGCGCGTTCCCGCCCGCGTCCCCGTCCCCGTCCGCGCGGACTCCAGCTCCCCGCGCGCCCGCCTCCATGAAGCCATGCCGCCGCTCCCGCTTCCCCGACGGCTGCCCGTCCGGCGCGCTGTCGCGGACCAGCGTGTGCAGCACGCTGGTGAACTCATGTGCTGCCAGCGCCACTTCCCATGAACACACCAGCTCCACGGCCTTCTGCGTCAGCCACAGGCCGTGCAGCTTCTCATCCTCGGGATCGTCGGGCGACGGCAGCCCGAGCTTCCTGCGGTCCAGGATCAACTCCACCCGCTGCGCGGCGGTCAGGAACTCGCGGATGGCTTCCTTGCGTTCGGCCCGCCCGGTGTCGGCGCGCTGCCGGTGGTCGCGCTGCACCTCGACCCGGGCCCGGCAAACGAGACGCCGCGTCTTGCGAACCCGGGGGGCGGGTGTTATGTTACGAGGGATGCAAGACGATACGCACCGTCTCGCGCTCTCGTCGACGCCCCGTACCCCATCGAAGGGACCGCCTTTGTTCCCAGACGCCCCCACCCCCATCACCGCCGCCGATTCGCAGCTCGCCCTCGTGGACGTCACCAAGCGCTATGACGACCGCGTCGTCCTGGACCGCGTCTCGTTCACCCTCCGCCCCGGCGAGAAGGTGGGTGTCGTCGGGGAGAACGGCTCCGGGAAGTCCACGCTCCTGCGGCTCCTCGCGGGGCAGGAGACCCCCGACAACGGCACGCTCACCGTCGTCGCCCCCGGCGGTATCGGCCATCTCGCCCAGACCCTGGACCTGCCCGGCTCCGCGACCGTCGGCCAGGCCGTCGATCTCGCCCTCGCCGATCTGCGCCGCCTCGAGCGCCGCCTCCACGCGGCCGAGGCCGCCCTGTCCACGGCCGGGAGGGCCGGGAGGGCCGGGAGGGCCGAGGAGGCTCGGAAGGCCGAGGAGGCCGCGGCCGGGGAATACGCCCGGCTGCTCGCCGAGTTCGAGGCGCGCGGCGGCTATGACGCCGACCGCCGGGTCGCCGTCACCCTGCGCCGCCTCGGCGAGCGGGAGCCACTCGACCCCGGCCGTCGCCTCGGCACCCTCTCCGGAGGGAAGCGCTCCCGGCTCGCCCTCGCCGCCACCCTCGCCTCCTCGCCCGAACTGCTGCTGCTCGACGAGCCCACCAACGACCTCGACGACGAGGCCGTCGGCTGGCTGGAGGAGCACCTCCGCGCCCACCGCGGCACGGTCGTCGCCGTCACCCACGACCGCGTCTTCCTCGAGCGGGTCACCTCCACCGTTCTGGAGGTCGACCCCGACCGGCGCACCGTGCGCCGCCATGGCAACGGCTACGCGGGCTACCTCGCCGCGAAGGCCGCCGAGCGGGCCCGCTGGATCAGCGAACACGACGCCTGGCGCGCCGATGTGGCCCGTCAGTCCCGGCTCGCCGCCACCAACATCGGCCTGCTCTCCGCGATCCCCCGGAAGGCCCCGGCGGCCTTCAGCGGCGCGGGCGCCTTTCGCGCCCGGTCACGTGCGCACGGCGCGATGAGCCGCGTCCGCAACGCCCGCGAACGCCTCCACCGGCTGACCTCGGCCCCGGTGCCGCCGCCCCCGGTGCCGCTGCGCTTCACGGCCCGTGTCGAGGGCGAGGCCGACCGCGGTGTGACCCTGTCGGGCGTCGAGGTGCCCGGACGGCTCGCGCTCGCCGCCCTGGAGATCCCGCCCGGCGGCCGGCTGCTGGTCACGGGGGAGAACGGCGCGGGCAAGTCCACCCTGCTCCAGGTCCTCGCCGGTGAACTCGTCCCGGCCGCGGGCACGGTCGACCGCCCCTCCCGCGTCGGTTTCCTCCGGCAGAGCACCCGGCCGGTCCGCGACGACCGTACGGTCCTCCAGCGCTACGGCGAGGAGCGCGCGGCAGCCTTGGCGGCCACCGGCCTCTTCCACGACCGCGACCTCGTCCGCCCGCTCCGCGTCCTGTCCACCGGCCAGCGCCGCCGACTGGAACTGGCCCTGCTCGTGGCCGAACCCGCCGACCTCATCCTGCTCGACGAACCCACCAACCACCTCTCACCCGCCCTGGTGGAGGAGCTGGACGCGGCGCTCTCCCGCTACCGGGGCACCCTGGTGATCGCCACCCACGACCGCCGCCTGCGGGCGCGCTTCGACGGCCAGGAGCTGGCCCTGTGACCGGGTGGGGCGGTCCCGCGTCCGGCTGAAGTGGAACCTTGCGCTCCGACGGGGCAGGCTGGATCCATGTGGTCGCTCGTCCGCTCACCACCTCGGCCTCGCCCGGGGCTGGGTGGTCACGGCCAGTGGGTCATCGTGTTCGAGCGGTGCGTGCCTTTCCTCATCGCGCTGATCGCGCTGGGCATCGAGCTCTCACCCCTCGAGTTCCTGTACACCGGCCCGTTCCTCACGGCGACCCCCGCACTGGCCGCGCTGACGATGGGCCCCAGGGGCACGATGGCGGCCGCGGGCGTCGCCCTGGCCGTCAGCGTGACCACCGCCACCTACAACGAGGCGTGGGGCAGCGACCAGGTCTACAGCAACCTCCTGGGGCTGCTGCTGGTGTCCTCGGCCAGCATCACCATGAGTAGCGCGGTGCGTACGCGCAGACAGGGCGAGCTCGACCAGATCCGCCGTATCGCCTCCGCCGCCCAGGACGTCATCCTGCGCCCCGTCCCCGCCCGGCTCGGCCCCCTGCGCGCGGCCAGCACCTATCTCGCGGCCGAGACCGGCGCCCAGATCGGCGGCGACCTCTACGAGGCCGTGCACACTCACTACGGCATCCGCCTGATCATCGGCGATGTCCGCGGCAAGGGCCTCCACGCCGTCCGCGCGGCCGCCGCCGTGCTCAGCGCCTTCCGCGAGGCCGTGCACTACGAGGACGACTTGGCCGAGGTCGTCAACCACTGCGCGGCCGCCCTGAGCCGCGAGGCCGCCATCGGGACCACCGGCAACCAGGACGCCCAGGCGGAGGAGTTCGTGACCATCCTGGTCGCCCAGGTCCCGGACTCCTTCGTGATCCAACTCGTCAACCGCGGCCATCCACCCCCGATGGTGCTCCGCGAGGGAAAGGTCCGCTCCCTGACTCCCAGCTCGCCCCTGCCGCCCCTGGGCCTCGAAGGCTTCTTCTCCGCCGCGCCCACCAGGGTGGAGACCTACCCCTTCGCCCCCGGCGACCGTCTCCTGCTCTACACCGACGGCGTCATCGAAGCCCGCGACCGCGACCGGGCCTTCTTCCCCCTGGCCGAGGAGATGGAAGCGGTACGGCCGTGCACTCCGCCGGCCTTCCTGGAAGACCTGCACGGGCGCCTGCTGCGCCATACGGAAGGGGTGCTGGCGGACGACGTCGCCATGGTCGTCGCCGACCGCGTCGACGGCGACGGCGCACGTCCCGCGCCCTTCACATGACTTCTCACATGACTTCTCACATGACTTCCTGGAACACGGAGACGAGCTCTTCCGTGCCGAGGATGGCGTGGGCGAAGGTCGGGCCGTTCAACTCGTGCGCGGCGTGCATCATCTCGGGGAGCAGAGCCGCGGTCGCGTCGCGGACCAGCGTCACGTGGTAGCCGAGCTCCATGGCGAACCGGCTGGTGGACTCGATGCAGGTGTTCGCGAGCAGGCCGATGACCACCACATGCGTCATGCCGTGCTGCTTGAGCTGGAAATCCAGATCGGTGTTGGCGAACCCGCTCTGCGCCCAGTGCTCCTTGACGACGATGTCCCCCGCCCGCGGCTGGAAGTCGGGGTGGAACTCCCCACCCCAGGTCCCCCGGGCGAAGCTGTGCCGCTCCATGATCGACCGCTGGGTCGGGTTCGGATGGTCCCAGCTCTCGTAGTCACCCGGCTCCCAGCGGCGGTGCGGGACGATCACGATCCGCATGCCCGCCCGGCGCGCGGAGTCCACCACGGAACGCAGATTGTCCAGCAGCCGCACCGCCTTGGCCACGGGCTCGACCTGCGGCCAGACCTTGCCGCCCTCGGAGAGGAAGTCGTTGTACGGATCGACCAGCAGGACCGCGGTACGGCGGGGGTGGTAGTTCTCGGCGTTCTCGGCCACGGTTCTCCTCCGATCCGGAACGATGAACGAGCCACCCTCCCATTCTCCGCCCGGGAGACCGAGGCGCACCCGTGAGCGTGAGCTTCGCACCCCTTTCCACAGGAAACTTCCTCGAAGTCCCGCATCGTGGAGAGGAATTCCCCTTCTCGGGCGAAATACGTTCTGCCTTCAATTAAAAATTGTGAAAGGGGGAAGTCGCACACCAAAACCCCTTGGCCCGCCCGAATGCGCTGGTGTTAATGTGGCGCCCATAACCCTGTGGGACATAACCCGCAGGTCGCGAACGGGGGATGTACGGATGAGCTTATCCGGCATGCGCACGGAGGACGGTCGGAGCGTCACCGCGACCGTCGCGAGACTGGCCCACGGGCATATGGCCGCGCAGGTGGTGCGCGTCGCGGCCCGGCTGTCCGTAGCCGATCTGCTCCGCGACACGACGCGTACGTCGGCTGATCTGGCGCGCGCATGCGGAGCCGACCCACAGGCCATGCACCGGCTGCTGCGCGCGATGGCGGGGCTGGGGCTCCTCGCGGAGGACGAGAGCGGGCGGTTCTCGCTGACCGAGGCCGGATCGCCGCTGCGCACGGACCACCCGGACTCCCTCCACGCGCTGGTCCGTATGCTCACCGACCCCATCACCGTCGGTGCCTGGACGGGACTGGAGGAGAGCGTCCGCACCGGCGGCCCGCACTTCTCCAAGGCGTTCGGGCAGGACTTCTTCAGCTACCTCGGCGACGCCCCGCAGCTCTCCCAGGAGTTCAACGCGGCGATGAGCCAGGGCACCCGGATGGTGGCCGATCTGGTCGCGCACCACTACGACTTCGGGCGCTTCACCACCGTCGTCGACATAGGGGGCGGCCGCGGCACCCTCGTGGCCGCCATCCTGCGCGCCCACCCCACCCTGAAGGGCGTCGTCTTCGACACCCCCGACGGGCTGGAGGGCGCCGAGCGGCACCTCGCGGACCTCGGCGTCGGCGACCGCTGCACCAGCGAACCGGGGGACTTCTTCACGGCCGTCACGGCCGACGGCGATGTGCATGTGCTCAAGAGCGTTCTGCACGACTGGAACGACGAGCAGTGCGTCGCCATCCTCCAGCGCTGCCGGGAGGCCCTGACCGAGAACGGCCGTCTGCTGCTCGTCGAGCGAGTGCTGCCCGACACCGTCGCGGCGGGCGCGGACGAGCTGATGTTCCTGAGCGACCTCAACATGCTGGTGAAGGTGGGCGGTCGGGAGCGCACCCGCGCCGACTGGGACGCGCTGCTGCGCGCGTCGGGGTTCCGGCTCTCCGCCGTCACTCCGCTGCCCCGGCCCCAGCCCTTCTCGCTGATAGAGGGGACACCGGTCGCCCCGAGGCCCGAGCGGTGAGCGTGCCCGCCGCCGGCAGACACCGTCCGCGCGTCGGCCACATCCGATTCCTCAACTGCCTTCCCCTGTACTGGGGTCTGGGACGCACCGGCGCACTCCTCGACGTGGAGCTCACCAAGGACACCCCGGAACGGCTGAGCGATCTGCTGGTCGCGGGCGATCTCGACATCGGCCCCGTCTCGCTCATGGAGTTCCTCCGGCACGCCGATGACCTCGCCGTGCTCCCGGGCATCGCCGTCGGCTGCGACGGCGACGTCATGTCCTGCGAGATCGTCTCCCGGAAGCCGCTGGCCGATCTCGGCGGGGCGCGCGTCGCGCTGGGCTCCACCTCGCGTACCTCCGTGCGCCTGGCGAAGCTCATCCTCGCCGAGCGCCACCACGCCCACCCCGACTACCACAGCTGCCGCCCCGACCTCGGGCGTATGCTCGAGGCCGCCGACGCCGCCGTGGTCATCGGGGACGTCGGCCTACAGGCCCATACCCGCCGACTGCCCGAGGACGGGCTGGACGTGCACGACCTGGGCCGACTGTGGCACGACTGGACCGGGCTGCCGTTCGTCTTCGCCGTCTGGGCGGTCCGCCGCGACTACCTGGCGAGGGAGCCCGATACGGTGCACGAGGTGCACCGGTCCCTCCTCGCCGCGCGGGACCTCTCCCTGGCGCACCTCGACGAGATCGCGGCCCGCGCCGCCCGGTGGGCACCCTTCGAACCGACGCTCCTGGAAACGTACTTCAGCACGCTGGACTTCGGCCTCGGCCCAAGGCATCTGGCCGGGATGACCGAGTTCGCCCGCCGCGTCGGCGCCACCACCGACTACCACTGGCTGACGCCCCCCTCCTGACGTCACCCCTCGGGGTCGGCGACGTGGATATCAGGCCGGGCGGGGCACGATGGTCACCGCACGGTAGTCGTATCCGTCTTGTGCGAAGCCGGGGGCTTCCCAGGTGAGGTCGACCCGCTGTCCGGGCGTCAGAGTTCGGAAGCCGGTCGCCTGGATATCGGAGAAGTGGCCGAAGCACCCGCCCGGGGTCTCAGACGAGTCGAGCACGCCCCACCCCTCCTCGTCGTTCCACTCGCGGACAGTCGCAGTCACCATGGCCGAACCCTACGGCTCTTGCCTCCTACCTGTGCGGCGAGTTGATCGCCAGGCCCGGCGGGGGGGGGGGGGGGGGGGCGGGGCGCCCCCCCCCCCCCGCCCGGGGGCGCCCCCCCCCCCCGCCGG